>NZ_KB893726.1 GCF_000374165.1 Parafrankia elaeagni
CACCGCCGCCGCCGCCGCCGCCGCCGCCGCCACCGCCGCCACCGCCACCGCCGGGAACACCGCCGCCGCCGCCGCCACCGCCGGTCCAGCCTCCTCCGCCTCCAGGAACGCCGCCGCCGCCATTGCCGCCGCTGCTGCCCGTGCCTCCGCCGCCGGTCCCGCCGCCGCCGGAGCCTCCGCCGCCGGGAACGCCGCCACCGGAGCCGCCGCCGGGAACACCGCCACCGGGAGTACCCCCGCCGCCGGCCCCGCCTGGCGCGTTCGTGGCCGTGCCGCCGCCTCCGCCGGCGCCACCCCCCGGGGTCCCGCCGCCGCCTGCTCCGCCCACGCCGCCGCCGGGAGTCCCGCCGCCGCCGACTCCGCCCACTCCGGGAATGGACGTACCGCCGCCACCCACTCCGCCCACTCCGGGAATGGACGTACCAGCGACCCCGCCGACCCCGCCGCCAGCAGCGCCGGTGGTCGTCGGGACGGGGATGCCGCCGGGCCCGACCGCGCAGGTCGACACCCCGACAGCCGGGACGGTGACGAGCAGGCTTCCGGTCCTCGCGTTCCAGGGCGAGGCGATCACGGCCAGGGCGCGAGTCGGCAGCTCGATCGACTCGCCGGGCCTGATGGTGGAGATGCCCGACCCCTGACTGGTATCGAACCAGCCGAAGCCGAAGGTCTCGTCGGACCGATTTCTGACCTTCCAGAGCGGGCCCTGCGCGGTGCAGGTGTAGCTCAGGACCAGCGGATTGGTCTCGAAGTCCTCAATGCCGTTGATATCCCGGTCGAAGGGGATGCGGAACGGCAGCAGGGACAGGAACTGGTCGAGTGTCGCGTCCCCGGTGCCGACGGGAGTCGACGACGGGCTGGTGATCACGGCACCAGGGGCGGGCGGCGCGGCCACGGTGGGGCTCGGGCTGCCGCTGGGAGTAGCGCTGGGGGATGTGGTCGGGTCGAGGTCCACCGAGATTCCGGTCTCGGTGGGCCAGGTCGGTTCCGGGGTGGCGAAGATGCCGGCGGTGATGTCATTGGTGGCGCCTGCCGTCGGCATGGGCTCGGCCGAGGCGGGAATCGCCGCCGCGGTCAGCGCTGCCCCGAGAACACCGGCCGTGACGGCCCGCATTCTGTTGATACGCATGAATCCCTCTCCCTGACTATGACGAGTCGCCATGACACTCGCCGACGGCGCCCGTCGAACCACCGATTCTGGGAGGGGTGGCGGCGCAAGGTGCGGATCAGCGTTTGCCGGTCAGTCTCGACTGAGGCAGAAAGCTACCAACGTCTTGTTAACCCGCGACTCCTCGGGTGCAGACCGGGAAAACGGCCGAGTGCTCGTCCGTGCTATTCGCGTACTGCGCGGCCGGCGTGCTGCCGAGGGGTCCGAGCGCATGATCGATGGAGTTCTTTCGATCATCGCTGAGATCGCCCGAACCAGAGGCCTGATCGCGGTTTCGGTTGCCTGACAGGCATTTTCAGGGCCATGACGTCACTGTTTGTCCGAAATACGGGGATCTGGTATGCCCTCGCGCCGGCGGCTTTCGGTGCCCGCGCGATCCCGCACCGTCAGCGATCTTCGGCCGGGCGGAGCCCGCCGGGATGCGGAGGGGATGGCGGCATCCCGGCCGCGGACCTGTATTTATCGGCACTTCCGGGTAGGCAAGTTCGGGTAGGTACCGGAGTGGTTCGCGCTGACCTGGCCCTGGTGCCGGCGCGTGGCCCACTCGTGGGAGTAGTCGGCCCGGATGGACACCCCGTGAACGGGGGTAATCGCGCCGTAGCAGTCCGTCGCCGGAGCTAAGATAGATCATCTTTGGCGCCCTGACCTGGGTAAACATCGAAACTCGCGGCCGGTGCAGCGGACGGCGAAAGACACTGCGGGGTGGCCCGGTGACCACCCCGAGGGGCGCGACGCACCGGATGCGGGCCCTCCGGCCGGGGCCGGGTGGTGCCCGCCCGGCCGGAGCGACAAGTGGTTCTCAGCTGGCGCGGCGCGGTGGTGCCGGTCCGCCGCCGTGCTTTCCCGTCGTTGATGTATGGGTCGCCACCGGCCGCCCGGGTGCGCAGAAAGGTGGCTGCTTCTCCGCGCCGGGTGACCCCGATGCGGCGGAAGGTGCCCGAAACTTGTTGCCTGCGCGGCCGGGCGGCACCGGACGGTGATGAGCCGAATGGGCAGCCGCCAGAACTCCCTCGCCAGAACTTCCTCGCCCGAGCTCCCTGCCTACCGAACGGAACGCGCGGCCGGCGCCGGTTCCGGTGCAGCTGCCAGCGTGGACCAGTCGATCAGTTGTTCCGTGGCCGTCAGCCGGGCGGCCAGCAGCACGGCGCCGGTGGCCGGCGAAATCGTGGGCCACACGAAGCGGGCGCCCGGGCTGCCGGCGGTGACGTGGGCGGTGAACGCATCCAGGAAAGCGGGCCCGGACCGGAAGGCGCCGCCCACCATCGCGACCGGGAAATCTCCGGTGAGACCGGTTCGGGTGATGGCGGTGAGCGTCTGCTCGGCCAGCAGCCGGCCCGCCTCCGCGAGGATCCCGCGGGCCACCTCGTCACTCCGGTCGCCGCCGCCGCCGCCGCCGCCGCCGTCGCCGCCGCCGTCGCCGTCGCCGCCGTCGCCGCCGCCGCCGTCGCCGTCGCCGGCATCGGCGCCGTCCTGGCCGCCGCCTGCCGCGGCAGCGGCGACCTCCGCGGCGAACGCGGCGATCCCCGACTTGTCGAGGGTCGTGTAGACCAGATCGTCGACGTCCTCGACCTGGCTCAGGCCGTAGAAGGTGAGCAGGCGCGGCACGATGGCCGACCACGGGGCCCGGCCGTCGCGGAAGGCCACGGCCGCCCGGATCCCCTCCAGGCCGATCCAGTGCCCGGAGCCCTCGTCGCCCAGCAGATGCCCCCAGCCGCCGCAGCGCCATGTCCGGCCGTCGGCGGCCACTCCGAGAGTGTTGCTGCCGGTGCCGCTGATGACCGCCACGCCGGGCCGGCCCAGGGTGCCGGCGGCCCAGGCGGCGACGACGTCGTTGAGCACCAGCACGTGTTCGACCCGGGCGAGATGGGGCAGCCGATCGCGGAGCGCCGCCTGGTTCTCCTCGGAGTCGGCACTGGCGATCGCGAGGACCGCCCCACCCAGGTCGCCGGCGGAGGCACCCGCCGCGTCGAGTGCGCCACGCACCGCCTCCGTGATCGACTCCGCGGCCACATCGAGCCCGTTGACGTCCGGGTTGCTCGGCCCGGCGGTGAACGTGCTCAGCGCGGCGCGGCGGAGATCGAGGACCGCGGCGGTGGTCTTGGTTCCGCCGCCGTCCACACCGAGGAGGAAGGAGACCGGCCCGGCCGGCTGCCGGTCGGCGCCGCGCGCGGGCGGCCGGAGCGCTGCCGGCAGCCTGATCAGCGGGGTCAGGCTCTCCGGTGTGGTGCTCTCCGGTGTCGTACTCGCCGGCTGTTGGCTGTGCACCTGCTGCCTCGCAATCCCGTCGCGCCAGGCCGGTGGCGGCGCTGGCTGGTTCCCGCGAGCGCGCTCTCGCGTGGCCCTGTCACTCCGCATCGTGCCGGTCGCCCGGCCCCCGGCCGCGGAGGCCGGACAGTGCCAGCAGCGGTGGGTCCCGTGTGTGGCCCTCCGGTGGGTGACCGCCGGCCCCTCGGTGGGCGTACGAGGCCCCTGGCCGGACGTCCAGCCCTGACCCGCCCAGGCCGTCCGTCGGCCGTCGGTGCTGCGGTGACGCGGCTGATGCTGGTGAGTGTCCCCGTCGCGCATGCCGATGCCGCGGGATGTCGGTCCTGCCCGGGCGGGACCTGTGTCCCGCTGTGTGTCCGCTCACTCGACGTCCTGTGCCGGCCGCGGAAGGAGACGGTAGGACGGTGACCGATGACGACGACGACTGGGCGCCGCCGCCGGTGCCCGACGGAGACGGCGATCCCGTCGCCGCCGTGGACGAGGCACTCACCGAAGCCGAGGCCGCCCTGCGGGGCTTCGCCTGGCTGCCGGACGCGGACGAGGTCGACGCCGCGACGACGATCCTGTTTCACCTCGACCCGGCACGCCGAACCCCGGAGACGCCGCTGCGCCGGGTCCTGCACCAGGCACTGGGGGAGACGTATCCGCAGCTCACCACCTGGCGGCCACGGCCGCAGTACCTCTACGCGGCGGTGAAGACGCTGCATCAGCTCGCGTCCGACCAGGTGGCCGGGGAGAACAGCGCCGCCCTGCTCGTCGGATGGGACCGACTGACCGCGGTGCTGCGCACCGTGACCGCGGCGGCCGGCGGCACGGACCGGGCGGCGCCGGACCCCCCCGGCCCCGGCGCGGGAGCGTGACCGATGCCATCACGATCACGATGACGGTGATTCGGCACATCACGGACTGTCGTGGACCGTCATGTTGCTTCCGAGACGGAAAAGGGAAACCAGGTGGTGCCGGGAGCACTCGTCGCCGAGTATCTGTCTCGTGTCCATTCCACGGCAGGGGCCAACGTCCAACGGCGATCGTGTGAGGAGTGAGCAACCAGGCCGCGGTGCCGGGGCCAAGCTTCCCTTCGTCGTCGCTCTCGACGACTCGGACACGCCCTACGACGTCGTCGACGCGCTGGCACTGGGACCGTTCACCAACGGTGACCAGCCCTGGGCCCGCAGCGTCCGTATCGACCGCCTGCGGCCGGGCGCGAGCCTGCTGCCTGTCGACGCCGAGGTCGTGCGCACCGTTGTGGAGGACTCGCGCGACTCCCGCCTCGCGACCGGCGACGGCTGGACGGTGCGCGCGGTGCGGTGGCGAGGCGGCAGCGCAGAGGTGCTGGTGACCGCGGTCAGCGAGGAACTGGCCCGTACCGTTCTGGACGGCGTGGTGCGTCAGGCGGCGGCGGAGTCCGCCACCGAGGGCACCGTCACCATGGGTTTCTGGTATCTGTCGGCGCAGCGCGGGCCGACGCGGATCACCCGCCGCGCCGCCACGACGGCGTGGCCGTCGATCCGGCGCAACTACCCGTCGGCGTCTCTGGAGTCGCTGGACCGGCTGATGGGCATGCGCCCCGAGGCACTCGTGGGCCGGCTGATCCTGCTGCACGGCCCTGCCGGGACGGGCAAGACGACGATCCTGCGCGCCATGGCGCACGAATGGCGGCGCTGGTGCCAGGTCGACTGTGTCCTCGACCCGGAGGCGCTGTTCGGCGACCCCGGGTATCTGATGGAGGTCGCGATCGGCTCGGATGACGGGGACGACGACGACCCCACGGACGGTGACGGGGAGAGCCTCGCGCTGGCCAGCGCACCGGGCCCGGGCGAGACGCAGCCCGGGACCACCGCGGCAGCTCCCGGCGGTACCGCGGCTCCGGCTGCTCCCGAGGTGCCCGCTGCGCCGGCTTCCTCGGGTGCCCCGGAGACACCGCCCGCTTCGGAGACACCGCCCGCTTCGGAGGCGCCGGCCGCTTCGGAGGCGCCGGCCGTGGAGGAGCGGTCCAGGCGTCGCTGGCGGCTGCTGGTCGTCGAGGACTGTGACGAGCTGCTGCGGGGCGATGCCCGCAGCGTCTCCGGACAGGCGCTCTCCAGGCTGCTCAACCTCACCGACGGCCTGGTCGGGCAGGGCCGCGAGGTGCTGGTGGCACTCACCACCAACGAGCCGCTGGCCCGCCTGCACCCGGCCATCGTGCGCCCGGGCCGCTGCCTGGCCCAGGTGGAGGTCGGCACGCTGCCACGGGACGAGGCGGTCGCCTGGCTCGGCAGCGGGACGGGGGTGGCCTCGTCCATGACTCTGGCGGAGCTGTTCGCGCTGCGCGACGGCCGGCTGCCCACCGCAGCACAGGAGAAGGAAGGCCACACCGGCCTCTACCTCTGACGCCGCCGGCCGTCCGCTGTCCACTGCCTGTGCCGTCTCTCTCCCCCCGCCTGCCGCGCGATGGTTTCCGCGCGGGCATCCGATGCCGATATCGGATGAATTTCCGAATCATTCCCGGAATATGGGCGGACTCCGGAGTCCCCGTGGAATGTGCGAAATGATCGCCGTGGCTGCGGGCAGATTCATCTGCCCGCAGCCACGGCGCCGGTGCTTCTCGCGATGAATGTGGTGCGGCAGGTCGGCGTAACACGCCCGCTGTCGTACTTCGGTGACCGGCGGGGTGTTTTCGACTACTCTTCCAGGGGCGGGACGGGCATTTGGGGATGCTCTGTTCTCGTTCAATCATCAGTCGATAGGAGTCTGGGGGGTCGGTTCTGGGGTCCGACCGAAATCCACTGGGGGAATACTGGTGAGACCGCGCCGGGGCGGGCGGGTCCTCGTTCCCGCGCGCACGGTTTCCTGTGCGTGGGCATCGCCGGGCGCGACCGCGTGAGACCGTGCGGCGCCGGTGTCGTGTGCCTGGCCGGGCGGGCTGCACACGATGCGGCTTCATCGTCTCGACAGTCATCGTCTAGACGGTCGTCCTTCGGGCGTTCATTCGGCTCTGCCTGACTCGACCCAGCCTCACGACCGCCATGCCCGTCTCCACGGACAAGGCGCGGTCCACGAAGAACGATCAGCGGATCGGACGGCGTAGCCATGCCCTCCTCCGCTCAGTTCCGGACGTCTTCGTCCGCCATCGCTCGACACCGCCGGGTCATGCCCATCGCGCACGCCCGGAGCGGGCCCCAAGGAGCTTGAGATAATGAGAATCTTTGTAGTTGGTTCCGGCGTTGTGGGAACGGCCACCGGCAGAGGGCTGATCGAGACCGGGAACACGGTGACATTCATCGACGCCGCGCCGGAGCGGGTTTCCTTCCTCGTCGGGCTCGGTCTGGACGCCCGTCTCGACCTCGATCTCGACGTGGAGCCGGACTCCTTCGTCTTCCTGACGCTGCCGACCCCGAACGCCGGCAGCCGGTACGACCTCTCCGCGTTCGTCGCCGGTACCCGTACGGTCGGCCGGGCACTGCGCTCCGCCGCCGGCGTGCACACCGTCGTCGTCCGCAGCACCGTCGACCCGGGCACCACGGAGGGGCTGGTGGGCCCGTTGCTGGAGCAGGAGTCCGGTCTGCGCCAGGGCGACGGCTTCCTGCTGGCGAGCAATCCCGAGTTCCTGCGGGCGGCGTCCGCGGCCGAGGATTTTCGCTGGCCGTGGATGACCGTCATCGGCGCTCGGAACCGGCGTGTCCAGGAGCGGCTCGCCGAACTGCTCGCGCCCTTCGGCGGCCCGGTCAGGATCTTCGGTGACCCGATGACCGCCGAGTTCGTCAAATGCGCGCACAACATCTTCAACGCCACCAAGATCTCGTTCTGGAACGAGATGCACACCGTCGCGGAGCGGCTCCAGCTCGACCTCGACGCCATCTCCGACACGGTCTCGCGCTCGGCGGAGGCCTCCTTCAACCCCGGCTACGGCATCCGGGGCGGCGCACCGTACGGCGGTGTCTGCCTGCCGAAGGACACCATGGCCTTCCTCGGGTTCGCAGCGGGCGTCGGCGTGGACCTGCCGATTCTCCGCTCCGTCATCGAGACGAACACCCGGTTCCTCGACCGCTTCGACCTGCGTGGCAGTGACGGGCTCGACGCGCTGCCCGTCCGTGCCCGGACCGGCGTGATCGACCGGGCCGCGGTCCTGTCCGCCGGGTCGGTGCAGCCAGGTGCGGGTTGGCCGGTGGATCAGCGCCCCGCTCCGGCTGCCGAAGGCTTCGGCCCGGCTGCCGAGGCCTTCGGACCGGATTCGGCGGAAGGCACCCCGCGATGAGGACCGTGCTGCCCTGGCTGCTGCTTGTCGCCTTCCTGCGACCCATGATCGAAATCTTCGTCCTCGCGGCCGGAGAATGGTGGTTCCACACTACCTTCCGGCAGAATCGGGACCTCTTCTCCCGTTACATCATCCAGATCACCACCGTCGGCCGGGAACAGGACCGGGTGAACGAGATCATCCGGGAGATCCGCTCATTCCCGATGACGATGAACTACGAGATCTGGGTGACCAACGAGCCGGGGAACGGTGACATCTACCCCGAGGCGGACCGGGTCATCACCGTGCCGAAGGACTTCACCTGCGTCGCCCAGTACAAGGCACGCGCCCTGGAGTTCAGTCGGATTGTCCGCCAGCATCTCGGCTACGACACGGACGACACGAAAATCACGTTTCTGGACGACGACACCTCGCCGACCTGGGAGTACCTGGAGACCGCCTACGCGGCCGACTACGACATCTGCCAGGGTGTCACCGCACCGCGTATCGACTACGGTCGTGGGCCTTTCACGCACTTCCTGCTCAGCCACATCGACGACCTGCGTTTCCACAACTGCATGACCTACTGCTCGTCTTTCCAGGGAATTCTGGGCCGACCGCTGTTCGTGCACGGTGAGGGCCTCACGATCACGGGGAAGACGGAGCGGACCGTTACCTGGAACTGGCGGATCTTTGCCTCCGAGGACCTCACCTTCGGGTGCAACGCCGCTGCCGCCGGGCTGCGCTGGGGCTTCTTCCACGAGTACATCCAACTTACGTCGCCGTGGACCTGGAAGGCGTACTTCAAGCAGCGCCGCCGGTGGATGTGGGGAAACATCCACGCCATCGTGAACCGGGACGTCCTGCCGCTCGGTGCCGCGATCCGCATCGCGGTCCGGTACTTCCTGAGCCTGTTCACCTTCCTCGCGTCCGGGTCGGCGATCGTGCTGATCCTGACGAACACGATCGAGGTCTCCGGCTGGGCGCACTCGCTGTTCTGGTGCTCTCTCGCGGTCTGGTTGGTGAACTTCGGGCTGAGTGGCTGGGTCAACGCCGGCCTGCGCCAGCCGGGAGTGAGCAGCGCGAAGTTCTGGACCAACCGTGTCCTGCAGTCCCTCGCCGCCGTCGTGCTCGCGCCGGTCACCGCGACGTTCACCATCGTCGCGCTGATCACCACCCTCTACATGGGCAACCCGCGCAGCTTCGAGGTCATCGCGAAGACCGCGGCGACGAGCGGGCAGCGCGAGCGGGACCGCGGCGACCGCGGCGACAGCGGCGACGCCACAGGCGGCACCGGACGGGTGCCGGCCTCGACCGGTGGGGAGCGACACCGATGACGACGAGCCACCCCGGCCACAGCGGGCACGGCGGCCAGACCGACCAACTCAGCCACGGCGGCCAGGCCGGGCCGCTGGGCCGAACCGGGCCGCTGGGCCAGGCCGGGCCGCTGGGCCGAACCGGGCCGCTGGGCCAGACCGGGCCGCTGAGCCGAACCGGGCCGCTGAGCGCCGCGAGCACCCTGAGCCTGCCGAGCGGCGGGCCGGACCCGGCGCTCGCCGCCGAGCTGCTGCGCCGCCAGCGGGCCCGCCACCGCGGCGTGTACCTGCTCCTGGCGGTGATGACCCTGCTCAGCGCGGTCACCCTCAGCGTGACGGTCGGCCGTGACTACCGCGAGCTGACCTCGACGGCCGAGTTCTTCCACCGGCACGCCTACACACCGTCCTACGACCCGCTCAGCAACGTGATCCTCGGGTTGCCGCCGAACACGATCGACGTCGCCACCAGCCGGCCCTCGCCGGACATCCGCGGGATCGCGCTGCGCACGAGCGACATCGCCCTGGTCGCCGGTGGCGAGCTGGTGCGCAGCATTCCGCTTCCGCGCCCGGTCACCGGCCTGATGGACGTTGTCCGCGCCGTCGACGACTCGTCCTGGATCAGTGACGACGGCAACGGGCGGGTCTCGGTGTCCGCCGCACTCGTCGTTTCACCGGGTGCCGAGCTGACGATCAGCGCGCCGGTGCGGGAGCTGGTGCTGACCGTCCGGCGGGGGGTGCTGCTCGGTGTCGACGGCGGCCGGCTCACCCTGGACGGGGTGTCCGTCCGCCCGGATGTCCCAGGCGGCGACCCGCTGCTGCTGGCCGTCGACGAGCGGCGCCCGTTCGTCGTCGCGACGAACCGGGCGACCCTTGTGATCACACGCAGCCACCTGAGCTATCTCGGGCGGGACTGGAACAGCTCCTACGGTGTCTCCTGGTCCGACGGGTCGACGGGGAGCATGACCCATTCCGAGGTTGATCACAGCTTCATCGGGACGTACACGGACCATGCCCGGGACGTGGCGATCGAGCGAAACTGGTTCCACGACAACACGCTCTACGGCGTCGACCCGCACAGCTACTCGACCGGAATCGCGGTGCGCCACAACGTCAGTGAGCGCAACGGCCGGCACGGGATCATCTTCTCCGACTTCGTCACCGGCGGGGTGGTGGAAGGGAACATCACCCGGGACAACCGCCTCAACGGCATCATGATGGACGCCTCGAGCACCGGTAACCGGATCGTCGGCAACATCTCCTCCGGGAACCGGGGCGACGGGATCGTGCTCGCCTCCTCGCCGCACAACGTCATCGCCGACAACCGGATCGTCGACAACCGGGTCGGCATACAGGCCCGCGGGGAGCGCGAGAACCTGGAGGTCCGCGGCAACACGCTGGTCGACAACCAGCTCGCCGCGCAGGGCGTCGACCTGGCCGGCAACACGCTGCGGGACAACGGCAGCCAGTGGCGACCCCGGGTGCTGATCGGCATCTGGTCGTCCGTGCCGGCCGTCCTGGTCCTGCTCGGCGGCGTCACCGGGCTCGCACGGCGGCGGCGGGCCCGTCACGGCGGCCGCCCCGCTCTGGCCGCCAGGTTCTGAGATGACAGTCGGTGTGCCACCGGGCGTGGCGGACGGCGGGACACCCGCGGAGGTGGCCGGGAGCGACGGGCGGCTGCGGAGGTTCCGCCCGGACATCGAGGGCCTGCGCGCGGTCGCGGTGATCCTGGTCGTGCTCGGCCATTCCGGGCTCGCCCTTCCCGGCGGCTACGTCGGCGTGGACGTCTTCTTCGTGATCTCGGGGTTCCTCATCACCCGGCAGCTGGTCACGGAGCGGGCCACCCACGGGCGGATCTCGCTCGCCGGCTTCTACGCCCGCCGGGCCCGCCGGATCGTTCCGGCGGCCGCGGTGGTGATCGTGGCGACGATGCTGGCGGCGTGGCGGTGGATGTCACCGCTGCGCCTCCACTCCACCGGGGTCGACGCCGCGCTCTCCGCGGTCTCGGCGATCAACATCCGGCTCGCCCAGGAGGGCACCGACTACCTGCGTGCGGAGGGGCCGCCCTCACCGTTCCAGCACTTCTGGTCCCTGGCGGTCGAGGAGCAGTTCTACGCCGTGTGGCCGCTGCTGCTGATCGTGACGGCGGCGCTGGCCGGGCCGGTGCGCAGGCACCGGGCCGGGCCGGTGGCAGTGCTGCTGGTCGTGGTGACGGGCACGTCGCTCGCCCTCAGCGCGGTCATCACCCCGCGGTCGGCTCCCTGGGCCTACTTCGGGGGCCACACCCGGGCCTGGGAGCTCGCGCTGGGGGCCCTTGTCGCGCTGGCGGCACCGGGGCTCGCCCGGATGCCACGAGCGCTGTCATCCCAGCTGACCTGGCTCGGCCTGGCCGGCATCATGGTCGCCGCCACGATGTTCGGGGAGGCCACGCCCTATCCGGGGCTGGCAGCGGTGCTGCCGGTGGCGGGGTCCGCGCTCGTGATCGCCGGCGGGTGCGCCGCTCCGCCGCGCGGCGCCGAGCTGCTGCTGCGCGCGTGGCCCTGTCAGCTGATGGGACGGGTGAGCTACTCCTGGTACCTCTGGCACTGGCCGGTGCTGGTCCTGTGGCCGGAGGCCACCGGGGAGCAGCCCGGCACCGCAGGAAAGATCGCCGCGGTCGTGCTGTCGCTGCTGCTCGCTGTCGCCACCTACCACGCGGTCGAACAGCCGGTCCGGTCCCGGCCGGCCCTGGTCCGCCGGCCGGTGCTGGGGCTCGGCCTCGGCGGCTTCTCGATCGGCGCCGCGGTGGCCGCCAGCCTGGTGGTCGCCCAGCTCGCCGCCCTGCCCACCGGCTCCGGGGTGCCGGCGTCGCGTCTTGATACCAGCGACGGGCCGGCAGCCGGCGGGCCGGCAGCCGGCGGGCCGGCAGCCGGCGGGCCGGCGGGCGGCGGGCCGTCCGCCGGCCTGAGCCGGGTGATCGAGGAGTCGCTCGACCTCACCGGGCTGCCGGCCGGCCTGCGGCCCTCGCTGGACCAGGCGCCGAGTGACTACAAGGCGAACCGGTGCTACACATCGATCACCAGCAGCACCCCGACCGACTGCGTGTACGGAGACCCGTCCGGCCGGCGGACGGTGGTGCTCTTCGGCGATTCGCATGCCAACCAGTGGTTCAACGCGATGAACGACATCAGCCGCCGGTACAACTGGCGGCTGGTCCCCTACACGAAGGGCGGGTGCCCGCCGGCGCACTACCCGAACTTCGTCCTGGAGACCCTCAAGCGTGTCTACACCGAATGCAACACCTGGCGTGCGGAGGCACTGCGCCGGATCAGGACGCTCGCACCCGATCTGGTGGTGGTCGGTTCCGAGGCCCGGACGGAGGCGATCCGGGTCGGTGCCGGCGGCATGACGAGGATGGTGCGGGAACTGCGCTCGACCGGGGCCAAGGTCGTCCTGATCGCGGACACCCCCTACCCCGGCTTCGACGTCCCGGACTGCCTGGCCCGTAACCCGGGGCATGTGCGGCGGTGTGTCGTACGGGTCTCCGAGGCGAAGCTGACCGAGCCACAGCGGGCCATCGAGACCCGCGGCGCGCTCGACGGCGGGGCGATGCTGGTGGATCCGGTGCCGTGGCTGTGCTCGAGGGACCAGTGCCCACCCATCATCGGCGACACCGTCGTCTACTACGACAAGAGCCATATCACCGGGACGTATTCTGCCGCGCTCGCGCCCTATCTCGGACCGGAACTCGTCCGGCTGGCCGGCTGACCTTTCACCCAGCCACCTTCCCGGCTTTCCGGACCCCGCGTCCGGTCCAGTGAAAGGAAGGGGTCGGAGGGGGACGGAAGCAGCCGGCACGCCGGTTCCCTGAATACGTAGGACGCCGTCCGGGCGGGTTCTAGACTGCCCGCGGCCGGGAGAGCGCGCCGGCCGGGAAGTCGTTGGGCGGTTCGCGCGGGTCGGGGGATTCGCGCGTCGGGGACGCGCGAATCAGGGGGAGTCGTCGGGGTGAGCGCACCGTCGCGGCGGGCCGTCGCCGTCGTGGCACTGCTCGGCGCGGCCGGGGCCGGGGCCGGTGGCTGCACGTCCGACGGTGGCCGTGGCCGTGGCCGTGACCGTGACCGGGAACCGGCGGTGCGCCTGGCCACGACGGCCGGGCCGGCACCGGTGGCTCCGCACCTGCAGAGCTTCTTCGGTGACGAGCTCGTCATCCGCCAGCGCGGGGCGTTCGGTCTCGACGATGTGGCGGTGCGGGCGCCGGCCCCGGGCTGCGGGTGGAGATCCATCCGGGTCCGCTACCCGGCCGGCTCGGCCAGCCAGCTGTCCGTGCAGGAGGACGGAGCGCCGTCCGGCGGGGCGCAGGCCTACCTGCTGTTCCGCGGCGGGCCGCGTGACGACCTCTTCCTGAGCTATCGCGTCCGTTTTCGGAGTGGTTTTCGGTTTGCCCGCGGTGGAAAACTCCCTGGATTCTTCGGCGGTACACACGTGGCCGGTGGGCACACCCCGGACGGTACCAATGGATTTTCGACAAGATACATGTGGCGTGACGGTGGGAAAGGGCAGGTCTACGCGTATCTCCCACTGTCCCGTGATTACGGGACGACGCTCGGCCTGGGCACCTGGGAATTCGTCCCGGGTCGCTGGGCGGCCATCCAGCAGCGGGTGCGGCTGAACACCCCGGGCCGGGCCGACGGGTCGCTGACCGTCTGGGTCGACGGCCGCGGGGTGTTCCACCAGGACGGCATGCTCTTCCGGAGCACGCCGTCACTGCGGATCGACGGTGTCTTCTTCTCCACCTTCTTCGGTGGCGACGACCTCAGCTGGGCCAGCCCGATCGACCAGTACGCGGACTTCGCCACCTTCGTGGTCTCGGACCGCTTCGTCGAGGCTGGTCCCGCCGGAACCTGCTGATCCGGCGGGACCCCGCAACAAGCCGCCGGGGCCTACTGGCGCCCGCGGCGACGACTGTCACGGTCGGAGTCACCGAGGGTGACCTCGTCGCCGGTCACCAGGCCGGCCCGACGCAGCGCGTCGGCGATGGCACCGTCGGTCCGCCCGCCGCGCTGACCGCCGCCGCGCTGCCCAGCGCCGCGGTTGCCGCCGCTACCCGGGCCACCCGGGCCGCCCGGGCCGCCCGGGCCGCCGTTACCGCCGCCGCGCTGGCCAGCGGAGCCGCCGCGCTGGCCGCCGCCCCGACCGCCGGGCGTCCCACCGGAGGCCTGGCCGCCGTCGCGCCCGGAGGCGCGTCCGGCCCCGGCCCCGGCCCCGCTCCCGGCGCTACCGGCGCCACCACTCCCGCCGCGGCCCGCTCCGCCGCGGCCGCCGCGTGCCGACCGGCGCTCGCCGGAGCTCTGGCCGCCCGCGTCCGCGGCGCCCGGCTCGTCGTCGAGGCGCAGCGTCAGCGAGATCCGCTTGCGGGGGATGTCGACGTCCAGCACCTTGACCCGGACGATGTCGCCGGGCTTGGCGACCTCGCGGGGGTCGGCTACGAAGTTCTTCGACATCGCCGAGACGTGCACGAGGCCGTCCTGGTGGACACCGATGTCGATGAACGCGCCGAAGGCGGCGACGTTGGTGACGACGCCCTCGAGGACCATGCCCGGCACCAGGTCGGCGAGGGTCTCGACACCTTCGCTGAACGCGGCGGTCCTGAACGCCGGCCGTGGGTCGCGTCCGGGCTTCTCCAGCTCGGCGAGGATGTCGGTCACGGTCGGCAGGCCGACGGTGTCGTCGACGAAGTCGGTGGGCTTCAGCGAGCGCAGCGTCTTCGTATCACCGATCAGTGTTCGCAGGTCACTGCCGGCGACGGTCAGGATGCGTCGGACCACCGGGTAGGACTCGGGGTGCACGCTGGAGCTGTCGAGCGGGTCGTCCCCGCCGCTGATGCGCAGGAAGCCGGCGCACTGCTCGAACGCCTTCGGCCCGAGCCGCGGGACGTCGAGCAGGCCGGTGCGGGAGCGGAACGGCCCGTTGCTGTCACGGTGGCGCACGATGTTGTCCGCCAGGCCGCCGGTGATCCCGGAGACCCGGGCGAGCAGCGGCGCCGAGGCGGTGTTGACGTCCACCCCGACGGCGTTCACACAGTCCTCGACCACGGCGTCCAGCGACGACGACAGGCGCGTCTCGGACAGGTCGTGCTGGTACTGCCCGACCCCGATCGACTTCGGGTCGATCTTGACGAGCTCGGCGAGCGGGTCCTGCAGCCGCCGCGCGATCGACACCGCGCCACGCAGCGAGACGTCCAGCTCGGGTAGTTCCTGCGAGGCGTAGGCCGAGGCGGAGTACACCGACGCGCCGGCCTCGGAGACCATGACCTTGGTCAGTTTCAGGTCCGGGTGCCGGCGGATCAGGTCCTCGGCGAGCTTGTCCGTCTCCCGGGAGGCCGTGCCGTTACCGATCGCGATCAGGTCCACGCCGTGCGTCGCCGCGAGCTTGGCCAGGGAGGCGATCGAGTCGTCCCAGCGGCGGGCCGGCACGTGCGGGTAGATGGTGTCGGTGGCGACGACCTTGCCGGTGGCGTCGACGACGGCGACCTTCACCCCGGTCCGGAAGCCCGGGTCGAGACCCATCGTGCGCCGCTCTCCCGCGGGGGCGGCGAGCAGCAGGTCGCGCAGGTTCGCGGCGAAGACCCGGGCCGCCGTGTCCTCGGCGGACGTCCACAGCCGCATCCGCAGGTCGACACCGAGGTGGACGATGATGCGGGTGCGCCACGCCCAGCGGACCGCGTCGAGCAGCCAGCGGTCGGCGGGTCGGCCCTCGTCCGCGATGTCGAAGCGTTCGGCGATGCGGCGCTCGTAGTCGGTCGGGCCGGGAACGGGCGGCTCCGCCGGGTCGGCGGGCTCGTCCGGCTCCAGGGTCAGGTCGAGCGCCTCCTCCTTCTCCCCGCGGAACATCGCGAGGATGCGGTGGGAGGGCAGCTTGGTGAACGGCTCGGCGAAGTCGAAGTAGTCGGCGAACTTCGCGCCGTCGGTCTCCTTGCCCTCGCGGACCTTGCTCACGAGGTAACCACGGGACCACATCCGCTCGCGCAGGTCACCGATGAGATCGGCGTCCTCGGCGAACCGCTCGACCAGGATGGCGCGGGCGCCCTCCAGCGCGGCGGTGGCGTCGGCGACACCCTTCTCCGCATCGACGTAGGCCTCGGCGGCCGCGCGTGGGTCGAGCGTGCGGTCGGTCAGCAGGGCGTCGGCGAGCGGCTCCAGCCCCGCCTCGCGCGCGATCTGCGCCTTGGTGCGGCGCTTCGGCTTGTAGGGGAGGTAGATGTCCTCCAGCCGGGCCTTGGTCTCGGCCGCCATGATCTGCGCTTCAAGGGCCTCGTCGAGCTTGCCCTGACCGCGGATGGAGTCCAGGACCGCCGTGCGCCGCTCCTCCAGCTCCCGCAGGTAGCGCAGCCGCTCCTCCAGGGTGCGTAGCTGCGCGTCGTCGAGGGCGCCGGTCGCCTCCTTACGGTACCGGGCGATGAACGGCACGGTGGCCCCGCCGTCGAGCAGGTCGATCGTGGAGGTCACCTGCCCCTCGCGTACGCCCAGCTCCGCGGCGATCCGCGCCTGGACAGTCACCGTCTCCGGGACGGACACCGTCGTCACGATCCGCAACCGCCTTTGCCTGTGTCCTCGTCGTCCCCGCCGGATCCTCCCGGGGGCTGTTACCTCTGATAATCCCTCTCGCCGGATAGCCCGTGGCGTTCGGGGTGAGGCCGCGCCCCGGGCGCGACGCCGTGTGCACGTTCACGGCCACCTGGCCGGGTCCGGGTGCTTTGCCACCCTTTGCGGTCGACTGCCGCCGGCTGGACGGGCCTGGCGGCCGGACGATCTGTGACGGCGCTGACGGTCCCCACCGACGCCGGCGGCGGCGCCTACCCGACGGAATATCGTGTGCATCCGTTGGCACGACATGTCAGCGAATCTGCATGAACTGTCACTTTCAGTAGAGATCTGCGGCGGCGGAGGAGCTGTGCGAGGAGTTCCGGAGCACGGTTCCGGCGGTGGGGGACTGCCCGCTCCTGCCGTGTTGTCGGACGCAGCTGTGACCCGGCTGCCGTTCACCGCCGACAACCTGCTGGCCGCCCGCCGCCAGGTCCTGTTGCTGGCCAGCAGGGCGGGGGTGCCGCCGCAGCGGGCGGCCGACCTGAAACTGGCGCTCCACGAGATCCTCACCAACAGCGTGCGCCACGGCGGCGGCGGTGGTGTGCTCCGCGTCTGGGCGGAGGAGGCCATGCTGATCTGCGAGGTCTCCGACCGGGGCCACGTACGGGACACGCTGGCCGGGCGGCGGCCTCCCGCCCTTGACGCGGAGGGCGGGCGCGGCCTGTGGCTCGCCCATCAGCTCTGTGACCTGGTCCAGCTCAGCTCGTCGCCCGCCGGCACCATCGTGCGCCTCCACTGCCGCATCGAGAGCGGCTGTGACGCGAGCGGCAGTGTGGAGAGCGGCCGCGCGGGGGCCGGCGCTGAGACGGAGCCGGTGGACGCCGGCCGTGCGCCGGCGCACCCGACGCACCCGGCGCACCCGACGCACCCGGCCCACCCGGCGCACCCGGCGCACCCGGCGGAGATCAGCGGAGCCTGGCCTCCAGCCCGTCCAGCACCGCATTGCTGAGCTTGCGGATACCGATCGGCGCGAAGGTCTTCTCGAAGAAGCCACCGACACCGCCCGCGCCGTCCCAGGTCGTCAGCGCCGTGACGGTGCTGCCGCCGGCGCCGGCGGCGCGGACCGACCACTGCGTGCGCAGGGACGAGCGCTGGTCGGCTTCCAGCAGGACGCCCGCCGAGGGCGTGCTGACCAGCGCCTCGACCTCGCGGATGCGCTTCTTGGTGGCGTGCAGGCGGTAGGCGATCCGGGTGCCGGCGCCCTCGCCGCCCTCGACCACCCGGTAGTCGGTGATCATCGCCGGCCACAGCTGGGCCCGAGTGCCGGCATAGTCCGCGAGCAGGCCCAGGACACGCTCCGGTGCCCCGCCCACAGTCCGCTCCACTTCGACACTGATGCGCGCCATCGCGACTCCGTCCCTCCCTCGATGCGTCCATCCGGAAAGCCGAGACTATCCCCCGGCCCTACATAACCGCGTGGACGGGCCCCTCGCCGGCGCCGCCCGATCGCGAATTGTGGGAACGCCGGTCGGCCGTTAATGTGACCGCGCTGCCCGGCGGCGCGACCCGCGGCGCGTGATCCGATGGGGAGAAGGCGGCCGAGGCTGTGCCATGCTGGTTGGACGGGGGTTCTGTGCCACATTCTCCGCAGACGTCCAGTGATACGCGAGAGCCGGTTCCGCGCCGCGGACCACTGCGGGCCGCAGGTGACATGCTGGTGTATTTCGCCGGGGCACAGGCCCGTTTCCTCCCGCCGACCGACCGGGCCCGGTTCGTCACGGCCGGCATCCTCATGCTGCTGACCGCGGTGCTGGCCACCTACGCCGGCGCGACGGTCGCCGCCGTCGGATTCGGCACCGGAATGGCGCGGGCGCTTCCCTACGGCCTCTTCTACGCCCTTTTTATATTCTTCATCGACCGTTCCGTACTGCTCACCCAGACGTCCTACCGTTACGGCAAGGACGGTACCGTCGAAACCACCCGTCCGGGTTTCTCGATGACGGTCCGGGTTTTCATCGCGATATGTGGCGCGGTCCTGGTGGGCGAAGCCGTCCTGCTGCGAATCTTCGAGACGTCCATCGCCGCCCGGGTAACCGAGATCCAGCAGGAGGAGACGGGCCGCATGCTGGCCGCCTGGGATGTCAACCAGGAAGGCGAACTGGCCGCCCGCACCGCGGACCTCGCGGCCAAGCAGAAACGTCTCGACGCCGCGAACGCGCTGGTCGAGTCGAAGACGGCCGAGGTGAACTGCCAGCTCACCGGCGGTCCGTCCTGTCTGGGCGGCGCCGGGCCGGTCTATGAGATCAAACTGGGTGAGCTGGCCGCGGCCACGGGCGCGGTCACCGAGGCGGCCCGTCTGCGCAACGCCGCCCAGGCGGGTCTCGACGAGTTCCGCGCCGGTCAGGAGAAGGACCGGGCCGCGTTCGCGACAACCGCCGCCGGCACCAGCGGCGCGGCGAACGACCTGCTCATGCGGGAGAAGGCGTTCTGGCGGCTCACCACCGAGGACAGGTCGGTCCTGGTGTGGCGGGTGCTGCTGACCCTGCTGCTTCTCGGTGTGGACCTCGCGCCGCTGCTGTTCAAGCGCGGGCTTGACGCGACCTCCTACCGCCGCCGTGAGCGGCTCGCCCGCTGGCGGGACGAGACCGATACCGAGGTGGCAGCGCTGCAGGTGGGGCACACAGCCCGCGAGCGGCGTGATCTCGCGCCCGTCGTCGCTGCGCGGCTGGCGGCCCGCTGGGAGGACTACCAGCTCCGGCGGGACGGTGTCGAATCGGCGGTGCGCTGGACGGCGGACACAGCCGACGGCCGCCTCGCCGAGGCGGAGATCAGCGCCGAGCAGCAGTCCCGGCTGCGTGAGGTGCGCGCCCGGCACGGCATCGTCGCGGTCCCGCGCGAGCCGTCCGGTGCCCTGCCGCGCGACGCGGTCGGGATGGTCTCGCGCGAGCCGGTCCCGCGCGAGCCGGTCCCGCACGACCCGTCCGGTACCGGGCCCCCGCCGCAGGTGCCGGGAGCCCCGATCGTCACGGCGCCGCAGACCCCGCCGGCCTCCCTGGGGCCGTGACCGCCCGACGGTGTCGGTCTGACAGCCCCGACCAGGCCGACCAGGCCGACCAGGCCGGTCAGCCGGCGCGGCGGCGGCGCCGACGGCGTCGGATCATCGAGGTCAGCAGGCCCACGGCGGCCAGGCCGCCTGCCGCCGTGCCGGCGGCGCGGGGGTTCTCCCGGGCCTTGTCCCGGCCGGCGCTGCTGGCGGTGGCGACCTTCGTCTTCACTCCCTGCGCGGTGCGCCCGGCGACCTTCTGCGGGCTGATCCGGTCGGAGAGCTCGTCGAGGTCATGACCGAGCTGCGCGCGGGTCGCCTCGATCTCGGAGCGGATCTCGTCGGACTTCGTGCTTGTCACAGTCGCCTCCCTGGCGGCGGTCGACGGATGGGTGCCGGCGGCGTGCGCCTGCTGGAGGCCGGCCGGTCTGCCGGTGTACTGAGTCTGTCGGCGTGCTGGGGTCTGTCGGCGTGCTGGGGGTCTTGTCGGTGTGCGTTGGGGTCAGTGCCGGCGGTTCTGCGCCCACTGGACGTCCTCGCGCAGCGTCTCCACCGTCTGGGTGGGCGCGGGGTGGACGTTCTTCACCGTCCGGCGGCCCATCAGGGCGAGGACGGCCGCGGCGGCGACGAGCAGCACACCCACGATCAGTGCCGCCCAGCCGAGTGCCATCACCGAGCCCAGCCCGAACATGACCGCGAGGAGGATGAACACGAGGGCGAAGAACCCGGCGCCACCGGCTCCGGCGAACATCCCGGCGCCCTTGCCCGCCTTGGTCGCCTCCTCGCGGAGCTCCGCCTTCGCCAGGGCGAGCTCCTGACGGAACAGCGTCGAGACGTCGTTCGCGACCTCGCTGACCAGCTGTCCTGTGGACGAGGCGTGGCCCGGGGGGGCTTCGGTGGTCGGCGCCACCGGGCTCCGCGTAGCGGCGGGCTGGGCTCCGGTCACCGGGGTGTGGGGTCCGGCGCCGTGCCTCCCGGCGGTCGCGGCGGCGCCGTGCCGGGTCTCCGGCGGCGAGACGGCGGCGACCTCGGGGCGCGCGGCGGAACCGTCGACAGGCGTCCTGACGGTCATCTCGGCGTCGTCAGGCACGCCGGTGCGGTCCACCGGAGGCGTGGTCTGTGTCGTCGGCTGGCGGGCGAGTGCGCTGGTCATACCGTCTCCCTCTCAACCGTGCCGGTCCCGGAGCCCTCCGGTGGTTTCCCTGCTGGTCGGTGTAGACCCGGATGCCCGCCCGTGGCCGGATAAACCGTCGTCGGCTCCGTCGCTGTCGCTGTCGCTGCCGCTGTCGCTGCCGTCGCCGTCAGCGTCAGTCGGCGCGTTCCTGCGGGGACGAGTGCTGCCAGTCGGCGAGGATCGTGCGAATGCCGGTGACCAGCGACAACGGCTGGTCGAGCATCACGTGGTGCCCGGCGAGCGGGATCTCGATCACCGGCGCGACCCGGCCCAGCAGGTTGTACATGAGATGCCCGATGTCAGCGGTGACCAGGCCCTTCTCGGCACGGAACAGTGCGACCCGGCAGTGGACCTTGCGCAGGACCTCGGGGGAGGGCGTCCGGTTGCCGAACACGTTCGGGTCGAACTTCCAGGCCCAGCCGCCCAGCATCGCCCCCATCGAGTTCCGGGCGATGTGATCGATGATGTACGGGAGACTGCTCGGCTGCGCCGGCACCGTGCGGAACCGCGCCAGCGCGTCGGTCGCCGTCGGATACACGCGCAGCGGGCCGAACGCGGTCCGCTCGCGGGCGGCCCGCTCCTCAGGGGTGGACTCCTGCACCGGCGAGTCGATCAGCACGATGCCGGCGACCCGGTCCGGGTACTCGGCGGCGGTGGTGATCGTCACCCAGCCGCCCATGCTGTGGCCGATGACGATGGGGGGCGAGGTGATCCCCGCGTGGTCGATGACCGCGACGACCTCGGACGCCCACGTGCTCAGCGAGTACTCGTCGCGCCGCCCGCTGTCACCGTGGCCGGACAGGTCGAGAGCGACGACCCGGTACTCCGCCGGGATCAGCGGGGCGATGTGGTCCCACCAGCCGGCGTGGGCCGCGCCACCGTGCACGAGCACGATCCCGGGCCCGTTCACCCGCCCCCAGCACCGGTAGCTGACGGTCGTCCCGTCGACCTCGGCCTCCAGCCGCTCGGGACGTGTGTCGATGGCGGCCTCGAACCAGGCCGGTGCTTCCTCATACATCCATGTCTGCCGTTCGGCTCGTCGTTGCGGTTCTCGGCGACCGCCGCTTCCTTGATGAAACACCGTGGGCGGGCTCCCGCCGGTGTCCCTCGGCCCGGTGGCGGATACGTCGTATTTCCGACTCGCCGCCGGAGACGGACCCGATCTGATCCGGAACCCAGGGGCACCGCGTGACCGCCGCGGCCCGCGGCCGGTCGCCTGGGCCTCGCTGCCGCGGGACCCTGCGTAGCCAGCCCGGACTCCGACACCCGGGCTTCACGACGGCGGTGCCGCGGAACGTGCCCGGATCAGCGCTCGGTACAGGGACACATGCCGGGCGGCGCAGACGTCCCAGCTGAAGCCGCGGGCGAGCGCCCGCCCGGCCGCCACCCGCGCGGGGTCGGGCGCCCGGTCGGGCCACGGCTCGGCGGTATCGAGGCATGCCTCCAGCGCGGACGCGAACCCCGCCGGCTCCGCGGCGAACCGCACGGCACCCGCCGCCGAGGCCCCCGCCAGCACCTCCCGCAGGACCGGCAGGTCACGTGCCACCACCGGGACCCCGGCGGCCAGCGCCTCCAGCGCGGCCAGCCCGAAACCCTCCTTGGCGGAGGGGAACGCGAACACGTCCGCCGCGGCGACCAGCGCGGGCAGCTCCCCGTGCGGCACCGGCCCGAGGATGACCGGCTCGACACCAAGGCCGGCTGCGCGGGCCAGTACCTGATCGCGGTAGTCGCGATAGTCGAACAGCGTCTCCCCACCGGCGAGGACCAGTGAGACCGGCCCGGGCTGCCGCGGGCGCAGCCGCGCGAACGCCTCGACCAGGTCCGCGGTGCCCTTGCGCGGCTCGATCCCGCCGACCGCGAGGACATATCGGCCCAGCCGGGCCCGCCAGCGCTCCCGAGCGGCGTGAGCCGGGCCCCCCGGATCTGCCGCCGCGGTGAAGCGGGCGGCGTCGACCCCGTTCGGAATCACGGTCGCGGTGATCTCCCAGCCGGCGGCCAGCTCGGCGGCGACGGCCACCGAGACGCACACGTGCGTGTGCGGGCGGCGCAGCCCGCGCTCGTGGCAGGCGACCAGCTCGGGGGTGGTGAAACTGTCGAGATGGTGAACGGTGCGCACGCAGTCGTCCACCGCGTTCGCGGAGAGACAGTCCTGGGCGTGCACGACGTCGTACCAGCTCCCGGCCTCGTGCTGCTGTCCTGCGCTGTGCGGCCGTCCCGCGCTGTGCTGCTGTGCCGCGCTGCGGCCTCGTGCCGTGCTGCGCCGGTGCGCGGCGAAGGCCTCGCCGAGGACGGCGATCGAGCGGAGGATGCGCGGCCCGACCGCCTCGTCGGAGACGTCCGGGAACGGCACCGCACGGATCCGCACGGCGCGGTCGACCGGTCGGAAGAAGCCGATGTCGCCGCCGCGGGCGAGTGTCCACAGGTCGACGCGGTGCCCGGCGCGGGCCAGCGCCTCGGCCAGCGCGAGGGTGGCGACCACACCGCCCCGCGGCCGGGTGGAGTAGGTGAGCAGCGCGACCGCCAGCGGCCCGTCCCCCGTCGCGTTCATCGGTGCTCCGGCACGCCCGGCTGGCCCGGCACGCCCGCCGGGTTCGGTCTGTCCGGAGCGCCGGTCGGGTGGGCGTGCGCATCGGCCGCGAGGCCGACCAGGTCGTCGTGGCTGGGCCCCGGCACGACTGCTGGGCGCCAGTCCGTTGCCAGCACGGCGCGCACCCGGGCGACGAACTCGGGGTCGGCCAGCACCGAGGGCGCGAGCAGCAGGTTCTGCAGGCGGGTGAAACGGCGCCACACCCAGGGATCCCGGCGGGCGGCCAGGTACGCCTCACCGTTGGTGACCGAGGGCGTGCCCGTGCCCCCGAGGGCCGCCGTGACGGCGGCCGGGACCGCCGGCCACGGCGTGAAACCGGTCGGCGGTGCGCCTCCGGCCACCCCGGCCTGGCTGGTGGGCGGACCCCCTGGCCCGGCCGGGCGCCAGCGCAGCAGGCGGGCGGCGTCCTGGGCGCACGAATCCTCGAACCAGGGGGCGAACTCGGCGCGCAGGACCTCGTCGAGCGTGTGGGCCCACATGGCGGGGTCGGGTGACGCCCCCACCGTCTCGGCCAGTCGGACAGCGGCGAGTACGGCGAGCGTCACCCCGCGGGTGTGGGCCGGATTGGTGATGACCGCCGCGTCGCCGACGGGCAGCAGCCCGAGCACCACCGGACGACCGTCGGGCACCAGCGGCCGCAGCCGGTTGGTGAGGTGCGACATCGCACTCACGGGCGAGACCGGCTCGACCTGGCCGGGCGCGAGCCACGGGCCGAACATGTCGATGGAACGTGCCGCGGCGTCGAAGGCCGCACCGTGGCGCAGCACCCGGATCTCCGTGTCCTCCGGGAGCACGCCGAAGGTCATCGAGAAGA
Source organism: Parafrankia elaeagni (assembly GCF_000374165.1). Classification (GTDB taxonomy): domain Bacteria; phylum Actinomycetota; class Actinomycetes; order Frankiales; family Frankiaceae; genus Parafrankia; species Parafrankia elaeagni. Next base: position 24,140 of record NZ_KB893726.1, read on the forward strand.
CGTCCCCGTCGGCCGGGAACATCAGGCAGGAGTAGCGGTCGAAGGACGCACCCGCGGTGTGCCCGCGGTTGAGCGGAAGGCCCGGCTCCGGGCCGCGCCGGCGGTAGAAACGTGAGTAGTAGGCGATGCCGCAGTCGGCCTCGGCCGGGGCGGGCAGGTCGGCGCCCGCGTCGACCAGCCAGCGGCGCACCGGTGAGAGCCGCCCGGCCGCATCCACGACCAGGCCGGCCTCACAGCTGGACCCGTCCGCCAGACGCACCCCGCGGACCAGCAGCGGCCCCCGGCCCGGGCTGGCGGGTCCGCCCGCCACAAGCAGGCCGACGACCCGTGCCCCCGGCCGCAGGCTCACCCCGGGCTCGCGGCCCACCACATCGCGCAGCACCCAGTCGAGCACCGCGCGGCGGCACCCGAGCACGACCAGCTCGCCATCGCCATCGCCATCGCCGCTGCTACCGCCGCCGGGCGCGCCGGGCGGCGGACCGGTGAGGGTCGGCGGTGCGTGTTCGACCAGGCGGGTCTCCCGCGCGCCCGCGGCCTGCAGGGCGGCGAGGACGTCCGGTGCGTGCTCGGCGAGCAGCGATCGGCAGCGGGCGAGGAAGGCGTGTGAGTGCCAGGTCTGGGTCGCACCCGGGCGATGCCAGCCCGCGATGTCCGCGAGGGTGCGGGGGCAGTCGTCGACATCGCGTTCGAGCACGGTGACCCGCCAGCCGCGCCGTGCCAGCAGCAGGGCGGTGACCAGGCCCGACGCACCAGCACCGACGACGACGGCGGTGGCAGGGGTGGTGGCGGTGCGCATCAGCAGGTGGCCCGGGTGCGCTGCGAACGCCGCGGGTCGTACGGTTCGCCGGCGAGCAGGCACTGCGGTGAGTAACTGGCGCCGCGGCGGTCCCGCAGCAGGTTCATCCCGCCGCGGGCCGCGCCCAGCGCGCCGGTGACGTCGAGGGTGGCGACGGCCAGGCCCTCCTGGGGCCCGGTCGTGGCGAGCACCGACCCGTCCGGGTGGACGACCTTGGCGCTACCGACGAAACGCAGCGCGCCGACGGCGCCGGTCTGGTTCGCCGACACCCAGACGACCTGGTTCTCCAGCGCACGGACCTGGTCGTAGAGGTTGAAGCGGTGCAGGGAACGGTCCTCGGAGATGTCGGCGGCCGGGTGGGTGCGGGAGATCGGCCAGGCGGACAGGCAGGCGATGATCGCCGCGTCGGCGAGGGCGAGGCTGCGCCCCGCCTCCGGGAACGCCTTGTCGTAGCAGATCATCATTCCCATCCGGCCGAGTGGGCTGTCGAACGCGGTGAAGGCGCGCCCGGCCTCGTAGACGAGGCCTTCACCCAGTGGCTGGTGGACCTTGCGGTGCCGGCCCAGAACTCCGCCACCGTGCACGCACACCGCGCTGTTGTACCGGTACCGGCCATCACGCTCCGTGTATCCGGCGCAGACCACCATATCTCCGGCGAGCGCTGCGAGCCGTGCGATCTCCGGGCCGTCCGGGTCGAGCGCCGGCGGCCCGCCTCGCTGCCGGTCACCCGGGTCGGGGACGCGTCCCCGGCGCCCCGGCGGCCCGTCCGGCCCGTCTCCGAGCTCGATGACCGGGCCGCGGTACGGCCGCAGGTCGTCCGCGGTGGGCGGCAGACCATGCAGATAGCCGCCGAGCGCGCCCTCGGGCAGCACGAGGAGATCGACCCCGCGCTGCCGGGCCGCGTCGATGTGCCGGCCGATCCGGGCGAAGCATTCGTCCAGGTCACGGACAAACGGAGCGGCGGCCGCGGCGATCGTCACCGGTGGGCGGGCGGGGTGCTCCCGCTCGCCCACCGGGTCCCCGCGGCGCACTGTGCTCATGCGTGGCCCAGCCCCGTCACATGGCCGGACAACGCCGGGGTGAGGACGCCGTCCGGCCACCGCAGCGTCACACCGGTGCCGTTGCGCAGCCGCCCGCAGCGCCCGGACGTCGCCGGCTGGGTCGCCGGGACGGGGCGGTCGTCGACGTCGGCGGTGAGCATGGCATACCCGGGGAAGCAGGTGAGCCAGTCACCCACCGTGGTGTTCGCGGGCCGGGGGACGGCGGCGACGTCCAGTTCGGCGGCGCAGCCGCTCGCCTCGGCCAGCATGCCGAGCGTTCCGACGATGCCGACCATGCTGACGTCCTTGGCGGCACAGGGCCGGTGACGGCGTGGCAGGTCCAGCAGCGCCCGCAGCTCGGCGCTGCGCCGTCCGGACGTCGAGTCCCACTGCCGCCCGGAGTAGCCCGGGCGCCACTCGCCGCCGAGGTCGGCGGTGAGGGTCACCGCATGCCCGGGCAGGCCGCCGCCGGCGGGGACCGGGTGCTCGGCCCGCCCGAGCGCCGTCACCGACAGGGCCGACGCGACGCCGAGCTGGGTGTGCCCGCCGAGGATCGGGACGCCGTACCGCTCCGCCGCGGCGCGCAGGCCCCCGATCACGCGGGCCACCCGGGACACCGTCGGGCCGGCGACCGCGTCCAGCAGGCCCACCGGCCGGGCTCCCATCGCCGCCAGGTCGTTGAGGTTCACCAGCACCCCGCACCAGCCGGCCCAGTACGGGTCGCGCTCGACCATCGACGGCACTATCGCGTCGCAGGCGGCGACCACGTCGGTGCCGGGCACCGGGGCGCCGTCGTCGCCGACGAACCCCGGGCCGCCGGGGCGCATGCCCGCCAGCAGGTTCGCCAGTGGTGCCTTGATCGACGCGGCGACGGCGGCCAGCCGGTTGATGGGCCAGCGCATCAGTACATGGGGGCGCCCGCCGACGGTCGTCGTCCCGGCGATCATCCAGCCGAGCCGGCCGAAGAAGCGGACCCGGTCGGTCTGCACCGCTGCGTCGAAGCGGAGCACACCCTCGTTCTCGGCGCGGGCGCAGGCCGCCCGGACCAGCGCCGCACCGACCCCGGCGTACCGGCCGCGGGCCGCGGCGGCGACCACCAGCCGCCCGCCCTGCCAGGCCCCGATGTCGTCGCCCCGCCAGATCGGGGCGAGGCGCACGCCGCCGATCACGGTGCCGTCGTCGACGCCGCCGACGATCCGGGCGACCAGGACGACGGTGCGCGGGTCCGCGTCGACCTCGTCGAGGTCACCGGCGACGCTCGCCGGGAACAGGCCCTGCTCGTCGACGAAGACCTCGCGCCGCAGGCGGGCGTAGGCGGTGTAGGTGGCCAGGTCCACAGCCTGTTCGACTCGGTAGGGCGGCTGCCCGGCCAGCGCGCGCCGGTCGCCCCAGACCGCCAGCGTGTCCACCGTCCGGTTCCGGATCGGTGTGTGCCCTCCCGAGAGCAGACCGGACATCTCGATCATCCCCCGGCCTGGGGGAGTGCCGAGCACGCCCCGCACGCCGCGCAGCCGGCGCCCTGGTCGGCACCCCGCATCCCGGCGGCGGTCAGCGCGGCCGCCACCCGGGCGGTCACGTCCGCGACGAGGTCCGGCGAAGGTGCGCGGGCCCCGTCCCGCTCGGCGAGCGTGCCCGCCAGCGGGCGGAACGGCACGACGAACGGATAGACACCCTGGGCGATGAGCCGTCGCGCACCCTCGACCAGCTCGTCCGGATCCTCGCCGAGCCCGAGGAGCAGGTAGGTCGACACCCGGTTCCAGCCGAAGACGCGTACAGCCTCCGCCCACGCCCGCTCGTAGTGCTCCAGCGGGACGGTCGCCTTGCCGGGCGTCCACCGGCGGCGCACCTGCGGGTCGAGCGACTCGACATGCATCCCGATGGTGCTCGCGCCGGCGGCGCGCAGATCGGCCAGCACGGACAGGTCGGCGGGCGGCTCGCACTGCACCTGCACGGGCAGCTGCGGGACGGCCGCCACGACCGCGCGGACGCACTCGGCCAGCAGCGCGGCACCCCGGTCGGCGGCGGCGGTGCTGCCAGTGGTCATGACCATCTGCCGGACGCCGTCGAGCCGCACCGCGGCGCTGGCCACCTCCGCGAGCTGCGCGGGTGTCTTCAGCCGCGTGGTGGCCCCGGCGCGCAGCGACTCCTCGATCGCGCAGAACCGGCAGCGGTCCGGCTCGCGGTACCGCACGCAGGTCTGCAGCACCGTGGTGGCCAGGACGTCCGCGCTGTGCAGGCGCGCGAGCTGCGAGTACGGCACCCCGTCGGCGGTGCTCAGGTCGTAGAACCTCGGCCGGCGCACCGGAGTCGCCTCGACGCCGAGATCGGCCCCGTCGAACAGCAGCCGCCCGGCGTCGACGGAGTACCTGCTGGTGGGGACGATCGGCAGTGCCAGCCCGCGGCCCTCGACGACGACGTGGCCGTCGTCGCTCGGGCCCGCGCCGCTGCGCCGCTGGACGGGCGCGGCGACCCGTACTCCCTGGACGGCGACGGCGCTGCGCAGGGCGAGGCCGAGATCCCCCGGCGGCCGGGGGGCGGACCGGGAGTCGGACCGGGGGCCGGGCCGGGTGGCGGGCCGGGGGCCGGGCGCGTCGTCGGGCCGGCGATCGATCGTCAGACCATTGTTCATCTGTGGTCTCCCGTCGGGAATCCGCGCCGGACCTGCCGGGGCGCGTGAACCAGCGCCCGCGGGCAGGGGCGGGAGAGCGGGGTGAAGATATGGATGACGCCCGTTCCGGGACCGGACCGGTACCCGGAGGAGCGGTTGCTGTCCGCCGACCTGACGGCCGGCCCACGGCGTCCGGAAACGGCGCTCAGAGCATGTACGTCGAGTTCACGATCGCACCCTTGCGGGTGTAGTGAATGACACAGTCCTGGATGTCGAGGGGATGTGCGGGGATGACCCCCTCGATCAGGTCCTCCTCGCGCAGGCCGTGCAGCGACAGGCCGAACCGGCAGACGTAGACCTTCCCGCCCTCCTTGATGAAGGTCTCGATCTGCGCGTTGATGTTGTGCTCGCCGGCGAAGGCGGAATCGCCGGTGTGCGGGAAGCCCCGGGTGGCCATGCAGTTCATCGAACCCGGGCCATAGAAATAGATGACGGATTCAAATCCTTTACGCAGTGCCCTGGTGGCCTGCAGGATCGCCACGAAACTCACCGAGGACTCGTGGGCGATGCCGTGGACGAGGGTCAGGTAGCACTCGCCGTCCTCGGCCTGGTAGTCGGGGAAGAGCTTGGTCGAGCCGTACAGATTGCTCCCGGGCGGCAGCGACGGGTGCGGAACCTCGGTGAGGCTCTGGCGCTCCAGCTCCGTCAGCTCCATCTGCGCTCCTGTCTCGGTCTGGTCGGAAGTGATCGACTACCACAGGTTTACCCGAGGTTGATCACTTCGCGCGGTCGTCAGGTGTGGTCGCCGCGTGGGGTCCGGCGGCGGATCCCGCGGCGGATCCCGCGGCGGCGGGGGTGGGAGCGGATCCGCGGCGGAGGTAGAGGTCCTGGAAGTTCTCCGCCAGGACCCGGCGGGCGAGCTCCGGGTCGCCGATCGCGGCGGTGAGCCGCGAGAGTTCCCCCGGGTAGTCGCTCCACGGCTCGTCGCTGGCGAAAAGCAGCCGGTCGTGCCCGAGCCCGCGGCGTGCCACCTCGGCCGCGAACCACCGTGGAGCGAAGCCGATCGCCCAGCTGGCGTCGGTGTAGACGCGTCGCCCGGCGGCGACCCAGTCGAAGAAGCGCCCGCCGATCAGCTTGATGTGCCCGCTCACCCCGCCGCCGAGGTGCACGAGGTGGACGGCGACCCGCTCGGCGTAGTCCTCCACCAGCCGCCCCATCCGGTCGATGTCGGCCGGCCCGCCCGGTGAGGTGTGGACGTGCACCACGAGGTCGTGGGCCTCGGCGACCGCGAAGATCCGATCAAGCGCGCCCCGGCAGGCCGGGTCGTGCACGTCGCCTCCCGGCAGGAAGCTGAGCTTGAGCGCGGCCACGCCCGGCTCGTGGGCGAGTGCCAGTGCCTGGTCGGTGGCCTCGGCATCGGCGGGGCGCGGGGAGACCCACAGGCCGGCGAGGATCCGGTCGTCGCGCTGTGCGGCCTCGACGCAGAGCTCGTTGAGCCCGAACGGCACCGCCGGGTCCGGGACGCCGTAGTTCGGGATCACCAGTGCCGCCGCGGTGCCCTCGTGGTCCAGGTCGGCCCGCAGCTCGGCGATGGTGGCGCGGGCACCGACGGTGGGGACGACCGCCGGCCCGCCGTAATAGGCGTGGGCCGGCAGCGTTCCGAGATGACGGTGCCCGTCGTGTACGTCCGGTCGCGGCACGGTGGCAGTGAAGCACCCTGGTGTTTCCCGTGTGTGGCCAACGTGACAATCCGGTCGCGGCAATGGCACGTTCTGGTCCCTGTGCTGCCAGAACCTGGTCCTGAGATCACCCCTCTGGGTAGTCGAAGCGTTGCCTCCGTCCGCTCGCTGTGATCTTTGTGTTGATCGCGCGGCTCGACCTGTCATCCCGGGAGCAAGCTGGACGCATGCGGTACGCGGTCATGGCAGACCTGCACGGAAAACGCAAGGCGCTGCGTCGGGTCCTGGCGGCGGCCAGCCAGGCCGGTGTCGACGAGGTCGTGTGCCTCGGTGACTACCTGGAGGCGAAGGTACCCATGCGCCGGCACGACCCGGCCCGCTTCTGGCCGCTCGACGAGGTCGTCGATCCCGACCCCGACCTGTGGGCCGAGCTCGTCGGCGTGCGGCGCGTCCTCGGCAACCAGGAGGAGCGGATCCGGGATCTGCTCGAGCCGGAGCAGATCCCGGACCTGCTCGCGCCGTTGCTGACCGGCACATCGATCACCCACGTCGACTGCGCGGTGGGGATGCACGGCCACCAGATCGGCTGGGACTTCGACGAGGAGTCCGACGCCTTCCTCCCCCGTGCCGGGGACGTGCCCGTCGTTCCCCTGGTCCTGGTGGGGCACACGCACCGCCGGGCCGTGTTCGAGATCCGCGGGGGCGGGCCGGGGTCGGTGCGTTCCGTGCCCGTGATTCCCGGCCGGCCGGTACCGGTGCCCGTCCGGGCTCCCGGGGCCGAGCTCGTGACGACGGTCGTCAACGTGGGTCCGGCGATCGGGCGTCCGTCCAACTGGTTGTTCTTCGACGCGGACCGCGGAGAGGTGATCTTCGAGGAGGCCTGACCCGATCTGACCAGGCCTGCGATCTGCCGTTGGGCCCTCAGGATTGGGACTTTGGTCCTGTCGCCTCTGACGTCTGGGGGTCGTAAAGTCGCTATACGTCCCGGCGAGTTTCGCGCAGAGCCTACGTTCCCCCCGTACGTCAGGAGCTGCGAGGCCCGCCGGGGCTTCTTCTTTTTCCTGGCGTTCTGGCGTTCTGGCGTTCTGGCCTCCCGGCCCCGGCCCCGGCCCCGGCCCCGGCGCCCCGGTGCCCCGGCTCCGCGTCGAGCCGTGCGAGTGATGATGCCGCAGTGTGCTGGTGATGCTGATGCAACGCCCTCGAAACACCGAGCCCGTTCGTGCTGGCTGTAGCCGGTTGGTCGCTGTGCCGGTAACCGGAAGTCGTATCGGGTGGCGGCAGCTGTTCGCTGATACGGCCCCGAGTCTCCCCGTAGTCCGGAGCGGATGCCGATTCGGTGTCCGGAACGGCCCTGACGGTGAGGGTCGTCGGCTGTACGACACCGGTTGGGCGCACCCAGGTGGTGGCAGACCTTCATTCCGATGATGACAATACGAACATGTCTGATAATTTTCGGTAGTACGCGATGGGTGCCGGTCTACTCTCGTCGCCCAGGTCGTGTGGGTCGTTACTTTCGGCTCGATGTCGGCCGGGTGGTGACGGTCTGGCGGCGGCTGGGTCGGCTCAGGTGCGGTCGCGGCGGTTGGCGCCGCGAAGTGGGTCTGTAGCCTGCCAACGGCAGGGTGGGGGCAAATCGGCGTGATCCGGGCGGACCGGACCTTTGGTTTCCAGCAGTCGGATGGTCTGGTTTCGCCACGTTGGGAGCCGGCCTGGGGGCGAGCCGGTAGCGTGCGAGGCCGATCGCGTTGCGTACGCGATCGACTACAGCAACTGGGCTCGTTGACCTAGGGGGGTTGAACTGGTGCAGGTCCCCGCGGCGCGCATCGTGTTTACACCGGAAGACCGGGCGGAGGTCGCGTCGGTCGCGGCCGAAGTCCTGACAACAGGTGCGCTGACACTCGGTGCGCACACCCAGGAATTCGAGGCGGCCTTCGCCGCCGCTCACGGTGCTCCGTACGCGGTCGCCGTGAACAGCGGAACGGCCGCTCTGGAGATCATCCTCAGAAGTGTCGACGTGGACGGATTCGACGTCGTCGTGCCGACGAACACGTTTGCGGCGACGGCCTTCGCGGTACTGCGGGCCGGCGGCAACCCGGTCTTCGCCGATGTGAGCGCGGACACCTTCGCGCTGAGCGCGGAGACCGTTTCGGCCGCCGTGACACCCCGGACGAAGGCGGTTGTCATCGTGCACATCGGCGGCCTCATTCCGCCGGACATCGACGAGCTGCGGGCCATTCTCGACGAACGCGGGATCGCCCTGGTGGAGGACGCGGCCCACGCGCACGGATCGAGCCTCGCCGGCCGGTACGCCGGCTCCTTCGGGCTCGCCGGATCCTTCTCGTTCTACCCCACCAAGCTGATTACCAGCGGCGAGGGCGGAATGGTCGTCACCGCGGACGAGCGGATACGGGACGAGGCCCGCGTCTACCGGGACCAGGGCAAGGCCGGATTCCTCGGCAACATTCACATCCGGCAGGGATACGCCTGGCGGATGAGTGAGGTGCACGCGGCGACCGGGCGGGCCCATCTTCGGCACCTGGGCGCCTTCCTCGCCCACCGGCGTGATGTCGCCGCACGGTACGACCTGGAGATCGATGCGATGGGCGTGGACCGGCCGCGGGCAGTCGAGGGCGGCATCACCAACTACTACAAGTACCCGGTGCTGCTCGCTCCGGGCGCGGACCGCGCGCGCGTGAAGAAGGAGCTGCGGGAGGGGCACGGTGTCTCGCTCGCCGGTGAGGTGTACGAGGTCCCGCTGCACCAGCAGCCGATCTTCGAACAGTACGCCCGCGCCCACCTGCCGGTGGCCGAGGACATCTGCGCCCGGCACGTCTGCCTGCCGCTGCACTCCGACATGACCGAGGCGGAGGCCGAGCACGTCATCAGCTCGTTCCGCACCGTCATGCGCGCCCTCGACCTGGACGGTGCGTCCCGATGAGGATCGCGGTCACCGGAGGGTCCGGGTTCATCGGCGGCCATGTGGTCGACCGCCTGCTCGACGCCGGCCACGACGTCCTCTCCCTCGACCTGGCCGGATGTCACCGGCCGGATCCACGGGCCGCCTACCGCGAGCTCGACGTGCTCGACCTGGACGCGCTCACCGACGCGTTCACCGGTGTCGACACCGTCTTCCACATCGCTGGGATGTCCAACGTCGACTTCGCGTTCGCCGACCCGGTGCGCACAGTACGCCTCAACGTCGAGGGAACCGGCAAGGTCTGCGAGGCGGCCCGCCGCGGCGGCGTGCGACGAGTCGTCTTCGCCAGCACCGTCTGGGTCTACGGTGCGGTGGCCGACACCACCGCACCGGTCGGCCCCGTCAGATCATCCCAGTCATCGGGTGCAGCGATTCCGCCGCCGTCCGGGCACAGCGACGGCCCGGCCCCGGAACCGCTGACCGAGGACGCCGAGATCACGCTCGCCCGGGCCGGCCACGTCTACACCTCGACGAAACTCGCGGCCGAGCTGCTCCTGCAGAGCTACCAGCAGACCTATGGCCTGGCCTTCACCATCCTGCGTTACGGCATCCCCTACGGCCCGGGCATGCGGGACGAGCTGGTCCTCGCCCGGTTCGTCACCAACGCGATCGCCGGCCGCCCGCTGACCGTCGCCGGGGACGGCCAGCAGTTCCGGAAATACGTCTACGTCCGTGACCTCGCTGACGCGCACGTGCTCGCACTGGCGGACGCCGCGCGGAACACGACGATCGCCCTGGAGGGCGAGGAACGGATTAGCGTGCTGGAGATGGCCCAGGCCGTCCAGGCGTACTTCCCCGACGTCGCCATCGAGCACGTTCCCGTGAGGCCCGGCGACTTCCGCGGCCGGGAGATCTCCGCCCGGCGGGCGGCGGAGCTGCTCGACTGGCGTCCGACGACGCCGTTCCGTGACGGGGTCCGGCAGTACATCGAGTGGTATCAGGCGAATCGGCAGCCACCGGTGGTGGCTGCCCAGTCAGTCGGGGATCTCGGCGTCTCCGCGGCCTCATCGGAGTGAGCGTGACGAAGATGGACGGGATTGACGCGACCGTGAGCGGCATCGACGCGGTCGTGAGAGGGGCTGGTGCGGTCAGGCCCGGCCCCGGTGTCGTCATGAACGGGGCGCTGGCGGACGGCGGGTCCGAGGCACGCCGAGGCGAGGTGCTGTTGCTTTCCGGTTCCCTCGGCATGGGCCATGACGTGATGGCCGAGGCCTGCGCCATGTCGCTGGAACGCCGCGGGTTGCGCACCAGGACCGCTGACAGCCTGCGCATGACGGACGGCCGCAACGGCATGCTGGGGCAGAACGCCTTCCGCGGGCTCATCGCGGTGCCCGGTGTGTATGACGCGCTGCACTTCTCGCAGCTTCGCACCGGCGGCCCGGTCGCCCGCGCGATCGAGCGGACGTCCAGCAGGTTCCTGGTGCCGCGGCTGCGCGAGAACCTCCGTGCCGAGCCGGTCGACATGGTCGTCTCGATCTTTGCCTCGGCGGCCGCGGCGGTCAGCCGGCTGAAGCCGGAGTTCCCGGGGCTGGTCACGGCGGTCTTCTCGTCGGACTGCTGTGTGCACCGAATCTGGGTGCAGGAGAACACCGATCTGTTCCTGGTGACGTCGCAGACCGCCGCCCGGTACGTGCGCAGGTTCTCGCCGAACGCGCGGGTGGCGGTCGTGCCGACGCCGGTCCGGGCGGCGTTCTACGACCCGCCGACGCAGGAGGAGGCGCGGGCCAACCTCGGTATCCCGCTGGAAAGCCGCTGCGTCCTGCTCATGTCCGGCTCGTGGGGGCTGGGCCCGCTGGTGGAGGCGGCCGAGGCGCTCGCCAGGGCCGGAGTCTGGGTGCTCGCCGTGGCCGGGCGCAACGAGAAGCTCGCCGCTCGGCTCGCCGCGCTCGCCGAACGGGACCACCGGGTGATCCCGTTCGGGTTCACCACCCGTATCCCGGAGTTGATGGCTGCGAGTAACCTGGTCGTGACCTCGTCGGGCGACACCTGCAGCGAGGCCCGGGTCATCGGGCGCGACCTGCTGCTCATGGACGTCGTCCCCGGCCACGGGCGGGACAACCTGCAGAAGGAGCTCGACCGCGGCCACGCCGAGGTGACAAGCACCGACTCGCTGTCCCTGACCCGGTCGGCGCTGGCCTGCCTGGATCGGGTCAAGCCACCCTCGCAGCGGGTCGCCGCCACGCCCCAGGCCTGGGAGCAGGCCTTCGGTGCGGCGCTGGCGCAGGTGGGCCTGGGCGCCAACTGGTGATACCCGTCGCGGCACGATCCGTCGCGGCACAACCCCGCCCAACGTCCGGTGCGTTCTGGAGAAGCGAAGTATCACGACATGAGCTCGGAGAGCCGTCACGTTGCGGCAGATGATGGCGCGGTGGCTGTCCGTGCCGGGGCGGTGCACCCCGGCTCGGCGGCCATCGGGAGCGGATGGGACGCTGCCCTGGTGAGCCGCGCATGAACACGGCGCTCGTCCTCGGGCTGCCCATCACCATTGTCTCGGCCGCGCTGTACGGCGTCGCGCCGCTGTTGCAGGCGATGGCCGCCCGCCGAGAGGAGGCCGGCGCCGGCCTGGGCCTGGGCCTGCTCGCCCGGCTCGCCACCCGGCCGCTGTGGCTGCTGGGCCTGGCCGTCGAGGCAGGCTCGTTCCTGCTCGAGGTCTATGCGCTGTCGGTGGCGCCAGTGGCCCTGGTGGCCCCGGTGATGGCTCTCGACATGATCGTTTTTACTCTGCTGGCCCGCCGGGCCCTGGGGGAACAGATCAGCCGGGTCGGCTGGAGCGGTGTGGGCCTCATGGTGGCCGGGGTCGGCCTGCTGGCCTACGCGTTCCACCGCAACGCCGAGGTCGGCAGCCCGGCAGGGCGCAATGTCCTGCTCGCCTTCCTGGTACTCGGGCTGATCTTCTCGTTGCTGTGCGCGTTCGGCGCGAATCTCGCGGCGGCCAGGCGGAAGATCGCGGGCGCCGCGCTGGGGTTCGGCCTGGCGGCCGGCGTCAGCTACGCCATCGCGACGCTGGCGACGCGTCAGATCGGCCTGGCCGTGCACGAGCACCGCAACGGCGACTCGCCGCTGGTCGACCTGCTGTCGACGCCGACCCCGTACATCCTGATCCTGTTCTCGGTGCTCGCGCTGGGGCTGGAACAGCGCGGCCTGCAGGGGCGCGCGGCTGTCATCGCCTTCCCGGTCACCAGCGGCGTCTCCGCGTTCCTGCCGGTGACGCTCGGCCTGACCCTGTTCGACGAGCCCGCCCCGGACGGCCCCCGCCTGCTGGCCTTCGTGGTGTCGCTGGTCATGGTCGCGGCCGGCATCGCCGCGCTCGGCCGGGACCGGATGGCGGCCAACCGGTCGGTCGAGGAGGAACTGGCGCTGGAGGACCTGCCGCCGCGTGGCCCGACGTCCGGTGGTGCTGAAGCACGCCCGGGCGTGCTTCAGCACCACCGGGCCGACGACGACGGCTTCCTGATCGGGGACGTCCACGGTGTGGCGGACGAGGACTGGGCTGCTCCGGACGCCGGTTCGGGCCTCGGTGGCAGTGGGCCCACTGCCGGCGGCGCCTCCGCGCGACGGTCCGGTGACCGGTTCGGGGTTGTCATTGACCCATTGCGGAGTGCGCAGCGCTGAGTAAAGATGCATCGCGTGGGTGAAATGTCCGGTGACACCGTCGGTCGCTGAGGGCGTTGCCTCTGGTGTTCGGGGTGTGGCCCCGCCTGGCCGGGATTGGTGGATCGCATGTATGCGGACGACTCGGGGTTTGACAGCGCGGGCCCCCAGGGGTCGGGCTACCAGTCCGTCACTGTCAGTCTGCCCAGCGACCTGTTGGACGTCGTCCTGCGGCGAGTCGGCCCGAACGGTCTGTCCGCCTACGTCGCGCAGGCGCTGTGGCGGCAGGAGCCGCGCGCATCCCTGATCGACTTCCACCGCTGGACGGCTGCGCTCAGCCGGGCCGCGCTCGAGCAGGAGCCCTCCCGAGCCGAGCCGCCGGCTCTGCACTGAGGAGCCTCCCGACGGGGCAGACAGATCCTGGTGCCGTGGCCGGCACCAGGATGGACGGCCGGGCGCCCGGGCGATCGGGGGGTGAACCCGGGCGGCCGGCCACAGCGACTATCTCACGGACCGCACATGGATTGTCACCAAGAGTTTTTGGATGTGTGCATCGCGTGAGCGAGACCCCGGGTAGGACAGCATTCGTGACGATCATCCGTTTCTGATGGCGCTCCATGCTGTCCGACCCGGTCCGCCGCGTTACCGAGGGTCGGGAGCGAAGCGGTCGAGCGCCTTGCGAATCCGGGAGTTCGCCTGCGCGAAACTGATCTTCCCTTCCACGTACGCTGCGAGCGCCGCGCGTCGGACCCGCTCGACTCGCGGATCGGGCAGAGGGGTGTTCAGCAGGTTGGTCGTGGCGGTGGCCACGGCAATCACCTCCCGGTACCAAGGGAACAGGGGACTACAACTCAATCCGTGGCGGACGGGCAGCGTGGCAGACACAGCTGACCGCTCGCCCGGCAGGCTTACCAGCCGGTCGGCGGCCCGACGGCCTCCGCCGAGGCCAGCCGACGCCCGACCGGAGCCGGCACCGCCCGGCCGGGCGGTGCCGGCTGGACGATCTGGGTGGCGGGTGGCGGGTGGCGGGTGTGGCGGGCGTCGTGCGGGCGGGGACGTGGGCCCTGCCTACGCGGGCGGCCTGCCGGACGGGGTGTGCCGGGCCTGATGCCGTGACCGGCTAGGCCCGGCCAGGTGCTCGCTCAGTGGCACTCACGGCGTCACTCCTCCGCTGCAGGACGGGCTCCGGGCGGCTGGAACCCGCCTCCGAACGCTACAAAGCCGATGCAGGTGTCACCTTCGGTCAACGGTGACCGGGTGAACATCTACAGAGTGCGTGACTGCGGCTGGTTACGCAAGGGGCAGGGAACCGCCGCCACCAGGCTCGTCCCGGGCGGCGCCGGGAACCCGGGGCACCCCGGGACTGCTGCGGGCCTTCGGGCCCGCGGCGGGCGCGCGGTCGAGGCTCAGGGCGCGGTCGAGGACGCCGGTGCGTCGAACTCGCCGTTCCGCACCCCGGCGAGGAAGGCGTCCCACTCCGCGCCGCTGAAGACCAGGAGAGCGCGCAGCGGCGCGGTCGAATCGCGGACGGCCACGCCGCCGTCGACGTGCGCCACCTCGACGCACATGCCGCCCTCGCCGCTGCTGTAGGTGCTCCGGTGCCAGGCCAGGGCCATCGGATCCGGGACTGCCGGCTTTCTGGACGTTCTCACCGAAAATCCTCCGAAACATCCGCTATCAGGGCCGCGGAGTCCGCCGGGCTCAGTGCGGACGCCATCAGACGATCAAGCCTGACTCTATAGCGCCGAATTTCGGCGGGACGTTCGAGGTAGAGGCTTCCGGCGCCTTTCTCTATATAGACCACGTCGTGATCCGTCTCGTCCGCGAAAGTCAGAACGGAGAATGTGCTGCCGAGCCCGGCATGTGCCCCGACGGAGAGGGGAAGCACCTGAACGGTGACATTCGGGAGCTCGGCGGTCCGGTTGATCCGCGTGAGCTGGGCGCTCATCGCGGCGGTGCCGCCGACCGGCCGCCGCAGCACGGCCTCGTCCAGGATCACCTGAAGCCGCGGTGGACTGTCCTCGTGCAGCCGCGACTGCCGGTCCAGCCGGAGAGCGACCCGCCGTTCGATCTCGTCGTCCGACGCCTCGGGCAGGCTCGCCCGCATCACCGCCCGCGCGTAGTCGGCTGTCTGCAGCAGGCCGTGGACCAGCTGCGGCTCGTAGACGCTGATCGACGATGCCCCTGCCTCCAGGCCGATGTAGACCTCGAACCATGCCGGGACGACGTCCTGGTAGGCCTGCCACCAGCCATGCCGGCGGGACTCGCGGGCGAGCGCGAGCAGCGCCTCGCGATGCTCGCCCGGCGGCACCCCGTACAGCTGCAGCAGGTCGGCGACGTCTCTGGTCCGGACGGGCAGACGCCCGTTCTCCAGTCTGCTGATCTTGGATGCCGAGCACCGCAGCGCCTCGCACGCCTGCTCCACCTCGATGCCCGCGGCCTCGCGCAGCCGCCGCAGCTCGCCGCCGAGCCGGCGGCGCCGCACGGTCGGGCCGCTGTTTCTCGCTGTCACCTGGTCCTCCTCCAGGAGTTGCGCAGGCAGTGACGCGTTCCGTCACGTATCCACAAGCTAATGACATAGATAGTGCGCAATCTGTAGCGAAACCATCACGCAAGACCTTGCATATGCGTCATGCAAGCTCCATGCTGCAGAAGCGGTGCTCACCTTGAGTGGCGAAAGCGAGCTCCTGGGTGAGATGTTGTCGACGATTGGACCTACCAGGGGGAGCGTCGGTGGTGGTCGGGGCGGCGTGGGTAGCCACAGCTCGGCGCCGCCCGCTGCCTGCCCCGGGCGCTGCCTGCCCAGGAGCTGCCTGCCCGGGCGCGGTGGTACTTCCACCCGCCGGTCTGATCATCTCAGTGATCGCGTCCGGAGTGGGCCCTTTCCGCGGCCGGGACCGCGGCGACCGGGCTCCGGTGGACGTACAGGCGGAACCGGAGACCCGATGAACTGTTATCCGCGCGGCAGGAGTTCCTGCGGCAGACGCGTTCGCCCGGCCACGGCCAGATCAGGGGAGAAGGACGACCCGGAATCATCGTCAATGTTCGGGGTCATCCTGTTCACGGGCGGCCCGCGCCGCGCGCGTCGGATCGTCCTCGCTTTCGACTCCGCCTCCGACGCCGACGCGTTCGCTGTGGAGAACCACTATGTGGACTATCTGGTCGCGCCGCTGTCCTTCCTGGCGCCGGCCGGCAGCCGCCGGATCCGGTGATGTGCCACGAGACCGCCGCGACGGCGGGGAGAAGAAAGGCGGGAGCACGATGAGCCGGCGATTCCTGGTCTTCGACGGCGACGGCGAGCTCGTCGGCGCCTTCGCCGCGTGGGAGGACGCCCATGCCTGGGCCCACCTGCGCTCGGCCGAACCCGCGACGATCGGTCCCGTGCAGGTCGAGGACCGCGACGAGCGCCGCACCTGGACGATGGACGGTGGCGACCACTGCCGGCTGACGGTCTGGCGGCGGCACGTCGAGTACGGCTACTGCGCGCCGTCGTCGCCCGAGCCGATGCCGCCGACCACCTTCGTCCCGCCCTCCGCCCCGCCGCCGGGCACCGTGGGCCCGCGCCCGCGGAACCGCCAGCGCCGGCAGGTCATCGCCTCCTGACATCCGCCGGCGACGCCGGGTCCGAGCCAGCAGCCGCTCGCGGATGGGGGAGCAGCGTCGAGACCGCGGAGACCGCCGTGGCCGGCACGCCCGCGCCCGGCACGTCCGCGCCCGGCACGTCCGCGCTCTGGGTGGATGAGGTCTCCTGCGCCGCACGCCGTGGGTGAGGTGTGACCGCGGCGTGCCACAACAGCGCGGCGAGGAGAGCGGCCGCCGCCGCGAAGTAACTGTTGGCGAGGGCGATCTGCCCCGCGGAGTGGGCCAGCTCGAGGTTCCCGCCGTGCGGTACCCACCAGATCGGGGCGAGGGCGGCCAGGACGTAACCGGCCCCTGCCGCGGCGCGTCCCCAGGGCGGGCGCTGCGGGCCGACGGACAGCCCGAGCAGCAGTGGCACCAACCAGACCCAGTGGTGACTCCAGGAGATCGGCGAGGTCAGCAGGCCGGCCAGCGCACAGGTCGCGCCACCGAGCAGCGGTCGCCCGCGGCGGGTCAGCAGAACCGCGGCGGCGAGGCCGGCCGCCAGCAGCACCCCGGCGAGCGGCAGATACAGCGGCCTCGCCGCCTCCGCGCCGCCCATCAGCCGGGACAGCACGCCGAACAGCGACTGGTTCCCGGCGTAGGGGATGCCGCCGATGTGCCCTGCGTCGAAGAACGTGTGCGTCCAGTAGGTGGCGGAGGGGCGAGGGCTGACGGCGAACCCGACGGCGACCGTCGCGCCGAAGGAGGCCGCCGCCGTGGCGGCGGCGCGCCAGCGGCCGGTGAGTAGAAGATAGGGCAGAAAAATCAGCGGCGTCAGTTTGATCCCGGCGGCGATGCCGGTCAGCACTCCGCGCGGAACAAACCTGCACCGCCCGAACAGGTCGTGGGCGACCATGAGCGCGAGAATGACGTTGATCTGCCCGAAGCTGACGGTACTCCGTACTGGTTCGAGTAACAGCGCGAAGCCGGTGAGGGAACAGCAGGCCATGATGCGCGGACGCCACCCCGGTACAACGGCTGCCGCCCGGGCCGAAAAACCGCAGGTCGATCCGCCTGGGCTGGCCGCGCTCGCCGCGCTGCGGGCCGGGAGGGCGCAGAGAGCGCAGAGAGCACAGAGGGCGCAGAAGACGCCGAGACAGAGCAGCGTGGCGAACGTCCAGAGTACCTGCGCGGGCTGGCCGGGCAGCAGCGCGATCGGCGCGAACGCGGCCGCGGCGAAAGGCGTGTACGTGAAGGGAAGTCCGGAAGCGCTGTCCGGTTCGGCGTAGGGGTCGCCGCCGGCCAGGATCGCGTCTCCGCCCATGCGGTAGATGTTGAGATCGACCAGCCTGCTGGTGGCGGCGAAATACAGGAAAGCGGCGGAGAAGGCGATTCCGAGCCCGATTCCGAGCACGGCTGCCGCCGTGGCAGGTGCGGTCCAGGCGCCTGGTTTCCGGATGGTGGCCGTCAACGAATCTTCCAGCTCGGGGCCCGGGGGCAGTGGGCGGTGCGGAACTCGCGGCGGAACTACGGAAATTTACGCGCCCACTCTAGAGCGCTGTTCCCCCGGGCGGTGGAAGGCTGTTCGACGGATGGGTCTCCAGTGGCGAGAGCCGATGTTTTTCCAATGGAGGATCACGGCCTGGGCGATGGCTGCCGCGGCCGCTCGCCGGCATGCCTGAGCGGCGTCCGCGCGCGGGTCAGCGGGTCGAATGATGATCGTCTATCTGCTGCAGGAGGCGGAGGAGCTCCGCGCGCTCGGCAGGGGTGAGTGGGGCGAGCAGCTCCTGTTGGGTCTGGTCGACGAGGTGGTCCAGGGCGCGCAGCCGAGATCGCCCGGCCGAGGTCAGCGTGACGATGTTGCGGCGCCGGTCGTCGGGGTCGGGCGCGCGCTCCACGTGCCCGGCCTCGGTCAGGCCGCCCAGCACGGCCACCATGTCGCTGCGGTGGATGCCGGTGCGCTCGCTGAGCGTGGCCTGGCTCGCCGGCCCGCCGTCGCGCAGGGTGACGAGTGTGGCGTACTGCCACCGGGTCGCCCCCGCGGCGGCGAGGTGCGTGTTCGAGATCCGATCGGCGTGCACCGCGGCACGGCCGAGGAGTCGGCTGGCCAGTGATCGCAGCCGCGGGGAGACGGCGACGGGGTCGGTCGGCACGTGGCGGTCGCGTTCCGGCATGAACGGCATCCTAAGGCTTGCGTTGGTCTCACCAACGACCTAGCGTTGGTGTTACAAACGTTAGGGAGACTAATGACGGAGATCGAGCTGTTTCGGGTGGACGTGCCGCAGGCCGACCTCGACGACCTGCACGCCCGCCTCGACCGCACCCGGTGGCCCGACGAGCTGCCAGGCGTCGGCGACGAGTTCGGCGTGCCACTGGCCCGGGTCAGGGAGCTCGCGGGCCACTGGCGTCGCCGCTATGACTGGCGTGCGGCGGAAGCGGAGCTGAACAGCCATCCGCAGTTCGTCACGGAGATCGACGGCCAGCGAATCCACTTCCTGCATGTGCGCAGTGCGCGGCCGGACGCGCTGCCGCTGGTGCTGACTCATGGCTGGCCGGGATCCGTCGTGGAGTTCCTCGACGTCGTCGGGCCGCTCTCGGCCGACTTCCACCTGGTCGTGCCGTCGCTTCCGGGGTGGGGCTTCTCCGGGCCGACGCGCGAGCGCGGCTGGGACGTCGACCGCGTGGCCCGCGCCTGGGCGGAACTCATGCGCCGGCTGGGCTACCAGCGGTACGGCGCCCACGGGGGCGACTGGGGGGCGGCGGTGTCCCGGGCGCTGTCGCAACACGACGCCGAACACGTCATCGGAATACATCTGAACTACCTCCCGACCCCCGCGCTGCCCGGCGACCCGGACCGCGCGCAACTGACCCCGCAGGACCAGGAGCGGCTCGCGCAGACCGAGGCCTACCTGCGTGACCAGCCAGCGGTCCGAAAGGTGAACGGCACCCGGCCGCAGACCCCCGCGTACGCGCTCAACGACTCGCCGGTCGGGCTGCTCGCCTGGCTGCTCGACCCGATGACGATGTGGGCGGGCAGGGACTTCACGATCAGCCCCGACCGCGTGCTCACGAACGTGATGCTCTTCTGGCTGACCGGCACCGCCGGCACGGCACCTCGCCTGCACCGGGAGACCGGTGGACCACCTTCCTGGCGAACCGTCCAACCGGTCGGCGTCCTCGTGTTGCCCGAGGACATCACCCGCCCGATCCGTTCCCACGCCGAGCGGCGGATGCCGATCGTCCGGTGGACGGAGGCCGACCGCGGCGGCCACTTCCCGGGACTGGAAGTGCCTGAGGTGCTCGCCGCCGACATCAGCGCCTTCTTCGGCGGCTTCTTCCGGGGCCGGTGAATTCCGGCACGAGGAAGAAGTGGTCTCGATGAGGGCCGCTGCAGGCGGCGGAGGTCCTCGCGCGTGGTTTTGTGCGGGGACGACGCAAACCGCCGATCTCGCAGACAGTCGATCTTTTGTTTTCCGGCGTCTGTACTTCTGTACTTCGCGGTGGCGGGCGTGCGGAAGAAAGCACCAGAACCGCGCGCTGCCGCGCCGCCGTCGGGGGGCCCTGTGATTCCGTGGCATCCGAGGGAGTACAGATGCGAAGAAAACCGTCGTTCCTGCTGGGAGCGGCACTGGCGGCCGGGGCGACAGTTCTGTGTCAGGGGCTGGCAGGGGGAGTGGCGTCGGCCTCCCCGTACACCGAGGCGCAGGTGGCGGCCGGGCCGCAGATCCAGACGTCCCTGCTGGGGAAGGCGCTGAGCCTCGACGCAGTCGGTCTGACCACGGACGGCCGCCTGGTGCGGTTCGACACCCTGTTCCCCGGATTCGCGTCCACCATCGGCCCGGTCACCGGGCTCACCCCGGACACGACGCTGGTCGGTATCGACTACCGGGTCCAGGACGGGCGGCTCTACGGTGTCGGGAACCTCGGCGGTATCTACGTCCTCTCCACCACCAGCGCGGTCGCCACCAGGGTCTCGCAGCTCACCGTGCCCCTGGTCGGCACCCGGTTCGGGGTGGACTTCAACCCGGCCGCCAACCGGCTGCGGATCGTCAGCGATCTCGGCGAGAACCTGCGCCACAACATCGACGACCCGGCCGGCACGCCGCCTCCCGGGGTGACGGTGATCGACGGGCCGTTGACCTTTCCCCCGTCACTGACACCGGCCCAGGGCATCACGGGCGCGGCCTACACGAACAACGATCTCGACCCGTCGACCTCGACCACCCTGTTCGACATCGACACCGCCCTCGACCGGGTCGCCATCCAGTCGCCGGCGAACAACGGCTCGCTCGCGCCGACCGGAAACCTCGGCGTCGCAGCCGGGCCCGGGGCTGGATTCGACATCTACAGCACGCTCAGCGGTGGGCGTTCCGTCGGCTCGTCCGCCTACGCGGCGCTGTCCGTCGGCGGCAGATACGCCCTGTACTCCGTCGAGCTTCTGTCGGGCCGGGTCGAGTCCGTCGGGCGTTTTCCCACCGGCAGACAGGTCTTTGATCTCGCTTTCCCGCTGAACCAGTAGGGACAGGACCGACTCGTCAGGAACGGTCCCGAAGGGCGCCCGAACGCATGGCTCCGGGGTGTTGGGCGCATCCACGCCCGGCACCCTCGCGGCGCCGTGGCTCGGCGTGGGGCCGCCCCATGGTCCCCCGCCGGAGACCGCCGGAGACCGGCTGCCGCCGCGGCGGCAGCTGCTTCCCAGCGCCTGGCGTTCCCGAGGCGCTCGCCGTCGGCCTGCCGATAGCATCGAGGAATCGCGCGACCACCCACTGGGGAAGCCGGGGCACCATGACCGTCATCAAGATCAACGCCATCACTGTCGAGCCTGACAGCGGCGACGAACTGGCCCGCCGTTTCGCCGCGCGTGCCGGTGCCATCGACGACCGTGACGGTTTCGAGGGCTTCGAGCTGCTCCAGCCGGCCGACGACCGCACCGTGTGGCTGGTGGTGACCCGCTGGCGGGACGAGGCGTCCTTCCAGGCCTGGGTCAGCTCGCCGGCGTTCGCCCACGGGCACCGCTCCGAAGCCGAGCGCGCCGGCGGCGAGGCGCCCAAGCCGGTCGGTGTGCACAGTGAGCTGTGGAGCTACACGATCGCCGGCGGCTCGGCAGGCTGATTCTGCTGCCAGGGCGGAGCCACTCCCCACCCCCACCGTGGCACGGGCGCGTGCGGCATGGGGGTCGCGCCAGGCTGGGAGTTCTGCACGGCGATGCGGGTTCCCCACTCGAGGTAGCCCATGAACGCGGCGCGGAACTCGGGATCGTCAGGCAGCCCGACCTCGTCCGCGGCGTCGACGAGGAGACTCACCCAGCGCCGGCGCTGCTGCTCGGTGATCGCCCTGTCGAGGTGATGCGCGAGCATGTTCTCGTAGCCGCCGCGGTGCGCGGTGTAAAGCGCGGGCCCGCCGAACACCTCGCCCAGCCACAGGGCCACATGGTGCGGATGCCCGGCATCCATGCGCGCGAACAGCGGGGCGAGCAGATCATCGTCGAGGACGGTCTCGTAGAAGCGTGTGAACAGGCGCTCGAACGCCTCTGCTCCGCCCGCCCAGTCGTGGAGGCTGGGTGGTCGTGGCTGGCCGCCGCCGGGGCCGCCGACCGCCGTCGGCGTGTAGTGCCGCATTTCCTCGATATGCTCGACATACGGACCGACCTCGGCGAGGAAAGCGCGAAAGACATCGCTCCCGCGGAATCCTTTCAGGTGGCCGTCGAGCGAGTCCCAGTCAATGCGCAGCACGTAGTGGTCGCTGTTCTCGTGGCAGCGTGCGAGCTCGAATCCGAGGCAGTTCGGTGACTCGCGCAGCGATTCGGAAGCCCGGCTGTAGGCAGCTTCGAACTCGTCGGACCTGCTCTGGGGAATCTGGTAGCGAATGTATTCGACGATCACCGCTGCACCTCCGGTCGTCAGGCTACCAACGACTTGCTCCGCTGTGGGTACCCACTTTTTTGTGCGTACCCTGACGTGGAGGAGCGGCCCAGCGAGGGCTGGTCAGAGCCGCAGCGGAGGAATGCCGATGGGCGAACGCATCTACCGGTGCCCCGTGGAGGTGACCATCGAGGTCGTCGGTGGAAAGTGGACCGCGGTGATCCTGGCCCACCTCAAGGAGAACGACCGGCTGCGCTTCACCCATATCCGTCGCCTGATCCCCGACGTCACCGAGAAAATGCTCACCCAACGCCTGCGAGAACTCGAGAAGATCGGCATCGTCGAGCGCACCCAGGTGAGCGCCACGCCCCCACACGTCGAGTACGCGCTCACCGCCGAGGGCCACTCCCTGGCGCCGATGCTGCAGTCGATGTGGGAGTGGGGCCAGCAGTGGGCGCAGACCCACCAGCTCTCGATCCGGCCCCCGGCCGAGCGGCTCGCCGGCCACCCGGGCGCCGGCTACTCGGACGAGGGCAGCAGCACGTCGCCGACATCCACGGTGTCCTGACTCCACTGCCAGACAGGTACCTCGCGGATCGGATGCAGGTCGGCGTCGGTGGCGGCCCACGAGTTCTGCTGCGCGACCTGTACGCCGAACTCGACGTGCTCGCGCACCGACCGGCGGCTGCCCGGACGGGTCGTGCGTGCTGACGCGACCGCGATCCCGTTGCGGGCCTCAGTCCTTCTGCGGGCGTCAGTCCATGCCTCGTTTGCCCGGGGTCCAGAACGGCTGGACGACTACCTGCCGGCGGTCCCAGCCGCGCTCGCTCACCAGATGGCGGCGGACGGACTGGCAGGTCCGGGCCTCACCGGCGACGTACGCGACGGGCCGGCCCTCGGTGTCGGTGTCGGCGGGCTCCCGCGGATCGGGCAGGTTGAGGCCGGCGAGCGCCGCCGGCAGCAGCGGGGAGTCGGCGGGCGAGGCGCCCTCGCGGTAGGCCCAGGTGAGGTGCTCGGCCCGGGGGAGCGGCAGCGCGTCCGCCGGGCTGTCGCACTCGAACACGCCGCGGACCTGGGCGGACGCGGGCAGCCCGCGCAGGATCGCGCCGAAGGGAACCGCCGCGGTGTCGTCACCGACGAACAGGTGGAAGGCCGCCTCGGCGCGCGCGACGAGATGGCCGTCCGGCTTCGTGATGATCGCTTCGTCTCCCGGGGCGAGGCCTCGTGCCCAGGCCGCTCCGGGGGCGTCGCCGCCGTGGTCGTACACGGCCAGCGTCAGCCGTCCGTCCGGGTCGTACTCCCAGACGGAGTAGCTGCGCTTGATGTCGCGGAGGCCCTGGCGCCAGTTGCCCAGCAGGGTCGGGTCCCGAGGAAAGAGCGTCACGTTCTGGCCAGGTGTCCAGGCGAGGCCGGCGAGCGCGGGGCCGGTCAGGACGATCCGGCGGGTGCTCCGGGCCAGCTGGTCGACGCTGTCGACCCGCGTGCGCAGCAGCAGCCGGTCCAGCAGCGCGAGGGGCCCCCGCCGAGGGCGGGCAGGGGATGCCACGGGGGAGACGGCGGGGGAGTCAGCCGCGGGGGAATCAGCAGTCACAGGGCGAGCGTAGGCAGGGGAGGATCTGCACTCAAATGCAACTTACTCAATGGCAAAATGCATGCCATGCAATCAGCGTCCTCGCTGGACCTCAATCTGCTGGTGGCTCTCGACGCCCTGCTGGCGGAGGGGAGCGTCAACGGTGCCGCGCGGCGGCTGCGACTGACGGAGTCCGCGGTCAGCCGCGCGCTCGGGCGGATCCGGCGGGCGATGGACGACCCGGTCCTCGTGCGCGCCGGCCATCGGATGGTGCCCACCCCGCGGGCGCTCGCCGTCCAGGCCGAGGTGCACGCCCTGGTCGAACGGGCCCACGCGGTGTTCACCCCGCTTCGGGAACCCGATCTGGCCACCCTGGCGAGGACGTTCACGATCCTGGCCAACGACGCGCTGACCACCGCGATCGGCGTCGACCTGCTCGACCGGCTGAGCCGGGAAGCCCCCGGTGCACGGGTACGGTTCCTCCCCGAGCCGTCCGCGACCGAGGAGCCCCTCCGGGACGGGACGGCCGACCTGGAGATCGGTGAGATCGACTCGACCTCGCCGGAGATCCACATCGAGGTCCTGGCCGAGGAGCAGGCCCTCGCCGTCGTCCGCGCCGGGCATCCGCTGACCCGGGGTCGCCTGACGCCGGAACGCCTCGCCGCCGCCCGCCACGTCACCGCGTCCCGCCGTGGTCGGTTCGCCGGCCCGCTGGACGAGGCCCTCGCGGCACGGGGCCTGCGCCGGACGGTCGCCGTCTCGGTCCCGTCCCACTCCGCCGCGCTGCTGCTCGTCGCCGGCAGCGACCTGGTCGGCCTGGTACCCGCCCGGCTTGGTCGCGGCCTGCTCACCAGCCTCGGCCTGGTGGCCCTCGACATCGGCCTCGACCTGCCCACGTTGACCATCGCGCAGGCGTGGCATCCCCGCTATGAGGCTGACGGGCCGCACCGTTGGCTTCGCGACCGCGTCCGCGACACCGTCCGCCAGGCTCTCGCCCTCGACACCCGCTGCTAGTCTCCCGCTCCGCCTCCGCTCCGAATCATGGTGATGACGATGTCTCCACGTCCGATGAGGCCACCTGATCGGTTGCCGGGTGAGAGACGGCCAGTTCCTGGCGCAGTCGCTCCCGGGCACGGCGCAGGCGTTGTCTGACCGCCGACGGCGTGATCCGCAGGATCTCGGCGATCTCGTCGGCGGTCAGGTCGTCCCAGCAGGCCAGAGTGAGAACCGCCTGGTCGGCCTCGGTGAGCTGTGCCAGCGCGGCCCGGATCTCGACAGCCTGCTCGGGCAGCGCGTCGTGTGCCGGGATGACCGTGGCGAGATGGGTGCGAAGACGATCGGCCAGCGCGGCCCGGCGGGTCTGGCCACGGCGGTGGTTGGCGAGCGTGTGGCGGGCGATGCCGAACAGCCAGGCAGCGGCCGCGTCGTCGTCGGACGGCAGGTCGGCGACCCGGCGCCACGCGGTCATCAGGACCTCGGCGAGCAGGTCAGCGGCGTCGGCTGGTGGGTCGACCCGGCGGGCGAGAAAAGCCAGCAGCCGTGGGCCGACCGTACTCACAAGGTCGGTGAACCATTCCGCGGTCGTTGCCGCCGCAGTTCTCGATGCCGCATCGGCACCCGAGCTGACAGGCTCAGAGCTCACTGGTCGACACCGATCCAGCTGGAGGTGCAGTTCGCCCTGATGTGCTGACGGATCGGGCCCTCGTCGCCATGAGTCGCGGCCTCGGCGATGGAGCGAAGCCAGTCGACGGTGCCGCCCCCGTCGTTCTCGACGAAGATGGGCCACGACGGCACGCCGCGTATGACTTCTACGGCCCGCCCGACCCGGGCGGTGTCGCCCGCCTGCCGCGCGGCGAGCCATTCACCGTCCCAGACACAGACCGCGTAGTGGGCGAAGGCCGCGTGGACGCCGGTGGCCTGCATCCTCGCGGGCTCCCGCTGGCCGTCGGCGACCTGTTGGTCGATCACGGGCTGCCAGCTGCGCCCGGCCGGCAGCGGGAGATCGGACGGGCGCAACGACTCCACGACCTCGCGGAAATCCGGCGCACCGGTGTTGAGCCACTCGCTGGTGTCGTTCTCGGTGAGTCCCGGCGAGCCGAAAATTCCTGTGCGGGCGAGGCCGTCGGTGGATGCGAACGCTGTTCCCAGGAGCGCCGCGGCCGCAAGCCCGGCCACGGCCACACGTTGCCACGCGCGAGGTCTTCCCGGCACCCGCCTCGACGTCGGTCCCTGGCGTCGTGACCGCGCCGACCGGTCCAGCCGCTCCGTCGTGGTGCCGACCGACCCGGTCCCGCCTGCGGTCCTGTCTGTGATCCCGCCTGTAGTCCCGCCTGTAGTCCTTCCCGTGGTCCTGCCTGTGGACCCGGCGTCGGTGTCGACGACCGCCCGCGCAAGCTCGTCGACCAGGCGGCCGACGTCCGCGCGGGTTGCCAGAGCCGGCCCGACCGGGTCCGCGGACCGCATGCGGCGATCCAGCTCGTCGTCCTCCGGCAGCCCCATTCTGATCAACCTCCGGCGTCGACATGGATCTGCTGCCCAGAACATGTCCGGCATGCCGTCCGGTGTGACGCTGTGGAACGCGGACCTCGCGCGTGGGGTGCGCGTCAGGTGTGTGCGTCGGACAGGCGTAGCAGGTGGTGCAGGCGGCGCAGGCGGTGCCTGAGATGGTGTTGCTCGGCGAGGTTGACGGTGGCGGCGATGGCTCGCCGGTAGGCCGTGGCCGCGTCGCCCGCTCTGCCGGCCTGCTCCAGGAGGTGGGCGCGGACGGCGTCGAGGCGGGGAAGGCCAGGGTGGTCGGCTTCCAGCGCGTCGATCCCGGCGAGGGCGACGTCGATGCCGTCGACCATGGCCTGGGCGACGATGCGGTTGAGGGCGATCGTGGGGTTCCGGTGACCGGTCACGATCTCGAGAAGCCGGTAGAGCGCGAGGATCTCGTCCCAGTCGGTCGTCGCGATGTCGGGCGCTTCGGCATGCAGAGCGGCGATGCAGGCCTGGAGCAGGTAGGAGCCGGGCGCGGCGCCGGGGGTGGCCTGCTCGACGAGCCGGATGCCCTCGCTGATCAGATCCCTGTCCCACCGGGCCCGGTCCTGCTCGTCGAGCGAGGTGAGGCGCCCGTCCGGCCCCACCCGGGCCGGGTGGCGGGCCTCGGTGAGCAGCATGAGCGCAAGAAGCCCGGTGACCTCGGTGGATTCGGTGGACTCGGGGACGCTGCGGCGCAGGAGCCGGGCGAGGTGGATCGCCTCGGCGGCGAGATCCGCGTCGCGGGGAGGCGCACCGGCGGTTGTGTGATGCGCCTCGGCGAACATCACGTAGAGCACGTCGAGTACGGCGGTGATGCTCTCGCCCGCCTGCTCGGGTGGCGGCAGCGGCTGGTCGAGCTCGCCGAGGCGACGCTTGGCCCGGGTGATCCGCTGGGCGATGGTGCGTTCGGGGATCTGGTAGACGTTGGCGATCTGGGCGGTGGTCAGGCCGGCGACCGCCCGCAGGGTCAGCGCGACCTGTCCGGAGCGTGGCAGGGCGGGGTGGCAACACAGCTGCAGCACCAGCAGCGAGTCGTCCCGCTGGACGGTCTCCGGCGCCACCGGGGGCGCCAGCAGCGTTGCGCGGGTCTCGCGGTCGCGGCGCCGGGCGTCACTGCGGGCGCGGTCGGCGTACCGGCGGCGCGCGGTCGCGATCAGCCAGCCGAGCGGGTCGTCGGGAAACCGCGCCGGCCACTGTTGGTACGCCTGCAGGAGCGCCTCCTGGACGGCGTCCTCGCACAGGTCGAACTGGGCGGTGCCATAGGCGCGGAGCAACCGGGCGAGGGCCTGCCGCGCGAGCTCGCGCCACCGGCCCTCGCCCTGATCCCCGGTCTCACCCTCGCCGAATGGTTCAGCTGGGATCATCCCTCGCCCAGGTCGGAGAACATCACCGGCCGGAGCTCGAGGGCGAGCCCGGGGATGTTGGCGTCGGGAATCTGCTGGGCCAGCTCCACCGCCCGGGCCTCGTCCTCGACGTCCAGGAGATAGAAGCCGCCCATGAACTCCTTGCTCTCGACGAACGGCCCGTCGGTCACCTCGGGCCGGCCCCCGGAGCTGCGAACGACCTTCGACTGGCTGGGGTCGGCGAGGGCCTGCGTCGCGACGAACTCACCGCGCTCCTTGGTGGCGGCGATGAACGCGCCGTGCCCCTCCTGGATCTGCCGCTGCTGGTCGGCGGTGAGCTGCTCCAGCACGGCCGGGTCGATCTGCATGATGATCAGGTACTTCACGGTCTCCTCCTAGGCGGAGCAGCCACCCGCGTGGCGGCTCACCAGGTGGTCGTCGCCGACGGTGCTTCCGCGACACTACGCAGCCAGAAATCTTCCCCGGCGTTGTCGCGCGGGGCGCGCCGGCGACGACCACCTGGTACGCGGCCACCAGCCGGCACGCGGCCACGACGGGCGAGACGCCCACGTTCAGGGAGGTAGGCCATGGCACAGCGGGTCCGGGTCCACTGCTTCACCATCAGCCGGGACGGGATCGGGGCGGGCGAGGAGCAGAGCCTCGATCGCCCCTTCGGCCACGCGGACCCCGGGCGCCTGTTCGCCTGGGCCGGCGCCACGGACAGCTGGGTCCACCGCACCGAACCCGACGGCACCCGAGGGCTCGACGACTACGTCGTCCGTGACTTCAGCCGCGACATCGGCGCCGAGATCATGGGGCGCAACAAGTTCGGCCCGATCCGCGGCCCGTGGACGGATCAGGAGTGGCAGGGCTGGTGGGGAGACGAGCCACCCTTCCACACGCCGGTCTTCGTGCTCACGCATCACGTCCGCCCGTCGTTCACCCTGAGCGACACGACGTTCCACTTCCTGGACGCAACTCCGCACGAGGCGCTGGAGCAGGCGAAGGCCGCCGCCGACGGCCGGGACGTGCGCATCGGTGGCGGCGTCACGACCGTTCGCGAGTTCCTCGACGCGGACCTGATCGACGAGATGCACATCGCCGTCGCCCCGTTCGAACTCGGCACCGGCCTCCGCCTCTGGGACGACCCGGACGAGCTGACCGACCGCTACCACCTGGAGCGCGTGCCGAGCCCGAGCGGTGTGGTGCACCACTTCTTCTGGCGGCGATAGGCACGCGGGGCAACAGCCCCCCGGCCGACAGACGCCTCCCCGCGGCGCTTTCGTGGCGCGCAGCCGGTGTAGCCGGTGTGCCGGTGTGCTGGTACAGGGCGTCAGGCGTGGGCGCGCAGTGCTCGGGCGTACCACTCCCAGGTGTCGATGATGTCGTCAGGGGCCTGGGCGGGGGCCCAGCCGTTGATGATGCCGACGAGGGTCCAGTAGCGGCCGACCCGTCGGTCGGTGAAGGCTTCGATGCGATCGGCCACGCAGGTGCGGTCTTCGGCCGGGGCCGGGCCGAGGGCTTCGAGGCGCTCGACCACGGCCAGAGCCTCGGGGGAGGCGGGGTCGACACCGGCCCGGGCGGCGGGCCCGGCGAGCTCGCCGACAGCCTTGCCGACCTCGAACTGCGCGACGTCCGGTTCCGGTCCCTCGGCCCGGGCTCGCTCGGCCATCCGGCGGCTGGTGGCGACGAAGTCGGGATCGCGCAGCAGCTCGGCGATCTCCACCCAGGCCGAGACCTGTTCCGGGGTCGGGTCGTCGGGCAGTTCGGGAGCACCCATGGCCAGCCTGTCGGCGACGGCGCTGGGACCGGCGCTGTCGCTGGTGCTGTCGCCGAAGACAGCGTCGAGGTAGTCGTCCACGATCCGCCGACGCTGTTCGGCCGTCAGGTTGGTCAGGTCGGTCATCCGTCGGAGCTCCTCGGGGTCGGTCGATCCGTTGAAGGCGCGCAGCACCGCACGCTGCAGTCGCAGCACGCGAATCTGGGCGTCGAGGGCGCGTACGTGCTCGGCCGCAACCTCGGTCAGCGACGCCTCGGCGCCGAGCACCCGCCTGATGTCGTCCAGGCCGACGCCGAGCTCGCGCAGGGTGCGGACCAGCCGCGCCCGGGCCACGGCTTCGGGCCCGAACAGCCGGTAGCCCGACGCTGTGCGGCCCTGCGCGGGCAGCACGCCGGCGTCCGCGTAGAACCGCAGCGTCCGCACCGAGAGCCCGGTGCTCGCCGCAAGCTGGCCGATCATCATGGAATCGATCCTCGGGTCTCCACCGGCTGGAGAGTCAACCGCCCCGGACCGGCAATCTGGTGTTGGCCGTGGCGAAGGTGGGGAGGCTGGTCGGGGAACCGCTACGGCTCGTTCCCGAGGTCATCTGACGGGCGGAGGATCGGGTGAGCGTGCAAAAGGACGAACTGGCTTGCATCGCGACCGAGGCGTATATCTTCGCCTACCCGCTTGTCACCATGGAAGTGACCCGTCTCCAGGCGACCGGCGTCGAACCAGGAAAGCTACCCGGTCGAGCGCCGATGAACCAGTTCGCGCATCTCCGCAGTTTTCCTGACTCGGACTTCCGGATGGTGGTTCGACCGAACTTCGACACCCTCTATTCTTCGGCATGGCTCGATCTCACCGACGGGCCGGTGACGGTATCGCTCCCGGACGTCGGTGATCGTTACTACATGCTGCCCATGCTCGACATGTGGACGGATGTCTTCGCCACCCCGGGCAAACGCGTCAGCGGAACGTACGCGGGCGTCTGGGCGGTGGTCCCGCCGGGCTGGAGCGGCGATCTTCCGGCGGGCGTGGAGCGGATCGACGCGCCGACGCCGTACGTCTGGATCATCGGCCGCATCCAGAGCAACGGCGAGTGGGACTACGACGCCGTTCACAAGGTGCAGGACGAGTTTCAGATCTCCCGTCTTCCCGGACCGAGGACCACGAACAACGGCACAATTTCGACGAGCAACGGCGCAATGCCGACCGCCGATCAAAACATCGACATGACGGCACCGCCACTCGACCTGGTGAACGCCATGACGGGTGCGGACTTCTTCGCGCGGGCGGCCGAGCTGATGAAGCTCCATCCACCCCACATCACCGACTGGTCGCAGGTGCGGAGAATGCGGGCCATCGGCCTGGTTCCAGGTCAGCCTTACGACGTGGGTGTCCTGGACCAGCAGGTCCGTGCGGCCGTCGAGGCGGCCCCCCGGGCCGCCCGGGAGGTTCTCGCCGCGCAGGTTCCGACGATCGCAACCGTCGCCAACGGCTGGCAGCTCAACATCAGCTCGATCGGTGTCTACGGCAATTTCTACGCCAAGCGGGCGATCGTCGCCATGATGGGGCTTGGCGCCAATCCCGCGGAAGACGCCGTCTACCCGCTTCTGCTGACCGACAGTGCTGGCGACCCTCTCGACGGTGCCAACAACTATGTGCTCCACTTCGAGAAGAATGATCTCCCGCCGGTTTCCGCCTTCTGGTCGGTGACGATGTACGACGAGCATGGATTCCAGTTCGCCAATGACCTCAACCGCTTCGCCCTCGGGGACCGGGATCCGCTGCGGTTCAACGATGACGGGTCCCTTGACCTGTACTTTCAGCAGGGCAGCCCGGGATCCGACCGGGAATCGAACTGGTTGCCGGCTCCGCCCGGTCCGCTGGGCGTCACGATGAGGCTCTACGGACCCGATACATCCGTTCTGCGTGGGGCGTGGTCACCACCTCCCGTGCGGAAGGTCGCCGTGGCGAATTCAGGCTGATCGGCCGGCAATCCGCACTTCGCGGCGTGGACGGAAGGCTCCCCGGCGGCCGGCGGCCGGGGCCCTGTCGGATGAGTCAGGACGCGGGCGCGGGAGCGGGAGCGGGGTCGAACGCGGTGTCCCGGGCCACCCGCCTGGCCGCCGTCGCCACCCGCGACCATCGCCCGGGTACCGCCGACGATGTCGGCGTAGGCACCCTGCGCGGTGCCGAACGTCCGGCGTTCCGGATCGAACAGGTTGGTGCGAACGCCCCCGGCTCGACGATCAGCACGTCCACACCGAACGGGCGCAGCTCGTCGGTCAGACCCTCCGACCAGCCCTCCAGGGCGAACTTGGTCGCGCTGTACGTCGAGAACCCGGCGAACGACATCTGGCCGCCCATGCTGCTCAGCTGGACGATCGCGCCGCGCCGCTGCCGGCGCAGCTGCGGGTCATGGGTGTCGAGCCGTCGACAACAGTCGGCACGAGCGCCGGATCGGCGGTGGTGCACGGGTTGGTGCGGGCCTCCGTGTGCTCCCAACACCATTAACCGGCTCACCGTGTCGGTCATCGACAGCACCGGGGCGAACGCCAGCCAGCCAGCCCAGGTGATGTCCGTGTTCTGCCGACCGCGCGGCGAACTCTGATCGCCCGGGCCCGGGCGGCCGACGAGCCGCCCGGGCCTGCTGGTCTTCGGCCTGCGCCGAGGGCGAACGTGGTGTCCCGCGAACGCCGGGCGCGGGAACCGGGGACGGTCAGGCCTCGTAGAACAGGGTGACGTTCAGGATGTCGACGGGGGCGGCGTCCGGAGTGTCCGACTCGAAGCTGATCACGTTGATCGTCCCGAGGTGCCCGACCTCGGTGTGTAGTGTCGCGAAGTTGTTGCCGTCCGGCAGGGCGATCTTGCACTGCTCGCTGCCGTTGACCAGAATTCGGTAGACGTGGTTTCCCTTCCGCGTGTCGACCATATAGAAGAGCATGCCGCTTCCCCGCTTCGGGACGTACGGCAGCCCGACGTTGAATGTCACGGAATTACCGAGCTGTGCCGGAACCGCGCCACTGATCGCTCTGTAGTCCATCGTCGCTCACCTTTTCACTGTTGGTTGACCGGAAGGCCGTCGAGCTCTCCGCCGTTTATGTCCCGGTTGGAAGGTCTCGGCTGACAGTCAGTCTGCCTGTCGAGTGATACGCTTACCTAGTGCAGATTCTGGACTCCGCCATGTCTCTTTCCGGACAGCGCGCGGCCGCGCCTTTCGACTTCCCGGCCGGAGCGAATATCCGCCGGGTGAGCCGAACGTCTCATAGGCGATCCTGACGTCTTGCGTGACGGTTTGAGCTTGCTGCTCGACGCCGCGCTCTACGACTCCACCGCTGTCTGGCATGCCCGCGAGATGGCAGATGTGCTCCACAGCGGAACCCGCGTGCACGACGTGCGTTCCACGCGGCGCACTCGGCTATGACCGGCTGACCAGGCCCGTCACCGGGTGGCGCTCAGCGTCGGATGTGGCCTCGCGTCCGTCAGGTCGTGGCGGGCGCAGATCACGGCCCTGGCCGCCAGCATCTCGAACGTAGCCGCAGCCCAGGTCGGGCCTGTCTGCACGGCGACGGAGCGATGGCGGGCGTCCGGCACGTCCGGCACGTCCGGCACGTCGGCCCTGGCCAGGGCCGAAAGACCGCGACCGCGATGCGGCGTGCAGCGTCGGTCGTCGATCTCAGCCTTCCCGGCCAGCGTGAGATCGTGGCCGCTGATCCGGCCGTCCTGACCCGGCTGCCGGGGCCAGTCCTCGTCGACGAGTGGCAGCGCCTTCCCGAGGTGTGGGACCACGTGCGGCGCGCGGTCGACGCCGGCTCGCCGGCCGGTCATTTCATCATCGCGGGCAGCTCCGCGCCGCGAGGGGCGGTGGTTCGTCGACCAGCCGCTCGGCCTCGGTCAGCGAGTGGCTGGGGACAGCACGACGGTGCAGCCCGAGTCGGCCCGTTCCCGCAACAGGGTCCGCAGCCATCGGATCCCCTGTGGGTCCAACCCGTTGGTCGGCTCGTCCAGCACCAGGATGTCCGGATCGGCGAGCAGCGCCGCCGCGAGACCAAGCCGTGGCGCATGCCGAGCGAGTACCTCCCGACCCTGCGACGCGCGTCCTGCTCGAGGCCCACCAGCGCCAGCACCTCGGACACCCGCGCGCGCGGCAGTCCGGCCATGGTCGCCAACGAACGCAGGTGTATGCGCGCCGAGCGCCCTGGATGGGGCGCCACATGGTCCGATGAAGGCTCCCAGGGTATGGGCGTCACGCGCAGGGGCCTCGTGACCGTTCAACAGAACCTGCCCTGCACTCGCCCGGGCAATCCCGCTGATCACCTTGAGTGCCGTGGTCTTGCCCGCTCCATTGGGTCCGAAGAATCCGGTGATGGCTCCGCTACGAATGCTGAACGATACGTTCTCAACGGCGGTAAATCTGCCGTAGTGCTTTGCCGGCCCTCGACGGTGATAGCCGCACCGGCCCGGCTGGCCGCAACCGCGTCCGCCGTTCGTGAAATCCCATGGCGGAAGAATCCAGTCCGCTGACCTCGCGGTCATCCCCCCATGGACGGACTTCTTGTCTCGACCGTGGGCGTAGACCACGGCGACCAGTCCTCCTCCCCGGGGCTGGTGATCGCTGCTGGTTCCGGTCCGCGTGGCGGCCTGTGACGGTTCGCGAGAATTGTCAAGACCTCTTTCGGTGACGGTCTTCTGCCAGGCGAGCCGTCGCGCCGCCGTCAGCGGAGCCGGGACAGCGCGGCTGTCACCCCCTGAGGGTCGAACGCGGTGGGGTCGAGGTCGGCCGCGCTGCCGAGGCCCAGCCATTCCAGCCGCTCGTCGTGCTCGGGATGGCTGGGGTCGCCGAGGATCTCCAGGAGCGCCTCGTAGCCCCAGATGCCGCCGCAGTCCTCCGGCGGGGCCGCGCGGCGCCCGCCGGTGCAGCGCGGATAGCGGACCGACGGGTCGGGCTCGAGGATCTTCTCCAGGAGGATCTCGTGCTCCCAGTCGTCGCCGAAGTCGTAGGTGTAACGGATCTTTGCTTTGAGGGTGGGAAGCACCTGCTCCAGCGACACCGGCTGCTCGGCGCGTTGGTCAAGATCCGCGTCTGGTGTGCCGAACCTGCCGTAGGGCGTCTCGAAGGCGTGCAGATGGCTGTCGTCCCAGTCGAAGGCCGCTTGGAGGATGGTGTGCAGGCGCTCCAGGCTGGTGTTGGCCGGTACCTCCAGCCGTCGCCAGATCGGTGGTTTCGCGCCGCGCAGCCCGACCTTGACCTGGTAGACGGGGGCCCGCTGTCCCTTGGCCCGCTTCGGCTTCTTCGGGAGCGGTGGTGCCAGCGCCCAGCCCGCCGCTGACAGGCCGCGTCGCCCCCTCGGGTTCCCCGTCAGGCCCGCGAGGAGCTCGGCGGGGTTCACGCCCCGCTCGTCCAGCATCCTGACGAGCTCGGCCATGCCACCGAGTACGTCGATCACCTCGTCCTCGTCCCCGTCGCCGTCCGGATGAGGCGCGGGTGGCCTCCGCGGAGTCGGGAGCGTCGCGAGACGTGACCGCAGCACCAGCGCCACGGCCTCGTACGGCGGCCCGTCCTGGCCGTCCTCCTCGCCGAAGGGGATCTCGTCCTCCTCGCCGAACAGCTGGAGAAAGGACGCGGCTTCCCCGGCTTCCCCGTCGTCGCCATAGCCGTCGCCGTCGAACGGGAGCTCGCCGTCGTGCACCGCCCGTGCGTTCAGGGCGTTCTCGACCTGCCAGCGGAACTCCTCGGCGTCCAGCGTCTCGGTTCGCAGCCCGACCTTGTCCTTGCGAGCCTCCGCGGTGATCTCCTTCAGGATC
This sequence comes from Parafrankia elaeagni, assembly GCF_000374165.1. Lineage (GTDB taxonomy): Bacteria > Actinomycetota > Actinomycetes > Frankiales > Frankiaceae > Parafrankia > Parafrankia elaeagni. The sequence continues at coordinate 59,256 of NZ_KB893726.1, forward strand.
AAGGGAAGGTCCTCGGCCGGGAGGACGAGGATGTCGTCAGCCTCACCGCAGGCCGACGGGTCGACGCACACCAGGAACGCGTGGCGCCGGCCCGCCCGCTCGACGGTGCAGCTCAGGAAGACGGCGGCACCTTCGTCGTCGTACCGGCGCTGGAAGTCACCGGCCACCAGTGGCGCCGTCAGCTCCTGCGCCCACCCCGGCCGGGACACGCCGGCCGCGGCGAGCCGGCCGGCGGCGGCGTTCGCCGTGGCACCGACCGGCCCCGACGCGACGGAACCAACCGCCAGCAGCACCGCAAGGGCGTCCCCGGTCGCGGTGGTCTCCAGCCGCGGCACGATCTCCTGAAGAAACGCCTCCCCGACGGATCCATCGACGAGGCCGTCAAGCACAGCGAACGTCGCACCGGCCACCTCCGCCAGTAGCGGGTCGTCGTTCTCGCGGAGCGTCCTGCCGATCTCGAGCATGTCGGTGGTGAGCGTGCGCAGCCCCATCTCATCGTCGTCATGAGGCTGACCGTCGTCATGAGGCCACCGCGGAGACTGATCACGGATGTCCGGCACGGAGGACAGCGCGGGCCGGGAGCCGCGCCCGGCGGGTGCCAGCCTCTTGGAGGAGGGCTTCTTTCCGTTCTTGCGACCGCGGCTCACAGGGCTCATACCCTTGAGTCTGCACAGGCTGCGGTACCTTCATGCGACCGACGCCTGACACGTGCCTGATTGGCCCGCGACGGCCCGGCCGCGTTGGCGTCCGTGGGGGGGGCAGTCACCGTGGCATCGATGATCGGCGAGCAGGCGTAGCTGACCCGTCCGGCCGACCCGGCTACGGTGATGATGTGGGACTGCATCTGAGCCAGATCGTCGAGGCGGACGAGCTGCTGACGAACGACCCGTTGGCGTTGCTGATCGGGATGGTGCTGGACCAGCAGATCCCGTTGGAGCGGGCGTTCGCGGCCCCGCTGGAGCTGACGCGGCGGCTCGGTCGTTCGTTGGACGCGGTCGACCTGGCCGCGATGGATCCGGACGAGCTGGCGGCGATCTTCTCGATCCAGCCCGCGTTGCACCGCTTCCCGGCGGCGATGGCGCAGCGGACGCAGAAGCTTTGCCGGATCGTCATCGACAGCTACGACGGCGATGCCGCGCGGGTGTGGACAGGCGCCGCAGACGGGAAGGACCTGCTGAAGCGGGTCGCTGCGCTGCCCGGCTTCGGGATCCAGAAGGCGAAGATCTTCGTGGCGCTGCTCGGCAAGCAGCTGGGCGTCGAGGCGCCAGGCTGGCAGGAGGCCACCGCGCCGTTCGGTGAGGCGGGAAGCTACCTCTCCATCGCCGACATCGTCGACCCGCAGAGCCGCGACAAGGTCCGCGACTACAAGAAGCAGATGAAGGCCGCGACGAAGACCGCAGCCTCTTGACCTGCAGGTCTGTGGGCGAATTTCCGCCCTGTCCGCACGGAGTCCGCTGGGCGGACAGGGCCGTCCGATTGTGTCGGGCGCCGTGTTGACTCGCTGTGGTCGCCGTCCAGCGATCCTTCCCGCGTGTGAGTAGATGTGTGACACTGTAAGTTGTGGTGGACGGCCTTTGGTGGGACCAGGAGGACGCGGAGTACATCCGGCGTCGGTCTGATCGCTATCCCGGTGCGACCGACATCGAGCCTGAGTGGACCTTGGAGGCTGTGAAGGATCCGCGGAGGATCGTTCGTGACCCGGATCCGAGGAGCAGGATGGGCGCGGCTCGCCTGATCGGGTACTCGCGCAGTGCCGGGTTCGTGCTGACCGTGATCGTCGATTCGATCGACGAGGCTGGGATCACCGCGTGGAAGACCCGCGGAAGCGATCTTCGAGACTACCTGGAGGGGGAGGACGACGGTGACTGATGCGTCCAGGCGTGCCCGGCGTGACGCGATCCGCGCCGAGTACGCGACCGAGGAGGCCGAGGCTGCCGAGGCGGAGGCCGTGGAAGCTGAGCAGGCCGTCGTGTCTGTACGGGTTCCCGCATCGTTGGCGGAGGCGCTCAAGGCCCGTGCCGCCGCCGAGCAGCTGCCGACCTCGGTGTTGGTCCGGCGCATCCTTGCTCGGGCGGTTCAGAGCCCCGAAGCTCCTGTCGTGAGCGTGGAGCAGGTCGAAGAGATTGTGCGCAGGGTTCTCCGTGAATCAGCGTGATCTGCGGTCCGCAAACAGTCCGCAGAACGCCGGAAAACGGCCCGCGTCAGTGGCGACTACTGAAAGCGAGAACCGCAGGTCAGGCGGCATGTCGACCGGATAGACCCAGGTCGGAGGACTACGCTGTGGCGCGAAGCAGATGAAGGCTGTGGCCAAGGCGCAGGTCGTCTGGACCACAGTTTCGCGTTTCGGGGCGCGTCGTGCCCAGGGCAACTCCCGCGGATGCGGTCGTATCTAGGATGCCGTGACCTACAACACGATCAACAAATGGGCTGCGGGCATCAGCGACAACTATGCCCTGGGCGTCCTGGCCGCGACGTTCGAGCTGTGGTTTTCCGGTCGTCGTCCTGCCTTTTGCCAACTCGGACTGGCCGCCGACTTCGCCTTCCAACGCGGCGTCACCGGCCTCAGGGAAGCCGGAGCGGAACTCACGCTCGACGGGACGGACCGGATGAGCGCGCGGGGCGAGGGGCCGCGGGGAACACGGGGTGTCTCGCGGTAACTACACGTCGAAATCGGCATACACCGGTGCGTGGTCGCTCCAGCGTTGGTCGTACGTCGGCGGCCGATCCACGGCGGCGGCCGTGATCCGTCCGGCCAGCTGGTCGCTCGATATCAGATAGTCGATTCGCCAGCCGGTGTCGGTATCGAAGGCCCGACCTCGCCATGACCACCATGTGTACGGGCCCGGCTGTTCTCCCGTGAAACTTCGCACGAGATCCACGAAACCATCCTCGGTGAACAGCTGGTCAAGCCAGGCTCGTTCCGGAGGAAGGAATCCGGCCTTCTTCAGGTTGCCCTTCCAGTTCTTCAGGTCGATCTCGCGGTGGCATATGTTGAGGTCGCCGCACACAAGCACGTTCCGGCCGTCGGCTGCCAGCTTTGCCATGCGTTCTCGGATGGTGGCCAGGAAGCGGTACTTCTCCTCCTGCAGGGGTGTGTCCGCCTCGCCGGTGTGCACGTACACGGACACCACTGTCAGTAGCCCGGGATCGCCCTCCAGCGCGAAGTCCGCCTCCACCCATCGGCCGGCGCCGGTGAAGTCGCCGAGACCCGCGCGGACGCTCGTGGGTGCGATCCGGGACAGGATCGCGACCCCTGCCCTGCCCTTCGCGCCCGACGCCTCATGGACGATGTGCCAGCCGGACCCGACCGAGTCCGCCAGCACCGCGTCGTCGGCGCGCACCTCCTGAACACACAGGATGTCCGGGCACCGGGCCTCCAGCCACGCACCCATTCCTCGCCGTCTGGCCGCGCGAATACCGTTCACGTTGACCGTCGCCACCCTGAGCACAGTGCCCCGGCCTCCTCGTCCGTCGCCCTGTCCACCATGGAAGCAGGCTGGCAACCACCGCCCTCGGGCAGTGCCCTGGAGAAGGCGGACTGGGGTCGGGCCAGCCTCGGGTGGAGCGCAGCCATCCACCCGAGGCTGACGTTCATCTCGGAGCTACGACGGCGACGTCGGCCTGAATGGACCTTGGTGGTTGTGAAGGGTCAGCGGAGGGTCGTCCGTGAGCCGGGCCGGAGCAGGACCGGAGAGGAAGCAGTATGGGTGCGGCTCGTCTGATCGGGTAGTCGCGCAGTGCCGGGGTCGTGCTGACCGGGTGACCGTCCATCCTCGAACCTGACGTCGGCGACGAGTCTCGGAGCCGGAACGACCCAGCACTGGGAGTGGAACGTGGTTCAGATGCATGCAGCCGATGGCACGGGCAGCCCCGGCGATGGCCACGGTGGCGGTCTGCTCGATGTCGCGCACCTCAGTGTTCCCGCCGCCGGCGCTTACCTGGTCGTTCTGCGCACCGCGACCGCGTCCCTGGCCACGCGGGCGGACCTCACCCTCGACGACATCGAGGACCTGCGGATCGCCGTGGACGAGGCCGCCGCCCTGCTGCTGGTCTCCGCCGTCCCGGGATCGGCCCTGGAGTGCGTCTTCACGCTCTCCCCAGGCTTCCTGCGGGTGACCGTCTCGGTCGACAGCCTCGGCGGTGAGCCGCTGTCGAGGGACACGTTCGCCTGGACCGTGCTGAACGCACTGGCCGGCGAGGTCGGCAGCTCCACCGGGCCGGGCCAGCGAGTCGCGATCGAACTGACGAAACGGCGCGGCGACCGCGGCGAGTAGCCGACCCTGCCCTGCCCTGCGCGCGAGCGGACGGGCCGGACCGAACTGCTGCGCGTCGCCGGATGCGGGGTCCAGCACCCGGCCCTGGTTGATCGCGGGCCGTGCCGGAACTCCCGTTGGCGAGAACTGCTCCGATCGCAGAAGAGCGTGGGGCGGTTCTCGCCGGCTGTCTGAAGGTGTCGATGGGTCCCCGGGTCCGCGCACGCATATCCGTGCGCGGACCCGGGGCGAACCGGTCGGACTCTCAGTGAGTGAATGCGTCACTCGGGCTCAGGGTGCCTGCGCTGATCGCTGTCTCCTGATAGGCGATCTCGCGATCGACCGCACGCTGGTCGCCTCGAGCCATGGCCGCCCAGCGTCGCGCGGCGCTCGGATGCATGTGGCATATTCCTGGCACACGCGAGTTCTTCAACAGAAAATTCGGATCCCGGGCTGAGGTCGGTTCGGAACCGGCGCCTCCGTCAGCTTTTCCGATTCCGCCGAGGCCGAAAACCCGGCGAGCCGGGGACGTGCACGCCGGGCAGGTGTCGGCCGGTGATGGGTGGACGTCCGCCGGTGGTGGGCGGGTCTTCGTCCGCCCGCTCGACGTCCGGCCCCGGCCGAGGTGTCGGGCCCGAGGTGCCGGGCCGAGGTGTCGGGCCTGGAGGTCAGGCCGGGGTGAGATCCGGTTGGTCCTCGGCCATGAGGCGTCGGGCGATGCGGCCGATCGCGGCGCGGACCCGGGCGTCCATGACCGCGCGTTCGCTGTCGGACTCGACGAGCTGCTCGGACAGCCAGGACGTCCACGCGTCGCCGAGTGTGACGACGGCCGTGCGGCCACGGTCGGTGAGGAGCAGGAGCTCGCCGTCCCGGCTGAGGTAGCCCTCGGCCACGAGGCCGTCGTAGAACGAGGTGAGCACGCCGTGCGGGATGCACAGGCGGCGCTCGATGTCCCGCTGCCGCGGCGGGTGGTCGCGCAGCCGGGTGCGTAGCCGCACGCCGAGCAGCCCCCAGGCGGTGGGCAGGTCGACTCCCGCTCCGGAGCTGGCCACGAGATCGCCGACCGCCTCCCGGTTCCGCCGGACGAGGCGGCTGATCAGTGTCTCCAGCTCGGCGTCGGAACTCTGGCTCGCCGGCATCGCGAAGCCCTCGCCGGGACCGCGGACGGCCTCGCGGGTCGACCACGGTCGTGAGGCCGAACACCGCGCCGAGCGCGCCCTGGTAACGCCCCCGCTCACGCAGCGGGATGACATCACCGATCAGGGCGGTGGCGGTGACGAGAATGCCACCGGCTCCGATGCCCTGCACGGCGCGGGCCGCGATCAGCACGGGCATGGTGCTCGCGAGCCCGCAGAAGAACGATCCGACGACGAAGATGACGATGCTGAGCTGGAAGATCCGCTTGCGGCCGAACAGATCGCCGAACTTGCCGGCGAGAACGGTCGCGATCGTCTCGGCCAGCAGGTAGGACGTGATGATCCAGCTCATGTGGCCGGCCCCGCCGAGATCACTGACGATCGTCGGCAGCGCCGTCGAGACGATCGTCTGATCCAGCGCCGAGAGCAGCATTCCAAGCAGGATCGTGCCGAAGATCAGATTGACCTGGGCGCGCGGCAGTGACGGCGCCCCGTCCTCCTCCGCCTCGCCGGCCGGGCGTTCGCGGAGGTCCGTGGCGCTCACGCCGCGAGCTCGGCAGCGACAGCGGTGTCCCCACGCGCCGGCGCCGGGGCGGTCAACGCGGGAGGAGCGAGGCTCCGGTCACGCCCCGTGCGGACCATCTGCCTCGGTGTCTGCATTGTGGTCGCCTCCTGTGCGGGTGCCCGCTGCCCGCTGCGTGCTGCCCGCTGTCGACGGCTCCGGGCCTCCCCTACCGCTCCCCGGCGGGAGAATGTAAACCGAGTTCAGATGCGTTCCGAGTGCCCCGGTTCGGGAGCGTCCGGCTCGGTAGCCAGCTGGCTCCGGAGCGTCTCAGTGCAGGGAGCCGGACTGCCTGAACGGGTCATGATCGGCGAGGAGCCGCTCCAGGCGTGCCTGGTCGACCCGGCTGATCACCGCCGAGGACTCCTGATGGTCGCGGACGCACTTGGCGAGGGTGAACGTCGACGTGACGACGTACAGCATGCCGACGATGAGGAAGCCGCGTATCCAGCCGTTCCCGGGCAGGTGGGCGATCGCGTAGGAGACCGCCGTCACCGAGATGCCGAAGGAGAGCGCGGACTGAACCATGAACGCGGTCGTCGTCCTGGAGATGGCGGCCTTGGTGGTGGTCATGAACCCACCCTGGCCCGCCCGGCGCAGTCTGACCTGAGTCGACGTACTCAGTTTCCGCGGATGGCTCAGTTTCCACGGACGGCTTACGCGGATGACCGGATGTAGCGAAGCTACTCGTTGTCGTGCGAACCAGGACTTTCTGCAACACTTGGCGGGTGCTCATGCCACTGCGCATGCCGCAGGGCCAGGACCGCCTCCGTGGATCGGGCCGCCTCCGCGGGCCGGACGGCGTCCGTGGTGCTCTGTGGCGGTCACTCGCTGTCTTCCGCCTGGTGACGGGGCTCTATGCGATCGTGACAGTCGGTCGTGACCTGGGGCAGACTGCCCACCCGGCCCGCGGGCTCGTCTGGTTCGGTGCGCTGGTGGTCTGGTCGGTCGTCATGTCCCTGCTCGCGCCGGCGGCCGACAGCCGGCAGTCCCGGCTCCGCGCTGGCCTGGTCGTGGCTGACGTCATGGTGTGTGCTCTGGTCCTGCTGACCAGCGGCGTAGTGAGTTCGGCCGGGTCCGCGGACGTCCTGCCCGCGCTGTGGACCGCGAGCGGTGTGTTCAGTGCCGCGCTCGCCGGCGGAACCGCGGGAGGCGCTGCTGGTGGTGTGACGCTGGCCGTGGCCTCCTTCGTCACCCATGGCTCGGTGGACGACTCGTCGGTGCGACCGGCGGTCCTGTTCGTCCTGTCGGGAGCCATCGTCGGCTACCTGAGCAGTACCGCCCTGCGCGCCGAGTCGGCGCTGGCGCGGGTGCTGGCGGAACAGGCGGGGAACGCCGAGCGGGAACGTCTCGCCCGGAGCGTCCATGACAGCGTCCTTCAGGTACTTTCGCTGATCGCGCGCGAGGCACAGCGCGGCATGCCGGCCGACGAGGTGGCCAGGCTTGCCGCTGACCAGGAGTCGGCGCTGCGTGATCTGCTGCGTACCCCCCGGCCGGCCCACATGCTCGAAGCGGGACGTCCGGTCGGTCGCGGGACGGGCCCGGGCCGCCGGAGAGGACCGCCGCGGCTGCCCCGTCCCGGTGTGGATCTTGGACTTTTGTTGGCCGAGCTGGCGAGGACGCCACGTTCGACGACGGTGTCGGCTGTGAGGGTCTCCACGCCGGGCGTTCCCGTGCTGCTACCGGCGGCCCACGCCGGCGAGGTCGTCGCGGCCGTCCGTGCCGCGCTGGACAACGTGGCCGCGCACGCCGGCCCTGGAGCATCGGCGTGGCTGCTGCTCGAGGACGACGGGGACTCGGTCACCGTGACAGTCCGCGACGACGGTACGGGTATCGCACCTGGACGGATCGAACAGGCCGCGTCGGAAGGTCGCCTCGGACTCGCGGTCTCCGTGTACGGCCGGATCCGGGATCTCGGCGGCGACGTCGTCGTCACCGGCCTCCCGGGCCAGGGAACGGAGGTCGAGCTGCGTGTCCGGCGCCGACAGGGCTAGCGAAGCTGGTGCACCTGACGAAGCCGACGGTGCGAAGGACCGGCCGGACAGGGTGGTTGTCGTCGATGACCACCCGCTGTGGAGGGAGGCCCTGAGTCGGGACCTGGGCGAGGCGGGCTTCGCGGTCGTCGGCACCGCCGGTTCTGTCGCGCAGGCCCTGCGCGTCCTGGCAGCGACCCGGCCTGACGTCGTCGTCCTCGATCTCGGGCTGCCGGACGGCTCGGGCGTCGACGTGATCCGTGGCCTGCTCGGCTCGGCCACGTCGGCGCGCCCGCTCACCGGCGCCGCGGTTTCGGTGCTCGTCGTGTCCGCCTCCGGGGAACAGGAGGACGTGCTTGACGCAGTCAAGGCCGGAGCATCCGGGTACCTGCTCAAGTCGGCTCGTCCTGAGGAGCTGGTGGACGCGGTTCGCCGCACGGCGCGCGGAGCTGCCGTCTTCACCGCGGGGCTGGCCGCGCTCGTCCTCGGTGACATGTCCCGCGCGGCCCGGGATTCGGGCTCCCGGCCGAGCGACGGCCGCCCGGCAGCGCCTCGACTCACGCCGCGGGAGATCGAGGTGCTCAGGCTGGTCGCGAAGGGCCTGTCCTCCCGGGATGCCGCGGACCGGCTCGGCGTGTCGCATCGGACGGTCCAGAACCACGTTCACAACGTCCTTGCGAAGCTCCAGCTCCGCAACCGGGTCGAACTGACCCGGTTCGCCCTCCTGGAGGGCTACGACGATGCCTCCTGAGCTCATGCGCCGCGGAGATTGCCGACGGCGTGACGACGACAGCCGGGTGTCACAGGCGACGGCGCCGCGTCATGGGCGCGTGATGAAGTTGCCCGCCCGCCCGCCCGCGCCCGCCGCGGCGGGTTCAGGCACGGGCGAGGCCCTGGAGAGCGGCCCAGCGACTGACGTCCTCCCTGCGCAGGGCGGTGGCGAGCAGGTCGGGAAAGCGGTCCGGGGTGCAGGCGAAGGCGGGTGCGCCGAGTTCCGCGCAGGTCGCGGCGAGCTCGTGGTCGTAGGCGGGCGCACCGTCGTCCGACAGCGCCAGCAGTACGACCACGGTGACGCCGGCGTCGACCAGGTTCCGCAGCCGGGCGATCAGTGAGGACTGGTCGCCGCCCTCGATGAGGTCGCTGATCAGGAAGAGGACGGTGTCGGTGGGCCGGCGCACCAGGCTCGCGCCGTAGCCGACCGCTCGGTCGATGTCGGTGCCGCCGCCGAGCTGGACGCCGAAGAGCACGTCCACCGGGTCGTCCAGCGCGTCGGTGAGGTCGACGACGGAGGTGTCGAAGACGACCAGCCGGGTGCTCACAGCTTTCAGGCTCGCCAGCGACGCGCCGAGCACGCTCGCGTGGACCACCGACGACGCCATGGAACCGCTCTGGTCGATGAGCAGGATGACGTCGCGCAGCGCCGCGGCCTTCCGCGCACGCTCGTGCCCGATCAGCCGGTCGACGATGACGGTGCGCTGTTCGGGCTGGTAGTTGCGCAGGTTCGCGAGGATCGTGCGGTTCCAGTCGACGTCGGGCAGCCGTGGGGTTCGGGTGCGCTCGGCCCGGTTGAGCGCGCCGAGCACCGCGGAGTGCAGGGAGTGTTCGAGGCGGCGCTCGATGTCCTCGACGACCTTGCGGACCACTGCCCGCGCGGTCTGCCGGGTGCGTTCGGGCAGCGCGGACCGCAGCGAGAGCAGGGTGCCGACCAGGTGGATGTCGGGCTCGGCGGCGGCCAGCAGCTCCGGTTCCAGCAGCAGCCGGGCGAGGCCGAGCCGGGTGACCGCGTCACGCTGCAGCACCTGCACGACCGACGACGGGAAGTAGCCACGGATGTCACCGAGCCAGCGGGTCACCGCGGGGGCGGAGCCGCCCAGGCCGGCCGCGCGCCGCCGCGGCCCACCGCGACCACCGGCCCCGCCGTCTCCGGACCCGTCGTTGCCACTCTCGTAGAGCGCGCCCAGGGCCGCGTCGATGTCCGCGTCCTGTTTCGACAGGCTGCCCGTGGCGCCGAACGCCGGCGCGGCCGGCGCGCCGAGGACCAGCCGCCACCGGCGCGCCCGCTCGTCGTCGGCCCCGGACAGGGGTGCGGATGAAGGCATCGCAGTGGTCTGGTCAACGGGCATCGGAGCTGTCCTTTCCCGCGGTGGTGAGCCCCAGCAGGGCGGTGAGGGTCGGCAGCACGGCTGTGACCCGGTCGATGTCCCAGGCCGGGCCCGCCCCGCTGTCCGCCGGCGGGTCGCCAGCCAGTGGAGGTGCCGCGCCGGTCGCAGCGACGGAGGCCTGCGTGGCAGCTGTGCCGCCGTGGGGTCCCGCGGTGGCGGGCTGGGGCAGGCCGGCACGGATCCGTTCGCCGATCATGCGGCGTTCGTGGCCGCCGAAGGCGGCGAACGCGCGGCGCAGCGGGGCGAGCGCCAGGACGAAGTCGTCCGCGTCGAGGCGGCACAGCCAGCTGTCGACGAGCGCGAGCAGTGCCGGGTCGCGGGCGAGCACGGAGCCGGCCCGGCCGAGGAAGCCGGCGAGCCAGCGCGCCGCCTCGGCAGGCGCGCCGCCGACGGCGGACAACGCCCGCGCCAGCCGTGTCGACACGTCCGCCGCGGCCAGCTGGCCGGCATCGGAGAGGATCCGGGTGCACCGCCCGGTCACCAGCGGGTTTCCACCGATCTGGTCGGCCGCGATGCCCACGGCCGTGTGCCACCGGGCGATGTGCTCGGGATCTGCGATGAGCCGGAACGCGGCGTCGGCCCCGTCGACGGCTGCCGTCATCGCGTCGGCGGCGTCGTCGTCGAGGCTGACGCAGGCCGGTGGCAGCCCGGCGCAGATGCGCGTCATCAGGCTGTTCGTCAGCCCGACGACCAGGGTGGTGTCGCTGCCGCGCACGTCGCCGTACCGGTGTACGCGGGCCAGCGGTGCGAGGGCTCGCATCAGGTGGGCGACGTCGCCGGTGGCGGCGGCACGGCGTTCGAGGCCGGCGGACACCGCCTCGAGTGCGGCGGGCAGGTCCGCGAGCACCACCCGCTCGAACAGCTCTGTGATCGCGGCGAGGTCGCCGGCGGCCTCGGTGCGCGCTGTGACGACGGTCGTCGCGGCGTCCGCGACGGTGGCACCGTGTCGGGCCGCGGCGATGAGGTCGAGGGCGAACGACGGCCGCCAGGCGAGCTGCCAGGCCTCGGCGAAGGTGCCGGTGCCGGCGGTCTGCGCGGGGACGCCCCAGTCGATGCCGAGCAGCCGCAGCCGGTGCAGCAGCGCGCTACGGTCCCGGTCGAGGTCGCGCCGCAGATCCAGGCGCAGGGCCCGTTCGGTCGGGCTCGGTGCCAGCCGCAGCCGCTTCTGCGCCCGGGTGAGGTCGGCGGCCAGGGGAACGGCCGGGACGTCCGGCCCGACCTCGCCGACGACGTCACCGACGACGAGCTGCTCGCGGACGACCCGCAGCGGAACCTGGTCTCCGGCGCACAGCCCGGCGAGGACCGCGTCGGTGAGCTCGGTGAGGCCGGGAGCTGCGCGGTCGCGGACCGCGGCGAGTGTCTCGGCGAGCCGCACGGTCTCCACCGCCGAGGCCGTCGACGCGGGCAGGTCGGCGGCGCGGAGCAGGGCGGCGACCCGGGCCACCCAACGGGCGGTGGTCTGGTCGGGTGTGGTCCACAGATGGTGGTACCAGCCCGGCGAGGCGATGCCGGCGCCGTAGCCGGAGTCGGCGGCCAGCAGCGCGTGCGTCCACGGCACCCAGGTTGTGGCGGTGCGTACCGGACGGATGCCGCGCAGCAGCTCGCGGTCGGCGGTGACGGTGGTCCGGCCGGTTCGCCCGGCGAGCGCCGGGACGTGCCAGGCGCCGCAGATCACGGCGATCCGGCGGGCGGCGTCCGCGCCGGTGCCGGCGGCACGGATCTCCAGCCGCATGTGCGCCTCACGGAGCAGCTCGCGATGCCGGCGCTCGTCACCACGGGGCTGGCTGGCGGGCTCGCCGCTGCCGCTGCCGTCGCTGTCGTTCCGCCGGTCGCTGCGGTCGCTGCGGTCGCCCGCCTCGTCGCTGCGGGCAGGACCGTCGCCGTCGCGCAGCGCTGTCATCGACTCGGCGACGGCGGTGAACAGGTTCACTGCGCCTGCCCCGTCGAGCCGGCGGTGCTCGACGAGATCCTCCCAGAAACGCTCCGGGTCGTCGTGACCGGCGGCGTACGCCAGCCAGCCAAGCGGGTCGGCGGCCACGTCAGGCACGCCGGCCAGGTCCGGCGCCCCGGCCACGTCCGGTATCGGGTTCGCCGGCCGGCCGAGGTCGGATACGCGCCCGGTTGCTCTGGCCGCCAGGTTCTGGGCGGCTGCCGGAGCGGCTCCGGCTTCCGCGGCCCCGGCTGCGGCTGCGGCTGCGGCTGCGGCGCGGCGGCGCAGTGCCAGGTCGTGGCCGAACGGAAGATCGATGAAGCGGGTACGGACTCCGTTCGCCCGGCCGTGCAGCAGGGCCTGCCATTCCGGTGAGAAGTCGGCGAACGGCCAGAACGCGGCGTCGCGCGGCTCGTCGACGGCGTAGGCGGTCAGTGCCACGGGCGGGGTGAGCGTGCCGAGGTGGGTGAGCGCGCCGTCGCCGTCAGGTGGTCCTTCGACGAGGATCAGGTCGGGGTCGAGCTCGGCGAGCGCCGCACGCACCGCCCGTGCCGAGCCGGGGCCGTGGTGGCGCACTCCGAGGTAGGTGACTGTCATCAGGCGGCCCCGGGGGAGGCCAGCGCGCCGTCCTCCTCAAGGTCCCGGCAGGCCCGGTAGAGGTCCGACCAGTTCGCCCGGTCGCGGACCACCCCCTCGAGATACTCCCGCCAGGCGACGGGGTCGGTCGACGGATCCTTGATCACCGCTCCGAGGAGGCCGGCGGCGATGTCCTCGGCGCCCAGCCGGCCGTCCCCGAAATGCGTCGCCAGGGTCATTCCACCGGTGATCACGCTGATCGCCTCGGCGGTGGAGAGCGTCGCGGTCGGCGACTTCAGCGTGGTGCGGCCGTCGCCGGTGACACCGGCCCGCAGCTCCCGGAAGATCCGAACGACGCGGCGGACCTCGTCGACGGGCGGCGGCTCGTCCGGCAGCGCCAGCGACCGGCCGATCTCGGCGACCCGCCGGGTGACGATCTCCACCTCGGCGTCCTCGCTGGCGGGCAGGGGCAGCACCACGGTGTTGAACCGGCGCCGCAGCGCCGAGGACATCTCGTTGACGCCGCGGTCACGGTCGTTGGCGGTGGCGATGACCGTGAACCCGGCGACCGCCTGCACCTCGCTCGACAGCTCGGGAATCGGCAGGGTCTTCTCGGACAGCACGGTGATGAGCGCGTCCTGCACCTCCGCGCCCATGCGGGTGAGTTCCTCGACCCGGGCGACCGACCCCGTGGTCATCGCGCGCATCACCGGCGAGGGCACCAGAGCCGCCGGTGACGGCCCTTCGGCGATGAGGCGCGCGTAGTTCCAGCCGTAGCGGACGGCATCCTCGGAGGTTCCGGCCGTGCCCTGCACGACGAGCGTCGAGTCGCCGCTGATCGCGGCTGCCAGGTGCTCCGAGAGCCAGGTCTTGGCGGTGCCGGGGCTGCCGAGCAGCAGCAGCGCGCGGTCGGTGGCGAGGGTGGCGACCGCCACCTCGACGAGCCGGCGGGAGCCGATGTACTTCGCCGAGATGACCGTCCCGTCGTCGAGCTCGCCGCCCAGCAGGTAGGTGACGACCGCCCACGGAGAGAGCCGCCAGGACGGTGGCCGCTGCCGGGTGTCGGCGGTGGCCAGCGCGGCGAGCTCGGCGGCATAGGCCTGCTCGGCGTGCGGGCGCAGCAGGTGCGGGCTGTCGGTGGGGCTGCTGTTGCTGTCAGCCGGGGCAGCGCGCAGGGGCGTGGAGGACGTCAACGGGGACCTTCCTGGACGAGGCTGACCGGGCTGACCGGGCGGGCCGGGCGGGCCGGCCCGGCGGCGGTGCCGGTGGGGGGCGGGGTGGCGAGCGCGGTGTGCAGCCGGCGCCGCGCTTCGAGGGCGGAGCACAGCGCGGCGTGCCCGTCGACGTAGGCCTGCGCGATCAGGTGCGGGTTGAGGCGGGCGAGGTCGAGGCCGACCTCGGGGTCGATCCGCCAGGCGGTGGCGGTCAGCAGATGCAGGACCCGCGACGTCACCCAGGTGTCTCCGGGTGGGCTGGTCAGCAGTGTGGCCAGGGGAACGAGCGCGGCCCGGGAGAAGTCCGTCGACCAGCGCCCGGGTACGGAGGCGAGCAGTAGTGCGGCTTGTTCCGCCGGCTGCCGCGGGCGGGCCCGCCCCGCCACCGGTGAGCGCGGGTCGCCGTGCGGCTGGGATGCCGTCAGCGGATGGCCGCGCAACGCCAGGGTGAGTCCCTCCGCCCGGGCCGGCTCGGGCAGGCAGGTGATGAGACGGCCCTGTTCCTCGGGTTCGGAGTAGGGCAGCAGCGCGAGCACCCACTCGGGGCGGCGATGGCGCACGACGGCGGGGAACAGCGCGCGTCGCAGCCAGGAGGCCGGCTCCTGAGCCACTCCCGCGACGGTGACATCGGCGGCCAGGAACTGTTCGGCGGTCAGCCCGGTGCGTTCCGCCCAGACGGCCGGGTCGACGCGGGTGAGCTCGGCGCTGAGAAGCATGGCGCGGGCCTCGGCGGTGCTGATGTTCGGCCGAGGATCGCGGACACCGTCGCGACGCATCTCGTCGGTGACCCCGGCGGGTGTGTCGAACGTGAGACGGTGGCTGCGGCGGCCGGGCAGGCCGTGCCGCGTCACGGTGATCAGCCCGTCGGTGCGGGCGGCCGCACGCTCCTCCAGGCGGGAGCCGGGCAGCCGCAGCGCGGACGTGACCGCGGCTTCCCTGACGTCGGTACGCCGGTCGTCGAGCGCATGCTCGAGCAGGTCGACATCCCACGGCCCGGTGCCGATCCGTAACGCCTCGCAGAAGGCGACCCGCTCGGCCCCGCTCGCCTGGTCGAACGGCGCGAACGGCGGCCCGTCGGCGGGGCCGCGGAGCAGTGCGACCGCCGCGGCAGGGTCATCGTGGCGAAGTTCCTGCAGCAGCATCCGCCGCTCGGCGGCGTCAGCGGTCGGCCACGTCTCGACGGTCCCGCGGCGCGCCCACCGGCCGTCCGGGTGCAGGCCGGCGAGCCACCTGCCGCGTTCGCCGAGGACCCGGCTGATCGCGACGCGGATCTCCGTCTCCCGCCGGCCCAGGGCCAGCAGGTCGCACAGCAGCTCGGCCGGCGCATGCCAGCCATGTTCGGCCGTCAGTTCCAGGCATCGCAGTCGTGCCTCGGGCTGGCCCGCCAGCGCGCCCTCGACGATGAGGGAGACATCCGGAGCGAGGACCGGCGCGTGGTCGGGCGGCGCCGGGGAAGGCGCGGGCTCCCCACCGGCGTCGGCGGGTAGCAGCCCGGCCCGGCGTGCGACGGCGGCGAGCGCCGTGGCCCGCAACAGCCTGTCCACAGCGGTCAGCGGCTCGTCGTCGGCGCCGCGGGCGCCGTCCTGCTCGGCGGCGAGATGATCGAGGCCCGGGAGGGGCGGTACAGCGGCCCGCGCCGTGCCGACGACAGCGACGTCGACCAGCTCCGACCAGCCGGGCGCAGGCCGCACGGATCTCGGCCTGGCACCTGGCCTGAGGCTTGGCCCGCCGCGGCCAGTACCACCGCTGCTGCCTGCGGGCTGATCGGGGCGGTCCGCCGGTGGGTTCGGGCCAACGCCGAGGGGAGCCCGCGACGGGACCGCTGACAGCGGGGTGATGTCGAAGCTGTCCCACTCGACGACCAGGTCGAGCGGATGACCACCACCCACGGCGAGCAGCCACCAGCCCCACCGGGCCGCCGCGTCGCCGGCCAGCGGCAGCGCCTGCCCGGCACTGTCTCGCAGCAGCCACCCGGCGCTCTCCACGCCGGACGACCTGCGCCCGTCGCCGGCGCCCGCCCGGGCCGCCGGCGCTGTGTGTCGGTCACCTGCGGCAGCCGGCAGGATCGTGATGCCGCGGACGACGAACGCGACCGGATCGGCCCACGGATCCGCGGTGAGGGTGGCGGCGTGCGCGGACAGCACCTCCCGCCAGGTCGCCGCGGCGGAACCGGAGCCCTCCGGGCCGGGCTCAGGCCCAGAACCAGGGCTGGGCGGCCTGAGCCCGGCAAGTTCAGTGAGCGGTTCGGGGGCGCCGGTGGCCCCGGCGAGCGCGAGCCTGGCGGGCCGGCGGCCGGGATAGACCGCCACCTCCGCCTGGACGCGGGTGAGGACCGGCAGGCCGGGAGGCGGTGGATTCCTCCCCACGCCGAAGCTCACCAGCGGCGCCAGCGGCCCGGTCGGGGACGACCGTAGCCACTGCCGGCGCCCCTGCAACTTCCCGGCCTGGAACAGCCGCTCGCCGAGGACGTCCATCGGCCCGGCCAGCCTGTCGCCGGCGAGCACGTCGGCGGTCGCCCGGGAGAAGCCGACCCGGTCGCGCACCACGTCGACGAGTTCGGGTGGCAGCTGGGCCCGCCTCGACCAGCCCTGGAGGAGCAGATGCAGGCAGCCGAGTCGGTCGGTGAGCCGATCAGGCCAGTCCGCGCCGCCGCGCGCGGCGAGGCGGGCCATCTCACGGACGACGTCGGCGAGCCCGGGCGCCTGCGCGTCGACCATCCGCGCGGCGAGGCCCTCCCACCAGGCGGCGGGCTGTGCCTGGGCGGCGCCCAGCCCGTCGCGGGCGATGTCGCAGAGCCACCGGTTCAGCTCGGCCACACCGGCGTCGACCCGGGCCTCGCGCCGAGCCAGCGCCCGCACCGACGATGCTGATCTGGCGGTGCCGGACGCGCCCGACCCGCCCGCGGTACCCCCGGCCGCGGCGCGCTGGGCGGCCCGGGCGTGGGCCGCGTCCACGCGGGCGGCACGCCGGCCGAGCCAGCCCGACACCCACTCCGGCGGGTCGCCGCCGGCCGCGAGTGCGCCGGGACTGCCGCTGACCAGGAACAGCAGGCCCAGCGCGTGCTTGCACGGGAACTTCCGGCTCGGACAGCTACAGGTGGAGGCGGCCTCGGCGCCGCACAGCACCACCACCCGGTAGGGCGTCGCTCCGCTGCCACGGCACGCCCCCCACGCCGCATCGCCGGACGTGCCGAGCCCTGACCAGTTGCTCACCCCGCTGAGGCGTTCACCGGCCCGGGCGGCGGCCGCGTCGGGCGCCAGGGCGAGCACGGTCTCGCGGGTCACGGTCGAGACGGTTGACGACGACATGGGGTAATCCTGACGCCCGCCTCCGACAGTTTTCGTGCCGCGGTCGGCCGCCGCCTCGGAGCGCCCGCGCGATCCAAATAGCAACCGATGGTTGCGTGATGACGGGAGTGCGGCTACCTTAATGCGCAACCAAACATTGCAGGAGGCTGGCATGGAGTTCGGAACCCTCGAGCGCGAGATCTACATCGAGGCCTCGCCGGAGATCGTCTTCGACGTGGTGAGCAGTCCCCAGCACCTGAAGGGATGGTGGCCCGACGACGCCCGTTACGAGCCGACTCCCGGCTCGGCAGGGGAGATCGTCTTCGGAGACCGCGACGCCGACGGCAAGGTTGTGCCGTTCACCGTCGTCGACGCGCGACCACCGCGGACGTTCTCGTTCCGCTGGACGCATCCGAGCGACCAGGCCGCGGCCGAGGGCAACTCGCTGCTGGTCACCTTCGACCTGACGCCCTCGGGCAGCGGGACGCTGCTGCGGATGACCGAGACCGGCTTCCGGGAGATGGGCTGGGAGGTCGCCGTCCTCGAGGAGCAGTACCGGGACCACGTCTCCGGCTGGGACTTCTACCTGCCGCGGATCGCCCCGTACGTGGCGACGCTGCGGGTGCGGCCCTGAACACCACGGTGGCCGGGGGCGTCGACGACGACCTCTGGTCCGCGATCGGGGACCCGACCCGGCGCCGGCTCCTCGACCTGCTGCTCGTCGACGGTGACGGAACCGCGACCTCGCTGAGCCGGCAGCTGCCGGTCACCCGTCAGGCGGTGGCCAAGCATCTCGGCGTCCTCGACCGGGTCGGCCTGGTCCGGGCGACGCCCGCGGGCCGGGAGAAGCGGTACCGGGTGGACGACGCCCAGCTCGCCCGCGCGGTGGCCCAGCTCGCATCGGTCGGGTCCGCGTGGGACGCCCGACTGCAGCGCATCAGGCGGATCGCCGAGGCGATCCAGCGCGCCCAACAGGACTGATGTTCAGACCGGCATGACATGCCCGGCGAATCCAGGGAGAAACCGAGATGGTGGACATTCTGCACAGGGTCGGAGTCAGGACCTCAGGCCCCGAGAAGGTGTACGAGGCGCTGACGACCGTCGAGGGTCTCACCGGCTGGTGGACGGTCGACACGAGGTGGGCGGACGGTCCACAGGGCCGCGGTGACGCCGGAACCGGCGGCGTCCTCGAGTTCCGTTTCCCGGTCGGTGGGTTCGACATGGAGGTCGTCGAGTCGCGGCCGTCCGAGCGGGTCTGCTGGCGTGTGGTTGACGGCCCCGAGGAATGGAAGGGCACGACGATCGACTGGGACCTCCACCAGAACGGTGAGTACACGATTGTCCTGTTCCGGCACCAGGGCTGGAAGGAGCCCGTCGAGTTCATGCACCACTGCAGCACGAAGTGGGGCTCCTTCCTGATGAGCCTGAAATCCCTGGTGGAGACCGGCGCGGGCGCGCCGGCCCCGCGGGACGTGCAGATCAGCGACTGGCACTGAGCAGCCCGGCACCGAGCAGCCCGGCACCGAGCAGTCGTGGGTCAGACGGTGACCATTTCGCCGGCCCCGGCGTGGTCTTCGCCTCCGCCGCGGTCGTCGGCGGCCGGGTCGGAGACCACAAGGAGGTAGTCGACGCTGGTGGCGAAGTCGAGGGAGCTGCCGCGGACGGAGAGGGTGTGCTGGCCAGGCGCCAGCGGTGGCAGCTGCACCCACAGGCCGCAGCCGTAGCCCTGGAAGGTCCCGGCGTCACCGGTGACGGGGTTGCCCGCCACCCCCCGGTAGGTGATCGATGTCGGCGGGAAGACCTCGGCCTGTAGGGGAGAGCCGTCCAGCTCGGCGCCTCCGGCCGCGTCTGCCATCAGCGCGGTGCAGTCGGCGGGGTCCTGCGCGACCAGGTTGACGAGTGGGACGACCACCGGTCGCTCGGTGGGCAGCACGCACTGGCGGGCGGTGTAACCGCCGAACGTGCCGGCGAGGAACCAAACGTCCGCCGGCTGGCCGACCGCGCACGCGTGGCCGTCCGGATCCTCGACCGGATTGTCAGCACCGACGGCGGAGGCCGCCCAGGTCCACCACCGCGACTGCAGATCCGCCGGCGCGAGCGCCCGCTCTTCCACCGGGGACTCGACCAGGCGCTCTGTCGGAGACGTCGCCGGGGCGAGGGCCTCCGGGGCCGTCCCGGTGCTGAGGCCGTCGCCGCCGGCGGGGGCGCAGCTGCCGGCGAGCGGTACCGCCACGAGGACGGCCACAACAGCCGGCGGGGCCCATCGGCGGGCACTGACGGAAACGGCGCCGCGCCCGCTGCTGCGTCGTCGTACTGCCTGGGGCACAGTCACTCCTCGGAACAGACAGCCCGCCGGTACAGGCGAGCCCGCCAGTATCCAGGTCCCGATTCGGCCAGGCGATGGCGGTCCGGGAAACCTCCACCCTGTCGCCGAGAGCGGACCGAGAGCGGACCGGGCAGCGGACCGGGCAGAGTCAGAGGTTCTGGCCGCCGGAGAGCTCGATGCGGGTGCCGTTGGCCCAGGCGAAGCCGTCGGCGAGGATCAGCGGGACGGCGGCGCCGATGTCGTCCGGCTCGCCCGCCCGGCCGAGCGGGATCGCGCCGGCGACGGCCTCGTTGACCTGCTTGTTGTCGCGGACGAGGCCGCCGCCGAAGTCAGTGGCGATCGCGCCCGGCACCAGGACGTTGACCCGGATCCGGCGGTCGCCGAGCTCCGCGGCCTGGTAGCGGGTCAGCACCTCGACCGCGCCCTTGGCCGCCGCGTACGCGGCGTTGCCCGGATAGGTGAAACGGGCCAGGCCGGAGGACACGTTCAGGATGCGGCCGCCGTCAGCGAGCAGTGGCAGCAGTGCCTGGGTGAGGAAGAACGGTGCCTTGACGTGGACGTCGAAAAGCCCGTCGACGTCTGCGCCCGCCACGAGGTGGCCGTCCGGCGGGCCACCCGCAAGGTCATCCTGCACCCCGAGGTGGGCCGGCTCGACCTGGAGTGCGACGTCGTGATCAGCCCGCCGTCCGGCCAGCGGCTGGTTCTCTTCCGTCCGCAACCGGGCTCCGGGACGGGTGAGCGGCTGGAGATGCTCGCCGTGCTGGGGACCCAGACCTTCTCCGAGCACTGATCCTGACGTTCTCGCCCCGCGTCCGTGGCAGGAGTGATCAGCCGAGGGCGCGGTCCATTAAAGTTTGAGGGGTCAAACTTTAATGAACTCCTTGATCGTTAAAGGTTGGAGGCGAGATATGGCCGGGTATGAGGCGAGGCGGTGGGAACCGGACCTCGGAGCTCCGGGGAGCCGTAATCGCCGTGGAGGTGCCTATCAGCTCTACGTACCCGATCCGCTGGTCGGTCGGGCGCTCACGGTCGACCCGGCCCTCGACGAGCGCTGCGCGGACGTCGAGACATCCGTCCGTGCCCTCGCGGGCAGCCCCGGCGTCGGCGGGCTGGAGGGGCTTGCCCGCTTCCTGCTGCGTTCCGAGGCACTCGCCTCGTCCAGGATCGAGGGCCTGCAGGTCTCGCCCCAGCAACTTGCGCTGGTCGAGCTGGCCGAGGCCGAGGGTCTGCCACTGAGGGGCTTCTCGGAGAACGCCCGGCTGGTCGCCAACAACCTCAGCGCCCTGCGGCAGGCAGGTGGTGCTCTCGTGGTCGCGCCGCGGGTGACATCCGACGGGATCGTCGGACTGCACAGCGCGCTTCTTCCTGACCTCGATCCGCCCGGTATGCGGACTGTGCAGAACTGGATAGGAGGCGGCAGCTGGCATCCGTTGGATGCCGAGTTCGTGCCGCCGCCACACGATCTGGTTCCCGGCCTGCTCGATGATCTGGGTCGGTACGCGTCCGGAGCCGGTCACTCCGCCCTTGTTCAGGCAGCGCTCGTGCACGCCCAGTTCGAGACTGTTCACCCGTTCATCGACGGCAACGGACGTGTCGGGCGTGCGCTGATCCACACCGTGCTCACGCGGAGAGGCCTGACCCGCGCCGGTGTGCTGCCGGTCAGTGTCATCCTGCTGACTCGTTCCGATGCGTACGTCGAGGGGCTGACCGCCTATCGCTACGACGGCGCTCCTGACTCCGCGGCGGCTCGGATCGGTATCAACGCCTGGCTCCGCGTCTTTCTGGACGCGGTCGATCTCGCGGTCGGGCAGGCCGCGGCCTTCAGCGCGGATGTGGCCGCCCTCGAACAGACCTGGGTCGACCGGGTCGCCCGCCAGCGGCAGGCGCTCGGGCGGGTCTCGCAGGTGCGGGCGGGTTCGGCCCTGCGCCGGATACTCGACATGCTCCCGGAGGTACCGGTCATGACTGCACGCACGGTCGAGCGCGTCCTGGAGGTCTCCTTTCCGGCGGCCAGGTCCGCGCTGGAGGAACTCGTCGCGGCCGACGTCCTCGCGTCGCGGCAGGTTGAACGCAACACGACGGGTTACTTTGCGCGTGAGATCTTCGACCTGCTGTCCATCACGGAGAGGCGTCTCGCCAGCACTCGATGGGACACCCGCGAGGCGCCACCGCGACGTCCGACCCCCGCGCTGCCTGCCACGAGCCGGCACGAGACGCCCGGAGCCGGCCTGCCCGTCGAGAACTGAGGAAGGTCGCGGCGGTAGTGGAAGGTCGTGCGTACCGCCCGGAAAGGCTCATACTGCTCCTGTCCGTTATTCGCGGAGATCTGAGTATCTTTTGGTCGGGTGGGCGGCGGGTGCGGCGTGGGCGACGAAGAATTTTCTGGACCCTGGGGGCCGGAATCCGTGACGCAGCCGGCGCGGCCGTGGGCGGCTCGTGGCGGGGTGCTCCCGGACAGGTGGGTGCCCTGCCACGGTCATCGCCCACTGTCCGGAAATATCGGGCGTCGGCGCGGGGTGGCGGGCGAAAGAACGTCGGAATGCAAGTCTTCATTATCGAATGTGATGGCTGTCACAATCGCTTGGAGAATGTTTGCCGGTGGCGTGTAACGTCGTTGCCGTGCTTCCGACCTGGGGAGTACACGCCGGGTGGCACGCCGAATCCCGCCCCGCCCGGCGCACACCAGATCTGAGGGTGGGAGCGGGGGACCCAGTGTTCCCGGGCGTTCTTTCCGGACGTCCTCGGGGTGAAGCCGTCAGCGCTTTGTGGCGCGGATACGTGTGTGCGGCCGGGCGATTCCCAGCCCGAACCCGACAGCTAACTTCGTAGGCGTGGGGAAGGACATTCATTTTGTCCGTTATGACTTCGGGTGCCCGTAAGAACCGTCGTTCGATCCGCCGTGGCCGCGCTCTGCTGGTCGCCCCGGTGCTGGCCGCGACGATCGGTGGCGGAATCGCGATGTCCCAGCCGGCCAG
>NZ_KB893727.1 GCF_000374165.1 Parafrankia elaeagni
CCGCCAGTCTGTCGGACAACGCCCTGGGTATACGGCTACTCGACCAGGTCACAGACACCTACCGGGCGATCTCCAAGACCTGGGTCGACAAAGGCTTCAAGAACACCGTGGTCGAGCACGGGGCCACCCTCGGTGTCGACGTCGAGGTCGTCTCCAGAAACACCGGGGCCCGCGGTTTCCACGTCGTGAAACGGCGTTGGGTCGTCGAGCGGACTCTGGGCTGGCTGATGTTCCACCGCCGTCTGGCCCGTGACTACGAGACCCTGCCCGCCAGCTCCGAAGCAATGATCCACATCGCCATGATCGACAACACGGCCAGGCGCGTAACGGGCGAATCGACACCAACCTGGCGAGATTCTCAATAGAAGAGAAGCCGCAATCAAGTCAAATCAAACATCCAGTCAGTTCCCGACCCGACGCTCGTTATGGCGCACTGTCAACGCCGCGATCACCGCCGCCGGACACCCTGGCACTCTCGACCTACACGGCCCGGACGCGCGGCCGGCCGCGACGACGCTCGCTGCCCTGTGCTGTCTCCAGATGCACCGGCCGGACGATGCCCGCGAGTTCGTCGAACGCCTGCCTGAGCCGCTCGTCGCCGGTGCCTTGCAGCTTGCCCGCTTCTCACTGGCCACCGACGGACCTGCGGAGCCGGTCATGCTCACGTGGTCACCCCGCATCGCCGGTCGCCTCGGCGATCGCCCGGCACAGCAGCGGGAACTGCTGAGCATCGTCGAAGCGGTACTCCGGTGAGCACCAGTCCTACTCCCGCCCCGGACTTGTGGCGCCGGAGCCTGCCCGCGATCGAGAGTGCCGCGACCGTGTGGACGGTGCAGGTCGCGACGCCGTGGCTCACCGATCCGGACCACCAACGGGTCCGGGACGACCTCGACCTCATCCTGTTCCGCCGAGCGCTCAAGGAGCAGACCGGCTTCTGCTTCCGGCGCGTCCTGCTCTACGACCCGCCGAGCGACCTCGGCGGCGCGCCGGACAGGTACGCCACCGCCCAAGCCGACCACACGGCCTGGATCGGACGGGTCCGCCGGCACCTTGCCGCCATCGGCGCCGAGGGGAGCGCCGGTGGGTCACTTCCCGACAGTTGCGAGTACACGGTCCGGCTGCTCATCCTCGGCCGGGCGGGCACACGCACCGCCCCGACGGTCGAAGATGGACTCTGGACCGAACCGACGCCACCGGCTGATGTCCAGGCCGCGTGGTCCGACCCGCGGTTGATCCCGCTCGACCCACACGAGGAACTCATCATCGGACCGCATCGGGACCGCAACCCACTGTGGCAGGGGGCGTTCCTTGACTGACGAGCCCTTCATCGACCCTGCCCTCGGCCTGCCGCTCGTCGGGCACCGTTCCCTGGCTGACCGGGGCGGGCCGGTCAGCATCTGCATTCCCGCCCACAACGAAGCCGAGACCATCACCGAGGTCGTCAGCGAGGCTCGACGAGCGATCGAGATACTCGGCACAGATGGTGAAGTCATCGTCGCGGCAAGCGCCTGCACCGACGAGACTGCGACGCTCGCCCGTGCGGCTGGCGCACGCGTGGTCGAAGCCGAGAAAGGCAAGGGCAACGCGGTCAAAGCCGCACTCTCGGAAGCTACCGGCACAGTCGTGGCGACTGTGGATGGCGACTTTCGATACTTTGGCTCCGAGCCGATCGCCGCGACGCTTCTTCGGCCGATCATGACGGGAATCGTCGACGCGACGATAGCCGACCTCTACTGGCGTCCGCTCTATCCGCAGATGTGGCTGTATGGATTCCTGGCTCCGCTAGCGGGCCGCATCTTCCCCGAGATGCTGCCCAAGGTCGGCGCGACCCCCTGGTCAGGGCAACGAGCCGCAGTCCGGTCCCTATGGCCTGCTGACCTGCCCGACGGCTTCACGGTCGACCTCACGCTGAACCTGGCATGGAACGACGCACCGGCGCGCGTCCGCCCGGTGCCTGTCGATGACTGGGTAAACCCACAACGCCCCAAACCTGAGTTGCTCCGGCAGGAGTTCGACGTCATCGCTGCACACGGGGTGGCTAAGGGCCGAATTAACCCCGGAGACGTTGATTTCCTGACCTCTTGGTTCACTCAGGCTCAGCATCGCATGGCCACCTACCGGCCCGACGTTGACGACGTCGATGAGTTTGAACAAATGCTACTTCGAGAAGGCGTTAGAACGATGCCACACCTTCTTGGGTAAGTATAACCGCAGCTCTCGGTTCAGTGCGGTACACGACGGCTGCCATGCACACCAGCTGACGCGCAGACCTCCCGTTTCGATCGACACCTACCGCCCTGCCTCCCAGTGGGAGGTCATGTCTAGATCTAGGGTGCTTACTCCACGGTGGATCAGCAGTAGTACGCTTCTGAAGACAGGTCATCAGCGCTGGCTGTAGGGGCATCCCGGCCGCATCGCCAGCACTCGATGTCACGGACTCTGTAGGAAGTGGCGATGCTGGATCGGGCTATGTCTCCCGAGAGCAAGATCTCGTCTACGCAAAATGAACAAGTGGACGCGTGGAACTTCTTTGTTTCGTACACGAGCGCCGATCGGTCCTGGGCCGAATGGATTGCTTGGGAGCTAGAGGGTAAAGGGTATAGGGTTCTTCTTCAGGCGTGGGATTTTGTTCCTGGCTCCCACTGGATGACTCGCATGGCGCAAGGTGTCGAGCAAGCGGAGCATACCTTGGCGATCATTTCGAGGGCCTACCTAGAATCCGTCTACGGAAGGGAGGAATGGCAGGCAGCACACAGGGCCGACCCGGGGGGCTTGAAGCGGAAATTGATTCCAATTCGCGTCGAAAATTGCCAGCGTCCCGACCTCCTAGGCGGAATTGTTTCCTTCGATCTGTTCGGGTACACCGAGGAAAGGGCCCGATATCATCTCCACTCGCAGATCCAGGATTCAATTCGCGGGCGCGCAAAACCCGCTGGATCGCCCCCATTCCCCAGCATCCCCACTGGGAATTCTGGCGGAAATGAAGTTGGACTCATAGCGCCCAATGAGCCTAGATCGGAGACTTCTCCAGAGTTTCCTGAGAGCGGTGCACCCAATTGGGCGCGGCCCACCCAAAAGCATCCTCGTAAAAGTTGGGGCCCCCGAAGAAGTATCCTAGCGGCCAGCTCTCTCCTTGCGATGATTGCGCTCGCTATCACAATTTACAGCACCGTAGATGGAGATGATAAGCCCACTATATCTGGCACACCAACGAGCACTAGCGCGCCTTCATCGCCGACTGGATCCGAGTCCATACGCCCGCTGGAACTCCATGCGCTCGGGAATGAGATGATCTCTGCCGGGCAGAACGTGAACTCTGTAGAGTACTCACCAGATGGTCGTGTGATCGCGAGCGGCAATGATTCAGGCCTCATAGAGCTTAGGTCTACATCCGACGTTCTCGATGCTAACGAGGTACGTAGCCTCAAATGCGGCAGCGAGGAAATCGGGCACGTGACCTTCTCCCCTGTGGGGGATCTCCTTGCCGCTGGAGCCCACGACGGACTCGTCTGTACCTGGGATATTTCAGACCCGCAGCAGCCCCGTCCACGCCACCAGTTCAAGGGGAGTGGGCCAGCCGGAGTGTCGTCGCTAGATTTCGATCGCATTGGTCGAAGCCTTGCCATTGGCAGCTACGATGGTAGCTCCTGGCTTTGGGATGTGTCGGGTTTGGATGCTCGAAAATCCAATGTACTACCGTTGACGCCTCGTACCGATAAAGGTTACGGGCCGGTTGTAGAGTTCGCACCGAACAGCGATACCCTCGCAGTAGCGAGCAACGCGGACAATAATACGATCAAGCAATGGGATATTTCTGACCCCGCCAACCCGATCCCACTCGGCGTGCCGCTGGAGGAGCTTACCGACTCCGTCATATTTTTGTCTTACTCTTCAGATGGCAAAACCCTCGCCAGCACCTACGGTGGTGGAGACGGAAGAGCGTGGCTATGGGATATCTCCGATCCCGACAGTCCGCATAGGTTGAAGAACCCAGTCAAGGTTGACACTCCAATCATTGTGGCCACTTTCGGCCCCAAGGAGAATCTGTTCGCGACCGGAAGCAGCGATGGCACGATACAACTTTGGGATGTAGCTAACCTGGAAGATCCTCGAAAACTGGGATCTCAGATGCCTGGGCACAGCGATTTTGTCGCCGCAGTTGATTTCGCCCCCGAAGGAGACACTGTAGTCTCTGGAGGGGGTCGTTCTATTCGATTCTGGTCCATAAGTTAATCACTCTTAGTGCGCGAAGGCCGCTTCCTTGATCGATCGGGGAAGCGGCCCTCGTCGTGTGTCAGGTGCAGCCGGTCAGTCGGCCGTAGAGCGCCAGTGCGAGTTCGGTGACGAACGCCTGTTCGTAGCGTTCCTCGGTCCGGAACGTGACCGGCTGGATGTCGACCAGATCGGCCGCGCGCCTACGACGCGCCGAGAGGGTCATGCCTGCAGTGCCCGGTGCCAGGCACAGCATGATCGACATGATCCGGTCTATCGGCGGGTCGAGCGCGTCGACGGTGTCAGCCACCAACCGCGCGGCTTCGAGTGCCCGTTGGGCGTCGGGCGGTGCCTCCTCACTCGGCTTTGCTGGGTTGAGCAGGTCGACGAGCGCCATACGGTCAAGCAGCGACCGGGCCCGTGCGCCGTGGCGCAGGGTTGCGCGCAGCTCGGAGCGGAGAGCCTCGAAGTCAACGGTCGGTGTGATCATCGCGGTTCGACAGGGGCCAGTGTGACCCCACGGCGTCCCCCGTCGGTTCGCCTCCTCTCTGTGGCGGGTGTCCCGGACCTTGCCGGGGGACGTGTTCCGTCCGGGACGACCCAAGAGCATGCCAGGTTTGCAGCTTGATCGCCATGTTTGCCTGCGTTTGCGTCCTACAACCGACGCTTGAGGCTCCCAGGGACGTTCCAAGGCCGTCCGATCACTACGGGCTGCACCTGCGCTGAGCTGCACGGATAGCAGTCAGCCAGCACTTTCCCAGCAGTCCTCCCACACTTTCACCGCGCATTGCCGACGTTCCGTACGCAGTTTTTCGCTCTCTCTCAACCGATACCCATCCGGAACTCGGCGTTCTGGCCTGCGAATGCCAACAGTCGACTGCCCCATGATGGGAAATGTCGAACGGCAGCCACCGGAAAGCGGGTCTGATAGGCGAACCCGCCGAGCGATGACTCCCAACAGAACACCCATCTACTGGAGGCAATAATGCGTCGCTACTACTATCGATCACCCTTCGGGACCATCCTCCGCTGGACGCTGGGGACCGGGGCCCTGTTCCTCTTCCTGGCCGGCCTTCAATGGCTCTTCATCAAGGTCATTCCCGCCATTCTTCCGTTCATGGTCGTCGGAACTCTTGTCGTCGCGGTCGCGTGGAGCGTCCACCGGCTACGGGAGTAGCGAGAAAACCTGATTCTCTGCGGCAGGAGCGAACCCCTTTGGAGGACCTGGCCGAGAACGCCAGTCAAACCGAGAGGATCACCCGCCATTTCATGTTGACTACCGCCGATCCGGCACCGAGTTCCAGAATTCCGTTTCTTTACCCACGACAGAAGGAGCTATAGAGATGTCCAACTCACGTAACGCGGGCACCACCGGGAGCGGCGACGCCACGGTTTTCGGGAGCCTGGTGTTGGCCGATCTGGAGAACCGCGCCACCCGAGCGTACGCCGATCACGGGGACGGCTACACCGCGTCATCTGTCCTGCATGTGCTGTGGATGGACCACGCCGACGAGTCCCTTCGGGAGGCGTTGAACCTCGTCTTCGCCGAGCTGGAGAGGCACCACACGAGGACGCGAAAGGCGTGGCACGACCTGTACAACGCGTGGGCGGTGGCCGCGGGGATCGAGCCCATTCCCGACGAGCCCGACGAGGGTCTCGGCGGTGACATCAGCGACGGCTGCGACTTCGGCTCCGACAGCGTGTGACGCCTCAAAATCCCGTTCGATTCTTCAAGGAAAGGATTCGACGTTCACCATGGTGAGCATCTCCATCGTCGTTCTTCTGCTCTTCGCGGTCGTGGTTCTCGTCCGCTCCTACCGACTCTCCATTTCGTCTGCGCTGCTGTGCATCGTTCTCGGCTTCTACCTGGCCTCGTCCAGACTCGCCCCGACGATCGGCGACATCATCGGCGAGGTTGTCGGGATCGTCTCGACCATCGGGGTTTAGGGGAACCGCATGCCGTCTTTCGTTCTCGCGGCGCTCGTCCTCTCGAATGCAAGCCTGTTCGTGATCCTGCTTATTCGACTCGCGGAGGAAAACCGCGAGGCCGCCGACCGGCGCCGCCTGGAGGAAATGTGGCGGCGTAAGGAAAACGCCACACCTACTCGCTGAATTCGCCCCGGGGCGCGGTCCTGACCGCCAAGACAGACGCCGCGCCCCGGGCTCCCCGCTCTCACGGAGGAACCACAAGTATGTCCGAGAATCCGTCCCCGGCACCGTCCGATCCGGCCGGTGCGCCGCCCCGCACCGGCGGGTGGGTGCCCGACGTCAGCCCCGAGGCGGTCAGCCTCGTCCCGTACGGGTCCGGCGACCGGCTACCCGCCACACCGGCGCAGATCGTGTACGACCTCGTGAAACCCGCACCGCGGGACGGCCGGTCCGACAGCGAGGACGTGGTCGTGACCGGTGTGCCGGTCAACCCGCCCGAACCGCCGCCGAGTCCATGGGCGCTTGCCCGGTCGGGCGCACGGCGGCCGGTCCTGCCGACCTGGTTGCGATCGTGGGCGGCACTGCGATCGGCGGCCCGGTGGTTCGCTGGCTACTGCTTCCACACGGCCCTGTTCCATGCCATCCGGCTACCCTTCTACGCCGCGGTGCTGGTCTGGCGTGCTCCCCGTGGCCTCGGGCGCGTGACGACCGGTACCGCCGGATGGCTGACCGATGCCGAGACTCGACCGGCCCGCGCGACGGCGATCCGTCGGGAGGAGACGAGCGAGTACCTCAGGTTGGCGAAGCTGCGGGACGCGCGCGTCCGCGTCCGCACCATCACGGCCTTCGCCGCGGGACTGCCGTCCATCGCGGCGTTCACGATCGCGTGGACGGCGACTCCCCCGGTCGTCCATCTGGCCATCCTCGCGGTTCTGGTCGGCATCCTCGGGATGCTCGGCGCGCCGGCGGACCGGCCACTCGTCGGCCCGGCCGTCACTCCGACGAAGGTCGGTCGGCTGACCGCTGACATCGTCGTCCGCGCGCTGGAGTCCCTCGGGATCGCTGAGATCAACAAGGCACGACGGGAAGGCGGCGGGATCACCTTCCCGGCACCCATCACCCGCGATGGGCCCGGATGGCGCGCGGACGTCGATCTCCCCTACGGGGTGACCGTGTCCGACATTCTCGACCGCCGGGAACGTCTCGCGTCCGGCCTGCGGCGTCCGATCGGGTGCGTGTGGCCCGAAGCCGTCCATGACACCCATGCCGGACGGCTCGTCCTGTGGGTGGGCGACGAGGACATGTCCAAGGCCAACGCCGCCGAATGGCCGTTGGCGCGGCGCGGCACCGCGGACGTGTTCGCGCCCCTGCCGTTCGGGTCCGATGCTCGCGGCCGGCCGGTCACGGTGCTCCTGCCGGAGAACAACGTCCTCGTCGGGTCGCTACCGGGCGCAGGCAAGACCTCGGCGGTGCGGGTGCTGTTGCTCGCCTGCGGGTTGGACCCGACGTCCGAAGTGTGGGTGTACAACCTCAAGGGCACCGGCGACCTGGACGCCGCCGAGAAGTTCGCCCACCGGTACGTCAGCGGCATCGACGATCCCAGCATCGAAGCCGCCCTCGTCGCGCTGCGGGACCTGCGCGCCGAGGTCGTCCGCCGGGCGGCGGCGATGAAGAACCTCCCGAAGGACCTGTGTCCGGACGGCAAGGTCACCCGCGCACTGGCCAACCGCCGCTCTCTCGGGCTGCACCTGCTCGTCGCGTTCTTCGACGAGTGCCAGAACCTGTTCACCCACCCCGTCTACGGGGAGGAAGCCGGCACCCTGGCCACCGACGTCATCAAGCTCGGACGGGCCCTCGGCGTCGTCCTCGTCCTGGCCACCCAGCGCCCGGACGCCAACAGCCTCCCGACCGGAGTGTCGTCCAGCGTCTCGGTACGGTTCTGCCTGCGGGTCATGGGCCAGGTCGAAAACGACATGATCCTCGGAACATCGATGTACAAGAACGGTGTCCGGGCCACCACGCTCCGGCCGACCGACAAGGGAATCGGCTACCTCGTCGGCGCGACGGACGACCCGCTCATCGTCCGCGCCGCTTACATTGACACGCCAACAGCAGAAAAGATAGCCGACCGGGCACGCGCCGCGCGTATCCAGGCCGGCACGCTCGCCGGAAACGCGGCAGGGGAAGCAGCGCCGACACCGACCGACAGGACATCGACCATTCTGGACGACGTGTTGGCCGTAATTCCAGCCAGCGAAACCAAGGTGTGGTCGGAAACGATCGTCGCCCGACTCGCCGAGCTACGCCCCGACGCATACACCGGGTGGGGCGCCGAGCAACTTACCGTCGCACTCAAGCCCTACGGGATTTCCCCCGGGCAGGTCTGGGGCACGACCACCGGCGGGAAAGGCGCCAACCGGCGCGGGATCGAGCGGCAGCAGATCGTCTCGGCGATCACGGATCGTAGCAGAATCGGGGGCGGTGGCTGACCGCTTGCGCTGCTAGGTCTAGCACCCCCACCTGCTAGGTCTAGCAGCACCTCTAGCAGCCTAAAGTGCCTCCGAGCTGGGCTCTAGTGACCTAGCAGGGCTCCGGCGGAGAGCTGCGAAACGGGCCAGATAGGCACTCTCGCCCCCTTCCCACCGCTACTAGACCGCGAGAGCTGGAGGTCACTCAACGTAGCAGCAGACGACGGGGTCGCATGGGACCAACCGGAACATCACACTCGCCAAAAGGAGCGAAATGCCTACGAAAATTTCCGGATCGGCGTCGACTACCGGAAACCCCGAAGAACGCGGTACGCGACTTTGGACAGCTAACGATCTGGCCCGCTACCTCGGCGTACCCGTCAACACCATCTACAAATGGCGAAGTACCGGGGAGGGCCCTCCGGCGTATCGAGTCGGGCGGTATCTCCGCTTCGATGCGGCGCAAGTGGCCGACTGGCTCGAGAAGCAGCGGAGATAATAGCACCGGAATCCTTTGGCCGCCAGGAGTTTCCAGCCCACGAATCGACGATAGCCAGTTGCGGCGAGTGGACCGCTCGACCCACAACCCGAAGACCGGCCGGCAGAGATCCATAGAGTAGAAACGGCCCCCGACACCTGGTCAGGTGTCGGGGGCCGCTCTGGTTTTCGGTGATGGAGTTCGGATTCTCCTTGTGGCGGAGCTGACCGGCGGCTCCGTCAGGCGACCGACGGCCGACCCGACATGGTCAGGAGCTTCTCCGTGTCGATCCGCAGTCACACGGGCTGACGAGCCACGTCCGCCGTGCGGCAACGCTCGGGTCGAGAATCCCGGTCATCGCCTCTACGTACCGGACGGCGAGCATGGCCGACGGCCGGTGGCGTAGCGGTGACGGCTGGCCGTCGGACTCGACGAACATCAGGTGTACCGGCCCCGGATCGTCGCTCGCGAGGATGACGACACGGGCGCCCGTCGTCGCGCCCATGGCCCTACTCACCGGTGAAGGCGCCGAGGGCCACTCCGACGGCGCTCAAGTCGGCGTCCTCGTCATCGTGGCCGATGACCTTGAACGACAGCTTGCCGTCCATCATCGACGCCAGGACGCACGCGATGGGCAGTGTGCGCAGTGCAGCCGCGAGCGTCGCAGGGTGGATGCCGTCCGGGACGGTCACCGTGACGTAGTGGTATGGGCCTGTTCCCTCCTCGTTGATCGTGAGCGTGGTGTCGGGGGCGCTCCCAGCGCTGGCGGTGCGCGCGGGAGCTGACAACATGTCGGACACGGTGTCGACCTCCTGAAGGGTCGGTGCCGAGGGCCGCCCCTGGTGCTGACTCACCGGGGGCGGCCCGCCCTCTTTTCGGGCTACTGGGCACGCTACACGCGCTCTTCCACCCTCGGTAGTCCTAGGGTGGAAGTCCCTAGGTTCGTAGTGGTGGGCCGGCTGATCACGATCTCCGAGGTGCAGGAGCTACTGCGCCCGTCGTCGCCGGACGGGCACCTCTCACGCCGTCGCGCGGACCAGATCACGCGGAAGGCCGGCTTCCCGGAGCCTGCACAGCGGACCCCGGCCGGCCGCTTCTGGGACGAGGACGACGTCCGCGCCTGGATCGCGGCGAACCGCTCGTCGGACGGCCCCGGCCCCGGCCCCGGCGATGGATGATCCAGGGTCACCACCGCGGCGCCTCAAGCAGCCCTCAGATAGACGACCGTCCGCCGATCGCCCCACGGTGATCGATGGACGCTTCGGCGGCCTCGGTCGCGGCGGTTGAGTCGCGGTAACCGGCTGTCGATACCCGCATCGGCGAAATGCACCGGCCGAACTGCCCTGCAAGCGGACTTCCAGCCCAGCACGCCAGATGGCCTTCCACCCAGAGGATAAACTGATCTACATGCAGGAATCCGTCCCACAATTCGAAACCGATGACCATTGGAGACTTCTAGCAAAACTAATCGATCTTTTTTTTAAGCGCATCACAAAAGATGTTCCAACAGTTTGGATACCAAACACTGAACATTCAGACCCGGCGAAGCTAGCGTCTAGCTTACTGCACGGACTTCAGTCGTCTCACATCTTCAACAGGCCGACCAACCTCTTCCTCGGTTCAGATCTGCAGGATATTCCAATTGATGGGGCCACCTTTTTTGTCCCCTCGTGGAAGATGCGCCGAGACATGAGACCGGAACCATACGAACTTGAAATAATGAGGTGTCGCCCGACCGGGCAGGACTCACTGCTCGGCACGATAATACCCTCAACCACCCTGACCTCCCGCTCCGCGCTGAAAGTGCGAGAGACTCTGGCGGCATCGTGGAAACCAGTCCTGGTAATTCACTCGACAGTCACCCTACCCGGATTGGGCTTAGTTTTTCATGTCACCATTCCATTTTTCGCCGATCGAAACACGAGCATTGATCAACTTTACATGTTCAGAGTTCCTCCAGAAGCAGAGAGCGCTGCCGTCCTCCGAGAGTTCAACAGAATAATTGAGGGCAAGTCACAGAGTTCCAGGTACGGCTACACCTCAATCCTGAAGACTTACGATGGAGAGGCCTTGACGTTTGGCCGACACGATCCTGAGGTATTAAATCTCAAACGAGAGGTCGCGAATCTCGGACCTAACATCGATATTGGAGAGATGTTCAGTCGGGGACCGAATCTGGTACGTTCGAAAGACGCGACGTGGCGCGAAGAGGAAATATACTCGGAGGGCCCAAGGATAATTACCGGACACGATATCGCTCGATATGGAGCGATCGGCCTTCCTGAGACTCAGAGGAAATCCTCAGAGGTAGCGTCCGAGCACCAACTTAAAGTTGGAGATCTACTTCTTCCCAGAATTTTTTCCTCCCGCAGGAAGAGTCTTGCAGTCGTTGAAGTAACGGAAGACCTTCTGCCTGCAGTGGCCCTTCAGTCAGTGCTGGTTCTGCGACCGAACCCGGAGTTCGATGAGCGGGATCACATATTTGTGAAGTACTACCTTCGATCGTCGATTGCCTATGAGATCATAAAATCGACCGCGAATGTATCACCAACGGGATCCGATGTTCGCCTGGATTGGAGTGAACTCCGGAAAGTTCTCTTGCCTCGCCCTGACGAGGCTTTGAAAGCCGCGCTCATGGAGCTCGATGACGCCGCTCGGCAGTTCGACGAGTGGAGGTCGCAGGCAGAGACAGTTCTTCAATCTTCATTTTCCGAGACTAGCAGTAAGGATATTAGACGACTGATAGTGGGTCAGGGACGTGAACTCCGACTTAGAAGCCAGGCGGCATCTCTCATCGGAGACTCGGCGTATACGATCCGGACGAGATATCCTTATCCAATTGCATACCGTTGGCGGCGAGTCGAGGCAGCCACAAGCGCTGGCGACTACCGCGGCGCCTACGAAGAGATCCTCGATAGCGCCGAGATTTTGCTTTGCTACCTAGCGCAAAGCGTGCTGGCGCTGGCGCAGAATAGCCAACTTGAGTTGGGTTTCAAGCAAAATCTGCGAAATCGACTGGCGAATGGCCGGGGTGGTCTAACTCTTGGCGACTGGATCGCGATTCTGGCAGAGGTCCGTGACGGAAAAATATTTCGGAGGCTGCCCGACGAGCATCCTTTGAGCGATTTTCGCGCCACATTGACTGACGCCGCTTTTGAGAGGGCTAGAGACCGCCTCTACAAACGAAGAAATGATCGCGCTCACTTGCGCGGCGTTGACGGGCCAGAGCTTCCCGATGCAGTCACAGAAATACTTGACGACCTCACGCAACTAATGACAGGTGCGAAATTTCTGACAGACCTGAAGCTTGTGCATGTGACCGGTGTCCACTGGGACAGCATGCGAAGCCAAGGAAGCATAACTCATCGCGAACTAATGGGAGATCATCCCGTTGTTCCGACGAAGATTTTGCAACACGATAAATCCGATATTGAGGTGGGCAGTCTATACCTGCAAGACAGGCAGGGTGGATTCTATCTACTGAGGCCATATCTGACCGGACGCCATTGCCCCAAGTGCCACCTATGGTCCACTTTTCATATTGATAGCGCAACATCTAAAATCATCACACTGAAGAGCCTTGAACATAGCCACACCCTAGTTGACCCATCAATTAATGCCGCACTCGAATATGTTGGAATCTTGTAGCTCTCTACCGTGCCAGTGATAGCAATTTTGGCAACAATGTCGACGAAATGCCAGGCTCGCACTGGTGGACGTCGTGTCCAGCGAGGACGGTGCCAGGCTGGCTACATTCGGCCGCCAGACTGGTCGCCCGTGGTTGTCTGGGGTGCGGCTGGTGACCTCAGATCGGTAGCGTCAGACTCGTCGATCACGCATGGCAGCCGGTGGGGTTGCCATGGCAACCTCGGCCATGTGGCAGTGCACCGCCCGTCAGGCCAGGGGCCAAGGCAGGTAGTCGGCGACTCTGCGATCCGGCCAGGACGGCCCACCGACAGCGAAGGACGAGCTACGTCGAAGATCAACGATGGCTGTCGACAGCTTCGCAAAGCGTGGGGTTACCGTGGGGTTTGCGATCTTCAAGATCTGCCTGGCAGACTCGAAAGTGGCTGCCTACCTGCGGGTTTGGTGGGGCGGGTGGGGCTCGAACCCACGACCGACGGATTATGAGTCCGCTGCTCTGACCGGCTGAGCTACCGCCCCGGCGGGCCACCGTGAGTGCGGCGACCGCCCCCCAAGAGTAGCGGTCCGGGTGATGTGCGGTCCGAAACGGTGGGCGGACCGGCTGGGGCGTCCGCAGGGCGGAGGGGGCAGCAGCCGCGACCGGCCGGGAGCACCCTTGCCGGTGCCGCCTGCCTCGGCACGGGTACGGGGTTCCGCGGGCCTGGTCGGGACGTGCCCCCCGGGTGCTCCCCCACCCTGGTCGGCGGGTGAGTGAGCATGATCGGGAGACACGTCCGCGTCCTGGCCCGGCCGGGCCTGCGTCGCACGGCGGAGCACGTCGACGGTGAGTGGGTGAAGAGCGGCTGCTACGACAGCGATCGCAGGGCGCGGGTCTTCGCCAGCATCTCCTCACGCCGACGCTGGCGCTCCTCGTCCGTCGAAGGCGGGCTCACCCAGAAGGAGAAGCACCAGTCCTGGATGGTGCCCATCGAGTCCCAGACGTACTGGATCTCGTAGCTCTGGCCGTCGACGGAGACGATGTGGTTCGGCCCCCAGTTTTCCTCGGTGGTGATCCACGGGTCGTTCCACTCGTCGGGCTGGGTCCGCTTGGTGCTGATGCTCTTGTCCGAGCCGACCGCGTCTCCGATCTCGCGGGGCTGCGCGGTGAAGAGGTAGGTACCGTCGGGGAGGCTGACGTCGATGTCCCACCAGTATTCGAGGTTGTCCTTGATTCCCTCGCTGTTGTCGACCCACATCACGTCCGTGGGGTTTCCCGAGTCCTCGTAAGGGGCGGATTCCGACAGGACGTCCCAGTACTTTCCCTGTTCCAGGGGGGCACCTAGCTGGCTGAACTGCAGCGACAGCGTCGGAGGCATCTGGTTCCAGACATACATCTGGTTCGTCATATGGCCACCCTTCGGTCGACGACGGACACAGTGTCTCCTACCCGTGACCAGGGCCTTTCATGGCAGGGTCTCCCCTTGACGGGCCATGATGGGGGTCCGCGTTCCTCTGAAACTCGCAGAAACGCACGAAAACTCACAGGAAGGCAGAACCTGCGCCCGCCTTTTGCTCGGGTACGGGTGACATGGCCGGATTCTGCTTATCGGTCATGCCACATGCCGTCGAGATACATGCCCCTCGAGAATCGCGGCGGTTTTCGCGGTGTCCGAATGATACGCCCGCGTGGCAGGAACGATACGCCCGCGTGGCAGGTCGGTGGTTCACGGGCTGGATTACGGACTGGGCCCCGGACCGGGCCACGAACTGGGTTCACAGCCGACGAAGGCGGCCGGGGGTGGCGGCTGTCGAGTTCGACGATCATGCGGTGCTGGTGTCCGGGGTGACTGGCGAGCGTCCACGACCGCCACCACGTCAGGGCGGGCAGTCGTCGCCCCGTCTCGCCCTCGCGCTACGCCGGGGTCCGGACGCCGCGCGACGGGCACCGCGGGCTCGTCCACGCCCGCCGGAGAGATCACCGAAAAAAGTTCGGGCGGGGATGTCGAGATGCCGTGGCTGGTTCCGTCCCCGGGGTGGACGCGGCCACAATGGGCCGCACCAGCACCGAGGAGAACCGTCATGGCCAAGTACCTGCTGCTCAAGCACTACCGTGGCGCGCCGGCTGCGGTGAACGACGTGCCGATGGACAGGTGGACGCCCCAGGAGATCTCGGCCCACATCCAGTACATGAACGACTTCGCGGCCCGGCTCGAGGGGACCGGCGAGTTCGTCGACGGCCAGGCGCTCGCGCCGGAGGGCACCTTCGTCCGGTACGACGGCGAGGGACGCCCGCCGGTCACCGACGGCCCGTTCGCGGAGACGAAGGATCTCATCGCCGGCTGGATGGTGATCGACGTCGACAGCTACGAGCGTGCCGTCGAGCTGGCCGGGGAGCTGTCGGCCGCCCCCGGGGCGGGTGGGAAGCCGATCCACGAGTGGCTTGAGCTGCGCCCGTTCCTGACCGCGGCGCCCAACATCTCCGAGTGCCACTGACCTCCGAGAGTGACCGCCGAGATCGGCCTCCGAGAGTGACCACCGAGGTGGACGAGGTTCTGCTGCGCGGCCTCAGCCCCCAGGTGCTCGGGATCCTCGTCCGCCGCGGGGCTGACTTCGCGGCGGCCGAGGACGCCGTGCAGGACGCGCTGGTCGAGGCGGTCCGCGTCTGGCCGGCCGATCCGCCGCGGGATCCGTTGGGCTGGCTGGTCACCGTGGCGTGGCGCCGGTTCCTCGACGGGGCCAGGGCGGAGGCGGCCCGCCGCCGCCGTGAGGGTCTCGTCGAGGAGGAGCCGGCGCCCGGGCCCGCGTCCGCGGTGGACGACACACTGGCGCTGTACTTCCTGTGCGCGCACCCGTCGCTGACGCCGGCGTCCGCGGTCGCGCTGACGCTGCGCGCCGTGGGCGGGCTGACCACCCGCCAGATCGCGCAGGCGTACCTGGTGCCCGAGGCGACCATGGCGCAGCGCATCAGCCGGGCGAAGCGGACCGTCTCCGGCGTGCGGTTCGACCAGCCCGGGGACGTCGCCACCGTGCTGCGTGTCCTCTACCTGGTGTTCAACGAGGGCTACGCCGGCGACGTCGACCTCGCCGCCGAGGCCATCCGGCTCACCCGGCAGCTCGCGGCGGCGATCGACCACCCGGAGGTCGCGGGGCTGCTCGCCCTGATGCTGCTCCACCACGCCCGGCGCGCGGCCCGGACCGCGCCCGACGGGAGCCTGGTGCCGCTCGCCGAGCAGGACCGCGGCCGGTGGGACACCTCGGCGATCGCCGAGGGTGTGGACGTCCTGCAGGCGGCCCTCGCCCGCGACCGGCTCGGCGAGTTCCAGGCCCAGGCGGCCATCGCGGCGCTGCACGCCGACGCGCCCACGGTCGAGGAGACGGACTGGGTGCAGATCGTCGAGTGGTACGACGAGCTCGCCCTCCTGACCGACAGCCCGGTCGTCCGGCTCAACCGCGCGGTGGCGATCGGCGAGGCCGACGGTCCGCGCGCGGGCCTGGCGGCGCTCGCGGGTCTGGACACCGCCCTGCCCCGCCACACCGCGGTGGCGGCGTACCTGCACGAGCGCGACGGCGACCTGGCGACGGCGGCCCGGCTGTACGCCGAGGCGGCCCGGAAGGCACCCAACCTCGCCGAGCGTGACCACCTGACCCGCCAGGCCGCCCGTCTCAACACCCGCCGGTGACACTGCCATCCGCCGGTGACGCTGACACCCGCTGGTTCCCACGCGGCGTTGCTATAGCTGGCCCTACCGGATAGTTTTAGGGAAAGCGCTTCCCAAGCGAGGTGACCGGATGCCTGGCAACCCCCCGCAACCGAGCGGGCCCGCGGCGGCGGGACGGACCCGGGTGCTGGTGGCGCCGGACTCGTTCAAGGGATCGCTCCCCGCGGCCGAGGCGGCGGCCGCGATCGCGGCCGGCTGGTCGTCGGCGAGGCCCGCGGACATGGTCGTCGCCCTTCCCGTCGCCGACGGCGGCGAGGGCACTCTGGACGCCTTCGCCGCCGCCGTCCCGGCTGCCCGCCGCCACACCCGGGCGGTGACCGGGCCGGACGGGCGCCGCGTCGCGGCCGCGGCCTGGCTCGCCCTGCCTGACGGCGTGGCGCTGGTCGAACTGGCACAGTCCAGTGGCCTGCCGCTGATGGCGGGTCCGGATCCGCTGCGCGCCCAGTGCACCGGGCTGGGTGAGATGATCGCCGACGCCGCGGACGCGGGGTCCCGCCAGATCCTGGTGGCGCTGGGCGGGTCGGCGTCCACCGACGGCGGGACGGGTCTGCTGACAGCGCTGGGTGCCCGTTTCCTCGACGCGGCGGGCCGGCCGATCGCCCCCGGTGGGGGTTCGCTCGTCGAGCTGGCCGAGGTCGACCTGACCGGGCTGCGCCGGCCTCCCCCGGGGGGCGTGCGCTGCCTGGTGGACGTCGACGCGCCGCTGCTGGGGCCCACCGGCGCCGCGGCGGTCTTCGGCCCGCAGAAGGGCGCCGGAGCGGCTGAGATCGCGCGCCTCGAGGCGGGTCTGGCCCGGCTCGCCGAGCTGCTCGGACGGGCCGGTGGGCGGGCGGGCGCGGCCGTACTGCCGGGGGCGGGGGCGGCGGGAGGCTGTGCCTTCGGGCTGGCCGCCGCCTTCGGGGCGGAGCTGGTGCCGGGGGCGGCCACGGTCGCGGCGCACGCCGGGCTGCCGGCCGCCCTCGCGCGGGCCGATCTGGTGGTCACCGGCGAGGGCCGGTTCGACCGGACGTCCCTGTCGGGGAAGGTGGTGGGCGAGGTGCTGGCGCTCGCCGCGCGGGCAGGGGTTCCCGTCCTGCTGGTCGCGGGCCGGTTCGGCGCGCCTGCGCCGGC
Source organism: Parafrankia elaeagni (assembly GCF_000374165.1). Lineage (GTDB taxonomy): Bacteria > Actinomycetota > Actinomycetes > Frankiales > Frankiaceae > Parafrankia > Parafrankia elaeagni. The sequence continues at coordinate 17,541 of NZ_KB893727.1, forward strand.
CGGGGTGGCTGGCGCGGTGGCGCTGGCCGACCTGGCCGGCGGTGCGGCGGAGGCGATGGCCCGCCCGGCGCACTGGCTTCGACAGGCCGGTGCCAGCCTGGGTCAGGCGTCGGCCACGTCGGCCACGTCGGCCACGTCGGCGACGGCGGCCGCGGTGTCGCCGGCGGCCGCGGTGTCGCCGGCTCGTCCGACCAGCCGCTCGCAGCCCGCGACACCGCGGGGGCCATCCGCGACGATCACGTCGTAGCTCAGGGTGAGAGTCCCGCCGGGGGCCAGCTCGTGTTCGACGTCGTAGAACGGCGCCGGGCACACGGCGGCGAACACACCCGTGCGCACGAACCACTTCGTCGGATGGCAGTGGTTCGACGTGTGGTCGACGAACACCACGGTGGACGCCGTCCCCGCGCCGTCGTGCCGGCCGACGTAGCCGAGCCAGGGCCCCTGCCAGCCCATTCTCTCGTCGCCGCCGGTCCCGTCCGGAGTGACGACGACGCCGTCGGAGAAGGAGCGCGGTCCACGCCAGAACAGGCCGCTGTAGCCGGCCGCCTCGCGCCCTTTGGTCGTCGGGCTGCCGAAGGCCAGCGGTGTCGCACTGGTGCTGCGCATCGCGGTGGAGTACGTCAGCTGCCAGGCCCCCAGGTCGGGATGTGCCCGCACCGTGAACGCACGCCGCTCGGCAATGATCACGTCGCCGCCCTGTGTGATCCACTCCAGGTCCTCGACGACGTCCACGACGTCGACCTGCCCGGTGACGGCCGGCTCGGTGGTGACGGCCAGCCGGCCGAATCGGACGTGGTTCTGCGTGCCGTTGTTGTCGAGCTGGCGGTAGCCCTCGCCGCGCAGGTAGGTGCGGCCGCCCCAGAAGTTCTCCGTGCCCACGTGGGACAGTGCCCACGAGATCCCCTTGTGCCAGGTGTGGTCATGCGGCCGGTAGAGGCTGACCAGGGCACCGTCCAGGGTGCGTAACGGGTGGAAGTAGGGCCGCGGGGACTCCAGCCGCGGCTCCCAGGGCCGGTACACGTACCGGAGGATCTCGGTGCCGCGCCACCGCACCGTCACCGCCCGGTCCAGATCGTGGTGCAGGCTCAGTCCGGGGGCCGCGGGTTCGACGCCGCCGGGCCCGGCGACCTTGCCCAGCTCCAGCTCGCCCGCCGGCTCCAGCTCGCTTTCCGGCTCCAGCCCACCCGCCGGCTCTCTCGGTGTTTCTGTCTCTCGCACGGCTTCGCGTTCCTTTCGCTGCGGGTGGACGTCCGCCACCGCTGACGGCTCTGCCGCTCAGGGCCGGACGAGCTCGTCGGGGCGGGGGAAACGCGGGCCGTCCGTGACGGGCCAGCGCGGGTCGACGGTGAGGACGGCGGGCTGCTCGGCGGTGAGCAGCACCGTGTCCTCGATCTTGTTCCCGGGGGCGGTCGGATTCCAGGCGAACGCCTGGTCGACGGCGACGACGTCGGTGCCGCCGGGGGCCGCGCGGGGGTCGCGGCCGTGGTAGCCGGCGGCACCGCCCTGATGGTGGCGCCTCCACTCGTCCGGCTCGAACCCGGCCGCGCCGTAGGCGGCGGAGGCCTCTGTGAGGACGTCCGCCAGGGTCCGTCCGGGCGTGGTCGCCTGGAAGAACGCCTCCTCGACGGCCCGGATGCGGGCCGCGGTGGCGCGTTCGGCCGCCGTGGGCGGGGTGAAACGCACCCAGCGGGTGAGGTTCGCGATCAGACCCGCCCGCCGGCCGCAGACGACGACCATCGCCCGGCCGCCGAGAGGCGCGTCGGTGGGGAGCGGGTGGCGGTGGGCCGCGCGGGAGGCACCGCCGACGAGCACGGTGAGCGGGTCGGTTCCGCGTGCCGCGAGGGCTGCCGCGACCCGCGCCGCGAGCGCGCGTTCGGTCTCGTCGGGCCGGGTGGTGGTCAGGGTGTCGGTGAGCACCTCGGCGCAGTCCCGGCCGAGACCGGCGAAGCGCGCGGCTTCGGCCGGGAGCAGGCTCGCGCGGGCCTGGCGCAGTGGGCCGGCGAGCATCGACTCGTCGACGGCGCCGGGTGGGACGGCGGTGGCGAGTGGCTCGTGCCAGGGCAGCGCGGCCACGGGCAGCTCCGGGGGCAGCTCCTCCGCCGCGAGCCGGTCGCGCTCGTTGGCCGTGGTCACGACCAGGTCGCCGGTGCGGTCCACGACGACCCACACGACCGGGTCGCCGGCGAGGCCGACGTGGGTGCGGGCGCCGTCGAGGTACCACGAGACGGCGGTGTGCGAGCGCAGGACGACCGCCTCCGCCTGCGCGGCGTCCAGCACCGCCAGCACCCGCGTGCGCTTGGTGGCGCGGTCGACCGCGGACGGCCCGCTCCCGGCGGCCCTCGCCGGACCCGCGGCCCTCGCAGCACCCACGACTCTCACCGGACCCGCGGCCCTTGCGGCGTCGGCGGCCCTTGCGGCGTCGGCGGCCGTCGCGGCGTCGGCGCTCATCGCGCCGGCTCCCGGGCCCACGGCGCCCCGACCGCCGCGAAGCCGTGCCCCCGCACGGCGACCTGGTCGATCCAGCGGTCGACACCGTCGACGACGGGATGGCGTCCGGACTCGTCGTCCACCCAGCGCACATACCGGTCCGGGATGGGCGCCGGGTCGGGCGCCGTCCGGACGGCTTCGAGCACCGCGGTGAACGCGCCGGTGTCGACCAGCGGGCTGCGCAACGGGCCCGAGTGCGCCCGCGCGTCGAGAAGATCGAGGAGCAGGTCGGTGCGGCCGTGCTTCTCGGTGACCGGCGGACGTCCGTCGATCTCGATACGGACCGTGTCCAGCGTGTAGTGGAAGTCGATGCGGCCCCGTTCACCGAACACGGACACCACCGGCTGGCCCGGCCATTCGGCGCACAGGGTGAGGCCGAGGGCGATGCGCGGCCCGGTGGTGGTCGTGACGACGACGCTGGAGGTGTCGTCGGCTTCGATCGCGTTCGCGCGGTGCAGCTCGACCCGCACCGCGCGGACGTCCTCGGCGCGGCAGGCGCCGGCGAGACGCAGCGCGGTCGCGGTGGCGTGCGCGAGCGGGTTCGTGACGACACCGTCGACGACGGGGACTCCGTCCAGGACCCGCCGCCCCGCCCAGGGCGAACGCTGCCAGTACCGGGTGTCACGCAGCCAGGTGCCTGCCCCGCCGAGGTGCGTGACGGCTCCGACGGCGCCGTCCGCGACGAGGTCGCGGACGCGCTCGATCGCGTGCGAGCCGAGGCTCTGGAAGGCGACCTGGCAGCGGCGGCCGGTCGCGCGCTCCGTGTCGAGGAGGGCACGGAAACCGGCCGCGGTCGCGGTGGGCGGCTTCTCCAGAAGCACGTCGACGCCGGCTGTCATGAGCGCGGTCGCGAGCGGGGCGTGGGTGTGGATGGGGGTGCACAGGATCGCGACGTCGGGTGCCGCCCCGGCGGCGAGGAGGTCGTCGACGCCGGCGAACCACGGCCGTTCCGTCCGGGGGCGGTTCGGGTCGACGACGGCGGCGAAGGTCAGGACGCCCTGCGCCTCGAACTGTTCGAGGCGGGCGGTGTGACTGCGCCCGTGTCCGTGGGCGCCGACGAGAGCGACGGTCGGTCGGTGGCTCACGCCCGCACCCCCGCGGTGCTCGCCCGGACGACGATCTCGGGCCGGTGCAGGAACGGTGCCGTCGGGACGGTTCCGTGGATCGCCTCGTGCAGCAGGTTCCAGGCCTGCGCGCCCAGTTCCAGCTGCGCGACCGCGACGGTTGTCAGCGGCGGCGTCGCATAGGCGGCGAAGGGGATGTCGTCGAAACCGGCCACGGAGACCTCGCCCGGCACGTCGACGCCGCTCTCCCGCAGCCCGGTCAGGAGGCCGAACGCGACCAGGTCGTTGAAGGCCAGCGCGGCGGTGCACCGGGAGGCGAGGAAGTCGGGGGCGACGCGGTGCCCGTCCTCGATCCGCGCGCCCGTCGGCAGGATCGTGAACTCGACGTCGGCGGAGGCTGCGAGCACCGGGCCGAACCCTTCGCGGCGCAGCGCGTCGGAGGTCGATCCCGCGGGCCCGGCGAGGTAGGCGATCCGCCGATGTCCGAGGGAGACGAGATGCTCGGCGAGCGCCTGGGAGCCCGCGGCGTAGTCGACGACGACGGTGGGGACGCCCGGGTCCGAGGCGCGGCGGTTGACGAGGACGACGGGTTCGAGCCGGGGCAGCAGGGTCCGTAACACGTCGTCGGGCATGCGGGGGGCGCAGAACACGAGCGCGTCGCAGCGGCGGCGGGCCTCGGCCGCCACGTCGCTCTCGACCTCGGCGTGTTCCTCGGTGTCCGCGACCAGCACCCGGTAGCCGCTCGTCGCGGCCGCCCGGGTGACGCCGCGCAGCACGGACTGGAACATGGGGTTCTCCAGATCGGGGACGACGACGGCGACCGTCTGGGTGCTGCCCAGCGAGAGGCTGCGGGCGAGGGTGCTCGGGTGGTACTCAAGCAGGGCGATCGCGGCGGAGACCCGTTCGGCGATCTCCGGCGCGACCGTCGACAGCCCGTTGACCACCCGCGAGACCGTGGCCCGGGAGACCCCGGCCAGCTCGGCGACATCGGAGATCGTCGCCGGTCTGCGTGCCGGCCGTGGCGACGAGTCCTCCGGTCTCGCCACGGACGCGTCGCCGCCGGGTGGCTCCACGCCGGACTCCACGCCGGGCGGCGCGTTTCCGGGCGGCTCGTTCTTCAGGGGCCCGGATGCCTCGTCCGCGGCCGGCGGGACTCCGACCGGGGTCTTCGAAAGTGGCCGGACGACAGTCAACCTCACTCCGTTCCGTCGAGGGGGACGCGAGCTCGCGCACACCCACGCCCGCCACCGGGCCTCGCGGCTCTCCGGGTGCGGGCAACCTGCACCCTCTCAGTACGGTAACCGCTTACCCGATTGCTATCGAGCACTTTGACAGTTCGAGGCAACGCAGTAGAGTCCAGTTCGGAAACCGGTTTCCGAGCGTACTCCCCCGATGGAACCGACGCCATGGAACCGACGCCGGCCGCAGGCCACAACCGACACCCGACGGGCCGGCCCCGGACAGGCCGCACACCTGGCGGCGTGGGCAGGGAGGACGGAATGCGCATCATCGTCACAGGCGGCTCGGGCCGCCTCGGCCGCAGCGTCGTCGCGGGGCTCGCCGCTGCCGGTCACACGGTGACGAGCATCGACCGGGCCCGCGCCCCTGTTCCGCCCGACGTCGACCAGATCGAGCGGGCCGAGCAGGCCGAGCAGGCCGAGCGGGCCGAGCGGGCCGAGCACGTCGAGCACGTCGAGGCCGATCTCCTCGACGCCGACGCCACGGCGGCGCTGTTCAGCCGGACCGGGCCCGACGCGGTCATCCACCTGGCCGGGATCGCCGTTCCCTTCAGCCGGCCGGAACGCGAGATCCTGCTGACGAACACGGCCCTCGCCTGGACCGTCCTGGAGGCGGCGGTGGCCGCCGGCGCCGGGCGCGTGCTCGTCGCGAGCAGCCCGACCCCGGTCGGCTACGGCGCGCCGGCGGGCTGGCAGCCCGACTACCTGCCGATCGACGAACGGCACGCACTCGCCCCGTGGCACGCCTACGCGCTGTCGAAGGTCGTCGTGGAGGAGACCGTGCGGACGTTCGTGCGCACGCGGGGAGCGACGACCAGGTTCGGCGTCTTCCGCCCGTGTTTCGTGATCTCGCCCGAGGAGTGGGAGGGAGCACCGACCCAGCAGGGCCACACCCTGGTCGACCGGCTCGCCGACCCCGGCCTGGCGGCGGTGAGCCTGTTCAACTACGTCGACGCCCGCGACGTCGCCGCCTTCGTCGTCGCCTGGCTGGAACGCGCGGAGGACGTCCCGAACGGCACCTGCTTCTTCATCGGGGCGGACGACGCCCTCGCGACCGAACCGCTGGCATCGCTCATTCCCCGCCACCTGCCCGGCTCGGAGCCGATCGCCGGCCGGCTCACCGGTCGGCAGCCGGCGTTCAGCAACCGGCTCGCCCGCGACCTGCTCGGCTGGCACCCGGCCTGGTCGTGGCGCACGGCGCTGGCAGACCCGCTCCGCGACGAGCTCGCGGCGCGTATCGGCGGCCACCCCCGGCCCCCCGCGAAGGAGAGTGTCCGTTGACCAACCCTGTCGCCTTCGACGGCATCCTGTTCTTCCCCGTCACCCCGTTCGACGCCGCCGGCGCCGTCGCTCTCGACGTCTTCGAGTCGCACCTGGCGGCCCGGCTGCCCTTCGGCCCGGGCGCGGTGTTCCCCGCCTGCGGCACCGGGGAGCTGCACGCCCTGTCGGCCGCCGAGGCGGGCGCCGTCGTGCGGCGGGCTGTCGACGTCGTCGCGGGCAGCATCCCCGTGGTGGCGGGCACCGGCGGCCCGCTCGGCCTGGCGATCGAGCTGGCCGGCACCGCGGAGCGGGCCGGCGCCGACGCCCTCCTCGTCCTGCCGCCGTACCTGGTGCAGGGCCCGCAGGCGGGGCTCGTCGCCTACGTGGAGGCCGTGCTCGCGGCGAGCTCCCTGCCGGTGATCCTCTACCACCGCGGCACGGCCCAGTACTCCCCCGAGACGGTGCGGCGCCTCGCCGCCAACCCGCGGGTCATCGGCTTCAAGGACGGCGTCGGTGACCTCGCCCGCGCGCAGGAGACCGTGCTCGCGGTCGCCGAGGAGCGCGCCGACGGGTTCGCGTTCTTCAACGGCCTGCTCACCGCCGAGCTCTCGCAGGCCGCCTACCGCGGCATCGGGATGCCGTTGTACTCCTCGGCGGCGTTCGCGATGGCACCCGAGGTCGCGCTGGCGCACTACGCCGCCTACCGCGCGGGAGACGAAGGGGCACGCCAGCGCATCCTCACCGTGTTCTACCGGCCGCTGGTCGCGCTGCGCGACGAGGTTCCGGGGTTCGCCGTCTCGCTGATCAAGGCAGGCCTGCGGCTGCGCGGGCTGGACGTCGGATCCGTCCGCCCGCCGTTCGTGGACCCCACGCCGGAGCAGCTTGACCGACTCGCCCGCATTCTGGACGCCGGTCTCACCGTCGCGGCCGCGGCCGACACCTCCCACGCCGACACCTCCCACGCCGACAGTGCCCACGCCGGCAGTGCCGCGGCAGCCGGCGGGGACGCTGCCGAAGCCGGCGGGCTTCGCCCCGAGCTGGTGCCGTGACGGCAGCGATCGCCTCACTGTCGACCCGGCTCGTCCGGATACCGCTGCGCCGTCCCTGGGCCGAGGACGTGCGGGACGTGTCCGTGGTGGTCGTCGAGGTCGTCGACACGGACGGAGCGACCGGGCACGGCTTCTCCTGGACGCCCGCCATCGGGGCCCGGGCCGTGCAGGCGTTGCTCGACCACGACATCCGGGCCTGGGCCGTGGGCCGGCCGGCCGCCCTCGCGGACTGGCAGGGCGCCGGGCCGGCGGACGACCTCGACACCCCGGCACCGACGGGGGCCCCGGGCCCGCCGCCGTCCCCGCCCCCGCCCCGGCAGCCGCGGCCGCGGCCGGACGACGACGTCGGCGGGGGCTGGGATGCGCTGTGGCGGCACCTTCACGAGGCCGGCGGCGGCGGGGTGACGACGATCGCCATGGCCGGTCTGGACCTGGCCCTGTGGGACCTCCACGGGCAGCGCACCGGTCGCTCCATCGTCGACGTCATCGGTACCCGGCGCCCGGACGCCGCCGTGTACGGCAGCGGGGTCAACCTGCACTACCCGCTCGCCGAGCTTGTCGCGCAGGCCGAGCGCTGGGTCGCCGCCGGCTTCGACACCGTCAAGATGAAGGTCGGCCGGCCGGACCTGCGCGACGATCTGGCGCGGGTGCGCGCCGTGCGGGAGGTCATCGGCCCGGAGCGCACCCTGCTGGTCGACGCCAACCAGCGCTGGAGCCTGTACCAGGCGGAACGCGCCGTGGAGACGCTCGCCGAGGCGGGCCTCGGCTGGGTGGAGGAGCCTCTGCGGGCCGACGACCTGACCGGGTACGTCGGCCTGCGCCGCATACTCGCCGGCGGCTGTGCCGTCCCGGTCGCGTGTGGGGAGAACCTGCACACGCGCTACCGGTTCCGCGAGTTCGCCCGGCTGGGGGCCGCCGACGTCCTCCAGCCCAACGTGGTGCGGGTGGGTGGCATCACGCCGTTCCTGCGGATCGCGCGGGACGTCGAGGCCGCCGGGCTGCGGCTGGCCCCGCACCTGCTGCTCGAGGTGTCCGGCCAGCTCGCGCTCGCCCTGCGGCAGGAGACCGCCGTCGAGGACGTCGAGGACGCCGGATTCGGTCAGCTCGGTGCCCTGATGTCCGACTCCCCCGTCTCGGTCGGTGCGGCCAGGGTGCGTTTCATCCCGGCGCCCGGCCTCGGCATCGCCTTCCGCCCGGCCGCCGAGCCGGCCGGGCCGCCCGGCTGAGAGCTGCGGCCCGACTGAGAGCCGCGGTCGGGCCGGGCACCGCGGTCGACCCGCCTGACCGGGCGGGGCACGGCGGGAGCCCGGTCAGGCGGTGATCTGTCAGGCGGTGATCTGTCAGGCGGTGGTCTGTCCGTCGACGACAGCCGCCGCCTCGTCGATGTCCACGGCCTCGTCGATGTCCACGGCCTGCCCCGTCGCCAGCGAGTGGTTGGCCGCGATTCCGACGGAGATCGCGCGGATCCCGTCCGTGAACGCGGCGGGCCGGCGCAGGGCGTCGCGCTCGGCGGTGACCCGGTGGAACAGATGCTCGAGCAGGTAGGCGTCTCCCCCGCCGTGACCGCCGACACCCGCGGGGATCGGTTCCTCCCGCGCCTTCTCCCAGTGTTGTTGCACGACGAGGCGGCATCCGGCGGGCCGCACCGCATTGCCGGTGTCGGCATTGCCGGTGTCGACGTCGACGGCGCTCGGGTCGAGTACGGCGTTCCCGTCCGCGTCGAGGACGACGGCGCCCCGCTCGACGACCTCCAGCTCGGCCCGGCCCAGGGTGCCGTTGACGGCGACCCGGTAGCCCTCCCAGGGGCTGTGGGCGTTGAGCGAGTAGCTCAGGCTCGCACCGGAGTCGTAGTCGACGACGAGCGCGAGATTGTCCTCGATGGTGATCCCCTCGTCGAAGACGTCGCGGTCCCGCAGGTAGCCGTCCGCCCGCTCGGTGTCGAGGTAGAGCGCCCGCAGCCGGTCGTCGCGGGTCAGATCGAGGGCGAACGGGTCCCCCGCCGCGCCGGTGCCGCGTGCCGGCCGTGGCCCGAGGCCGCGCTCGCGGGCGTTGCGCGCCCCGTAGAAGCGCAGGCCACCGGTGGCGTACACCCGTGTCGGCGCGGCGTCGATCCACCAGTTGACGAGGTCGAAGTGATGGGACGACTTGTGCACCAGCAGGCCGCCGGAGCTCTCCTTGTAGCGGTGCCAGCGGCGAAAGTAGTCGGCGCCGTGCACCGTGTCGAGAAGCCATTCGAACTGCACGCTCGTCACCCGCCCGATACGGCCGGAGGCGATGACCGAACGCAGCGTGCTGTTGCGAGGACTGTAGCGGTAGTTGAAGGTCGTCACGACGTCACGGCCCGAACGCCCGATCGCGGCGGCGATGCGCTCGACACCGGCCCGGTCGATGGTGAGGGGCTTCTCGACGACGACGTCCGCGCCGCCGAGGAGCGCGCGCGCCACCACCTCGGCGTGAGTGTGGTCGGGGGTCGTCACGATGACGCGGTCCACCCGCTGTTCGGTGATCATCCGCTCCAGGCCGCCGGGGTCGGCGGCGAGGTCGTAGCGGGCCGGCTCCGGCCCGCCCCGGGCGACGAGCCGGGCCTGGTAGTAGTCGATGCGCCCGGGGTTGGTGTCGGCCAGCGCGACGAGTTCGGCGACGTCGGAGTGCGCGCCGACGATCGCGTCGATGTACATCTGCGCGCGGTGCCCGGTACCGACAACGGCATACCGCTCACGGGTCTCCTCCGCTGACGGGCTCATCCGAAACTCCTCCTGTGTGGTCACGCGGGTGGACACGGCGGTCCCGCTGCCCGGGCAGCGGGCAGCGGGCAGCGGGAGTCTCCGGCGCGCGGCCGGCCGGGGCCGCGCGTCGGAGGGCTGTGCTGCCCGGCGGCTACCTGGCGTTCTCGACCTCGGTGGTGAGCTCCTTCAGGAAGCCGTTCGCGGCGTCCGCCGGCGTCGTCCTCTTGAAGAGCACCTCCTCGGTGTAGCGGGACACCAGGCTTTCGATGGCGCTGCCGCCGGGAGGAGTCACCGGCTCCGCGTCGCCCGGCTCGATGCGGTCGAGGTACTCGACAACCGCCTGGTCGGTCTCACCGAGCTTCGGAGTGATGTAGGCGCGGATCCGCTCGTTCGCCGGCACCCCGCGCTCGGTCTGCTGGATGTCGGCCGCCTCCTCGCTGTTGAGGAGGAAGTCGAGGAAGAGGGCGACCTCGGCGCGGTGCTCCGTGGTGGACGAGGCGGACCAGTACATCGACGGCTTGAAGTAGTAGGTGCCGCTGGTGGCGGCCTCCGGGTACTGCAGGAGCTTCATCTCCTTCCCCGTTGCCTTCGACAGCGCGGTGAGCTGGTTGTTCCACCAGACGCCCATGGCCGAACCGTTCGTGGCGGTGAACGAGGCGGACAGCCCGCCCTTCTGCTTCTCGATCGTCTCGGGCGGAGGAGGCGCCGCTCCGCTCTCGGTGAGGTCGAGGATCTGCTGCCAGAAGCTCGTCAGCGTCTCGGGCCTGATGACGACGTTGCCCGCGTCGTCATAGAGCTGGTCGCCGTGCGAACGCGCCCAGAGCCGGATGCCGCCGTCCTCGAAGCCCCAGGCCTGGGTCCCGTAGAAGTTCCCGCCACCGGCTGCGGAGATCTGCCTGGCGGTCTCGTTGAAGTCGGCCCACGTCCAGGTGGTGTCGTCCGGGATCTCCACTCCCGCCTGCTGGAAAAGGTCCGTGTTGGCGACCACCGCGTAGGCGTTGAGGCCGATGGGGACGCCGTACAGGCCGTCCTTGACCCGGCCGACGTCCAGAACCGTCGGATCGTAGTCGTCCGTGTTGAGCGTGCTACCGAGCTCGGAAAGGTCGAGCAGGGCGCCGCGGCTGGCGTAGGTGGAGATGTACTTCTCGTCCATCTGGACGATGTCCGGGGTGTTTCTCGCCGCGGTCTCGGTGGCGAGCTTGTCCCAGTACTCACTGAAGGCGGTGAAGGATGCCTCGATGGTGATGTTCGGGTGCTTCACCTCGAACGCGTCGATGATCTCCTGCGTGTTCGTGGTACGGGTGTCGTTGCCCCACCAGGTCATCGAGAGCGTGACGGGGCCGTCGGAGAGCTCTCCGGCGCCTTCCTCGGTCGAGTCCGCGGTGCCGCAGGCGGACACCAGCACGGCGGAAACCGAGGCGATGGATAAGGCGACGGCGGTTCTGCGAGTGACCTTTAAGTTCCTCATCTTCGTACCTTTCGTCAGGGCAGTGGTGGGGTCGGCTATTTCCCGCCGGTCGTGGCGATGCCCTTGATGAGGAACCGCTGGCCGAGGAGGAAGACGACGAAGACCGGGACGAGCGACAGCACGGACATCGCGAACATGGGGCCCCACGAGGTCGTCGAGGTCGCGTCCATGAAGGCCCGGAGCCCGAGCGGGACGGTGTACATCTCGGGCTTCGTGAGGTAGATGAGCTGGCTGAAGAAGTCGTTCCAGGTCCAGATGAAGGTGAAGACCGCGGTCGTGGCGAGCGCCGGGACCATCAGCGGGAGGATGACCCGCAGGAAGATCCGCACATGCCCGCAGCCGTCGATGCGGGCCGCCTCGTCGAGCTCCCGCGGAATACCCCGGATGAACTGGACCATGAGGAAGACGAAGAAGGCGTCGGTCGCGAGCACCTTGGGCAGGATGAGCGGGATGAACGTGTTCACCCAGCCAAGCTGCGAGAAAAGGATGTACTGCGGAACGATCACCACGTGAATCGGCAGCATGATCGAGACGAGCATGATCGAGAACCACAGGCGCCGGCCCCTGAAGTCGAGGCGGGCGAACGCGTACGCCGCCATCGAGCAGGCCACGAGGTTCCCGACGATGCAGCCCATGACAACGATCACAGAGTTGATCATGTAGGTGCCGAACGGGTTCGCCAGCGCCGACCAGCCGTCCGTGTAGTTCGAGGTCTCGAGGTGGTCGAGGACGATCCCCGGCTCGCGGAAGATCAGCTCCGTGGGCCGCAGTGAGGACACGACGAGCCACAGCACGGGATAGAGCATCACCAGCCCGGCGGTGATGAGACCCGCGTGCCGGAGCGCGCTGCGGACCAGGCTGCGGGCGGACCGGTTCCCGCGGGTACCGAAGGCCCCTCGCGGCGCGGCATCGTCGTCGTGGGGGTGGCGGGAGTTCGGCGACGTGCCCGCCGGCTCCGGGCCGGCGGCGTCGCGCACGGCGAGTGCCTGATTCTCAGTCATCGTAGAAGACCCAGTACTTGGAGGCCCAGAAGTTGACCGCGGTGAAGATCCCGACGATGACGAGGAGTACCCAGGCCATCGCGGAGGCGTAACCCATGTCGAAGTTCGCGAATCCGCGGTCGTAGAGGTACAGCGTGTAGAACAGCGTCGAGTCCGCGGGGCCGCCCGTGCCGCCCGAGACGATGAACGCCTGGGTGAACGACTGGAAGGCGTGGATGATCTGCAGCACCAGGTTGAAGAAGATGATCGGGGTGAGCAGGGGAATCGTGATGCTGCGGAACTTGCGCCAGCGGGACGCCCCGTCCACCTCGGCCGCCTCGTAGTACATGGTCGGTATCTGCCGCAGTCCGGCCAGGAAGATGACCATGGGAGCACCGAACGTCCAGACGTTCAGGATGATGAGGGTTCCCAGGGCGGTGTCAGGGCTGGAGATCCACCCCTTTCCCTCGATCCCGAAGACGTTGAGGAACTGGTTGAAAATGCCGTCCGCGCCGAACACCCGGGCCCACAGCACCGCGATCGCGACGCTCGTTCCGAGCAGCGACGGCAGGTAGAAGACCGACCGGTAGAAGGCGAGGCCGCGCACCCCGCGGTCGAGCACGAGCGCCAGCGCCAGCGCCAGCGCCAGCTGCAGCGGTACCGAGACGAAGACGTAGACGAACGTGACCGTGAGCGCCTGGTGCAGCCGGTCATCGGAGAGCATTCGCGTGAAGTTGTCGAGCCCCGTGAAGGTCGCCGGCTGAAGCAGGTTGTACTTCGTGAAGGACAGGACCAACGAGGCGATCATCGGCCCGATCGTGATCGCCAGGAGGCCGAGGAACCACGGCGACAGAAAGAGATAGCCGGCCCCGTTGTCCCGGTGTCTGATCCGACCCTTCCGCCCTCCCTTCCCCTTGGAGTTCCCCTTGGAGTCACCTAAGGAGCGGAGTTCGGTGAGTGCGCTCATGCGTCCCCACCGGTAGACGGGCGCGGACGCGCCGCCAGCCACGCCACTGCTGTCACAGCGAACACCTCCTGGCTCTTCGATAGCCCTTGACATTGGTCGACCGGACGTTTGCGGGCCACGCATCCACGCCCCGACGCCAGGTCGACATCTCATCAAGGAAAGCGCATTCCGCGAGTCCGTAATGTGTAGCATCAATCGTCGGCTATGGTCAAGAGACCGGTTTCTCGCGGTCCGGCGGGAGCGGGCCCCGCTCCCGGATCGAACGCGGATCGAACGCGGGCCCGGCGGTGCCCGCCGGAAAACCTCCACGAAGGGCACCGCGGTACGCCGCCGAACGGCTCGAGTCACCTACGCCCGACCACACGACGCCCCCACCGCACGGTGCCGTTACAGGGCGGTGCCGTTTACAGAGCGGTGCCGCTACAGGGCGACGGCCAGGCCCAGGCCGGCGCACGCGATGGCGACGCGCAGCGGAGTCTCCGGGAGTCGTCGCAGCAGTGCCGGCCCCACCCAGCCCCCTATCAGGCACCCCAGACCGAGCTGCCCGGCCGCCATCCAGTCGACCGGCGCGGCCAGCGCGTAGGCGACCGCGGCCGTCATGCTGGCCGTTCCGGTCACGATGTTCTTGACCGCGCTGGTCACCGGCAGCGGCTCACGGGTCGACAGCGACAGCACCGCGAGCATCAGAATCCCCGCCCCCGCGGCGAAGTATCCCGCGTACAGGCCCACCAGCCCGACGGCGAGGGCGAGCGGGACCGGCAGCCGGCCCTCGCCGCCCGCCGCACCCAGGCGCGCCACCGCCAGCCGACGCAGCGGGTCGCGCGCGAGGATCAGCAGGGAGCCCAGCCCGACGCACCACGGCACGACCGCCTCGAAGGCGGAGCGCGGAGTGCGGAGCAGCAGCGCCGCGCCGAGCGCACCGCCCACACCCGCGATGGCCATCAGGGGCAGCAGCCGGTCGCGCTGTCCCCGCAGCTCCGGCCGTGATCCGGCCGCGATGCCGATGGTGTTGGAGAACAGCGCCACCGTGTTGGTGACGTTCGCGGCCACCGGCGGCAGACCGACGGCGAGCAGCGCCGGATAGCTGACCAGCGAGGCGATGCCGGCGACCGAGCCGGTGAGACCGGCCCCCACACCGGCGGTCAGCAGCAGAAGGGCGGAGTCGACTCCCAAGCTTTTCGCCACCTGTCCTGGGCGCGCGAGGGCCCGCACGGCCCGGTTCGGTCTGCCGGGCGAACCGGTCGGCCGAGCGGTGCGGGCGGGCGGGCGGTTCGTTCAGCCGGGAAGGAGCTTGCCGCCGATCCGGCGCGGGATGCGGTAGGGGTTGTCGTCACGCAGCGCTCCGGGCAGCAGCGCACCCGGCGCGTTCTGGTAGGCCACCGGGCGCAGGAAGCGCTCGATCGCCGACGAACCGACCGAGGTGGTGCGGGAATCCGAGGTCGCCGGGAACGGCCCGCCGTGGACGACCGCGTGACCGACGTCCACACCGGTGGGCCAGCCGTCGAAGATGATCCGCCCGGCGCGGAGTTCGAGGGCGGGCAGCAGGCGGCGGACGTCGTCGAGGTCGGCGCCGACGGCATGCACACTGGCGGTGAGCTGCCCTTCCAGGGACCGCACGACCGTACCGAGGTGGGCCAGGTCGCGGCAGCGGACGACCAGGGCGGCGGGCCCGAACATCTCGTCCTGCAGGGCCGGGTCGGCCAGGAAGTCGTCACCGCCGACGGCCATCAGGACAGCCTGCCCCCCCGCCGCGCCGGCCGCGGCCCCGCCGCGCGCGACGATCGTGACGCCGCGGCGCGCGGCGGTGGCTGCCACCGCCGCCTGGTAGGAGCGGGCGATGCCCGCGGTCAGCATGACCGCCCCCGTGGTGCTGGTGACCGCCCGCGCGGCGGTGGTCACGAAGACGTCCAGACCGAGGCCGTCGACTCCGAGGATCAGACCCGGACTGGTGCAGAACTGCCCGGCGCCGAGGGTGAGGGAGGCGACGAAGTCCCGGCCGAGGCTCTCTCCACCGGCTGCCAGCGCGCCGGGCATCAGAACAACCGGGTTGACGCTGCTCATCTCGGCGTAGACGGGGATGGGGCGGGGCCGCGCGGCCGCCGCCCGGACCAGGGCCAGCCCGGCGGCGCGCGAGCCGGTGAAGCCGACGGCCTGGATCCGCGGGTCGACGACCAGCTCGGTCCCCAGCGTCGGGCCGTCGCCGATCAGCAGGGAGAACACGCCGTCGGGCAGCGCGTGCTCCGCCACAGCGGCCCGGATGGCACCGGCCGCCAGCTCGGAGGTTCCGAGGTGGGCGTCGTGTGCCTTGACCACGACCGGGCAGCCCGCGGCCAGGGCCGACGCGGTGTCGCCGCCGGCCACCGAGAACGCCAGCGGGAAGTTGCTCGCGCCGAACACCGCCACCGGCCCGAGCGGAATCCGCCGCTGGCGCAGATCCGGGCGCGCGGGCGGGGTCCGGCCGGGCGGTGCCTGGCCGGGCGGTGCCTGGCCGGGTTCCGCCGGGTCGATGCGGGCGCCGTGCCAGCTTCCCTCGCGCAGCACGTCCGCGAACAGCCGGAACTGGTTCGTGGTGCGGACGACCTCACCCGCGAGGCGCACGGGCGGCAGCCCGGTCTCCTTGCCGGCCCGGTCGACCAGCGCGTCGGTCAGGGCCGTGAGGTTGTCCGCGACACGTTCGAGGAAGCCGGCCCGCCGCTGCGGATCCGCGTTCCGGTAGGCGTCGAACGCCTCCTCCGCGAGCGCACACGCGCGGCGTACCTCGGTGGTCGTCCCGTGATGGCTGGGCGGGGCGAGCGGCCGGCCGGTCCGTGGGTCCACCGAGTGGACCTCGGTGCCGGTGCCGTCGACCCGCTCGGCGCCGATGAACATGCGGCCCGTCAGGCCGGCCGCGACGGAGCCGGCGGCACCCGCGGTGGTCGTCATGGATCTCCCTTCTGGAGACCTCCGGTGTCGGCGGGTCGCCGCCGCCGGAGGTTCGTGACCGCCGAGGGCTGGTGGCCGCCGGCGCTTCGTCATCGCCCCGAAGCCGTCAGGGTGAGGGGACGCGGTCCGGGGCGACGTGCTCGGCGAAACGCCGGATCGTCAGGTCCACCACCTCGGCGCCCGGCCGGGACCACAGCTCGGCGTTGAAGATCTCCACCTCGATGTCGCCGCTGTACCCGGCGCCGTCGACGAGGGCCCGGATTCGGCGGAAGTCGACATGGCCGTCCCCCACCATGCCTCGGGCCAGCAGGGTGTCCGCCGGCAGCGGAGTGATCCAGTCAGCCACCTGGAAGCTGGCGATCCGCCCCGCCGCCCGGCTGACCGCGGCGTCGAGATCCGGATCCCACCACACGTGGAAGGTGTCGATGACGACACCGACCGCGGCCGGGTCGAACTGTTCGGCCAGGTCGAGCGCCTGGGCCAGCGTCGACAGCACACCGCGGTCGGCGCAGTAGACGGGATTCATCGGCTCGAGGGCGAGGCGGACCTGACGCTCGCAGGCATAGGGCACCAGTTCGCGCAGGGCATCCGTGATCCGCCGACGGGCGGCCGGCAGATCCCGTGACCCGCCGGTCAGACCACCGACCACGAGCACCAGGCACGCCGCGCCCAGCGCGGCGGCCTCGTCGATGGCCCGGCGGTTGTCGTCCAGGGCGGCGCGGCGGGCCGAGCCGGACGGCATGGTGAAGAACCCGCCGCGGCACAGCGACGAGACTCGCAGCCCCGCGTCGCGGACGAGCTTCGCGCCACGGGTGACACCGAACTCCCGCAGCGGCTCGCGCCAGACCCCGATCGACTCGATGCCGGTCCGCAGGCATTCGTCGACCACCGCGGAGAGCGGGAGCCGGTCGACCGTCTTCTGGTTGAGGGAGAGCCGGCTGACCGGCCCGGCCACCCGGGTGGCCGGGAGCCGGCCACCGATCCCGATCGTCCTGGCCTCCGTGGCTGACAGCGCGATCACGCTCCTTGGTAAACGCTTTCCGTTCACCGTAGAGCCCAGCGGGCCGGCTGACAACACCCGTCCGCCACCCGTCGCCCCGGCAGCCGGGCGCCCCGTGCTAGAAAAAGGGCCGGCCTGCCGGCCTGTCGGCCGTAACCTGGGCTGGAGCAGCCGGCCGGGGAATCGCTGCCGCCAGAGGCCGACCCCTGCGTCTGGAGGCCGGCTGCGGGCGGCAGGCTCCTCCCAGGAGTGGGCCCGGCGCGGGTTTCGGACCGGTGCCGGGGGACGGATGGACGTGTGAGAGGGCAAGGACAGAGCCACCGGCAGTCCGCCTCGGCGACCCTGCAGGAGGTCGCACGGGCAGCCGGAGTGTCACTGGCGACGGCGTCGAGGGCGTTCAACGGCAGCGCCACCCGCACCGTGCGTCCGGACCTGCGCGAGCGGGTCCTCGCCGCGGCCGCGGAACTGAACTACACCCCCAACGCGAACGCCCAGGCCATGGCGCGGGGCACCACCAACCTCGTGGGGCTGGTCGTCCACGACATCGCCGACCCCTTCTTCGCCGCCATCGCCGCCGGCGTCATGCGCGCGGCCGACGAGCACGGCCTGATCGTGACGATGGGCAGCACGCAGCGCGAGCCGCTCCGGGAGGTCGAGTACGTCGCGGCACTGCGCCAGCAACGCGCCCGGGTCCTCATCCTCGCCGGCAGCCGCCTGGTGGACAGCGAGATCTTCGAACGGCTCGGCGCCGAGGTAAGCGCGTTCCAGGCGATCGGCGGTCAGGTCGCCGCGATCAGCCAGCCGAAGCTGCCGGTCAACACCGTGGTGGTCGGCAACCGTGCCGGCGCGGCGAAGCTCGCCGAGACGCTCCACGGTCTCGGCTACCGCAGGTTCGCGGTGCTCGCCGGCCCGAGCACCCTGCTGACGGCCCGGGACAGACTCGCCGGGTTCCGCGCCGGTCTGGCCAAGCACGGCTGTGTGGTGCCCGGCGACCGGGTGGTGCCCGGCGAGTTCACCCGCGACGGCGGCTATGCGGCCATGTCCGAACTGCTGCACCGCGGCACCGACGTGACCTGCGTCTTCGCGGTCAACGACGTGATGGCGGTCGGCGCGATGGCGGCCCTGCGTGACCACGGCCTCCGCCTGCCCGACGAGATGGCCGTCGCCGGCTTCGACGACATCGTCACGTTGCGCGATGTCACCCCGGGGCTGACCACTGTCCGGGTCCCGCTCGAGGACCTGGGCGCCTCCGCCCTGCGGCTGGCCCTCGAACCGCCCGCCGAGAAGCCCCGCCTCCAGCGCGTCCGCGGCGTGGTCGTCGTCCGCGAGAGCACCCCCGACCGCACCCGCTGACGCCTCCGCCCGCCCTCCGCCGAGAGCGAGGGCGGAGGGCGGGCGGTGGCGTGCGACCCGGACCGAACCTTGCGTGCCCTCCGGCTCCATCGTACAGTTTTGGAAAACGCTTTCCAAAGGGGGCAGGATGAGTGCTCGCTCGCTCGGTGTGGTGATGAACGGCGTCACGGGCCGGATGGGGTACCGCCAGCATCTCGTTCGCTCGATACTGGCCATCCGTGATCAGGGCGGCGTCGAGCTCGCCGACGGCAGCCGGGTCCTGCTGGAACCGACGCTGGTCGGGCGGGACGACGCGAAGCTGCGGCGCATCGCCGCCCGGCACGGCCTGGACCGGTGGACGACCAGCCTCGACGAGGCGCTGGAGGATCCCACGGCGGTCATCTACTTCGACGCGCAGGTGACAAGTGCCCGCGAGTCCGCCATCAAGGCGGCGATCGCGGCCGGTAAACACATCTACACGGAGAAGCCGGTCGCCGAGTCCGTCGCGGGCGCTCTCGACCTGGCCCGCGCCGCGCGGGACGCGGGTGTGCGCAACGGTGTCGTCCACGACAAGCTCTACCTGCCCGGCCTGCGCAAACTACGGCGCCTGGTCGACAGCGGCTTCTTCGGCCGGATCCTGTCGGTGCGCGGTGAGTTCGGCTACTGGGTCTTCGAGGGTGACTGGCAGTCCACGCAGCGCCCGAGCTGGAACTACCGGGCCGAGGACGGCGGCGGCCTGGTGATCGACATGTTCTGCCACTGGCACTACGTCCTGGAGAACCTCTTCGGCCGGGTCGAGGCGGTCACGGCACGCACCGCCACCCACATCCCGCAGCGATGGGGGGAGGACGGCAGCGCGTACACCGCGACCGCCGACGACGCCGCCTACGGGATCTTCGAGCTCGCCGGCGGGGTGATCGCCCAGATCAACTCCTCGTGGTGCGTGCGCGTCAACCGGGACGAGCTGGTCGAGTTCCAGGTGGACGGCACCGAGGGCAGCGCGGTGGCCGGGCTGTTCGGATGCCGCGCACAGCACCGCGCGAACACCCCGCGCGCGGTGTGGGACCCCGACCGGCCGGTGGCCCACCGGTTCCGCGACCAGTGGCTCGAGGTACCCGACAACCAGGAGGTCGACAACGGTTTCAAGGTCCAGTGGGAGGAGTTCGTCCGGCACGTCCTCGACGGCGCGCCGCACCCCTACGACTTCCTCTCCGGCGCCCGCGGGATCATGCTCGCCACGGCGGCGCTGGAGTCCTCGGACCTGGGCCGGCGCGTCCCGCTGCCGGAACTCGTGCCGTGAGCACCGTGATCCACCTGCCCGGGCCGGACGGGACGACGCAGCGACGCGTCCTGCGTGCGCCGACGGCCTGGCCACGCCCGGCCACGCCGCCGACCAGCCGGATCGCCTACGCCGCCGCGCATGTGGTCGCCGATCCGCTGGGGGGCAACGCCCCTGGGGCTCCCGCGGCGGTGGACTGGGACGCCACGCTGGCGTTCCGTCGGCACCTGTGGTCCTACGGGCTCGGGGTGGCCGAGGCCATGGACACCGCCCAGCGCGGGATGGGGCTCGACTGGCCGGCGACGGCCGAGCTCATCCGCCGCGGCGCCGCCGAGGCGAAGGCCTGCGGGGGCCGGATCGCCGCCGGCGCGGGCACCGATCACGCCGAGGTCGACCTCGCCGGGCTGGACGACGTGGTCAGGGCCTACGAGCAGCAGCTGGCCGTGGTGGAGGAGGCCGGCGCCACGGTCATTCTGATGGCCAGCCGCCAGCTGGCCCGGCTGGCCCGCGGGCCCGAGGACTACCACAAGGTCTACGGGCGGCTGCTGGAGCAGACCGGCGCCCCGGTGATCCTGCACTGGCTCGGTCCGATGTTCGACCCGACACTGGAGGGGTACTGGGGATCAGCCGACCTGGCGACGGCCACCTCGTCGTTCGTCGGCCTGGTGCACGACCACGCCGCCTCCGTCGACGGGGTCAAGGTCTCCCTGCTCGACGCGGATCACGAGGTGGCGCTGCGCCGGGCGCTGCCGCCCGGCGTGAAGCTCTACACCGGCGACGACTTCAACTATCCGGAGCTGATCCTCGGCGACGACGTGTCGGCGAGCCATGCGCTGCTCGGCATCTTCGCCGCGATCGCCCCCGCCGCCTCCGCGGCGCTGCAGGCGCTCGACCGCGGCGACCGTGCGGCCTACCAGGCGGCGTTCGCGCCGACTGTTCCACTGGCGCGGCAGGTGTTCGGCCCGCCGACCTACTACTACAAGACCGGCATCGCCTTCCTGGCCTGGCTGTGCGGGCACCAGCGGGGGTTCTGCATGGTCGGCGGCCTGCAGAGCGGGCGCAGCCTGCCTCATCTGGTCGAGACGTTCCGCCTGGCCGACGACGCCGGGCTGCTGCCCGACCCGGAGCTGGCCGCCGCGCGGATGCGCCGCTTCCTCACCGTCATGGGCGTGGAGGCACGGTAGGGCGGCACGGTGGGGAGACGCGGTGGGGAGACGCGGTAACTCGCGGACTCCCACCGCGGCGGAGTTCTCCCGGTGTGCCCTCCCGCGGTTTCCCGCCGGCGGACACACCGGGAGGACCAGTCAGCGGGGAAGCCGCTGCCCGGTCTGCGCCGAGAAGACGTGGAACTCCCCCTCGCGAATGCGCAGCCGGACCTTCTCACCACGGCGCGGCACACCTCTCGGAGGTATCCGTGCCACGATTCGCGTGTTCCGCTGCGCCTGCTCCAGCTCACCCGCCTCGGTGGCGGTGAGCGTGCCGTAGAGATAGGCGTCGGAGCCGAGCTCCTCGACGATGTCGACCAGCACGGCGAAGCCCTCGCCGTCACCGCACACCTCCAGCGCCTCGGGCCGGAAGCCGATGGTGATCGCGGTGGAGCCTTCGGTCGCCGCCGCCTGCACCGTCGCCCGGGCGAGCGTCACCACCGCACCGCCGACCCGCAGGCCGTCACCCTGCAGTGGCGCCTCGACGATGTTCATCGCGGGCGAGCCGATGAAGCTGGCGACGAAGACGTTGTCGGGCCGCTCGTACAGCGCGAGCGGGGTGTCGACCTGACACAGGCGGCCGTCCTTCAGAACGGCCACCCGGTCGCCCATGGTCATGGCCTCCACCTGGTCGTGGGTGACGTAGACCGTGGTAATGCCGAGCCGGCGCTGCAGGGACGCGATCTGGGTGCGGGTGGACACCCGCAGCTTCGCGTCGAGGTTGGACAGCGGCTCGTCCATGAGGAACACCTGCGGCTCCCGGACGATCGCCCGCCCCATGGCGACCCGCTGGCGCTGACCGCCCGAGAGCGCCTTGGGCTTCCGGTCGAGGTAGGGCTCGAGATCCAGGAGCTTCGCGGCCTCCCGGATACGCCGCCAGCGCTCCTCCTTCGCCACGCCGGCGATCTTCAGCCCGAAGCCCATGTTCTCGGCGACATCCATGTGCGGGTACAGCGCGTAGTTCTGGAACACCATGGCGATGTCACGGCTCTTCGGCGGGAGATCGGTGACGTCGCGCTCCCCGATACGGATCCTTCCGGAGTCCACGGGCTCCAGCCCCGCGAGCATTCTCAGTGACGTGGACTTGCCGCACCCGGACGGGCCGACGAAGACGAGGAACTCGCCGTCGGCGATCTGGAGGTCAAGCGTGTCCACCGCGGGTAACTCCCCGCCGGAGTAGTTCCGGGTTGCTTCGATAAACTCGACGGTCGGCACAGCGGCGCACCTTTCACCGGCAGGAACGTGCCGGACGATCCGAATGATGTGGCGCGGCCGGGGCCAGGATGAGCGCCCGGCATTTCGGCAAATATAGTTCGACCATATTCATCGGTCAACAGCCGTGCGGCGGCCTCCGCCGGCCCGTGGGTCAGATCCGCGCGGCTGCGGAAGAGCCGATCCAGAAAAGACGTGGCGGCCCGGCGAACCGGGCCGCCACAATTGCGACATCACTTCTCGGCGGGTGACGACCTACGAGTAGGTGATGAGGTGGCCGCGGACGCCACCTGGGTGAACGCCGGTGTCGAGGCCGTTGTCGTCACGGCCGCGCCGGCGGCAATGAGCCACCTTCCCCGCCGGCAGCGGGAGGTGCGGAGAGATAACATCCGATCTCCGTTCAGGAGGTTCGTTTCTTTCCGGGTGACGGAGTCGCGTCAGGCGTAGGTCTCGAACTCGGCGACCGTCGGCGTTCCGGTCGAGCCGGTGATCCTGAAGGTGATCTTCTTGAGGGAGGTGGCGGGCACGGAGATGACTCCGGCACCGTTTCCGGAGCGCAGAACGGCGCCGGTGTCGTGGTTGACGACCTGCCAGGATCCGATCGCGCCGACGGCCCCGGCCGCCTCACGAATATTGATCGTCGACACGGTCCTGGCGGAGCTCCACTTGATCGAGATCTCGCCGGTCGAGCCGCTCGGCGACCAGTGGGTGCTCAGGTCACCGTCCCGGACGTCACCGTAGCTCGTCCCGCTGGCCTTGCTGGACCCGTCGGAGCCGGCCCCGATGCTGAGGTTGGTCCCGCTCGGCGTGGTCGGCTGCGGGTTCGGGGTCGTGGGCTGCGGGGTCGTGGGCTGCGGGTTCGGGGTCGTGGGCTGCGGGTTCGGCGTGGTCGGCTGCGGGTCCGGGGTCACCGAGCAGTTGCCGTCCGACACCTGCAGGCCCGTACCGGCGCCCGCCGTCTGGCTCACGATGGCCGGCACGCAGCTGGCGGAGTCGAGGCTGTAGGAGTACGGAATGCTGACGGAGGTGTTGGAGACCGGGTTCGGGCCCGCGGGGTTGGTGTCACCGCCGGGGCTGCTCCACGTCACGTTGTCGAAGGTGTTGCCCGCGACCTGCCAGTAGCCGGCCTCATCGGTGTAGAAGGTACCCAGAACGTCCTTCGAGTCCTCGAAGTAGTTGTTCTCCACCTTGGCCCTGGCACCGGCCCGGGAGTTGATTCCCGACTCATGGAGATCCACGTAGTGGTTGTTGTAGATGTGCGCGATTCCGCCGCGCAGCAGCGGAGTACGGGAATCGATGTTCTCGTAGAGGTTGTGGTGGAACGTGATGTTCCCGTTCGTCAGGTCGCTCTCACTCGATCCGATGAGGCCACCCCGGCCCGAGTTGCGCAGGATGCTGTAGGACAGGGTCACGTACTGGGTGTTGTCCTTCATGTCGAAGAGGCCGTCGAACCCCTCCGACTCACCACCCGAGGCCTCGAGGGTGACATGGTCCACCCAGACACGGCGGACATCCGTCTCCATGCCGATGGCGTCCCCCCCGTTCGAGAGGGGCGAGCCGGACTTCTTGACGTTTCGGACAGTGACGTTCTGGATGATGATGTTGCTGGCTTCCCTGATATGGATGCCTAACTGGTCGAAGACGGCGCCGCTGCCGACTCCCACGATGGTGACGTTGCTGATCTGCTTGAGCTCGATCTTGTCCGCTGCCGTGCTGCAGCTGGAGCCCGAAACCGCGGAGGTGTTGCCGTGGTTGATGGTCCCCTGGACCTGGATGATGATCGGGGTGCTGCTGCTGGCCCGGCCGCACAGAGCCTGGTGGATGGCGGTACCTGTGGTGGCCAGCACCGTCTGCCCGCCCGCGCCGCCGGTGGTTCCACCGTTCTGGGTCGCATAGCCGGTGACGCCGCCGGTCGCCGCCGAGGCCGCCCCGGACAGCGACAGGACAGCGCCGGTCGCCGCCGCGACAGCCGTCGTGGTCAGCGCGGCACCGAGCCGCACTGCAGCTGATCGTTTCATTGTCGTCAGACCTTTCGTGGTAGGAATTGTTCGGATCCTGAAAGAACCATCTCAGGCCAGGCAGTCTCGGCAGGTCGTCAGGGAATCACCCCCCTACCGCCGTCGGGATCGCCGACCGGAGCCGGCTGGGGGCGCCGAAATTCAATGCGCCTGGCCGCGCCTCAACCGCCTGTCAAAGGTAGTCGGGAAACCGCTTTCCGACTGTGAGGATAGAGCGGGCGTCTCCGGTATGGCAAGATCCCGGAACCGCCTGCTTTGGATGTTTCTTCTGGGCTGCCACAGCCGAGAGCACGCGATGCGCGGCGCGATCGGACCCGGACCCGGTCCGCGTTGGATGCCCGACCAGGGCCCGTTTTCCGAGGGTCCGGCCCGGGGCCACCGCCCCGGGCCGGACCAACCGGTACGCGCCCGGTCAGTTCAGGGCGTGTAAAGGTTCGGCGTGGGCGGTGAACCCATCCCGTTGCCGATGAAGAAGCTCGGGTGCGGTGGCTGGTTGTAGGCGGTGTTCTGCCAGGCCAGCGCCACCCGGTACTGCGGGTCGTGCACGAGCGTGTGGATCCGCGTCGAGGTGGGAGCGGTGGCGCTGTGAATACGCAGCGCCGAACTGTCCGACGTCCGCCAGACGACCTCCTCGCGCCAGTCCCCGAGAATGTCGCCGGACAGCGCGGGAGTGGCCTTGGTGCCGTTGTTGGAGGCGACCCCCGACCCGCTCAGCAGCGTGGTGTCCCCACTGGTGCCGTACCTGGCCACCGTGGTGCCGTCGAGCAGCTCCCGCACCGGGTCGCCGTCCCACCAGAGCAGGAAGTTCGTCGAGCCGGGCCTGCGCCCCAGCGCCCCGCCGGTGGACGACAGCAGGGTGGAGTCCGCCGAGGACCAGGCCTCCGCACCGGGGCTGCCGGCGTACACGTCGCCCGCCACGCCCCGGCCGTTGTCGCAGGCGCAGCCGGACTTCGACCACAGGATCTGGCCGGTGCGGGCGTCGGCCATCCAGGAGTCCGGGCCGGAGGTGTTCTCCGAGGGCATGTACACCTCCAGCCCCGCACGGCCGGTGTCGAAGTCGCCCACGTGCAGGGCGTCGCCGTGGCCGAGGCCGGTCGTCCACAGCGGCGATCCGTTGTCGTCGATCGCCATGGCGCCGTAGATGATCTCCTGCCGGCCGTCGGAGTCCACGTCGGCCACGGACAGGCTGTGCGCGCCCTGGCCGGTGTACTGCGAGCCGGACACGTTCGAGTCGAACACCCATCGCCGGGTCAGGCTGCCGTTGCGGAAGTCCCACGCGGCGACGACACTGCGGGTGTAGTAGCCCCGCGCCATGATCAGGGACGGGCGGGTTCCGTCCAGGTACGCGGTACCGGCCAGGAAACGGTCCACCCGGTTGCCGTACGAGTCGCCCCACGACGACACCGTCCCGCGCGCCGGGGCGTAGTCCACCGTGGACAGCGCCGCCCCGGTCAGCCCGTCGAACATCGTCAGGTACTCCGGGCCCGACAGGACGTAGCCCGACGAGTTGCGGTGGTCGGCGGACGCGGAGCCGATGACCTGGCCGGTGCCGGAGACCGTCCCGTCGGCCGTCTTCATCGCCACCTCGGCCCGGCCGTCGCCGGAGTAGTCGTAGACCTGGAACTGGGTGTAGTGCGCTCCCGCCCGGATGTTGCGCCCGAGGTCGACGCGCCACAGCCGGGTCCCGTCGAGCCGGTAGGCGTCGAGGTGGACGTTCCCGGTGTACCCGGACTGCGAGTTGTCCCTGGCGTTGGACGGGTCCCACTTCACGAAGATCTCGTACTGCCCGTCACCGTCGGCGTCCCCCACCGAGGCGTCGTTCGCGGAGTAGCTGTAGGCGACCCCGTCGGGAGTGGTCCCACCGGACGGGACCTGCAGCGGCACGTTCAGCGACCCGCCGGGCAGCGACAGGGAGTTTTCGGTCGACGCGTACTCGACACCGTCGAGCACCGGCCGCACCGTGTAGGTGGACCCGGCGGCGGCACCCGTGTCGAGATGGTTCGTACCCCCGGTGATGACCGAGGAGTTGACCTTCGTGCCGTTCCGGTACAGGTTGAACCCGACACCGGCCGGGTCGGTGCCCAGCAGCCGCCACGACACGAGGTTGTCCGAGCCCGTTCGGACGGAGACCAGGCCCCGGTTGAGCTTCTCCACCTGCCTGGCGCCCGCGCCCGGCGTCACCGGCGGGAGCGTTCCGCCGCCCCCCGGCGGTGTCGTCGTGGGCGGTGTCGTCGTGGGGGGTGCCGTCGTGGGGGGTGCCGTCGTGGGGGGTGCCGTCGTGGGGGGCGTGGTGACGGAGTCGCTGACCAGCACGTCGTCGAAGGAGGCGGTGGCGTGGAAGGTCTGCAGCGAGATCCGGCCAGCCGTGATCGAGCTGTCCGTCCCCGACCCGATCAGGGTGCCGTCCACGTAGCCGCTGATCGTGGTGCCGGAGACGTCGACGCGCAGGGTGTACCAGCTGCCGGTGCTCACCGTGCGGGACACGCCGCCGAGCACGGTGACGGAGCTGCCGCTGACCGCCTGCAGCTCGGCCCGGTTGCTGTTGAGCAGGACCAGCCGGTAGAACTTCGTGTTGCTGGCGGTGCGGGCGCCGATGCCGACGTACCGCTGCGCGCCGTCGAAGGCCAGCGGTCTGACCCTGGCCTGCAGGCTGTAGTCGGTCCAGCTGGTGGAGCCGGCGAAGGCGCGGGCGAGCTCGCTGCCGAGGTTGGTCTGCCGGTAGGCCGGTGTGCCGTCGGTGACCACCGACCAGCTGCCGCCGGACTTCGACCAGCCGTCGGCGTTCCCGTCGGCGAAGTCGTCCGAGAACAGAGCGGCCGCGGACGCGGACGGCGCGATGACCAGGAGCAGGGCCGCCAGCGACGCGGCCAGGGATAAGGCCGTGGTCACGATCAGTGCCGGTCGCCGTCGCCCCGGCTGGTTGCCGGCGGCAGAGCTGTCAGGTGACCGGCGGGACCTGATGCGATGCATACAGTTTCCCTTCGGGAGCGCGGGCAGTCGGCCCACTCAAAGGAAAGCGCATTCCGCGCTCACCGTAACATCGCTTTCCGGCTTGTCAAGGTCACGAGATTGCCCACTTGCACCGCCTCGCAAAGTGTGCTGTGCTGCAGCTCAGGGAAAGCGTTTTCCGATACGGAGGTCCCTGGATGCAGCGGCTGACGGCGACGAGACGACCGCGGAGAAGAAGAGCGCCCCTGGCCGTCCTGGCGGCCCTGAGCGTGGCCGTGACCGGGGCGCTCACCCTCCCGGCACACGCCGACAGCGGCCGCCGGGGCCCCGGCGGCCAGGCCGAGGCGGCGGCCCTGCAGCTGGCCGGGGAGCCTCTCGCGGCCGGCGACGGCTGGGGCTCGGCCGGCGCCGGCACCACCGGTGGTTCGGCCGCCGGGGCCGACCGTGTCTTCGTGGTGAAGACGCGCGCGGAGCTGGCCGCCGCGGTCTCCGGCGACGAGCCGAAGATCGTCGTCGTCTCCGGGAAGATCGATGCCAACACGGACGACGCCGGAAAGAAGATCGAGTGTTCCGGGTACAACCGCGACGGGTACTCGCTCGAAGGCTACCTACAGGCCTACGACCCGGCTGTCTGGGGACGGGCGAACAGTCCCAGCGGGCCGATGGAGGACGCACGGAAGGTCTCCCAGCAGGCGCAGAGCGCACAGATCACCGTCACCGTCGGTTCCAACACGACACTGGTCGGGGCGCGGGGAGCGGAGATCTCGGGCGCGTTACTGCGCCTGCAGGGCGTGTCCAACGTGATCATCCGTGGTCTGGTGCTGAGTGACGCCTACGACTGCTTCCCGGCCTGGGATCCGGCGGACGGCTCGTCGGGTGCCTGGAACTCGGAATACGACCTGATCTCGCTCCGCGAGAGCACCAACGTGTGGATCGACCACAACGACTTCAGCGACGGTGACAACCAGGACTCGCGGCAGCCGCTCCACTTCGGGCAGCCCTACCAGGCACATGACGGACTGCTGGACATCACCAACGCGTCGGACCTGGTCACGGTCTCGTACAACCGTATTCACGACCATGACAAGACGATGCTCATCGGCTCCAGTGACTCGCGGGTGACGGACGCCGGCAAACTGCGGGTGACCGTTCACCACAACGAGTTCCGCAACATCGGCCAGCGTGCGCCGCGGGTCCGGTACGGCCAGGTGGACGTCTACAACAACCACTACGTCCAGGACGGCGGAACCTCCGCGGACTACATCTACTCCTGGGGGGTCGGCAGGGAATCGCACATTGTCGCCGAGCGCAACGCGGTGACCCTGCCCGCCGACATCAGCCCGGGGCGGGTCATCGGTCACTGGGGCGGGACGCGGATCACCGAGAACGACAACCGGGTCAACGGGGCACCGGCGGATCTGCTGGCGGCGTACAACGCGGAGAACGACCCGGACCTCCCCGAGGTGCCCGCCTTCGCCGGGTCCCGGCGCACGGTGCACCCCGCGCAGGCGGTTCCCCGCGTCGTCGCGCGCCAGGCCGGTCCGGAGAACACCGGCGTGCGCGACCGTGTCGTCGTCGCCGCCGACGGATCCGGCGATGCCACCACCGTCCAGGACGCCGTGGACCTCGCGGCGACCGACGCGGTGGCGCGGACGGACATCGTCATCCGGCGTGGCACCTACCGCGGGCCGGTCACCGTCGACGCGGCGCACAGCAGGCTGTCGTTCATCGGCGGCACCGGCAACCCCAGGGACGTGGTGATCAGCCACGACAACGCCGCGGGCACCCCGAAGCCGGGCGGCGGCACGTGGGGGACCAGCGGCAGCGCGAGCGTCACCGTCGCCGGCGCGGAGTTCGAGGCGCGGGCGGTGACGTTCGAGAACGCCTTCGACGAGGCGGCGCACCCGGAGATCACCGCCCGTCAGGCGGTCGCCGTGAAGACGCTCGCGGACCGGATCGTGTTCGACAAGGTGCGTTTCCTGGGAAACCAGGACACCCTGTATCTGGACTCGCCGTCGGTCGACGTCCGCTCCCGGGTCTACGTCAACGACAGCTGGATCCAGGGCGATGTCGACTTCATCTTCGGCCGGGCGACCGCGGTGGTCTCCCGGTCGGTGATCAACGCCGTGCGCCGCGACGACGGCCAGCCCGGCTACGTGACAGCTCCCAGCACCTATCCGTCCAACCCGTACGGCTTCCTTATCACGGGCTCACGCCTGGTCTCCGACGCGGGCCGGGGCACCTACTTCCTCGGACGTCCCTGGCACCCCAGCAGCGCGCCGGACAACAACCCGCGCGTGGTGATCCGTGACTCCTGGCTCGACCGGCATGTCAGGGACGACCCCTGGGCCACCATGTCCGGCTACGACTGGACGGCGGGGAGTAACGCGGAGTTCCGGAACTCCGGGCCGGGGGCGAAGGCCAACGACGACCGGCCGCAGCTGACCCGGGAGCAGGCCGCCCAGCACGAGATCGCGACGTACCTCGCCGGCGAGGACCACTGGGCACCGCAGTCCTGAGAGTGGAAGTGCCAGGAGCCGAAGTCGACGGTGACGTAGCCGTCGTACATGGCGATCTTCCGGGGGGCGTTGGGGGCCGCGACCTCCCAGGCGGCTCCCTGGACCAGGACACCGAAGCCGATCTGGCGCCAGTGCTCGGTGAAGACGTCCGTGATGATGCCGAGCAGGGTGTCGGTGTCGATCGGCAGGTCCCAGATCTGCAGGGTGCCGTTGCCGAGCTCGTCGACGGTGCGGAAGCTGGTGTCGGTGGTCATCGCGGTGTCCTCTCCTGTGGTCCGTGCAGGGGGCAGTCGCCGCAGGTGCCGCCGCCGGGCACCCGGTAGAAGAGGCAGCAGCTGCGCCGCACCACGGTGGATGGCACGACCTGCCCGTCCGCGGTGAGCGCGTGGACGGTCGTGTGCGCCAGCGGCGGTGTGGCGAGCAGGAGCGCCGTGACCCGTCCGACCGCCGCGCCCGCCGGCACAGCCTCCGAGGTGGTCTCCTGGGCGGGGCTGCCGACCGGGTCCGTGGAGGCGAGGTGCGCGATGAGCACCCGTGTGGCGCCGACCAGCGCGGAGGCGGCGTTGCCCCAGAGGAGCCCGGCGGGCAGCCGGGTCTGCCGCTGGACCGCGGCGAAGTAGGGCCGCAGGTTCCGTTCCACGACGACCTCCCGGAGCAGGTCCGCGGCGCTGTCGACGGCAGTGGTGGTGGTGGCGGGGTTGGTGCCGGCGACAGGCGGGGCGGGGCGCCGTCCGGTGGGCCTGTCGACGATGAGGCGGAGTGGGGCGGTCAGCCGCGGCTGGACGCGCAGAACGGACGGATCGAGGTCGGGGACGATCCCCGTGGTCGCCCAGCAGCCGAGCGCGACCGACCACAGCCGGGCGGCATGGCCGAGCGCGAGGGTGGACGCCGCCACCCGCCGTTCGACGCCGCCGAGCCGCGCGTTCACGCCGTCGATCGCAGCGGCGAGAGCCGCCCCGCCCCGGTACAGCTCCTCGACCGGGACGGGGACGCCCCCACCATCACCACCATCACCGCCAGCACCGGCGTCAGCCGGCGAACCGGGCGGCGGGATGTCCGCTTCGAAGTAGGGGCTGATGGCGGTGAGGGCGAGCAGCGCGGAGCGGACCCGCGTGCCGTCGACCGGTTCCGCGGAACCGCTCATCGGTACCTCCCGGTGGGTGGGGCCGCCCGCGGCGGGTGGGCCCGGGCAGGGCGTCACAGTGGGCCGCGCAGCTCGAAGGTTCTGGTCGTCGGGTCGAAGTGCAGATCGTCGCCGTCGAAGGAGGTGTTCACCGCGCCGGAGCCGACCACCTCGTCAGGGTGCCCGGTGTGGAGGGTCCCCGTCCGGTCGACGAGCCAGACCTGGTCTGCGACACGCAGGGAGAGTTCGAGGTCGTGGGTGGAGACGACGACGGTCAGGTCGCGTTCGCGGGCGAGCCGGCGCAGCAGCGCGGTGATGGTGACGCGGGACGGGGCGTCCAGGAAGGCGGTCGGCTCGTCCAGCAGGATGATGGACGGTTCCTGGGCGAGGGCGCGGGCCATCATGACCCGCTGTCGTTCGCCGTCGGAGAGCTCGTCGGCGGCGCGGGTGGCGAGATGGTCGGCGCCGACCGCGGCCAGCGCCCAGTGCACGACTGCCCGGTCGGCGGCGGTGAGGCGGCCGGTGGGGCCGGTGTGCGGGTGGCGGCCGAGGCCGACGAGGTCGGCGGCGGTGAGCAGGCCGGCCTGCACGCGGTCGGTGAGCACGACGCCGACGAGCCGGGCCCGGGCGGCGCCGGTGAGCCGGTTCAGGTCCGCCCCGTCGAGACGCATGCTGCCGGCGAGCGGCGGCTGGAGTCCGGCGAGGGTGCGCAACAGCGTTGACTTGCCGATTCCGTTCGGCCCGAGCAGGACGGTGAGCTGCCCGCGGGGCGCGGCGGCGGACAGGCCGGCCAGCACCGCCCGGCCCGAGCGTCCGACCTGCCCGGTGCGGCTGGACGGACGCAGTGCCCGGCGGCGGCGCCGGTAGCCGACGGCGAGGTCCGCCAGGACGAGTCCGGGTGCCATCAGGCGGCTCCGGCGACGTCGGGGCGGGCGCGCAGCAGCACGGCGATCACGATCGGTGCTCCGACCAGCGCGGTGATGACGTTGATCGGCAGGACGAGGCCGGTGCCGGGCAGCTGGGCGGCGATCGAGCAGGCCAGCGCGAGCAGCGCGCCGGTGAGCAGCGTGCCGGGGACGAGCACTCGGTGATCGGCGGTGTCGAGCAGGCGGCGGGCCACGTGCGGGACCGCGATGCCGAGGAACGCCACCGGCCCGCAGAACGCGGTGACCGCCCCGGCGAGCAGGGACGCGCCGAGCAGGGTGACGGCACGGACCCGGCACAGCCGCAGCCCCAGTGTCCGGGCGTAGTTCTCGCCGAGCAGCAGGGCGTTGAGCGGTTTCACCGTGGCGAGCGCGACGAGCAGGCCGAGGCCGACGGCGGGCGCGAAGACCGTCAGGTCGCCGGTGGACGTCCCGGCGAAGCTGCCGAGGGACCACGTCCAGTACTGGAGGGCGCGTTCCGGGGCCGTCCAGGTGAGCAGCAGGCTGACGACGGAGCTGACGGCACTGCCGAGGATGACGCCGATGACGAGCAGCGTGACGACGGAACGGACCCAGTTCGCCAGCAGGAGCACGGCCGCCAGGACGACCGCCGCACCGGCCGCACCGGCGATGACGACGCCGAACCGGCCGCTGCCGGCGACCTGGGCGGTGAACGTCCCGCCGGAGCCGCCGATGCCGGCGACGACGAGCGCGACGCCGAGGCTCGCGCCGGAGCTGACGCCGAGTGAGTAGGGGTCGGCGAGCGGATTGCGGAACAGGGTCTGCATCTGGAGTCCGGCGACGCCGAGGGCCGCGCCGGCGAGGGCGGCGGTGAGCGCGCGGGGCAGCCGGATCTGGCCGACGACGACCGTCCACCGCGGGTCGCGCGGCGCCCGCCCGGCGAGGACCCGCAGGGTCTCGTCGAGCGGGACGGCGACCGAGCCGACGGCGAGGGCGAGCAGGAACACCGCCGCCACCGCGGCCACGAGACCGCCGAGCACCACCGGCCCGCGCCTCGCCCGGCGGCGGCGTCCACCCCCCTCCCCCGCGGCGGACGTCCCCCCGACCAGGCCGGACGCGGCGGCGGCCGGAGCAGACGTGGCGGCGACCGGGCCGGACGTCCGCGCGGCCGGGCCGGACGTCGTCTGGGTCACTGGAGGTGGCGGTAGAAGGCGAAGGTGTGGCCGGGGAAGGCGTCGGGGTGCAGGATCGCGGCCAGGTCGCCGAGCACCAGGTCGGGCCGGGTGACGCCGCGCTCCCAGTAGTCGTTGCCGCCGCCCGGGCCGATGACCAGCGTGTTGCTCCACACCTGGCCGCCGCGGACGGCCGCGAGCTGGCCGTGGCGCTCGTCCTCGGTGGTGACGTCGGCGAGGTTCTCCCATTCGCCGTCGGCGAGCCAGATCGGGGCGCCGCCGGATTCGGTGAAGACGGTCTCGAAGTCGAGCTCGAGGCTGCCGGTGTCGGTCTCGTCGGCCCACGGGTAGGTGGCGCCGGCGTCGGCGAGGAGCTTGCCGACGTAGCTGCCGCCGGACGGCATGTACCAGGTGCCCTGGTACATGGTGCCGATCAGCGCGGGCACCCGGTCACCGTCGCCGTCGGGGACCCGGTCGGCGATGGCGGTGTAGTCGGCCTCGATCCGGTCGAAGACCTTCGCCGCCTCGGTTTCCTCGCCGGTGAGGGCCGCCATGAACTTCACCCATTCCGCGCGGCCGAGCGGGTCGGCTTCCAGCCATTCGGCGTTGGCGACGACGGGAATGCCCGCGTCCCGCAGCGTTCCGTACTCGGCGGATTCGGTGCCGCCGGTCATCAGGACGTCCGGCGCCTCGGTGACGACCCGCTCGGTGTCGATCTGCCCGCCGGGGGCGTACTCGACGATCTCGCCCGCGTCGAGACGGGCCCGGATGTCGGGGTTGACGACGGTGGCGGCGCTCGCCACCCCGGCGAGAACATCTTCGCGCCCCAGGTCGACGAGCAGCGGCAGATGCGTGGTCGAGCCGGAGTACAGGCTGCGGACCGGGACCTCGATCCGGGCCGCGCCGGCGAGTTCACCGGTCAGTTCGGGCTCGGGTGGCGCTCAGGGCCACCAGACGTGCGCGCATGCCGGAATCGGCCGCCTTCCAACACCTCGTGGACGGATCGCGGGTGCCGTGGCCGGTCTCCTGGCTGACGGGTGGTGCGCCGGCGGCCGCCTTCCCGGGCGTTGCGGTCCGTGTGGCCCGCTGCCCAGTGGCTTCCCCGGCTGGCGGGGAGTGGCTGTCGACATCCCGATCACAGTGGCGAGGGCCGCTCCGGCATCACACCGGTCTTCCCGAACACCACGGCGACGAGAAAGGTACTGGCAGCCCGCCATTAGCTGCAAGGCTATGCAGATGTTCTCTCGTTCTGTTCCCGACCTCCGGCCCGACGCCCTACCCTGGTCGGTTCGGCTCGGGAATCTGACGTGGTGCGCCTGGCCTGGGCCGCGCCATAGGGTCGAAAGACACCGGGCTGACGAAGGGACAACGATGAGAGAGCAGCGTCGGGGCCGCAAGATCGCCATGACCCAGGAGGAGGTGGACGCCTTCCTCGCCGAGGAGCGCACCTGCCGGGTGGCGACGACGAGCCCGAGCGGTCCTCATCTGACACCGCTGTGGTTCGTGTGGGACGGGCAGGCACTGTGGCTCAACTCGGTCGTGAGAAGCCAGCGCTGGACGGACCTCGAGCGTGATCCGCGGGTCGCCGTGGTCATCGACACCGGGCACGGCTTCGGGGAGCTGCGCGGGGTGGAGATCCGCGGCCGGGCGGAGAGTGTGGGAGAGGCCCCGCGCACCAGCACTCCCGACCCCGGCCTCGCCAACACCGAGCTGCTCTACGCCCGGAAGTACACCGGCCGCGACGAGATGCACTACGACGGCCGGCACGCCTGGCTGCGGGTGGTCCCCGAGAAGATCAGCAGCTGGGACTTCCGCAAGATGTAGAGCGGCCCGCACCGGCCGCGGGCTGCCGACCGCCGGCGGCCAGCGGCCGGCGGCGGCCGGCGGCCGGCGGCGGCCGGCGGCCGGCGGCGGCCGGGCGTCACAGGGCGGAGAAGGCGATCTCCGTCGACTTGATCAGCGCCGTGACCGATGTTCCCGGCGCGAGGCCGAGGTCGTCGGCGGCGGCGCGGGTGATCGCGGCGGTCAGCTCGGTGCCGGGCCCGAGGGCGACCCGGGCCAGTGCCATCGCGCCGCCGGTATCGAGGGCGACCACGGTGCCGCCGAGCCGGTTGCGGATCGTCAGCCCGGACGTCTCGCCGATGGCGAGGGAGACGTCCGTCGCCTTGATCAGCACCTCGACCTCGCTGCCGATCGCGACGCCGACATCCTTGATCGCATCCATGGTGACGGCGGAGGTGAGTGTCTCGCCGTTCGGCAGATCAATGCGAACGGTGCCCATCACAGCGCCGCCGGTGATCTCGGCGACGGTACCGATGAGCCGATTGCGGATGCTCAGAGTCATGGCCTGACGGTAGCCAGATCCTGTTGCGGGCGGATTGCGCCCGAGCCGGCATCCGCCCGCCGGGCGCCCGATCGGGCCGGTGCCGGCGGGCCGGTGCCGGCGGGCCGGCGGGCCGCCCAGCAGACGACCCCGGCCGGGGATGGCCCACCCACGATCAGCGGCTACCGCCAGCGGAGAGGTCGTCCGCGGCGGACTCCCGATTCCCTTCTTCCAAAGCCGCCGGTTTCCCCGGCACGACCGGAAACATTCACCGAGAGCCACCGGCGATGGTGACCACCATGGTGGTCGTAGTAACGCCGCCGTTCCGGGTAGACTCGCCCCACCGCTTCGCCTGGGAGATCGGCCCTGCGGTGAAAACAACCCTCGACCCGCTCCCGGAAACGATGTGCTTCCCGGAAACCACGCCAGGAACGGGGTGTTCGGTACGGCGCCCGACTGCCTGTACCAGGGAACCGGGCTGACCACGTTCACCCGGTACCACCTCGGCATCATCGCACCTGACACCGTCGTCACCGACGGCGGTGTCGACGTCCTGCGGAAAACACCGCACCGCACCGTCGACGCAGCACCGAGCGTTCTCACATGTTTCTCCGGCGCGGCCGCGCCGGAATTCCCGATCCGGGGTGACTCCGTGCCACATTTCGTCGTCCATCCCGACCGTCATCACCAGTTCGGGAAACCCGGCGAGACGTTCCTCCTCATCACCCAGGCCGACCGCGCGGAGGAGTTCACCCTCGCCCCCGGCAGCAGGTACCGGCACACCGCCGTGGCGACGATCGAGGCCGGCGAGCCGCTCGACGCCGTCCTGGGCTCGGCCCGCTGCCCGGACAGCGCGGACGTCTTCGTCGTCTGCCCGGACCGTTTCGTCCTCTCCCCCGAGCCGGCGGTGCTCGGGCCCGGCCGGCGGCTGGTCGTCATGCCCTGCGGGTCGACGCCGGTCACCGACGCCCAGATGGGCTACTTCCTCACCGCCGTCGAGAACACCGACCCGGTCGCCCTGCAGATCCGGGCGGACCGCCTGTTCGGCGCGCTCGGCGCGACGCCATACGTGTGGCTCACCGCCGCGCGGGAGGGGACGTCCGCCACGTTCGGGATCTCGGCCGACTACGAGTGGAACCAGCAGGCCGGCCCCCTGGCGCCCGGCGAGCAGCAGATCGCGCCGTCCGGCGGGGCCAGTGCCATGCCCGCCGGCCTGTACCGCTCCGGTGCGTCCCGGCGGCTCGACCTGCACGGATCAATCACCCTGCTCGGCGCCCCAATCGTGCACCGCGGTGACGATCCGGCCTGCGTCGACGAGCAGGCGGCCCTCCACAAGGACCTCGACGCACTGCGCGAAAGCCCGGTGATCCTGACTTTGGCCGACGGCCTGGTGACCGACGTCCGGGCGACCGCGCCGGCGGGCAAGGGCGCGGTCGCCGCCCTGCACGATCTCTACGAGGCGGACGAATCGTACCGGGTGCTGCGGGAGTTCGGCGTCGGGCTCAACCCGGTGCTGCGCCAGCAGCCCGGCAACTGCGGCCTGAACGAGATGTTCGGTGCGACCAACGGGGTTGTCCACCTGGGCTTCGGCCTGACTCCCAGAACGCGCTACGCCCTCACGTTCACCTGCGTCGACACCGTCATGACCGACGCGGAGGGCAACACTCTGGCCGGCCCCGTCCCTCGCCGCCGGGGCCGACCGGCGTAGTCCGGCTCACAGCCCTCCGGGCCGGCGGGGCACTTCGCACGGCCGGGCGGCCGGTAAGAATGGGGCCAGCGCACCCGAGGCAAGCCAGGAGGAAACCGTGCAGCGGACCGCCACCCGGCGTCACTACCTCATGGTCGAACCGAAGTATTTCGACGTCGAATACTCGATCAATCCCTGGATGCATCCCGAAGTGCCGACCTACGCCAAGATCGCACTCGAGCAGTGGGGGCGCCTGCGCGATCTCTACCTCGAACTCGGGCACCGGGTGGAGGTCCTGGAAGCGCGCCCCGGGCTGCCGGACATGGTCTTCTCCGCCAATGGCGCGACCGTCGTGGACGGGCGGGTGCTGGTCGCGCGTTTCCGGCACCCGCAACGACGCCCCGAATCCGCGGCGTTCCTCGAATGGTTCGAGAAGCGGGGCGGGGAATTCGGCGAGGTCCGGCAGGCGCAGTGGACGAACGAGGGCGAGGGTGACTGCCTGACCGTCGGGGAACGCATCCTGGCCGGTTCCGGCTTCCGGACCGCCACCGAGGCGCACACGGAGCTCCGTGAGTTCTTCGGGCGCCCGGTCGTCACCCTGACACTCACCGACCCGCGTTACTACCACCTCGACACGGCTCTCGCCGTTCTCGACGAGCAGACCATCATGTACAACCCGAAGGCCTTCACCGACGAGAGCCGGCAGCTGCTGGCGGAGCTCTACCCGGACGCCGTCACCGCGTCGGACGCCGACGCCGTGGCGTTCGGCCTGAACGCCGTCTCGGACGGGCGTCACGTCGTCCTGCCGCGGGCCGCCGTCGGGGTGATCGCCGAGCTGCGCGAGCGTGGTTTCGAGCCGATCGGCCTCGACCTGTCCGAGCTGCAGAAGGCCGGCGGCGGGCCGAAATGCGCCACCCTGGAGCTGCGCGGCGGGCCAGAATAGGCGTCGTGCTGCACCCCTCACGCGCCGTCGCGCGCGTCACCTACGACCGCGACGCCGTCGATGCCGTCCTTGACGAGGCGCTGACCTGCCACGTGGGTTTCGTGGTCGACGGCCGGCCGCATGTGATTCCCACGCTGCACG
This sequence comes from Parafrankia elaeagni, assembly GCF_000374165.1. Lineage (GTDB taxonomy): Bacteria > Actinomycetota > Actinomycetes > Frankiales > Frankiaceae > Parafrankia > Parafrankia elaeagni. Next base: position 55,489 of record NZ_KB893727.1, read on the forward strand.
TCCGGGTCGGGGAAACGCTGTATGTGCACGGATCGACCGGGGCGCGGCTCCTCGCGGCGGGGCGGTCCGTGGCCCTTCCGGTGTGCGTGACGGTCTCCCTGCTCGACGGTCTCGTCCTCGCCCGGTCGGCTTTTCACCATTCGCTGAACTACCGCTCCGTCATCGTCCACGGTGACGCGCGGGCCGTCGTGGACACGGACGAGAAGAACCGTGTTCTCGCCGCCCTCGTGGACCGGGTCGGGGTCGGGCGGTCGGAACAGTGCCGCCCCCCGACACCGAAGGAGCTGGCGGCGACAGCCGTCCTGGCGCTGGGCCTGGGCGACCCGTCCACGGATGTCGCGCTGAAGTCCCGCACCGGCCCGCCGAACGACGACCCGCCCGACCTGGACTCGGGCTACTGGGCCGGTGTCGTCCCCGTCCGGCTCACCGCCGGTGCCGCGGAGCCGGACTGCGACCTGCCCGTCCCCGCCGGTCTCGCGCCGACGCTGGAAGCCCGCCGGTGACGCGGCAGCCGGTGACGCCGCAGCCGACCGGCGACGCGGAGGATCCGCCCGTGTCTCAGCGGCAGGCGGTCGTCGCGGTGCTGCTCCGCGCCGGGCGGGTGCTCGTCATCGAACGCGGCCCGCTGGCCGCCCGGTCCGGGTTCTGGGCACCGCCCAGCGGGCGGATCGAGCCCGGCGAGACACAGGCCGAGGCCCTCGTCCGCGAGGTGTGGGAGGAGGTCGGGCTGACCGTCGTCGCCGGTGCCAGGGTCTGGGAGTGCGACACCGACGACGGCAGCTTCCGCCTGCACTGGTGGACGGCCCCGGCCGAGACCGGCGACCTCCGCCTCGACCCCGGCGAGGCCAGCGACGCCCGCTGGGTGACAGCGGCGGAGTTCCGCACGCTGACACCCACCTTCGACGGCGACCTCCCCTTCTTCGAGGAAGTACTGCCGACCCTGCTCTGACATCCCCGCGCCCCGGAGGATGCCGCGGCGGGAAAGGCCGCCGACATCAAAGGCCGCCGATCTCAGTGGAAGAGGCCGCGCGGCTTTCCCGGGGGGAGGTCGAGGTGTGTCCGGATGCCCGGCGGGGCGGCGACGACGTCGTGGATCATGTTGACGACGGCCATGGTCGTCCAGGTCCGCCCGGCATCGACCCGGCCGTTGGACGGATGCTCCTCGAGCGTGAACGTGGTGGCCGGCTCGCCGAGGAACTCGACGATGTACCGGCTCGCGCCGTCGACGATCTCCGGGGTGAGGTCGTCCGCCATCTTCCACTTCGACTGGAAGACGATGGCGGGGCGCCCGTCGACGATCGCCTCCCAGCGGCGGCACATGCCCGCCACCTTGCCGGCCGGGATCAGTCCGGAGGCAACGGTGAGGTCCCTGTCGCTGACGGCGACCGTGAGGCCGCACTCGTACCGGTCGACCGTGAGCCCGAGACCCGTTGCCAGCAGGCCGATGGACTGGCTGTAGACGTCGAGGGCGAGCCGGTGCGTCCGGTGGGCCTCCTCCGGGTCGCGGCCGAACCCGAAGGCGGTGAGCATGTCGCTCGCCGGCGCGGCGCTGAAGTCGACCACCTCGGTCACGACCACCTGGTCGAGGCGGCTGTGCAGCCGGGAGCCGACGAGCGCGAGGATGTCACCGGCGAATCCCGGGTGGATGCCGCCGGCGTGAAAGCTGGTCCCGCCCGCCTGGCAGGCCGCCTGAAGGCGGATCGTCTGCTCGTCGTCCGGCCGCGGGAACGTGAAGCCGAGCGGCGTGACGACGTTCTTCCCGGAACGCAGGAGCGCCTCGAGGTCGTCGAGATCCGGCTGTAACGGCGCGTAGTGGACGCAGTCGGCGTCGAGGGTGAGGAGCTTCTCCTTGTCCGTCGTGGCCGTGACGCCGACCGGGTCCATCCCGGCGAGCACGCCCGCGTCCACGCCGTCCTTGGCCGCGGAGGTGGTGTAGACACCGGCCAACTCGAAGGTGGGATTAGCTGCGAAATGGCGGATGGCGATCTGGCCGATATGGCCGGTACACCACTGAACGACACGTACGGGACCCGACGAGGTGATCACTGGGATCGCCTCCTTCTCGAAAGGCTGGATCCGGAACGCGGGGCCCCGCGAACACGGCCATACCCTCGCCAACTTACCGAGGCGACGCCGCGCCCGCTACCAGCCGCCGGGCGGACGGATACGAGCCCGCCGGCACGGATCCATTCATCTTCCGGACATGACCGACGAAATGCCCGGAGCCCCGCGGGGGCCGCGGGGGCCGCGGGGTTCCGGGCATCTCAGGGCCGTGCCGCCTCAGCCGGAGCCCGCCACGGCGGGACCCACCGCGACAGGGCCGGTCAGCGTGAAACCGGTCAGCAGGTGCCGAGCATGCTGGTGAGGGCGGACTTCTCGGCGCTGTCCACGGTCAGGGCGTAGTAGTACTTCACCTGGACCCAGGCGCGGGCGTAGGTGCAGCGGAACGAGGAGAGCGGCGGCTGCCACTCGGCCGGGTCCTTGTCGCTCTTGGACTGGTTGACGTTGTCGGTGACCGCCCACAGCTCGGGGCCGCCGAGGTCGTTGGCGTAGGTCTGGCGCTTCGAGGTGGTCCACGCCCAGGCACCGGAGGCCCACGCCTCCGCGAGCGGCACCATGTGGTCGATGTCGACGTCCGACGCCGCCGTCCAGGTGGCGCCGTCGTACGGGCTGTACCAGGAGCCGGACGTCGCCGCGCAGCTGCTGTTCACGACGACACCGGAGCCGTCGCGCTTCAGCACCTGCTCCCGGGTGTTGCACGCCCCGGAGACCGTGATCCAGTGCGGGAAGAGGTCCCGGTCATAGGTGGACGCGTGCGACTCGGCCGCGACGGTCAGCGAGTTGAGCCGGCTCAGCGCGGTGCTCGCCGACGGGATGTTCGGGGGCGTCGCGCTCGCCGGGGCCACGGTGAACAGGACACCGACGAGTACGGCAACCACGGCGACCGCGGCCGCCCTGACGGTGCGAGGGGTCACGACACGCTCCTGACCGGTTCCACCGTGGCCGGACGGAGTTTCGGCACAAGGTCCGGAGAAACCTTCAGGAGAATCCCAGAGCAAAGCTTTCAGGAGGCAGACTAAAAGCAAATGAAAAGGAAATCATCAACACCGGAGAATAATTCCCGGGGAACGCGTTCCGCTGGAACGCAAAACCCTGGTGAACCCTCGGTACAACGCCGGACAACCAGCCGCGCCACGCCGCGCCGGTGCCGGCCGGCCGCCCGGGGCCGGGCGGAGATCCCGGCCGGGCTCAGGGGCCGGGATCAGGGCCGATCAGCGGTCAGCAGCCGATCAGCGGTCAGCGGCCGGGGCCGGGGCCGGGGCCGTCAGGCGGCGGGGTGGGGAGGCGCCGGCCGGTGTCCACGTCGAACAGGTGCAGGTCGGCGAGCGGGACGTGGGCGCGCGCCCGGTCACCGACGGCCGGCTGCCGGTCTCCCGCGCGCACCGTCACCGCCCACCGGCCGAAATCTCCGGTGCAGTGCACGACGGCGGAGTCGCCGGTGAACTCCACGACGTCCACCGTCCCGGTCACGACCAGTCCCGGACCGCTTGCCGCTCCCCCGGACACCGACGCTCCCCCGGACCCCGGTGTTCCTGGGGAGGCCGGCTCACCGGTGGGCGACGGTTCACCGGGCGCGGGTACCTCGAGGACGGCGTCGCCCGGCCGCCAGCCCAGGCGGACACGGTCCGGCGCCCCGCCGCCGGCGAGCGCCCCGCCGCCGGCGAGCAACCCGCGGAGGCGGCCGTCGGGCGACGTCCCGGCTGTCAGTTCGAGGCCGGCGGGATGGGACGCCACCGCCACCTCGTGCAGGTTCATCGACGGGCTGCCGACGAAACCGGCGACGAAGACGTCCGCCGGGCGGCGGTAGACCTCGCCGGGTGTGCCGGACTGGACGACCTTCCCCCCGTTCATCACCACGAGGTTCGTGCCCATCGACAGCGCCTCGAGCTGGTCGTGCGTCACCAGGACGACGGTGTTGCCCAGCTCCCGGTGCAGCCGGATCAGTTCCGCGCGGGCGTGCTGGCGCAGCTGGGCGTCCAGGGCGGAGAGCGGCTCGTCCAGCAGCAGCACCTGCGGCCGGCGGACGATCGCGCGAGCCAGGCCGACCCGCTGGCGCTCGCCGCCGGAGAGCTGCCCGGGGCGACGGCCACGCAGCTTCTCCAGGCCGAGCATGGCGCAGGCCTCGGTGACCCGGCGGCCGATCTCCGCCCGGCTCGGCCCCGTGCGCCGGTTGTGTTTGGCCTCCAGCCGCAGGCTGAACGAGATGTTCTGCTCGACGGTGAGATGCGGGTAGAGCGCGAAGTCCTGGAAGACCATCGAGACGCCGCGCTGTCCGGGCGGGGTGTGGGTGGCGTCGTCGGCACCGATGATCACCCGGCCGGTGTCCGGCGTCTCCAGGCCGGCGATCACCCGCAGGCCGGTCGACTTCCCGCAGCCCGACGGGCCGACGAGGACGGTGAAGGATCCGCGCGGCACCTCCAGCCGCGGGACGTCCAGCACGGTCTGCCTGCCGTACTTCTTCGTGATCCCTTCGAGCAGGACGCCGGGCACGGCGTCACCCCGGGCCGCGGGGCCGCCACCAGAGCCCTCACCGGAGCCGACGGCGGGGACGTCGACGGGAACGTCTGTGGTCACGGTGGAGGTCACCATGTCACCGCAGCCCGGCCTGGAGGAAGGCGTCGGCGATGCGCCGGGACGCCAGCAGGTACGCCACGATGACGGGCACCGTGGCCAGCATCGCCGCGGCGAGCATGGGGCCGTGCTCCGGGCCCTCCGAGGTCTCGAACAACTGAAGTCCCATCTGGATGGTGGTGTGCTCCGGGCTCGGCGCGGCCAGCGACGGCCACAGGTACTCGTTCCAGGTCGTGATGAACACGACGATCCCGACTGCTCCGAGGGCCGGGCGCAGCAGCGGCAGGACGATGTGGCGGAGCGTCTCGAACGGGCTGGCGCCGTCGAGCGACGCGGCCGCGATCAGCGTCGGCGGGATCGATCGGGTGTGTTCGCGCAGCAGCAGGACCGCCAGCGCGCAGTGGGCGAGCTGCGGAACGATCAGGCCGAGGAAGGTGTCCCGCAGCCCGACCTCGGTGATCATCAGGAAGTGCGGGATGATCAGGGTCTGCGGCGGGACGACGAGGGCGACGGTGACCGCGGCGAGCAGCACCCCCTGGCCGCGGTGCGCGAAGCGGACGAACGACCAGGCCGCGAGCACACCGGCCACGAGGTGGAGCGCCGTCACCCCGATCGCGGTGACGAAGGTGTTGAGCAGCAGACGTCCGATGGGGAACTCGCGCAGGGCGTACCGGTAGTTCTCCAACGTCCCGGGAAGCGGGAAGGGGCTGGAGCTGTAGACGTCGGTGCCGGGCTTGAACGAGCCGGACAGCGCCCACAACAGCGGGAACAGCATGGCGAACGCGGCCAGAGCCAGCACGGTGTGCCGGGTCACCGCCGCGGCGCCGCCACCGCCGCCTGGACCACGGCCATCCGGGACACTGCTGCCCGATCCGCTGCTGCCCGATCCGCTGCTGCCCGATCCGCTGCTGCCGTCACGACGTGACACGGCGCCTCCTCACCAGGGTCGACAGTCCGAACAACGCGGTGAGGACCACCACGATCAGCACCGCGGCCGCCGCGCCCGTCCCGGCGTCGAAGAACGTGAAGGCGTAGGCGTAGAGGCGGTAGTAGACGTTGTCGGTACTGTTCTCCGGGCCGCCCTGGGTGAGCACCGCGATGTTCGTGAAGGTCCACTGCCCGGCGAAGACGGCGCAGAGGAACGCGAGCAGGGCGGTGGTGCCGACGAGCTGCGGGACCACCAGGTGACGGGTGATCTCCCATTCGGTGGCGCCGTCGATGCGGGCGGCGTCGAACGCGCGGCGGTCGAGCGCCACGAGCGCCGCCCCGTACAGCAGGATGTTCAGCGCGACGAACCGGCTCGCGGTGATCAGCGAGATCGCCCAGATCGCGGTGTCGGGGTCGCCGAGCCAGTCCTGTTCGGGCAGGCCGACGGCACCGAAGGTGCTGTTCACGACCCCACCGAGGGGGTCGAGGATGAACCGCCAGGTCACCGCCGTCGCCACCGGCGCGAGGACGACGGGCATGAACAGCAGCGAGCGGTACCGGTCGCTGGCCCTCCCGGGGCGTTTCCACAGCATGATCGCCAGCGCCATCGGGATGACGGTGGCGAAGGGCAGCAGGGCGAGCACATACAGGCCCGTCTTGGCCAGGGCGCGCGGGAACTCGGGTTCCTCGACCAGCTGGCGGTAGTTGTCCACGCCGACGAACGTCTTGTCCGGGGACGTCAGGTCCCAGTCCAGGACGCTGAGGACGGCGGTGAACACCAGCGGCCCGTACACCCAGACGACCAGCGCGATCAGGAGCGGGGCCTGGTAGGCCCAGGGCGTCAGTCGGGCGCGGACGACGGCGGCGGGGGCACGCTTCGTCGCGTGCCCCCGCGCTTCGAGCGTCGAGGCGCCGGCCTCGAGGGTGATCATGCTCAGGCGCCGAGCTTCCTGATCTTGTCCGCGACCGAGGAGAGGGTGGACGCCGGGTCCGCGTCACGCAGCACGATCGGCTCCACCGCCTCGTCCTGCAGGACCACCACCGCCTGGTTCGCCTTCGAGCCGGGGAACGCGGTGTAGGGCGTCACCGTGTCGAGCTGCTCGAGCGACGGCTGGAGAAGCTCGACGATGGGCTCGCTCGCCAGCCTGGTCGCGACGGACTCCCGCAGCGGCAGGTAGCCGATGCCCTTCGTGATGATCTCGAAGCCGGCCTCGCTGGTGGCGAACTTGACGAACTCCCAGGCGGCGCGCTTGTGCTCGTCGTCCTTGGCCAGCACCGCCAGACCCGCACCCGAGTAGGTGGGCCTGGCCGGCTTCGAGCCGAAGGTCGGGAACGCGGCCGTGCCCAGCTCGAACTTGCCCTGCGCGGCCTTCATCGCGGCGGCGAGTACCGAGGTGCTCGTGACGAGCATGCCGAGTTTGCCGGTGGTGAACGCCGTCAGCGCGGTCTCGGTGTTGACCGACGGCATCGCGCCGGACTCCGTGAGGTCCTGCATCGTCGCGAGCGCGTCGACCGCCGGCTTGGCGTCGAGGGTGATCTCGCCCTGCGCGTCGACGAGGCTCCCGCCGTTGCTGTTGATGACCGACTGGGTCAGGAAGTCGGACTTGCTCGCGTCGGCGATGCCGTAGTAAACGCCCTCGTTACCGCCGGCCTTGATCTTGAGCGCGGCGTCCTTGACCGCTTCGATCGTGGCCGGCGGGTTGTTCGGGTCCAGGCCCGCGGCGCGGAACAGGTCAGCGTTGTAGTACAGGACCGGGATCGACATGGTGTACGGCATCGCCTCGACGGCACCGTTGAACTCGACCGCCGTCAGGATCTGCTTCGAGATGCCCGCGACGTGCTCGTCCCACTCCGCCACCGGCGGGATCTGCTCGACCGGCACGATCGGCAGCACCTGCACCGCCTCGGCCATCTTGCTCCAGCCGATCTGCGCGACGTCCGGCGGGCTGCCGGCCGCGGTGTCGGTGCGCAGCCGGGTGAGCACGTCCTTCGTGGCCACGCCCTGCGGCTCGACGGTGATGTTCGGGTGCGCCTTCTCGAAGGCGTCGATGAGGGCCTGGGTGCCGGTGCCGCCCAGGCCGGGCGTCCCGAAGTTGTAGGAGAGGAACTTGATGGTGACCTCGGCGTCGGGGCCCAGGGGCGCCAGGCCGGCCGTGGTGGCCTCCCCGTCGGGAGCTGCGCCCGCGGAGCTGGTGGTGTCGTCGCCGCAGGCCGCGGCGGCGAACATTGAAAGGGCGGCGACCAGGGCGGGCAGCAGAAGCCGCCGCCCGCGTACGCGTCCTGTCCGGCCTGTCATTCTGTGACCTCTCCCACGTTCGAGCACGTTGACGTCTTCAGTCGGCCGGACACTGCCCACCGACCCCCCACATCCGTCCGGTGTCTCACCGGACGGATTTTCGTACCCCGCGTGACCGCGGCGGAAAATGCCAGGGAAACGCAGGGGGTGCAGCACCGGAACGTGCTGTTCAGGCCGCCGGCCAGGCCGGTCAGGCCGCCGCGAGCAATGGTGCCGCCAGAGATTCACGGACGCAAACGTAGTTTTCGATCCGCCAATTGGTAATTCGAATCGGCGTCGGACCGGCCGTCCGTCGCGCCGTCGCCCGCCCCATCGCCGGCCGCCCCATCGCCGGCCGCCCCATCGCCGGCCGCCCGCCCACGTTCAGACGCCGCCGACCGGCACCCGGGCGGTCTCACCGGCGGGGCGGGGGCGCGGTACCGGTGCGCTGGTCGCGAAGCCGTGGCGCAGGACGCGCGCCATCATCGCCGGGCGGAGAATGCTGGCCGGCGGTTCGACCAGGTTCGCGAGCCGCATGAATGTCCGCGCCACCACCGGATCGACATGCGCGGCGATATGAGCACGCCGCAGGTAGGCGTTCGTCAGCCTGACCCGCGCGGTGCGGTGGCCCTCCACACCCGGATAGTTCAGGTCCGCGTTGGTCGACATCTGCCAGGCGAGGTCGATCAGGGGCGCGGCCTCCTTGTGGAAGCGCCGTGCCAGGTCGTCGCGGCCCGCGCGCAGGCAGCGGGTGAGTACTTCGGCCTGTTGGGCGGCCACGGTCATTCCCTGGGCGTAGACCGGGTTGAGGCTGCAGGCCGCGTCGCCGACGACGAGAAGGTTTCCGGGGGCACCGACCAGCGTCTCGTAGTGCCGGCGCAGCGATCCCCGGAAACGGTGCGGGACGGGATCGTCCAGCGGCTCCGCCGCGGAGACGATCTGGTAAATGTCCGGGACGGGCAGCGTCGAGGCGAACTCCCGGAAGCCGGCGTCGTCGAGCGGCGGGTGGTCGCCGAGCATGCCGCCGAGGGTGACATGCCAGCGGTTCCCCTCCAGCACGACGGCCCCGCCGCCCCGCCAGCCGGGCATGGTGGAGACGACCACACCCAGGTCGCCGTCCAGGTGCTCCGGGCGCCGCCGGTAGGTGCGTGACGCGTAGCCGAGGTCGATGTCGATGCGCTCCTCGGTCGGCCTCGGGCAGCCGAGGTCCGCGAGCCAGTCGGGGGTCCGGGAGGCCCGCCCGGTCGCGTCCACGACCAGATCAGCCTCGATCACCTCGATCACCTCGGCCGCCTCTGCAACCTCTGCAACCTCGGCAACCTCTGCAACCTCTGCAACCCCGGCGCCGGCACCGCTGTGGTGCGGCCCGTCCGCCTCGGCGCCGGGCGCGGCGAGCGTCTTCCCGCCGGCGCTCTGGACCCGCACGCCGACCACTCGCCGCGGGTCGCCCGCCGCCGCCACCAGCCCCAGCGCGGCGACGCGGGAGCGGAACGCGACACCGGGCAGGGCCGCGGTGCGGGCCCGCAGCGTGCTCTCCAGCAGCGGCCTGCTGGCCAGGACCGTGGTCAGGCCGGTGGGAGTCGGATGCACCCGCAGGCCGCTGAGATACCACCGGGACCGGATCAGGACCTCGGTGGTCGGGGCGCCCAGGTCGGCGAGTTCCGCGGTCAGACCGGGGAAGAGATCCTCGATGATGCGGCGCCCGCGTTCCATGAGCCCGTGCAGGTGGCGGCCCTGCGGCGCGCCCCGCCGCTGTTCGACACCGGGCAGGTCGTCCCGGTCCAGGACCGTCACCCGCTCGTAGCTGTCGGCGAGGACGCGGGCGGCGAGAATACCGGCGAGGCTGGCGCCGATCACCACCGCGTGCCCGCCGCGGCCCACGGCCACGGCCGGTCCCGGCCGCTGTTCGTCCTTCGGTGGAACAGCCTGCCCGGCCGGGCTGCTGGTGTCTGCCACTTCGTCCTCCCACGGCTGTCGCGGCCGGGGCCCGGCCGCCGTGACCACATGGCTCTCGCCCTCGTGACCACATGGCTCTCGCCCTCGTGACCACATGGCTCTCGCCCTCGTGACCACACGGCTCTCGCCCCGCGGCCCGACGGACCCGGGCCCCTGGCCCCGGATGCCGGATGCCGGCGCCGGCCATCCGGGCGCGGCTCCGCGAGTATTCCGGAGGAAATGCTGCCCGCGGCGAAAGAAAAACGTCAAGAAACGCCGTCGAACGCCAATCAGTTTATGGGCATCACCTATCGATACAAATCGGAACACCCGAAACCAAAGGTTCTCACCAGCTTTCCCGCCCGTTCATCCTCCCGTTAATGACATGCACATCAATGACAGAGGTTCGATCCGCAGCCGGACGGATTTCATATCCGGGACGCGTTTTTCTCGTCACGAAATCCGTCGGAACATCAGCGACACCGAGCGCAGGAGGTTGCCAAATGACGACGTCAGCACCGTCTCCCGGCGCACCGGAAACAATCGACATGACGGAGAGCGTGACGGCCGACGAGGCGGCCGAGGAGCTGCCCACCTCGTTCCTGTGGATGGACCCGCCCGACCACACCCGGCTGCGCCGACTCGTCGCGAAGGCCTTCACCCCGCGGCTGGTCGCCGGCCTGCGACCCCGCATCGGGCAGCTGGTCGACCAGCTGATCGACAACGCGCTGGACGCCGGTGAGTTCGACCTGATCGAGACGATCGCCTACCCGCTGCCGCTGACCATCGTCTGCGAGCTCGTCGGGGTCCCGGCCAGTGACCACGCCATGGTGCAGCAGTGGTCGCAGTGGCTCGCCCGCGGCTTCGACCCGGAGGTCCTGCTGCCCGAGCAGGCCCGCGCCGAGCGCAGCACGGCGTCCCGGGACTTCCAGGCGTACTTCCGCGCGCTGATCGACGAGCGCCGGCGCCGGCCGCAGGACGACCTGCTCAGCGCCCTCGCCGCGGTCGAGGACCAGGGCGACGTGCTGACCGAGGTGGAGCTGCTGACCTCCTGCGTGACCACCCTGGTGGCCGGCCACGAGACCACCGTGAACCTGGTCGGCAGCGGAATCCTCGCGCTGCTGCGCAGCCCCGACCAGATCCAGGTGCTGCGCGACCGACCCGAGCTCGTCCCGGCCGCCGTCGAGGAGCTCCTGCGCTACGACCCACCCGTCCAGCTCACGACCCGGTCGGCGAAGGGGCCGCTCACGGTCGGCGATCACACCTTCGCCGACGGCGAGGGGGTCGTCGTCCTCATCAACGCGGCGAACCGCGACCCGGCGGCGTTCCCCGACCCCGACCGGCTCGACGTCACGCGGTTCCACCAGCGCACACCCACCCCACCGCACCAGCTCGCCTTCAGCCTCGGCATCCACTACAAGCCGAACGTCATCCTGCGCGGCCCCGAACGCCTCCCCGTCTCGGTGCGGCAGCGGGCCCCACGGGACACACACCCGGTCAACCGCCGCCGACCGGCGAGGCGGGCGGGTGACCGGTCAGGAGAAGTCCAGCAGGGCCGGCAGCGGGAACGAGACCGGGAACGGGTCGGAGATCTCGACGGTGTCCTGCCCGCTGAACACCGTGGGACGCCCGTAGGCCGCCCCGTCGGCGGTCATGCGGAGCACCTGGACGCGGGGTTCGGGGTCGAAATCCACGATCCAGTACTGAGGAATTCCGGCGAGCGCGTACTCGGTGACCTTGCGTCCCCGGTCCTCCCGCTCGCTGCCTGAGCCACGGGAGACGACTTCGACCGCGAGAAGCACGTCCGCGCCGTGGTAAAGCGAGCGACCGAGCCTGCGTGCGCTGCTGGCGGCGACCGCGTCGATCACGGCGACATCCGGCTTGCGGGCGCCCGCGGGGGTGGCGATATCCATCGGCGCCTGGACGTAGACCCGTGCCTTCGCCGCCTCGGCGGCGCGTTCCAGGATGCGGCTCAGCTGCCCGGCGAGGAAGTCGTGGCGTGTACTGGGCGCCAACTCGATCAGCCAGCCGTCGACGAGTTCGAAGGAGCGGCCGTCATCGGGCAGTCCATGTAGATCCTCAACCGTGTACGGCCCATAGCCGTAGCCGTGGTCCCGAGCGACACTCACTGGCTCCGTCCTCTCGCCGGCGGTGGCCTGCCGCAACCACGAGGTTAGTCCAGAATCCGGGCGCGGCGGCGCAGGCTGGATCTGCCTCCGCGCAGGGACCGGATCATCATCGGTTCAGTCCTCGCCGGAGGTCGGGGGGGACCACGGGGAGCAGGAGCGCTCCCGGTAGCCCGCGTCCGCGGTGGCGGTGCCGTCCAGGGTCAGCAGCATCGGCACGTAGACCTTCACCGCCGGATCGACCGTCGCCGGCTCCGGACCGCCGACCACCGCGAACCCGTGCCGGTCGTACATCCGCCGCGCCGGGGCGTTCGTCGGCACGACCCACAACCGGACCCCGGCCGCGCCGGCCGAGCGGGCCCAGTCCAGCGCGGCCGTCACCAGCGCGTCCGAGACGCCCGAGCCACGGGCCGCGGGCGCCACCCACATCGCCGCCAGCTCGCGCAGGTCCCGCGCCGCGGAGGGGGTGTGGACCGACACCGAACCGATCACCAGGCCGTTCCGCTCGGCCAGGAACGTCGCATCGGCGTCCCCGGACGCGCCGAGCCGTGCCCGGGCCTCCCAGTCGGCCACCGGCCGGGCCACCTCGTCGTCGTAGGTGCGCCAGAACGCCTCCGGCGCGTCGGCCAGCGCCGCGAGCCGAACCTCCCGCAGCACCCCGGCGTCATCCGCCCGGATCCGCCGCACCCGCGCTCCCCCGGCCTGGGCCTGGTCCCCCGAACGAGTCATCGCCACCGAGTCTGCCAGCCCGGACCTTTGTGGGAGAGCCCGACGAACCAGGCCCTACCCGTCCCGCCGCGGGATGACGGGCGCGTCGCGGCCGGTTCCCGTGACACCCCGGCCCCGGGACTCGCCCGTCGCTCCGGCGGCACCCTTCTCCTCGTGATACTCCTGTTCCACGTTGACGGTCCACACGTCGTGCCCCGAGCCGTCCAGAATGTTCTCCACGGTGAGCATCGCGGTCAGCATCGAGTGGTCGGCGTTGTTGTAGCGGTGCATGCCGTTGCGCCCCACCGGGTGAACATTGGGTGTGTTCTCCTCCAGCCAGCGTCGCATCAGGTCGACGTTACGGCGGTAGAACTGGTCGTACGTTGGATACGCCTTGGGTACCCGCACCACGTAGCCGGCCTCCACCGCACCCGGACGGACCAGCCCGAGGGTCTCCAGTTCCGCGGTGCCCAGGGCGATCAGGTCCTGGTCCGGCATCGTCCACATCTCGTCGCCCTCGAAGACGAAGAACTCCAGACCGAGGCAGGTGCGCCCCCGTTTCACCAGATACGGCGACCATGACCCGTAGTTCTGGATACGGCCGACGCGCACACCGGGGTCGTGGATGTAGATCCAGTTGTCCGGGAAGCCGAACTCCTGCGGCACGACCAGGGCGACCGTCAGGTAGTCGCGGTAACGCAGGTCGTTCGCGGCCTCCAGCACCTCGGCCGGCGGGGGCGGATCCATGCAGGTGAGCAGCGCGGACATCGGCATGGAGGAGATCACCTGGTCGGCCGGCACCCGATCCCGCCCCCCGGACGCGGAAGTGACGGAGACGGCGACGGCCCGCCCGTCCGCCCGATGGACCGCCGTCACGGCCGAGTTCAGGACGACGCCCGCGCCCATCTTCTCAGCCTTGCGGGCAGCCTCCTCCCACATCATGCCGGGCCCGTACTTCGGATAGCGGAACTCCTCGATAAGACTGGTGATCTCCTTCTGGTTCCGCTTCGGGAGGACCGCGTTGACGATCGCCGAGGAGAGGGAGAGGTTCTTGACCCGCTGAGCGGCCCAGTCAGCGGGCATCTCACTCACCGGTATCCCCCACAGCTTCTCCGTGTAGGTCCTGAAGAACGTCCGGTACAGGCGCCAGCCGAACCGGGCGACCAGCCACGACTCGTAGTTCGCGTCCGGGTCCTTCGGTGGGCGCGCGCGGGCGTACAGATAAGAGCCGATCGCGAGAGCCGCCTCACGCGGTCCCAGGTTTCGCAGAGCATTCAACGCTCGCAGCGGATAGTCGTACAGCCTGCCCTGGTAGTAGATCCGGCTCATGCGGGGACGGAGCAGGAAATCGTCTTCGGGCAGAATCTCGTTCCAGAGCGCCTCGACCGCCGACACCTTGGTGAAGAAACGGTGACCGCCGATGTCGAACCGCCACCCGTCCCGCACGACGGTTCGGCTGATCCCGCCGACGACGTCGTCGGCCTCGAAGACCGTCACCGGGGCGCCCCGGGCCGCGAGCTGGTAGGCGGCCGTCAGCCCGGCTGGGCCGGCACCGATGACAACCGTGTGGGGACGTCCGGACTCGGACACATCGTCTCCTTCACCAGGTGGCACGCGGACCGCGCGCTCAGCGCAGTTCCCCGCACAGATAGTTGGACGTATCTGCCTCAAATTTTAGACACGACTGTCCAAGTCTAGGGTGGAGGGGTGTCCACGGGAGTTCCAGAGCCGCCGGGGACGCCAGGGACACCGGGAACTCGGCGGACGTCGAGGGCACCTGCACGCGGCCGGCCCGCCAAGCGGGAGGCGATCATGTCGGCGGCACTGGACCTCTTCGTCCGCCAGGGCTACGCCGCCACGACCCTCGAGGACGTCGCCGCGGCCACGCCGGTCTCCCGCCAGACCGTCTACAACCACTTCGGCGACAAGGAGACGCTGTTCCTCAGCGCCATCGACGAGCACCTCACAGCGACACTGGGCACCCTGCGCGAGGCGACGGCGCACTTTCCCAGCCGCCTGCCGGACCCCGAGGTCTACCTGAACGAGCTCGCGCGCCGGATCATGACGACCTTCCTGCACCCGCGCACAGCAGCCCTGCGCCTCCTGCTCCAGACCGAGGGTCCCCGTCATCCCCAGCTGATGCAGCTCTGGCGGGAGCGCGTCGCGACGCCGGTGTGGTCCGAGCTGACCGGCCAGCTCGCTCGCCTCGCTCACGGCGGCGCGCTGACCATCGATGACCCCGCGCGCGCCGCCGGCCACTTCATCGCCCTCGTGAACGGAACCGTCTGGGAGATGACGGAGCTCGGCACCTTCGCCGTCCACACACCGCCCGCGATCGAGGACCCGGCTCTCGACACGGCTCTGCGCTCCGCTGTCGGCCTGTTCGTCCGCGGCTACGCTCGCCGAGCACCCTAGGCTTCGAGCCTCGCGCCGCCGCGGGCTCGGTTCCGGACTGCGGCGATCATGCGGCAGGCCCGCTGCGAGTAGCCCGACCAGGGCCTGTTCTGGACGTGGCCCGGCCTGGACGGCTAGGCGTCTGGCTGGCGGCTGGCCATCCAGGCGGTGAGGTCGTGCGCGTGGTCACCGTTCTCGCTGTCGGCGCGGTAGCGCTCGGCGTCCATCGCCCTGCCTCCTGTCCCACTGACGGGTCCGGGGTCAGCATGACAGCAGGATCCCGGTCAGCGACCGGAGCCATTCGCTGATCCTGGCGCGGTGGATCGTGTCCACCTGCGTGGTCTGCGCCGAAGCGCGGGGAAAGGGCCGGCCGGGACGCTGTTAGCGTCGTGTCATGTTGCCCGCGGAGCTGCAGAGCGTCGACCGGAGTGACCTGCGTGCCACCGTGGGCGATGTCACCTACCGGCGGGGCGTGCAGTACGCGCAGCAGGGCTCCGTGATCGAGCTCTCCTGGCGGTCGGCGGGGAACGCGCTCCACGGCCGGGTGGCGGGAAGCCACGGAGAACGTTATGTGACCACCGTGTACTTCACCGTCCTCACCGCTCGTGGGCCGTGGTGTTTCGACGACTCGCAGTGCAGCTGCCCGGTGGGTGTCGACTGCAAGCACGCCGTGGCGCTCGTGCTGGCTGCGGCCGAGCAGGCCGCGAAGCCCGCCCCGCCCCGCCGGGCCGCCACCGGGGCGTCACGCGGCTGGGCCTCGTCGCTGTCGGACCTGCTGCGCGATCACCCGGCGCAGGACGAGGCCCACGGGGCGACGCCGCTCGCCGTCGAGCTGACCCTGTCCGCCGAGACGCCGGGGGGGCGGTCGAGACGTGGCCGGCCGGCGCTGAGCGTGCTCGCCCGGCTGGTGAAACCCGGGAAGACGACCTGGATCAACGCGTTTTCCTGGTCGAAGCTGAACTCGCCCCACAGCCACTACCAGCGGGAGTCCTACGTCGAGGCGCATGTGCGGATCCTGCGCGAGATGTACGCCGTCTACCTGGCCGGCCAGGAGGACACCGGCTACGGCGCCTACTCCTACGGCGACGAGAAGTACCTCGACTTCAGCGGGTTCGCGAGCCCCCGGCTGTGGCCGCTGCTCGACGAGCTCGCCGCGGCCGGGGTGCGGCTGGTGCACGGGCGCAAGCGGCTCGGCGACATCGAGCCGTACGGCTCCGCCGAGCTGTGCCTGGACGTCACCAACGCCTCGCCGCCGGCCGCGCTCACGGTCGGCCCGCTGCTGACGATGGCCGACTCGGGCGCGGCCGTCGCGCCGTTCGCGTTCATCGGCGATCACGGGGTCGTCGGGGTCGACCGGGCGGAGATCGCGGCGTCGGACCGCCCAGAGGACTGGCACCTCCGGCTGGCCCGCCTGACCGCGCCCGTGCCGGCGGCCCTGTCCCGGATGGCGGTGGAGAACAAGAGCCTGCGGATCCCGGCGACGGGCCGGGAGCGGTTCGTCGCCGAGTTCTACCCCGGTCTGCGCCGGCTGGCCCGGGTCGTCTCCAGCGACGGCTCGTTCGAGCCGCCGGTGATCGCGCCGCCGGTCCTGGTCGCGCGCGCGGACTTCGGCCCCGGGCACACCGTCGACATCGGCTGGGAGTGGGCCTACACGGTCGGCGACACTCGGCTGCGGGCACCGCTGCACGACGACCAGGGCAGCCAGGGCGACGCCGACAGCGGTGCTGGCGGTGGCGGCGGTGGCGGCGGCGGCGGGGTCGCCCGGTACCGCGACCCGGCCGCCGAGGCCGACATCCTCGCCGGCCTGAACCTGCCGTCCGCGGCCGGGCAGCTGCTCGCCGCGGTCAACCCCGGCGCACCGGTCCGGCTCAGTGGTGTCGAGACGATGCGGTTCGCCACCGAACTGCTCCCGGCGCTGAACGCCCACGACGGCGTCACCGTCGAGATCGGTGGGCGTCCCGTCGACTACCGCGAGGTCGGCGACGAGCTGCGGATCGAGGTCTCCACGGACGCGGTGCCCGGCGACCCGGACTGGTTCGACCTCGGCGTCGCCGTCACCCTCGACGGGCGGGTGCTCCCCTTCGCGGCGATCCTCGCGGCCCTGAGCCGGCGGGAGACCCACCTGCTGCTCGACGACGGCACCTACTTCGGCCTGGACCGGCCGGAGCTGGCCAGCCTGCGTCGCCTCGTCGAGGAGGCGAAGGCGCTGCAGGACGCCCCCGGCGCCGGCGGATCGTTGCGCATCAGTCGCTTCCAGGCCGGGCTGTGGGAGGAGCTCGTCAGCATCGGCGTCGTCGTCCGCCAGGCGGCGCAGTGGCGCCGGCAGGTGACGGGGCTGCTGGAGCTGCACACCGCCGGCGCGCAGGAGGTGCCGGGCACGCTGCGCGCCGATCTGCGGCCCTACCAGGCCGACGGCTTCCGCTGGCTGAGCTTCCTGTGGGACTGCCAGCTCGGCGGAATCCTCGCCGACGACATGGGCCTGGGCAAGACGGTGCAGTCCCTCGCGCTGATCTGCCACGCCCGCCAGGCCGACCCGGGGCTCCCGCCGTTCCTCATCGTCGCGCCGACGAGCGTGGTGACGAACTGGGCCGCCGAAGCCGCCCGGTTCGCGCCCTCGCTGCGGGTCGCCGTCGTCAGCGACACGCTGCGCCGCCGCGGGGAGACCCTCGCCGAGATCGTCGCCGCCGCCGATGTGGTCGTGACGTCCTACACGCTGTTCCGGCTCGACATCGACGACTATGCCGCCGGGGTCTGGGCCGGCCTGATCCTCGACGAGGCGCAGACCGTCAAGAACCATCAGGCGAAGGCCTACCAGTGCGCGCGCCTGTTGCCGGCGCCGTTCAAGCTGGCGGTCACCGGGACGCCGATGGAGAACAACGTCATGGAGCTGTGGTCACTGCTGTCGATCACCGCGCCGGGCCTGTTCCCGAACCGGACGCGGTTCCACGACTACTACGCCCGCCCGATCGAGAAACAGGGCGACGCGGAACGTCTGGCGCAGCTGCGGCGCCGGATCCGGCCACTGATGATCCGGCGGACCAAGGAGCAGGTCGCCCCGGAGCTTCCCGCCAAGCAGGAGCAGATCCTCGACGTCGACCTGCACCCCCGCCACCGCCGGATCTACCAGACCCACCTGCAGCGCGAACGGCAGAAGGTGCTGGGCCTGATCGGCGACATGAACCGCAACCGGTTCACCATCCTGCGTTCGCTGACCGCGCTGCGGCAGCTCAGCCTGCACGCCGGGCTCGTCGACGACACCCACGACGAGCTGCCCAGCGCCAAGATCGACGTCCTGCTCGAACAGCTGCGGGACGTCGCCGACGGCGGGCACCGGGCGCTCGTCTTCAGCCAGTTCACCCGCTTCCTCGGCCGGGTCCAGGAGGCGCTCGACGCCGACGGCATCGAGCACTGCTATCTGGACGGCGCGACCCGTGACCGGGCCGCGGTCCTGCGCCGGTTCAAGGAGGGGCACGCCCCGGTCTTCCTCATCAGCCTCAAGGCCGGCGGATCCGGGCTGAACCTGACCGAGGCGGACTACTGCTTCCTGCTCGACCCCTGGTGGAACCCGGCCACCGAGGCCCAGGCGGTCGACCGCACGCACCGCATCGGGCAGACCCGCAACGTCATGGTGTACCGGCTGGTGGCCAGGGACACCATCGAGGAGAAGGTCATGGCCCTGAAAGCCCGCAAGGCCGGCCTGTTCTCCGGCGTCATGGACAGCGGCGACTTCACCGGAACCGCACTGGACGCCGACGACATCCGCGAACTGCTTTCCTGAGACGACGGACTCCAGTTGTAGCCACAAATTTGTGTTACCATGATCGTCATGGCGACCTCGGGTGAGCATGCGGTGGGCCTTCGGGAACTGCGCCACCACACCAGCGAGGTACTGGCGAGGGTGCGCCACGGCGAGACGATCGACGTGACGGAGTACGGCCGGCTGATCGCCCGGATCGTGCCGGTCGAGGGGCGTGAACCGACACCGGCCCTGGACCGGTTGGTGGACGCCGGGCGAGCGCGCCTGGCCGTCCGGCCGGGATTTCGCCCACGGATGCGAGCCGGTGACGGGAGCGACCGGCTCGGCGAGGCACTCCGCGCGCTGCGCGACGAGGAGCGCTGGTGAGCCTCTTCTACATCGACACCTCCGCCACGCTCAAGCTCCTGGCCGAGGAGACCCATTCCCGGGCTTTCGCGCAGTTCTACGATCGGCATCCCGGCGCGTCGTGGGTGAGTTCCGCCCTGCTGCGGATCGAGGTGATCCGTGCCGTCGGGCGGGTCATGCCGGCGGCACTGCCCGACGCACGGGACCTGCTGCTCGCCTTCAACTATGTCGGTATCGACGATGATGTCGTCGACACGGCGATGAACGAGCCGGACCGGATGCTTCGCTCGCTGGATGCGATCCATCTGTCCACAGCACGAATCTTCGGACCGGAGCTGAGCGGTCTCGCCACCTATGACGACAGGCTGGCGGCGGCGGCCAGGGACGCCGAGATGGCAGTGATCGACCCACGCGACTGAGCCGGCGGTCAGAGATTCCGGCGTTGGAAGGAGGTCGCTGCCAGCGCCCAGATCATGGCCACCCACACGGCCGACCACGCGAGGTAGACACCGGTCAGCGAAGCCGCGCTGAGGAAGGGGAAAGCCGCGAAGGAGCCGTCGTCGGCTCTGAGGAAAACCCCCGGGTCCTGGAACGCGTTCATTGCCCCGCGCCACAGGCCGTCGGTGGGCAGCAGGATCCGCGAGACGGTGCCGACCCGCTCCACGCTCGCGTTGTCGAGCGCCGTACCCACTCCCCCGACCACACCCGCCACCCAGGCCGCCCCGAACAGCCCGACCGAGACCACCCCTGAGGCCATCGGCGACACGACCGTCGACAGTAGCAGCGCGAGCGTCAGCAGCACGACCACCTGCGCGGCGAGCAGGGCGAGGGCCTCCCCTGGCCGCGGGGGCCAGAAGTCGGCCGCCGCCCTGACGACGAGACACTGCGCAAGCCCGGCGAGAACGATGTAGACAGTGCCGAACGCCACCAGCCCCAGCCATTTACCCAGCAGGAACTCCGACCGCCGGATCGGCCGGGCGAGCACGGCCAGCGCGATACCTGACTCGGTCTCACCGGCGAGCGTGGGGCCGGCGAGGAAGGCGGTGCCCAGCGCTGCGATCAGGCTGAACCCGAACATGACCAGGTTCAGGATCTGGGAGGACGCCAGCAGCCGCTCACCGGTGGTCAGCCCACCGGAGTCGGCTTCGGCGGCGAGCCGGGAGATGCCCCAGCCGCTCAGCGTCAGCAGCACCACGGTGAGCACGGCCAGCGCGAGCATCACCTTGCGGCGTGAGGCCTCCCGCAGGGTGAGCACCGCGATGGTGAGCACCGTCCGGACCGTTCCCAGCCGGGCTCGCAGCAGCCGTCCCGACGCGGTCGCGGGTGGTGTTGCCGCAGGTGGTGTTGCCGCGGACGGCGGGGCGCCCGCTCCGGACGAGGACAGTCGGGTTGTCATCGTGTGTCCTCCGGTCGGTCGGGGGAGCCGGCGCGCAGGATGCCGAGCAACCGTTCCTCCAGGCTGATCCGTGCGGGTTCGACGGCGTGCACGCGCGTTCCCAGGCCGACGAGCTCGGCCACCAGGCCCGGGACGACGTCCGCTGCCGCGCCACCCGATCTGTTGCCTGTGCCCGTATCCAGCTCTGGGTCCGGGCCTGCGAGGTCCGGCGGCAGCACCAGCGTGAACCAGTCGCCCGAGCGCTCGACGCCGCCGACCGCGGTCAGGCAGCGGTGCGCGGCCGGAGAGACGTCCGTGAGCCGCAGCCGGAGCTCGCGCTGGCCGAGGAGCTCGCGCAGCGTGCCCGCCGCCGCCACCCGGCCGCGGTCGAGAATCACGACCCGGTCGCAGACCCGTTCGACCTCGCCGATCAGGTGCGAGTTGAGGAGCACCGCGACACCGCGGGAGCGCAGGTCCAGCACGATGTCGCGGACGTCGGCCCGGCCGAGCGGGTCCAGCGCGCTCGTCGGCTCGTCGAGGATCACGAGCTCGGGCCGGGCGACCAGGGCGACCGCGAGCCCGAGCCGCTGCTGCATCCCCTTCGAGAAGCCGCCGACCCGGTCGCCGGCGCGCTCGGCGAGGCCGACCAGGGCCAGGCAGGCCTGCCGTTCCCGCGCGGTCACGTCGGCACCCGAGAGCCGGATGTGCAGGGTCAGCACCTCCGCCGCGCTCAGCCAGGGCTGGTAGCGGAAGAGTTCGGGCAGGTAGCCGACGCGGGCACGGGCGGCCGGGTCGCTGGCCGGGCGCCCGAGCAGGAGCACCTCCCCCGCGTCGGGCCGGACCAGGCCGAGCAGCATCTTGATCACCGAGGTCTTGCCGGCCCCGTTGGGGCCGAGCAGGCCGACGATCTGGCCTCGGCCGACCTCCAGGGAGACGTCCTCGACGGCGGTGCGCCGGCCGTACCGCTTGCGCAGTCCGGAGCTCCAGACAGCGGGCGACGGGTGCAGGCCTTCGACCAGGCGTGCCGTCGCACGCAGCGTCGCCTCGTCGACGTCGCCACCGACGTCGGTGGCGGTGGCGGTGGCGGCCGTGGCCGCAGGCGTCGGGGAAGTCACTGGAGCTCCCGGGCTGTCGTGAGGACCTCGTCGGTGGACAGCGAGCCGGCCACGGCGAACAGCTCGCCGCTGTCCACCCAGACGACCGCGGCGAAGGTGCCGTCGCGGCTGGCCAGCGCGGTCGCGGGGGTGCCGTCGACGTCCACCGGCTTCGTGGTGAACTCGTCGCTGGGTACCGGCAGCGGCAGGGTGGTGCCGTCCGCGGCGTAGGTGCGCAGCTGCGCCGCGACCTCGTCGGGCAGGCCGGGCAGGGAGAGGACGTAGTCGCGGACCGTCCCGAACGGGACACCGGAGGAGAACGCCCTGGGTGCGACGGCGTGGCCCACGATCAGTGCGGGGGCGCCGCTGGTGGACGGCCAGACCTGCGCCACGCCCGGGCCGGCGGTCAGCCGCACCCGCGCACCCTCCAGGCCGGGCGGGACGGGCGGCAGCGGGCGGCCCTCGGCGGCGGCCGCCTGCGCGGCGCGCTGCGTCGAGAAGGTGAACACGGCCTCGGCCTCGTCACTCACCTGGATCAGCGACCGGCCGTCGACGCCACGGGGAAGATGTTCGACGTCGGGGACGTCGAGACCGGTCTGCTCGGCCGCGGCCGCCGCGTCGTCGACCTCCCGCAGGGCGGGCTGCCGGCTCCAGGCGAGCTCGCCGTACGCGCTCAGGTCGGGCAGCGCGACCAGGTCTGAGGCGCGCAGGCCGATCACCGCGACCCGCTCCGTCTGGAAGATCTTCAGCCAGCCGTTGGCCGCGGCGGTACCGGCCCCGGCGATGACGACGGAGGCGGCCAGGGCTGCGACGATCGGACGGCGCGAGAACTGCCCCACCCGCCGGCGGCGCGGGGAGCGGGCGGCCGGGCGGCCGATGTCGGCCGCGGGTGCCGCGGATGCCGCGGATGCCGCGGATGCCGCGGCCACCAGGCGGTGCCAGGCGGCGTCCTCGTCGACAGGGGCGGCGATGGCGTCGGCGTCGGCGGTGCCGGCGGCGGTCAGTGCCGCGTGGACGGCGGCGGCGTCCACGCGCATGGTGGCGAGGGTGGCCAGGCAGCGCGGGCAGCTCGCGGTGTGCTCGCGGTCGGCGTCGGCCACCCCGGCCGGCTCGTCGAGCAACCGGCGCAGCACGCCGTCAGATGTGTGACCCATGGCGGTGCAGCTCCTTTCGTAGGGCGGATTCGGCGCGGCGGACGGTGGTGCCGATGCTGGTCGGGGACATGTCGAGGGCGGCGGCGACGTCGGCGTAGCTCAGGCCGCTGTGTCGCAGGACGAGGGCCACGGCCTGGGTGCGCGGGAGCCGGGCGAGGGCGGCGCGCACCTGGCGGTGTTCGTCCCGCAGGACCACGGCCTCGGCGACGTCCGGCACGCCGACGGCGTGCGCGACCGTGGCCGCCGTCTCCTCCCGCCCGGCGCGGCGCCGATGCGAACGGATGTGGTTCAGCGCGGTGTGGGCGGCGGCGACGCAGAGCCAGCCGCGGGTCTGCGCGGCCGGCACCGAGGACCGGTTGAAGGAGAGGAAGACCTCCTGGGCGACGTCCTCCGCCTGGTGCCGGTCGCCGAGCACGCCGGCGGCCACCCCGACCACCACCCGGTACTCGCGGCGGAACACCTCGTCCAGATCCGGCCGCACGTGCGCCGCGCTGCGCGCCTCGACGCGCGCCTCGACGCCGTGGGCCGCCGTGCCGCGCGCCGCCGTGCCGCGCGCTGGACGGGGAAGCACCATCCGCCCGCTCCTCCCCTCCGCCCCGTCCCTGCTGCCGGCGCCGACGGCAGCCGCCCCGGGGCCCGCCAGAGCGGGGACGCCCGCCGCCTGCCCGTGCCGTTTCAGGTCCATAGCCATACAGCACCGCCGCGAGCCCGCTTGTGACATCGGGCTCCGGAGCGGCCTGGAACGACCTGGTCTCCGTGGCTCGTCCACGCTGGATCTGACGCCGTGTCTGGTTTCTTGCCGGGAGGTCGTGTGGTGCGTTTCCGCGACTAAAGGGCCACCCGTGTCCGTTCCCGCCGGAGTCTTGACGGATCGAGGTGGCGACCGTTCCGCAAGCCTTCACGGGCAGGAGCCCCNCAGAGACACCACCTGCCCGGCGGACCCTCCGAGGGGAGCTTGCTCCGACCGGCGGAGGCTCCA
>NZ_KB893728.1 GCF_000374165.1 Parafrankia elaeagni
CGGTTCGCGACCGACCTGACGGTCCCGTTCTCGAACAATCTCGCGGAACGCGACGTCCGCCCCGTCAAGATCCAGCAGCGGGTCTCCGGTGGCTGCTGGCGCACGCTCCAAGGCCTCGCTGACTTCGCTGTTGTGCAGTCCTACCTGTCGACCGCCAGCAAATGGGGCGTCGACACCCTCGATGCCCTCACCCGCCTGTTCACCACCGGCGCGTGGCTCCCACCCACCACACACCCGGCCTGAACAGCGCATTCAATCTCGACCTCAGCTGAACAGCTACGATGGAAGAGGCGGCGGCACCCTGCGGTTCGCCACCTTCAACGCCTCGCTCAACCGGGCCACGGCGGGCCAGCTGCGGACGGACCTGTCGACGCCGGATAATGCCCAGGCGCGGACGGTCGCCGAGATCATCCAGCGGGCCCACCCGGACGTCCTGCTCATCAACGAGTTCGACCACGACCCGGTGGCCGCGCGGCTGTTCGCCGACAACTACCTGGCCAAGGGCCAAGGCGGCGCCCAGGCGCTGCGTTATCCGTACCGGTACGTCGCCCCGAGTAACACCGGCGTCGCCTCCGGCTTCGACCTGAACAACGACGGCCAGGTCGTCACGACCCCGGGAGCAGCCGGCTACGGAGACGACTCCCTCGGCTTCGGCGCTTTCCCCGGGCAGTACGGAATGGTCGTCTACTCGCGGTTCCCCATTGACACCGGAGCCGTCCGGACCTTCCAGAACTTCCGCTGGAAGGACATGCCGGGCGCGTTGCTGCCCGACGACCTGGCCACGACAGCACCCGCCGACTGGTACTCGCCGCGCGAGCTGGCGGCCTTCCGGCTTTCCTCGAAGAGCCACTGGGACGTCCCGATCCGGATCGGCCGCGAGACGGTGCACCTGCTGGCGAGCCATCCCACCCCGCCCACGTTCGACGGGCCGGAAGACCGAAACGGGCTGCGTAACCACGACGAGATCCGGTTCTGGGCCGACTACATCCGCCCTGGTGCGAGCTCCTACATTCACGATGACCGGGGCCGCCGCGGTGGGCTGAAGCCGGGCGAGCGGTTCGTGATCGCCGGTGACATGAACGCCGACCCGCTCGACGGGGACAGTGTTGCCTCCGCTGCGACCCAGCTGCTCAACAGCCGCTGGGTGAATGGCTCGGCCACCCCGACGAGCGCCGGTGCCGTCGAGGCCGCCGCACTGCAGGGCGGTGCCAATGCCACCCACCGCGGCGACCCTGCCCAGGACACGGCCGACTTCGCGGACACGGCCCCGGGCAACCTGCGCGCCGACTACGTCCTGCCGTCGCGCACCCTCGCCGTCGCGGGCGCCGGGGTGTTCTGGCCGCTGTCCTCGGACCCGCTGTCCCGGCTCACCGGCACCTACCCGTTCCCGAGCTCCGACCACCGGCTGGTCTGGCTGGACGTCCGAACTTCCCGCCGCTGAGAGCGCAGGTCCACGGACGGGCACGTCGCGCCACGGCGCGGGGTGGGGCACTGCCGCGGACACACGCCGGGCCCATCGGCAGGGCGGCAGGGTGTGTCGGGGCCCGCCGGGCGGGAACAGTCACCGCGTGGCTGCATCCGTCACGACGCGCCCCGAACCACGGACGACCGGGGGAGAACGAACCCGATCACCGCGGGTCATGGTGTTCGCCCCGTCACCACTGCTGACGGTGACGATCGAGGCGCGACCGGACGGGGAGAGTGACATCCACCTGCACGCGGGCGGTCAGGGGGTGTGGATCGCGCACCTGATGATGGTGCTGGACGTCGAGGCCCGGCTGTGCGCGCCGTTCGGCGGGGAGACCGGCGAGGTGCTCATGACCCTGTTGGGACGCAGCGGTGTCGCCTTCCGGCCGGTTGCGGTGGGCAGCGACAACGGGGGCTACATCCACGACCGCCGCGGGGGGCGGCGCGAGGCCGTGGCGACGACTCCGGCACCGCCGCTTACCCGCCACGAACTCGACGGGCTGTACAACACGGCGTTGGTCGAAGGGCTTGACGCCGGTGTGGCGGTTCTCGGTGGCCCTGACGGTGAGGGTGTGCTGCCCGTCGACACCTACCGCCGGCTGGCGGCGGACCTCACGGAGGCGGGTACCCGGGTGGTGGCGGACCTGTCGGGGGAGTGCCTCACGGCGGCGCTGGAGGGCGGGGTCGCGGTGCTCAAGGTCAGCCATGACGATCTTGTCCGGGACGGGCACGCCGGTTCCGACGACCCGGACGAGCTGCGGGCGGTCATGGGGGAGCTGGCCCGTTCCGGTGCCGAGACGGTGATCGTGTCCCGCGCGGAGCAACCGGCGCTGGCACTGGTCGGCGACCGCGCGGCCGAGATCCGCACGCCCCGGTTCACCATGCTCGACCACCGTGGTGCGGGTGACTCGATGACGGCCGGTGTCGCGGCCGCCCTGGCACGCGGGGCGGACATCGACCAGGCGCTGCGCCTCGGGGCGGCGGCCGGTGCGTTGAACACGACCCGGCACGGGCTCGCCACCGGCGAACGGGACCTGATCGAACGCCTGGCGGCCCGGGTGGAGATCTGCCCGGCGAGCGAGGGCGCCACGCGCTGATGCACGCGCTGATCACCAACGATGACGGTGTCGACAGCGGCGGACTGCGCACCCTCGTCCGGACCGCCGTCGCGTGCGGTCTCGACGTGACCGTGGCGGCGCCGGACGGCGAGCGGAGCGGGAGCAGCGCCTCCCTGTCCGCGCTGGAGTCGCAGGGGCGCCTGCTGGTGGAGGAACGCGCGCTCGACGGCGTCCCGGATCTGCCAGCGCTGTCCGTCCGCGCGTCGCCCGCGCTGATCGTCTTCGTGGGTGTCCGCGGCGCGTTCGGCCCGGTACCCGACGTCGTGCTCACGGGTGTCAACCACGGACCGAACACCGGGCAGGCCGTGCTGCACTCCGGCACGGTCGGGGCGGCTCTCACGGCGGTCACCCACGGCCTGCCCGCACTGGCTGTCTCGTGCGCCGCGGCGCAGCCCGTTCACTGGGAGTCGTCGGCGCTGGTCGCGGGCCGTGCCGTCGACTGGCTGCTGGCGTACCGCGGCGCGCCGTTCGTGCTCAACGTGAACGTGCCCGACCTGCCGTCCGAGCGGCTGCGCGGACTGCGGCCGGCGGTTCTGGCGCACTTCGGCGCGGTGCAGGCCCGGATCGGTGAACGGGGACGCGGCTACCTCACCACCACCTTCAGCGAGACCTCGGAGGAGGCCGGTCCGGGCACCGACGTCACCCTGCTCCGACAGGGCTGGGCGACGGTCACAGCCCTCGAACGGCCCACCGAGTCCGAAGCCGTCGACCTCACCCAGCTCGCCTGGGACCCCGGCGCCTGAACCTCGACCGAGCCGGCTTGTCCCGAGATAATGACGGACTGTAGTGCTTTTGTTGGTGCAGGCGCTTCAGTCGGGCGCACCCGCCCGCGCATCCTCGCTGCCTTCGGTCGGATGGGCCGGGTGGAGCCTGCCGGATCGGGCCTCCGGGCCCTGTGGGCTCCTCCACCCCTGGACAACGAACACGACCATCATGGCGGCGAGGCAGAGCAGGCCGAGGACGGAAAGCGAGATGGAGAGCGTCCGGTGGTCGCGCAGCAGGGCCGCGGTCGGGTTCAGAGCCAGGCCAGCGAACAGCAGCGTCAGGGCCAGCGACTGCGAACGAGTTGCTCGCCCCGCGAACGGCCGGTGCCGGAACGGCCGCTTACGGACGACCTCGGCCAGGTAGTAACCGGCGGCCAGGGCCCAGGCCACGGCGAAGACAACCGGGACAATCAGATCGGACATCGCTGCGGCTCCCGGGCAGACGGAACGAGGGTGCAGGTGGCTCCCCGCGGAACACCGCACGGGCACTCCTGGACAGGCCCGGGGGGCCAGGGATGTCCGCTCACGGTTCTCCCCCGCTCAGCATCCAGCCGGTCAGCAGGATGGTGGACATGAGCACGGCGCCGGGGATGACGGTGACCGCGCCGTCCAGCCCGTAGCCGAGCGCTCCGCCCAGCAGGGTGCCGACGAGCACGAGACGCGGAGTACGGCGCCACCACCGGCGGGGGTGGGGCGGGGGATCCTCGCGAACGATGACGATGCTGCCGCCGGGCCCGACATCGACTCTGACGCCGGGGCGGGAGGTCAGGCGGAAGCGTCTGGGTGGCTCCCGCCGGACCTTGCCGATGGGTGTGAGGCGAACACCGCCGGGCAGTTCGACGGCGAGCGGGCCCACCGGCCCTGACTCCGACGCCCTGCCTCGTACGATCGCCTCGGCCCTGTCCGGTATCTGCTCGACGGCGGGGTGCCACATCACCCGCTGCCAGCCGTAGGGCACCGGGTTTCCGATGTCGTTCAGAATGAGCCAGGTACTTGGATGGGTGATGCCCGCTCCGGCGGTGTCCTTTCCGACCCGGGGATGGGCGACCATGGCGCGGCCGGGGTGTTCGGCGGCGTGCCGGAAGCGCAGGCCGCGTATTGCCCACCACAGCGGCACCCCGACCGCGACTGCGGCGGCATAGCCGAGGAAGAGGAGCGGGATGTCGTTGTCACGGTCCGTTCCCGAGTCCGCGGGGAAGCCCCGCGGGGAGGGGTCGTTCGGGTCGTAGGCGACGGTGAACCGCTCACCGACGCGATATCGATGATCGACCTCGAACCGCTGCACGTGCTCGCGACCTGAGGCGTCGACCCAGCGGGCCCGGAGGTCGAAGTGCTCGTAGTACCGGTCCTCGACCACCGTGCCGTCGGCGACGGCGGTCGCCCGGGCGCGGGCGGTGTCGTATCGGTGCGTCCGCCACGCGGTGTCACTGACGATCACCGTGAACCCGACCAGGGCGACCGAGATACCGAGGAGCGCCACCCGCAGGACCGGACGCCGGCCGATCAGGCCCGCCCGTCCCGCACGGGGGGCGTGGTCGAGCCCCGTCACGCCCCTGCCGCCCTGACGGCTTCGGTGTCGTCGCCTGCCGCGATCAGCGCGCGCACCGGAGCCGCGTCGCCGGAATCCACGGCGTGCTCGATCAGCTCCCGTACGTCGATGGTCCGGCCGTCGGGGGAGACGACCACGGTGGTCACCCATCGGCTCGCCCGCTCCCAGCCGGAGTCGACCAGCATCCTGCTGATCAGGCGGCCCAGGTAGCCAGCGAGGATCGCACGGGCGATCGCGTCGCGCCCCGGCGGTGGCTCGGCGCGGATCGACGGGTTGATGCGGCGGGCGAGGCCGCGCCAGTCCATGTCGGTTCCCGCCCGGCTTCGCCACAGGCCACCTGCAGGGGGTGCGCTCGCGGGAGGTGGACCGGACTCCAGGGCGTCGACCGCGGCGGCCAGCGCGCCCGATGCCGTGTCACGGCCCGTCACGTGCCGCAGGGTGGCAGGTGTCCCGTCGAGGGGCCCGAACAGGTCGGCCGGGTGGTTCGGCACGCGGGTAGGGACAAGCGCGACCTGGTCGGAGCCGGCGAGCAGATTCCGCGGCGCCCACCGGTTCAGGTCGTCGGCCTGGTGAATGCCCACCGGCCTGTCGGCGGGTTCACCGGGCCCGCTCACAGGCCGGCAGCGGGCTGCCTCGGCGCGTTCGGTACGGGGCGGCGCGGCGTTGCCGATCTCAGCTCTGGGGGGAGTGGGGGCCGATGACTCCGTCAGGGCAGCCAGCCGCGGCTGCAGCGGAAGCCGGGTCTGCGCGGCCCAGGGGTCCCTGATCTCGTCCGTCAGGATGCCCGCGAAGACCCATCGGACGACGTGTGGATCATCGAGACTCTCGTCGAGGATGTCGTACAGGTTCTTGGGAAAAGTCCGCTGCTGGGCAAGGACCTTGGTCCCGTGCCCGCCGAGGTGGTCGAACGCTGCCGCGACCAGCGTTGCGCGGGTCAGGGCGGAGCTGACTTCGGTGGTACCGAGGACCTCGGCGGCCCGTGCGTCCGCCGCGAGCTCCACCCGCCAGCGGTAT
Organism: Parafrankia elaeagni; assembly: GCF_000374165.1. Lineage (GTDB taxonomy): Bacteria > Actinomycetota > Actinomycetes > Frankiales > Frankiaceae > Parafrankia > Parafrankia elaeagni. Next base: position 5,913 of record NZ_KB893728.1, read on the forward strand.
CGCTGCGTAGCGTTCAGCAGCGCAGCGGCGACGGCGCGGCGCGGGGGAAAGCGGCTGGCAAGCGCCTGCGCGACCATGCCGCGGGTGGACGCCAGCGCTCCTTCGCGCCGGCCGGTCAGCTGATGACGGGCGATCTCCCGGGCGATGATGGCCGTGAGCTGCGCCGCGGTGAGCCCACGCAGGAGGGGCCAGCCGAGGAGCAGGCTCGGTGACCGACTGCCCAACCCCGGGTGCACCAGAGCCACCGGAGTCGGTAGAACCCGGAAGGCGAGCGGAGCGTCGAAAGCCATCCGTTCGGCGGCCCGGCGTATCAGGACGGCCAGGTCGGGTTCATCGTCCGGTCGCAGCGCCCGGCCCGGTGGGCGTGCGCTGCGGAGAACCGGGATGAGTAGCGCAAGAAGCAGGCCGATGAACGGTGCGGCACCGAACAACCAGTCGTGAGACGCGACGGCCAGGCCGACGATGACAAGACCAAAAACGATACCGTCGATCATGAAGAAGGTCCACAGGGCGATCGCCCACAGAACGGTTGTCGGGACCGTTCCACGACTGATCCGGAGCTGCTCGACAGGCGGCGGAAGGGTGCTCACGGGTGTCCCGGGAAGGGCACGGCGTCCTCTTTCGGAGCAGCGCGCAATGATCCGTGGCAGCACGACAGCGAATGTCCGCCAGCCCACGGAACAAGCATCGACAAATGGCTACGCCCGGCCTGCGGACCGGACACGGCAGCGAACACGAGGATGACCAGAGGCCTCCAGGGAAGGTCGGCGCAATGCAGCGATGGACAGCACGAACTGCTTCGCCGACCAGACTTCCCGGCACACCAACGAGAACTTTATCGGGCTACTTCTGGGCCCGCAAGTGCTTCCGGAGCGGGCAATGTGTCGGAATGACGCTCACCGGGCAGCGGGTCCCGCGGTGGCGGCCATGGCCACCTCGTGCTGGCAGCGGCATGCTCCGGGGGAGCGCCGCAGGCCCATCCGGCCGACTCTCGCCGCCGTCGTCACCGAATCAGCTGGCGGCGTGGACGACCCCGTGTTCGGCTCTGACGATGCACTCCTGGCGGTCACTGAGTTCGACGGGCACGCCGTGACGCTGTGGGATGTGTCAGATCCCAGCCGTCCGCGGCTGGCCGCGACATCGGCGTTGACGGTGCGATGCGCGCGTCCCCGGGCGGGGCCGGGTATGACCGATGCCTCGTGTAGGGCATGCCGGATGATGGCGCCATGACGCTCGAGACGATGCGCCTTGCCGCGAGTGGCGGGACGGACGCCGGTGGCCACGCAGCGGGGGAGACCGCGGGAGAGGGGAAGCCGGGCGCGGGCGTCCCGGTGACTGTCGCCGCTCCGCGGCCCGCGACGTCCACGTCCGGGCTGGGGTCCGCGGCTCGCGGTGCGGTCATCGTCCTCGCGGACGCGCGAGGGATCACCGGGTACGTGCTCTCGGTGTGCGAGCAGTTGCGTGACGAGGGATGGTTGGCGTTGACGCCGCACCTTTACCACCGCGACGGCACTGCCGAGGTGCCCGTGGCCGAGGGCGCCGCGAAGATGCGGACCCTGACCGCCGACGGCATCGCCGCCGACCTGGACGCGTGCCTGGAGCACCTGGCCGCGGCCGGGTTCCCACCGGGCCGGACCGCGGTGATCGGCTTCTGTATGGGTGGTACAGCGGCGTTCCTCACCGCCGCGCGCCGCCGCCTGGGCGCCGCGGTGTCCTTCTACGGCGGCGCCGTCACCGAGCCCTACTGGTCCGGAGCGCCGCCGCTGCTGGACGTCGCCGGCCGTCTGCGCACCCCGTGGCTCGGGCTGTACGGCGAGAACGACACCTGGGTCACGCTGGAGGAGATCGGGCGGCTGCGTGCCGCGGTCGCCGGGGCCTCGGTGCCGACCGAGCTGATCAGCTATCCGGGCGCGCAGCATGCCTTCCACACGCCCGAGCGGCCCTCGACCCACCACCCGCAGGCCGCCCGCGACGCCTGGGACCGGATGCTGCGGTGGCTGGCCACCCACGTCGGCCCGGGCTCCACGTCAGGCGTCGGCGACGGGCCGCCTGGTTGAGGGCCGGCCGGTCGAGCTCTCGGTGAAGCCGACGAAGCTGCGGGTCCGGCCGCGGGGATCCGACGTTCCGGTCATGCGAGGGCCCCAGGCGACCATGCCGCCGTCGGCCAGCACCGCCGTCCCGGTGAGGAAGACGCTGTCCGGGCCGGCGAGGAAGGCCACGAGGCCGGCGATGTCCTCCGGCCGGCCGAGCTCCGGCCACGGCTGGAACGTGGCCAGCCGGGCTTCGATGGCGGCGGCGTCCCGGCCCATCACCAGCGGGGTGTCGACCAGGCCGGGGCAGACCGCGTTGACCCGGATGCGGTGGGCGGCGAGCTCGACGGCGGCGTTGGCGGTGAAGTTGATGACCGCGGCCTTGGCCGCCGAGTAGGCGGTCAGGCCACCACCGCCACCCATCCCGGCGACGGAGGCGTTGTTCACGATCACTCCGCCGTCACCCTGGGCGATCATCGCTCGGGCGGCGTGCTTCGTCCCGAGGAACACCCCGCGGCTGATCACGGCGAAGGTCCGGTCCCAGTCGGCCGGGTCGGTCTCGACCAGCGGCCCGAAGGCTCCGCCGATACCGGCGTTGTTGAACACGATGTCGAGCCGGCCGAAGGCGTTCACGGCGGCGCCGACGAGCGCGGCCACGTCCGCCTCGTCGGTGACGTCGGTGGGCACGAACCGGACACGGGCCGGGTCGGCGACCTCGTCCAGCAGCTGGCCGGCGTTCGCTTCGTTGAGGTCGCCGAAGACGACCCGGGCGCCCTCGGCGAGGAAGCGCAGCACGCTGGCCCGGCCGATGCCGCTGGCGCCGCCGGTCACGACGGCGACTCGGGTGGTGAGCCGGTCAGACATGGCGGTAACCGTGGAAAACTGGGTGAGTGGCCACTCATGTCCTCCCTCAGCGGCCGCGGTGGTCCGCTTTTCCGGGTTCCTGCGGGTGGGGCATGCTGTGCACCGGCGGTGCCGCGCGCTGCTCGACCACGGTGGCCAGCCTCGCCGCCGCCGCGCGGTACTCGGCGAGCAGTGCGTCCTCGCCGGCATAGTCGAACCGGTCGGTGAACGACGGGCTGGCGGCCGGGTCGAAGTCGGGGTGCTCGCCGTACCAGTCGACGAGTGCGGCCAGTGCGTCGAGCGGGTCGACAGCCGGGGTGTAGCCCAGCTCGCGGCGCGCCTTCTCGGTGCTGACGACGACATGGGTCGCGGTGGTGCCGGCGAGCGGGAGCAGCGTGGTGGTGGCCTCGACGGCGATCTCCCGGGGCAGCCCGACCAGCTCCAGGTCGGCTCCCATCAGCCGGGCGATGGTCGTCGCCCAGTCGCGGAGCGACCAGCTCGTCGCCTCGCCCGCGTTGTAGACCTGACCGCCGGCCACCGCCGGGGCACCCACCACGGCCAGGACGAACGCGGCCGCGTTGGCAGCGGCGCAGCGGGTGTGGATCTGACCGCCACCGTCCGGAAGGATCATGAAAGGACGGCTGTCGCGTACCCGCCGCACCACCGACCACTCGGCCGGCCGGGGGTTGTTCGGCCCGAACAGCATCGGGAAACGCACGACTGTCGCCCCCGTGTGGTGCGCGAAGACGGCGGCCTCGGCCTCCGCGAGCCGGCTGGAGAACGCCAGGGCCGTCGGCGCCGCCATCGCCATCGCCGTCGCTGCCTCCGTCGTCGCTGCTCCCGCCGCCGGGCCGGTGCCGTCCCGGACGACCGGATGATCCTCGGTCACCGGGACCGGCAGCGGGCTCTGGCCGGGGCTCGGGAAGAACCCCTGGTACACGGGCACCCCGCCGACGGCGACGAACCGGCCGCATCTCCCGGCCAGCGCGGGCGCCAGCTGCCTGAGCCGCCCGTACATGGCCACCACGGCATCGAAGTCCCGCGTGCCGAGGGCGGCATCGATCGACGCGCGGAAATGGGGATCGCCGTGGATGTGCTCGACCTCGGCCAGCTCGGGCGGTTCGTGGGAGCCCCGATGGAAGATCGTGACGTCGTCGCCGCGGGTGAGGAGACCGCGTACGACGTGCGGCCCGGTGGGCCCCGTCCCGCCCACCACCAGGACCCGCACCGTTCGCCTAGATCCGGTAGAGCTTGGCCGCGTTACCGCCCATGACCTTCTCCCGCGTCTCCGGACGGAGGCTGAGGATCTTCTCGCTGACGATCCCGAGGGGGTCGGGGTGCAGGCAGGTGGGGTGCGGAAAGTCCGTCTCGAACATGATCCTGTCCTCGCCGACCTGGTCGATGAGGTGCTGCAGGTCGCCGCGGCCGGTCTCGAACCAGAAGGTCGCGTACCAGTTGTCGCGGAAGTACTCCGAGGGGAGTTTCCGCAGCTTCGCGGCGTGCCTGGGCGCGTTCTCCTCGAGCTCGTAGTCCATCGCCTCGAGCATGAACGGCACCCAGCCGATGCCGCTCTCGACGGAGACCATCTGGAGCGCGGGATGCCGGTCGAACATCCCGGAGTAGGCGCTGTTGAGCAGGACCCGGGAGTTGTTCTGGAACAGCGACGCGCCGCCGATGGCGGGCTTCACGTAGTCGTCCTGGCTGGGCCAGTACGTGGTGCCGAAGTACGACAGCGAGGTCTGGCTGGCGCCGATGTGGAAGTGCACCGGCAGCTGCAGACCGGCGCAGATCTCCCAGAACGGATCCCAGTCGCGGTGGCCGAGATCCGGTGATCCGGAGTCCTGGGGGTCGGCGGTCATGTTGACGCCGCGGTAGCCCAGGGCGGCACACCGTTCGGCCTCGCGGACGCAGGACTCGACGTCCCACGCCGGCATGATCGGCATGGGCAGCAGCCGGTTGCCCGACTCGGCCTGGACCTCGGCCATCGCGTCGTTGTAGAGCTCGACGCAGAGCCGGAGCAGCACCGGGTCCTGCACCGAGTTGCGCAGGTTCTGGCCGCCGATGCCGATGGCGTTCGGGTACAGGACCTGCGTGTGAATGCCGATCTCGTCCATCAGGGCCAGTCGCGCCTTCGGGTCCCACGCGGCCGGGTGCACGTCGCGGATGCCCCACGAGCCGCCCTGGGAGTCGCGGAACGCGTGCTTCTTCCCGTCGTGGTCGACGGTGCCGCCGGAGCCGGCCTTGCCGAACGTCTTGCCCTCGATGACCCACATGTCCGTGCCGTCGATCCGCTCGACGTGGGGGACCCGGTCCTCGTACCCCTTCGGCGCCCGTTCGGTGAACAGGTCGTGACGTTCGGTCATGTGTGCGTCGGCGTCAACCACGCGCAGACCAGCCAGTTCGCTCATGCGGATCTCCTTCGGTCGGTGCGGCCGCGGTCGTGCTGCGTCAGAGCGGTCGTGCTGCGTCAGAACCTGAGCGTATGCTCACTTACCTCCGGACCGCAATCGCCAATTTCTGATTGTTGATTGCCCACCGGGGCCGGTGTCGACCACGATGGGCGATGTGGTGGCAGAAGCCGCGTTGCGGCGGACCAGAACGAGCGCTGCGGTCGTCGAGTACCTGCAGAGGGAGATCTTCGCCGGCAGCCTCCGTTACGGCGACCGCGTCGACGTCGAGCGGATCGGCACGACCCTCGGGGTGAGCCCCACCCCTGTCCGGGAGGCCCTCGTGCTCCTCGAGCGGGACGGCCTGATCGCGACCCGCGTGCACCGGGTGGCGTTCGTTCAGCACTTCGACGCCCGCACGCTGCGCGCGGACTTCCACGTCCTGGGCCTCCTGGGCGGAGTCGCGGCGGCGCGGGTGGCGAAGGACCGCGACCCCGAGATCCTCGCCCGGCTCCAGGACCTGCTCCGGGCGCTGGACGACAGCGGCGCTGACAACGCCGACAGCGCTGACAGCGGGCGCCTGCTGGACCTCGCCGCCGAGATCGTCCTGCTCCAGCACCGTGCGGGAGCCACCCCGCGCCTGCTCGCGGATCTCCGTGGAGCCGGCGGCTTCCTGGAATGGGCGGCGCGCCAGAGCGACCGCCGTGCCCCCGGGGAGATCGTCGAGGCTCAGCGGCGGGTCGTCGACGCCATCGTCGCCGGTGATCCGCGGAAGGCCTCGCGGGCCCGCCTGCAGGACACCCGCGCCGCGGCCGAGCAGGTGATAGACGAGCTGATCCGGCGTGGGGTACTGCGCGCGGACGGCACCAACGCCGCCGCCGGCTGACGGGCCGGAGCGCCACCGTCCGGGAGACGAGGTGCGGAGGAGCCGGTGGTGCCGGCGAGGTCGGTGGTGTCGGCGAGGTCGGTGGTGCCGTTGATACCGCTGGTGCCGTTGATACCGGTGGCACCAGCGATGCGTGGCTCGGAGAGCAAGTACTCACTACATTGGAGCGGAACGCTCGCGCGTTCGCCCGGCGACGGCCGGTGACTGGCCCGCGCCAGCAACCGGCCCGAACCGCACGGCTGCCACAGGTAGGAGCGTGAGGTGTGATGGAGACAGGGACCGCGGGCCCGGTGCTGATCGACGACGAGTGGGTCGAGAAACACTTCGACCACCTGTCGCCCGACCTCGCCCGGGAGCTGCACCCGACGCTCGCCCGGGCCCGCTCCCGGTGCCCGGTGGCGCACAGCGACCAGCACGGAGGCTTCTGGGTGGTCACCCGGAAGGAGGACGTCCTCCGCGTCGCCCAGGACTGGAAGGCGTTCACCTCCGAAAGCGGCATCACCGTGCCCTCGCCCCCCGGGCCGCCGATGAAGATCCTCCCCGTCACGGTCGACCCGCCGCTGCAGCGTGAGTTCCGGCAGCTGACGAACCCCTATTTCCGGCCCACGGTCGTGAAGGAGTGGGAGGAACCGACCCGCGCGGTGGTGAACCGTCTCATCGACGGTTTCATCGAGGACGGCAGCTGCGAGTTCATGGAGGCGTTCGCTCGGCCGTTCCCCGGCCTGACGTTCTTCGACCTGGCGCTACACGCCCCCGCCGAGGACCTCGACGAGGTCAACGGGTACGCCATCATGGCGTCGCAGATGCACCGCCCGGAGGCCAGGGAGTGCCTGCTGAAACTGGCCGGCTGGATCAGCCGGTTCGTCGAGGAAAGGCGCCGTGAGGGCCCGCGGGGAGACGTTGTCGACGCCGTGATGGCCGCACGGATCGAGGGCCGCCCGATCACCCCCGAGGAGGTGGTCGGAACCATTCAGCTGCTGGTCCTCGGCGGCCTCGAGACGACCGCCGGTGTGTTGGGGATGGCGATGCTGCGGCTCTGCGAGCATCCCGAGATCCTGACAGCGTTGCGGGAGCGACCGGAGCTGGTTCCGAACGCCGTCGAGGAGTTCCTGCGGCTCGACGGATCCTTCGTGTGCATCGCCCGCACGGCTCGGAACGACACCGAGGTGGGCGGCCGGCTGATCCGGCAGGGCGAGAAGGTACTCATGTACTGGGTCTCCGCCAACCGCGACGAGGCCGAGTTCGACAACCCCGACGTGTTCGACCTCGAGCGAGCCAGGAACGCGCATGTCGCCTTCGGCGCCGGGCCGCACCGCTGCGCCGGCTCGAACCTCGCGCGGATGAACCTGCGGGTCGCGCTCGTCGAGATCGTCCGGCGACTGAACGACATCCAGGTGCGGCCGGGTGCCGATATCGGTTTCATGTCGACGTTCAATCGGGCGCCGGTGTCCGTCCCGCTTGTCTTCACCCCTGGGAAGCGGGTGTCCGAACCGACCTCCTCCTGATCGTGAGGCGGGCCTGGGGACTGTTCCAAAAGATCGTTGGCGGAGCCGGATGTTGATCGCTGCGGTGGTGACCTGACACCGGTGCCGGTCACCGGATGCGTCGGCGCGTCCCGGCCGGGTTCGTGATGAACCGCTGGCCGGACTCGCAGGGCATGGCGCCTCGCCCCCGGGTACTCGGGACCTCATCCCCTGCCTGCGAAGTCGAGTGGTGGATCGTGAGCCTGACCGCTGCCGCGCGAAGGCTCGGGCTGGTCGTCACCGCCTCCAGGGTGGTCAGCATCCAGGGGGCAGCTGTGGCGGCCTGCTCCAGTGCCTGTACGTCAGGAGCCGCAGGCGTGGCCGGGCCCACCGCCGTGGCAAGCACCGCCAACCCGCCGAGCTGGTCCGCGTGCACCAGACGCGGACCAGGATCCATCGCCGTGCCATGGGCGGTGAACCGCAGTGCGGTGCGGGCGGCGTGCCAGGACGAAGGGAGGTCCAGCACCGGAACGGCCGGTCCGACACCGGTTCGCCGGTCCGCCACCCGCGCGGTGACCGTCTCCCGCCGGGCGCCCGCCGGCACGGTTTCAAACAGCGTGGTTCCGTCCGCCAGGGCCAGCGCACGGGCCGGGGCGCGCGGGTCGAGTCCGAGCTGGACGCCCGCCATGCGCCGGGCGCGTGGCGATGCCGCCTGGTCCAGGAGAACCTCGGTCGCGGCCCGGCGGGCGCCGTCCACGGCGACCACCACCGACGGCCGGCCGCTCGTCCGCTCGAAGAAGGCACGGCAGGCGCCCGCTGCCCGTTCGAGCACAACTGCCTCGACGGGGCCGGCGGGACCGGGCTGTTCCAGCCACAGCGCGGCTGGCTCGCCCGGTATCAACGGGACGCTGACCCAGTTGTTGTCGAAGGCGGTGGCGACGGCCCGGCGGCAGCCGTCGAGGTCGACCTCGACGTGTACGCCCCGGGGGCCGTCCACCAGACGGGCCGGCGCGCCCGTCAGCAGCGCCACGCCGCGCACGATCGCCTCCAGGCCGGCCCTGCCCTCGACCAGCTGGTCGGAAGTAGACGACGGCACGTACCGCGGCGCTTGCGTCGGGGTCCAGGGCTGCGAGCCGGCCGGCAAGTTCCTTCACCTGGTAATAGTGCCGCGGGCGCTACCCTGCGAGAAGCCGGCGAAGCCAGTTGATCCGCGCGGCCTTGGCGGCCTGCGAGACCGGGGCCTGCGGCGCCATGAGGTCGAAGCCATGGAAGCCGCCCGGCCAGACGTGCAGTTCGGCGCTTCCACCGGCCTGCCAGATCCGGCTGGCGTAGGCGACGCTCTCGTCGCGGAACGTCTCCGCCGAGCCGACGTCGATGAAGGCCGGCGGCAGGCCCGAAAGGTCCCGTGCGCGGGCCGGGGCGGCGTACGGCGAGACAGCGGGCCCGCCGCGCCGATCACCGAGCAGCGCCGTCCACCCGGTCTCGTTCGACGTCCGGTCCCAGACACCGTGCCCGGCCATCTGCCGGGCCGAGGGGGTGTCGTTGCGGTCGTCGAGCATCGGGCACAGCAACATCTGCCCGGCCAGCGCCGGCCCACCGCGGTCCCGGGTCATCAGCGCCACGGCCGCGGCCAGGCCACCGCCCGCGCTGGTGCCGGCGACCACGAGCCGGCCCGAGGCGACACCGAGCTCGGCCAGCCTGCCTGCCGTCCAGAGCAGGCCGGTGCAGCAGTCCTCCACGGGCACCGGGTGCGGGTGGTCCGGGGCGAGCCGGTAGTCCACCGACACGACCACCAGCCCCAGTTCCTGAGCCCAGTCGAGCGCTTCGGAGATCCCCGTCCGCGCGTCTCCGATCATCATGCCACCGCCGTGCAGAAAACAGATCGCCGCCGCCGGAACATCGGTCGCGGTCGGCCGGCACAGGACCATCGGTAACCTGAAACCGTCCGCCCCGGCTGGTGCCGTGACAGTCTCGACGGTGAAAGCTCCCCCGCGCGCGAGGTCCTCATCGGTGGGGGAGATGGCCGACATCTGTTGGCGGATCTCCGGGACGGAGTCAAGCGCTATCGGCTGCGGCATCAGAGCTCTGAAACTGTCGAGGGCAGCGGCCAGTTCGACGTCGAAAGGCGGCGGCGGGCCGACCCTCCCGTCACCGTTTTCCGTACCGGTCTCCGTGTCACTGTGCACATTCATCGTCGCTCCCGGCGGTTCCGGAGGGCCAAGGCCTGGTACTGGAGGCACGATAGCAGCCGTGGCAGGTGCCGGATGGCTGGAATGATCCGCCATCCGGCGGGACAACCCGCCGGATGGCGTCAGTCAGCTGGGAACTGCTGGTCATCCGCGTGAGCCTCTCGATTTCTCCGTGCTGATTTGATATGAGTGCGGTCGAGATAGCTCGCGGGGATGTGGGAATTCCGTGACCCAGACGTTCACCGGTCTCCTTCCGGGCCACGATCTCGAATGGCACGCTGTCCACCAGAAGGCTGGAGCTGGGTCAGGAGGCCTCGAGTCGCCTCGACGCAGCGGGCGAGCCGGTCAGCGGGACTGACGCCGGCCTCCGCCTGGGAGCGGATCGGTACCTCGAGGCCGATCACCCGGTCACGGGGGAGTGCCGTGAGCATGTCGAGCAACGGCAGCTCACCCGTGCCGGGAACCATCCGTTCGAACATCGCCTCGGTTGCGTAGTCCGTGCCGGTGGGGGCCAGCGGTGCGTCGCTGAGCTGGATGTAGCCGACGAGATGCGGGTCCAGAGCCGCGATGTCCTCGGGGGTGGAACCGGCGCGGGCGACGTGCATCGTGTCGACAAGGAGACGGAAGTCCGGCCGCCCGACCTGGCGGATGGCCTCGAGCGCCGCCGGCAGATCTCCGATGGTCAGGCCCGGACTCGGTTCCAGGGTCGTCTCCATGCCGAAGGAGGACGCCATCTCGGCGAGATACCCGAACTGCTCCACGCTGCGTTCCGGATCGGGATCGAGAGAGACGGTGTTGACGCGCCGTACGCCCAGCTCGGCCATGAGCTCGAGGTCCGGAAACCGGCCGCGGACATCGGAGCCCGGGCGGACGTTCATTCCCTCGCCGAGTGAGATGGAGATGCCACGGTCGCGCATCGCCGCGATCATCTCCCGCCGCAGTGCGGCATCGTCGCGCAACGAGAAAGGCGGGTAGCCCAGTGTGCCGTGTGGATTGGATTCCAGTCCGGTGGAGATGTGCCGGCAACCGAGATCCGCGGCCAGGGAGACGAATTCGGTCGGCGGCATTCCGAAAACGCTGAGAAACTCGATTCCCAAATCTTGCATCGGTTCAGTCCTCCTGCTCGGTGTCAGGGATCCGCCGTCCCGGGCAGCCGGTGGTCCACTGGTGCGGTGAGGCGTTCGTGCGACCGGTGCAGGGCTCAGTTCAGGGGGCACCCTCGACGACCTCGAGGGCGTTGCCGTCAGGATCACGGAAGACCGCGAGGCGTACGCCGGAGCCAAGGTCGATGGGGCCGGTCAGCAGTTGCCCGCCACCGGCCAGGGCGCGCTCTGTGATTGTTCCCAGGTCGGTGACGTGCATGGTGAGGTACCGAATACCGGTCGCGCCGATGAAGACGGCGGGTGGCTCGGTCACCGTCGGAGGCCGCAGCGGAACCATGATCTTGATTGTCACGCCGGGTGCCTGGAGCGGGTGGACGGCTCCGGAACTTGAGATGATCACTGGGAGCCGCTCCAGGTCGAAGACGGTGGCGAAGAAGTTCACCAGGGTCTCGTCGGTACTGACGAGACCGACCTCGATGCGCGACACCGTCACGTTCTCTCCCCTGATGGTTCTGCGGCTGACGGTCACACGATCGCACATGGCGCGTCGGCGTCTCCTCGCGGCGAAACGGCTCCGGATCTACCTGCCAGGCGGCGCGGGATGGCGACGGCCCACCCCGGACGCGCACTCAGGCGGGTCCTGACCGCCCGGGGCTGACCCGACAGCGAGGAGCTCTGTTGTGTCGGCCGCGGCGGAATCGCGGGCCGGCGGCCAGGCGTGATCGGGCGACAGGTCGAGCGGTCGGTCGGCTACGGGACGTCCGCGAGATTCTCGATATGTTCACCGAAATAGTTGACAAATGGAGGGTGTGTCTTCTAACCTCCTCGCATGAGTGAGCACCTGCGCCTCGTCTGTCGTGCTCATATCGACCTTCGGCGCGTTGCCAGCGCGCTCTGTCAGACCACCAGCTGAGTCGTCCGACCACGAGCTGAGTCAGACCACCGGCTGACAGAGCAGCAGCGTCCGCGACCCGCGGTCCGTGCCGTGCGCCGTCAATGTTGCGCACTGCCGGTACCGCGAGCGGCTTGCCACACATCCGCCTCCTCGCCCGGTGCGGGAGGTGTTCCGCCGCGCCCTCGGGGCCCGTTGCTGCCGGCGGAAGACACGCGCGTAGGAGAGAGGATCCCGTGCCCACTCGGCGCATGAGCCCACCCACCACCCGATCAAGCCCCCGCTCCACAGGCCCCCGCTCCACAGCCCCCCGCTCCACAGGCCTCGGACCAGGCGACGACCGCCGCGACCTGCCACGGGGCGGCGGCTCGGCTGCGGCCGTCCTGCGCACGGTTCTCGACCACGGGCCGGTCGCCCGGAGCCACATCGGCGCGGCGACCGGCCTCAGTCCCGCGGCGGTGTCGAGGCAGACGGCGGACCTCATCTCGCTGGGCCTGCTGCGGGAGCTGCCGGCAGCCGCCTGCGGGCCACGCGCGGGACGTCCGAGTGTGCCGATCGATGTCGACACCGAGACTCATCTCGCCTGCGGCGTGCACATCGCGGTTCCCTCCGTCACCTTTGGCCTGGTGGACCTGCGGGGGCGGACGGTGGCCAGGGAGCAGGTGCCGCACCGGGGTGATGCCGACAGCACCCTTTCGCTGATCGCCCGCCACCTGCCGGGCTTCCTGCGCCGGCACGCGGGCAGCCGTCGGGTTCTCGGTCTCGGTGTGGTGACCGGTGGGCACGTCGACACCAGGAGCGGCACTGTCATCGAGCACGAACCGCTGGGCTGGCGGAACCTGCCGCTGGGGCCGCTGCTGGCGGCCCGTACCGGTCTGCCGGTGACCGTGGACGGTCACTCTCGCGCGCTGGCCCAGGCGGAGATCCTGTTCGGGGACCCCCGTGCCCGCTCCAGCCTCGTCCACCTGTTCGTGGGCCATGTCGTGGACGCCGCGATCGCCACCGACGGAGTCGTGCACCGCGGGCTGCGTTCAGCCGCCGGCGGCGTGGCGCACCTGCGCCTTGCCGGTCAGGACCAGCCGTGTCCCTGCGGTGGCCGGGGCTGCGCGCAGGTCGCCCTCTCCGATCGCGCCCTGGTGGCGACCGCGGTCGAACACGGGGTGATCCCGCGCCCTGACCTCGGTCTTCTTCTCCGTGCGGTCGCCGAGGGGGAGAGCGCGGTCGTCGAGCTGCTGCGCCGTCGGCTCCGGGCTATCGCCAGAGTCGTGGCGACGTTGCTGGACATGCTCGATCCCGAGGTCCTGGTCCTGACCGAGCTCGGCACGATTCATCGTCCGCATCTGCTGCCGGACCTGTTCGAGGAGATAGCCGCGCATTCCCGTACGTGCCGGGATCCGGAGCTCGTCGTGCGCCCGAGCAGTTTCGGGGTGGACGTCCTCGCCATCGCCGCGGGAGCGACCGTGCTGGACTTCGTCCACCGGAGCCCGCGCACGCTGCGCAACGCCGGTGGACCGGTACCCGTGCCGGTGCCACCGCCGGCATGGGCCGCTTTCGCGACGTACTCCGGTAGTGGATTGGAAATATTTCTGTTCGATCCGAAATTGTTGACCTGAGCTAACTGCGGTATGAAGATGGAATTCGCCCGGAATTCGGTGCAGCGAGTTCCGTGGGCCTTGTTCCTTCAACCCGCGTGGTTGCGCCCTGCTCTTTTTACGCGCCTTCGCGCCCGAAAGGTGAGTGTAAAGATGACCAGCACTGTCCAGAGTCTGGGTCTGGACGTCAGGCCGTTGTCGGGATATACCGGCGCCGAGATCCACGGTGTCGACCTGCGTGCGGACCTTGACGACGCGACCATCGCCGAGATCCGTTCCACCCTGCTGAAGTGGAAGGTGGTGTTCTTCCGCGACCAGCACCTGGACCACGCCCAGCAGGTGGCGTTCGGGCGGCGTTTCGGCCTGCTCACCCCGGCGCATCCACACGAGACCGAGCCGCCGGAGGGGCACCCGGAGATCCTCCCGATCGACAGCCGGAGGTATGCGAAGCTCTTCGGTGACAGGCGCAAGGCGACCTACGACAACGGCTGGCACACCGACGTGACGGCGCTGGTGAATCCGCCGGCCGGCTCGATCCTGCGCGCCGACATCGTGCCGCCCTACGGCGGCGACACGGCCTGGACGAACCTGGTGGCCGCGTACGAGGCGCTGCCCGAGCCGCTGCGGGCCCTGGCTGACAGCCTGCGGGCCCGGCACAGCTTCAACGCGCCGATCTTCGACAGCGGCGTGTACGGGCAGCGGATCGCCTCGAATCCCCTCGTCGCGATCCACCCGGTCGTCCGGGTACACCCGGAGACGGGTGAGCGGGCGCTGTTCGTCAGCCCCAGCTTCACCGCCCGCGACAACAACATCATCGGCCTCTCCGCCCGGCAGAGCCAGCGCGTCCTCGACCTCCTCTACGAGCAGATCTCCCGGCCGGAGTTCACCGTGCGGTTCAAGTGGAACCCGGGTGACATCGCTTTCTGGGACAACCGGGCCACCGCACACCTCGGGCCGTCCGACCTCAGTCACCTCGAGTTCGACCGGGTTCTCTACCGGGTGACTCTTGAGGGTGATGTCCCCGTCGGCGTCGACGGAAAGGAATCCGAGCTGGTCGCCGGATCGCCTTTCCTCGGTTCCTGAGCTCCGGTCGCTGTTTCTGATCGCCGTACTGCCTTCTGCCCCCGGCGCGGCCTGGCCGTGAGGCCATCGTGACCTGGACACCTGGCCGTCGGCACCGGTCCCACCGGTGCCGACGGCTCCTTTCGCCTGGAGATATGCATGCACCTACGACGGACCCGCAGGCGGTGGTCGGCGCTGGTGTCCGCCGGCCTCGTCGCCATCCTGGCCACCGGCCTGGCGGCCTGCGGCGGAGGAGACGACGGGGAAGCGTCCGACGCGGCGACCCCCGGGCAGGTGGACACGTTGCGCATCGGCGACCAGGGCAAGCTCCTGGAGCTGCAGATCACCCTGTCGGGCCAGGAGCAGGGCGCGCCGTACACACTGAACTGGAACACCTTCGCCGACGGGCCGCACATGAACGCGGCCTTCAGCGCCGACCGGCTGGATGTCGGCTACATGGGGGACACACCGGTCCTGTTCGCGAACGCGGCCGACGCCGGGGTGGTCGCGGTGGCCGTCTCGGAGTCCTCCGTGAACGCCCAGACCATCTTCGCGGCGGCGGACTCGGGTATTCGCGGTCCCGCCGACCTGAAGGGGAAGCGGATCGCGCTCACCCAGGGAACGTCCCTGCACGGGTATCTCCTCAACCAGCTCGACTCGGCCGGACTCAGCCAGGATGACGTCACCGTGGTGAACGTTCCGGTCACGAGCCTGCCCTCCACGTTCGCCTCCGGCCAGGTGGACGCGGTGGTGTATGTCCGCCAGTACGGTGCGGCGATCACCGCGCAGAACAGGGGTTCCTACGAGGTGAGGACGACCCCGCTGCCGCATTTCGGCGTCCTGCTGGCAGCGAAGGACGCGTTGGCCGACCCGGCTCGGCGCGCCGCGGTGAAGGACTTCGTCCTCCGTTTCTCACGGGCGTCGGCCTGGCCCAAGGAGAACCCGGACGAATGGGTCCAGCAGTACTACGTCAAAAATCTCAAGCAGGACCCGGCCGCGGCCCGGGAGTACTTCGACAGCACACCCGCGACCAGGTTCACCCCGGTCACGGAGGCGTTCGTCGAAAGCCAGCGCGTTCAGGGGGAACTGCTCTCCGGTGTCGGTGAGCTACCGGCGTCGCTGAACGTCGACGACGAGATCGACAACGCGTTCAACGACGAGCTCAGGGCAGCGTTCACCGCCGCAGGCCTGCCGATATGAGCGTCCCGTCCACGAGCGACCGCCCGTCGCGGAGCAGCGGAGCGAGGCAGCCATGACCGATGTGATCGATGAATCCGTCGTGCGGACCGTCGGCGCGCACCTGGCTCCGGTACTGACCGATCCGACCGGTACCCGCCGTCACACACGCCGCCCGCGGATCGTGCCGCCCTGGACGCGCCGTCTGTCCGGGCCGGCCCTGCTGTTCCTCCTCTGGCTTGCGCTGACCGGGCTGGACCTGGTCAGCGACCGGGCGTTGGCCTCACCCGGCGCGGTGGTGAGCGCGGCGCGGGAGCTGTGGAGCTCGGGCGAGCTGACCGGCAACCTCGGGACCTCCCTGCTCCGGGTGGCCTGGGGCTGCGCGATCGGTCTCGCCATCGGCCTGGCGCTCGCGGTCGTGGCGGGGTTCTTCCGGTTCGGTGAGGACGTCGTCGACTCCGCGATGAACTTCCTGCGCACGATCCCGGTGATCGCGCTGCTTCCACTGATCATCGTCTGGATCGGGATCGGTGAGGAGGCGAAGATCTTTCTGATCGCCGTGGGTGTGATCTTCCCGGTCTACATGAACACCTTCTCCGCGATCCGCGGTGTGGACATCAGACTCGTCGAGGCCGGCAGGGCCTTCGGGCTCGGTCGGCTCGGCCTGATCCGCCGTGTGATCATCCCCGGCGCCGTCCCGGGCTTTCTGACCGGACTGCGCTGGTCCCTGGGCGTCGCCTGGCTTCTGCTGATCTTCGCCGAGCAGGTCAACGCCGACTCCGGTATCGGTTACCTGCTCAACCGCGCCCAGGGCTGGAACCGGACCGACATCATGGTCCTCTGCCTGGTGATCTACGGCCTCCTCGGACTGGCCTGCGACGGCATCGTCCGCCTTCTGGAAAGGAGCCTGCTGTCATGGCGACGCGGATTCTCCGGCACCTGACAGGCGCCGCCACCCCCACAGCCGCCACCCCCACAGCCGCCACCCCCACAGCCGCTGGCCCGCTCGGCGCCGGCGCGGTGGGCGCTGACCAGGTGGACGCTGACCAGGTGGGCGCTGACCGGGTGGGCGCTGACCGGGTGGGCGACGCCCGGTTCGGCTCCCCGGCCGATGCCCCGGCCGGGGAGGAGCCTGCCGCGGCCGTCCGGGTACGTGGTCTGACCCGCGCCTTCGGGCCCCGTGTGGTGCTCGACGGGCTCGACCTGACCGTAGCGTCCGGTGAGTTCGTGGCGTTGCTGGGGCGCAGCGGCTCCGGGAAGAGCACCCTGCTGCGGATTCTCGGCGGGTTCGACGACGAGGTCACCGGAGACGTGCTCGTCGCCCGCCGGCGCGCCGTGGTCTTCCAGGAGCCGCGGCTGCTGCCGTGGACGCGGGCGCTCGGCAACGTCGTCCTCGGCCTGCGGGGAACGGACGTGGACAGTCGCGGGCGCGCCGCGCTCGCGGAGGTGGGGCTCGCCGGACGGGAGAGATCCTGGCCGGTGACCCTCTCCGGCGGTGAGTCCCAGCGGGTGGCGCTCGCCCGCGCGCTCGTGCGCGAACCGGATCTGGTCATGCTCGACGAGCCGTTCGGCGCGCTGGACGCACTGACCCGGATCCGGATGCACGCCCTGCTCCAGGAACTGTGCCGGCGGCACCGTCCCGCGGTGCTGTTCGTGACCCATGACGTCGACGAGGCCATCCTGCTGGCGGATCGGATCCTGGTCCTGACCGAGGGCAGGCTCTCCTTCCAGGCACCGGTCGCCCTGCCCGCGCCGAGGCTGCGCACCGACCCCGCGTTCGCGGACCTGCGCTCCCGGCTGCTGGCCGAGCTGGGTGTCCAGGAGTTGACCGACGTCCACTGATCCCGGCACACCCGTGGAACCACCGCCGGAGGGGCTCAGTCAGCCGCTCCGGCGTCCGGTCGTGGTCGGGTGCCCGAACCGCCGGTGGCAGGCGCCGCGTAGTAGTCGGTGGATCGCCTCCCATGGCGGACAGACCACGGCGGACAAGGAGCCGGCATGGCCGACCTCGCCCGGCGCTCTCGGGAAATCGGGAAGACCGGGCAACCTGCCGCCGTCCCCGTGGCCTCTGTAGGGGTGAGGGAGGGCCGTGGTGCGCACAGATGAGGGCGACGACGGCGGCTTCACGGCGTACTTCGCGTCGAGGGCTGCCGGGCTGTTGCGGTTTGCCTATCTGCTGACGGGCGACTCCGCCGAGGCGGAGGACCTGACGCAGACGACCCTGACCCGGGTGTTCGCCGTCTGGCCGCGGGTCCGTGGCCACGACAGGCCCGACGCGTACGCCCGCCGAGTGATGGTGAACGCCAACGCCCGTCGGTTCCGGCGCCGCCAGGTCCGACAGGTTCTCGTCGAGCTGCCGCCGGAACGGACGGCGTCGTCGCCGCAGCTCGCGGCCGTCGAGGACCGGGCGGGGCTTGCCGCGGCACTCGCGGCGTTGCCGCCGCGGCAGCGGGCGGTCGTCGTGCTGCGCTACTGCGAGGACCTGCCCGAGGCCGAGGTTGCCGCGCTGATGCGCTGCTCGGTCGGCACGGTGAAAAGCCAGGCCGTAAAGGGCCTCGCGAAGCTGCGTATCCATCCCGCGCTCGCCGGTCCCACCAGACCCGCTGCCCCGTCGGCCCCGAGCCGGGTTGGACGCCCCGTCGTCGCGCGGGAGGAGACGCTATGAACGACACCCCACTCGGCAGGTCCGACGACGAGATCGCAGGCTGGCTGCGCTCGGCCGCCGGCCAGCTGGAGGTCCGCCTGCCGGACGAGCTGCTGCCCGGCGCACGCGCCTCAGTATCCGAGGCCCGGCGTCGCCGCCGGCGTCGCCTCGCCGTGGCCGTCCCTGCCGGCGCTGCCCTGGCCGCCGTAGCGATCGGGGCCGGTGTCCTCGCCGGCGGTGGTCCGGACAGCCGAGCGACGATCATGCCTGTGGCCGGGCTGCCCACCGTGCTCCGTGGCCCCGCGCCGGCGCCTCCCACGGAGGCTCCCGCCGCCGCGGACGGCGCGCCCCTGCAACTGCGCTACGTCGACACCCCCCGTCTGGTGCCCCTCACCGCCGCTCAGCGCGAGGAGATCGACAGCCACTGTGCGCCGGAGACCACGCGCCTGTTCGTTGCGGTCGCCGACCGGTGGGGCCTGCAGGTCCTCCTTGTGGGAGCGGACGGCGGGGGGATGTGCCGGACCTTCCACGAACCTGCCACCGTTCCCGACCTCACCGGCATCAACGGCCCGATTCTCTGGCCGGGCGGTCGCCACGACCTGACTACACCGCCCACAGCCCCCGTCGAGGTGTTCAGTTCCGGCGATGACGGGTCCGGCATGCTGGGCGCGTGGAACGCGCGGCGGTGGGCCGTCGGCCAGGTGTCACCACAGGTCGCCCTGCTCGTCGCCGCGCTCCCGACCGGAGACGCCGTCGTCGTCCCCTTCGAGCCATCGAGCGGCGCGTTCATCACCCGCATCCAGGTCACAACCCCGGATCTCGCCCAGTACCAGACCATCGGCCAGATGCCGCTGACCCTCTACGCCTACAACTCCGCCGGCACACTGGTCGCCCAGTTCACGGCCACCGCCTGCGGTCAGATGATGATGGTGTGCAACAGTGGGCCGGGCACCAGCGAGACTCACCTGCCCTCCCCCCTCTCCCCGTCGCAGTCGCCGACGTCGGGCATGGGCAGACCCATCGCGCCCCGGACCCCCTCCGCCGGCTAGCCCGCCACAGGCCGGGGACGGCGGTGGCGGACGTGGACTCGATCTCGGAGCCGGTTCAGGAGACCTCGACGACGACCTTGACGGCGCCGCTGCCGCGGTCGGACGCCACCCGGAACGCCTCGGCGGCGTCCACCAGTGGAAAACGGTGGGTGATGAGCGCGTCCGGGATCTCGGGGCGGGCGGCGAGCATCTGGGCGGCCTGGAGCATTTCCCGACGGCCTGCGTGCCCGCAGTAACCCATGGAGACGACGAGGGTGGCCTCCTTGCCGCGTAGCGCCGAGTGGGGGAGGTCCATGCCGTCGAAGTACACGCCGAGCAGGGCGATCGTCCCGCCGGGCTTCAGCAGTTCGATGCTGCGCTGCAGGGCACTGGGCGAGCCGGCGGCCTCGATCACCACGTCGTAGAGCGCGCCCTCCGCGGGTTCACCGACTCCGAGCCGCTCGCGGATCTCGTGCTGGTGCGGGTAGCGGGCCACGAGCACGACCTCGTCGGCACCCTGGGTCTGGGCGGCGGCCGCGGCGAGCTGACCGATCGACCCGCCGCCGACGACGGCGACTGCCCGGCCCGGCGCGGCCCCGCCGAGGCGGACCCCGTGCCAGGAGACCGCGGCGGGCTCGGCCAGCGAGGCGTTCGCGACTTCGAGCCCGGCCGGTACCTCGAGGACCTTGTGCGCCGGCACCCGGAACTGCTCCACCATGCCGCCGTCACGCTTCATACCGAGCGCCATCCCGGTCGTCTGCCCGCAGAGGTTGTTCCGACCCTCGCGGCACAGGTCGCACTGCCCGCAGCCGAACAGACCCTCCACCAGGACGGGCGTTCCGTCGGCGCGCCGCCCGGCGAGCTCGTGGCCGAGGACGAACGTGGTCCCGTACCTCAGGTAGCTGAGGTCGGAGGCGCAGATCCCGGCCGCGGCCATGTCGAGGAGCTCGCCGTCGTCCCAGCCGGGAACGTCATCCACGTCGATGACCACCGGCCGCCCCTCGTGGCCACGCACTGCCTTCATCGGTTTCCTCCCACCGCCGCGGAACTCCGGTCTACCAGGGAGGGCACCGGGATGCCGGGGTGAGGAGCCGGTGAGGAGCTGGCGAGGAGCCGGCGCGGACAGCCCGCTGCCAGGCAGCGGAACCGCCGGACCAGCAGATCACCACTCCGGTCAAGCCGATCGACCACGAGAGCCGTTAGGCGCGGGCGGAGAACCCTCGGCCGGAGCGGCGCCCGGCACCTGATCACAGAGCATCGGTCCTGGTCAGCGCGTCGTCCGGTGATCAATCTGGTCACAAGATCGGGGACGGATCCGGTGTGCTGTGACTCTTGACACGTAGTGGACTCCACAACTACTTTCACGACACCTAGTCGCAAAAAGGAACGTGCGTTCGTAAATACGAATCACTCGCCAGGCGGGGACGCCACGTGTCAACGCCGGGCGCCGCCTCTGAGTGGCGTGATTGCAGGGAAGGACGCGAGTGAAGACATCGTTGAGGACCGCTGGCTTAGCGCTGGCGCTCACGGGCGCGCTGGCTCTCGCCGGGTGCGGGGCAGCTGACCCGGAGCCAGCCGGGGGTACGGCGAGCGGGACGGGCGCGGTCGACATCGGGGACGGCAAGACGATCGAGCTCCCCCAGGGTGACCTGAAGATCGGGTTGTTCCTGCAGAGCGCGGCGACCGCCTTCAACCAGTCCCTGCTCAGGGGCGCCCAGGATGCCGCGGCGAAGTACGGCTACACGATCGAACCCATCGACGGACAGTTCGATCTCAACAAGCAGCTCAACCAGCTCCAGACGGCGGCGACGAACAGGACGTACGACGTCGCGGCGGTGGAGCCGCTCGTCGGCGCCTCGGAATGTGCCGCGATGACCAGGGTGCTCCCCGCCGCCGGGGTCCTGGTGGTGACCACGGGCACTCCGTGTGACACGAGCACGAAGCCCGCAGGCGACGAGCTCTGGGTGCCGGGAACACTCGCAACGGTCGCGGGTGACACGACCTACACCTACACCAGGGCCTTCCTGCAGAACGCGATCAAGGCGTTCCCGGGCGCGCAGAAGGTCGCGCTCGTGACGGGGCCGGAGCTCGACCCGCTCGTGATCAACCAGAAGCAGGCCGTCGCGGAACTCGCGGAAACAAACCCCGATTTCGACGTGAACTTCGTCTACACGGACTGGACCACGCCGAAGGCGCTGAGCGCGACGCGCGACTACCTGAGCGCCAACCCGGATGTCACCGCTGTCCTGTCGTCCTTCTCCCCGGACGTCACGCGCTCGGTGGTGACCGCGATGGAGTCGGTGGACATGCTCGGCAAGGTTGGGCTTGCCGATCAGGGAGCGACGTCCTACAGCGTCGACCAGGTGAAGAACGGCAATATGCAGTTCACGCTTCCGTACTTCCCCGACGAGTACGGCAGGCTTCTGGTCGAGGCTGTGCACTCGGCGCAGATGGGTGACGATGTGCCGCGCTTCATCTCCAACATTCCGGATGAGTACGGAACCGTCGAGGATCCGGTGGTCATCACCAGGGACAACGCGGACGACTTCACGCCGCGCTACTGACGGCACGACGGAGCCGGCGTGGAACCACTGCGCCGGCTCCGTCGGCGGTTCTTCGGACACAACCTTTCTGCGGATCAGGTTCCACTCACATGATCAGGCGAGGAACGTTCACATGCGCACGGTCGACGTCGATATCGATGTGGCACCAGAGGCAGGGCAGCAGGCCGGGCTGACGACCGCTGCGACGATCTGCCTCCCCGACGAGGTCCCCACGGACCCGGTGGTCTGCTTCGCCTTCACCGGCGGGGGCTACAACCGGTCCTACTTCACGCGTGACCTCCTCGGTGACGGCACGCCCAGCCAGGCGGAGCTGCACACCTCGCGCGGGTGGATCTTCGTCGCCGTCGATCATCTCGGCTGTGGTGGGAGCACGCGGGTCAGGGACATGGCCGAGGTGACCTGGCAGCACCTCGTCGACGCAAACGAGTCCACGGTGCGCGGCGTGATGAGACTGCTCTCCGCACCCGGATGTCGAGACGACCTCCCGACGGTGGAGTCGGCGCGAATCCTTGGCCTGGGTCAGTCGATGGGCGCAGCCCTCCTCATTCTCCAGCAGGGGCAGAACCACACGTTCCAGGCGGTGGGTGTTCTCGGCTGGTCGGCAAGTCACGCGGTCAGCTGGCTGCCGCCCGGCGCCCCGCGAAGCACTCCGTTCTACTTCCCTCGGGGAACGGACGTCGGCGTGATGACCCGCGCACTTCACACGACAGCGATGCCCGAGATGGCTCCTGACGAAAACGGCCTCCCCGCAACTGCTGCAGGATTCCACTACGACGACGTGGCACGCGAGGTGGTGCTCGCCGACCTGGTCGACTATCCGCTGCGACGTGGGCAGCTTCCGTTCTGGGCAACCGATGTCATCCCGCCGTCGAGCATGACGATGATGTCGCCGGGTGCTGTAGCCGCGGAGGCGGCGATGATCCGTTCTCCGGTTTTCGTCGGAGCGGGGGAGCGGGACGTGACTCCGAATCCCCGCTCGGAGCCTGCTGCGTATCTTCAGTCCAGCGACGTGACGGTATACGTGCAACCGCGCATGGGTCACATGCACAACTTCGCCAGCACTCGGCTGACGTTCTGGAACCGCATCCATGCATGGGCGGAGGGTGTTCTGGTCGAGCCCGTGCCGATGACGGCGGGAATCGACATGGCTACCGCCGGTGCCAACTGACGACGGCGAAGGACCCCGAGACATGCAACGCATCCCCCCGGCACTCGGTGGCCGCAGGACCGGCGTGGTCCTGGTCCATGGCGCATGCCATGGACCGTGGTGCTGGGAAAACGTCGTCGGCCCCGTATACTCGGCGGGTTTCGAGGTCCACGCTGTCGACCTGCCGTTGACATCGTTGTCGAGCGACGCCGACGTGGTCCGCTCTGCCGTGAGAGCCATGAAGAAGTCGTGCGAGGCGGTCCTGGTCGTCGGGCACAGTTACGGCGGGGTCGTCATCACCGCAGGCGGTCATGAGGCGGACGCGCTCATGTTCTGCGCGGCGTCGATGCCTGACGCCGGTCAGGCGGCGGGCGATGTCGTTCCCCAGCTCACGACGCCCGAACTGGAGTTATCCCTCGCCGTCCACGAGGACGGCGTGAGCTTTGGGCTTGACCCGGTGCGGGCGATTCCGGCCTTCTACGGCATGTGCACGGCCGCGCAGGTCAAGGAAATTCTTGACCGGTTGCGCCCGATGCACTTTGCCTGCATGAACGAGGTGATCGTCGAACCGGCGTGGCGGTCGGTACCCTCCTCGTACGTCGTGTGCACCGAGGACTTCGCGATGGCGCCCGCCTACCAGGAGGGACGCGCGAACTTCCTCGGTGATGCCGTGCGGCTCCGGTGCGACCACTCGCTGTTCTACTCGGCGACGGACCAGCTTGTCGCACGCCTGGTTGAGGTCGCACGTCGGCTGACTGCCGATTCGGGCACGGTGAGAGCGCAGACGACGACACCCATCTCCTGAGGCCTGGCGCTGTCGACCTCCACCGGGCCTCAGGACGTCGTCTGTCGAGGCATGTTCGCGGGCGCCAGCCCCGAGCGAACGGGCTCCGCTACGCGGACTTCAGGTGAATCGCCCGCCATCCTCAGGGCCGCGAGTGGCTGCCTGTCAACTCCAACGAATGGTGATGTGTTGTGACTGACGCAGTCGTCGTATCGAAACTCGTGAAGACCTTCGGCCGCTCTCAGGCGCTTCGCGGGGTTGACCTGCGCATCGAGGCCGGTAGCGTGCACGCCCTGGTCGGAGAGAACGGCGCCGGCAAGTCGACGGCTCTGGGCGTCATAGCCGGACGCGTCTCGAAGAGCTCCGGTGACGTGAGCGTCTTCGGTCACGAGCTGCGTGGCGGACACCCGCGGTTCGCCAGGGCTGCCGGGGTGTTCGCGATCTATCAGGAGTTGACGATCATTCCCGCCCTCACAGTCGAGGCCAATCTTTTCCTCGGTCATCCCCTGGCGCGATTCGGACTGCTCTCCGAACGTGAGATGCGGGTGCGCTACCTCGAACTCTGCGGCCGCGTCGGTGTTGCCGCCCAACCTCCCCACACCCTGGCACGGTCGTTGTCGGTCGCCGAACAGCAAATGATCGAGATCCTGCGTGCGCTCGTCACGGAAGCCAGGATCATCCTGTTCGACGAGCCGACGGCCTCGCTTGCCAGCTCCGAACGGGAGGCGCTCTTCAGCACCATCCGCAGGTTGCGTGCCGACGGTGTCACGGTTGTGCTGGTGAGCCACAACCTGGACGAGGTGCTTGCGATCTCGGATCACATCACCGTGTTCAGGGACGGGGCCGTCGTCGCTGACGGACCTCGCGTCGAGTTCACGAAGGCGTCGATCATCGACGCCATGCTCGGCAAGCAAGTAGATCCGCGCCTGGCCGCGGAGTTCTCCAACGAGTCAACGGGTGTTCCGAAGGAGGCCACACGCCGGCGTTCACATCGCAGTGACGGCCGGCGGACGACTCTCGCGGTCTCCGGGCTGACCGTGCCCGGCGTCGTGTCGGGCATCGAGTTCGAGGTCCTGCCCGGCGAGATCCTGGGCCTGGGCGGGCTGGTGGGTTCCGGGAGATCGACGGTCCTCCGAGCGCTGGCCGGTGTCGAACCACGTGCCCGGGGCCGCATGTGGATCGACGGTGAGGAGATCCCGTGGCCTCACACGGTGCGCAGAGCGCTTCGTCACGGCATCGCGCTGCTGCCCGAGGATCGCAAGACCCAGGGCCTCGTGCTCGCGATGCCCGCGATGGACAACATCGCGCTGAGCAACTTTCGCGGGGCCAGACGGTGGGGCATGGTCTCGCCTCGATCTGTCGAGACGGCCACCCGCGAGCACGGGCAGGCTTTCGGTCTTTCGTCGACCCGCCTGCGTGATCCGGCGACTCACCTTTCGGGGGGAAACCAGCAGAAGCTGTTGCTCGCCCGTTGGCGATACGTCCAGCCGAGGCTGCTGCTCGCGGACGAGCCGACCCGCGGGATCGACGTCGGCGCCAAGTCCGAGATTCTCCAGTCCCTGGAGGACATGGCCGCAGGCGGTCTCTCGGTCGTGATGGTCTCCTCCGAGCTCGAGGAGATCGCGGCTGCAGCCGACCGCGTCGTCGTCCTGCGCGAGGGGACGCAGGTCGGGATCCTCGACGCCGTGACGGCCCCGATCTCGCCGCAGGGAATCCTCACCCTTGCCTTCGGTTCCGACAATCCCAACGACCAGCCGGCCCAGGTGCAACGGCATGAGTCGCAGCTCGAGGAGAAGATTTCGTGATCAACATAGTGACCAATGAGGTTGTCGACGGCAGGGCATCCTCCCCGCCGCCCTCCTCGCCGGCGACGAACACCCTCGAAGGTCGCATCAGAACGAGCCTGTCACGGATCTTCGGGCTGCGGTACGGCATGGTGTGGGTTCTGCTTCTGACCTTCGTGTTCGCCCGGGTCATCTACACGCAGTTCCTGGACCCGCAGAATCTGAACAACATGGTGGCCCAGGTGACGCCGACCGCCATTGTCGCGGTTGGAATGACCTTCGCGATCATCTGTGGCGGCTTCGACCTTTCGGCCGCCGCGGTGTTCGCCGGCGCGTCGGTCGTCTACGCGAGCCTGTCCAACTCCATGCCCCTGTGGCTCGCGTTCCTGTGCACGATCCTCGTCGGAGTCGTGTGCGGAGTCATCAACGGCCTGGCGGTGACCGTCCTCAAGGTCAACTCCTTCATCGCGACACTCGCGACCGCATCGCTCTTCTCGGGGGCCACGTACTGGTACTCCGACTCGCAGCCAGTGGTCTCCACCAAGGCGGGCTTCGAAACGCT
Organism: Parafrankia elaeagni; assembly: GCF_000374165.1. GTDB lineage: Bacteria > Actinomycetota > Actinomycetes > Frankiales > Frankiaceae > Parafrankia > Parafrankia elaeagni. The sequence continues at coordinate 32,049 of NZ_KB893728.1, forward strand.
TGGCACCGGGAAGTGGGGCGGCATATGGGTCGCAACGTGGGTGCTGGTGGTGGTGGTAGGCGTGTTCGGATTCATCCTTGCGCGCACCGTCTACGGCCGCTCCATCTACTCGGTCGGAGGCAACCTCGAAGCCTCCCGACTCGCGGGTATGCGGGTGAACGTCGTCCGAACAAGCACCTTCGCGATCGTTTCGATGTGCGCCGCACTGGGCGGGATGATCGTCGCGTCGCAGACGAGCGTCGGCCAGGCCAACATAGGTCCTACGGTGACCCTGGATGCCATCGCGATCGTCATCATCGGAGGAACGGCGCTGATGGGCGGCGAGGGCGCCATCTGGCGAACCGTGGTGGGGATCCTGCTCTGGGGAACGATCAACAACGTCTTCTCCGCGCTGGCGCTCGACACCTCGAAGCAGCTCCTCATCCAGGGAGCTATTCTGTTGATCGCGGTCTCACTCGACTCCCTGGCGCGCAGCCGACGCTGAGTCGACGCGGGGCGGTGCTTCTGGGCGAGGTCACCGAAATCCCATTGAACATGACGTGACCGGCGACAGGGCGTCGCCTTCATCAGCGTCCAGTCGAGCTTCGAGGAAGTGAGTCAAGGTGTCACTGACCATCCGCGCTCTGTGCGTTGGCCGCGCATACGGGCTTCCCAAGCCGTCGTTCACCTACATGTGCAACTGGGGCGCCAAGCAGGATCTTCCCCTCATCATGTTCGTGATCGAGGGGGGAGAATTCCCGGTCGTGGTGGACACCGGGGCGGATCCGTCGAGGGCCGAAGAATATCACGGTCTGGTGCTTGAGCAGACGCCCGACGAGCGCCCCGACACCAGCCTGCGCAACATTGGTATCGACCCCGATGACGTGCGGCTGGTCGTCAACACACATCTGCACTGGGACCACAGCTCGAACAACCACCTGTTTCCGAACGCCGAAGTCGTCGTCCAGCAGCGGGAACTCGATTTTGCGAAGAATCCCGTGACCTGGCACCGGCGACAGTTCGAGGCGTTGCCGGGTCTCGAGGCGGCATGGCGCAGAGCCGAGCACCAGATCAGCCCTGTCCATGGGGACGTCACGCTCGCGCCGGGTGTGTCGACAGTGAGTCTGCCCGGTCACACTCCGGGCTCCCAGGGCGTCCTGGTCGAAGCCGGGTCGCAGAGCTATCTGATCGGAGGCGACACGGTTTATCTGTACGAGAACTGGGACGGCGACGCCGAGGGGCAACCGATTCCCGTCGGTCTCTACACGGACCTTGTCGCCTACGAGACGAGCATCAAGAAGATCCAGGGACTGCCCTGTGAGGTCATCCCCAGTCACGACTTCCGCGTTCTGGAACGCGGCCGATTCAGTTAGTCCTCCACCATGACCTGATCATGCCCGGCCAGCAGCCCGGGATCCCGCCGCGGCCGATGCGACAGAAGCCTCACCCGGGTGCGACAGAGGCCCCACCCGGGAACCGGTGCGCCCCAGCGGTCTCGGGAGGGGCCCGGCCGGGCCGCCGACGCCGCGGCGATGAGTGCGGGATCAGGCGGCCCGAGCGGACCTCAGGGTGGTGTCACCGCACCCGTCCCGGCCGGCGCGTCCGTCTGCCAAGCGTTCAGGCGCGCACCATCAGGACCCGTACGGCTCTGCCGCGGTGTTCGGCGATCGTCACATTCCCATGCCGCCCATCTGGCCGGCCATGGCGGCCGCGTCTGCCGCAGCCTCCGCCGCGGCCGTGGCCGGGGAGTTCGCCACGACGACCTCGACGGTCAGGAAGAGCCCGGTGATCGACGCGGCGTTCTGCAGCGCCGAGCGGGTGACCTTCACCGGATCGATGATCCCGGCGGCGATCATGTCGACGTACTCGCCGGTGGCCGCGTTCAGGCCGTGGCCGGTCGGCAGGCCCCGCACCTTCTCGACCACCACACCGCCTTCCAGGCCGCAGTTGTAGGCGATCTGGTGCAGCGGCGCGGCGAGCGCCTGCTCGACGATCCGCGCCCCGGTCGCCTCGTCGCCGGTCAGGCCCAGGTTCTCGAACGCACGGGTGGACGCCTGCAGCAGGGCGACACCTCCGCCGGCGACGATGCCCTCCTCGACGGCTGCCTTGGCGTTCGAGACGGCGTCCTCGATGCGGTGCTTCTTCTCCTTGAGCTCGACCTCGGTGGCCGCGCCGACCTTGATGACCGCGACGCCGCCGGCGAGCTTCGCCAGCCGCTCCTGCAGCTTCTCGCGGTCGAAGTCCGTGTCGGCGGTCGGGATCTCGGCCCGGAGCTGGTTGACGCGGCCGGTGATCTGATCCGGGTCGCCGGCGCCCTCGACGATCGTGGTCTCGTCGGCGGTGATGACCACCCTGCGGGCCCGGCCCAGCAGGTCGACCGTGGTGCCGTCCAGGGTGAGGCCGACGTCCTCGGAGATGAGCTGGCCGCCGGTGAGGACGGCGATGTCGGTGAGCATGGCCTTGCGGCGGTCGCCGAAACCGGGGGCCTTCACCGCGGCGCTCCTGAAGGTGCCACGGATCTTGTTCACTACCAGGGTCGCCAGGGCCTCGCCCTCGATGTCATCCGCGATGATCACCAGCGGCCGCCCGGCCTGGGCCACCTTCTCCATCAGCGGGACGAGGTCCTTGACGGACGAGATCCGACCGGTGGTGAGCAGGATGTACGGGTCGTCGAGGACGGTCTCCTGGCGGTCGGTGTCCGTGACGAAGTACGGCGAGATGTAGCCCCGGTCGATCCGCATGCCCTCGGTGAGCTCGAGCTCCAGGCCGAAGGTGTTGCTGTCCTCGACGGTGATGACGCCTTCCCGGCCGACCTTGTCCAGCGCCTCGGCGATCATGGTGCCGATGGTCGGGTCGCCCGCGGAGATGGACGCGGTGGCGGCGATCTGCTTCTTCGTCTCCACCTCCCGGGCCGCGGCGACGAGCTCCGCGCAGACGCGCTCGACCGCGGCCTCGATGCCCTTCTTCAGGTCGAGGGGGTTCGCGCCGGCGGCGACGTTGCGCAGGCCCTCGCGCACCAGCGCCTGGGCCAGGATCGTCGCGGTGGTGGTGCCGTCACCCGCGACGTCGTTGGTCTTCTTCGCTACTTCCTTGACGAGCTCCGCGCCGATCTTCTCGTACGGGTTCTCGAGCTCGACCTCGCGCGCGATGCTCACGCCGTCATTGGTGATCGTGGGCAGACCGAACCTGTTCTCGAGGACGACGTTGCGGCCCTTGGGGCCGAGCGTGACCCTGACCGCGTCGGCCAGCTGGTTCATGCCGCGCTCCAGGCCGCGCCGGGCCTCCTCGTCGAACGCGATGATCTTTGACATGCGTGGTGAGTCCTCCTGGGGGGCAGGCCTGCGCGGAGGAGTGCCGGTCGCTGGCGGGTGCCTGACGACGACAGACGACGGGCCACGTGGGCCCCGGCGCCGTCACACCAGAGGTTGGCACTCGACCTAGCTGAGTGCCAGCCACCTTATAGGGCCCGGCCGTGCCGACAGCGACACCGCGACCACCCAAGGTCTACCCCCGGTACCGGTGTCGGGGAGTGGTCGTGTTCCCGGCGGGAGATCGTCCGGTGGGGGTCAGCCGACGTCGCGGACGGTGATCAGTCGGTCGTCGGGGTGGATCGGGGTCGCGGCCGGGTCGTCGAAGCGCAGCAGGTGGCCGTCCCGGATGACGGCGAGCACCGGATCCGAGCACTCCCGGGGCCCGCGCCCGACCTCGTCCGCGGCCGCGGGGCGCTCCGCCAGCCGCAGCCCCGCGTCCGAGGTCAGCAGGTCCTCGAACACGTCGACGACCTGCGGGCTGCGGGTCGCGAGCCCCAGCATCCGCCCGGCGGCGTCCGAGCTGGTCACCACCTGGTCCGCCCCGCCGCGGCGCAGCAGGGGAATGTTCTCCGCCTCGCGGACAGCGGCCGAGATCACCGCGTTCGGTGCCAGATCCCGCGCCGTCAGAGTGATCAGAACGTTCGCCTCGTCGGAGTTCGTGGCGATGATCACAGCGCGGGCGCGGTCGGTCAGTGCCTCGCGCAGAACGGCGGAACGGGTGCCCGACCCGATGACGGTCGTGTACCCGTCGCGCCCCGCGTCGGCGAGCGTCCGCCGGTCGGGGTCGACGATGACGATCTGCTCCGCGGGCACGCCGTCCTCCCGCAGTGCCCGGACCGCGCTGCGGCCCTTCACGCCGTAGCCGACCACCACCACGTGCTGGTCCACTCGTCTCCTCCACCGTTCGACCCGGAACGCCTCCCGGGAACGCTCGGTCAGCACCTCGAGGGTCGTGCCGACCAGCACGATCAGAAAGATCACCCGGGCCGGCGTGACCACCAGGACGTTGACCAGGCGCGCGCCCGGCGTGATCGGAGCGATGTCGCCGTAGCCGGTCGTCGACAGGCTGACCGTCGCATAGTAGGCGGCGTCCAGCAGGCTCAGCGGGTTCCCCTGGTTGTCGGCGTAGCCGTCCCGCCCCAGGTAGACCACGAGCACGGTCCCCACCAGGATCAGCCCGGCCGCCGCCAGCCGCCGCAGGATCGCCCGCGCCGGCCCACCGTCGCGCGGCCGGGGCACCGAGACGTCCGCGTGGGCCCGCTCGCCCTCCCGCATCCTCGCCACGTCCGCCAGTCTCTCGCGAGCCCGGTACCGCTCGGCGTCGACCCTCGACCGGGGACATGCGAAGGCGTGCTGCCCGGTGCCAGCGGCCGAGGTGCCCGTGCGGGGTTCGCGGGCCTTTCCAGTGCTCGGGGCCTGATTCCCCTTTTGGGCTAGCCGGAACGTGGTGCTTTGCCGGCCTGTCGCGGCCCGCCCACCGATCGTGGTGGCGGCTGGGTACTCGGCCCGGTCGTGATGGGAAGGAGCGCCATGCCCCGTCTGCCTCTGGGCCGTGTGGCCAGCGCCGGGTTCGTCGCGGCGTCCATGATTGTTCCGCTGGGTGTCGCGGTGCCCGCGGCCGGCGCCGCCGCGGCTTCCACGGCTTCCGCGGCCGCACCGGCTGCCGTCGTCCGTTTACCGGCGGACGCCACGCCCGCGCCACCCGCGCCACCCGCGCCAGGGCGGCCGGGGCCGGCGGCGCCGTCGGTCGTGCCGAACCCGGCCGTGACCGCGATCCCGACCACCGCGCAGTCGACGCCGTTCCTGAGCGACACGGATCTGCGCAGGCACGGGTATGTCGAGGAGGAGTTCTCGTTCAGCGGCAAGGCCGACATCTACGCGATCCCCACGCTGGCGGACGCGACGGTCGCGACGCCGGACATCCCGTACACCTCACGGCTGATCGTGCGGCGTCCGACGGATCCGCGCCGCTTCAACGGCGTGGTGGTGGTCGAGTGGCTGAACGTCTCGGCCGGCTACGACATCGAGGCCGCCTGGCTCCCGCACCGGGAGCACTTCCTGCGTGAGGGTTACGCCTGGGTCGGCGTCTCGGCGCAGACCGGCGGCGTGAACCATCTCAGGGCCTGGAACCCGGACCGCTACGGCAGCCTGGACACCACCGCCGGCGGCACCGTCACGCCCGCCGACGCGCTGTCCTACGACATCTTCTCCCAGGCGGTGCAGGCGCTGCGCAGCCCGAAGCAGGTCTGGCCGCTCGGCGCGCTGACGGCCCGGCACGTGATGGCGGTCGGCGCCTCCCAGTCCGCCGGGCGGCTCGCCGTCTACCACAACGCGATCCACCCGCTCCACACGGTGATCGACTCGCTGCTGCTCACGGTCGGTGGCGGGCAGCTGCGCACGGACGTCGGCCTGAAGGTCCTGCAGGTGCTGAGCGAGACCGACGTCCGCGCGCCGTCCACCACGCCGGACTCGGCGACCTTCCGCCGCTGGGAGGTCGCCGGGACCTCCCACTTCGACGAGAACATCCACACGGCCCTGGACCGCCTGCTGGAGCGGGACTATCCCGAGGGGCTGACCGAACCTGCCTGCACCAGCCCGCCGTTCAGCCGGGCGCCCCTGCACCACGTGACCAACGCGGCGATCGACCACCTCGCGCGGTGGGCCCGCTTCGGTGCCGCCCCGCCCTCCGCGCCGGGTCTGACGTTCACCACCGGCCCGGACGGCCGGCAGGTGCTCGCCCGGGACGAGCGCGGGATCGCCCTCGGCGGCATCCGGCTGGCCGCGGTCGACGTGCCGACCGCGGTGAACACCGGCGTCAACGGCGGGGAGAGCTTCTGCATCCTGTACGGCACCCACGTGCCGTTCGACGAGGCGACCCTCAACCAGCTGTACCGGTCGCACGCCGACTACGTCGGCAAGGTCACCGCGGCGACGGCGCGCAACGTCGCCCGGGGCTACGTCGTCAGGGCCGACGCCACCGCGACGATCACCGAGGCCCGCCGCAGCGACATCCCCTGACCCGGTAGTCGCGCTGTCCGCCCCCGCCCCCGCCCCCTCCCCCTCCCCCGCGGGCAGCGGGGGCGGGCAGCGCGACGGTCAGCCAGGCCGCACGGCGTCCAGCCGGGCCACCTCGGCGTCGGTGAACAGGCGGGACCGGGTAAGGAAGCGGTAACCCTCGGGCGCCTCCAGGCTGAAACCGGCGCCGCGCCCCGGGACGAGGTCGATCGTCAGGTGGGTGTGGGACCAGTACTCGAACTGGGCCGCTCCGATGTACACGGGCACACCGCCGCCTGGAATGCCGTCTCCGGCGGCCCCGTCCCCTGCTGGCTCCGCGCTGTCCGCGCTGTCCGCGCCGAGGACCCCGAGCAGGACGTCGCGGTCGCCGACGAGGAGCTCACCGCGCGGATAGCACATCGGGGACGACCCGTCGCAGCATCCGCCGGACTGGTGGATGATAAGCGGGCCGTGCTCCGCGGAGAGTCGCCGCAGCATGGCGAGCGCCGCGGGGGTGGCATCCACCCGCCGCGCCGCCGTTCTTCGCACGTCGGTCATGGCCGCCTCCCCGGGACGAGTCGGACGAGTCCTCCGGTGTCCGCCATGGTCTGTCTCCTAGAAGAAGCCCATTGCCTTGGGGGAGTAACTGACGAGCAGATTCTTCGTCTGCTGGTAGTGGTCGAGCATCATCCGGTGGTTCTCCCGGCCGATGCCGGACTGCTTGTAGCCGCCGAAGGCCGCGTGCGCGGGGTAAAGGTGGTAGCAGTTCGTCCAGACGCGTCCCGCGCGGATGTCGCGGCCGGCGCGGTAGGCGGTGGTGCCGTCTCGGGTCCACACGCCGGCGCCGAGCCCGTACAGGGTGTCGTTCGCCTGGGTGATTGCGTCGGAGTAGCCGTCGAAGGAGGCCACCGAGACCACCGGGCCGAAGATCTCCTCCTGGAAGATCCGCATCCGGTTGTCGCCCTGGAAGATCGTCGGCTGGACATAGTAGCCGCCGGCCAGATCGCCACCGAGCTCGGCGCGTTCGCCGCCGAGGACGAGGCGGGCGCCCTCCTTCCGGCCGATGTCGATGTAGGAGAGGATCTTCTCCAGCTGGTCGGCGCTGGCCTGCGCGCCGACCATGGTCTCGGTGTCGAGCGGGTTGCCCTGCCGGATCGCCTTCGTGCGGATCGCCGCCGCGTCGAGGAAGTCGTCGAAGATCTCGCGGTCGATCAGGGCACGCGACGGGCAGGTGCAGACCTCGCCCTGGTTGAGGGCGAACATCGTGAAGCCCTCCAGACACTTGTCCTGGAAGTCGTCATGCTCGGCGAGAACGTCCCGGAAGAAGATGTTCGGGCTCTTGCCGCCGAGTTCGAGGGTGACCGGGATCAGGTTCTGGCTGGCGTACTGCATGATCAGACGTCCGGTGGTCGTCTCGCCGGTGAAGGCGATCTTCGCGATGCGCGGTGAGGAGGCGAGCGGCTTGCCCGCCTCGACGCCGAAGCCCTGCACGACGTTGAGGACACCGGGCGGCAGCAGGTCGCCGATCAGCTCCCACAGCAGGTTGATCGACGCCGGTGTCTGCTCGGCCGGCTTGAGCACGACGGCGTTGCCGGCCGCGAGGGCGGGCGCGAGCTTCCAGATCGCCATGAGCAGCGGGAAGTTCCAGGGGATGATCTGCCCGACCACACCGAGCGGTTCCTGGAAGTGATAGGCGACGGTGTCCGCATCGATCTCGGAGAGCGAGCCCTCCTGCGCGCGGATGGCGCCCGCGAAGTACCGGAAGTGGTCGATGGCCAGCGGGATGTCGGCGGCGAGCGTCTCGCGGACGGGCTTGCCGTTGTCCCAGGACTCGCCGACGGCGAGCAGTTCGAGGTTCGTCTCCATCCGGTCCGCGATCCTGTTGAGGATGTCGGCGCGGGCGGCGACCGAGGTCCGTCCCCAGGCCGGCGCGGCGGCGTGGGCGGCGTCGAGGGCCTTCTCCACGTCCTCCGCGGTGGAGCGGGCGATCTCGGTGAAGGGCTGGCCGGTGACCGGGCTGGTGTTCTCGAAGTACTGGCCCTTCACCGGCGCCACGTACTCGCCGCCGATGATGTTGTCGTAGCGCGGGGCGAAACGGGTGGGGGATTCCGGCTGTCCGGGGCGGGCGTAGACGGTCATGTCTCGGAACTCCTTCGGGAATCTGTTGGTTCCGGTCGGCTCCGGCCGGCTCCGGTCGACGAGCCTGTCGCGGACGCTAGGCCCGTGCGCGTTGCGGAAACGTTGCAGTGGCGCCGAGGTGGTCGGCACCGGCCTGGGCGATGGTGATGTCCTGCTCGACGGTGCCGCCGCTCACCCCGATCGCACCGAGCAGGTCGCCGGCCGGCGTGAACAGCGGGATGCCGCCGCCGAAGACGACCAGGCCGCCGTTGGTCCCCTCGATGCCGTAGAGCGGACCGCCGACCGCGGCCGCCTTGCCCAGCTCGTCGGTGGTCATCCGCAGCAGCACCGCGGTGCGGGCCTTGCGGATGGCGATGTCGACGCTGGCGAGGATCGCGCCGTCCTGGCGGGCGAACGCCAGCAGGTGGCCGCCGTCGTCGGCCACGGCGACGTTGATCGGCACTCCGATCGCGTCCGCCTTGGCCAGCGCGGTGTCGAGCAGGACGCGGGCCTGGTCGAGACTGAGACGTCCGGGCATGGCGAGGTCTCCGTTCACTGGTATGGGCAGCGCTGGGGCGGGCAGCGGCCTGAGCGGGAGCCCGACGACGATGCGGGCTGCGTTGTGGCCGAGGACGCGGGCGGCTGACGCCGGGCCGGTCAACGCCGGTGCGGCCGGCGGCAGTTTCGCGTGGTGCACGCAGATGGTTCCGCGGGCGTCGACGCCGACGCCGACATCGAGCGCGGAGGCCTGGGCAGCGGCGTAGGCCAGTGCCGCCGCCTCGCCGCCGTGAGCGCCGAGACGTCCGTGATCGTCGTGGGCCTGGTCGGTCCGGAAAGGCACGCCCTCCTCCTCCATCCCGGCCTGGATCTCCCGGATCAGCCGCGGATCCGGGAGGTCGGGATGGTGGCGGACGACCATCGTGGGCCGGTCGCGCCGAGCCCGGTCCGCGCGCGAGGCCACCGGTCAGACCCCCGCGGCCGGCACGGGGTCGCGCGCCGTCGCCGCGTGCCGGGCGACCAGCCCGGTGGCGACGGCGTTGCGCGGGCCCTCACAGCCGCGTACGTTGCCTGTCCCGCAGACGATCCCGAACTCCGCGACCGCCTCGGAGATCATGTCCGGGATCTCGAAGTCGAGGGCGGATCCGCCGAGAACTACGACGAACCCAAGCTGGCGGAGGTTGCCGCCGGGGGACACCATCTCCAGCGCCCGCAGTGCGTTGACGACGAAGACCCGGTGCTTGGCGGCCCGGCGCACCTGGCGGATCCGTTCCAGGGTGTGGCGGGTGGGGATCGGGTCCACCCCGGTGTCGGTGAGCACGACGACCCGGGCAAAGGCGTCGACGGGCAGTGGATCGGCGCGGAAGCGGACCGTGCCGTCCTCCATCCGGAGGTGGAAGAAGCTTTCGGCCTTCGCCAGCGGACATTTCTTGATCTCCTCGGCGAGGTCGACGTTGCGCAGCCCGAGTTCGGCGTCGATCAGCCGGGTGACCAGGTCACCGGCACCCGCCAGGTGGACGGAACGGACCTCGTCTCCAGGGCTGGCGACCGCCGCGTCGGTGGACCCGCCCCCAAGGTCGAGGATCGCGATCGGACGGTCGGTACCGGGGGTGGTCAGGGCGCCGAGCACCGCCATGTCCGCTTCGACGCCGCCGATCAGCACGTCGAGGCCGAGCGCCTCCCGCAGCCGGGCGGCGAGCAGTTCCATCGGCCCTCGGCTGGTGCGCACCATCGCGGCGAGCGCGACCGCGTTCGCCAGCGCGGACTCGCCCGCCAGCGCCCCGGTCACCGGCTGCGGCGCGACGGTGTCCACGGCGAGGACGTCCTGGATGCGCACCGCGTCCGCGGGGGTCGCGGTGAGGTCGGACATGTTGTCGTGAACCCGGGCGAGCATCCCGCCGACGTGGGTGCCGGCCTCGCCGGTGGCGTCGACCAGCGGCTGGACCCGGTGTAGGGCAGCCATGATCTCCTCGGCGCCGGCGCTGATCTCGACCGTCCGCCGGGCCGTCGCGCCGATCAGGGTGAGGCGGCCGGCGGGGATCCTGCGATCGGTGATGTCTCCGGTGGGGGTGCGGATCACCACGGCGGACCGGTTGCCCACCAGGGCCCGTGCGACAGGCGCGACCATCCTGGTCTGGTCCGGGTCGAGGCCGAACACGGTCGCGATCCCGTAGGAGTTCGACAGCGTCCGGATGGTGTGCCCGGGCCGGGCGACCTCGACGGCGGCGAGCATGCCCAGCGGGATCCGGTCGATCAGGCTGACCTCGTCGACGACCGGGATCGGGGCGTGCAGCCGGTTGGCGATCAGGTTCGCGTCGTCGGCGCACACGATGACACCGGTAACCCTGATCCCGGCCGCGGCCGCGCTGTTGATGCCCGCCGCCGCGTCGTCGAAGTCGACGCCCGCACCGACCACGCAGACAACCGGTTCAGCGGGATCGTGGCCGGTCAGGTCCGCGAGGGCGACGGTGACACCGACGCCCAGCCCGTCCCCGCCCGGCGTCCGCGGGTTGTGCCCGATCATTGTCGACTCGGTGATGATCGTCTCGGTGATGGTGTCCATCGCCAGCCCGCTGATGACCGGAGTCGCCTCGTTGACCAGGAGTGTGGCGAGCTCCGTCCGGTCACGCCCGGCAGCGGCCAGGGCCCGGCGGACGACGTCGACGACCCCGGACACGTTCTCCGTCGTGCCCTTCACCCCGGACGTCGGCCCGAGCGCCCCGGCGAGCCAGGAGACCTCCCGCCCGTCCGCGTCGACCTCGGCGACGCACGCCTCGGTCGTCGAGTTCCCGATGTCGACGCCCACGACCAGCGTCACCGGGGCCACACCATCACCGTCATGACGCGGCCGCCAGGCGGATCAGGGCCGTCAGCTCCTCCGGGGCGGCGCCGGGGCGGACGAGGCCGGTCTCCTTGATGTGCAGCAGCGCGGCCTTCGCCTGCCAGCGCGGGCGGGCCATGTAGTCGTTGCGGGACGGAACCGGCTCCGGGGACTCGCCCTTGGCATACCGGGCGGCGTTGCGACCGACGCTGCGGAAGACCTCCAGGTCCATCAGCGGCGCCTGCGGGAACAGCTCCAGGCTGGACAGTTTCGGCAGATCCTTCTGGTGGATCATCGTGGTGCCCCGGGACAGGACGCCGATGCCGATCCCCGATCCGGACAGCCGGGCCGCGCCGTGGCCGATGACCGCGAGGTCGGAGCTGCCGGGGAACCGGACCACCCGGGCATGCACGCCCTGCTCCTCGACGCCGGCGAGCAGCTGCCGCAGCACCTCCGCGTGCGGCACGTCGACGATCGTCCTCGTGAACAGGTCACCGAAGCCCGGCGAGAGGCCGATGACCACCTCATCGGGCCGGCGTCCCGCCGCGGCCGGGCCCCGGCTCGCCAGTTCCAGCGTGCGCCTGTCGGTACGGCGTTCGGTCGCCGTCGTGTCTGCCATCAGCTGACTTCCTCCTCCGGGTTCTGCGCGCTGACCACGTGCCGCAGCCGCTTCATCTCCTCCCACCGGGCCCCGGTGGGGCGGTAGCCGGTGCCGGGCCCCGCGTAGTCGTTGGCGTCGTTGACCGCCGAGAGCGTCTCCAGCTCGGGGGTGAGAATCGCCGCGGTGTGCAGGAGGTCGCCGGAGACCCGGTGCCGCAGGACCCCGAGGAACGCCTCGGCCATGTCGGGGAAGCCCGCGGCGTCCAGCCCTCTGACGATGTCAAGCCCGGTGACGCCGCGGTCCATGACTGACTGCGCGCCCTTGAGGTCCTCCAGGACGTCCCGCAGCGGCAGTTCCTTGCTGCCGTGCGCGTAGGTCACCGCCTCGATCTCCTTGTCAGTGATCGGCGGCAGGTCGAGATAGGCGAACACACCCTGCAGGGCCCGGGCGGCCCGGTTGCGGGCGGCGAGGATCTCCGCCTCCCCGACGTGCCGCAGTGCGCCGTCGACCTGGAGGTCGCGCTGGATGACGTTCCAGTCGTCGTAGTCCTCGGAGTCGAGGTTCGAGCCGGCGAACATGTTGTCGTAGTTCGGCACCGCGGAGTAGCCCGAGCAGATGAAGTCGGTGCCGGGCAGCAGCTGCGGGAGCAGCCGGGCGGTACGCCGCATGTCGGAGTGGGAGAACGACTGGTCGTTGCCGGAGGCGCACTCCAGGCCCACCGTGCTGGCGATCAGGTTCTCCGCCAGCACCGCGCGGATGCCCGCCGGCACGGCGCCGGGTACGCCGATGCAGCTGATCGAGCCGTTCTGCAGGCCCTGCACACCGGCGCCCCTGGTCACCAGGATGCAGCGGATCTCCAGGTACAGCATGGACCTGCCCTCTGCGTTGCCCATCTGCACCTCGGAGCCGGTCCCCGAGGTGAACCGCATCTTGATGCCGCGGGACGCGTACGCCGAGGCGAGGAAGGTCTTCGACCAAGGGGTGTCATCCCCGTCACAGAAGACCGACTCGGTGCCGTACACGGAGATCGTCTCCGCGTAGGCGGTGATGCCGCGCATGCCGAGTTCGAGTTCGGTGGCCTCCTCCAGCGCGCACTGGGTGAGCGCGCCCGGAACCGCCGCCTGCGCGCCGACCTGCAGCGCGATCGCCACCAGCGGGGCGTACCGCACCACCCCAAGGGTGGTCTCCAGCTCGCGGAAGCCGCGCAGCGCGCCCTCGGCGGCGTCCGCCGCGACCTGGACGGGGTTGTCCCGCGCGCTGGTGGAGTGCGCCTGGTTCGCGGGGGTGCGCCGGGCCCGCATCTTCTGCAGGGCCATCATCATCTCGACCACGTTCATGGTCTTGACGACCTCGAGCAGCGCCGCGGGGGTCAGCCCGCGCGAGACGTCCAGCACCTCGCGCCGGGACACCTTCGGGTCCACCAGCAGGTGCGCGATCTCGACCGGGTCGAGCGCCATCGCCTTCTCGGTGGCCGTCACGTCGATGGCGTGGTCGGCGATGAACTGGTCGAGGAAGTCGAAGTCCGCGCGTTCCCGCCCGTCCATCTCCATGATGACCCCGCCCTCGACCCGCACGCTCGGGGTCGGGTCGTACGGGCTGTCCATGGCGACCATGCCGACCTCGGGCCACTCCTCGACGAAACCGTCGAGGTTCACCGGCCGGTTCTCCAGAATCTCGGTCCGGCGGGACCGTCGTGCCGGTGCCGGTGCCGACCCCGGGGCCTGTGCGCTGCGCCCGGCTCGGCTCGTGGCGTCCGTCGTGCTCATCTCTGAGACTCACCCTCCTGTTGGAAACCCGGAACCCGGAACTCGGATCGGCTGGCGCGTGTTGGGGGCGGTCAGCCCGCGAGGATGCCGCGTCGCTCGTAGACGTCGGCGGCCTCCCGGACGAGCTCGGCACACAGCGTCGCGCCGTGGTCCCGTTCGAGCCGGTCCGCGATGTCGGTCAGCTGCTCCCGGGTCGCGGCCCGCGGCCGCAGCGTGTTGTAGATCGTCAGGACGTCCTCGTCCGACAGCGAGGTGAGCTCGGCGGCCCGGCGGAAGTTCTGCGCCAGCTGCGGCAGGCCCACCTTCTCGGCGATCTGGGCCTGCAGTCGCAGCGTCGCCGGCGTGATGCGGATGTCCTCGGGGCCGATCTCACCGGCCAGCAGCGCGGACATGGTGATCTCGTCGATGCGCCTGCCGGTCGGCGTCCGGAGCAGGTCCGGGCGGTGGGCTGCCAGCGGGTAGTCCCGCCGCGGGTCCAGGTCGACGTCGACCTCCGCGTCGATTTTCGCGTCGACGTCCACTTCGACGTACGTCATGGGCTTCGCTCCTGCCTTCGTCACGGTGCCGCGGTGCGCTGCCCCGTGCCCTGCCTCCGTGCCTGTGTGCCGTGGGCCGCGCCGACGGTTCGAGACAGTAAGCAGCGTCACGTTGCTGCGGCGTTGCACCTGCCGACGTCCGGACTGCAACGCGCCTGGAACCCCGTCGCCCGCACAGTGACCCGCATTCCGGCACCCAGCCCGGCTCAGCGTGTGGAGGAGAAACGTGACCGAGTCCGCGCCCTTACGTGACCAACGACGCCTGGAGCGCGTCCGGGGAGGCTACGGCGACGTGCTCGCCGAGTTCTTCGGCTCCTTCCTGCTCATCGCCTTCGGGGCGGGCTGCGTCGCCATGCTGGTGGCAGGCCTGCCCGGTTCGGGACGCACCGCCGGGCCGACCGTGATCTTCCAGGCGGCGGGGGACTGGCTGCTCCCCGTCTGGGGCTGGGCGTTCGCCGTCGCCTTCGCGGTGTACCTGACCGGTGGGATCAGCGGGGCCCATCTCAACCCGGCCGTCACCCTCGCCCTGGCGGTGCGTCGGCGTTTCCCGTGGCGCAGGGTCCCGGGCTACTGGGCGGCACAGGTCGTGGGCGCCTTCGCTGGCGCGGCCCTGGTGTACGCCGTCTACAGCCCGGCGATCGCCGCGTTCGAGACCGCGGCGGACACCCCGCGCGACGGCGGAGCCGCCGTCACCTCGTTCTCGATCTTCGCAACCTTCCCGGCGGGCTACTTCGACAGCTGGACGGGGCCCCTGCTCGACCAGGTCGTTGGAACCGCGCTGTTCGTGGCGGTGGTGTTCGGTCTCATCGATGGCCGCAACAGATCGGTGTCGGCGAAGGCCGCGCCGCTCCTGCTTGGCTTCGCCGTCGCCGCCGTCGGGATATCCTTCGGCGCGAACGCGGGGTACGCGATCAACCCGGCGCGTGACTTCGGGCCGCGGCTGTTCACCTTCTTCGCCGGCTGGGGCGAAGTGGCCCTGCCCGGCACGGTCACCAGCGGCGCCCTGGACTTCCACAACTACCTGTGGGTGCCCATCGTCGGGCCGCTCGTCGGTGCCGTGGTCGGCGCGCTGGTCTACGACTTCTTCATCGGCGACGTGCTCCACGCCCGCCAACAGCCACAGTCACAGTCACAGCTGTTGTCGGCCTCGGCCTCGGCCTCGGCGGTCAGCATCGCGTCGACGTCCGACCGACGTCCGGCCTCGGGCGAGGTCAGTCCTCGTCGGCGAGAAGCCATGCGAGCCGGGCCGCGGCGAGACTGTGCCGCGGGTCGTGAGTGGGAAGTGTCCGGGTGAGACGCTCGAACACCTCGATGTCGCCGCTGCCCGGCTCGCTTCGCGCGAAGGTCCACAGCGCGTCGACGTCCGGGTGGCCGAGGACCGCCGACCGCAGCGCGGCGACCAGCTGGTCGCGTTCCGCGCGGATCGCCGGTGCGTCCGAGTGGGGGAGCAGGGGCGCGTGGCCGGCGGCCACCGCCGCCCGCACGTCACCGCCGTCCAGCGCGGCTCGCATGGTCAGGAAGTCCGCCTCCACCTCGGCCCGCAGCCGGTACGGCTGGGTCGACATGATCGATTCGCCCAGCGTGGCTCGCAGCCGGTGGATCGAGGCGCGCACCGTGGTGGGATTGCCCTGGTCGCCGTAGAGCATGGTGGCGAGCTGCTCGCCGGTCAGACCGCCGGGATGGAGCGCGAGCATGGCGAGCAGCTCGGCCCGCCGCAGGGTCAGCGGCACCTCCCGGCCGTCGAGCACCGCCGCCGGCCGCTCGTTCAAAAACGACAGCGACAGGGTGGGTCGGCGCGGGGCTGTCCGCGCCGGGTGTGCGAGCCGGACGAGGTACCCGTCGGGCAGCGGCTCGACCCGCGCCTCGCGGCCGTCGTCCAGCCGGATCCGGTCGACGCCGGGCTCGACCGGGATCCGCCGCGGCCACCCGCCGTGTGGCTCGGCGGCGATCACCCGTCGGGACGGCGTCACCAGCGCGGCCGGCTCACCGTGCAGACCGGCGAGATGGGCCAGGTTCCGGGCTCTGATCCGTTCGTCCTGCAGCTCCATCTGGTGCCGCAGATGGCTCTCCGCCAGTTTCGCGGCGGCGTTGACCAGGGAGACGCAGGCGGGATGCAGCTCGTCCAGCAGGCCGCTGACATCGATCGTGCCGAGCACGCGCCCGGTGTCCGGGTCGTGGATGGGCGCCGCGGCGCAGGTCCAGTTGTGGTAGGTGCGCACCAGATGCTCGGCCGAGTAGATCTGCACCGGAGCGTTGATGGCCAGCGCGGTGCCCATCGCGTTGGTGCCGATGGTGTCCTCGGCCCAGCGGGCGCCCTCGCACAGCCCGACCGGGTCGGCCCGCCGGCACAGGTCACCGGCCCCCTCGCGCCAGAGGATGGTGCCCTCGGCATCGGTGACGATCATGACGTGCCGGGAGGCGTCAGCGATGCTGACGAGCAGGTCACGCAGCAGTGGCAGCACCGCGCGCAGCGGGTGGGCGGACCGGACGTCCACGATCTCGTCCGACCGGTAGACGATGATCGGGCTGTAGCTGTCCGGGTTGACCTGGGCGGCGAGCGAGCGGCGCCAGGATTCGGAGATGACCGATCGCGGCGCGGTGGGTAACCTCGCGTCGCCCAGCACGGCCTCGTGTAACCGCCGCAGAGCGAAGGACTGCGCCCGCGGGTCGTCCGTCGGTGTGCTGCCGGCCCCGGAGACCGTCGCGCTCCTCGCGGTCGTGGGGGCTTCCAGGGCTCTCGGGATCTTCGCGGCCGGGCCATCAGTGATGCGTGACTTCATGATGAACGCTCCGCGGCGGTCTTGACAGAGGCGACTCGTCGGCGCAGCCGTCACTGCGGGGTGGGCGGAGTCACAGCATGAACGGCCAGACGGGAGGTCGGCAAGCGCGCGCCGCAGCGTGGCCGGCCGGTCGCCCGCCACCGTGGGGGTGCCGTCCGCTGCAACGAGGATGCAACATCGCGCCCACTACGGTGCGGCAGCAGGCGGCACGGAGGGGACGGGACGGTCGATGGGCGCATACCGGGACGTGTACGACGCGTGGCGGAAGGATCCGTCCGACTTCTGGCTGTCTGCCGCGGCGGCGGTGACCTGGTCCCGCCCGCCGCGTGTGGGCCTGGACGACAACCGTCCGCCCGCCGCCCGCTGGTTCCCCGACGGCCGGCTGAACACCTGTCACAACGTCCTCGACCGGCATGTGGATGCCGGGCACGGGGAGCGGACCGCGCTGATCTACGACTCGCCGGTGACAGGCGCCGCCGGGCGCCACACCTACGCCGAGCTGCGTGACGAGGTGGCGCGGTTCGCCGGCGTCCTGCGCGGGCTGGGCGTAGGGCCCGGTGACCGGGTGATGGTCTACATGTCGATGGTTCCGCAGGCCGTGATCGCGATGCTGGCCTGCGCCCGCCTCGGCGCCGTGCACACCGTGGTCTTCGGCGGGTTCGGCGCGAAGGAGCTGGCCGCCCGGATCTCCGACGCCGCCCCACGGGTGCTGGTCTGCACCTCCTGCGGTGTCGAGCCGAACCGGATCGTCGAGTACAAGCCGATCGTCGACGAGGCGATCGCGCTCGCCGCCGGCCCGCCGGACCATGTGGTGGTCCTGCAGCGCCCCCAGGCGGAGGCGGCGCTCGGCGCCCGCGACCGCGACTGGGACGAGCTGATGGCGTCGGCCGGGCCGGTGGACTGCGTCGACGTCGCCGCGACGGACCCGCTGTACGTGCTGCACACCTCCGGCACGACCGGGCGGCCCAAGGGGGTCGTGCGCGACAACGGCGGGCACGCCGTGGCGCTGGCCTGGTCGATGGCCAACATCTACGACATCGGCCCGGGCGACGTGTGGTGGGCGGCGTCCGACATCGGATGGGTCGTCGGCCACTCCTACATCGTGTACGGCCCGCTGCTCGTGGGTGCGACGACCGTGCTCTACGAGGGCAAGCCGGTCGGGACCCCGGACGCCGGTGCCTTCTGGCGGGTGATCTCGCAGTACGGCGTCCGGGGGCTGTTCACCGCGCCGACCGCCATCCGGGCGATCCGCCGGGCCGATCCGGACGGGAACGAAGCCGTCGGCCAGGACCTGGCCGCGCTGCGGACCCTGTTCCTGGCCGGCGAGCGGCTGGACCCCAGCACCTACCGGTGGGCGACCGACACCCTGCGCGTCCCGGTCATCGACAACTGGTGGCAGACCGAGACGGGCTGGCCGGTGGCGGCGAACCCACGCGGCCTGGAACCGATGCCGGTCCGACCGGGCTCGCCGACCGTCGCGGTCGTCGGCTACGACATCCGGATCCTCGACCCGGACGGCCGCGAGGTGCCGCCCGGCACCGAGGGGCTGATCTGCATCCGGCTGCCCATGCCGCCCGGCACGCTGGTCACCCTGTGGGGGAACGACGACCGCTACGTCGAGTCCTACCTGTCCCGCTTCCCGGGCTTCTACCTGACCGGCGACAGCGGGTACCTCGACGAGGACGGCTACCTGTTCGTGATGGGGCGCACCGACGACGTCATCAACGTCGCCGGGCACCGGCTGTCGACCGGCGCGATGGAGGCGGTGCTGGCGGCGCACCCCGCGGTGGCGGAGTGCGCCGTGATCGGTGTGCGAGACGACCTGAAGGGTCAGGTGCCCTGCGGTCTGGTGGTGCTGAAGGCAGGGGCGGACACCGACCCGGAGACGCTGCGCGTGGAACTGGTCGCGGCGGTCCGCCGGGATATCGGCGCGGTGGCGGCGTTCCGCGAGGTCGCCGTCGTGGACGGCCTGCCGAAGACCCGGTCGGGGAAGATCCTGCGAGCCTCGATGCGCGCGATCGCCGAGGGCCGCAACGAACCGGTGCCGCCCACCATCGAGGACCCCGCGGCGCTGGACGCGCTGCGCCCGGTGCTGCGCCGGGCGTGACGCCGGCGCCGTGACGCCGGCCGCGCACTGCCCGCCGCGTGCCGGGTGGCTAGGTCGTCCAGCGCACGACCGCGAGTTCGTCCGCGGGGGCGATGACCAGGCCATTGCCCCCGCAGGACGGGCACGGGTCCAGGCGGGCACCGTCGTAGTCGTGGCCGCACGCGAAGCAGCGCAGCCGGTCCGGCGCATGCTCCCAGGTGAGGTCGGTGGCCTCCAGGGGGGTGCCGGTGGCAGCGGCGTGCCAGGCGGCGGAGGCCGAGCTGATGTCGACGCCGGTCGCGGCGGCGAGGACCACCGTGCGTACCGGTGCTCCCGCGCTGGCCTCGATGATGGCGCTGACCGCGGCGCGGGCGAGGCCGGCCTCATGCATGTCCGGGTACCTCCACTTCCCATTCGGTGAGGACGGCGCGGGCCGCGTCGACGATCGCGTCCACGCGGGAGGCGATGAGGTCGCTCAGGCCCCAGCGGTCGGTGATCGATTCGGGGACGACGCCCACCAGGGCGACGTGCCGGGGGGCGCAGCCGGAGAGCTCGGTGGCGGCGAGCGCGTCGACGAGCCCGATGTCGTGCGCGGTGGCGCGGACGCCGTGGCCGCGCCGGACGTCCCCGTCGCCGATGACGACCAGGTCGCCGGGCTGTCCGTGCGCGGTGGCCACCGCGTCGAGGATGAGCACGGCGTGGCGCCCCGCCAGGTAGGGCATGAGCATCAGACCGAGCGTGCCGCCGTCGAGGACGTCGACACCGGGTATCGGCGGCGCGGCGAGGCGCCGGGCGGCCACCACGCCCACGCCGTCGTCGCCGAGCAGCTCGTTGCCGATGCCGAGGACCAGCACCGGGGCGTCCGGGCCGTCGGCTGCGGCCGGGGCCCCGCGCAGCACGGCCACGCTGGTGCCCTCGGCCGCGGTGGTGAGCTGGGCCGCGGCGGCGGCCGCGGCGGCGGCGCCGGTGGCGTCGGTGGGATCGGTGACGTCGGCGGGGCCGGTCGGGGGAGTCACGTGTGGTCCTTCGGCAGGAACTTGTTGCCGGAGAAGATCGACGTCATGACGCCGGTGCCCTCCACCCGGTCGACGAGGATGGCGCTGTACAGGTGATGGATCATGAAGCCCCACGTCAGCCACATGATCAGGTGATGGACGAGTCGGATCGTCGGCAGCGGCACGAGGTGGAGCAGCCACCCGGTGAGCCACGAGGCCCAGCCCGTCCCCTCGACACCCCACAGGACCAGGCCGGTGACGATCTCGACGCCGAACATCGTGTACAGCACGCAGTAGGTGAGCCCGGCGAGCGGGTTGTGGCCGACGACCGGCGGCGCCTCCCGGGTCAGGAACATGTAGAAGCGCAGCGACGGGACGATCTGGCCGAGCCGCTCCCGGGTGCTGGGGATCCACTCCGTCCACCGCGACCAGGGGTTCGGCGAGCGCAGGTGCCAGCAGAGCCGGGCGAAGACCAACGCGATGAACAGGTAGGCGGTGATCTTGTGGATGGTCCGCGTCCAGGACATCCAGTACACGCCGCCACCCGGGTCGATGACCGGGGTGCCGATCAGGAAGCCGGTGACGGACAGTGCGACGAGGTCCAGTACGAGCAGCCAGTGGATGAGCCGGACCGGCAGGTCCCAGACCCGGACCCGGACGAACGGCGCGGGCCCGCCGCCGGCGGCCCCGTGAACCGCGGGCTCGGCACCGGCGGCGGGCTCGTGGCCGGCGGGCTCGTGGGCGGCGGGGCCGTCGGTGGCGGGCGCGGGGGCGGTCACTGGACCCGGACCTGGATGATGTCGTTGCCGTCGGCGTCGTAGAGGTGCGCCGCGCAGGCCATGCAGGGGTCGAAGGAGTGCAGGGTGCGCAGGACCTCCAGCGGCCGCTGCGGGTCGGCGACGGGCGTGCCGACCAGGGACGCCTCGTAGGCGCCCGGGTTCCCGTCCGCGTCGCGGGGGCTGGCGTTCCAGGTGGTGGGCACCACGGCCTGGTAGTTGCGGATGCGGTCGCCCTCGATGACCACCCAGTGCGACAGCGCCCCGCGGGGGGCCTCGTGGAAGCCGACGCCGCGCAGGGTGCCGTCCGGCCAGGAGGTGGGGCGCCACCTGCCGGTGTCGGCGATGGCCAGGTCGCCGCCGGCGACGTTGTCGCGCAGTTCGGCGACGAGGTCCAGCGCGTGCTGGGCCATCAGCCGGGTTTCCAGACCGCGGGCCAGCACCCGGCCCAGCGTCGACATCAGTGCCTCGGGTGGGAGGTGCAGGCGGTCCAGCGCGCCCTGCACCAGCGGGTGGATGCGGGCGTCGTTCAGGGAGTAGCCGACGAGCAGGCGGGCGAGCGGGCCCACCTCCACCGCCATGCCCTGGTAGCGCGGGGCCTTCAGCCACGAGTACTTCCCGGCGACGTCCAGGTGCTCGAACGGCGGCTCCGGGCCGGTGTACTGCGGTTGCGTCTCGCCCAGCCAGGGCGGCAGCGCCGCGTCGGCCTCCTCGTAGCGGAACCACGAGTGCGCGACGGACTCGGCGATGCCCGCCGGGTCGAACGGCTCCACCGCCAGGCTCCCGTTGCGGATGACGCCGCCGGGGAAGATGCCGTCCCGGGGCGGCCGGGCGACCCGCGGCGGGGACGCCGAGTAGTCGCCGAACACCATGTAGGAGCCGAGGCCCCGGCCGTAGGTCGTCCACTCGGGGTAGGCGCCGGCGATGGCCTCCAGGTCGGGCAGGAAGACCTGCTCGACGAACTCGACGCCGCGCTGCAGGATCTGGGCGACCTCCTGCAGCGTGTTGGCGTTGATCGCGTCCTGGCTGTTCAGGTCGATCGGGGAGGCCATGCCGCCGACCACGTACGTCTGCGGATGTGGGTTCTTGCCGCCGAGCAGGGCGTGTACCCGCACGTAGTCCCGCTGGAAGTCGAGCGCGTCGAGGTAGTGGCTGAACGCGATCAGGTTCATTTCGGGGCTGAGCCGGTAGGCCGGGTGCCCCCAGTAGCCGTTGGTGAACGGTCCGATCTTCCCGCTCTCCAGGAAGACGCGCAGCCGGGTCTGCACCGCGGCGAACAGGCCGGCGGTGGACCGCGGGTAGTTCGAGATCGACTGGGCCAGCGCCGCCGCGCGGGCCGGGTCGGCCGCCAGCGCCGCCGTCGGGTCGACCCAGTCCAGCGCCTGCAGGTGGTAGAAGTGCACCACGTGGTCGTGCACGCTCAGGGACGCCGCGATGATGTCGCGCAGCAGCCGGGCGTTGCGCGGCGGGACGGCGCCGACGGCGTCCTCCACCGCCCGTACCGACGCCAGCGCGTGCACCGTGGTGCACACGCCGCAGATCCGCTGCGCGAACAGCCAGGCGTCCCGGGGGTCGCGGCCGGTCAGAATCGTCTCGATGCCGCGCCACATCGTGGACGACGCGTACGCCTCGGTGACCTGACCGCCGTCCACCTGCACCTCGACACGCAGGTGACCCTCGACCCGGGTCACCGGGTCGATGACAAGCCGACTCATTTCACCTCGCCCGTCTCTCTGCCGCCGTCGGTCTCACTGGATGGCACTGCCTTACCTGGTGGCACTGCCTGACTGGATGGCTCTGTCCCACCGGATGGCACTGCGGCACCGGCCGTCCCGTCGCCGTCGCCGTCGTCGCCGCCGTGGCCGTGGTTGTCGGTCTCGGTCTCGGTCTCGGTCGCCGGCGTCTCGGCGTGCTGGGCGAGGCGGTCCGCGGCCTGGCGCTCCCGATGCGCGGCGGCGCGGTGCTGGACGACCTTGCCGACGCCGTGCGCGGCGAAGCCGGTCGCCGTCGCCGCCAGCACGCCCACCCCGATCTGGTCGGCGGTGAGGTCCAGACCGGACGTCGCCACGTGCGGCAGCCGGTCGTAGAAGGGGGACATCGAGTCCCAGAAACTCGGCTCCGAACAGCCCACACACCCGTGCCCCGCCGCGACCGGCCAGGACGTCCCGCCGTTGAACCGCACGCTCGGGCAGTTGTGGAAGGTGCTCGGCCCCTTGCAGCCCAACCGGTACAGGCACCACCCTCTGCGGTGGCCCTCGTCCCCCCATTGTTCGGCGAACTGGCCCGCGTCGAAGTGGCCGCGCCGCTGGCAGGTGTCGTGGATGCGCTCCCCGTAGGCGAACAGCGGCCGGCTGAACCTGTCCCGCGCCGGGAACTCGCCGAAGGTCAGGAAATGCACGATGGTGGCGGTCAGATTGTCCGCGTTCACCGGGCAGCCGGTCAGGTTCACGACCGGGATGTCGCTGACGACGTCCTCGACCCGCACCGCCCCGGTTGGGTTCGGCCCGGCCGCCGGAATGCCACCGAAGGCCGAACAGGTCCCGACGTTGATGATGCCCGCCGCGCCTCGGACGGATTCACGCAGAATCTGCTCCGCCGACCGGCCGCCGACCGTGCACGACCCGGGAATTCCGGTCGGGATGGAACCCTCGACGATCACGAGATGCCCGCCCTGGGCCACCGCGTCGTCACGGGCCTTCTCCGCGGCCACTCCGGCCGCGGCCATCACGGTCTCGTGGTAGTCCAGCGAGATCATGCCCAGCAGCAGGTCCGCGACCGAGGGGTTGCGTGAGCGCAGGAACGCCTCGGTGTCACCGGCGCAGTCCTGGAACTCCAGCCAGATCACAGCGGGACGGTCGACGCTGTCCAGTGCGTAGGCGACCCGGGGCGCCATCTGGGCCGGCAGCGCGAGCGTCGCGGTGATTCCCGCGCAGAACTTCAGGAACGATCGCCGGTCGACCCCGGCGTCCGCGAGCCTCGCGGACAACGGACGGCCGGATTCGCGCGTCATTCGGGTGCCTCCCGCCCGGGACTTTCGCTAGTGCGGTCCTGTACGGCTGTCCTGTGTGACTTTCCGGCCGTCTTCCAGGCCGGCCGCCGGCGCCGCGGCGCTTTGTGCATTGTGCGAATGGACGTTAGTGCGCGCCGGGGCGCCGGACAGGAGCCTCATCGGATGCGGGCGGGAGTCCATCAGAGCCGAACCGCAGGGCCGGATGTCCCTTGTCGTCGCCGGGTCGGCGGCGGAAACTGATACACCGAACCCCCGCCCGGCAACCCGGTCCACCGGCCGCGAAGCACTGCTCGACAAAGGGGGGTGAGGCGCCGTGTGCCTCGGTATACCTGGCCGGATCATCGCCACCGTCGACGTCGCCGGCCTGCTCATGGGCACCGTCGACTTCGACGGGATCACCCGCGAGGTCTGCCTGGCCTATGTGCCCGACGCGCGGATCGGCGACTACGTCATCGTCCACGTCGGCTTCGCCCTCAACCTGGTCGACGAGGTCGAGGCGCACCGCACCCTGGAACTGCTCCGCTCGCTCGGCGACGTCCTGCGGGACGAACTCGCCGTGGCGGACCCGCCCCGGCCGCGGAACGGGCTGCCGCCGTCCTCGGCCGGTGCTCGTGGTGGCGACTGCTAGGGTTCCGCCTGTGTCGGGCTTTCCCCTGAGTCGGCGTGACTTCGACGAGATCTACGGCCGGGTGCCCCGGCTGTGCGTCGATGTCGTCATCTCCGGACCTGCCGGCGTGCTGCTGGCGCGGCGGGACATCGAGCCCTGCCTGGGGCAGTGGCATCTGCCGGGCGGCACGGTGTTCTTCGGCGAGTCGCTGACGGCGGCGGTGGCCCGGGTGGCCGCGCGCGAGCTGGGTGTCTCGGTCGCCGTCGGCGATCTCCTCGGCTACATCGAGTATCCGTTCATGGCGGCGGACGGCTACCGCGGCTGGCCGATCGGCATCGCCTTCGACGCGACGATCAGCAGCGGGCAGCCGGTCGGCAGCGCCGAGGGCAGCGAGACCGGCTGGTTCACCGAGATCCCGCCCGACACCATCCGCGAGCAGGCCGACTTCCTGAACCGGCTGGTCCGCGTCCCGTCCTGACGCCACCGTGACCCGTTCATCATGGTCGAAGCCGACCAACGGGGCTCGACGGTTCGCCGCCACCGTGCCGGTGGGATATATATCTAGGGCGGTGACCCTGACGGCTCGGCCCGTGACGTGTCGGGGCTGTGCAGGCCGTCCCGGTTCACCAGGTCGCGGATCACACCGGGCAGGTCGGCGAGGTCCGACACCAGAGCGTCGGCGCCGGCGGTGAGAAGCGCGCCGGCCCGCTGGTAACCGCCGCTCACCCCGATCGCCAGGCAGCCGGCGCGGTGCCCGGACCGGATGTCGTAGGCGGTGTCGCCCACGTACACACCGAGCGGATGCCCGCGGCGGTGCGCCGACAGCCTGCCGGGCTTGTCGGCGACCGCCGTCTCGACGAAGTCGAACCGGTCGGCGAGGCCCGCGGCGACGAGGTCGGTGCGTACCGGGTCGGCGCTGGCCGCGGAAAGCACGCCCAGGCGGGCCCCGTGGCGGCGCAGCGCGTCGAGGGCGTCCGCCGCGTGTGGGCGGGCGGGGGCGGGGTGAGCCGCCAGGTGGGCGTTCCATTCCCGCTCCGCCTGCGCCGCGTCGGCGGGCGTGATGCCGAGGCCGTGCATGAACTCCGACAAAGGAAGGCGGAACGCGGCGGCGAACTCGTCCGCGGTGAGACCGGGCCGGCCCCGGCGGCGCAGCACCGTCGCCGTCGCCGCCCGGGCCCGTTCGGCATCGTCCATGATCGTCCCGTTCCAGTCGAACACGACGACCAGGCCTGCGAGCGGTGCTGGGCTGGTCCCGGGTCCGAGGTCGGAGCCGGGACCGGGACCGGCGGCTGCCGCCCCGCCGATGATCGCCGTGGTGTCACGTTCTGTCACAGGACGAAGATGTGAAGGTCGGCGACGGGTGCGGTGACGGTGACCTCGGCCCCGGGGCGCAGCGGGACGTCCGCCGCGCAGCGGGCTGCCATCGCCGTGCCGGAGGCATCCAGGTGGACGATCTTCTCGGGCCCTGCCGGCACGACCAGGCTCACGACCGCCGGCGCGGAGACCCGGGCTTCAGCGCCGGTCCCGGAGGTCTCGCCATCGCCGCTTCGCCACGGACCATCGCCGGCCTTGGGATTCGGACCACTGACGCGCAGATGTTCCGGTCGGATCCCCACCGTCACACCGTCGCCATCCGCGGCGGGGCGGCCTGGCAGGTCCGGGTGGTGGACGAGGCCGAGCGGCGTCCGCCATCCGTCGTGGGTGTGGTCCGCGGCCATCAGGTTCATCGGCGGGGAACCGATGAAGCCGGCGACGAACGCCGTCCGCGGATGGTGGTAGAGCTCGTCGGGCGTGCCGACCTGCTCGAGGCGCCCGTCGCGCAGCACGGCGATCCGGTCGGCGGTCGCCATGGCGTCGATCTGGTCGTGGGTCACGTGCACCGTGGTGGCGCCGGCCGCCCGCAGCCGGCCGGCGATCTCGATGCGCAGGGACTGGCGCAGTTGGGCGTCCAGGCCGGAGAGAGGCTCGTCGAGGAGGACCACGCCGGCCTGGCGGGCCAGCGCGCGGGCGAGCGCGACCCGCTGACGCTGGCCGCCGCTGAGCTGGCGCGGCAGCCGGTCGAGCAGCTCGGTGATCTGGAGCCTGCCCGCGACGTCGCGGGCCCGCCGGTCGGCCGCGGCCGGGTCCAGGCGCAGCCCGTGGCGGAGCCCGAGCGTGATGTTGCGCAGTGCGGTGAGGTGCGGGTAGAGGGCGAAGTGCTGGAAGACGATGGCGATGTCGCGGCGGTGCGGGGGCAGGCCGATCTGGTCCCGGCCGCCGATGAGGACCTCGCCCTCGTCGGCGTGGTCCAGCCCGGCGATGATCCGCAGCAGGGTCGACTTGCCCGAGCCGGACGGCCCGAGCACAACGAGGCTCTCGCCGCGGGTCACCGCGAGGTCGACGCCGTCGAGCGCGACGACGTCCCCGAAGAGGCGGCGGATGCCGCGCAGCACCAGCCCGCCGTCGGAGAGCGCCGCGGAGCCGGAGTCCACCGCTGCGGCTGCCGGCCCGGCGGCTGTGTCGGCGGCCGGAACGATCTCCGATCCGCTGGCCGAGGAAGTCAGGACGTCGGGCGCTCTCACCGGGCCGCCCCGTCGATCTGCCGGACCGCGCCGGGCAGGACATCGTCGACCGACGCGCCGTTGGTCAGCTCTGTCACCAGGTCAGTGATGATCTTGTTGACCTTGGGGGTCGCGTCGCCGTGCCAGCCGCCCCAGGGGGTGAGGGTGCCGTCGAACGACCAGGCGAAACCGACCTGGGTGCGGGCAGCCGGGTCGGCCTTGAGCTCGGCCGCGGCCCGGGTGTCCACCGGGACGTAGCTGAAGGTCTTAGCGCTGGTGGCGATGACAGTCGGGTCGAGCATCGCGCCGATCATCTCGTTGGCGAAAGCGGCGCGGCAGGGGTCGTCGGACAGCACGATCCACCCGTTGCCGCCGGCGGGCAGTGAGGGCGTGCCGCCGTCCGGGACTGGGAAGGCGCTGACGCTCCAGTCGAAGCGGTCGCCGACCTGCGTGGTCATCGACGCCGCGCTGGCCGGCGAGGAGATCATGTAGGCGAGCTCGCCGCGGGTGAACATGGCCATGGCGTCGGCGAAGGCGACCGGCTCGGCGAGCTTCTCGGCGCCGAGGTCGGCGTAGATCGACAGCCCGTCGCGGCCCTGGTCGCTGTCGAAGCCGGCGGTGCCGTCGGGGTTCACGAAGGTCGCGCCCGCGCTCTGGATGTACGCCTGGGCGACCCAGTCGGCGATGCCGTCACGGGGCAGCGCGACGGCCGCCGCGTCGGTGCGTTCGCCCACGGCACGCGCCGCCGCGAGCAGCTCGCTGGAACTCGTCGGGGGAGCCGTCACACCGGCCTGCCCTGCGAGGTCGGTATTGGTGTAGAGAACAGGCATCGAGACCTGGAAGGGCGCCACGTACGGCTTCCCGTCGACCTCCCCGATAGACAGGAACCGTCGGTCGTAGGTGTCGTTCAGCGCCTCGGGATTGATCGGGGCGGGGGAGAACTCATCGACCCAGTACCGCACCTGGCCGAGGCCGACCATGACGACGTCGTGTCTGCGGCCCGAGGCGAGGTCGGTGACGACCTGCTGGGTCAGCGCGTCGTAGCCGGCGGCGGAGGACAGCTCCAGGTTGACCGTCAGACCGGGGTGCTCCGCCTCGAGGGTCTTCTTGGCCTGCTCCGCGGCCTGCGCGCCCTGCTGCGCGTAGATCGTGTCGATGGTGACGCCGTTCGGGTCGCAGCTGTCGACGGCGGCGGCCGTGGCGGGGGAGCCGGCGGTGTCGCCGGAGCCGCCGCAGGCGGCGGCCAGCAGTGCCACCGAGGCGATCGCGGCGGCCGTGGCCGCCGTGGTGCGGGAGAACGTCCGCATGGTGAGACGACCTTTCTTGGACGAACCAGGAATGTGTGACGGGTGATCCGGGCAGGTCAGCCGGGCAGCTCGCCGCCGGCGATGCCGGCGATGAACCGCCGCTGGGCGAGCAGGAAGAGCCCGACGATGGGAGCGGTGATGATCGCCGCTCCGGCGGCGAGCGCGCCGAAGTCGGTGCCGGTCTCCGCCTGCTGGAACACGGCGAGGGCCAGCGGCGGCGTGCGCAGGCCCGGGTCGCGGGCGACGAGCAGCGGCCAGAGGTAGTCGTTCCAGTGCACGAAGATGGAGAACACCGAGAACGTGGCGATGGCCGGTGCGCTCATCGGCACCACCACGCGGACGAGCGTGGAGACCGTGCCGAGCCCGTCGGCGCGCGCCGCCTCCAGCAGGCTGTCCGGGATGGTCGTCATGTACTGGCGGAGCAGAAAGACGCCGAACGCGCTCGTGGTGAAGGGCAGGACGAGCGCCACCATGGTGTTGTTCAGCCCGACCGACCCGATCCCCAGATAGAGCGGGATCGCGGTCGCCTGCGTCGGGATCAGCAGGCAGGCGAGGACGGTCGCGTAGAACGCGTTGCGGCCCCGGAAGCGCAGTTTCGCGAAGGCGTAGGCGGCCGGGATGCACGTGAGTAGCTGCAGGGCGAGGATCGAGATCGTCACGATCGCGCCGTTGAGCATGGCCGTGCCGAGGTCGGCCTGGTTCCAGGCGCGGGAGAAGTTCCCGAGGTCGATCGACTCCGGCAGGAACGAGATGCCGTCGAAGAAGACCGAGTCCTGGCCGGCGACCGCGGTGCGCAGCATCCAGTAGAAGGGGAAGACAGCCACGCTGACCGTGACGAGGACGAGGCCGGCCTGTGTGGTCCGCCAGAGCGTGTCCGGGCCGGTGAGGCGGCGCGCCTTCATCGGGCACCGCCGAGCAGCGAGCGGCGGCGCAGCAGACCGAGCACGGCCAGGACGGTGAGCAGCAGCACCGACAGCGCCGCCGCCTTGCCCAGCTCGAAGTAGGTGAACCCGAGCCGCCAGGTCATGGTGAGCGCGGTCTCGGTGGCGCCCAGCGGCCCACCGCCGGTCATCACGTTCACCGTGTCGTACACCTGCACCGCCTGCAGGACGGTCATCACACTGGCGAACACCATGATCGGACGCAGCAGTGGCAGCGTGACGAGCCGCAGCTTCGTCCAGCCGGTCAGCCCGTCGGCGGCGGCGGCCTCGTGGACGGCGGTCGGGATCGCGGTGAGCCCGGACAGGAACAGCACCATGGTCAGCGCCGCCCCGCGCCAGACGCCGACGGCGGCGACCGTGGTGAGCGCGTACCGTTCGTCGCCCAGGTAGTTGACTGGGGCGATGCCGACGACGGCGAGTGCCTGGTTGGCGAACCCGCCGCGCAGCGCGAAGATCCACCGGAAGACGACGGCCATCGCGACGAGGTTCGCGGTGAACGGGAGGAACAGCAGGGTGCGGACGAGTCCGCGGGCGCGGCGCAGCGACTCCGTGAGCAGCGCCAGCGCCAGCCCGATCACCATGCTCGGGACGATCGTCAGCGCGCAGTAGACGAGGGTGTTGCGCATCGCCTGCAGGACTTCGGGGTCCGTCAGGACGTCGGTGAAGTTCGCCAGCCCCACCCAGGTCCAGGTGGTCCCGTCCGACAGGTCGATCTCGTACAGGCTGCCGACCAGCGCGAGCACGCCGGGCACGATCACGAACAGGGTGATGAGGACCAGCGCGGGGGCGGTGAGCACGGCTGCCGTGGCGCCGTCCGCCGCCGCGCCCCGCGGCGGCCGCGTGCCGCTCGGGTGCCCCGTCGATTCTGTGACGGCGGGCACGGCGGGGCCGGTCGTGAGCGTCATCGCAGGACCGCGCGGTCGAACGCGAGGACGCGGCCGTCCACGCCGACGACGAGCAGCAGATCCTCGGCGGCGGTGACCGGGGCCGCCACCGGCACACCGACGTCCACCGGCCGGTGTACTGCTCCGGTGGTCGCGTCGACGACGTGCAGGACACCGTCCAGACCCGGGGCAACGAGGACCGCGGTGCCGTCCCCGGCGGTGAGGAGCGTCGGGCCGGCGAAGATGGCGTGCGGAGTGCGGGTGTAGCTGGTCATCGCGAAGGGAGACGGTCCGCCGAGCGGTGTCCGCCACAGCGGCGATCCGTCCTCGCGGGAGAGCAGGACCAGGCCGAACCCGGCGTCCGCGATCGCGATCCCGTCCGGAGCCGCCGCCGGCGTGGCCGGGTTGAGTGGCAGGCTCACCGGAGCCGACCAGACGGTGCTCCCGTCGGCCGAGGACACCCGCACGACCCGACCGGACGCGGCGAAGACCAGGTCGCCGGTCACCAGGTCGTGCAGCGGGGAGCCGATCGGAGTCGGGCTGTCGAGGGCCATGCCGCCGGCGGGCTGGCCCGTTGGCCACCGGGTCGCGCCGGTGTGCAGATCGAGACCGATCATTGTCGCCGGTGCTGGCCAGGCCCCGACGATCAGAGTGTCGCCGACGGCCGTGGGGGCGCTGTGCGCCACGATCGTCTGGTACGGGGTGAGGTCGGTGCGCTCCCAGCACAGCTCGCCGGTCTCGGCGTCGAGAGCGCGCAGGTGACAGAGGTCGCCGACGATCGCCAGCCCGTCCGCCACGACGGGGTCGAGCCAGATGAACTGGCGCAGCGGGTCCGGCGACGGCACCCGCCACCGTTCGTGGCCGTCGGCCAGGTCCAGGCTCACCACGTCGCCGGAGACCTCGGCGACGAGCACGCTGCCGCTGCCGCTGCCGCTGCCGCTGCCGCTGCCGCTGCCCGGGCCGGTGCCGTGCACGGTCGGTGTGCCCTTCACCGAGGAGCGCATTGGCGCGCGCCAGGCGAGCGTCCCGTCGGCGAGGCTGAGGGCTTCGACCGCGCCCGAGGCGCTGTCCTCGTGCCGGACCCCGGCGAGCACCAGGTCTCCGCTGACCCGGACCGGCGCGCGGTGACCGGGGCCGGAGAGCTGGTGCACCCAGCGCACGCTGTCGCCGGAAGCGCTGTCGCCGGAAGCGCCGTCGAGGAGGCTGCCGGCGGGCATCCGGGCCCAGGGCACGTCCGGGATCTCGAAGGTCGCCCGCTCCAGGCCCGTCGGCGCGACGGCCTGCGTCCGCAGTGTGATCCGCTCGCCGTCCCAGGTCACGATCCGGTAGGACGGCGGCGAGTAGTCGAGGGCGCCGAACAGCGGCGTCGGGGTGTTGACGTGCAGGGTCCCGCCGACCTCGACGACCCGGGAGGTGTGCCGGTGCCCGGAGAAGGTCGCGAGCGGCTGGCTGGGCAGGCCGGCGAGGATCGACGTCCACGGCTGGTCGTGGCTGAGCAGGATCCACGGCGTGCCGGCGGGCAGCGACTCCAGGTCGGCCCGCAGCCAGGCGTCCTGGCGGTCGTTGTCGAGGCCGAGCTCGTGGGTGTGCCAGTCGAGCGCGACGACATGCAGCCCGGGCAGGTCGAAGGAGTACCAGCGGGGCCCGATGTTGCGTTCGTAGCCGGCCGGGTCGCCGGAGTGCATCAGGTAGTTGGTGCGGGTCACCTCCATGCTGAACGAGTCGAACGAGCCGCCGATGTGGTCGTGGTTGCCCGGCAGGAGATGCACCGGGACGGGGCTGCCCTCGACGGCCTTGCGCAGCGCCTCGAACTCCTCGTCGCTGCCGAAGTCCGTCAGGTCGCCGGTGGCGACGACCGACGCGACGTCCCCCGCCCGCTCGGTGAGCCCGGCGAAGAAGGCGGCGAGCGCGTCGTGGCTGCCCATCTCGCTCGGCTGCGGGTAGATCGCCGCGGCCAGGTCGGGGCGGCTCACATGCAGGTCGGAGATGTGGACGAAGCGGTGCGGGAAGACATCCGGCTCGGGGGTGAGGACGAAGGTGACATCCTCGGCCGTGGCCGGGACGAACCAGTGCTCGCAGCCGTAGCCGGCCGGGCGGACCACGAACACGAACGGCCCGCTGGGCGTGAGGGTGAAGGAACCGTCGGACGTCGAGGCTGTGACGGTGGCGCCGTCGCTCACCCTGACGCCGGCCCGGGGCTCACCCCGGGTGGTGACGATACGTCCACGCATGGTCGGACCTCCTCTCTGCGCGCGCACGAACCGCGGCGGATCGCCGCGGGAACTGAGGACATGACGGAGGGGTGCACGCGGGTTCAGGCATGCGGAACCGGCCGGTGATCAGGCCGGTGCTCGGACGGAGCTGGAGTCGGCGTGCCGCGAGGTGCGGGTGCCGTCAGATCCGGTGTTCGGTGAGGACGTCGGCGGTGGCAGCGAGGGCGTCCCGTGATGGGGGATGGCGCAGCGCGATGAGGACGAACAGTGCGTCCAGCAACGCCAGGTGGACGATGCGGCTGGTCATGGTCTCGATGCGGTAGGAGGTCTCCCGGCTGCCGGCGACGAGGGGCAGGTCGACGAGTTCGGTCAGCGGTGACCGGGAGAAGCTGGTGAGCGCGACGGTCGTCGCGCCGGAACGGCGGGCGGTGCGCATCGCCGCGAGGGTCTCGGTGGTCGATCCGGTGTGGCTCACCGCGAAGCAGACATCGCCGGGGCGGAGCATCCGCGCGCTCACGTCCTGTACGTGGACGTCGGCCGGGAAGTAGGCCGGCAGCCCGATCGTCGTCAGGCGGTAGGCGATGTCCGAGGCGAGCGGGGCCGACGTCCCGACGGCCACGAACTGGATGCGTGGGGCGCTGACCAGGGTCTCCGCGACCCGGGCGAGCATCTCGGCGTCGAAGTGCGCGGCGGCCTCCTCGACCGCACGGGCGGTGCTGAGCAGCACCTTGCGCGACACCTGTTCCGGCCCGTCCTCGGGGCTGACCTCCTCGAGGAGCTGGCGTTCGGCGGGGATCGAGTCGCGGGCGAGCCGGAGCTTGAGGTCCTGGTAGCCGCGCAGGCCGAGGCTCTGGCAGAACCGGATCACCGTGCCGACCGAGGTGTCGGAGGCCGCGGCGAGCTCGGTCACCGACAGGTGGATGACACCGACCGGGTCGCCCAGCACGACCCGGCCGACCCGCTGCTCGGCCGGCGACAGGCTGGCGGACAGATCCCGCGCGAGCTCCAGCACGCTGCCGGAGGTCCGCTCTGCCGCGGGCACCGCTGGCGCCGCGGATTCGGGGGACGGCCCGGCGGACGGCCGTGCGTCCGGTGAGCCGGGCTGAGCTGCTGGCATGCACAGAACGTTAGGAGGGCCTGGTGAACGGCTTGTGTCCCGGGACGGAACCGTGGAGCAACGTTCCAGTTCAAATGGATATGTGGAGTGAAGTTCCAGAACTCCGGGACGGCAGTGGCTGGACCCGGTTTCTGGGTTCTTTCCTGAGGGCTGGGTCAGCTCGGTGTGCCGGCGGCGACGGTGACGAGGCTGCGGGCGGTGTCCGTGGCGGCCCGGCCAGCCAGGGCGCGAACGCGGATACGGGTGTCGTCCCCGCCGGGCTGTCGAGGAGCAGGCTTCCTTCTGCGGCTACCGGAGTCGCGGCCACTGACTGGGCACTAACCGGCCGCACTGGCACTTTCGGGGGATCTTTCGGTCGCTATCGGATGTGGCGCAGATCTCGCCGGTGTGGGATTGCCCTGTGAGACCGGAGGAGATGGAGAGGGTTCGCCCGGTGGTCGAGGCGTTCGCCGAGGACATGCTGGGCGGGCTGCGGCGGCGTGACCAGCGGGCGAAGGGTGAGCTGTACCTGCGTGGCCTGCTGCTGGACGGCAGGCGCAAGTCGATGCGTCCGATGGCGGATCGGCTCGCGGTCGACCACCAGTGTCTCCAGCAGTTCATCACCAGCTCGACCTGGGACCACCGGGACGTCCGCCGGCGACTGACCCGGTGGGCGGTCGGCGCCCTCGACCCGGTCGCGCTGGTGGTGGACGACAGCGGCTTCCCGAAGGACGGCCCGACCTCGCCCGGTGTCGCCCGGATGTACTCCTGCAAACTGGGCAGGGTCGGGAACTGCCAGATCGGGGTGTCGGCGCACGCGGTGACCGACGAGATGTCGGCGGCGCTGAACTGGCGGCTCTTCCTGCCTCCCTCGTGGGACGACACCGCCCTGGGCGATCCCGCCCAGATCGCGGTGGCCCGGACCCGGCGGGCGCAGGCGGCGATCCCGGACGACCAGCGGCACCAGGAGAAATGGCGACTCGCGCTGGACATGCTCGACGAGCTGCGCGGGTGGGGGATGCCCGTCCGCCCGGTCGTCGCGGACGCCACCTACGGGGACGTCACGGCCTTTCGGCGGGGGCTCACCGAGCGGGGTGTCCCCTACCTGGTGGCGGTCACGCCGACCGCGACCGTGCAGGCGGCCGACACGGCGCCGGCGGCGTACCCGGACAGCGGGCGGCCGGCGCCCGCGACGGCCCACGCCGACCCGCCGTGGGACCTGCGCACCCTGGTGATGACCAGCGGCTGGCCCGACGGCCGGTTCGTGCCCTGGCGGGCAGGCACGCAGCTGGGTCCGGCCGAGGTCACCGGCACCGGGCTGCGGCGCTCCCGCTTCCTCGCGCTGCGGATCCGTACGCCGACCCCCGATCAGGGCCCACCGGAATGCTGGCTGCTGGCCGAGTGGCCGCCCGGCACGCCCGAACCCAGTGACTACTGGCTGTCGACACTGCCCGCCGGCGCCGAGCTGCGCGAGCTGGTCCGCCTCGCCCGGATCCGGGCGAGGATCGTGCACGACTACCGTGAACTGCGCGACGCGCTCGGCCTGGACCACTTCGAGGGCCGCTCGTGGACGGGCTGGCATCGCCACGTCACCCTCGTCAGCGTCGCCCAGGCGATCCGCACCCGCCTGCGCGCGAGCCAGTAGACAACCGGAACCCGCGGGCGCCGATCCGCGGGCGCCGATCCGCGGGCGCCAACCCGCGGGAACGCGGCGGGGTCCCGCTCGGCGGGCTGGTTCACCCGTCGAGCGGGACCCCGGTCGGACATAGGCGTCAGCCGCGAACGTAGGCGGCGACCGTCGGTCCCTCGTAGTTGGCCGCAACGCCCTCGGTGCTGCCGGGCACGCCGGCCTTCGGTCGAGCAAGGAAGCTTTCCCGAGAGGGGGAGATACCCGGCTTGGAGAAGTCGAGCGTGCCGGTCAGACCGTCGGTGTCGGCGGGGCTGATGGCAGCCTTCGCGGCGAGCACACCCTCCGGGGTGAGGTCGCCGTCCTCACACGCCTTCTGCAGGATCAGTTCCATGATCTTGGAGGACGAGTAGCCGGTGACGACGCTGTTCGACGGCTCGACGTTCGGGAACTTCTCCTTGTACGCCTTCAGCAGGTCGGCGGCCGGCGGCAGGCCGACACCGACGTTCGGGCCCACGAGGTAGAAGTTCTCGATCAGGGCGTCCCGGGCCGGCGTGTCGAGCAGAGTCGGGAAGAACGTCGGGGCGTTGCCGAGCAGCGGCACGTCGAGCCCGGCGCCGTTCGCCGCCGCGGCGGCACCCGCGGTCTGGCTGGGCTGGGTGGTCAGGACGATCGCCGTGACTCCCTCGGCGGCGAGCGCGGTGACCCGGGAGGTCATGTCCGGCTCGGCGGCGCCGATGCGCTGCTCGACGATGGTCATGCCGTGCTGCGCGGCGAAGAACTTGCTGCCCTCGAGCGCGTTGTTGCCGTACTCGCTGTCGTGGAAGATGTGGCCGATCTTGTCACCTTCCTTGATCCGCCCCTCCTCGAGCAGGTAATCCAGGCCGTTGATTGTCTCCACGTCGTAGGTGGGGCCGGGAACCGCATAGCCGGGGCTCGCCGCGAGGTTCTTCGCCCAGGCGACCGGAATGCCGATCAGGCCGTCCTGCTCCAGCTCGGGAATTAGGGCGGTCGCCATCGGGGAACCGAGAACCTGGACGAACCCGAGGACGTCACCGGAGCTTTCCGCGTACTGCGTGACCGCGGTCTGCACGTTGTAGCCGTGGTCCTTGATGTCCAGCTCCACGGTGAACCGGCCGCAGATCTTCTCGCCCTGGTTCAGCCGGTCCCAGTAGATCCGCTGGCCTTCGGTGACATCCTTGCCGCTGGCCGCGTTCAGGCCGGTGAAGTCGGTCAGCACACCCAGGGTGATGACGTCGCCTTCGATGCCGGCCCCGGTCCGGACAGTGCCGGCGCTGTTCTCGGCGGGCGGCGGCTCGTCGTCGGACTTCGTGCTGCACGACGCGGCCGTGACGATCGCCGCCATCGCGGCGATCGCCGCGACCGGGCGCATCAGATCGGATCGCCTGGTTCTCATACCGTGCATCCTGGTCCCCTCACTCGCGTTCACTTGGTTGCCGGGAAAGACGCGCGCTGATCCCCATAGCGGCGCGGCCGGCGGGACATTCGGTCAGTTCGGGCAGGCCGGGTGGTTCGGGAGGTTCGGGAGGGCCCGGTGGTTCGGAGGGTGGAGTGATCGTTCGTCCGCCGTCAGGTAGGGGCCTGCCGAGAGGCGCGTCTGCTGCCTGCCGCCTTCAGCCCGCGGGCGATTCCGGCCAGCCCGCTCGGCCAGAAGACAATCACCAGGATGACCGCCGCGCCGTACGCGTACCGGGCGGCCTCGGAATAGCTCACCCCGCCGGTTCCCGGCTCGGAAAGTCCCGGAATCGACTCCGCGTACTGCCTGAGCACGTATGGCAGCGCGGTCACGAACGCCGCGCCGGCGCAGGCGCCGCCCACCGATCCCAGACCGCCGAGAACAATCATGGCCAGGTACTGGACGGAGATCTCGATCGCGAACGACTCCGGCGCCACACTGCCGATCGCCAGCGCGAACAGCACGCCGGACAGACCCGCATACATCGAGGAGAGCAGGAATGCCCTCGCCCGGTACGCGGTGACGTTCACGCCGTTCACCGACGCCGCGATCTCACTGTCACGCACCGCACGCAGCGCTCGGCCGGGACGTCCGTTCAGCGCCGCCCGCGCGAAAAGATAGCACCCGACCGCCAGGACCAGGCCGAGATACCACAGCCGCTCGAACTTCTCGAACTCAACATTGAGGATGTAGAGGTCCGGATCGGTGTCGTCGAAGGTGAACCCGAACAGCGAGAAGTCGGGCACGGTGCGCCCGTTGTGGCCGCCGCTGACCTCACTGGCCGAGTTGAAGACGTGGATGCCGACGAACACCAGTCCCAGCGAGGCGATGCCGAGGTAGAGACCTTTCAGGCGGGCGCCGATCGGGCTGAAGAGAAGTCCGGCGAGACCCGAGATGCCGACTGCGAGGACCATGCCGACCAGCGGCGGCAGCCCGAGGCCGACATACGGGTGTGAACCGGAGTCGTTCGACTCGCCGGACAGCCAGCAGTAGCTGATCCCGCCGACGGCCAGAAAGAACGCGTGCCCCAGGGACAGCTGGCCGGTGGTGCCGACCAGGATGTTCAGTCCGATCGCACCGATCGCCGCACCGAACACCGCGAAGCCGGTGCGTAGCCAGAACTCCTCCAGATAGAACGGCAGCACCGCCAGCACGGCGACGAGCACGATCAGCAGCAGGCTGCCCGCGGCCGGGCGGCGCAGCTGCCGGGCGCGGCGCGTGCCGGCCGCCGGGCCCGGGGCCCCGGTGCCCGGCACGGCCACCGGTGTGCTCTGTGTCGTTGGTGTGCTCTGTGTCGTCGGGTCAGACACGGTGCAGCTCCTTCGTCCCGAACAGGCCGGCCGGCCGGACGAGGAGCACCAGCATCATCACCACGTAGGGGACGACGATGCTGAAACCGCCGCCCAGGAAGGTCAGGCTGGAGCTGTAGCCGGCGAACAGCGACTCGGCGACGCCGACGATCAGGCCGCCGGCCAGCGCACCGGTCGTCGAGTCGAGACCGCCGAGGATGGCGGCGGGGAACGCGGCGAAGGCGATCGTGCGCAGGTTCGGTTCGAGGCCGGGCGTGGGACTGCCGGTCAGGAACACGGCCGCGACCGCCGCGAGGCCACCGGCGATCAGCCAGGCGACCGCGCCGACCCGTGCCTGCCGGATGCCCATCAGGGCCGCGGCCTCCGGGTCCTCGGCCGCCGCGCGCAGCGCCACTCCCCAGCTGGTGAAGCGGAACGCGGCGAACAGCAGGCCGATGAGCACGAACGCCACGCCGATCGCGGTCAGCCGGTTCTCGCTGATGTTGACGTCGCCCAGGCGTACGACGTCGGCGCCCCACGGCTGGCCGAGCGACATCACGCTGGAGCCGATCCGCCTGGTCAGATCAGTGGTGATGAGGACGTCCAGGCCGAGCGTCATGATTGTCAGTGAGGCCACGTGCGCGCTGCGGATCCGCGAGAACAGGATCTTCTCCGACGCGAGCGCGACCAGTGCGGTCACGGCGATGCCGATGGCGACGGCGGCGGCGAAGCCGACCGACGGCTCGACCCGGGCGATCACATAGGCGCCGAGCAGGAGGAAGGCGCCGTGCGCGAAGTTCAGGATCTCGCTGGCCTTGTAGATGATGACGAAACCGAGCGCGATCAGGGCGTACAACGACCCGAGCGACAGGCCGTTGAGGAGGAACGACAGGAAGGTGGTCAAAGCGAGGGCTCTCCGGTCGGGGCGGGGCGTCGGCCGAGGCGTTCGTCGCGACTACGGGGACGGTGCGGGCGCGGGTGCCGGGGCGGCTCCGGAGCCCGTGTCGGTGCCGGTCTCGGTGCCGGTGCCGAGATAGGCGGCGATGACCGCCGGATCGTTCTGGATCTGCGCCGGAGTGCCGTCGGCGATGAGTCGGCCGAAGTCGAGGACGCTGATCCGGTCGGCCACCGACATGATCATGGACATGTCGTGTTCCACCAGGAGAACGGTGATCCCGAGCGACTCGCGGACGGAAAGCACGATCTCCGACATCCGCAGGGTCTCGGCCGCGTTCATGCCGGCGACGGGTTCGTCGAGCAGCAGCACCCGCGGCTCGGTCGCCAGCGCGCGGGCGACCTCGACCCGCTT
Organism: Parafrankia elaeagni; assembly: GCF_000374165.1. Taxonomy (GTDB): domain Bacteria; phylum Actinomycetota; class Actinomycetes; order Frankiales; family Frankiaceae; genus Parafrankia; species Parafrankia elaeagni. The sequence goes on from NZ_KB893728.1 coordinate 71,109, forward strand.
GCGGTCGCCGTAGGAGAGGATGCCCAGCGGCCGGTCGAGGAGATGCCCGAGGCCGACGAACTCCGCGATCTCGACGACCCGCGCCCGGTGCAGCCGCTGTTCCCGCACCGCCCACGGCAGTTTCAGCCCGGCGCCGACGAAACCGGCGCGGGTCAGCAGGTGCCGGCCGAGCATGATGTTCTCCTCGACCGACTCGCTCGGCGAGGCCGCCATGTTCTGGAACGCCCGCCCGACACCGAGGGCGGTGATCCGGTGTGGACGCCGCCCGGTCAGCGTCGTCCCGCCGAGTCGCACACTGCCGGCCGACGCCCGGTACACCCCGGAGATGACGTTGAACAACGTCGACTTGCCGGCGCCGTTCGGCCCGATCACCGCGTGCACCGTGCCCGGCTCGGCGCGCAGCGACACCCCGGACAGCGCGGTGAGTGCGCCGAACCGGACGGTGACGCTGTCGACCTCCAGCGCGGCGACGTCCCCGTGCGCCGTGCGGGCCGGGCCGGCGTCGCTGTCGCCCCTGCCGCTCAGGATCGTCACGGCCGGCCCGTTCCGGTCGCCGCTCCGGCGCCGAGCAGCCCGAAGCGCCCGCGCGCCGGCGGAGTCCAACGGCTCAACGTCGGCCGCGGGGCCGCGCCTCCCGCCGTGCCGGTGGGGCTGGCCGCGCCCCCGGCGCCGTCGCCCGGCCCTCCCGGCCCGCCTGGTCGGTCCGGTCGGGCTGGCGTGTCGTCGTGGTCCGTGCCGCCGGTGTGGCCCCGGCCGAGGTACAGCGAGGCGATGTCGTCGGAGGCGGCCAGCTCGGCAGCCGGGCCCGACAGCTCCACCCGCCCGAGCTCCAGGACATAGCCGTTGTCGGCGACGCCGAGAGCCATCGCGGCGTTCTGCTCGACGAGCATCACCGACGTGCCCTCCTGGTTGATCTGCTTGAGGACCTCGCCGATGTGGGTCACGATCTGCGGCGCCAGGCCGAGCGACGGCTCGTCCAGCAGCAGCAGCCGAGGGCCCGACATCAGCGCCCGGCCGATGGCGAGCATCTGCTGCTCGCCGCCGGAGAGCAGCGCGGCGCGCTGCCCACTGCGCTCGGCGAGCCGAGGGAACATTCCGTAGACTTTTTCCCGGCGCTCGGCCCGGGTCGCCCGGCTGCGGACGGTTATCGCGCCCGCCTTGAGGTTCTCCTCGACGGACAGCCGCCCGAACACTCGGCGCCCCTCCGGGACGAGAACGACCCCGCGGTTGACGACGTCGGCCGGGTGCGCGTCCACCAGGGACCGCCCGCCGAAGGTGATCTGGCCTTTGTCGACCTTGGCCCGGTGGCGTTTCAGGGAGCCCGTGACAGCGCGCAGCAGCGTCGTCTTGCCCGCTCCGTTGCTTCCGAGCACGGCGACTATCTCGCCGGTCCCAACGCGTAGGTCAATGTCCCGCAGGGCGCGAATGACCCCCGCGTAGGTGACCTGCAGACCGCTGACGTCCAGCTCCAAAGCCGCCCTCCGTCGAAGTGTTGGCTGATGCGTATGGCCTGGGTGTTCCGGCCCGAAAGGAAATGTTGTACAGGCGGCAGATCATGTATCCGTCCGACTCTGCGGCACAAGCGTTGTCGGCATTTTCTCGGGACTTTGTTAGGTTGCCGGACCCGGTGCCGGACATCCGCCGCCCGGTGGTCCCGCGGCCCGCCCACCGCCGGATCTCGCGTTGCCCCGCGGCATGGCCTGCTGTCGCGGAGCAAGCGGTCAGGGGGTGGTCGCTCGGCTGCCGCTGTCTGCCCATCCCGCCGGAGTACCGCCATCCGGTCGCCGCGGTGCTGTGGCGAGGCCGAGGCGATCTCTCGGGAGTCATTCGGAGCAGGGGCATGCCGGCAATTCGCGGCCGCCGCCGCGCTGTTCCGGGAAGGGCGGCGGGGCGGTGGGGCGCCGTCCAGATGGGGCGCCGCCGGGTGCGGAAGGCGAGCCGGGCATGGGCCCCGAGGCGGCCCGGAATGAGGTGCCCTCTTTTGCGCGTTGGATCTCGCCGTGTTGAGGCGGAGCGCCGCATGCTGGGATTCACGGCCAGGGTGTGAAGGCCTCAGGGGGCCGTTTTCAAGAGGTCGTAAAGGCGTTTGGTCGGGGCGGTGTCGCGGCCCTCACCAGCTCGCACGCTATCTTTTGGGGCACCATGGCCATGGTCGCCGAAGGCGGATAAATCGGAGCGTGAACGCCTGTTGCGGCGCGCGTGCGGCTCTCTCCCGCTGCTGGTGAACGGCAGTGAGTGGTACTCGGCGTGGGCAGAGGGCGACCTGAGGTTGAAAGGCCTATCGAGTCGTCGTGGCGCAGGCGCAACTGATCCGGTTGCCTTCTGGATCTGGCCGAAAGAATGTGAACGCCGCATCCTCCGGTGAATCCGGCCTCGTCCGCGCTCAGCTGCCCCGCAGCACGCTGATGACCGTCGCGGCGAGCTCCGGGCGGCAGACGAGCAGATCCGGCAGGTACGGGTTGGCCTGGTCGTAGCGCAGTGGCGCGCCGTCGAGCGGGTCGACGATCCAGACCCGCTCGCGGTCGAGGCGGGCCGGGCTGTCCGCCGCGGGTCCGTGGACGACGTGAGGGCCAGTCTAGGAGAGGATCACCGGCAGGTTCAGCCATCCCCTCGTCGTCGACGTGTGGTCGAGCACCGCGTTGTCGCGGTCGACCTCCCAGTCGGTCCACCGTTTCAACACCTCGTCGAGCACGACCCGGCCCTCCATCCGGGCCAGTGAGGCGCCCAGGCAGAAATGCAGGCCGTGGCCGAAGGCGAGGTGCCGGTCGATCCGGCGGTGGATGTCGAAGGTGTCCGGGTCGGTGAAGTGGCGCTCGTCGCGGTTGGCGGAGGAGTTGAGGAGCAGCACGGCGCTGCCCGCGGGGATGGTCCCTCCGTGGTGTTCGACGTCTCGGGAGACGACCCGGCCCTGCACGGGCGAGGGCGACTCGAAGCGGAGAATCTCCTCGATCGCCTGCGGGACGGCGGACCGGTCGGCAGCGAGTTCCCGGCGCTGGTCGGGATGCTCACCCAGGAGCTGGCCGGTCCACCCGATGAGTCGCCTGGTGGTCTCGTTGCCCGCGCCGGCCAGAACGGAGGTGTAGGTCAGGACCTCCTCGCGGGTGAGCCGGCGCGTGGTACCGGTCTCGTCCGTGAACTCGGTGGTGATCAGCTCGGTCATGAGGTCGTCGGCCGGGTGGGTGGCCCGCCAGTCGACGTACTCGGCGAACGGCTGCGCCGTCGAGCGGGCATCGGTCGGCGACGGCGCCTCGCCGTCGGTGAGCTGGTGGCGTCGTGTGCCGGCGTCGCGGATCGCCTCCTGGTCGCCTTCGGGGATGCCGAGCATCATGCCGATGACCCGCATGGGGACGATCGCCCCGAGGTCGGCCACGAAGTCGAAGCTCCCGGCGCCTACCAGCTCGTCGAGCAGCCGTGCGCACAGCGCCCGGACCTGTGGCTCGAGTGCGGCCATCCTGCGCGGGGTGAACACGCGCGAGAGCAGCCCGCGATGGATGTCGTGGACCGGGGGGTCCTCCGCCAGCAGGCTGCCCGGTGGCAGCTGCACACCGGCCTTGATGATCTCGAGGATGAAACCCTGACCGGAGATGTACGTACCCCAGTCGGTGAGCGCCCTCTCGACATCGTCGAACCGGCTCAGTGCATAGAAGTCGTACTTCTCGTTGTAGTACAGCGGTGCGGAGTCCCGCAGCCGTCGCCACACCGGATAGGGATTCGCATCGATCGTGAGGTCGTACGGATCGTAGTAGATCTCCGGCCGCCGTGTTCCTGTCATCTCGGGCTCCCACTCACGAATGGTCATGAGACGTGTCCTCGGAGCGAGCAGTCCAGTGTTCCGCGCGTGCGGTGTAGGCGGCGAACAGCGGGCGGACCTCGTCGATGTCGATGCCGAAGGTGGCCGGGTCGGGGTGCATGTTGGCCTCCCGCTTCTCCGCGTTCTCCCGCCACCACCGCCTCATCCCGGCCTCGAACTCCTCGGTGACCGGCTCCTCCAGCCAGGAGTACAGCCCGCGCACCTCACGCAGTGGCTCGCGCTGCATCGCCCGGAAGTCGATGTCGTAGAATCTGCCGTCCGCCCCCCTGTCGCGGAACGCGAGCGCGCGCTCCATCCCGACCGACCAGTGCTCGACATTGAGCGCGCCGAGGTAGCGCAGGTCGATCTCGTCGCAGTAGGACCGGGCCACCGCCGCGTACAGGTCGGCCGCCGAGACCATGACCTCGGCCGGGTCCCGGTGTGTCATCACGAACCGGGCGTCCGGGAAGACCTCGTCGAGCTGGTCCAGGAACAGCAGGTGGGTGGGGCACTTCAGCCGCCACGGCCGCGCGGGGAAACCCCACTGCAGCAGCTTCAGGACCCGCAGTTCGTACTGGTAGGTCGGGGTGAGGTCGGCGCTCTCCAGCAGCCATGTCGAGTACGACGGGACGTAGGCGAAGGCCTGGAAGTAGTGCGCCTTGAAGTCGAGCGCCATCAGGCCCTGGCACTCCGTCGGCCCGGTCGCGCTGGCCGGGACGAGCTTGGCGCGCCGCGGCGAGCTCGTCGCGCGGAACTCCGCGTCGGAGCGGCTCTCGTCGAGCCGGCTTTCCAGCCCGTCGCCGGTGGACGGCGGCGGGCAGGGCTGTGATGCCTCCCAGGTGCGCAGCGAGCGGGCCTGCGGATCCTCGGCGAGCAGGGCCGAGAGGGCCGTCGACCCCGTCCGGGGCAGCCCCAGGCCGATCAGCGGGGCGACGATCGGCTCGTCGTCGATCTCCGGGTGACGCCGGTACCAGTCCTCGACCTGCAGCCGCTGCGACAGCAGCCCGCCGAGCAGCCTGCGGAGCACGACCTGGCCGGTCGTGTTCAGCCGGGCCTCCGTCTCGAGCGAGCGGGTGAGCCGCTCGAGCCCCTCCCGGAACGCGTCGTCACCGAAGTCCGTGAGGCCGGTCCCGGCCCGGGCCTCGTCCAGCAGCTCGTCCTGTAAACCCATGGTGACTCCCTCCTCGCCGTTGTCCGCTGCCAGGCGCGCATGTCGGCGCTCAGGCACGCATGTTCGCGCCGCCGTCGATGGCCCAGGCCTGGCATCACGCCGTTGCAGCGCACCCCTGGCGGCCCCAGTTGCCGGCGATGTGCCGGGTGAGCGCGTGGACGGCCGACTTCGAGGCCGCGTAGGCGGTCCGGAGCTGGTCGCCGCTGCCGCCGCTGACGGCGGCCCCCGACGACGTGTTGACGAAGGTCCTACCTGAGAGTCCGCGCATCCACCATCTCCACGATGCTCCACCAGGTCCGGGTCCGAGGTGACGTCAGAGGGCGCGCGCTCACCCCATCCACTGGCCGCCGGCCACGTCGATGGTCTGGCCGCACATGTAGTTGGCGGCCTCCGAGGCGAGGTAGGCAACCATGTTGGCGACCTCCTCGGGCAGGCAGACACGACCCAGCTGGACCTGGTTCCTCAGCGCGTTCGCGATCGTGGTGCGGCCCGCGAGGTCGCCCTCGTTCTGCGGGTCGAGGATCATCCGCTTCATGTCGGGCTTGATCATGATGCCCGGCGCCACCCCCAGGACGTTGATGCCCCGGGGCGCGAACTCGTGGGCGAGGTTGCGGGTGAAGCCGATGACGCCGGCCTTGCAGGCGCAGTAGACGGTGAGGCCGGGCTGCTGGACGCGCCCGCCGACCGCCCCGATGTTGATGATGCGCCCGGACCCCTGCGGAACCAGGTACTGCAGGGCGGCGTGGGCGCCGTACATCATCATGGTCAGGCTGCCCAGCACCGTGCCGTCGATCTGGTCCTTGGTGAAGTTCTCGAAGGCACCGGCCGAGACCATCACCGGATTGTTGACCATAATGTCCAGACCGCCGAGAGCTTCCCGGCTTTCGGTCACGGCCTGGTGCACCTGGTCCCAGTCCGACATGTCCGCGCGGATCGGAACGGCCTTCACGCCCCAGCGCTTCTCGACCTCGGCGGCTCTGCGCTCGACTTTGGAGAAGGTTCGGCCGACAAGCGCGACATCGGCACCGGAACCGGCCAGGCGATTGGCGATGGCCTGGCCTAGCCCGTCGCCGCCGGCCCCGGTGACGATCGCCTTCTGGCCCCTCAGGTCCAACAGGTCGCTCACGCGCTTCTCGATGATGTGCGTGGGGAGCCGGTCGAGCCCCATCGCCGCAGACCAGTCCTGTTCTTCCTGTTCCTCCACGCGCATGGGAGATCTCCTGCCGCCGTGCCGGCGAGGGTGTACGGCCCGAACGGCAGGACGCCCCGTCGCGACTGTTTCGAGTGATGCTAGGGCGCTGTGGCGGCGGGCTGCCAATACAAAATTCGGCGCTCAGATATACAGGATCGGCATAGCTGGGGTAATGTCGGGGACATGGACACTCATCGTCTGAGGTACTTCTTACGCATCGCGGACGAGGGTTCGATCAACCGGGCGGCCAACACGCTGGGGATCGCCCAGCCGGCGCTGAGTCGCCAGGTACGGTTGCTGGAGGAGGATCTCGGCGTCACCCTGTTCCGGCGCACGGCCCGTGGTGTCCAGCTCACCGAGGAGGGGGAGCGGCTGCGGGCGACCACCGCCGCGCCGCTGCGCCAGCTCGAGCTCGCTATGCGATACGTGGGGTCCCCGCTGGCGCGGGTCGAGCGTGGCCTGCACATCGGCCTGCCGGCCACCGCCACCGGCATCCTCGCCTCCCCACTGCTCGACGGTCTGAGCGCGGCATTTCCCAGAGTCGACTTCCAGATAAGCGTCGCCAGTACGGACGTGCTCGTCGAGGGAATGTTGAAGGGCGCTGTCGACATCTCGGTCATCGACCCCGTCCAGGACGGCCGTCTCTTCTATCACGACCTGCTGGTCGAGGATCTCGTTCTTGTCGGCGGGCGTACCTCGGACCTGCAGCCGGGCACCGCCATGGACTTCGCCGAGCTCGCCCGCCGCCCGCTCATTCTTCCCGCATCTCCGAGCGGAATCCGTACCAGCATCGAGAACACCGCGCTGCGGCTCAAACACCGGCTGCAGTCTCGCTTCTCCACCGATTCACTGCAGGTCACGAAAAGCCTCATCGAGGCGGGACGCGGCTATGGTGTGCTGCCGCTGTCGGCCTGCGCCGCCGAGATCGACGCGAGGAAGCTGTGTTATGCCCCGCTGCGCGACCCGTCCCTGACCCGGCAGCTCGGTATCGCCGTCACCGCGAACCTCGAACTGCCCCGCGGCTTCGCCACCAGGGTCGGTGAGATCATCCGTGAGGAGGCGGCCCGGCTGGTCGAGTCCGGCGGCTGGGGCGCGCGCCTGTCCCCACCGCTGTCCGAGGCGTAGATCCGAGGCGTAGAGATTTCTCCCCGTACGCCGGGTTTTCTGGGCTAGCATCCCCGCGTATGTCGTCCGCCCAGGTGGCGCCGGAACTGCGCGCCAGGCTCCGCCGCTCACCGCGACTTCCGGTGTACCGGGCGCCGGTGCTGCGCTTCGCGCGGTTCGCGATCGGCCGGCTGCCGGCACCCCCGTTCGCCGGGGTCACCGTCGAGCAGTATCCCGAGGCGGGGCAGGGCCTGCAGGTCTACCGCCCTGACACCCGGCGTTCGGATGCCGCGCTGCTGTGGATCCACGGCGGCGGGCTGGTGATGGGCGCCGTCGTCCAGGACCACCGCCAGTGCGCGGGCACCGCCCTCGCGCTGGGCATCCCCGTGGTGGCTGTCGAGTACCGCAAGGCACCCGAGCACCCGTTTCCCGCTCCGCTCGACGACTGCCAGGCGGGCTGGGAGTGGCTGCAGGGGCAGGCCGCGGCGCTGGGGGTGGCCCCGTCGCGGGTGGCAATCGGCGGTCAGAGCGCCGGTGGCGGGCTCGCGGCGTCCCTGATCCAGCGGCTGCAGGACCGCAGCGGCGGCCCCCGGCCGGCCGCCCAGTGGCTGCACGCGCCGATGCTGGACGACCGCACGGCCGCCCGTCGTGACCTGGACTCCCCGCCGCACCCGGTGTGGAGCAACCGGCTGAACCGCTTCGGCTGGCGCTCCTACCTCGGCGCCGAGCCCGGCTCCGCCGCCCCGGTGCCGCCGTACGCGGTGCCGGCCCGGCGCGACGATCTGGCCGGGCTCCCGCCCGCCTGGATCGGAGTCGGTGAGGTCGACCTGTTCCTCGCCGAGGACCGCGCCTACGCCCAGCGGCTGAGTGCCGCCGGGGTGCCGACGACCTTCCACTCGGTGCCCGGGGCGCCGCACGGCTTCGAGACCTGGGCGTCGGAGACGACCATCAGCGTCGAGTACCTGGCCGCCGCGCGTGCCTGGCTGCGCCAGACCCTCCTGGACGGGCCCGCCGCCCGCACCTGACGGGGCTGCCGCCGGCCATCCGACGGGCCGCCGCAGGCTCGATCGGGTCGGTCGGCGACAGCCCGCCGCCTGTGCGGTTCCTGCGTCAGCGGACGACGACGCGGGCGCGGGCGAGGTTCTGGACGAGCCCGTAGGGGCTGTCCCCGGCGCCGGCTCGCCGGGCCGTGACCCGGGCGACCGGGAAGTACGTTCCGGCCCGGTCGAACGTATGGGTGGCGGTCAGCCGGACCGTGCCGTCGGCCGGGTCGATCTCGGGCCGCTCGGCATAGGCGCCGGTGCCGTCGAAGTCCCACTCCACCCGGACGATCTCGCCGGCCCCAGGGGGCAGTTCGGCGGTGACGTCGAGGGTGACCGGCCGACCGGCGCGGGCGTCGGCGCGCGCGGCGGGCCGGATCTCGCGGTCGTCGACCTCGGTGACCCTGACGTCGACGACAGGCTGGACGCCACGGCGCTCGTCGGCACCGGCCGGCACGTGGATCTGCGTCTCGCCGTCGACCTCGTAGCTGGTGCTGGCCGGCGGCGCCGTCCCGTGGGTGACCCAGTCGTCGAGGTAGAGCAGAGCCTGCTGCAGCTCCGACAGGTACCGGACGATGTGGGTCTCGGCGGCCGCGTCACGCGGCGGCACATGGCCGGCGTTGTCCATGAACCACAGCCGGTAGGAGCCGTCGAGGCCGGAGCCGAGGTGGGTCTGCGCCGCCCGGCGGTACCAGTCGGCCGGCCACGGGAAGGCCTCGGTGTCGAGCAGTGAGCCCAGCATGATCATTTTTCCGTGGAAGGTGCCGGTGGGGACGGCGCCGCTGGCCGCCTGCGCGAACGTCGGCCCGACGAGGAGCGGGCGCTGCGGGTACAGCGGCGTGCCGTCCGGGCCGCGGAACTGGTCCCAGCCGTACTCGCCGGGCGCCGGGACCTGGTGGCGCTGGTAGTACTGCAGCGCGATGATCCACGAGTTGTCGAGACGGAGCCGGTCGCCGGGGCGGATCGTGTCCGTCACCGCCCTGTCCGCGCCGGTCCCGAAGGTGATGGTGTTTCCCTCCACATCCCCGAGGGGCACCGTCTTCCCGGCGGCGGCGCCGCTGAGCACGACGAGGTCGGCCCCGGCCAGCTCCCCGGCCGGCGCGGCACCGAGAGTCAGCCTGCCGGGCGGCGCGGCCGGAATCGTCGGCGTGCCCTGGACGTCCCGCAGGGCCGGCCGGGCGGCGACGCCGGCGTCGTCCGCCCGGGCGGTGACCTCGGCCTCGTGCCGGACGCGCGCGGCCCCGGCGGACGACGCCGGGTCGGTGCCGGCGTAGCCCGGCTTCGACCAGAAGTCGTCGACATAGCCCGGGTCCAGAACGCGTACCCCTCCGCCGACCGCGAAGAAGGCGCCGCCGGTCATGTTCTCGTGGTCCCACCAGCCACGCAGCGGGAAGCCGATCCGGGTCGCCTCGCGCAGCACCGCGCGCTGCTCCTCGTTCAGGCCGGCGTAGGGGTCGCCGCTGCCGCCGGGCTCCATCGCGTCCACGATCTGTGGGAAGACGGGCTTCAGGACCCGCAGCGCCAGCAGCTGCGTGGTCATGCTGCTGGGGATGGCGTTCGGCGTGCCGGGGACCATCGGCACCCCGCCGTCCCACACGCCCTCGGTGTTCTCCAGGGCGCCGATCGTCTGGTAGGCGCCGCCGCTCGCCCCGTAGATGTAGCCGCGGGGGCGGGCAGGATCGTCGTAGACCTGCGCCGCGACCGCCCGGGAGAACTTCGCCGCCGCCGCGTTGACCCGGTAACCGGCGATGTCACCGGCGCCGGGCAGGCCGCCCGCGTTGTTCGTGGAGACGACATACGCCCCGCTCGAGACGGCGAAGGCCACGGTGTTCGGCGCGGCCTCGTCGGTGGACAGCGTCGGATACGTCGAATGGAAGAAACGGCCCTGATAGCGCTCGGGGAAGTAGAGGGAGAACGTGGCCCTGGTGCCGGTGAAACCACCGTGGATGTGGCGGACGCGGACGGTGACATCCGTGGCGGGGTCGGTGATGTCCTGCTTCTCGTCCCGGTCGACGAAAGGCTGGTTCAGCGTCGGGTCCACACACCGGTCGGTGACGAACAGGGCGGTGCCACCCTGCGGCCCCGGTGTGCAGGCGGGTCCCTGGAGTGCGCCGTCGCGCAGCTGTAAGGGACGTCCGACGTCGGTTCGCCCCGCTGGTTCGGGCGGGGAGTCGTCGCTGCAGGACACCAGTGTCGCCGTGGCCGCCAGGCTGACGGCGAGCAGCACCGCCTGGCCCGTCAGTCTCGTTCGGCCGGGCCGGAGGCCCCCGGGGCGGCCCCCTTCTCGCCAGTGCCGACGCCTGCCACGGCTCGGAGCTCGTGTCATTCTTGACCTCGCCTCACTCTCCGGTCGGTCCTGGACCGCCGATGTGGACGGCGAGTGTAGGTGCGCCTGACCCGGAGAATCGCCTGAATGCGCCCCCGTACGCCCGAACGTGGTGTTCGGGTGGTCCCTTCGCGGGCGGCAACCTTGGCGGCAACGGCCCGTCGCCCCGCCGCTCCACAGCTGTTCCCGCCCGGCAGGGCCTGCCCCCACTCCGCCTTCGCCACCGGATCGCCGAGGAAGGTGAGGACGTCGACCGGCAGAAACAGCCGCACGACAGGCGTGACACCTTACCGTCGACCCGTTGATCTCGCCGGCCGACCGATCGCCATGGCGAACACGCCTGCGAGCGCGGAGTAAAATGCATGTTGGCCGAGAGAACTCCTCGCGCCCTGCCGCGAATGACGTCGAATAGTGTGACTGTTGCTGCGAGCCGCACACTGATCGGGATTCTGACGGTCGCCCTGGCTGTCGGCGGGGGACTTGCCCGTACCGCCACCACCGAGGCCGGAGTGACGCTCGAGGGCACCGGCCCGACCCCCTCCGACCCCCTCCGACCCGCTCCGACCCGACCGTTCTTCCGATACCCGCGGTCGGGCCGGGTGCGGGCCCTTCCCGGCCCACCGGTGCGGCCACCCGGCGAGGAGTGGCTGTAACGGCCGTACTGAAGTGAGCTCCGTCGCGCGGCAGGTCGCCAGCATCAGGATGCCGGGTGGCCTGCCTGTGGCACAGGGGTCCTGGCCGTCTCCGTGACATGCGTCACCGAGGTGTGGTCGAAATGTGATTCGGGCAACGCTGATTCCCCTGTCTCGGGGGTCCGGCGGGCTGTTTTGTGTCATGGGCCACGGGCGTGGATCACAATATATTTCGCCCGCGGCGGTGCGTCTCAGGTCACGTCCGGAAGGCCTCATGAAAGCTCCGGGATGAGCGCACCATAAGGGTGGCGGTTGTGACCTGGTTGCCGTCACCAGTCTTTTCTCTGCACCTGGGAGCCTGTTGTGATGAATGTCGTCCACGCCTTCGTCCGCCCCGGCGCGCCCGCGAAGCCGGCCCCGCGCGGTTCTGCCCGTTCCTGGTTCCTCGGCCCCGAGGAGACCTTCCTGACCCTCGGCGCCCCCGCCGCGCTGCCCGAGCCCCAGGCCACCGCGGCGCCCCGCCGTCCGGTCTCCGGGAGGGTCGAGCGGGAGCGTCCGGTCCGCCGCCACCGCGTGCTGCGCTGGGCGCACTCCCACAGCTGATCTCACCGCTCCGTCTGCGGGAGCCTCTTTTCGGTACAGGCTTCCCGCGACGCCGCTTTCGGTCACCATGTTCTCACTGCACGTTGTTGCGCTCCGCTGGATCGGGCTCGGATGAGTTTCGGCCCGGGAGGCGGGGCAGGGCAGCACAGAGACGGGTGGCGGGTGGCGGATCCGGCCGGTGAGGCCGGACCGGTGTGCCGCGATCCTGAGCGAAAGGGACGCGGCCATGGCCAATCTGTCACAGCTTCTCGAGAACACCGCCGTCACCTGTCCCGACCGCTGCGCCGTGGTCCTCGGGGCGTCCCGGCTGACCTACGCCGAGGTGGACGCCGCTGCCGGCCGGGTGGCGAACCTGCTGGTCGACCGCGGGATCCGTCCCGGCGACAGAATCGCGCTGACGTGTGCGAACATCCCGCAGTTCACGGTGGTCTACTACGGCATCCTGAAGGCGGGTGCGGTGGTGGTGCCGCTCAACGTCCTGTTGCGGCGCCGGGAGATTGCCTACCACCTGGCTGACTCCGGCGCGCGGGCCTACTTCTGCTTCGAGGGAACCGCCGAGCTGCCCATGGCGAAGGAGGCATTCGCCGGGTTCGCTGACACGCCGGCCTGCGAGCACTTCTTCGTCATCACGGTCGACCCCGCCGGGAAGTCGCCGGTGGCGGGAACCGCGGCGCGCCCGGTGGAGACGCTGGCGCGGGCGCTCGCCGAGAGGCCGTCCACGTTCGCGACAGTGACGCGCGACGACGATGACACCGCGGTCATTCTGTACACGTCCGGGACCACCGGGCGGCCGAAGGGGGCGGAGCTGCGGCACCGCAACATGCGGGACAACGCGCTCGCCGGGCGGGACCAGTTCGGCTCCGACATCTCCCGCCCCGACACCTACCTGGGCGCGCTGCCGCTGTTCCACTCCTTCGGGCAGACGGTCGTCCAGAACGGGGCGTTCGCGTTCGGCGGCACCGTGGTACTGCTGCCCCGGTTCGACGCGGGCGCGGCGATCCGGCTGATGCTCGCCGAGCGGGTGACGATGTTCGCCGGTGTCCCCACCATGTACTGGGGTCTGCGCAACGCGCTCGGGCAGGATCCGTCGATCGACACCGCGGCACTCGCGCGCAACCTGCGGGTCGCCGTCTCGGGAGGTTCGGCGCTGCCGGTCGAGGTACACCGGCAGTTCGAGAAGCAGTTCGGCGTGACCATCCTGGAGGGGTACGGGCTGTCGGAGACCTCGCCGGTGGCGTCGTTCTCGCCGTATGGCCAGCCGCCGCGGGTCGGCTCCATCGGCCTGCCGATCCGCGGTGTCGAGATGACCCTCCTCGAACGTGACACCTGGGACGAGCTCGCCGACCCGGCCGGGATCGGCGAGATCGCCGTCCGCGGGCACAACGTGATGAAGGGCTACCACCGGCGTCCCGAGGAGACCGACGAGGTCATCCGGGACGGCTGGTTCCGCACCGGCGACCTGGCCCGCAGGGACGAGGACGGCTGGTACTACATCGTCGACCGCTCCAAGGACATGATCACCCGAGGTGGGTACAACGTGTACCCGCGGGAGATCGAGGAGGTGCTGGTGACCCATCCGGATGTGTCGCTCGTGGCCGTCATCGGCGTCCCGCACCCGCGTCACGGGGAGGAGATCAAGGCCGTCTTGATCCGCGAACCGGGTGCCACCGTCACCGCCGACGAGCTGATCGGGTGGGCGAAGGAGCAGATGGCCGCCTACAAGTACCCGCGGATCGTGGAGTTCGTCGACACGCTGCCGATGACCGCCACCGGCAAGATCCTCAAGCGCGAGCTCTCCTGACCGGCCCCGCTGGTCAGGGGCTGATCAGCGGTCTGAAGGCGGCCTGGATGTCCGGGCCGGAGGGGGTGACGTAGCGCTCCGTGTCATAGCCGAAGAGCGTGAAGGGACAGCTCGAGCCGTTGATCTCCACCCTGGTATCGGTCAGCAGCGCTCCGGTCCGCAGGTCGTGGACGCGGACGGGCAGCGCCACCCGATGGAACGTCACGTTCCCGCCGGGGTTGTAACGGCAGGTCTCGACCGCCGAGCCCAGCTCGTCATCACCGACGCAGAGGACCCGGGTGGCGGCGGTCAGGTCGCCGGCCTTCCACTCGCCGGGCAGATCGTCCACGTAGGTGGAGGCGCCGAAGACCAGGGCCCGGTTCGGGCCGCTGGACGCCTGTGAGAAGGGGACCGGGGCGGTGCAGTACTGCGGCAGGGTGCCGGCCGCCGGGGCGCGCAGCAGGTCGCGCAGGTTCGTGACCTCCGCCTCCCGGCCGATCCGCGCGAGGCCGTCCCGTGCCCGTGGGGCGAGCGCGTCGCCGGGGTACCGGTCGAGCAGCTGCTGGAAGGTGGCCTGGGCCCCGTTCGGATTCCCGGCGTCGAGAAGCTTGTCACCGCAGCCGACCAGCGCCGCGGGCGCGAGCCGGGGCACGGCCTCGGCAGCGCGGTCGAGATCGTTACCGCTGGCCGGCCGCTCGGTGAGCCAGGTGGTGATCGTGGCGGTGTCGCAGGGATCCTTGGCCGGTAGGCCGCCGAGGAACCGGTCGAGGACCGCCCGCACCGCGCGCTCATGGCCGGGCAGGTCTGCGAGGACGGTCGACAGTGCCCGGAACCCGCTCTCCAGCTCCGTCGTGTCGCCGCCCAGGGCGTTGGCGAGGTCGTCGCCGGCTGTCCGCAGCTGCGCGCAGGCCTCGACCGTGCGCTCGCCGTCCGCTGCCGGGGAGATCGTGACCATCCGGTGGGCGGGGGTCACCCGGTCCACGGCGGCCTCTGCCCGCGAGCAGTCGCCCGCGATGCGCGCCGCGGTGACGTCCTTCTCGATCTTCCCGGTGTCGAGCCGGAGGAACACGAACGCCAGCAGCACCGGGAGCACGGAGACGAGGGCGAGCGACCGGCGCACCCACGACCGGCGCACCCACGACCGGCGCACCCACGACCGGCGCACCCACGACCGGCGCACCCACGACCGGCGCACCCACGACCGGCGGACCGGCGCTCCGGGGGGCCCGGTCCCACGCGGTCCGGTCCCGCGGTGGCATGGCCACCCGCCAGCCAGACACCAGCCGTGCGCTACCAGGAGCGCCCACCACGCCAGCACGATGACGGCGAACCACAGCACCTGCGCGGACGAGGCGAAGATGATGAGCAGCTCGGCGGTGATCAACACGGAGACCAGGGCGAGATGGACCCGCCCCAGCATCAGGTACCCGACGCCGAGCAGGGAGGCGTTGCCCAGCGCCACCGCCAGTGGATCGTGGGACCGCTCCGCGTCCCCGGCCCGTCCCGGTCCTGCCGTCGCGTCCGGCCTGGCCGTCGTGTCCGGCGGTGGCTGCGACGCCGGGTGTGGCCCGGGCCGCGACTCGGCCTGCGTCATCGGAGGTTCCTCTCAGCCGGGCGGCGTGATGCGCAGGGTCACGGTGCGGTTGCGGATGCCGTCGGCGGGGGAGTCGGGGTAGGGCGCGACGGCGCTGCCGGCCGCCGCGACCGTGAGAGCGGCCGCGGGGACGCCGGCCGCGCGCAGGACCTGCGCGGCGGCGGCGGCGCGGGCCAGGCTCAGCGTGGTGTTGTCGGTGAACGGCCCGCCCGGTCCGACCGGGACGCTGTCGCTGTGGCCGACGATCTCGGCGGCGACGCCCGGGATGGCCGCCAGCCGGCCGCCCGCCGCGGCGAGCGCCGCGCGGCCCTGCGGGCTCAGGGTGTCGCGGCTGGCGAAGACGGCCTCGCGAAAGACGGCGACCACCTGGTCACCGGCCCTGGCGAGCGTCACCTCCGGCCCGGCGAGGCGCGCCGCCAGGTCCGCCCCGCGGGAGGCCGGCGCGGCGGTCACACTCCCGGCAACGGCGGGAGCTGCCGTGGCGGTCGCGGACGCCGAGGTGGCGCTGGCTGGTTCGTCCTGGTCGTGACCGAGCCACCAGCCTCCGCCGAACGCGATGGCGAGGGCGAGGGCAGCTGCCACGGTCACGCCTCCCCGGACCCGGCCGCCGCCGCGGCGGGTGCGCAGCTGGTCGAGGCGGCGCAGGCCCGCCGTCGCCCCGGCCGCCGTCGGGTCGAGGGCGAGCACGGCCCGCCAGTGCCGCTCCGCCTCGTCGAACCGGCCCTGCTGTGCCCGGATCCGGGCCAGCAGGTCGTGCTCGACGGCGGTGTGGTCCCGTCCGTCCGCCAGCGCGCCGAGCAGGCGCAGGCCGTCCTCGTACCGTCCCGCGCGGGCGAGCCTGGCCGCCCGCCCACGGACGGCCTCGCCGAGCAGCGCGGCCTCGCCGAGCAGCGCGGCCTCGCCCAGCGGCGCGGCCTCGCCGAGCAGCGCGGGCGGGCCGTTGCCCGTGGGGCCGGCGCCACTCTCAGCGCTGGGGCTTGTAGACACCGCTGACGTCCTCCCCGCCGTCCGGCCCGGCGCCGCGCGGGAGCAGCTCGATGAGCTCGCGGTTCACCGACCGCAGCGCCTCGATGTCGTTGCCGTCGACGGCGCGCCGGCCCTTCGCGATCAGTCGCGCGGCCGCGGCCTGGTCGGTCAGCTCGTCACGCATGCCGGTGAGCTGGGAGAAGCGGGCCATCACCACCGCCCCTGTTCTGCGGTCGACCACGGTGGCGAGGTAGGCGGCCAGCTGGTCCACCAGGGTCCGCAGATGCTCGGCATCCCGGCTCTCCAGGGCACGGCGGACGTCGGCGGCGAGCAGTTCGTAGCGCCGTCGGTCCCGCGGCTCGCCGTACTCGTCGATCAGACCCGGCGCGTCGCGCAGCACCCGGTTCGCCCACTCGACCAGCGACGGCCACTCCAGCGCCTGCTCGACGGCGTCGAGCCTGGCCTGCAGGTCCAGCAGGCGCCTGCCGGCGGTGCCGGCCGCGTCGGTGTCTCCGTGCTCGGTCGCGGCGACGTCGTTCTCCAGCTGGTCGACCACCCGCTCGCCGTCCAGCTCGTCGAGGATCGCGAGCGCGGCCGGGTCGGCGGTGCGCCGCGCGTCCGTCTGCAGGCCGTCCAGCCGCTCCTGCTCGGTCCGCAGCGCCCGGCGAAGCTCGGCCGGCTCCGGGGCGCGCTCGGTGGTCAGGTCGTGGAAGGCCTCGAACTCCTCGTCGAGGACCGGCACGTACGCCCGCGTGGTGACCAGTCGGGAGGCGTCGATCTGGATCTCCACCTCGATCTCGCTGTTCTTCGGGATGTCCCGGGTGACCTGGTCGGCGAGGATCTCCAGCGCGCCCACCTGCCGGTTGCGGCTGGCCCGGGCGTGCTCGCCCTCCACGATCGGGATCCGCAGCAGGCCGCCGGACTCGCCACGGGTCAGCCGCACGGTGCTGCGCAGGATCTCGCGGGCCTTCTCCGGGATGCGGGTTCCCTTCGTCAGCAGCCAGGAGACCTCGTTGCCGGCCAGCGTGACGCCGATCGAGTGGGTCAGGGTCGCGGCCGGTGCGACGACCCCGACGGTGTACGTCAGCTCCTCGGGCTGGACCTTCTCCCGGGCCCCGGTCGGCCCCTCCAGGACGATCTCGTAGACGTTGCGTCGCTCGGGCTCGGCCCGCAGCGTGGTGATGAACGTCCCGGCCGCCGGCAGGACGACCTTCCCACTGCGCCACGGCGGCCGGGCCCCGGCGTTGACGAACTCGACGGTGAAACCGTCCAGCACCCGCCCGGCCGGGCCCCGCACCACCCCGCCGACCACCGGTTCCGGATCGGAGCCGATCGGCTTGTACTCCAGGTCCACCGTGTAGGAGACGTCCGGGCGGACCGGCTCCGCGGGCAGGCGCTGGGTCCCCGCGAAGATCGCCGCACCGCGGGCGACGACCGTCATCGGGTCCTGGCTGACGTCCAGCTCGATGCCGAGGCCCTCGTGTAGCCGGCGGCGCAGGTAGGGCGTGAGGGTCGGGCCGCCGACGAGCAGCACCCGGTCGATCCGGTCCGGCGTCAGCTGGCTCTCCCGCAGCGCGGCCTGGCAGATGTTGACCGCCCGGGCGACGAACGGTTCGGTCAGGGCGTCGACGTCCGCGCTGTGCAGCTCGTGGACGAACTCCACCGGGGCGCCGCGGGAGTCGGCGCACAGTGGCGGGTCGCTGATGTCGACCAGCGCCGAGTCCGCCGAGGACAGCTCGATCTTCGCGTTCTCCGCGGCCGCCTTCAGCTTCGCGATCGCCTGCGCCCAGGTCGGCTCACCCCGCCCGAAGCCGGGCAGGGTGTACTGCCGCAGCAGCGCGGGGATCAGCAACTGCTCGACGATCGCCCAGTCGATGAGCTTCCCGCCCAGGAAGTTGTCGCCGCGGTGGTTGACGATGTCGAACTCGCCGTCGCGGACGTGCACGACCGAGGCGTCGAACGTGCCGCCGCCAAGGTCGAAGACGAGCCGGTAGATGTTGTCCTCGTCGCGCTGGAAGCTGTAGGCGAGGGCAGCCGCGGTCGGCTCCTGCAGCAACGGGGAGAGCTCCAGCCCGGCGGCCTCGGCGGCCCGCCGCGTCGCGTCGGTCTGGTTCAGCTCGAACGCGGCCGGCACCGTGATGACGGCGGCCCGGACCTCCTCGCCCAGCTGCCTGGTCACGTTCGCCTTGAGCGCGCGCAGCACGTGGGCGGACAGATCCTCCGGGCCCAGCTTCAGGCCGCTGTTGGCGAAGGATGTCAGCTGGTCGCGCAGGCCCATCCTGAGCTTGAACTCGGCGGCGGCGTTCGCCGGGTCGGACTCGACCCGTTCGCGGGCGCGTTCGCCGACATGAATCCGCCCGGCGCGGTCGGCGTACACGGCCGACGGCGTGGTGTCGTGCCCGAAGGCGTTCTTGACGATGCGGGCCTCGGTGCCGTCCAGGACGGCGATCGCACTGTTGGTCGTCCCCAGATCGATGCCGAAGTCCATCGTTGATCGCGCCATCATGCCTCCTGGCCGGTGAAAGGGGGATGGGTCAGCCGCCGCCGTCGCGGGCGGCGGTGTCGGGCGGGGCAGTGTCGGGCGGAGCGGTGTCGCGTGAGGCGGTCTCGCGTGAGGCGGTGTCGGGCGGGGCGGTGCCGGGCGGGGCGGGAATGCCGACCACGACCTCACCGGTCTGCACCCGCTGGCCGTGTAGGTAGACGCTCGGCCGCAGGGTCTCCAGGACGATCTCGCCGCTCAGGCCGGCGGTCTGCTGGAACTCGAGAACCTGCAGGTCGAGGCCGGAGTCGTAGCGGGTGCGGTCGTGCTCCTGGATCTCGACCCCGGCCGCGGTGAGGGTGCCCCACAGGGAGTCGAGCTGGCGCTGCAGGCGGCGGGTGTCCGCCGGGCCGGCGGGCTTCGTCCGATCGGTGCCGCCGGCCAGGTCGGACAGGCGCCGGCGCAGCCGCCAGAGGCCGGTCGCGAGCTCGGCGACCACCGGCTGCCCGAGCGCCCGCGCTGTGGCGCCCGTAGCGCCCGTGGCGTCGGGTGCCGTCGTCGAAGTGGGCCCGGAGGCATCCGCGGTTCGGGTGGCCGAGGAGGCCAGCCGCAGTGCCTCGGCCCATTCCGCGGGCAGTGCCGGTCGGGCTATGCGGAACTCGCGGGGATGGCGCCACTGGCGCAGGCCCTCAACCACCGGTGACACCGAGCGGTCGTTCGCCTCGCTGCCAGCCCTTGCCACGCAGGTCCGCCAATGGTGGGAAGGAATCGATGCGCGCCCGCTCCCGTCGCGCGGCGGGCCAGCTCACGGCCATCCCGTCGACGAGGAAGGCGATGACCGCGGCGAGAACGCCGAGCGCGACGAAGCCGCCGCCAGCGCCGGGGAACAGCATCGAGGGAACGCTGATCGCCACGAGGAAGTACAGGACGGTACGCAGGGCCATCCGCCAGCCGCCGCTCGCCCTGCGCAGCTCGCAGGTACGGCAGCGCGGCACGGTGATCTCACCCTTGCTCCACTGCACGCCCTGGAAGGTCCGAACCACCTCGCCGTGCATCCAGACCCTGACTCCCGAGCGTTCCTCGGCCGGCCGGTCCCGGCAGACCCAGCAGACGATGTGCAGAGCGGACGACTCGAGAAGCGCCCGGTTCTCGGCCAGCCGCTCGCGGATGGCCTCGGAGCCCGCCGTGCGCTCGGCCCGCGTCAGCAGC
Organism: Parafrankia elaeagni; assembly: GCF_000374165.1. Taxonomy (GTDB): domain Bacteria; phylum Actinomycetota; class Actinomycetes; order Frankiales; family Frankiaceae; genus Parafrankia; species Parafrankia elaeagni. Next base: position 90,995 of record NZ_KB893728.1, read on the forward strand.
TCGGTCATCGTGAGGTGATCGCGGGCGGCGTTGTCTCCCGCGGCGCGGGGCACGCCCCTGGTCCGGTCGAAGGCCAGCAGGCAGTGCAGCGTCTCGAGGGCGACCTTGTCGTGCGCGCGGACCCGCGTCGGCTCCTCGGCGGGCAGCAGGACGTCGATCCGTTCCAGCAGCTCCGCGGACTCGGTGAGGATCCGCTCGGCCTGGGCCAGGCCGTCCGTCGAGGTGTTCTCGGCGATCCGGACGGCGCTGTCACACAGGGTCGTGACCTCGTTCGCCCAGGGGGTGCCCGCCGTGCGCAGTGCGGCCCCGAGGGCCTCGTCGGCGGTGGGCCCCAGCCGCGCCGCCCGCATCGCCGCCAGCTGTCGCTCGGCCCGTCCGAGGTCGCCCGCGGTGAGGGCCGCGACGGCGAGCTCGGCGCCGATCGCGAGCAGCGCGGTCGGCAGCGCCGCCCGGACGTCGGCGGCCAGGCTCTCGTCGAGCCGGGCGTTGCCGGCCTGCCGGATGCGCGCCGCGAGACCCTCCCAGACCCGATCGTCGTCCAGGACGTTCTCCCAGCGGCGATGGACCGAGAGCCAGTCAGGGGGCGGACCACTCGTGTCGGTGGCGGCCTGCTCGGCGTCCAGGGCCTGCAGGTGCTCGAGCACCGCGAGGTTGTGGACGGCACTCGCGGCCTCCGCGGACGCTTCCGGATCGGTTCGGGCCGCTGCCGTGCTCCAGTGCCGCACCGCGGACGCCGTGTCGCCGGTGGCCAGGGCGGCGAGCGTCGGGTCCGGCTCGCCACCCGTGCCGCTGGTGGCGACTGGCCAGAACCAGAAGAACTCGTCGACCAGCCGCTGGCGGGGGTCCCCCAGCCGGTCGAGGGCACCGCGGAGGTCCTGGGCGGACGGCGCCGGCCGCAGCGGCAGGACGTCCGACACCGGCAGCTCGCCGCCGGTCTTCTCGATCACGGCGAGCATGTCGGACTTCCGCCTGATGTCCCGCCCGGTCGCCGCCAGGGGCAGGCCGGTCACGCGGAAGGCGTTCTGCCGGTAGAGCCGTGGCGACAGTCGCCCGAGGAGACCGGAGTCGGTGTGCCGGGTCGTCATCTCGCCACCCCCCTGCGCCACAGCCGGATCCGGGACGCATGCTGTTCACGCAGATCAGGCCAGGCGGCGCAGGCCTCCTCCATCAGATCGGCGGCGTGGCCGTACCGGCCGGCGGCAGCGGCGGCCACCGCCCGGGCAGCCAGCCGCTCCGCCGCAGCCTGCCCGTCGGCCGCTGCCCGGTCCGCGGGTAACGCGCGCTGGTCCGCGGGTAACGCGCGGCGCTCCGGCGGCGCCTGGCCGCCGGGCGAGGCCCGGCCGAACGTCTGCTTGCCTGCGGCGATCTCCTCTGCCGGCACGGGTTCCCGCAGCGGCCGACGGGCCGCGGCCGGGGTGTCCGGCCGCCACGCCTCCAGCTCGGTGAGCAGCTGCGCGGCCGACGGGTAGCGCTTCGCCATGTCGAAGGACAGCGCCCGGGCGACGATGCCGTCCAGTACCGGGTCCACCGCGTGCCGCACCTCGCTCGGCGGCACGAGCGCCGATCGGTGCCACGACGCCGCGACCGGGTCGCCGGCGCCGCGCTGCGGATAGGGGACCTGGTCGGTCAGCAGCAGGTAGAACACGACACCCAGCGACCAGACGTCCGCCGGCATCGATGACAGGTGTGGGTGGAGCAGGGTCTCCGGTGCCATGAAGGCAATCGACCCCTGGGAGCTCGCCAGCAGGGTCAGGGCGCTGACCTTCCTGGCGAGGCCGAAATCGCTGACCCGCACCCGCAGGCCGGCCCCGTCATAACCGACCAGGATGTTCTGCGGAGTGATGTCACGGTGGACGATCGGCGGGGACTCCTGGTGCGCCACGGCCAGACCGCGTGCCGCCTGGCGGATGACGTCAACCGCTGTCGGGACGGGCACGTACCCCTCGCCCTGCGAGCGCCAGAAGTCGTGCAGCGTACCGCCGGCGACGTATTCCATGGTGAAGTAGGCGTGAACGCCGCCGGACGTCTCGACGGTGTTGGCCTCGAACACCCGGACGATGTTCGGGTGTGCTATGCCGGAGAGCAGCATCGCCTCGCCGAGCGCGTCATGCACCTGTTCTGTGGACATTCCCGCCTGCCGGAAGACCTTCATCGCCTGCCGCTTCCTCAGATATCGGTGCCTGACCCGGTACACCTCCGCGAACGCACCGGCGCCGAGTAGTCGCTCCACCGTGTAGGTGTCACGGACGACCTGCCCGTCGCGTAACAGAGCCATGGGTCCGAACCTCCGGCAGCGCAGTACCAGACAGGGGTTCCACGGGGCCGGCTCCCACCGTCTGCTCCGGTCCTCGGGGATGGACTGGCGCGCGGTCGGGCGGGTGCGAGCGCGCTGGGCCTGCTGATTGTCCCGCTGTTTCCGAACCGCGTCGCCGCTGCCGGCCGCCGTTGTCTGTCAGGATGACGACAGGCCGCCGAGATGTCGAGCCCACAGGTTTCTTGTCTAGCAGCAACAAATTTCCTCCCTGCTGTTCTCGTGCGGCGCACAGCCGTCACGTCAGTCTTCTCTCCCTCAGCGCGTCGCTGGGAGGAGAAACCGAAGAACGGTCTCTCGGAAAACCGATTTCTGGCTGGATCCCGCGTTCTCCCGGGGCCCGGTCGGAACGATTTCCGATGGGTCGGGGTTGTCGAGGGCTGGCTTCCTCGTGATGATGCTGCGGTGGTAAGGATGCGGCGCTCGGGGCGCTCGGGGCGCTCGGCGGGACTGCGCGACCGCGGGAGTATCCGGTGATCGTCGACCGGTCGCGGGTGGCCGCGGCCGTGCCGAACTACGTGCTGGGTGAACAGCTCGGCTCGGGGGCGTTCGGCCTGGTGCTGCGGGCCGAGCACCGCCGGATGCGCCGCCCGGCGGCGATCAAGGTGATGCCGGCCGAGGGCGCGCGGATAGACTTCGCCGCCGAGGCGCGGCTGCTCGCGGGGCTGGACCATCCGCACGTCGTCCGGGTGTACGACTACATCGAGGCCGACGATCTGTGTCTGGTCGTGATGGAGCTGCTCGCCGGCGGCACGCTGACCCGGCGGCGGGCCACGCTGAGCGCTGGGCAGACCTGCGCGGTGGGCCTCGCGGTGGCCGCGGCGCTGGGCCACGCCCACGACCGCGGGGTGCTGCACCGCGATGTCAAGGCCGACAACATCCTGTTCGCCGCGGACGGGACGGTGAAGGTCGGCGACTTCGGGATCGCGAAACTGTTCGAAGGGTCGGCGGCCACCGTCAGCAAGGTCGTCGGCACGCCGATCTACATGGCGCCGGAGCAGATCGACGTGGGCGGCCGGCTCGGACCGGCAACCGACCTGTACGCCCTCAGCGCCGTTCTCTACACCCTGCTGGCCGGCCGGCCCCCGTTCGACCCGAAGCAGCCCCTGCACCTGCTGTGGCACCAGCTGCGCAACGAGCCCGCCCCGCCGATGGACGGAGTGCCGGGCTCCGTCGCCCAGGTGGTGCTGCGCGGGCTCGAGAAGGACCCGGCGGCCCGCCACCCGGACCCGGCGGGGTTCGCTCTGGACCTCGCCGGCGCCGCGGCGGAGGCCTATGGTGTCGACTGGATCGCCCGCACCGGCATGCCGCTGCATCTCGACGACGCCGTCCGCCGTGCCGCCGTCCGCCCTGTCACTGTCCGCCGTGCCGCTGTCCGGTCACCGGCCGATGCGGTGACGGAACTCGTCCAGGACATCGTCGCGGAGGGGCCGACTGCGCGCCCCGACGGGCTGCCCGCATTCACCGGCCCGGCCCCGGGCAGCGCCGGATCCACATCGGGCACGGCGGTCACAGCCAGCGCCGACACCACCGAGGGCCGGTACGCGGGCACCGTCGGCGCGGAGGAGTTCGCCCGACTGCGGCACGCCCACGGCGCCGACCATCACACCACCCTGGCTGCGGCGAACGAGCTCGCTCTGCGGCTGAGCGCCCTCGGGCGGCACGAGGAAGCCCGCGAACTCGACGAGGACGTGCTCGGACGGCTGCATCGTCAGCTGGGGCCCGACCATCCGGACACGCTCACCTCCGCCCACAACCTCGCGGTCGACCTGACTGCGCTCGGTGCGGCCAGCCGCGCCCGTGACCTGTGTCAGGACACGCTCCGGCGGCGCCGGAGCGTCCTCGGGCCCGACCACCCGGACACCCTCGACACGGCGCACAATCTCGGCATGCTGTGCAGCGCCGGCGGCGAGCACGGGGCGGCGCGTGAGCTGGGGGAGGACACTCTGGCCCGGCGCCGGCGGGTGCTGGGGCCCGACCATCCCGAGACCCTGACCGCCGCCTTCAACCTGGCCGCGCGGCTGGGCGCCCTCGGCGAGTTCGAGGCGGCGCGCGAGCTGGGGGAGGACACTCTGGCCCGGCGCCGGCGGATGCTGGGGCCCGACCATCCCGAGACACTGGTCAGCGCCTTCAACGTCGCCTTCTACCTCGGCCGTCTCGGCCGCTACCTGGACGCCGGCGACCTCTGCGCGGACATCCAGGAGAGCCGTGGCCGGAGCCTCGGCCCGGGCCACCCCGACACCCTCGCCGCCGAGGATGCCGTCGCCTGGTGGTTCCACCAGGCCGGGCGTGACCTTTAGCCGCCTTTGGATCCGATGGCGGCCACAGCCGTCGGCGCGGTTTGTTGCTGCCACCGAACGGCGGCCTTGTGCGCATAGATCGGCGCCTTTTGTTCTGGCTGGACGAGCAGTTCTCGCCGCCGTTAGGCTCGCTCTGCTGGTGGGCGTATAAGGGTCATGTGGGTGACGGCGGATTCTGTCGTGCGTCGGCTCGGACAACTCGGAGAGCACGAGCCGCGGGCGGTTCTCCGTCATTGGCCTGATTCGTTCTGTCCAGCGGGTCGTCCGTCGTGGCCCGCCCTGCCGGCGGCAGGGCGGCACGGCGGCTGACTCCGTCACGTCTTCGTAGATACTCGGGAAAAATTCGGGGGTTTCTGGTGGAGCTTGTGTCGACGTACTCACACCTGAGTGACCGGCTTTTCGCCGAGCAGATCATGGAATCGATCAGGGAACGGCACGGGGTCGACCTGCGGGCGATCTTCGCGAATGACGCGCTGAGTGAGAGGAAGAAGGCCCGGATCGCGCGGGTACGGCTCCTGGAGGCACTCCTGGAGGAGGTGGGCCGGCCGGGCTCCGGCGCGACGGGCCTCGAGGCCACCGACTTCGACCAGGACACCGCTCTCGAGAGGATGCTGGACACCGAGGTTGACATCGAGCCGAACCTCTCGATGACGCGCAGCGACGCGAACTTCGTCATGGGTCTGCGGGGTGACGACGTCAGGCAGTATCTCAGCTCGCTCACGAAGCGCTTCGAGAACATGCAGAACGCCAAGACCCCGGGCCAGCTCGCGATGGAACTGGTTGCTGGCGGCCTGATCAGCGTGGGCGTCCCGATGGCGGTCGAGACGATCAAGGCGCTGCGTGCCGGGCAGGCCCTGCTCACCGCAATCCGCACCGGTATCACCAGCATCGGCCTCAAGACCGCGATCGGTGCTGTCGTCGTGGTTCTCGTCGGATTCCTGCTGTACCTGTTCCTCGAAAACCCGAAGAAGATTCTCGGAATGGTCATCAACGACACCGACGAGCACCTTGTCGTCAAGGAGTGGGAGAAGGGGGTGGATGGAAAGAAGGCCGGCGACCTGTATATGGCCTTCGGGCACATGGCCTCCTTCATGCAGGACAACGAGGGAGGGCTTGTCTCGCCGAAGGTCCAGGTCAGGGCGCGCGTCAACTTCGGGCCGAGCGACCCGGAGAACCTCGTGTTCGCCGGAATCTACTTCGCCGACCGGAACTTCGGGATGCGCGGCGCCGAGGGGGTCATGATCTTCAGCTCGCCGAAGATCCGGTTCGCGCACCTCTTCGCCGTCCCGTACTTCGAGGACAACGGTACGTACATCGGGTTCGTCACCGAGGGCGAGGACATCGAGAAGATCTACAATGACTTCTACGGGAAGCGGCAGGTCTCCGTCTCCTACACCGAGAGGAACTACCGGCTCGCCGCGAATGTCAACGCGCCCAGAGGCGGTGTTGTGGCCTGTATCGCCTCCATCGTCCAGTGACGGCCGGCGCTCCGCGGGCGGCGTGGGCAGGAAGCCTGACGGGGCCAGGTAACCGGCGCTGACGGAAGCGCCGTGACAGGCCGACCTCACGACCGCGGTCGCGAGACCGGCGAGGACCGGTGACACAGACCCGCCCGATAGCGGCTTCGTCGAACCGGTCCTCGCTCGGCTCGCCCTGTGGAACCCGGCTGTCGCCAGGGACCGCGACTGCGCGGTGCCGCGCGGTGGTGCTCGGCCGGATCCGCCGAGTAGGCCGGGGCCGCGCCGGTTCCCGCCGCGGCCCTGACTGCCCGCTGAAAGGGATCAAAAAGCTGTCGCGGACAACAACCTCACCCTGCGGGAGGTCGTCGAGCACCAGCTCCGCGCGATGCGCTCGCCGTTCGTCGGCTCGCCGCTGACCGTCGCGAACGAGATCCAGCGCTGGTTCGAGAGCGGTGGCTTCGAGGGCATCAACCTCACGGTGACGGTGCGGCAACCTCGGCCTGCGGGTGTCGGAGAACCGCCACACGGCGGCGCGGCACCGGCTGCGGGCAGCCGGCTCGGCTGGCGAGGGGGTCTACCAAGCGCCGTCCTCGTCCGGTTCGCCGGCACCGTCATCCTCCGACCCGGTACCCGCGGCGGTACCCGCGGCGAGCGCGCCGCTGTCGTAGCGGTGCAGCAGACGCTCCACCAGCGCGCGTGTCTCGGCGTGGCCGTCGGTGAGTCCCAGCGGATCCTCGGCGACGAAGCCGCGCGAGACCGCGCCGATGAGGAAGAGCAGGGCAGCGGGCGGGATGTCGTCCGGGCCGGTGCCGAAGTCCGGCAGCCGGCTGGCGAGGAGCTCCGCCTGCTGTCGGCGGAACCGCCGGGAGTACTCGGCGATCTCGTCGCGGATGCTCTTGCGGTGGTTGGCGAGAGCCATGAACTCGGAGAGCAGCGCGGTGCGGGCCGGCTCCACGCTGAGTTCCCACAGGGCCCGCAGCGGCTGCGCCTCGGTGAACACGCGGGCCTGCCGGGCGAGGTTCTTCTCCGCGCCGTGCCGGAAGACGGCGAGGAAAAGATCATCCAGGGTCGGGAAGTAGTAGTGGATCAGAGCTGGCGTGACCCCGGCCGCCTTCGCGACGCTGCGCGAGCTCACCGCGGCGTAGCCGTCCTGCCGCATCAGGCGCTCGGTGACGTGGATCAGGAGCGCGCGGGTCCGGGAACTCTCGGCGCCGGTTCGGCGGGGGCTGACCATAACCGCATTGTGGGTCACGCCGCGGGAGCCGCACGCTGTACTCCCGCTCAGCTGCGGTTCTCCCGGCTGGGCAGGATCGTGTGGAAGCCGTCCGTGGCTCCGTGCAGCACCAGCGACCAGCGGCTGCTGCCAGCCGAGGACCAGCGGTGCGACCACCAGGTCAGTGAGGCGTGGGCGACGGAGAAGCCGTAGGACAGCGGGGTGACGGCCGGCACCCCCATCAGCAGCCGGTGGGTCGCCTCCACCGTCTCGCCGTGGGCGATGACCAGCACGCGCTGGCCGCGGTGCAGCTCGGTCAGCTCCCGCAGGCAACCGCCCGCGCGGATGAGGAACCCGCTCCAGCTCTCCGAACCGGGGGCGAAAGGCCGGCCTCCGGCCGGTGCGCCGCCTGCTCGCGGCCCCGCGGGGTCAGCCCGGTGCAGCCGCGGTCGCCCCCGGCGATGTTGCAGTGCGCTTCGCCGTGCCTTACCAGCAGCAGATCCGTGTCGGTGTCGGACATCCAGCGGCCCCCGTCCCGTGGGTTCATCCCGAACCCTGCCGGTGCGAGCCGGCGCGGTCAGGTGAACGGGCGCAGCGGCGCGGAAGGGTAGGCGGATCGTCCAGGTGCGATGGTTTTGTCCGTCGCGAGGTCCGTCGCGAGGTCTGCTGCGAGGCGCCCGAAGTGGCGTTCGACCGCGGCCAGCCAGGCCAGCGGTCGGCTGGCGTGCGGGCTGTGGTCCGCCCCCGCGATCACCGCCAGGTGCGCGCGGGAAATGGTCCGGGCCAGGGTCTGTGCCGAGTCGCGCAGGCCTGAGTCCCGCTCGCCGACGATGACCGTCGTCGGGCAGCCGATCTCGTTGAGCCGGTCGACCATCGAGGGGTAGGCCCCCAGCTCGCGGCCGAACGCGACCAGCGCTTCCGGATCGATCCGGCCGAGTCCCTCGACCTGGTGGTCGGCGGCGCTGCCGTGGCGCTCGGCCGCCCCGGCCCGCTCGTCGACGACGGAGAGCTCGCTCGGGCCGCCGTCGGCCGCGGGCTCCGGGTCATGCGCGCTGTGGACGGCGGTGGCGATCGCCGCGGCGCCCTCCAGCAACGCGGACACGACCCGCCGGGCCGCCCCGCCTGTCGCGGAGGCCGGCTCGGCAGCGGTGTCGACGAGCACGAGGGAGCGCACCCGCTCCGGATGGTCGAGCACGTAGCGTAGTGCCACCACTCCGCCCATCGAATGGCCGACCAGGTCGACGGCGTGCGGGCCGAGCGTGTCCAGCAGCGCGACGAGGTCCGCCAACAGCAGGTCGAAGGTGTAGGAGGGACGCCCGCCGGCGGCCCGGTCGCTGGCACCGTGGCCACGGTGGTCGTAGGCGATGACCCGGCGGGTGCTGGCCAGCTCGGGAGCCACCCGGGCCCAGTCCGCGGTGGTCCCCGCGATGCCGTGGACGAGGACGACCGGGGTGGAATCCGGCGGGACGGCGCCCTGGGCTGTGTCGGTCCGCGCGGAATGCAGGTCCTCGACGTGCAGGTCGAGGCCGGCCGCCACGCGGATCCGCCGCACCGTCGGCCCGTCCGGTCGCCTGTCCGCGGGCTGGTCCGCCGACGACCCGAACGAGACGGTCCGGTCGGCCGGCCGGTCAGCCGTCTGGTCGGTCACGGACAGCACCTCTCGTCGGGCGTCCCGTCGTGTGTCCACGCCGGTGTGTCCATGTCGGTCGGCGCCGGGGAGAGGCAGAGAACCCCACCCCGACACCGGATCCGGAGCCGGCCATCCACTCGGGTGACCAGACGGTCAGACTGCCATCCGGCCGGGCAGTCCGCTGGCCGAACGGGTCAGCGGGTCAGCCGTCCTGCGGTCAGCCTGTCCGCCGACGATCGACCGGATGGACCGGTCAGGGGGCGTCCGCGTAGCGGAGGTAGGGCTTGATCTCCTCGACGTTGCTCAGCTTCGCCCGGGCGTCCTCGGTCGACAGGGCCGGCGAGACGATGACCCGGTCGCCGGGCTTCCAGTCCGCCGGGGTGGCGATCGGGTTGGCGTCGGTGGCCTGCAGTGCGTCGATGACCCGGACGATCTCGTCGAAGTTGCGGCCCACCGACTTCGGGTAGGTGAGCGTGAGGCGCACCTTGTTCGCCGGGTCGATGATGAAGACCGAGCGCACCGTGGAGGTGTCCCCCTCGCCGGGGTGGATCATCCCGTACAGCTCGGCGACGCTGCGGTCCGGGTCGGCGACGATCGGGAAGTTCAGCGGCGTGCCGCCGACCTCGCCGATGTCCGGGGCCCAGCCCAGGTGGTCCTCGACCGGGTCGACGGACACGGCGAGCGCCTTGGTGTTGCGCTTGGCGAACTCGGTCTGCAGCGCCGCGGTCCGTCCCAGCTCGGTGGTGCACACGGGCGTGAAGTCGGCCGGGTGGCTGAAGAAGACCACCCAGGAGCCCTCCTTCCAGGCATGGAAGGAGATGTCACCCTCGGTGGTGGCGGCAGTGAAATCGGGCGCGATATCGCCCAGCCGAAGGCTCACAGAAGAATCCCTTTGTCGGTAGCGGTGAACGGACGTCCACCAGGGCCGGCCGGTCCTGGCACCCCTGAAACTACCCAAGCCGCCGCCCCGGCTCCCGGATCCCCGCAGGCGTGATCAGCCTCTCGGGCCTGCCGGAGCATGTTTGTGCCGGCTGTGATCGGATTGCTCCGCCGCCTGCGCGAGGCGGGGAGAGAGGAGGTGCCGGATGCCAGAGCCCGAGGGCGAGCTCGATCTGCCGATACCGGTGCCGCGAAGGCGTCGGCGCTGGGCGGTGCCGGAGACCCCGGCCCCGGCGCAACAGACCGCGGGCCTGCCGATCTCGGCCCAGTACGCCGCGGTCCTGGCCATGCTCGTGTGGGTCGTCGCGGTCGTGGCCGGCTGGGTCCTCGCGGGTGCACTGGGTGGCCCGCCGCTGGCCGGTGCCGTGCTGGGAGCGGCGGTGGAGCAGGTTGTGGAGGGGCTCCTCGTCGTGCCGGTCCTGGCACGGCGGAGATCGCGGCCGTGTTCCGATCCGGTACGCGGCCGTGTCATTGCCGCCGGCGCCGGGCTGGGAGCGGCGGTGGCGGACGTGAGGACGCTGGGGAGCAGGCGGGGCCCGGTGCGCAGCGTGGCGGTCGTCGGCGCGGCGCGCCGTCCGCGGGTGATCCTCGGAGAGCAGCTGGCGGCGTCGGCTCCCCCGGAGCTGGAGGTCCTGGTCGCTCATCAGATTGTGAGAAGCCGTGGGCTGATCCCCCACCGTCTCATCTCGGCCCAGATCCTGATCTGGGCCGCGCTCGGCATGCTGATCGACTGGTTGGACACCAACGCGGCGGCCGCCCTCCTGCTCATGCTGATGACAGGTCTCTACTCGGGGCTCCTTGCCACGAGCCTGTGTCTGAAGTCCGCCGACCGGCGTGCGGACCGTCGCGTCGGGGAGGCGCTGGGCGCCGGGCGTCTCGCCGACGCGCTCGAGAGCCAGCAGCGGGTCGGCGAGATCTGCCCGCCCGGGTTCAGCCTCTGGATCTACCTCGTATGCCCGCAGTCTGCTCTGCCGGATCGCCTCGCTCGCCTGCGGGCCGCACAGCGTTGACATCGCACGGAACTGGGAACGCGCCCAGGCCGACGCCCCGACCCCGGACACCCGCCGGGTCGCGCTCCGTACGTCGATGGTGATGGCTCCCGGTCGGGGCGGCGCGTTCGACATGCTGCTCCGGCTGACCCGGTGCGGCCTCGGCGGGCCGGTCGGCGGCGGGCGGCAGTACATGTCCTGGATTCACGGCCGCGACTTCGCGCGGGCCGTCGATCTTCTTCTCGCCGATGACACATTCGCGGGGCCGGTCAACCTGGCTGCGCCGAACCCGCTGCCGCTGCGTGCCTTCATGGCGGGCCTGCGGGGTGCGGCCGGCGTGCGGTTCGGGCTGCCCGCCACGCGTTGGATGGCGGAGATCGGCGCCTTCACGCTCCGCAGCGATACCGAACTTCTCCTGAAGAGCCGCCGTGTGGTGCCGGGCCGCCTGCTCCGCGCCGGCTTTGTCTTCGACTTCCCCACCTGGCCCGGCGCGGCCGAGGATCTGGTGGCCCGGGTTCGTGACGGCGCCGGTGGCATCGCCGGCGCCTGACGCCGGTCCCATCCCGGCCCCGGCTCCGGGTGAGCGCGTCGCGGCCGGTGACCAGCTGCGGTGCCCACGTTGACGTGAACGTCAGGACCACCTGCCGACCGAGGCCAGGCGCTGCGGTCCCGCGGTTACCAGGGCACTGGATGCTTGCTGAGCTGCCCGTTCTCGTCTACGTTGACGTCATGTTCTCCTAACATTGACGTCGACGCCAGGCAGAACCACGACGAGAACAGAACCACGACGAGAACAGAACACGACGAGAACAGAACACGACGAGAACAGAACACGACGAGAACGGCGCCACGACGAGAACGGCAGCACGAGGGGGACCACGACCAGACAGAACCATCTCTGGCGCGATGTTCAGGAGCCGATGTGCGGGGGCGGGTACACGCCGGCCCTCGGGTTCCGGCCGCCCGATCTGTTTCGGAAGGCCTAGGCATGGCCGGGTTTCCCGAATGCTTTTTCCGGGATGGCGGGCCACAGGTACCCCGCGGCACGCGAGTATCTTCACGTGCCGCTGCGAGAAGCAGTGCGCGGCCTTCACCGTAATGCCTTGACTCTCAGGAGCGCATCGTGATCACCACCTCCGAAGTCGACCCCAACGAATCGAACGTGCCGCGCTCGCGCCGAGGCGCCGAGACCAGGACGCGTCTCGTGAAGGCGGCGAAGTCGGTTTTCGAGGAGAAGGGCTTCCACGAGGCCCGGGTGGCGGACGTGGCCGAGCGTGCGGGCCTCTCCCACGGCTCCTTTTATCACTACTTCGATTCTAAAGACGAGATTTTCCGCGAGGTCGCGGCGACGATCGACACCGAGCTCAGCGCCGGAATGCGCATCATTCTCGACCGGGAGTCCACGGCGACCCCCCGGGAGCGACTCGCGGCGGCGATCCGGGTCCATTTCGAGGCCTACCGCGAAGAAGCGCGCATCATGAGTGTGATCGAACAGGTCGGGCGGCACGACGAGCGGATCCGCGAGCTGTGGGACGGCCTGTACTGGAACCACAACACCGACGTCGCGGCGTCGGTGGAGAACCTGCAGCGCCACGGACTGGCCGACCCCGACCTCGACCCGGTGGTGACGGCAGCGGCGTTGGGCGCGCTCACCTGGCGTTTCGCCGAGCAGTGGCTGGTGCAGGGCCACCCCGACCGCCAGTTCGACACCGCCCTCGAGCAGATCACCCGACTCTGTGCGAACGCGCTGTGCCTTCGTGACCCGGTTCGTCCACCGCGCGCCGGGCAGGCGCGGATGGCACCCTTCACGGAGTCGCTCGCCGAGCCCCGCACGGATGCGTCCACGGAGCGGCCCATGGTGCCGTCGGCCCCGGCCTCGGTGCCCTTACCCACCGCGCTGTCGGACCCGTTACCGGCGGCGCCCCCCACGCCCCCTCTGGACTCCACGCCCCCCCTGCCACCGCCCCCCACCTCGCCGCCAGCCGAGCCAGCGGCGCTACCAGCCCTCTCACCTGCGGTGCTGTCGGGCCCGTCCGGGCCGTCACCACGCACCGGCCGGCCGGCTGGCCGGAGGAGAAGGCTCTACGACCTGACCGGCCGGGTCGCGATCGTCACCGGCGGCGGGACCGGTATCGGCGCAGCCACCGCCCGGCTGCTTGCCGAGTACGGGGCCGACGTGGCCATCGCCGCGCGCACCGTCGCCGACCTGGAGCGGACCTCCGCCGAGGTCGAACAGGCGACCGGCCGACGCTGCCTGCCCATCCGCACCGACGTCAAGGTCGAGGACGATGTCGTCCGGCTGGTGGGAAGCACCGTCGACGAGCTCGGCCGCGTCGACATTCTGGTCAACAACGCCGGTGGAACCCGGATGGGCCCGCTGGCGACCCTGCCGACCAAGGGCTGGGACGCCAGTTTCGACCTCAACGTGCGTGCGGCGTACTTCTGCACCCGGGAGGTCGGCCGTCATCTGATCGCGCAGGGGTCGGGCGCGATCGTCAACATCTCCTCGGACGCGGGTCTGCACGGAGTGCGCGGCGGGGCGCACTACGCCTCGTCGAAAGCCGCGCTGCAGATGTTCACCTCGGTGGCCGCCGCCGAATGGGGACCCCACGGGATACGGGTCAACTGTCTCGCCGTCGGCCCGGTCGCCTCCGCGCGAGCCGTGGCCGCCTGGCAGTTGGCCGGTATCGACACCGCCGAGTTCAGTAGTTCCACGCCTCTCGGGCGCCCCGGGACCCCGGACGAGGTCGCCCAGGCGATTCTGTTCTTCGTGAGCGACGCCGCGTCCTATATCACCGGGCAGACCCTGGCCGTCGACGGCGGCCCCCATATGGGCGGGATCCGGGAGACGTGAGGCGGCCGCGTACTGCCGCCGGAGTCCGGGCGCGGCGCAGAAGGAAAGCGGGAACCGGATGTCGGCTGTGAAGAGGAAACCGCTGCTGAAGCGGCGCCCAGCCACCGCATCGAAAGCCTAGGATGCATCCGCGGTCGGGACGGCCGCGCGCGCCCCGCCCCGTCGAAACGGTGACCACCGCGGGTACCTCTCCCGCGCACAGTCCATAGTGAACGCACCAGATGAAATAAGCGCATCAAACGCACGGAAAGTACCGTCCAGAAAAACACCGAGAAAGGCAGAACATGATTCGGGTAAAGCGATTACTGGTCGCGACCGTCGTGTCCAGTATGGCGCTCGTTCTCGGCGCCTGCGGCGGCGGAGACGATGACACCGGCTCGCCCTCGTCGTCCTCAGCGGGCCCGACCGGCCAGCCGGTGGCCGGGGGTGAGGGCCGGATCCTGATGCTGAGCGACCCGCGCAGCCTGGATCCTGCCACCCTCGGTAACAACACCCCGATCACCGCGGTGCTGGGGAACGCCCTGTACGGAACCCTCATGGTCGGCGACGAGGCCGGAAAGATCAGCTACACGATGGCCGAGTCGTTCGAGACGACCGACCAGGGCAAGACCTTCACCCTCAAGCTGCGCCCGGACCTGGTGTTCTCCGACGGCACGCCGCTGGACGCCGAAGCCGTGAAGTTCAACTGGGACCGGACCAAGGACCCGGCGGTCGGCTCGTCCTACGTCGCCGAGGCGTCGATGATGCAGTCGACCGAGGTCGTCGACGAGACCACCCTCAAGGTCACGATGGTCAAGCCGGTGTCGGCGTACGCGCAGGCCATCCTCACCTCCTCGATGAACTGGATCGGCTCGCCGGCAGCGCTCCAGAAGGGCCAGGCGTCCTTCGACGAGAACCCGATCGGCGCCGGCCCGTTCACCCTCGACAACTGGACCCGCCAGGCGGACATCAGGCTGGTCAAGAACTCCCGCTACTGGGACGCGCCGAAGCCCTACCTCGACCGGCTCACCATCCGGTCGTCCCTCGACACCACCCAGCGCTACAACACGCTGGTCAGCGGCGGTGCCGACGTCGCCGTCGAAGCCGACTGGGTCAACCTGGACAAGGCCACCGAGGCCGGAATGACCAGTGACCTGATGCCGCTCAGCGGGGGCAACTTCCTTGCCCTGAACTCGCGCCGGGCGCCGTTCGACGACATCCGCGCCCGCCAGGCCCTCTCCGCGGCGCTCGACATGGAGGCGTTCAACCTCGCCGTCTACAACGGCACCGCGCAGGTGCCCGAGAAGCTGTTCGCCGAGTCGTCGCCGTTCTACGCGGACATCCCGCTGCGCAAGCCGGACAGGGCCCTCGCCCAGCGGCTGTTCGACGAGCTCGCCGCCGAGGGCAAGCCGGTGACGTTCGCCTTCTCCTCCTTCCCCACCAGCCAGAACCGGGCGATGGCGGAGAACGTCCAGGCGCAGCTGAGCAGCTTCGAGAACGTCAAGGTGGAGGTGAAGATCGTCGACTTCTCGCAGGTCGCGGCGCTGCGCACGACCTTCGACTTCGACGCGCTCGTCTCGTCGGCGTTCTTCCAGGACCCCGAGCCGCGGCTGTGGACGGCCTTCCACCAGGACTCGCTGGCGATCCTGCACGGCGTCAAGGACCAGGAACTCAGCGATGCGCTGGACGCCGGCCGGGTCGAGACGTCGGAGGCGGCACGCAAGGCCGCCTACGAAACCGTGCAGGAGCGCCTGTCCGAGCTGACCCCGGTCATCTTCCTGACCCGCTCCGCGGCTGGTGTGATCGCGAACGAGGACGTCGGTGGCGTCCGCCAGTACGGCGCCGGGTCGCTGCTGCCCGAGGAACTGTGGATCAAGAAGTAGTTCTCCGCCCGGAACCGGACGGGACGATCGCCCGCTCGCGGGGGCGAGGTGGGACGGCCGAGGTCTGACAAAGCCCGGCGGGCGCACGGCGCACGGCGCACACCGCGCCGTGCGCCCGTACGCGTCGGGCCCGACCCGGCCCGGTCATCCTCTGGCGGCACCGTTCCGGGAGCGTTCCGGCTCGACCGGCGGTGCTGGCGGGCGGCTCAGTAGCCGGCCGTGAGGTCGACTGTGCCGTGCAGCGGTTCGCCGGCGCGCCAGCGGCGCAGGTTGTCGACGAAGACCGCCAGTCCGGCGTTGAGCCCACCGGGCGCCGACCAGGACAGGTGCGGCGTGATCCGGACCCGCGGGTCGCGGCGCAGCGGATGATCGGCCGGCAGCGGCTCGGGATCGGTGACGTCCAGGCTGGCCCGGGTCACCGTCCCGGCCGCCAGCGCCCGGACCAGCGCGTCGGTGTCGACGACCCGGCCGCGGGCGACGTTCACCAGGTGCAGCCCGGGCCTGGCGACGGCGAACGCGGCGTCGTCGAGCAGGCGATCGGTCTCCGGGGTCAGCGGCGCGGCCACGACCAGGTGGTCCGCCGCGCCGAGCAGCTCCGGCAGGGTCCGCACGACGGTCACCTCCGGCACGTCGGCGGGGCGGCCGCTGCGCCGCAGCGCCAGCTGGCGTGTCCCGAACCCGTGCAGCCGGGGGGCCAGCTCCCGGGCGATGGAGCCGAAGCCGAGCAGCCCGACTGTCCGGCCGACGAGCGAGCCGAGCGGCTCGGTGTAGAACGGCTCGTTCGTCTCGGCCTCCCAGATGTCGGGCATCCGCTTCTCGGCGGCCAGCAGCAGGCCGACGGTCAGCTCGGCGATCGCCGCGCTGTTCGCGCCGCGGCCGCAGGTCACCGTGCGGCCGGCCAGACGATCGAGGGGGAAGCCGTCGACCCCGGCGGACACGAAGTGCACCCACTGCGCCCGCTCGACCGCGGCCAGCACGGCCGGCGGACAGCCCTTCAGCGACCAGGGCATGACGAGCGTCATCACCGGCCCCGCCCCACTCGTCACCGGCGGCAGGGGATCGCCGTCGAGGACGTCCACGATCTGCGCCTCGGCGCCGACCAGCGCGCGGAGCTGTCCGACGAACTTGCCCGGGAGCACTGCCGCGACCACGGCGGGCCCGAGCGGGGCCGCTGCGGAGGCGGTGCGTGCCCCCGGGCGGAGGTCCGCGGAGGTGGTGGGCGGCGGGGTGGGCGAGATGATCGTCATGTGTCGCGGGCTCCCGGAGGTCGGTCGGCGGTCAGCGCTGCGATGCGGCCTCGGACGCCGGTAACGGTAACCGACCCGCCGCACCGTCTCGATCTCGTGCCGGCGTCCGGGCCCGAGGACCCGACGACGCGGGCCCGCCGCCGCGGCTACAGCGCGTTGGCCAGTCGGTCGGCGAGCAGGCGGGTGAAGCGGGACGGGTCGCGCAGCTCGCCGCCCTCGGCGAGCACCGCCATGCCGTACAGCAGCTCCGCGGTGCCGGCGAGCACGTCGGCGTCGGCCTCGGCGCCCTGCTCGTGCGCCTTGCGCAGCCCGGTCACCAGGGGGTGCGTCGGGTTGAGCTCCAGGATGCGCTTCTGCCGCGGAACGTCCTGCCCCATGGCGCGGTACATCTTCTCCAGGGTCGGCGTCATGTCATGGGTGTCCCCGACGACGCAGGCGGGGGAGGTCGTCAGGCGGGTGGACAGGCGGACCTCGCGGACCTCCTCGCGCAGGCTCTCGGCCATCCAGGACAGCAGGGCGCTGAAGTCCTGTTCCCGCTGCTCCCGCTCGGCGTCGGTGCTCTGCTCCTCCTCCTCGCCCCCGAGGTCGACCTGGCCCTTGGCGATCGACTGCAGCGGCCGGCCGTCGTAGCGGGCGACCCGCTCGACCCAGACCTCGTCGACCGGGTCGGTCAGGATCAGCACCTCGTAACCCCTGGCCTGGAACGCCTCGATGTGCGGGGAGTTCTCGACCAGCGACCGCGACTCACCGGTCATGTAGTAGATGTCGCTCTGGCCGTCCTTCATACGCTCGACGTACTGGCGCAGGGTCGTCGGCTCGGCGGCGTCGTGCGTGGAGGCGAGGGAGAGCAGGTCCAGGATCGACTCCTGGTTGTCGGCATCGTCGAGGAGCCCCTCCTTGAGGACCGAGCCGAACTCCTTCCAGAACGTCCGGTAACGCTCGGCGTCGTTCTCCTGCAGGGTGCTCAGCGTGCTGAGTACCTTCTTGACGAGGCGGCGTCGGACGAGCTGGATCTGGCGGTCCCGCTGCAGGATCTCCCGCGAGATGTTCAGCGACAGATCGTGTGCGTCAACCACGCCCTTGACGAAACGCAGGTAGTTCGGCATGAGCGCCTGGCAGTCGTCCATGATGAACACGCGCTTGACGTAGAGCTGGATCCCGCGGCGGGCACCCTGCGTGAACAGGTCGAACGGGGCGTGGGCGGGCAGGAAGAGCAGGGCCTCGTACTCGAAGACCCCCTCGCCCTTCATGTGGATGATCTCGAGTGGGTCGGTCCAGTCGTGGCTGAGGTGCCGGTAGAGCTCGTGGTACTCGGCCTTGTCGACCTCGTTGCGCGGACGGGCCCACAGTGCCTTCATCGAGTTCAGGGTCTGGACGTCGGTGCTGGTCGCACCGTCCTCACCGGTGGTCTCGACGGCCATGCGGATCGGCCAGGCGATGAAGTCGGAGTACCGCTTGACGATCTCGCGGATCTTGCGCTCGTCGGTGTAGTCGAAGAGGTGGTCCTCGTCGTCCACCGGCTTGAGGTGCACGGTGACCGAGGTACCCTGCGGGGCGTCGTCGACCGTCTCGATGACATAGGTGCCCTCGCCCGCCGACTCCCAACGGGTGCCGTCGGTCTGCCCGGCCCGGCGGGTGAGCAGCGTGACGGTGTCGGCCACCATGAACGTGGCGTAGAAACCGACGCCGAACTGCCCGATGAGCTCGTTCGCGGGTGTTGCGTCCTTCGACTCCCGCAGCTTGCGCAGCAGCTCCGCCGTGCCTGACTTGGCGATCGTGCCGATGAGGCTGACGACGTCGTCCCGGGACATGCCGATGCCGTTGTCCCGCACGGTCAGGGTGCGCTTCTCCCGGTCGACCTCGATCGCGATGTGCAGATCGGACGTGTCGAGGCCGTGATCACCGTCGACCAGCGACTCGAGCCGCGCCTTGTCGAGGGCGTCCGAGGCGTTGGAGATCAGCTCGCGGAGAAAGACATCCTTGTCGGAGTAGATCGAGTGGACCATCAGCTGCAGAAGCTGGCGCGCCTCGGCCTGGAACTCCAGCGTCTCGATCCGGTTGCTCACGAAAGCTCCTCCATCGGAAAGGGCATACGCCGACATGACGTCGGGGGTGATGACACGGCCCGGGCCCGCGCCGGACCAGCTGCGCCGCCGCCTGCCGCCGCCTGCCGGCTCGTGAACGCGCCGGGACGCGCCGGGCGGCCGCGCTGCCCGGTGACCACGAACTAATGCCGTGACCGACAGGGCCCGCGGCGGCTCACGGTCACTGGGTACATGCCGGAAATCATAGGGGTCCGCACCGACACATCGGGCCCGTGCCCGGAGGATTCCACAGCGAGACCCGCGCGCCGGCCGCCGGGGGAGCGGCCGGCGCGCGGGCGTCGACGAGGTCGGTCAGACCGGAGAGTCGGCACCCGCGCCGGCACCCGCGCCGACTCCGGCCGCGGAACGTGCCGTCCGCCCGAGGAGGACCACGGCGACGACCAGCCCGGCCGCGACGGTGGCCGCGCCGTCGGCGCACAGGGCGATCCGGATGCCGTCGAGCATCGCGCCGTCGGCGGCGGTGCCGGGAGATCCGGTGCCGTCGGCGGTGACGACCGCGTTCACGATCGCGCTGACCACCGGGATGCCGACCGTGAGGGCGACCTGCTGCGTCATGGTCGCGAGGCCGGTGGCCAGGCCCTGCTCGTCGTCGGGCAGGCCGGTCGTCCCCGTCACCAGGTAGCCGACGATGCCCAGGGCGTGCCCGAAGAAGCCGACCACCGAGGCGATCAGCACCAGGGTGAGCGAGGAGCGATCGAGGTCGACGAGCGCCAGCGCCGCGGCCGACGAGCCCTGGAGGAGCAGGGCGGCGACGAGCGCCGTCGGTGGGCTGATCCGGCTCAGGATCCGCGGGGCGACCAGGCCGGCGGCGAACGCCGCGGCTCCCGGCAGTCCGAAGATCAGCCCGGTGGTCAGTGCGGAGTAGCCGAGGAGCTGCTGCAGGTAGAGCGTCAGCAGGAAGACGAGCGAGCTGCCCATCGCGAAGATGACGAACCCGCCGGCGTTCGCGCCCGCGACCGTGCGTCGGCGCAGCACGGAGAGGGACGCCAGCGGGTGCGAGCTGGTCGCCTCGATGCGCCAGAACGCGACCAGCAGCGCCGCCCCCAGCACGATCGTGATCCACACGACGGGTCGGCTCCAGCCGTCCTCGCCACCGGTGGAGATCCCGTAGATGAAGGCCACCAGGCCGGCGGTGACGGTCAGCGCCCCCGGGACGTCCAGCCGCCCGCCCCGCTCACCGCGTCCGCCGGGGACGACCCTCGGGGCGGTGACCAGGATCGCGACCGCGATCGGCACGTTCAGCAGAAACGACCAGCGCCAGCTGAGGAACTCCGTCAGCAGGCCACCGATGAGGGCACCGACGGTGAAGCCGGCCGGCAGGAGGGCGCCGTTGAGCCCGAGCGCCCGCCGGCGGGCCGGTCCCTCCGGGAACATGGTCACCAGCAGGGACAACGCGGCCGGCGTGGCGATCGCGGCGGCCATTCCCTGGCCCACGCGGGCGACGAGCAGCACCGCCGGCGTCGTGGCGAGGCCACCGACCAGCGAGGCGACGATCAGCAGGGCCAGCCCGGCCAGGAACATCCGGCGCCGACCGGCGATGTCGGCCACTCGGGCGAACAGCAGCGTGAAACCGGCGGACGGCAGTGCGAAGGCGGTGACGATCCACTGCAGGTTGCCCTCGGAGATCCCGACGCCGGATCCGATGGACGGCAGCGCGACGTTCAGGATCGAGAAGTCGACCGCGAGCATGAACTGGGTTCCGAGCAGGAGCAGGAGCCCGAGGCGTTCCCGGCCGGTGAAACCGCCAGGGCCGCCAGGGCCGCCAGGGCTGGCGGGGCCGGCGGGGGGCCGCCCGTCGACCGGGCTGCCGGGCGCAGCGCGGGACGGGCCCCTGGGCGGGTCGGCGGCATCGCCCGGATGCGCCTGGGGGCGCGGCTGCGCGGTGCCGCGCCCGGCCTGCGCCGGCACGGCGACGGGATCGGCTGCGGCGGTGGTGTCGGTCATGCGGCTGACGATCGGGGCGCGCGCGTCGGGTAGCCACCGCCCTGCTGAGGCCCTCCACCGCGGGGGTAGCCCTGGCAGGGTGACCTTCGCCGCACGGAGATGTCGGTGGTCGGAGCGAGAATGCTGGCATGACCGAGCTTGGCGAGTTCCTCCGTTCCCGCCGCGACCGGCTCGCGCCCGCCGACGCCGGCCTCGTCCGGCCTGGTGAGCGGCGGCGGGTGCCCGGCCTGCGCCGCGAGGAGCTCGCCCAGCTCGCCGGCGTGAGCGTGACCTACTACGCCCGCCTCGAGCAGGGGCAGAGCCGCAACGCCTCCGACGCGGTGCTCGACTCGCTCGCCCGGGTGCTCCGGCTCAGCGACGACGAGCACGCCCACCTGCGCAGCCTTGCCCGCCCGGAGCGGTCGGCCCGCCGCGGCCGCCGGCCCGAGCGGGTCCGCCACGGTGTCCGGCTGCTGATCGGGTCGGTGCGCGACTCGCCGGCCCTCGTCGTCGGCCGCCGCACCGACGTTCTCGCCTGGAACCAGCTCGGGCATGCGTTGTTCGCCCCGCACCTGGCCTTCGACGCGCCGGACCGGTGCGCCGCCCGCCCGAACATGGCCCGGCTGATCATGCTCGACGCGCATACCCGCGACCTGTACGTGCACTGGCGCCGCAAGGTCGAGGATGTGGTCGGCTACCTGCGGCTGGCCTCCGGCCAGTACCCGGAGGACGAGCAGCTCACCACCCTGATCGGTGAGCTGTGTGTGAAGAGCGAGGAGTTCGCGTCGGGCTGGGCCCGCCACCCCGTCCGCGACTGCACCAGCTCCGTGCGGGCCTACCGCCATCCGCTGGTTGGTGACCTGACCCTGCACGAGGAGACGATGCGCCTGCCGGACGACCCCGGCCAGCGGGTCAGCGTCCTGTCGGCGGAGCCGCAGTCACCCACGGCCGAGCGCCTCGCGCTGCTCGCGAGCCTGGGCGCACCGCCCGTCCGCCCGCAGAGCTCCCTCCCAGCGCCGCGTGAGCCGGTGGGTCCGGCCCGCCCGCAGGCCGGGCACATCGAATGCGGCGGTGCCGGTCTGGCCGGCCCGCGGTACCCGGGTGAGGAGGTGCCGTGACCGCGCCCGTGGTGGCGATGGGCGGCGGCTCGGCCGCGCGTTCGCCGTGTCCGTCACGGCTGCCGCACTCTGGCTGATCAGTCGCTGCCTCTCCTTCCCGAGGAGGGATGGGTGGTGAGCCGTCCGGCGGATCCGGCGGGACGGGCCTGGTCGTACGGGGTCCGTGATCCGGGGATCCGCCCCGGCCGGGGCGGACGGGAGCGGGGCAGCACCCCGAGCACCGTCACGCCGACACCCCGGGTGCGCAAAGCACGCACCATGGTCGCCAGCGGTGCGTCGGCGATGTCACCGGTGCACTCGACCAGGAGGTAGTGCGATCCCAGCGCTGTTCCAGTCGGCCGGGACTCGAACCGCAGCAGTCGCGTTCCCGCGTCGGCAAGCGGGGTGAGCAGATCCCACAGCGAACCGTCGCCGTGGTGGGCCGGGACGCATGCCAGCAGCGTGCGGGCCGACGGGGCGCCGCTGCGGTCCGGGCTCGGCCCCGGCCCGGTCCGGCCCCGCGGGGACGGCCCACAGCCCACCACGACGAACCGCGTCTCCGCGCCGGGCACGTCGTCGATGTCGACCGCGAGTTCGACGACACCAGGGACCAGCGCACCGGCGGCGCCGGCCCCGACGGCGGCCGTCCGTCCCGAAAGGTCCGCGACGACCCGGCTGAGCCCGGCGGCCGTGGAGTCCACCGGCACTGCCAGCGCGCCGGGCGCGTGCCGGCTGAGCCAGCCGCGGCACTGGCTCAGCGCGTGGGGATGGGAGACCACGGTGGTCAGGGTGGCCAGGTCGGTCGCGGGCCGGCCGAACAGGTGCAGGCGAACGGTCAGCGCGAGGTCGCGGCGCAGTGTCAGGCCCTGGCCTGCGCCGGCCAGCTGGACCAGGGTGTCGACGGTGCCGCCCACCAGGCCTGCCGCCGAGTTCTCCCACGGGACGATGCCTTCGGCGACCACACCCTGGGCGACCGCGTCCAGTACCCGGTCGCCGGACGACAGCGGCACGTGGGGCCTGCGGGCCAGCTCGGGGTCCCGCAACAGGGCCAGATGGGTGAAGGTGCCAGCGGGACCGAGATAGCCGACCGAGCCGGCATCGTCGGCGGCGGTCGGTTCGTCGGTGGCTGGTTCGGCGTCGGCGTCGGCGGCGGTCGGTTCGGGGCTGGGCTCAGCGCCCGTCCAGCGATCTGTCCAGTTCGGTCCGGAGGATTGTCTGGAAGCGAGCGACATGCTGCGGTCCCATCAGTGTCTGGAGCTCGCCGGAACATCCACATAGCGGTTTCCCCGCCGGGTGAACCCGTCCTGTTTCCGGAGCTGGTCGGGCGGCCCGTCCTCCTTGGTTCCGGCCAATGGGATCGCGTAGAAGACGGTGAGCGCCCCGACGTTCCCGGAAGGTTCGTAGAATGCCCTGTCGTGAGCAGCGACTGGGCAGGGGACACCCACACGGTGAACCCGGCAAGATCAAGCTCGAGTGCGGCCATCCGACCCTCGAGGGCGTGGAGACAGGAGCCTGCAGCTGCTCGTCGAGGCGCGGTGGACGCAGCTGGGCGAGGAGTTCCGCTGCTGTTCCCCGGTGATGAGCGACAGAGGAGAAGCGAGATCGACGCGGACAGGGACAGTGGATCCATGCGCATGTGACGCCACCCGGATACCGGATTCCGGGGTGCTGCGTCAGATCGGAATGTGCAACCATGGCGGCCGCCTGCGGTGACATAGTCCTGCGGCGGATGGCGGGCGCATGATTTCTGGTGCGCTGGTGGCGTGAACGGAAGGTTGCTTCGCCCTCGACCGGGATGGGGAAGGGGTTTTGTCGCATCTCAGGTGTCGTTCGGCCGCACTGTGATCGACCGCTTCGTCCGAAGGATAGGCGTGTGTCCGCGCTCATGGGAAGAAGCCCGCCATGGTGACGGAAGCCACATGTGGTCCGCCGGGTTTCTGCTCTCCGGGTCTGGTAAAGAGTGTGGATGCCCGCGGCCGGGATGCTTTTGTGGTGGACCGGTCGCCGTAGCGCCTGCCGGTTTTCGGCCAGGCGGTCGACGTCGTGCCAGGAAGAGGCGGCGGGCGGACCCGGAATTCAAGATGCCGGAATGTGGCCAGCGCCGGTCACGGCACTGGATCGCAGCCGCCTTGGCAACCGCGTCCAACGTCGCGGCCAGGGATTCGGTGGCCTTCTCCCGGAAACCGGTGAGCCGCGGGACGTGCGCGGACCTGGTCAGCTCGGCGTGTCAGAGGCCCAGCTCACCGAGCAGCCGGCCGAGTAACCCGCGGCCGGCTGCTCGGTGAGCTGGGCCGGACGGGAGCATGGTGGAATGCCCTTCACGCTCAGCCACCCGGCCGCGGTGCTGCCGCTGCGGCGCCTCGGCATGCCGATGAGCGCGATGGCCATCGGGTCGATGGTTCCGGACGTGCCGGTGTTCAGCGCGGACCCGGGCCTGTACAGGTTCACCCACAGCGCGCTCGGCATCGTGACCGCCGCGCCGGCCTTCACACTGGTTGCGCTCGCAGCGTGGTTCCTCCTGGCGCGGGACGCCCTGGTCGATCTCGCTCCGGATGCGATCCGGCGGCGGCTGGCGCCACGGGCGCGGCTGACGGGCCGGCAGTGGCTGTCGGCCCCCGCCGGTGCGGCGGTGGGGGCGGCGACCCACGTCGGGTGGGACGTCTTCACCCACAGCAACAGGTGGGGTGTCCGCCAGGTTGCCTGGCTAAGCGACCAGCACGGCCCCATGCCCGGTTACCGGTGGTTGCAGTACGGCTCCAGCGTCGTCGGGCTGGTGATCCTCGTGCTCGCCGTCGCGGCCTACCTGCGGGCACAGCCGGTCGGGCCGCGCCTACCGCGGCGGCACCCGCTGATGGCCGTGATTCTCCCGGCGGCCCTCGCGGCCGCCACTGCCGCCGGCGCCGCCGTGGCCCTGGCCCACGCACCGGACGGACTGCACGCAGCCGTGTTCCACGGCGCCGTCGCCTCCGTGACGACGGCGACGGTGGCGCTGGTGCTCGTCGCCAGCGGCTGGCGGCTCACGACGCGCCGCCCCGGCTGACGTCCGCGATGCGGCTGGCCGGAGTCCGGTGGCTGGCCATCAGCTGACTGCTTATCGGGCGAGACGAATACCCGATGAACAGGCGGTGATGCCGCGTTCGGGAGGGCGTGCGCCGGGTCATTCTGACTCCGGATGCGACGTTTTGTGGCGGGTTGCCCGCTCTGCGGCGCAGGCGGATCAGGGGTAGGACCCGCCGGGCTCAGCCGCGTAGGTGAAGCGAGAGGCTCAGGTGACAACGATGTCAACACCCGGGATGTCCCATGCCCGGGACCGCGCGGGTGAACTGTCCCGCGTCGCCGACTGGCAGCGGATCTACGACACCCTCTACGCGGCCGCAGGCACGGATGGCGACGACTTCACCGGCTGGACGAGCAGCTACGACGGAACGCCGATCCCGGTGGCGCAGATGCGGGAGTGGTGCGACACCACCGCGTCGCTGGTACTGAGCCTGCGCCCCCGTCGGGTGCTCGAGGTGGGTGTGGGCACCGGTCTGCTCCTGCGTCGGATCGCCCCGCAGGTGGAGCACTACCTGGGCATCGACCTGTCCGCCGTCGTGGTCGACGCTCTGCGTGCCCGCGTCGACGCCGACCCGGTACTGGCGAGCCGGACGACGGTGCGCTGCCTGGCGGCGCACGACCTGGGGGCGGTCGGGGCCGAGGTCGGGGCCGGGGCCGCCACGGCGGACCGCGGGCCGCTGTTCGACACCGTCATCCTGAACTCGGTGGTGCAGTACTTCCCCAGCCTGGACTACTTCCACGGTGTGCTCGGCGGGCTGCTTGACCTGGTGGCCCCGGGCGGCCGGATCTTTCTCGGGGACCTGCGCAACCCCCGGCTCGCCGACTGCCTGCGCACGGCGGTGGCGCTGCGCCGCGCCGCGCCGGGGTCCACCGGTACGCAGATCGCCCAGGCGGTGGCGACCGCCGCCGAGCGGGAGCGTGAACTGCTGATCGACCCCGACCTGATCACCCCGGCCGGCCTCCCACCGGTACTCGCGGACCGGATCGCCGCGGCGGACGTGCGGGTCAAGCGCGGACGAGCCGACAACGAGCTCACCCGCTACCGCTACGACGTGGTGCTGACCACCTGCCCGGCCCCGGCCGGCACCAGCCTCCGCGGAACAGCATCGGCTGGCGGCGGGGCGCTCCTGCCGCCGGCCGTGGAGGCCCCGGCTCTGGAATGGGGCTGGGAGGTCGACAGCCTCGACGAGCTTGCCGGACACCTGGCCGCGCACCGGCCGGACCGGCTGCGGGTACTGGGCGTTCCCCACGCCCGGCTGTTCCCGGAACTGGCGGCCATGCGCGCACTCGCCGCGGGTGCCGGTGCGGCGGCGGCCCGCGCCGTGCTCGACGACCCCCTGCCCAGGTCGGTCCCGGGAGTGGAGGACCTCGCCGCTCTCGGCGCGGCCCACGGCTACGACGTCGTCCCCACCTTCTCCCCCGACGGCGGCGACGGTGATCTCGATGTGCTCTTCCGGGCTGCCGCTTCCCCTGACCCCGACCATCGCTGGCCGACGAACGGGGTCGACGACCCCGCCGCGGACCGGCGGGCGAGGACCTGACCAGTGCGTTCCGACCATGTCGACTCGCTGCCCCTGACCGCTGGCCAGACGAGCATCTGGTTCGGCCAGCTGATCGACCCGGACAACCCCGCCTACAACGTCGGGCTGTACGTCGACATCGACGGGCCGATCGACGCGGAGCTGTTCGCCGAGGCCATCCGCCGGTGCATGCAGGAATTCGACACCACCCGGGTCCGGGTGTTCGAGGTCGACGGCGAACCCCGCCAGCGGGTCGAGCCGATCGGGCCGTGGGAGCTGAGCCGTGGCGACTTCGGCGCCGAGGCCGACCCGGAGGCCGCCTCGCTGGCGTGGATGCGGGCCGACATGGCCCGCGTGCGCCCCCTCGGTGTGCCGCCGCACGTCACCTGCGCGCTGCTGCACCTCGGAGCGGGCCGGCATCGGTGGTACGTGTGCGTGCACCATCTGATCACTGACGGCTATGGTGGGCCGGCGCTCGCCCGCCGCACCGCCGACCACTACCGCGCGTTGCTCACCGGCACGGACGTCGCCGCGGGCGACCCCGGCGCCGCGGGCGGGTCGGGGCTGCGGACGCTACTGGAGGCCGAGAGCGCCTATCGGGCATCCGCCGAGTTCGGTGCCGACCGGGACTGGTGGCGGGCGCTGCTGGCCGACCGCCCGGAGCCGGCGGGCCTCACCAGCCGCGCCGACCCGGCGGCAGGGGCCCCGCACCGCCATCCGATGACGGTCAGCCCCGGCCTCGAACCGGCGCTGCGCGCGGTCGCCCGCCGGGCGAGGACCAGCTGGCCGCGCGCGTTCACCGCCGCCGTCGCCGCGTACGTGCACCGGATGACCGACGCCCGCGACATCCTGCTCGGCTTCCCGGTGCCGGCCCGCACCACACCCGAGGTCGAGTCGGTGCCCGGGACCGTCGCGAACGTGCTGCCGCTGCGGCTGGCGGTGCATCCGGGCATGACCCTGGTGGAGCTGACCGCACAGGCGTCCGGCGCGGTTCGGGACCTGCTGCGCCACCAGCGCCACCGGCACGAGGACCTCGAACGCGATCTGGGCCGGGTGGGGGCGGCCCGGCGTCCTTACGGCGTGACCGTGAACATCATGCCGTTCGACTACGTGCTCGATCTCGGCGCCGCCCGCGGGGTGATGCGCATCCTGTCGAACGGACCGGTCGAGGACCTGGAGATCGCCTGCTACGGCGGTCGGCCCGTCGGCGGGGACCTGCTGCGGGTCGACATCAACGCCAACCCGTCCCGGTACGGCGCGGCCGAGGTCGCCGCCCACGAGCGCCGGCTGCGGGACTTCCTCGGCGCGCTGCTGGACCTTCCCGCGGACGGCGCCGCGGATGCTGCCGTGGGCGCTGCGGCTGCTGGCGGCGACCGGAGGATCGGGTCGGTCGACCTGGTCACCCCGGCGGAGCGGTTCCGGGCGCTGACCTCGTGGAACCACACGGAGGCTCCACCACGGGCGTCGCTGCCCGAGCGCTTCGCCGCGCAGGCGGTCCGCACCCCGGACGCGGTGGCCGTGACCGCCGCCATGATCGGGGGCGACACCGGGGACGACACAGTGACCTACCGGCAGCTGGCCGATCGGGTCGAGCAGATCGCCGCCCGCCTGGCCCGCGCGGGTTCCGGTCCGGGTGACCGGGTCGCCGTCGTGCTGCACCGGACGTCCGACCTGCCGGCGGCGCTGCTGGCGGTGCTGCGTGCCGGCGCCGCCTACGTCCCGGTCGATCCGGACCTGCCCACCGAACGGGTCCGCCAGCTGCTGGACGACGCCGCCCCCGCCTGCGTCCTGGCCTCCGCCGCCACCGCTGCCGACCTCGCCCCGGGCCCGGGCCCGGCAGGTCTGGCGGGTTTGGCGGGTTTGGCGGGTCCGGCCTGGCTCGTCCTCGACGATCCGGCGGAGGCCGAGGGCGCGGACTCCGCCACGGCCGCGGACCTGCGTCCGCCCCGGCGGCCCGCGCCGGACGCACCCGCCTACGTGCTCTACACCTCCGGCACAACCGGCCGGCCCAAGGGCGTCGTGGTGTCGCACGGCGCGCTCGCGAACCTCCTGGCGGCGGTGGCGGACATCGCGCCGCTGTGCCCGGACGACCGGCTGGTGGCCGTCACCACCGTCTCGTTCGACATCGCCGCGCTCGAGATGTTCGCGCCGCTGCTGTGCGGCGCCGCGGTCGTTCTCGCCGACCGCGAGACCGTGCGCGACCAGGCGGCGCTGCTGCGCCTGATCCACGTGTCGGGTGCCACCACCCTGCAGGCGACGCCGTCGCTGTGGCAGGCCCTGCTGGACACCTCCGGTGCCGAGGCCGGGGACTCTCCGCTGCGCCGCCTGCGCATGCTGGTCGGCGGAGAGGCACTGCCGGCGGACCTCGCGGCCCGGATGACACGGCTCGGCCGCGCCGTGATCAACCTCTACGGGCCCACGGAGACGACGGTCTGGTCCCTGTCAGCGCCGCTGACCGGACTCGACGCCGACGCCGACGCCGACGCCGACGCCGGTGACACCGTCGGCACCGGTACTGCGGCCGTTGCGCCGCCGATCGGCAGGCCGCTGCGCAACACCCGGGCGTACGTGCTGGACGGGGCGCTGCGCCCGGTGCCGCCGGCGCGGGCAGGTGAGCTCTACCTGGCGGGAGCCGGGCTGGCCCTGGGGTACCTGCGGCGGCCTGGACTGTCCGCGGGCAGGTTCGTCGCCGATCCGTACGGCCCGCCCGGCGAACGGATGTACCGGACCGGGGACCTGGTGCGCCAGCGTGCCGACGGCGTGCTGGAATACCTGGGCCGCGCCGACGAGCAGCTCAAGATCCGCGGCTTCCGGGTGGAACCCGCCGAGGTCGAGGCGGCTCTCGCGACGCATCCGGCGGTGGGACGGGCCGTCGTCGTCGGCCGGGCGGAGCCTGGCGGGTCGCACCGGCTCGTCGCCTTCGTCGTCCCCTCCGCCGACGTCGACCCGGACCTGATCGACACCGCCGGCGTACGATCCCGCGCCGCCGCGGTTCTGCCCGACTACATGGTGCCCGGCACGGTTGTGGCGGTGGCCGCCCTGCCGACGACGCCCAACGGCAAGCTGGACCGGGCTGCGCTGGCGCGCGCCGACGCTGCCGCGGGTCCCCGGCTCTCCAACCCCACGCCCGGTGGGGGAGCAGCGGGCTCGGGTACGGATGGAACCGAGGCCGTCGTGCCGGTGGACAGCGCGGCGGGGGGCGGTGCGGCCGGTGCCGCGCGCACGCCGCTGGAGGCGGCGCTGTGTGAGCTGTTCGCCGAGCTGCTGGGCCTTCCGACCGACGGCGCGCACCCGCCGGTCGGGGCCGAGGACAACCTGTTCGACCTCGGTGGCCACTCGCTGGTGGCGGGCCGGCTGGCCAACCGCCTGCGGACCGCCTTCGGGGTGGACCTGCCGCTGCGCGAGATCTTCGACGCGCCCACCCCGGCCGCCTTGGCCGCGCGCATCACCACCATCCAGGGCGCGATCGCCGCGGCCTCCGCCGAGCCGGCATCCGCCGAGCCGGCATCCGCCGAGCCGGCATCCGCCGAGCCGGCATCCGCCGCGAGAACGACCGCGGCAGAAGCCGCCGGGAAAACCACCATCACGGGCGACGTCACCGCAGACTCCGCGACGGGACCCGCGGTCGCGCCGGCCCCGGTGGGATCGCTTCCCGTCCTGGTCAGGCGGCTGCCGCGGCCCGACCCGCTGCCGTTGTCCCCCGCGCAGCGGCGGCTGTGGTTCCTGCACCGGCTGGAGCCGGCGGACGCCGCGCCCGTCTACCACATGCCGTTCGTGCTGCGTCTGCGCGGCGCGCTCGACGCCGACGCGCTGCGGGTCGCGCTCGTGGACGTCGTCACCCGGCACGAAGCACTGCGCACCGTGTTCCCGGACGAGGGCGGCCAGCCCCGCCAGCTCGTCCTGGAGCCGGTGGCGGGCACGCCCGACGTGGACGTCCGAACGGCACGCCCGGACGAGGTGCCGCCGCTGGTGCGGGCCGCGATCCGGCGCCGCTTCGACCTGGGAGTCTCGCCACCGTTGCGCGTCGAGCTGGTCCGGATCGGCCCGGACGAGCATGTGCTGGTCCTGGTGCTCCACCACATCGCGGGGGACGGCTGGTCGATGGGCCCGCTGGCCGCCGACCTCTCGGCGGCCTACCGGGCCCGCCGCGCCGGCGCAGCCCCCGACTGGGATCCGCTGCCCGTCCAGTACGCCGACTACACCCTGTGGCAGCGCGACCTGCTCACGGACGCCACTCCCGGGCCGGGAGGCCTCGTCGCCCGCGACGTCGACTACTGGCGCGAACGGCTGGCCGGGGCTCCGGACTGTCTCGACCTGCCGGCGGACCGGCCGCGTCCGGCGGTGGCCAGCGGCGGCGGAGCCAAGGTCGCGTTCACACTGTCCGCCGACCTGCACGCCGGCCTGGCACGGGTGGCCCGCGCGCAGGGCGCGACAGTGTTCATGGCGCTGCAGGCCGGGCTCGCGGCGCTGCTCACCCGGCTGGGCGCCGGCACCGACATCCCGCTGGGCGCGGCCGAGGCCGGGCGCACCGACACCGCGCTCGAAGGCCTCGTCGGATTTTTCGTCAACACCCTGGTCGTGCGGGTCGACACCGGCGGCGACCCGGACTTCGCGGCGCTGCTGGCCCAGGTGCGCGACACCGATCTGGCCGCCTACGCCCACGGGCACGTTCCCTTCGAACGGCTGGTGGACGAGCTCGCCGTCCCCCGGTCGCTGGCCCGCCACCCGCTGTTCCAGGTCATGCTGGCCGGCCAGCCGATGCTCACCGCCGAGGCGCTGGACCTGCCCGGCGTCACCGCGGAGCTCGTGGCACCGCCGGTGGAGACCGCCAAGTTCGACCTGTTCGTCAACGCCGTCGAGCGCCGGGGCCGGGACGGCACACTAGCCGGGGTGGACGGGTTCGTCGAGTACACCACCGACCTGTTCGACCGGCGCACAGTCGAGACTCTCGTCGAACGCCTCGTCCGGCTGCTCGAGGCCGCCGCCGCCCGGCCCGACCTGCCGATCGGTGCTCTCGACATCCTGAGCCCCGCCGAACACGCCGGGCTGCTCGGCGACTGGCACGGCGTGCCCGTGCCGCACCCGCCCGACACCGCGGACACGCTGGTCGGCCTGCTGCGGGAGCGGGAGACGAGCACCCCGGACGCGCCGGCGGTCATCGCCGGGCGGACGGTCGTCGACCACGCGGAGCTCGGGCGGCGCGCCCGGCTGCTCGCGAGCCGGCTGCGCGCGTCCGGCGTCGGCGTCGGCGTCGGCCCGGAACGGATCGTCGCGGTCGCGCTGCCCCGCTCCGTCGCGCTGCTGGTGGCGCTGCGCGCCGTCCTGGAGACGGGGGCGGCCTACCTGCCGCTCGACCCGTCCTACCCGGACGACCTGATCGACCACATGCTGCGCGACAGCGGTGCCTGCGCGGTGCTGACCACCCGGGAGCTCGCCACCGGGCCCGGTGCCCTCGCCACCGCGATCACCGGCCTCGGCCTGCCCGTGCTGGCGCTCGACCGCCACGGCGCGCCGCTGGACGCCCCTGCCGGCACGACGGCATCCCCTGAGCCGGCGGGGGACCGGGACATGGCGGACGCGGCGGACGGCCTCGTGCGCACCGACCCGCGGCAGCCGGCCTACGTGATCTACACCTCCGGCTCGACGGGACGTCCCAAGGGCGTGGTGGTGTCCCACGAGGCGATCGTCAACCGGCTGCGCTGGATGACGGCGGCGTTCGGGCTCACCCCCGCCGACCGGGTGCTGCAGAAGACCCCGATCAGCTTCGACGTGTCGGTCTGGGAGCTGTTCTGGCCGCTCGTCGGCGGCGCGGGTGTCGTCCTCGCGCGCCCGGACGGCCACCGCGACCCCGGCTACCTGGCCGGCCTCATCCGGTCGGCGGGGATCACGGTCGTCCACTTCGTCCCGTCGATGCTCGCCGCCTTCCTGGACGATCCGGCCGCCGCCCGCGCCGGCCTGGGGACGCGGCCCGGGGACGCCCTGCGCGCGGTGCTGTGCAGCGGCGAGGCGCTGACCGCCGCCCTCGCCGCACGTTTCCACGACACGTTCAACCCGCCCGGCGGTGCCGGCCCGTCCGCGGGGACCGCTCGGGTGGCCCTGCACAACCTCTACGGGCCGACCGAGGCCGCCGTCGACGTCACCGCCTGGCCGGTCCCGCCCACCGCGGACGGGCTGCCGGCCGCCGGTGGCGTGCCCATCGGACGTCCGGTCTGGAACACCCGCGGGCAGGTCCTCGACGACGCGCTGCGCCCGGTGCCGCCCGGGGTGCCCGGGGAGCTCTACCTCGGCGGGGTGCAGCTGGCCCGCGGCTACCTGCGCCGGCCCGGTCTGACGGCGCAGCGGTTCGTCGCCGACCCGCTCGGACCGCCCGGCGCGCGGCTCTACCGCACCGGGGACCTGGTCCGCCGCCTTCCCGGCGGCGCGCTGGAGTACCTGGGCCGCACCGACCACCAGCTGAAGGTGCGCGGGTTCCGGGTCGAGCCCGGCGAGATCGAGGCGGTGCTCGCCGCGTCGCCGCAGGTGGCGCGGGCGGTCGTCACCGCGGTCGCGGATCCGTCCGGGCACCGCCGGCTGGTCGCCCACGTCGTCCCGGCCGCGGCCGGGAGCGGGCTGGACGTCCCCGGCCTGCGCGCTCAGGTGGCCGCGCGGGTGCCCGAGCACATGGTCCCGGCGCTGTTCGTCGCCGTGCCGGCGTTCCCGCTCACCCCCAGCGGGAAGATCGACCGGGCGGCCCTGCCCGCACCCTCGGCGGCCGCCGGCGGCGGTGGGCCGGACCGTTCCGGTGACGGGGAGGAAAGCGGCACCGCGGAGCCGTCCGACCCCGGGCGGGCCGGTGACCCGCATATCCCGAGGCCGCGGACCCCGGTGGAACGGCATCTTGCGGAGATCTTCACGGAGCTGCTGGGCCTGGCCCGGTTCGACCTGCGGGAGAGCTTCTTCGTCCTCGGCGGGGACAGCATCCTGGCGATCAGGCTCGTCAGCCGCGCCGTCGAGGCCGGGGTGGAGATCACGCTCCAGCAGGTCTTCCAGCATCCGAGCGTGGTCGAACTCGCCGCCGTCGCCACGGTCTCCCCGTCCGCCGGCCCGGGCGAGACCGCGGGGGACGTTCCGGTGGCGTCGGTGGCGTCGGTGGCGTCGGTGGACGTCCTGTCGGACGCCGTGCCGGACCGCGTGCCGGACCGCGTGTCGGATGCGGCGTCGGACGTGGTGCCGGATGCCGGGGAGCGGCCCGCGGGGCGGCGCGGGCCTGACGACTTCCCGCTGGTCGTGGTGGAGGCCGCCGACGTAGCCGCGCTCGAGGCCGCCCATCCGCGGCTGGTGGACGTCCTGCCGCTGTCGCCCGCGCAGCAGGGCGTCGTGTTCCAGACCCGGTACGAGCGCGCCGCGCCGGGGACGTATCTCATGCAGTTCCGCCTGGTCATCGAGGGCGATCTGGACGCCGGCCGGCTGCGGTGGGCGCTGGGGCGGGTGCTGCGCCGCCATCCGAACCTGCGGGTCGCGGTCGCCGAGCTGGCCTCCGGGCGCGCGGTGCAGGTGGTCGTCGACGGCGCACGGCCCACCTGGGAGACCGAGGACCTGCGGGCCCTGCCCGCCGCCGAGCAGGACGAGCGGCTGGCCCGGCTCGCCCGTACCGAGCGGACCACGGCGTTCGACCCGTCCCGACCGCCGCTGATGCGGGTTCTGCTCGCCCGCGTCGGCGAGCGCCGGCACTGCCTGCTGTTCACCCATCACCACGTCCTGCTGGACGGCTGGTCGATGCCGCTGCTGCTCGCCGAGCTGTTCACGCTGCACGACGACGCCGACGCGCCGCTTGAGCCGGTGCCGCCGTTCACCGACTACCTGCGCTGGCTGGAACGCCAGGACCGCGACGCCGCCCGGGAGGCCTGGCGGACCGCGCTCGCGGGCCTGGACGGCCCCACCCGGCTCGGGGCAGGCGGCCCTGGCGGCCTGCGCCGCACCGAGATGATCGAGGCGTACCTTCCGGCGCCGGCCACCGAGGCCCTGAGCGACGAGGTCCGCCGGCGCGGGCTGACACTGAACACCGCGGTGCGGGGTGCCTGGGCGCTGGTCCTCGGAGCGCTCACCGGCCGGGACGACGTCGTGTTCGAGTCGCCGGTCGCGGGGCGGCCCGCGGCGCTGCGCGGATCCGACTCCATGATCGGCATGTTTCTGCACACCCAGCCGGTGCGGATCCGCACCCGGCCCGACGAGTCCGTGGCCGACCTGCTCACCGGCATCCAGCGGGAGCAGGCCGGGCTGGTCGAGCACACCCACCTGGGTCTGGCCGAGATCCAGCGGCTCGCCGGGCACGGTGCGCTCGCCGACACCATGGTCGTGTTCCAGAACTTCCCGATCGACCCGGCCGCGTTCGCCGAGATCGGCGGGCTGCGGGTCACCGACGCGACGTCCACCGGGTCGACCCACTACGCGCTGCGCATCTCGGTGACGCCCGGTGACCGGTTGCAGGTGGTGGTCGGGTGCCGCGCCGACGCCGTCGACCCCGCGGAGGCCGACCGCATCCTCGCCCGCTTCCTCGCGGTGCTCACCGCGTTCGCCGCCGGCCTCGACCGGCCCGTCGGTGAGCTGGACCTGCTGCTGCCCGACGAGCGCGCCCAGTTCACCACGCTCCCGGCGCCCGCCCTCCCGCCAGCGCCGGCACCTCTGCCGGACCCTGCACCGGCCTCGGAGCCGGAGCCGGAGACCGTCGCGGAGCTGGTGGCGGCGACGATTCGCCGGTATCCGGACCTGATCGCCGTCGAATGCGGCGAGGAGGCACTGACCTACCGCGAGCTCGATGCCCGGGCCGGCACGCTGGCCGCCCGGCTCCGCGCGCACGGCGCCGGACCGGAACGGGTCGTCGCGGTGGCCGTCCCGCGGTCGGTGGACCTCGTGGTCGGGCTGTGCGCGGTGCTGCGCACCGGCGCCGCCTACCTGCCGGTCGACCCGGACTATCCGCAGGCCCGCATCGCCGCGATGCTCGGGCAGTCCGAGGCCTCGGCGATCATCACCACCACGGCTGTCGGCCCGACGCTGCCCGCGCGCGACCTTCCCCGACTGCTGGTGGACGTCGAGCCGCGACCGACCGACGCCGACGGCCCAGGTGCGCCAGGTGCGCCAGGTGCGCCAGGTGCGCCGAGCGTGCCGGGGGGGCCGGCCCGCGCGGATCATCCGGCGTACGTCATCTTCACCTCGGGGTCGACGGGGCGTCCCAAGGGCGTGGTCGTCCCGCACCGCGGGGTGGTCTCCTACCTGCGCTATCTCGCGGAGACGGTGCCGCTGCGACCGGGCACCGCCGTGCTCAACCTCGCCTCGGTGTCGTTCGACCCGTCGGTCCGCGACATCTTCGGGCCGCTGAGCACCGGCGGCCGGGTCGTCCTCGTCGCACCG
Organism: Parafrankia elaeagni; assembly: GCF_000374165.1. Classification (GTDB taxonomy): domain Bacteria; phylum Actinomycetota; class Actinomycetes; order Frankiales; family Frankiaceae; genus Parafrankia; species Parafrankia elaeagni. Next base: position 126,889 of record NZ_KB893728.1, read on the forward strand.
GACGCCGCGCGCGACCCGGCGGCGCTGGTCACCGCGCTGCACCGGCACCGGGTGGACGTCCTGTTGTCCGTCGTGCCGGCGATGCTCACCGCCCTGTGCGCGGCGGCCCGCGCCGTGGCGCCACCGGCCCGTCCGGGCCTCCAGGTGATCATGACCTGTGGTGAGGCGCTGACCGGGACCCACCTGGAACCGGTGCCGGTGCTCGGCCCGGCCCGGGTGGTCAACCAGTACGGCCCGACCGAGACGACCATGAGCGCGCTTTACCACCCGGTCGATTCGGCTGGAGCGGCGGACCGGGTTCCGATCGGGCGTCCGGTACCCGGTGTCCGGGCGCAGGTGCTGGACCGCTGGCTGCGGCCGGCGCCGTCCGGTGTCGTCGGGGAGCTGTACCTGGCCGGTACCGGCGTGACCCGTGGCTACCTCGGCGCGCCGGCCGCGACCGCCGAGCGGTTCGTCGCCGATCCGTACGGCCCGGCCGGCACCCGCCTGTACCGCACCGGCGACCTGGCGGCCCGGCGCGCCGACGGCACGCTGGAGTTCCACGGCAGGGCCGACGACCAGGTGAAGATCCGCGGCTACCGGGTGGAACCGGGTGAGGTGGAGGCCGCGCTGGCGGCGCTGCCCGAGGTCGGGGCGGCCGCGGTCGTGGTGCATCGGGCCGGGGCGGCCGACGCCCGCCTCATCGCCTACGCCACCCCCGCGGCCACCTCCCACGCCACCCCGGCCACCGAGACCGGGCACGCCACGGTCATGGAGCCGGCGGGGCTGCGGCGGGCACTGGCGGCGACCCTGCCCGCGCATCTGGTCCCGGCCCTCGTCATGGTCGTGGACGCGCTGCCACGCACCCCGAACGGGAAGGTGGACCGGGCCCGCCTGCCCGAGCCCGACCTGACCGCCCCGTCCGGCGGCGCCTCGGCGGCCACCGCGCGCGAGCGCGCTCTGTGCGCGCTGTTCGCCGACGTGCTCGGGCTGCCGTCGGTCGCGGCCGACGCCGGGTTCTTCGCCCTCGGCGGCCACTCGCTGCTGGCGACCGCCCTGGTCGGACGGGTGCGCCGGGAGCTCGGCGTCGATCTGGAACTGCGGGCTGTCTTCGAGGCGCCGACCCCGCGCGAGCTCGCCGCGCTGCTCGACGACCGCCTGCCCGCGCCGGGCCCGGGGCGTCCCGCCCTGGTGGCGTCCGCACGCCCGGAGCACCTGCCGCTCTCCGCCGCCCAGCGGCGGTTGTGGTTCCTGCGCCGACTCGACGGTGGACGCCCGACCTACCACCTCCCGGCCGTCGTCGAGATCGACGGCCCGCTCGACGTCGGCGCGCTGCGCGCCGCTCTCGCCGACGTCCTCGCCCGTCACGAGGTTCTGCGCACCGTCTACGCAGACGCCGCAGACGACCCCGCCGGCGCTCCGACGCAGCGCATCCTCCCGGTCACGTCACCGCTGCTCACCCAGGCACTGGACGTCCTTCCGGACACCGGTCCGGAGGAGTTCCTCAGCCGGCCGTTCGACCTGGCCCGTGACCTTCCGGTGCGGGCGGCGGTGCGGGCCCTGGGCCCCGAGCGGCACCTGCTCGCCTGGGTGGTCCACCACATCGCCGCGGACGGCTGGTCGATCGCGGCGCTGGTCCGCGACCTCGCCGGCGCATACACCGCCCGGGCCGGTGGAACCAGGCCGCGCTGGGCGCCGCTGCCCGTCCAGTACGCCGACTACGCGCTGTGGCAGGAGGATCTGCTGCGGCCGGGCGGGCCCGCCGAGACCCGGCTGGCCGGCTACTGGCGCGCCCAGCTGGCCGATCTGCCGGCCGAGATCGAGCTGCCCGCCGACCGGCCGCGCGGCCGGGGCACGGTGGGCGAGCCGAGCGGTTCCGGGGGCGGGGGCGACGTGCGCCTGCGCATCGACGCGGCGCTTCGCGCCGACCTGACGGCGCTGGCGGCGGCGCACGGCGGCACCGTGTTCATGGTCCTGCAGGCCGCGCTCGCCGGACTGCTCACCCGGCTCGGGGCGGGCACCGACATCCCGCTCGGGACCGCTGTGGCCGGCCGCTCCGAGCCCGAGCTGCGCGACCTGGTCGGCTGCTTCGTCAACACGCTCGTCCTGCGCAACGACACCGGCGGCGACCCGACCTTCGCGGAGCTGCTGCGGCGCGTGCGGGAGACCGACCTCGCCGCGCACGCGCACCAGGAGCTGCCGTTCGACCGGGTCGTCGAGCTGCTCAACCCGCCGCGGGCGGCCGGGCGGCACCCCCTGTTCCAGACGATGATCACCTATGACAACGCGCCCGGGACGCAGTTCGACCTCCCGGGCCTGACCGTGCGCCCGCAGGCGCCAGGCCCTCGCTCCGCGCGGATGGACCTGATCGTCGCCTTCTGGGACGCCGACCGGATCACCTCGGGCGCGGGCGACGCCGAGGCCGCCGGCACCGCGGGCGAGGGCGGTGGCCCGGGCGTCATCGAGGGCCGGATCGAGTTCGACACCGCGCTGTTCGACCAGGAGAGTGTCCAGAGTCTGGCCGACCGGCTGCTGCGGTTGCTGCGGGCGGCGGTCGCGGCGCCGGCCACCCGCCTCGGTGACCTCGACATCTTCGCGCCGGGCGAGCGACGTGCGCTGCTGGACGGGCCTCCGCTCGCGGCCGACATGGAATCCGCGGCGGGCACGGAGTCCGCGGCGTCCGACGTGGCCGCACCGGGAGAGCTGCTGCCCGCGCTCGTCGCGCGGTGCGCCCGGCGGACCCCGAACGCCCCCGCCGTCCTCCACGGCGATCGTGTCGTGTCCTACGCGCGGCTGTGGGCGCAGGCCGAGGATCTGGCGCACCGGCTGGCCACGCTCGGCGCCGGACCGGAGACGATCGTCGCGGTCGTGCTGCCGCGTTCACCGGAGCTGCTGACCTCCCTGCTGGCCGTGCTGCGCTCGGGCGCCGCCTACCTGCCGGTCGATCCCGAGACGCCACCGGAGCGGATGCGGCGGATGCTCGCCGACGCGGCGCCGGTCTGCCTGGTCACGACCGCCGGGTGCGCCCCGGAGATCCGCCACGGGCTGGCCGCCACGGTGGTGCTGCTCGATGTCCGCGGCGCCGACGGGAGCATCGCCGGCACGGACGGCGACCCGCCCGCCCGGGCGGACGAGGACGTCCGGGCGGACGTCCGGGCGGACGTTCGGGCGGCACGCGACCTCCGGGAACTGCCGGTTCCCGACCCGCGGCATCCCGCCTACGTCATCTACACGTCGGGCACGACCGGCGAGCCCAAGGGCGTTGTCGTCACCCACGGGGCGCTCGCGAACCTGCTCGCCGCCATGAGCGCACTGGTGCCGCTCGGCGCGGGTGACCGGATGACGGCGCTGGCCACCGTCGCGTTCGACATGGCCGTACCCGAGCTGTACCTGCCGCTGATCCACGGTGCGGCGGTGGTGATGGTCGACCGGGACGTCGCCCGCGACCCGGCGGAACTCGTCGCGCTGACCGCCCGGACCGGCGTGACCGTCATCCATGCCACGCCCTCGACCTGGGCGGCGCTGCTGACGCGCGGCACGCCTGCGCCCGACGTGCGGATCCTCGTCGGTGCCGAGGCGCTGCCCGACCGGACCGCGGCCGGGCTGCGCACGCTCGCCGCGGCCGTGCCGCCCGTCCAGCTCTACGGGCCGACCGAGACCACGGTGTGGTCGGTGGCCGGCCCGGTCGGCGAGCGTGGTGCCGCGCTGGGGACCGTCCTGCCCGGCAACCGCGCCTACGTGCTGGACGCCGCGTTGCGGCCGGTGCCGCCGGGTGCGCCCGGCGAGCTCTACCTGGGCGGGGTGCAGCTGGCCCGGGGCTACCTCGGCCGCGCCGGCCTGACGGCCTCCCGGTTCGTCGCCGACCCCTTCGCCGCCGAGACCGCGGACACCGGCGACCGGATGTACCGCACCGGGGACCGCGTCCGGCGCGGCCGGGACGGGCGGCTGGAGTACCTGGGCCGGCTCGACCGTCAGGTCAAGATCCGCGGTCACCGGGTGGAGCCGGGTGAGATCGAGGCGGTCCTCGCCGCGGCGCCCGGTGTCGGTGAGGCGGCCGTGACGGTACGCGGCGACGACCGTGGCTCGGGCAGCGGCCACCTGGTCGCCTTCGTGACCCTGCCGGACTCACCGCCAGCCGCGGACCCGACCGCGGACCCGACCGCGGACCCGACCCCTGAGCCCGCAACCGAGCCCACCACCACCACCACGACCATCAGCACCGCCGCGGCGCGGATCCGGGCGCATGCTGCCATGAGGCTCCCGGGCTACATGGTTCCCTCGGCAGTCGTCGTTCTGGACGCGCTGCCGCGCACCTCGCGCGGCAAGCTCGACCGCGCCGCGCTGGCCGCGATCGACATCCCCGCCGCGGACGGGCGGCGTGCCGGGCCCGCGCAGGGCCGGGCCCCGGCCACCGAGCGGGAACGCGCTCTCGCCGCCGCCTTCGCGGACGTCCTCGGGCTGGCCGGAACGCGGGCTCCGCTCGGCGTCGACGAGGGGTTCTTCGACCTGGGCGGGCATTCGGTGCTCGCTGTCGCACTGGTGAACCGGGTGCGGGCCGAGCTGGGCGTCGACCTGCCGGTGCGGGCCGTGTTCGACGCGCCGACCGTCGCCGGCCTCGCCGGCCTGATCGACGCCGCCGTCGGCGACGGGCAGCCGGGACCGGCCGGGCAGCGCCCCGCGGATCCGGCCAGGCCCCCGCTGCGGCGGCTCGACCCCGCCGAGCGGGGTCTCGGCCAGCAGGGTCCCGCCGAGCAGGATGCCGCCGTGCCGCTGTCCCCGGTGCAGCGGCGGCTCTGGTTCGTCCACCAGCTGGAACAGGGCCGGGCGCCGGCCTACCACCTGCCGGTCGTGCTGCGGCTGCGCGGGCGGCTCGACGTGGCCGCGCTGCGTGCCGCCGTCGCCGACGTGTGCGCCCGGCACGACGTCCTGCGGACCAGCTATCCGGACGTCGACGGCGAGCCGCGCCAGCGGGTCGCCCCGCCGGACGACTCGTGGCCCGGGCTCGGTGTCGCCCGGGTGGACGAGGCGGGCCTGCCCGGCGCGCTGCGCGACGCCATCGCGGCACCCTTCGACCTGGCCGAGGCCGCGCCGGTGCGCGCCCAGCTGTTCTCCCTGACCGCCGCCGACCACGTGCTTCTGCTGGTGGTGCACCACATCGCCGCGGACGGGTACTCGATGGGTCCGCTCGCCGTCGACCTGGCGACGGCCTACACCGCCCGCCACGCCGGCCGGCACCCCGGGCTCGCCGCACCGTCCGTCCGCTACACCGACTACACGGCCTGGCACCGCGCGCTGCTGGGCGCCGAGGACGACCCGGACTCCCTGGCCGGGCGTGACCTGGTGTACTGGCGGGCCCGTCTGGACGGCCTGCCGCAGCGCATCGCCCTGCCCACCGACCGCCCGCTCCCACACCGGCCGAGCGGGCGCGGTGACGCACTGCGGGTGGACGTCCCCGCCCCGGTGCACACCGCGCTGACCGAGCTCTGCGCGGCGCGGGGGGCCACCGTGTTCATGGCTCTGCAGGCCGCGCTCGCGGCCCTGTTCACCCGCCTCGGGGCGGGCACCGACATCCCGATCGGGACGGTGGTCGCCGGGCGCACCGACGCCGCCCTCGACGGGCTGGTCGGCTGCTTCGTCAACACGGTGGTCCTGCGTACCGACACCGGCGGAGACGTCTCGTTCGCCGCGCTGCTCGACCGGGTTCGGGCCGCCGACCTCGCCGACCTGGCCCACCAGGAGACCCCGTTCGACCGCGTCGTGGCGATGCTGGGCGCGGGCCCGACCGGCCCTGCGCCGCGGGGACCGATGCGCGGGGGCGACCTGGGGCACCCGCTCGTGCAGGTGATCCTGGCCAGTCAGCCGGACCTGGACGGCAGCACGCTCGCACTGCCCGGCCTGAGCTGCGAGCCGCTGCCCGGGCCCGCCGGAGGGGCCCGGGTCGAGCTGTCGTTCGCCGTCACCGAGCGCCGCGGCGCGGACGGGACGCCGGCCGGGATCCACATCAAGGCCGACTTCGCCACCGACCTGTACGACCGGACGTCCGTCGCGGCGCTGGCCGCGCGGCTCGTCCGGCTGCTCACCGCGGCGGTCGACCAGCCCGCCCGCCCGATCAGCGCCCTGGAGATCGTCGGCCCGCAGGAGCGGGACGCGCTGCTCGCGCTGGGTACCGGCCGTGGCATGGACGCCGGCACCGGCACCGGCCGTGGTACCGGCACCGGCCGCGGCACGGACGCCGGCGGCTTCGGTCCGGGCGCGCTGCCGCAGTGGCCGGCGTCCGACCCGCTGGCGTCCGACCCCCTGGCATCGGTGCCCGCGGCGTTCGCCGCGCAGGTGGCCAGCCGGCCGGAGGCGCCCGCGGTGCATGCCGACGGCGGTGCGCTCAGCTATGCCGACCTGGCGGCCCGCGTGGAGCGGCTCGCCGACCATCTCGTGGCGGCCGGGGTCCGGCGCGGCGACCGGGTCGCGGTACTCACGGGTCGGGTGCCGGCCGCGATCGTCGCGTTCCTCGCGGTGCTGCGGGCCGGCGGGGCCTTCGTCCCGCTCGATCCGCGCCATCCGCAGGCGCGGATCCGGCGGGTGGCGGACCGGGCGGGCGTGTCGGCGCTGGTGACCGACGGCGCGGGGGAGCCCGGGGCGCTGGTTCCCGCGGACCGCCGCATCCTGGTCGACACGCTCGGCGGCGTGGTCGGCCGGAGCGACGGGGCGCCCTCGGGATCCGCTCAGGGCCTGGGCGGCGGCTCCGCGCGGGCCGTGGTCGGGCCGGACGATCTCGCCTACGTCATGTTCACCTCCGGGTCGACCGGCGAGCCCAAGGGCGTGGGTGTCACGCACCGTGGCGTTCTCGGGCTGGTGGCCGATCCCCGCTGGTCCGCCGGACCTCCGGTGCGGATGCTCGCGCACACCTCCTTCGGGTTCGACGGGACCATCCTCGAGGTGCTGGTGCCGCTGCTCACGGGCGGCGATGTGGTGCTCGCCGGTGACACCGTGCCGGACGTGGCCGAACTGGCCCGGCTCATCCGCGCCCACGAGGTGACCTGCCTGTTGCTCATCGCCGGGCTGTTCCGGGTGGTCGCCGAGGAGGACCCCCGCATCCTCGCCACGGTGCGGGAGGTGCTGGCCGGCGGCGACGTGGTGCCCGCGGCGGCGGTGCGCCGCGTCCTCGAGCACTGCCCCGGCCTGCTGGTGACGGACGTCTACGGCCCGACCGAGGCCACGGTGTTCGCGACGGCCGCCCCGCTCGACAGCCCGGCCGCCCTCGACGCGGCGGGCCACGGCGTGCCCATCGGCCGGCCCCGGGCCGACGCCCGCGTGTACGTGCTGGACGCCGCGCTGCGCCTGGTGCCCGCCGGCGTCGTCGGGGAGCTGTACATCAGCGGCGGCGGTCTCGCCCGCGGCTACGTCGGCGCTCCGGGCGCCACCGCCACCGCCTTCGTGGCGGACCCCTTCGCCACCCGGGCAGGTACGCGGATGTACCGCACCGGGGACCTCGTCCGCTGGAACTCCGCCGGGCAGCTGGAGTTCGTCGGCCGTGACGACCACCAGGTGAAGATCCGCGGGTTCCGGGTGGAGCTCGGCGAGGTCGAAGCGGCCCTGGCGGCGCTGCCGGGGGTCGCCGACGCGGCGGTCATCGCCGTCGACGGCCCGGCTGGCACCCGCAGCCTCGCCGGCCACCTCGTCGCCGCACCCGGCCGGGAGCCCGACCTCGCCGCGGCGCGTGCCTCGCTGGCGGGCACGCTGCCGGCCCATCTCGTCCCGGCCTCGCTCACGGTGCTGGACCGGCTGCCGCTCACCGAGACGCACAAGCTCGACCGCGCCGCCCTGGCCCGGCTGACCCCTGCCGCCACGGCCCCGCGCCCGACCGGTGCCGGTGCCGGTGCCGGCGACGACGCCGCGTCCGCGGGCGAGCCGCGGAGCGCGCCGGTCACGGCGGTCCGCACGGAACCGGCCACCGGAGCGGCGAGCCGGCAGGAGGCCGACAGCCCGACGTCCCGGCTGGCCCGGATCTTCGCCGAGGTGCTGGGTCTGCCCGCGGTCGGGCCCGCCGAGAGCTTCTTCACCCTCGGCGGCGACAGCATCCTGTCGATCCAGCTCGTGAGCCGGGCCCGCCGGGCGGGCCTCGTGCTCAGCGCGCGGGACGTCTTCGAGCACCCCACCGCCGAAGCTCTGGCCGCGGTCGCCGTAACCACCACGGACCCGGGCACGGCGCCCGCAGGTGCGGCTGACCCGCCGGGCTCGCGCACCCTCGCGGCCGAGGGCGGCTGGAGCGGGGAGCGTGCCGGGCCGGTGCCGCTCACCCCGATCGTGCACTGGCTGCGGGAGCTCACCCGTTCCGAGGGAGCGGTCGGCCCGCGCGGGCCGCGGCGGACGGGCGACCCGGCCGACGAGTTCCAGCAGTCGATGCTGCTGCGGGTGCCGGCGGGCCTGGGCGAGCACCGGATCCGCGGCGCGGTGCGTGCGCTCGTCGAACACCATGACGCGCTGCGCCTGCGGCTCACCCGGGCCGCCGGTGGACGGGTGTGGGCGCTGCGCGTCGACGAGCCCGGCGACCGCGCCCCGAGCGGCGTCGGTGCCATCGCCGGGGCTGACATCGGGCAGGTGCGGCGGGTGGACGTCGCCGGGCTGGCGTCGGCGTCCGACCTCGCGGACGAGGTCCGCCGGCAGGCGGCCCGCGTGGTCGGCGAGCTGGACCCCGAACGGGGCCGGATGCTGCGGGTGGTCTGGTTCGACGCGGGTGAGGCCGCCGGACTGCTGCTGGTGGTGATCCATCACCTGGCGGTGGACGGGGTGTCGTGGCGGATCCTGCTGCCGGATCTGTACGAGGCGTGGGAGACCCTGGGCGAGGAGGGCGCCGAGGTGCGCCTCGCGCCGGTGGGTGTGCCGCTGCGCGCCTGGGCCCGATCACTGGCCGAACGCGCTCACGACCCCGTGCTGCTCGACGAGCTTCCCCACTGGCACGCGGTGCTCTCGGCCGGTGCCGCCGGTGCCGCCGGTGCCGCCGGTGCTGCCGGTGCGGTCCGCGATGCGGGGAAGCGGGCTGGTCCGGGCACGGGGGGTCCGGGCACGGAGGGCCCGGGAGCGGTGCTCCGGCAGGGTGCGCGGGCACTCGACCCGGTGCGTGACACGCGGGGGTCGGCGGGGCGGCTGGAGGTGTCGGTTCCGGCGGCGGTGTCACGGTCGCTGCTGGTGGAGGTGGCGCCGTGGCTGGGGTGCGGGGTGGAGGAACTACTGCTGGGGGCGTTGGCGGTGGCGTTGGACGGGTGGGGCGCCGCGGGCCCGGAGCCGGGTCCGAAGTCGGGTCCGAAGTCGGGTGCGGGCCCGGCGTCGGGCACGGGTGGGGTGCTGGTCGATGTGGAGCGACATGGGCGGGACGGGGCGGTGGACCTGTCGCGGACGGTGGGGTGGTTCACGGCGGTGGTTCCGGTGCTGGTGGAAGTGGGCGGTGTCGGTGTGGTGGGTGCGGTGCGCCGGGTGGTGGAGGTGCTGAGGAGGGTGCCGGGGGACGGGGCGGGGTTCGGGTTGTTGCGGTATGTGAACGGGCAGTCGGGGGCGGTGCTGGCGGCTGCGGGCGGTGGCGCGGGGGTGGGGTTCAACTACCTGGGCCGGCGTGACGTGGGTGTGGGCTCGGGTGTGGGCGGGTGGTCGGTGGCTGATGGTGTGGATCTTTCCGGTGTGGGCGGCGGGGGTCTGGCGTTGGCGCATGCGGTGGAGGTGGCCGCCCTGGTGGTCGAGGGCAGCGGGGAGACGGGTGGCGAGCGGAGCGGCCCGGTGCTGAGGGCGTGGTGGTCGTGGGCGCCGGCGCTGTTCGGCGGGGGTGAGGTGGAGCAGCTCGCCCGTCGCTGGGTGGACGCGCTGACCGACCTCGCCGCGTTGGCTGCGCGGGCACCCACGGGTCCCGGCCAGCCGGGTGGACCGCGCCCGGGGCTGCCGGCCGGCGGGTACCTCCCGCTCGACTTCCCCCTGGTGCCGCTGAGCCAGGCCGAGGTGGACGAGCTGGCGGACCGGGTGCCGGGCCTGGTCGACGTCCTGCCGCTGGCGCCTCTGCAGGAGGGCCTGCTCTTCCACGCCCTGTACGACGATGACGGCGGGCGGGACACCGCCGGGCCGGGCACGTCCGACGTCTACACCCTCCAGCTGGCGCTGGACCTCGCCGGAGCCGTCGACCCGGGCCGCCTGCGCCGGGCGCTGGAAAGCGTGGTGGCCCGGCACCCGGCCCTGCGCGCGGCCTTCCTGACCGGGCTCGACAGCACGGGTGAACGCCCTGACACCGCGTCCCACGGCCCCGGGCCCCGGGCGGTCCAGGTGATCGCCGGCGCGGTCACCCTGCCCTGGCGGGAGTTCGACCTGGCGGGCCTGCCCGCCGCTGAACGCGAGGCCCAGGCCGAGCGGATCGCCCGGGCGCAACGGGCCGAGCGGTTCGACCTCTCCCGCCCGCCGCTGCTGCGGGCGGCACTGCTCCGACTCGGCGCCGCACCGATGCCCGACTCCGACCCTGGACCCGTGGGCGCGGAAACCCGATCAGCGGAACCCGGATCAGGCGACGACGGGGAAGCCCGGGGGGATCGGCTACGGCTCGTCCTCACCCACCACCACATCCTGCTCGACGGATGGTCGTTGCCGCTGCTGCTCGAGGACCTGCTCCGCGCCTACGCGGGAACCGGGTGGGAGACGCCCGCCAGGCACCACCGGGACTACGTGGCCTGGCGCGCCGGCCGGGACCGTGAAGCGGCGCGGCGCGCCTGGGAACAGGCACTCGCCGGGATCACCGGGCCGACCCTGCTCGCCGCGGCGGCCGCCCCGGCCGGGACCGCGACCGCCCCGGCCGGGACCGCGGCAGCGCCGGGTGTGCTGCCTGGGCAGGTCCACCTCGACGTCCCGCCGGGGCTCGCCCTGCGGCTGCGGACCTGGTCGCGGGCCCAGGGCCGCACCCTCGGCACCCTTGTCCAGGGGGCGTGGGCGCTGGTGCTGGCGCGCGTGACGGGCCGCTCGGACGTCGTGTTCGGCACAACGGTCTCGGGACGCCCCGCCGAGCTCGACGGTGTCGAGTCCATGATCGGCCTGTTCGTCAACACGGTGCCGGTGCGAGTGCGGACGTCCGCCGCGGACACCCCCGCGCAGCTGCTGGGCCGGCTTCAGGAGGAACAGGTACGCCTCCTCGACCACCATCATCTGGAACTGTCGGAGATCCTGCGGCTGACCGGTGCGCCGCAGCTGTTCGACACCCTGGTCGTCGTCGAGAACTATCCGCTGGGGGAGGCGACGGACCGCGCCCGCACAGCCGCCGGGCTGCGCGTCACCGACCTCCTGATCCGTGACGCCACGCACTATCCGCTGACCGTGGTCGCGTTCGCGCACGGCGGTGCGCTGCGGCTCCGACTGGACCACACCCTCCCTCTCGTCGACCGGGCCACGGCGACGGTGCTGGGCGAGCGGCTGCTGGCGGTGCTCGCGGCGATCGTCGACGGCCCGGACCTCCCACTGGCCGGCATCGACGCGCTCGCCCCCGCCGAACGCCGCCGGATCCTCGGCGACTGGAACCGGCCCGGCACCGACGGCGGGCCCGGTCCGGGGACGCTTGCCGACCGGCTGGCGCGGGGGCCACGGCTGCCCGGCGGCGCGGTGCCGGCGAACGTGCCGGAGCTGTTCGCGGCCCGGCTCCGCACGGCACCCGACGCGGTGGCGCTGCGCGACGGCGGCACCGTGCACACCTACGCCGAGGTGGACCGGTGGGCCGCCAGCCTCACCGACCGGCTCACGGCGGCGGGCGTGCGGCCCGGCGACCGGGTCGGCCTCCTGCTCGAGCGCGGTCCCGCGATGGTCGTGGCGATGCTCGCCGTGCTGCGGGCCGGCGCCGCCTACGTGCCGGTGGACGGACGGCTGCCGGTCGGACGCCAGCGCGTGCTCCTGACCGTGACCGGCGTGCGGGTACTGCTGGTCGACGGCACCACCGACGCCGGGCCTCTCACCGGTCTCGCCGTCCCCCTGCCCGTCCCGACGACCGTCTCCGGCGGCGACGGTGCCTGTGCCGGCGACGAGGTCCGCGGCGGCGAGGTCCGCGGCGGCGAGCTGCCCGGGATCGGGCTCGACAGCGCCGCCTACGTGATGTTCACGTCGGGATCGACCGGTGTGCCCAAGGGAGTGGAGATCACCCACCGCGGGGTGCTCAGCCTCGCCCTCGACCAGCGGTGGGTGCTCGGGCCCGGCGAGCGGGTGCTGGTGCACTCGCCCTACGGCTTCGACCCGTCCACCTACGAGGTGTGGATGCCGCTGCTCGGCGGCGGCCAGCTGGTCTTCGGGCCACCCGGCGAGCCCGACGTCGACGCGCTGGCCACCGTCATCCGCGAGCACGGGGTGACCTCCGCGCTGCTGACCGCCGGGCTGTTCCGCATCGTCGCCGAGGAGGACCCGCTCGCGCTCGCCGGGGTGCGTGAGGTGCTGACCGGCGGCGACGTGGTCTCCGCGGCGTCCGTGCGGCGGGTCCTGGAGCACTGCCCCGACACGGTCGTCACGGACATCTACGGGCCGACCGAGATCACCCTGTTCGCCACCCAGTATCCGCTGCGGGCCGGGGACGACGTCCCGGCGAGCGTGCCGATCGGCCGCGCCCGCCAGGGGATGCGCGCCTACGTGCTCGACGACGCGCTGCGACCGGTGCCGCCGGGAACCGTCGGTGACCTGTACATCGCCGGTGACGCGCTGGCCCGCGGCTACGTGGCGGCCCCCGGCCTGACGGCCACCCGTTTCGTCGCGGACCCCTTCGCCGGCCTTCTCGGGGACCTCGGCGCCACCGGCGGCGATCGCATGTACCGGACCGGTGACCTGGCACGCTGGACGTCCGAAGGCACGCTGGCGTTCGCCGGCCGCGCCGACGAGCAGATCAAGATCCGGGGGTACCGGATCGAGCCCGGTGAGGTCGAGGCCGCGCTCGCCGCCCATCCGGACGTGACCGACGCGCTGGTCGCCCCGCTGGTCGGCCCGGCCGGTGCCACCGCGCTCGCCGGCTACCTCGTCGCCGCGCCGGGCCGGGCACCGGACATCACCGCCGTCCTGGACACCGCGGCCGCGACGCTGCCCGCCTACATGGTGCCGGCGGCACTCGCCGTGCTGGAACGCCTGCCGATCACCGCGAACCACAAGGTCGACCGGGCCGCACTGCCGAGCGCCGACCTGACATGGCTCAGCCCGGGTGACACCGTCCAGAACCTGACTCCCAGCCTCGCCCGTGACGTCCCGCCGCCGCCCGCGGACGCTGGTGCTGGTGCTGGTGCTGGTGCTGGTGCGGGTGCGGGGACGGGGACGGGGGCAGTGGCGCAGGAGCTGCTGTGCGGACTGTTCGCCGAGGTCCTGGGGCGCCCGGCGGTCGGCGCCGCCGAGAGCTTCTTCGCTCTCGGCGGCGACAGCGTCCTGTCGATCCAGCTGGTGAGCCGGGCCCGGCGGGCCGGGCTGCTGTTCAGCGCCCGTGACGTGTTCGAGCGCCGCACCCCGGCCGGGCTCGCCGCCGTCGCCCGCCCGGCCGCCGGAAACGGGTCGGCGGGCGGAAGCGGGCCGGCCGCCGGAAGCGGGCCGGCGGGCGGAGCGCCGCGGGTGGATGACGCGACCGGCGATGTTCCGCTCACCCCCGTCATGCACTGGCTGCGGGAGCTGGTCCGTGACCGACCCGGCGGCCCGGCCGGCGGCACCGACGCCGGTCGGCTCGCCGGCTTCGCCCAGTCCGTGCTGCTGAGGGTCCCCGCCGGTCTGGGGGAGAAGCGACTCGCCCGCGCGGTGCGCACCCTGGTCGACCACCACGACATGCTGCGGGCCCGGCTGATCCAGAACGCCGAGTGGCACCTGCACATCCCCGCCCGCGGCAGCACTGCGAGCGTGGATGCGGACGCGAGCGCGGGTGCGGACGCGAGCGCGGGTGCGGGTGCCGGCGAGGAGCTGGCGCCGGTCAGCCGCGTGGACGTCACGGGTCAGTCGCCCGTCGAGGCCACGGACACGGTCCGGGCGTGGCTCGCCACCGCCATCGCGGACCTGTCACCCCTGACCGGCCGGATGCTGCGGGTGGTCTGGTTCGACGCGGGAGACGCCGCCGGCCTGCTGCTCGTGGTCGTCCACCATCTGGCTGTCGACGGGGTGTCGTGGCGGATCCTGCTGCCGGATCTCCACGAGGCCTGGGAGCTCGACACCGCCGGCCCCGGCGCCCGGAGCCTCGCCCCGGTCGGCTGTTCCTTTCGGGCCTGGGCCCGGCAGCTGGTGGCCCGCGCGACCACCCCCGAGGTACTCGCCGAACTGCCGTACTGGTGGGGGGTGCTCTCCGGCGGCGTTCCGCCGGTGGCCGGCCGGCCGGACCCGCTTCGTGACACGTGGGCGTCGGCGGGCCGGTACGCGGTGTCGCTCCCGACGGAGGTGTCGCGGTCGTTGCTGGTGGAGGTGGCGCCGCGACTGCGCTGCGGGATGGAGGAGCTGCTGCTGGGGGCGTTGGCGGTCGCGCTGGACGGGTGGGGCACCGCCGGTCCGGGTGCCGCCGCCGGTCCGGGTGCCGCTGCTGCTCCGGAGGTTGACGCTGGTCCACGGGCCGCTGACGGCTCGGGCGGGGTGCTGGTGGAGGTGGAGCGGCACGGGCGCGACGAGGGGGTGGATCTGTCGCGGACGGCGGGGTGGTTCACGGCGGTGTTTCCGGTGCTGGTCGAGGTCGGTGGTGTGGATGTGGTGGGTGCGGTGCGCCGGGTCCGGGAGGTGCTGCGGGGGGTTCCGGGTGACGGATCGGGCTATGGCCTGTTGCGGTATGTGAACGGGCAGTCGGCCGCGGTGCTGGCCGGTGCCGGTGCTGGTGCGGGGGTGGGGTTCAACTATCTGGGCCGGCGTGATGTGGGTTCGGGTATGGGCCCGGGCGCGGACGGATGGTCGGTGGCCGGCGATGTGGATCTTTCGGGTGTGGGTGGCGGTGGTCTGCCGTTGGCGCATGCCGTCGAGATCGGTGCGCTGGTGGTGGAGGATGCCGCGGAGAACGGTCCGGTGCTGACGGCGTCGTGGTCGTGGGCACCGTCGCTGGCCGGCGCGGACGAGATCCGCGACCTCGCCGACCGCTGGGTCCGCGCGCTCACCGACCTCGCGGGCCTGGCCCCGCGCGACGACGACCCCGTCCCGGCGGACGAGGCCGAGTCTGGTCCGGCCGATCCGTGCCGCGGCGTCCCGCTGGTGGCGCTCACGGCGGCGGGGCTCGCGGACCTGCGAGCCAGGGTGCCGGGCCTGGCCGACGTTCTGCCGCTGGCACCGCTGCAGGAGGGCCTGCTCTTCCACGCACTGTACGGAGCCGGGAACGGTGACCTGCCCGCCGGCGATCACGCCGGGACGTCCCACGTCGATCCGTACACGGCCCAGCTGGTGGTGGACCTCGCCGTGCCGGTGGACCCGGGCCGGCTGCGCGGCGCCTTCGAGGCCGTCCTGGCCCGGCATCCGGCGCTGCGGGCGGCGTTCCTGACCGGGGTACCCGGCGTCACCGGTGACCGGGACGGCTCGCGCTGGGCCGTGCAGGCCATCGCCGGGACGGTGGAGCTGCCCTGGCGGGAGGTCGACCTCGCCGGCCGGCCGGAGCCGGAGCGCGACGCCGCCCGGATCGCGGCCGCGGAGCGGTCAGCCGGTTTCGACCTCGCCCGCCCACCACTGATGCGGGTGGCGCTGCTGCACCTCCCGGCGGGCAGTGCACCGGCGGGCAGTGCACCGGCGGGCAGCACCGGGGCGGGCAGTGCCGGGGCGGTCCGGGCGCGGGTGGTGCTCACCCACCATCACATTCTGCTCGACGGCTGGTCGATGCCGCTGCTCGTCCGGGACCTGCTCGCCGCGTACGAGAGCGGCGGCCGGCTGGCGCCACCGGCCGCCTCCTACCGCGACCACCTGGTGTGGCTGGCCGGCCGGGACCGGGCCGCGGCACGCGCGGCGTGGGCCGCCGAGCTCACCGGGCTCGCCGAGCCCTGCCTGGTCGCGCCGGGCGCGCCCGAGATCGCCCCGGTCGCGCCCGCCCACCACGAGATCGAGCTGCCCGCGGAGCTCGGCGACGCGATGCGCCGTTTCGCCCGCGACCACGACCTGACCCTCAACACCGTGGTGCAGGGAGCCTGGGCACTGCTGCTGGCCCGCCTGACCGGACGCCCGGACGTCGTGTTCGGGGCGACGGTGTCGGGACGTCCCGCCGAACTCGACGGGGTCGAGTCGGTGATCGGGCTGTTCATCAACACCGTGCCGGTGCGGGTCCGGGTCGACCCCGCGGAGCCGGCGGCCAGCCTGCTGAGCGGTCTCCAGCAGGCCCAGGCCCGGCTCCTCGACCACCAGCATCTCGGCCTCGGCGAGATCACCCGGCTCGCGGGACTGCCGCGGCTGTTCGACACGCTCGTCGTCTTCGAGAACTACCCGCTGGACGAGGCGCCGGCCGACCCGCGCCTGGTCGCCGTCACCGGGCACGACGCCACCCACTACCCGCTCACCCTCGTCGTGCTGCCGGCGCGCCGCCCGCGGCTGCGGCTCGGGTACCGGCCCGACGCCGTCGGTGCCGACCTGGCCGAGGCGATCGGCCGCTGGCTGACCCGCCTGCTGACCGACCTGACCGACCTGACCGACCTGACGGATCTGACGGACCTGACGGGCGTCCCGCGACACGGTGGCGCACCCGGCCGGCTGACCGGGTCGTTCGACCTGCTCGACGAGAAGGAGCGCCACCAGGTGCTCGTCGAGTGGAACGACACCGCGGTCACACTGCCCTCGGTCACCCTGACGGAACTGCTCGACGCCCAGATCGCGCGGACCCCGGACGCGGAGGCCGTCGTGTTCGAGGGCACCCGGCTGCGCTACGCCGAGCTCGACGCCAGGGTCACGGCCGTCGCGGCCTACCTGCGGGCCCGCGGAGTGGGTCCGGAACACCGGGTGGCCGTGGTCGTCCCGCGCTCGGACGGGCTGGTGGTCGCCGTGCTCGCCGTGCTGCGGGCGGGTGCCGCCTATGTCCCGGTCGACCCCGGGTACCCCGCGGAACGGGTCGCCACGATCCTGCTGGACGCGGCGCCCACCTGGATCCTCACCTCGGCGCAGCTGCGCGCCGCCGAGGCTTCCGGCGCCGGTGACCCCACCGGGGTCTCCGGCGCGGCGGCGGGCGGCGGGCCGTGCCGGCTCGACCCGCGGCACCCGGCCTATCTGATCTACACCTCGGGGTCGACCGGCGAGCCGAAGGCGGTCACGACCAGCCACGAGGCGATCGCCAACCGGCTGCGCTGGATGCAGTCCACCTACCCGCTCGGCCCGGGCGACCGGGTGCTGCACAAGACCCCGGTCACCTTCGACGTGTCGGTGTGGGAGCTGTTCTGGCCGCTGATCGCCGGAGCCACCGTGGTCGTCGCCCGGCCGGACGGGCACCGGGATCCCGGCTACCTGGCCGACCTCATCGCCACCGAGCGGATCGACACCGCCCACTTCGTTCCGTCGATGCTCGAGGTGTATCTGGACGAGATCGCGCGGCCCGGCCGGGACCGCACCGCGGCGGCCCCGCGCCGGGTGCTGTGCAGCGGCGAGGCACTGCCGGGCGAGCTGGTCCGCCGCTTCCACGAGGTGCTCGGCGACCCGTCCGCCGGCGGTCCCGGCGGTTTCGGCCGGACCGAGCTGCACAACCTGTACGGGCCGACCGAGGCGGCCGTCGACGTCACCGCGTGGCCGTGCCCGCCCGGGCCTGCGGGGCCTGCGGGGCCTGCGGGGACGGTGCCGATCGGCCGGCCGGTGTGGAACACCCGCCTCCACATCCTGGACGCGGCACTGCGGCCGGTGCCGCCGGGCGTGCCCGGCGAGCTGTACCTGGCCGGGACGCAGCTCGCCCGCGGTTACCACGGCCAGCCGGAGGTCACCGCGGCCCGGTTCGTCGCCGCGCCGTTCGGCCCGCCAGGGTGCCGCATGTACCGCACCGGTGACCGGGCCCGCTGGCGCGCCGACGGCGCGGTCGAGTTCCTCGGCCGCGTCGACGACCAGCTGAAGATCCGCGGGGTCCGGGTCGAACCCGCCGAGATCGAGCACGTGCTCGCCGCCCATCCGGGCGTGGCCCGGGCAGCCGTCGCCGCCCAGCCGGGCCCCGGGGGCACGCGCCTCGTCGCCTGCGTGGTGCCCGTGCCGGACGCACCGGCCGACGCGGGCGGCCTGCGCGCACACGTGGCCCGGGCGCTGCCCGAGCACTGCGTGCCCTCGGTCGTCGTCATGGTCGACGACCTGCCGCGGACAGCCAACGGCAAGCTCGACCGCCGGGCTCTGGCGGCCCTTGCCGCCGCGGGTCCGGCGGCGCATCGGCCGGAGCTGCTGGTGGCGCCCGAACCGTCGCCGGCCACGCCCGCAGCGGCGTCTCCCCGGGCGCGGGCGCTGGCCGTCCTGTTCGCCCAGGTCCTGGGTCTGCCCGAGGTTCGACCGGAGGACGGGTTCTTCGACCTGGGCGGGCACTCGCTGCTCGCGATGCGCCTGGTCGGGCGGATTCGGGACGAGCTCGGCCTGGTGACCGGTATCCGCGACCTGCTCGCGGCGCCCAGTCCGACCGCGCTCGCGCAGCGGCTCGCCGACCAGCACCCGGAGCCGGACCCGGATTCGAAGCCGGACCCGGACCGGAGGCTGGAGGGGGCGTTCGATCCGGTCCTGCCCCTACGGGCCGGTGACGGGACCCCGCCGCTGTTCTGCGTCCACCCCTCGTCCGGGCTGAGCTGGGCCTATACCGGGCTGCTACCCGGTCTGGACGGTCGCCAGCCCGTCTACGGCCTGCAGGCGCCCGCGCTAGCAGGTCTCGGCACACCGTCCGGACCCGCCGGACCCGCCGGACCGGGAGCCTCCGTCGGCGAGCTGGCCCGGCGCCATCTCACGGCCCTGCGCACGGTGCGCCCGGAGGGCCCGTACCGACTGCTCGGCTGGTCCTTCGGCGGGGTCGTCGCGTACGAGATGGCGGTCCGGCTGCAGCAGGCGGGCGAGCAGGTCGAGCTCCTCGTCCTGCTGGACGCCTACCCGCCGGCCGGCGGGACCGCCGCCGAAACCGGACCGACCGCCGGAGCCGGTCGGGAGGTGCCGGAGGAACTGCGGGAGCACGCCGCGCTGGCCCGCCTCGACGAGGCGGCGCTCGACCGGCTCGCGGCAGTGTCCGCGGAGCACGAGCGGGCGCTGGCCGGCTTCGCCCCGGGGCGGTTCGACGGGGAGCTGGTGCTGTTCACCGCCGGGCAGGACCGGGGCCCCGGCGTGACGGGGACCGCGGCGTGGGCGGGGCACGTCACCGGCCGTGTCGTCGAGCACCCGCTGCCCTGTACCCATCACGAGATGCTCCGGCCGGAGCCGGCTGCCGCGATCAGCGCGGTGCTCGCCGAGCTGCTGGCCGCGGCCGACGCGGCCGACCCGGCCGACCCGGCCGACGCGGGTCACTGAAACCGGATTCCGCTCACGCGGGTCCTCCGACGGCGAAGGAGCCGACCGATGACGACCAATCCGTTCGACGACGAGAACGCCGAGTTCCTGGTTCTGGTCAACGACGAGAATCAGCACTCGCTGTGGCCGGTGTTCGCCGACGTCCCGGCCGGCTGGACCTCGGTGCACGGCCCGGCCGGCCGGGCCGAGTGCCTCGACTACATCGAGACGCACTGGACGGACCTGCGCCCGCGCAGTCTCGTCCAGCAGATGTCCGCCGGCTGAGCTGTCCGCCCACCAGACGTCGATCCCGGAGGGGCGGTCCATGCCCGAGAACACGCCTACCGACAGCCTGACCCCGCAGGCAGCGGCGGCCGAGCCGCCGGCGCGCCCGTTGACCGTCAGTCACGTCGTCTACTTCGCCGCGGACGCGCCCGCCACCGCCGCGGACTTCGCCGACCGCTGGGGATTCCACCCCGTCGCCACCGCGGACGACGACGGCACCCCGGACGGCCCGGGCCGCGCGGTCGCACTGCGCCAGGGCGGGCTCAACCTGGTGGTCTGCGAAGGCCGGCATCCCGATCATCCCGCCGCGCGGTTCGTCGAGCGTCATGGGGACGGCTTCGGCGACCTCGCGCTGCGTACGGCCGACGTGCGCGCCGCGGTCACCGAGGCCGTCGGGCGCGGGGCGCGGGTGGTCGCCGAGCCCACCGAACGGGACGGGCTGGTGTGCGCGGTGCTCGGCGGCTTCGGTGACATCCGGCACACCCTGGTCGAGCGGCCGGGGGCGGGGGAGGCCTGGCTGCCCGGGTTCACCCCGGTTGCCGACGGGATCGGTTTCGGCCCGGCCCCGGAGGCGGATCAGGGTGCGGATCAGGGTGCGGACCCGGTGACCGGGCTGACCGTGCTTGATCACGTGGCCGTCGCCGTCGAGGCCGGCACGCTGGACGAGACCGCGGCCTACTACCACCGCGTCTTCGGCTTCCGCACCGTGTACTCGGAGATCATGGTCCGTGACGACGAGGCGATGGACTCGAACGCCGTCCGCAGCCCCTCCGGTGACCTCACCCTGACGTTGATCTCCCCGAGCTCGGACCACAAGCCGGGCCACATCGGCGACTTCCTGGCCTGGCACGGCGGCCCCGGGGTGCATCATCTGGCGTTCGCGTCCACCGATCTGACCCGTACCGTCGACATCCTGCGTGATCGTGGTGTGGCCTTTCTCGACCCGCCGGATCTGTACTACGAGCGGCTCGCCAGCCGGGTCGACCTCACCCGGCATCCGCTCGACGAGGTGCAGCCCCGTGGGATCCTCGCCGACCGCGAGGAGGGCGGGCTGCTTTATCAGATCTTCACCCGGTCCAGTCATCCGCGGCACACGCTGATTTTCGAGGTCATCGAGCGGGACGGAGCCCAGGCGTTCGGCAATCGCAACGTGCGCGCGCTCTACGACGCGATCCAGGCCGAGAACGCCGAGATCGCCGGCCAGGTCGCCGTCCCGGTGGCCCCGGCTCCGGCTCCGCTGCTGACACCGGCGGATGCCGAAGCCGCCGCCGCCCGGCTGCTGCCGGCCGACGTCTGGGACTTCGTGCGTTCCGGGGCGGGCACCGAACGCACGCTGACCGCCAACACGACCATGCTCGACCGGGTCAGCCTGCTGCCCCGGGTGCTCGTCGACGTCTCCGCGGTCAGCACCGCGGGCCGGCTGCTCGGCAGCGACGTCCCGGCGCCGATGGCCGTCGCCCCGATGGCCTACCAGCGGGCGGTGCACCCCGACGGGGAGCTGGCGGCCGCGGCCGGCGCGCTGGCCGCGGGGGTGCCGTTCACTGTCAGCACGTTCAGCAGCGTCGCCGTCGAGGACATCGCCGTCACCGGCGCGGACCTGTGGTTCCAGCTGTACTGGCTCCGTGACCGCGGCGCGGTCGCCGAGCTGGTCGCCCGGGCCGAGCAGGCGGGTGCCCGGGCCCTCATGCTGACGGTCGACACCCCCCGGCTGGGCCGGCGCCTCGCGGATATGCGCCGGTCGTTCACCCTGCCACCGGACGTCGCCGCCGCGCACTTCTCACTGAACGCCGAGGGCGTCCAGGCCGGCGTCTCGGCGCTCGCCGCCCAGACCGCCGCGCTGGTCGACCCCGCGCTGAGCTGGGCGGATCTCGACTGGCTGCGGGAGCGGACCAGCCTCCCCCTGATCTGCAAGGGCATCCTGCACCCCGACGACGCGGTGCGTGCCGCACGGGCGGGCGCCGCGGCGGTGGTCGTCTCCAACCACGGCGGGCGCCAGCTCGACGGGGCGGCGGCGAGCGTGACCGCGCTTCCCGCCGTCGTCACCGCGGTGCGGGCCGCCGTCGGTGACAAGGTCGACGTGCTTCTGGACGGCGGCGTGCGCACGGGAGCCCACCTGCTCAGCGCGCTCGCTCTCGGCGCCGACGGGGTTCTCGTCGGCCGTCCCGCGCTGTGGGGCCTGGCTCTCGGGGGCGCGACCGGCACCGCCCGGGTGCTGGGCCTGCTGCGCGCGGAGCTGGAGGACGCGATGGCTCTCGCCGGCTGCCCGGACCTCGCCGCCGCGGCGCGCCTGACCACCATTCACTGACCATCCGCCGCGGCTGGCCGGACCGCGACATCCGGCTGGTCATCCGCGCGTACGGCCGTTGCTCGGGGTAGTGGCTACTGCCGACCGGCGCAGTCCCGCGATCTCGGCGCCGCGCGGATGCCTGTGCGCGCTCCCGGCGGGGTGCGGAAAGGTCAGGCGCGGCCGGGCCGCTTCCGGGAGGATGACGTCATGCACAAGCCCAGAGGCTCCCGGTTGTCGATCGGCTCCGAGGACTCCGTCCTCTGTCTGTGGTCGAAGGGGTCCGTGCTGTCCATCGGGTCGGTCGGCTCGGTGCTGTCGATCGGGTCCGTCGGCTCGGCGGTGTCCGTCCTCGGCGTGGGCTGCTACGCGTCGATCTTCAGCATCGGATCCTTCGCCAGCATCGGCTCGATCCACAGCGCCGCCTCCCGCTGGTCGGTGTTGTCCTGGCGGGCCCGCTGGGCGGCGCTCACCAACGGCACCCCGAGCAACCCCGGCCGGGACGTTCGGACGTCCCGGCCGGGGTCGTGACACTTCGGGCGATCAGGCTTCGGGAATCTCCCGTCCCCAGGCGGCCCGCGTGATCGCTTCCGGCTCGGGGCCGCCGCGTGCCCCGGTGTCCAGTGTGTCGATCGACGCGAGCTCGGCGTCGGTGAGCGTGAAGTCGAAGATGTCGAAGTTCTCCGCGATCCGGGTCGGTGACACCGACTTCGGGATCGCCTGTCGGCCCTGCTGGAGGTGCCACCGCAGCATCACCTGAGCAGTGGTCTTCCCGTGTGCCGTGGCGATCTCGACGAGCGTCGGGTCCTCTAGGGTGCTGCGGCGGTCGTCGTCGCCCCAGCCGGGGTAGAAGGTGATCCCGCCGATCGGGGACCACGCCTGGGACAGGATGCCGAGCTTGTCGTCCTTCTCCAGCAGTTCGGTGTTGCGGAAGTAGGGGTGCACCTCGATCTGGTTGACCGCGGGTACCACGGTGGTGGCGTCGAGGAGCCGGTCGAGGTGGTCGGGCAGGAAGTTGCTGACGCCGATGGCGCGCACCTTCCCGTCGGCCAGGAGCGTCTCGAGGGCTCGGTAGGCGTCGATGGTGAGGTCGAACTCGCTCGGCAGCGGCTGGTGCAGGATCAGCAGGTCGAGCTGGTCGACGCCGAGCTTGCCGACCGCCTTCTCGAACGCGTGCAGGGTCTCGTTGTAGCCGTAGTCGCTGATCCAGACCTTGGTCTCGACGAAGATGTCGTCGCGGGCGAGGCCTGACCGGCGGATCCCCTCGCCGACGCCGCGCTCGTTGCCGTAGGCGGCGGCGGTGTCGATCAGCCGGTAGCCGACCCGCAGCGCCTCCTCGACCGCGACCGCGGTCTCCTCGGGCGGGGTCTGGAAGACGCCGAAGCCGAGGGCGGGCAGCCTGACGCCGTTGTTCAAGCTCAGATCGGTGCTCATGCCTCCACGCTAGGTACCGGCACACCGTCCAGGGAGGTCGGGTCAGTACCCCCCTCGCCAGCCCGATCAGCGGCGAGGCGAGCGCGGAGACAACAAACCCGGCGACGAACACCGGCTCCCGGCGGGATCGACTTTTGCCGAGAATCCGCACAGCAGTTTCGGATCTCCACTTGGGAACAATGGGGTGCCTGGTCGGTATCCACGCCGAGTCGGCAGTCGCACGGCGTTCCGGCGACGGCCTGGGTAGCCTTTCCCCCGCGCTACCGCGGCAGAAACCGAACCGAACGAAAGGGTATATCTGATGTCTCAGCAGGAGCAGCAGCAGCGCCAGCAGGTCGAGCAGCAGCTGCGCCAGAACTGGCGGCAGCTTCGCTACCCGCTGCTCGACCAGTTCGGTCAGGTCAGTGCCGCCGACCTGGACGCGGCGAACGGCATCAACGACCTGATCGCGCGGATCGCCGACCGGACGCACCACAGCGAGGGGTACGTCGAGAACCGCCTGCGGGAGCTGGTCAGCGCGGGGGCCGGCCAGAGCCGGAGCGGGCAGTTCGACGAGCGTTTCGGCAGCGAGCGGAGCGGCGGCCAGGGGCAGTCCTTCGGCTCCCGCTAGTCAACGGGACCGCACCGGGCAGACGGGGCGGGAGACCGGCCCGCCGGTTCCCGTGACCGGCGTCGCCGCCTGACGCGTGCCTGCCCGGTGTCGGTCCCTCCGGGCCCACCGCCCTGGGCGACGGCGTCAGTGGGCCTGATCCGTATCCGTCGACCGCGCCGAGAGCAGTGTCCGGAACTCCAGCAGGTCGTCGATCAGGGCCGCGGTCTCGGCGGTCTGGGGCAGCCGGCGCAGCTCCGCCAGTATCACATCGGTCTCCGACAATGTCGGAATGCTGTCCATGGACATCACCATTGACAGGACATCGTCCACGGAACACCCGCCAGTCAGGGTCAGGGGCATCTTCTGCTCGGTGGGACGCCCAATGCGGAACAAGTTTCGTCCGGGACGATGTGGGGATTGTTACGACCGAGGTGTCGGCCTGTTACTTTTTTCTGACAAGAAAAACCGTTACGATTTGCTCGGCGGGTGATTCCCTCGTGATTCCGGCCACTTGTGGTGGACCAAGGGCCCCGCGCGGCCGCCCGCCGGCTCGGGATGGCTGTGCCGGCCGGGGAGGACCAGCCTGGCCGGGCGTAGCGGATGGTCGATCACGGTGACCGGATGGTCGTAGGTCTCGGTCAGGATGGTGCTGGTCAGCGCCTCGGCCGGCGTACCCAGGGCGCGTAGCCGCCCACCGGCGAGGACGGCGACGGTGGTGGCGTGCACCGCGGCGAGGTTGAGGTCGTGGACGACGACGACCACGGCGCGGCCCGCGTCCGCCATCCGGCGCGCCGTCATCAGGACGTTCTCGGTGTGCCGCAGGTCCAGGGCGGCGGTCGGCTCGTCCAGCAGCAGGACGGGGGTGTCCTGGGCGAGGACCCGGGCGAGGCTGACCCGGGCCTGCTCCCCGCCGGACAGGTCGGTGCAGCGGCGGGCGGTGAGGTGGGCGACGTCGGCGACGGCCAGCGCCGTGCCGACGGCCGCGTCGTCCCGGTCGCGGTCCGGTGGCCAGGGCGCCCGGCCCAGCCGGACCACGTCCTCGACGGTGAACGGGAAGCGTGGCGTGCCGCTCTGGGGGAGGACCGCGCGCAGGCGGGCGAGCGCGCCCGGCCGGTAGCTGCCGATCGGGCGCCCGAACAGGCTGACCTCGCCGGTCGTGCGGGTGCGGGGGGTGGGGCGGTCACCGGCCAGCGCGGCGAGCAGGGTCGACTTGCCCGCTCCGTTGGGGCCGACGATCGCCAGCAGCTCCCCGGCGCGCACGGTCAGCGTGATGTCGTCCAGCAGCCGGCCCGTCGGCGTGTGGACGGACAGGCCGGCTGCGGTCAGGACCGGTTCACCGGCCGCGTCCACGGTCATGCCCACCCGCCGTGGGCGTTGCGGGTGCGGCGCAGCAGCAGGACGAACACGGGTCCGCCGACCAGGGCCGTCACCACGCCGAGCGGGACCTCCGCCGGCACGGCGATCGTGCGCGCGGCCAGGTCGGCGAGGACCACGGTGCCGGCGCCGACCAGTGCCGAGGCGGGGAGCAACGTCGCGTGCCGCGGGCCGCCGACGAGACGCACCAGATGCGGGGCGACCAGGCCGATGAACCAGATGATCCCGGTGAACGCGACGGCGGCGGCGGTGAGCAGTGCGACCAACGCGACCGCCTGCCGGTGGGTGCGCTCGACCGGCAGGCCGAGATGTGCCGCCTCCCGCTCCCCGAGGGCCAGCAGGTCCAGCGGGCGGGCCAGGCGCAGGGCCAGCACCAGCCCGGCCAGGCCGGGCGGAGCCACCGCCGCGAGCGCCGTCCAGGTCGCGCCGCCGATGCTGCCGAGGCTCCAGAAGGTGATGTCGCGCAGCTCCTGGTCGTTCGCTGTGAAGATCGCCAGGCCGACGAGGGCGTTGGCGACCGCGCCGACCGCGACGCCGGCGAGCATCAGGGTGATGATCTCCGTCCGGCCGTCCCGGCGGGCCGCGAGGTAGACCACGGAGGTGGCGAGCAGCCCGCCGAGGAAGGCGGCCGTGGGCACGGTCCACTGGCCGAGCAGGGCGGGTGCGGCGACGATGGCGGCCGCGGCGCCCGCGGCCGCCCCGCCGGAGACTCCGACCAGCGCCGGATCGGCCAGCGGGTTGCCGGACAGCCCCTGCAGGATCGCGCCGGCGCAGCCGAGGCACGCGCCGACCAGCAGCCCGAGCAGGACGCGGGGCAGTCGGATGTTCCAGACCACCGCGTCGTGCCGCGCGCTGACCTCCACTCCGAGGGTGCCCAGGCCGAGGTGCTCGGCGAGGACGCCGAGCACGGACAACGGTGGGACACCCACTGCGCCGGTCGCGGCGCTGAGCACCGAGGCCGCCGCGACCGCGGTGCTCAGGAGGACCAGTGCCGACGCCGCACGGCCCCGCCGGACTGGCCCGCGCCCGCGCAGGCGCGGCTTCTCCACGGGCGGGCTGCCAGCGGGCGGGCTGCCAGCGGGCGAGTTGGCCGCGGGCGAGTTGGTCGCGGACGGGCCGGCCGTAGACGGGCGGCCCCCGCTTCGGACAGCTTCGGGGACGGCCGGCGGGGCAGGGCCGTCCGTTCCCGCCGGGCCCCCGGGCGCCGGCGCCCGGGCGCCCTCGGCCGGGGGCCGGGTCACCGCAGCCCCGGGTGGAGCGCGTCCACCAGTTCGTCGAGCGCGGCGGGGGTGCGCGGGCCCAGGCCGAGCAGTTCCAGGTCGTCGAGGTCGATGACCGCCCGGTTCTCGCCGGCGGTGGTCTGGGCGACTCCCGGCAGCCGGAGCAGCCCGTCGATCCCGCCGACCGACTCCAGGCCGTCGCTGAGCAGCAGCAGGTGATCGGGATCCGCGGCGACCAGCGCCTCGGCCGTCAGCGGCGTGAACTCACCCAGCCCTGCCGCGCTGCCGGCGTCGACACCGTGGGCGGCCTCGATCAGCAGGTCCGCCCCGCTGCCCTCGCCGCCGATCATGGCCACGTTCTGCTGGCCGCGCACGTAGAGGAAGGCGACCTTCGGCGAGTCCGTGGCACCCGCGGCCCGCTCGAGGACCTCGTCCAGCTCGGTCTGCGTGGTGGCCGCCAGCGCCGCACCGCGGCCCGGCACGCCGAGCGCCGCGCCCACGGCCCGGATCTTCGCGTCGACGCCGTCCAGCGACTCGGCGCCCCGCTCGACGATCACGGTGGGAACGCCCGCCGACCGCAGCTGTTCGATGACGGGGGGAGGGCCGGCCTCCGGTGTTCCCACCAGGACCGTCGGCCGCAGGGCGAGGATGCCCTCCGCGGCGAGTGACCGCTGGTAGCCGATCTTCGGCTTGGCCGCGGCCTCGGGCGGATAGGTGGCGGAGACGTCGGTCGCCACCACCTGGTCACCGAGCCCGAGCGCGAAGACGATCTCGGCGATCTCGCCGTTGAGGGGAATGATCCGGCTGACGTCGGTGACGGTCACGTCGCCACTGCCGGCCGAGGACACGGTGACCGGCAGCACGGGAGCCGCCTCGGACGGCCCCGCGGACGGCCCCGCGGACGGCCCCGCGGACGTCGACGACGAGGGCGCGGCCGGCGGTTCCGCCTCGTCGGACGACCCACAGCCGGCCAGCAGCATGCCGGCCACCGCGGCGACCGCGAGGACGGCCGTCACCCGCAGCTGTGCCGGCAGAGCCCTGGCCCGCTGCGGGCCGTGACTCCTTCGGCGGGCGACGGATGGACGGCGCCCCGCCCGCCGGGCCGGGTGTTCCTCCCGGTGCCGCGCACCGTGCTCGATATCAGGATCGGACCAGGTCACTGCCATCACGCTCCGCACACGTTCGGAATAGCCTCTTCCGGTCGCATCCGATTAAATTAAGTTAGCCTTACTTAATCAAGTGCCTGGCGGGACGTGGTGTGTCACCCGGTGTCGGCCGGGCCTCCGCTGCCGGCGGACAGCGCGACGTTATGCGTCGGGGCGAACACGCGACAACGTCGCCCACGGCCGAACGGCACGATCGTGCGCGCGGCACCGACACCGCGGATCGCCGTGCCGCGGCCGGCGGCCGCCGGCCCTCGGCCCTCGGTCCGTGGCCCTCCTGTGGCCTCCCTGGTCCCCGGAACGCCAGGTGCCCCCGTGCACCGCGAACAGGGCGGGTGTCAGGAGCCAGGGCCGGATGGTCGGTCGTCGCATGGGGTCGAACGGCAGGAACACCCGCAGGCGGTGGGAAGCTCTTGAACGAACCCCTGACCGGCTCCGATCCTCATCCGAACAGAGCCGGCCCGCCGGTGGACCGGCGGAGCGCGCCGGCGGAGCGCGCCGGCGCGGGACGCGGCGCGTATCGCGGAGTCGGGACATGAGGTTCGCGGGGTCGAAACGCGCCGACGGTATTCCGGAGGGCGCTGGATTCTCCGTACGGGAATTCGGATCGCGGTTGTCGCCGCGGCAGTCGAGTGGTCTTTCCGCGGCCCGCCGAGAACCCGTGCGTCAGATCCCCGGGACGCAGGGTTTCTGTGGCGCAGAGAGCGGTGGTCACCCGTGGGTGCTCCCGGCTTCGTGATTTTATCCGACTTTTCATCTGACTTTTTCAGTCGGTGCTGGTAGGGGACGGCTAGGGGTGTCCGGCCCGGCGAAGTCGCTCCTAGCCTCGTTCCGAGGCTGCCCCGGGTCGGCTATCCGCGCGGGCGGAACGGATATCCGGTCGCGGCCGGACATCCGTTATCGCCGCTGACCGTGGGCCTACCCGCAGAGGTGGATTCTGATGTCGCTCGTCGCCCCGCACCTGGCCTGCCGGGCACCGACCAGTCGGAAACCGGCCAGCCGGCAACTTCCGGCCCGACACTGGTTACCGAGACCGCGCGCACCGAGCCGGCCCCCGCTCAGGAAACGGACCCTGCCTGATGACCAGCACCACGCCCGACGACAGCCTGTGGCTCCGCCGGTTCCACACCGCCCCGGAGAGCCGCGTCACCCTCGTCTGCTTTCCGCACGCCGGGGGATCGGCCAGTTTCTTCTACCCCGTCTCCGCCGCGCTGCAGCCGACCCTGCAGGTCGCCGCCCTGCAGTACCCGGGCCGCCAGGACCGGCGGCACGAGCCCGGCCTGGGCAGCATCGCCGAGCTCGCGGAGGCCGTGTTCGCCGCCCTGCGGCCGTCGCTGGAACGGCCGGTCGCCTTCTTCGGCCACAGCATGGGTGCCACCCTCGCCTTCGAGGTCTCCCTGCGGATGCAGGAGCGGCTCGGACGCAGCCCGGTGACCCTGTTCGCCTCCGGCCGCCGCGCGCCGTCCCGCCACCGGCACGAGACGGTCCACCTGCTCAACGACGACGGCATCGTCGGCGAGCTGAAGAAGCTGAGCGGCACCGACTCCCGCGTGCTCGGCGACCTCGAGCTGCTGCGCATGATCCTGCCGGCGATCCGCAGCGACTACCGGGCTGCGGAGACCTACCGTTACACCCCCGGCCCCCGACTCGACTGCCCGATCGTCGCGCTGACCGGCGACCAGGACCCGAAGGTCGACCTCGACGAGGCCGGCGCCTGGGCCGAGCACACCACCGGGCCCTTCGAGCTGCACACCTACTCCGGCGGGCACTTCTTCGTGGCCAACCACCAGGCCGCGGTGATCAACCTGATCTCGGACCAGCTGCTCTCCCTGACGATCTGACCCATACCCCATACCCATACCCCGTGCCGAGCACCGAGGAGTCGCCCGTGTCCGCGTTACCCAGCCATCGGCCGCTGGACGCCCCCGGCGCGCAGGGTGGTCCCGGGCAGCCGCCCGCACCACCCGGGACGCCCGCGCCGATCCGCCGGGTGGGCATCGTCGGGTGCGGCACCATGGGTGCCGCTGTCGCCGAGCTCTGCGCACTCGCCGGGCTCGACGTCCGGGTCGTGGTGTCCCCACGTGATGTCTCGGCCGCGGCCGGGCGCCGCCGGATCACCGACTCGCTCGACCGCGGCGTCCAGAAGGGGCGGCTGACCACGGCCGACCGTGATGCCGCGCTCGCCGCGATCGAGCTGACCACGCGCCTGGACGATCTGGCCGACCGGCAACTGGTGATCGAGGCGATCCACGAGGACGAGGGTGCCAAGGTCGACCTGCTGTCCGCGCTGGACCGGATCGTCGAGGACCCGGACGCGATCCTCGCCTCCAACACTTCATCGATCCCGATCGTCCGGCTGGGCAGGTGCACCCGCCGCGCCCGCAACGTCATCGGCCTGCACTTCTTCAACCCGGTGTCGGTGCTGCCACTGGTCGAGGTGGTCTCCTCGGTTCTCACCAGTGAGGACGTCCGGGACCGGGCCGAGCACTTCGTCGCCACGGTGCTGGGCAAGGAGCCGATCCACTCGCCGGACCGGGCCGGCTTCCTCGTCAACGCCCTGCTGATCCCCTACCTGCTCGCCGCGATCCGGATGGTGGAGTCCGGGCTGGCGACCCCGGCCGTCATCGACCAGGGCATGACGTCCGGCTGCTCGCACCCGATGGGGCCGCTGCGCCTCGCCGACCTCATCGGCCTCGACGTGACGGCGGCAATCGCCGACGCGCTGTACGACGAGTTCAAGGAGCCGCTCTACGCACCCCCGCCGCTGCTGCAGCGGATGGTCGAGGGCGGCCTGCTGGGCCGCAAGCGCGGCCGCGGCTTCTACGTCTACTCCTGAGGCCCTGTACCCCGGACTGGCCGCCAGGATCAGCCGCCTCTGCCGGTGCCTGGCCCAGCGGCTCCCTGCCGCCGTCGGCCCGGGCGAGAGCCAGGCCGCCGAAGGCGAGTGTGATCAGGGCCAGGCCGCCGAGGAGCAGCGCCCAGGGTCCGAACCGGATGATCAGCCGAGCCGACAGCCCGAGCGAGAACGCCGCGATCACGACGGCGATCGGGACGAACGCGAGGCCGGCCTGCAGGGAGGTGTAGCCCAGCACCCGCTGGACGTAGAGGGTGCCGTAGAACAGCAGGCCGAACATGCCGGCGATCAGCAGGAACTGCACCAGGTTGGCCGCGGCGACGGTCCGCGAACGCAGCATCGCCAGGGGCAGCAGGGGCGCGGCGGCGGTGGCCTCCCGGGCGAGGAAGCCCGCCAGCAGCACGATCGACAGCGGGCCGAGCAGCAGGGTCTCGCCGGTCCGCCAGCCCACCTGGCCGGCGTTCACGATGGTGAACACGAACAGCATCAGCCCGGCCGTCACCAGCGCGGTGCCAGGGACATCCACGCTGCGGCCCCGACCCAGCCCGGGGCCGGTGTCCCTGGGCAGCGTGCGGAGCGCCCCGACGATCACCGCGACGCCGACCGGTGCGTTGACGAAGAAGATCCAGTGCCAGCTGGCGAGGTCCGTGAGCGCCCCGCCGATCGGTGGGCCCACCGCGGCGCCGGCGGCGGAGGCGAAGCTGTAGGCGGCGATGGCCTGCGCCTGCGCGCGCGGTTCCGGCGACCGACCAGGTCACCGAGCCGGCCGGCGAGCATCAGCAGGCCGCCGAACGGGACCAGGTAGGCGTTGACGACCCAGACCAGGTTCGCCGACGAGAAACCGAGACCGCGCTGCAGGTCCGGCAGCGCGACGTTGACGATGTTCTGCTCGAGAACGATCAGCATCTGGCCCGCGCAGAGCACGGCGAGCGCCAGCCCGGGCGATCCCCGTCTTCCCTGGGCGGACTGGGTGGCCTGGGTCATCAGCCGGTCTCCTCACCTTGCCTGCGGTCAACAGACACGGTGGAGGCACTGGAGGCCCCGCGAAAGAAGGCACTTTTTCGTGCCTCCGTCACAACGATGTGCCCGTGCCCGTGCCCGTGCCCGTGCCCGTGCCCGTGCCCGTGCCCGTGCCAGCCTGCGCCTGCGGCTGCGGGCCGGGTGGCGGAGCCGGCTGGGTGGCAGGCGCGGGACCGGGCGCCTGCCACCGTGCGCGGGTCTGCCGACCCGCGGATCAGCGCCGCGGGCCGCCCTTCGCGGTCACGGTGATGGTGACGGTCGCGGTGCTGGTGTGGGCCGGGAGCCTGGTGGTGTCGACCACCAGGAAGGCGCCGTCGTCCTGCTGCCCGTTCGGCAGGATCTTGGGCTTGAGCTGGAAGGGTGGCGTGGTGTTCGTCAGACCCGCGATGCCGAAGTCGTTGTCGTTGCTGATGACGAGGGTGCGTCCGCCGTCCGTCGTCGCGACGCCCTCGACCTTGTCGTGGCCGAAGAAGCCGCCGGTCGGGTCGAGCGTGCTGACCAGGCCGGCCAGGTCGACGTCCAGCGTCTTGCCCACCGGGCGGATGCCGAACGACGCCAGGGTCGCCGCCGCGGTCGCCGTGTCGGTGCTGCCGACCGTCGCCTCGATGGTCCTCCCGGGCGTGCCGAGCAGCAGGCCGCCCTGGCCGGCCGTGTACACCGCGCCGGGCACGGACGCCTTCGGGCCCACGTCGGTCGCGCCGGTCAGGTCGATCGTGAAGATCTTCTTGAACGCGCCCGGCTCGAAGTTGCCGTCCCGCTCGGTGACCAGGAACCTCGAGTTGCTGATCGCGGTGATCTCGCTGACCGCGCCCGCGTTGCGCAGCGGGTCGTCCAGCAGGTACACGTACTCGTGGGTGGCCCTGGTGCGCAGGTTGTAGGTGACGACGCGCAGGGTGGGGACGGTCACCGGCCGCGGGGTGAGGTCCTTCTGCGCCAGCGCCGACTGCATCATCCCGACCAGCGTGGAGCCGTCCGGCGTGATCGTCAGGCCCTCCATGCCGCGGTTCGGCATCCGGTTCGCGAGCTCCGCGGGCAGCGCGCCGTTGAACGGTGACAGCCGCTCGATCGCCCGGCCGTGACGGTCGAAGTGGGTGATGTAGGGCCCATACTCGTCGGAGACCCAGAACGTGCCGTCGCGCAGGGCGACCAGACCCTCGGGGTCGTAGCCGTTCGGGTCGGCGGTGAGGACGTTCCCGTTGATGTCGAGAATCGTCTCGCCGGTGCTCGCCTCGGTGCTGACCCGCCCGTTGTAGGGGGTGCCGTCGGCGGCCCGCAGCGGAATGGTCCGCAGCAGCGTCGCGCGGCCGTCGACCAGGCGGAACCTCCCGATGGCCGGGGTGAACGCCGGCAGTGGCTCGATCTTCACGCCGTTCGGGCCGTCGACGTTCGGGCCGCGGTCGGTGAGGCCGTAGAACTCGTCCCGCGAGCCGGGCACCGGGTAGATGGACGAGCCGTAGGCGCCGCCCTTGATGGTGACCCCGCCGATCGTGGCCAGTGGCGGGACCTGTGTGGCGTACCGGGTCACGGCGTCGCTGACGGAGTAGGTGAACGTGTCGGTGCCGGTGAAGCCGGGCTTCGGCACGTAGCTGAAGGTGCCGTCCGGGTTGAGGTGCAGTGTTCCGTTCGCCGGCGCGGTGTTCGCGACCAGGGTGACCGGGCGGCCGCTGTCGTTGCGCAGCACACCGCCGCCGCGGACGGTCAGCGTGTCGCCGGCCGCCGTGCGGTAGGCGTCGCCCCGTGCCGCCAGCGCCTGCCCGGGCTGCGGGCCGCCGCTTCCGCCGCCGTCTCCGCCGCCGGCCTGGGCGACGCCCGCCCCGGCACCGAGCAGCGCGACAGCCAGTGCGCCCGCGGTTACGCTGGTGACGCTCCGACGATTCATCCGTTCCCCCTTCGCACGCGCGCCCCGTAGCGCGCGCCGTCGGCGAGCCTGCGCCGCCCTGATGGACGCGCGGCGTCCCCCGCATGGCCCAGCCGTAAACCGCGTCGCACATGTCGGTTATCTGCGCAGTACGGGGGGCCTGCGTCGCGGCGGGCCCGGGCAGCGCGGAACGTTGGCCGGCGGTTCATCCTGGGTTCGCGCACCGGCCCGCCGCGGCAGCCCCGGGCTGGTTAACGTCGCCGACGCAGCGATCAAAACACAGCGATCAGCAGCGATCACGCGGACGTGACGGAGGAAATGTGCACGACGACGCCGACGACGCCGGTTCGAATCCCACCGAGAACCCGAGACTCTCCGACCTCATCGCGGCCCGGGTGAGCCGCCGGACGCTTGTCGGCGGCGGAATCGCCGCGGCCACCGCAGGCTTTCTCGGAGCGTCCGGCGTCACCGCGGCCAGCGCCGGTGGTCCTGGTGGCGGTCGCCCCGGCCACCCCGGCGGCCCGGGAGGCCCCGGGCGGGGCCTGCTCGGTTTCACCGAGGTCCCGACCAGCACCGCGGACACCTTTGTCGTTCCCGCCGGCTACACCTTCCAGGTGATCGTCCCCTGGGGCACGCCGCTGGCGCGGAAGGGCCCGGCCTGGAAGAAGGACGCGTCGAACAGTGCGGCCGACCAGGCCGTCCAGGTGGGAATGCACCACGACGGAATGCATTTCTTCCCGACCGGCCGCGGCTCCGCCGAGAACCGTGAGGGCCTGCTGGTCGTCAACCACGAGTATGTCGACCAGGGCCTGCTCTTCCCGGACGGCGGTGCCACGATCACCCCGGAGAAGGTCGCGAAGGCGCTAGCCGCGCACGGCGTCAGTGTCATCGCGATGCAGCTGCAGGGCGGGAAATGGGTCAATGTCGACTCCCGCTACAACCGGCGTATCACCGGGGCCACCCCGGTGACCTTCTCCGGTCCGGTCTCCGGCCGGCACCCGGAGCTCGCGGCGAACACCGCCCCGCAGGGCACGCTGAACAACTGCGCGAACGGATGGACCCCCTGGGGCACCTACCTGACCTGCGAGGAGAACTGGAACGGCTATTTCGGCACCACCGACGCAGCCTGGAGCCCGAACGCGGCGCAGAGTCGTTACGGGGTGGGCGCGGCAAGCGGCTACAACTGGCACACGGCCGACCCCCGGTTCGACGTCGCCAGGAACCCGAAGGAACTGAACCGGTTCGGCTGGGTGGTCGAGATCGACCCGTTCGACCCGAAGTCCACGCCGGTGAAGCGCACCGCGCTCGGCCGGATCAAGCACGAGGGCGCCACCGTCGTCGAGCAGGACGACCGGATCGTCGTCTACACCGGCGACGACGAGAACGGTGAGTACCTCTACAAGTTCGTCGGCTCCCAGCCGTGGCGCAGGCTGCGGCGCGAGGGCAGGAGCCCGCTGGACCACGGCACCCTGTACGTCGCCACCTTCGGCGCGGACGGTTCGGGCACCTGGGTTCCGCTGGTGTTCGGCAAGGGCCCGCTCACGGCCTCCGCCGGGTTCGCCGATCAGGCCGACGTCCTGCTGCGCACCCGCCAGGCCGCGGACGCGGTCGGGGCGACGAAGCTCGACCGCCCCGAGTGGGTCGCGGTGCACCCGAAGAGCCACGAGGTCTTCGTCACCCTGACCAACGGAAGCAACGGACCGACGCCGGCGAACCCGCGGGCGAACAACATCTACGGGCACATCCTGCGTTTCCGTGAGAAGGGCAACGACAACACCGCGCTGTCGTTCACCTGGGATGTCGCCTTCTACGCCGGCGACCCGTCCTACCAGCCCGAAGGCGCCTCGGTGCCGGCGAACCAGCCCCTGTTCGGCTCGCCCGACGGCCTGTGGGTCGACCGCGACGGCCGGCTGTTCATCCAGACGGACGTCTCGAACAGCTCGCAGAACCTCGCGTCCCGCAAGCACGACCGGATCGGCAACAACCAGATGCTGGTCGCCGACCCGGGGACCGGCGAGATCCGCCGGTTCCTGACCGGCCCGCGCGGCTGCGAGATCACCGGCATCACCGCGACACCCGACGGCACCTCCCTGTTCGTCAACGTCCAGCACCCCGGTGAGTCCACCCCGGCCTTCGGCGCCCCGACGCCGGAGAACCCGCGGGCGGTCAGCAACTGGCCGGACTTCGACCCGGCCGGCCGCCCCCGCGCGGCCACCGTCGTGATCCGCCGCCGCGACGGCGGCAAGATCGGAACCTGACGCCCGGACGGGGTGTCGCCGCCGTCCAGCCCGTGACAGGCTGGACGGCGGCGACAGCACGGAGAGACCCGGACCGGCCCAGGAGAAGCTGCTCATCGATCCCTCCGTGCCGGGGGAGCTCCGTCGTGGGGGTAAGGACGTAGGTCCCGTTCTGTTCGCCTCCCGTACACGGACTCTGTTGTGCATGGGGCAGCAGACGATCGATGGCAACGAGGCGGCGACCTCGGTTGCGTACCGGGCGAGTGAAGTGATCGCCATCTACCCGATCACGCCTGCCTCGGGCATGGGCGAGCTCGCCGACGCCTGGTCGGCGAAGGGACGTCCGAACCTGTGGGGCACCGTGCCGGAGGTGGTGCAGCTGCAGAGCGAGGGTGGCGCCGCGGGCGCGGTCCACGGGGCGCTGCAGGCCGGGGCGCTGTCGACGACCTTCACCGCCTCGCAGGGGCTGCTGCTGATGCTGCCCAACATGTTCAAGATCGCCGGTGAGCTGACGCCGATGGTGCTGCACGTCGCCGCGCGTACCCTCGCCACCCACGCTCTGTCGATCTTCGGCGATCACAGCGACGTGATGGCCGCCCGCACGACCGGCTTCGCGATGCTCGCCGCCGCCTCGCCGCAGGAGACACACGACCTGGCAGCCGTCGCGCACGCGGCCACGCTGGCCTCCCGCATCCCGTTCCTGCACTTCTTCGACGGATTCCGCACGTCGCACGAACTGAACGAGGTCGACCTGCTCGACGACGCGACGCTGGCCGCGCTGCTGCCCGCCGAGTGCGTCGACGCCCACCGGCGCCGCGCCCTGTCCCCGGACCATCCGGTCATCCGCGGCACCACCCAGGACCCGGACACCTTCTTCCAGTCCCGCGAGGCGGCCAACGGCTACTACGCGGCCGTCCCCGGCATCGTCCAGCGGGTGATGGACCAGCTCGCGGTGTCGACGGGCCGCGCCTACCGGCTGTTCGAGTACCACGGCCACCCGGAGGCCGAGCGGGTCGCGGTCATCATGGGCTCGGGGCGCTCCGCGGTGCGGGCCGCGGTCGACCGGCTCGTCGCCCGCGGCGAACGGGTCGGCTTCGTCCAGGTCCGGCTGTACCGGCCGTTCGACACGGCGGCGTTCCTCGCCTGCGTGCCGCCGACGGTGCGCTCGATCGCCGTCCTCGACCGGACGAAGGAGCCCGGCGCCGCCGGTGAGCCGCTGCGCCTCGACGTCCTGGCCGCCCTCGCCGAGCGTCCCGAGCGGATGCCGCGCGTGATCGGTGCCCGCTACGGGCTGGCATCCAAGGAGTTCACCCCGGCGATGGCCGCGGCGGTGTTCGACGAGCTCGACCGCGAGCGTCCGCGCCGCGAGGTCACCGTCGGCATCCACGACGACGTCACGAACCTGTCCCTGACGGTCGACGACGACGCCTTCCCGGAGCCCGACGACGTCCTGCGGGCCGTGTTCTACGGCCTGGGCAGCGACGGCACCGTCGGCGCCACCCGCACCACCGCCGGCCTGGTCGACGATCGGACGTCCCTGCACGCCCAGGCGTACTTCGTGTTCGACTCCAAGAAGTCCGGGTCGATGACGGTGTCGCACCTGCGGCTGTCCCCGGAGCCGATCGACGCGCCGTGGCTGATCCGCGATGCCCAGTACGTGGGCTGCCACCAGGCCGGGCTGCTCGACCGGGTCGACGTCCTCGCCGTGGCCGCCCGCGGTGCCACCGTCCTGCTCAACAGCCCGCACCCCGCCCAGCGGGTGTGGGACCACCTGCCGGCCCAGGCCCAGCGGCACCTGCTCGAGAAGAACGCGCGGCTGTTCGTCGTGGACGCCGACCGGGTGGCGAAGGAGGCCGGCATCCCCGGCATCGTCAGCCCGGTGCTGCAGACCTGCTTCCTGGCACTCTCCGGCCTGTTCCCGGCCGCCGAGGCCGTCGACGCCGTGCGCGACGGGGTCCGCACCGCGCAGGCCA
Source organism: Parafrankia elaeagni (assembly GCF_000374165.1). Taxonomy (GTDB): domain Bacteria; phylum Actinomycetota; class Actinomycetes; order Frankiales; family Frankiaceae; genus Parafrankia; species Parafrankia elaeagni. The sequence continues at coordinate 164,545 of NZ_KB893728.1, forward strand.
AGCGCGGCGAGGACGTCCTGCGCCGCAACGTCACCGCGATCGAGGCCGCGCTCGGCGCGCTCGGCGAGGTCGACCTGCGCGGCCGGGAGGTCACCGGCGGCCCGCGCCGCGGCCTGGTCGGCGACCTGCCCCTGTTCGTCCGGCAGGTCACCGCGCGGATCGCGGCGGGGGAGGGGAACCTGATCCCGGTCAGCGCGCTGCCCGCCGACGGCACCTTCCCGGTCGGCACGGCCCGCTACGAGAAGCGTGCCATCGCCCGCGAACTGCCGGTCTGGGACCCGGAGCTGTGCGTGACCTGCGGCAAGTGCGCCATCGTCTGCCCGCACGCCGCCATCCGGATGACACTGTTCGAACCGGAGCGCCTCGACGGCGCGCCGGAGTCGTTCCGCCACACCCGCCCGAAGGACGCCCGGCTCGGCCAGTACCGGCTGACGATCCAGGTCGCGCCGGACGACTGCACCGGCTGCGGGATCTGCGTCGAGGCCTGCCCGGCGAAAAGCCGCGAGATCCCGGACCACCGCGCCCTCGACATGGTCGACGCCGCGACCCGGTTCGACGACGAGCGGACGAGCTGGGCGTTCCACCAGTCCCTGCCGGCGGTCAGCCCGGAGCTCGCCCCGGCCACCAACGTGCGCGGCTCACAGCTGCGGGAACCGCTGTTCGAGTTCTCCGGCGCGTGCGCGGGCTGCGGCGAGTCGCCCTACCTGAAGCTGCTCACCCAGCTGTTCGGCGACCGGATCGTCGTCGCCAACGCCACCGGCTGCTCGTCGATCTACGGCGGGAACCTGCCGACCACCCCGTGGACGACCAACGCCGAAGGCCGCGGCCCGGCCTGGGCCAACTCGCTGTTCGAGGACAACGCCGAGTTCGGCCTGGGCATGCGGCTCGCGCTCGACGCCCGCACCCGGGAGGCCCGCCGCCTGCTGCGCTCGGTGGCGGGTGTGGTCGGCGACGACCTGGTCGGCGCGATCCTCGACGCCGACCAGTCGACGGAGACCGGGATCGGCGCGCAGCGCGCGCGGGTCGCCGAGCTGCGCCGCCGCCTCGCTCACGCCGCCGGCTCGGGAAGGGAAGGTTCCGGGGTCGACCCCTGGCTGGACGCCGTCCTCGACGACCTCGTCGCGAAGAGCGTGTGGATCGTCGGCGGCGACGGCTGGGCCTACGACATCGGCTTCGGCGGCCTCGACCACGTGCTCGCCTCCGGGCGCGACGTCAACGTGCTCGTCCTCGACACCGAGGGCTACTCGAACACCGGCGGGCAGGCGTCGAAGTCGACGCCGCGGGCCGCGGTCGCGAAGTTCGCGATGGGCGGCAAGCGCACCCGCAAGAAGGACCTCGGACTCGTCGCCGCCGCCTACGGCGACGTGTACGTCGCCCAGGTCGCCCTCGGCGCCAACGACCAGCACACGGTACGGGCATTCAACGAGGCAGCCGCCTGGCCGGGGCCGTCCCTCATCGTCGCCTACAGCCACTGCATCGCCCACGGCATCGACATGACCGCGGGCATGGCGCACCAGAAGGCGGCGGTGCGGTCCGGCTACTGGCCGCTCTACCGGTTCGACCCGGCCGCCGAGGCCCCGTTCAGCCTCGACTCGCGGGCACCGTCCATCCCGTTCAGCGAGTTCGCGGCCACCGAGACGCGGTTCACCCGGCTCGGGGCGGCAAACCCGGCGGAGGCCGACCGCCTCGGCGAGCTGGCGCAGGACGACATCCACGGCCGCTGGCAGACCTACGAGCGAGAGGCCACCCGCCGAACGGAGAACTGAGCCGCGGCTGACCGACCTTCCGCCTGAAAAGCGGAAGGTCGGCGGTCCGACCCGGCCCGGACACCCATCCCACCAACCTCGGGGACCAGCGCTGTCGGCACTTCCTGAAGACTGACCCCTGCGCCCAACACGCCGGACTCCGCCACCCACGCCCGCGACATACTCGGCTGGCAGCACCGCTGCCCCGACCTCGACGACATCGTCACCGACGAACGGGCGTTCACCGAGGAGACGAGAGTGCCGTGACCGGATTCCCGAGCGCCTTCGGCGCGGAACCCGAGGGAGTCTGGGCCGCGCCCGGCCGGGTCAATCTGATCGGCGAGCACACCGACTACAACGAGGGGCTCGTCCTGCCGATCGCCCTGTCCCAGACCGTGCGGGCGGCCGCCCGTCGACGGGATGACGGACGGATCCGGTTGCGCAGCGCCCAGCAAGACAGCCGGGTCGTCGACCTGACGGCCGGCGACCTGCGGCCCGGTGGCATCACCGGCTGGGCAGCCTATCCGGCTGGCGTGGTGTGGGCGCTGGTCGAGGCCGGCCATCTCGTGGGCGGTGCGGACCTGCACTTCGACAGCGACGTCCCCGCCGGGGCCGGCCTGTCCTCCTCCGCGGCCCTCGAATGCGCCACCGCGGCCGTGTACAACGACCTCTACGACCTCGGGCTGACACCCGAGGGACTCGCCTCGATCGCCCATCGCGCCGAGAACGCCTTCGTCGGAGTGCCCTGCGGAGTCATGGACCAGACCGCGTCGGCCTGCTCCGCCGCGGGGACGGCACTGCTGCTCGACACCCGGTCCATGGCCCGCCGCCACGTCCCGTTCGATCCCACGGCCCATGGTCTGGACCTGCTGGTCCTGGACACCCGCGTCAGGCACGACCTCACGGACGGCGCCTACGCCGAGCTCCGCGCCGGATGCGAGCACGCGGCCGAGCTCCTCGGCCTACGAGCGCTGCGCGATCTCACCACCGACGACATCACCACCGACATCACCACCACCGGCGACCCCGCCGTGGACGGCCGCCGATCCGTCCTGAGTCGGTTGCCCGCCGCGCTCCAACCGTTGGTCCGCCACGTCGTGACCGAGAACGAACGTGTCATCGAGGCCGTCGCGATCCTGGAGGAAGGCGTTCTACCCAGGCTGGGCCCCATCCTTACCGCCGGGCATGCCTCCCTGCGGGACGACCTGCGCATCTCCTGTCCCGAGACCGACCTTGCCGTGGCAACTGCCGTCGAGGCCGGCGCGCTCGGCGCGCGCATGACCGGCGGTGGCTTCGGCGGCTCCGTGATCGCCCTCGTCCCCGCGCACCGGACCGCGGCGGTCACCGAAGCCGTGACCGCCGCCTTCCGCGCGGCCCGCCACCGTGCCCCGTTCGCCTTCACCGCGGCCACCTCCGCCGGCGCACACCGCATCCGGTGAACCGGCGGGCAGAAGCCGTGGCTCCATCGCCTTGGTCGCTCGGTCCTGGGTCTCCGTCTGACCGGATTCTGGCTCGGCGCTCGGCGCTCGGCGCTCGGCGCTCGTGGCCGGTGCCTTTGCCTTGTCCGGACTGTCTCGTGTCGGTCGGGGCGGGAACGTACGTCCCGTCTCGCCGCGGAGCACGTGGGGGGCGACTGTCAGGGCATCGGCCGGGGCGGCTGGACCCGGCCGGTGACCGCGCCGAGGGAGACGGCCCCGCCGTGAACTCCGGTGGCCGTGGCGGTGATGCTGACGTGGTCGTCGTCCCGCAGGAAGGTGCGGACGGAACCGTCGGGCAGCTCCAGCGGTTCCCGGCCGCCCCAGGTCAGCTCGATGAGCGACCCGCGCTGATGCTGCTCGGGGCCGGAGACCGTCCCGGACGCGAACAGGTCCCCGGTACGCAGCGAGGCCCCGTTGACGGTCAGGTGCGCCAGCTGCTGGGCCGGCGTCCAGTACATCAGCCCGAAGGGCGGGCGGCTTACCAGGTGCCCGTTGATCCGCACTTCCATCCGGATGTCGAGGCCCCACGGTGCCGTCGCGGCGTCGTCCAGGTAGGGGAGCAGCGCCACTTCGCGGGCAGGGGGCGGGACCCGGGCCGCCGCCAGCGCCGTGAGCGGCACGACCCAGGGCGAGACCGAGGTCAGGAAGGACTTTCCCAGGAAGGGGCCGAGCGGCACGTACTCCCAGGACTGCAGGTCACGCGCGGACCAGTCGTTGACGAGGCACACTCCGAACACGTGCTGGTCCAGCTCCTCCAGTGTTACCGGCCGGCCCAGCTCCGACGGTGTCCCGACCACGAACCCGATCTCCGCCTCGATGTCCAGCTGCTGCGACGGCCCGAACGTGGGTGGGCCGTCCGCGGGTCCCCTGCGCTGGCCATGTGGGCGGGCCACCGGCGTGCCGGACACCACCACGGTTCCCGAGCGCCCGTGGTAGCCGAGGGGCAGGTGCAGCCAGTTGGGAGTCAGCGGCGCACCGCCGGGACGGAACAGGCGGCCGAGATTCTCCGCATGGTGCCGCGAGCTGTAGAAGTCGACGTAGTCGGCGATAGCGACCGGCAGGTGCAGGCGAGCCTCCTCCACCGGAACGAGGTGCGGCCCGACCAGGGAGCGGTGCCGTTCCTCGGTCAGCCACCCGACCAGATCGGCGCGTAGCGCCTTCCACCGTCGTGGCCCCAGTGCCAGGAACGCGTTCAGCGACCCCGTGGCGTGGACGGGGTCGCCGGTGACACCGGCCAGGTCCAGCACCCGGTCACCGATCGCCACCCCCGTGCGGGGCCGGCTGTCCCACCGCGTGGAGAACACGCCGTAGGGCAGGTTCTCCAGACCGAACCCGTCGTCGGCGGGAACGTCGCCGCTCAGCCAGCTCGCGGCGGAGGCTGTCATACCGCGCCGTCCGCGCCGCTCGCGCGCAGCAGCCCGAGGGCGACGAGGTCACCGGCCGGTTCGGCGATGCCGCAGGTGCCGAAGGAGGTGAACAGCGCCCGGGCCCGGTCGGCGTCGGCAGCGGACCACTGTGCCATGACCGCGGGCAGCTCGCCCGCGGGCGTCGTCACCACGAGCGCCACCGGATCCGGGGACTCCCGCGGCCCCGCCCGCCCCAGCGCCTCGACCAGTTCGCCGAGGCGGGCCGCCGGCACGACGAACCTGGCCACCATCGTCCGCAGGCCCGCGGGGCGGAACCGGTACGCGGCGAGCGCCGCGTCCATGGGTGCGTTGCCCGGTGGGAACAGGGCGGCATCGTCGAACAGGCCGGCCAACAGCCGGCTGACGGTGCTGCCGCTCGGGGCGCCGGCCAGGCCGGTGCGCGGATTCGTCATGTGTCCGTCCCAGGGCGGGACCAGGACCAGGCGTAGTCCCCGTCGTCGGCGGCCAGCGCGCCCTCACCCAGGTCGAGCGGGTGGAAGGTGTCGACCATGACCGCGAGCTCGTCGACATGCTCGACGCCGAGAGAACGCTCGACCGCCCCGGGCGCGGGGCCGTGGGAATGCCCGCCGGGATGCAGCGAGACCGAGCCCCGGCCGATGCCCGATCCCCGGCGGGCCTCGTAGTTCCCGTCGACGTAGAACATCACCTCGTCCGAGTCGACGTTGGAGTGGTAGTACGGCACGGGGACCGCCCGCGGGTGGTAGTCGACCTTGCGGGGGACGAAGTTGCACACCACGAAGTTCCGGCCTTCGAACACCTGGTGCGTCGGCGGGGGCTGGTGCACCCGCCCGGTGATCGGCTCGAAGTCGGCGACGTTGAAGGCGTACGGGTACAGGCATCCGGCCCAGCCGACGACGTCGAAGGGATGCTGGGGGAACACGTGCACCGTTCCCGCCAGGCCGTCCCGGCCCAGGCGGTGCCTGACGTGGACCTCGACATCCGTACCCTGCACCAGCATCGGTTCGGCCGGCGCCCGCAGGTCACGCTCGCAGTACGGCGCGTGCTCCAGGAACTGCCCGTACCGCGACAGATAGCGGCTCGGCGCCGCGATGTGGCCGCTCGCCTCGAGCGAGTAGAGGCGCAGCGGATCTCCCCCGGTGGGCACCCACCGGTGGATGACGGCCCGGGGGAGCACTACGTAGTCTCCGGGCCCGACGTCCAGCGCGCCGAACGACGTCTCGACCGTCGCGCCGCCGCCCTCGACGAAGACGCACTCGTCCCCGACCGCGTTGCGGTAGTACGGCGACGCCACGGAGGCCACCACGTAGGAGATCCGGACGTCGCCGTTCCCCAGCAGCAGCCGCCGCCCGGTGACCGCGTCGGCGGCCTTGTGCTCCTGGCCCGGAAAGAGCTCCGGCAGCCGCAGGTGGCGGGGCCGCAGCGGCATGTTCGCGACCAGTGTCTGGTCCGGCAGCTCCCACACCCGCGAGCCGACGATCGCCGAGGGAACGAACCGGTGGTAGAGCAGCGAGGAGTCGGACGAGAATCCCTCCGCGCCGACGAGCTCCTCGCGGTACAGGCCGCCATCGGGCCGCCGGAACTGCGTGTGACGTTTCGGCGGGACGTCGCCCACCTGCCGGTAATAGGCCATCGGGCCACCTCCCTCCTTCCGCCCTGACGTCCGCCCTGCCTGACCGCTTCTCCGGCCCGGTCTCAGAAGTTGCCACGCAGCTGCTGTTCGCGCTCGATCGCCTCGAACAGCGCCCGGAAGTTTCCCTTGCCGAACCCGAGGGAGCCATGCCGTTCGATCAGTTCGAAGAACACGGTCGGGCGGTCACCGACCGGTTTCGTGAAGATCTGCAGGAGATAGCCGTCCTCGTCCCGATCGACCAGGATCCCGCGCCGCGCGAGCTCCCCGACGGGCACCCGGACCGAGCCGATCCGGGCCCGCAGTTCCGGGTCCTCGTAGTACGAGCTCGGGGTCGACAGGAAGTCCACTCCCGCGGCGACCATCGCGTCATACGCGGTGATGATGTCGTCCGTGGCGAGCGCGACGTGCTGCGCGCCCGGACCGCCGTAGAACTCCAGGAACTCGTCGATCTGCGACCTGCGTTTTCCGGCCGCGGGCTCGTTCAGCGGGAACTTCACACGGTGGTTGCCGCTGGCGACCACCTTGCTCATCAGCGCGGAGTACTCGGTGGCGATGTCGGCGCCGACGAACTCGGCCATGTTCGTGAAACCCATGACCCGGTTGTAGAAGTCGACCCAGTGGTCCATCCTGCCGAGCTCCACGTTGCCGACGACGTGGTCGACGGCCTGGAACAGCCCTCGCGGCGCACCCGGCCGCAGGACCGGCGTCGAGCTCCGCCGTTCGTAGCCCGGCAGGTAGACGCCCTGGTAGCGGGACCGGTCCACCAGGGTGTGCACCGTGTCCCCGTAGGCCGCGATCGTGGCGAGCCGGACGAGACCATGCTCGTCTCGGACGTCGTGCGGATCCTCGACGACCGTCGCGCCGCGCGCCCGGGCATGGTCGACGCACCGGTCGACGTCCGGCACCCCGAGAGAGATGTCGACGAGGCCGTCACCATGGCGCCGCTGGTGCTCCACGAGCGGACTGGCCGGATCGTAGGCGCCCTTCACCACGAACCGCGCCGCTCCGGAAAGCAGTACAAAGGCGCGATGGTCGACATTTCCGGTCTCCGGCCCCGAGCAGGCCACCAGCTCCATACCGAAAGCCGACTGGAAGTAGTGCGCGGCCTGCACCGCGTTGCCGGCACACCAGACCAGCGCATCCCACCCGGAAACGGGGAAGGGATCCGCGGAACCGTCGTACTCCACCAGCCCGACCAGCTTCCTCAGCTGGTCCAGGTCAAGGTCGGCGAGGCGTTCCAGGTCATTTGTTCCCTGATCAACCGACATGTCGACGACCCCTCGTCCGTGAGCTGCGCCGTCAGGCCATCACACGTCAGGGGAGTTTTCAAACGCGGCGTTCAGGCGCGGCATTCACGCGTGGCGGCGAGGCAGCCCGACTGCTCGGTTGCTCAGCCGGCGCGGGCGTCGCTGGGCGGCGGCTGGACGAGGTTCGCCTGGTAGGCGATCACCACCAGCTGGGCGCGGTCGCGGGCGCCGAGCTTCGTCATCGACCGGTTGATGTGGGTCTTGACGGTGAGTGGTGAGAGGAACAGGGCTTCGGCGATCTCGTCGTTGGACAGGCCGGTCGCCACCAGCCGGACGACCTCGGTCTCCCGGTTGGTGAGCCGGTCCAGCGAGCCCGTCGCAGGGCCCGCCGAAGGCCGGGGGTGGGAGACGTAGTCGGCGATGAGCTGGCGGGTGGCGAGCGGGGACAGCAGGGCCTCGCCGCGGGCGACGACCCGTACCGCGTTGATCAGCTCGTCGGGCTCGACGCCCTTGCCCAGGAAGCCGCTGGCGCCGGAGCGCAGCGCCTCGAAGACGTACTCGTCCAGCTCGAAGGTCGTCAGGACCAGGACACGGGTGGCGGACAGCCGTGGGTCGGTGGTGATCGTCTGGGTGGCGGCGATGCCGTCCATGCCGGGCATGCGGATGTCCATGAGCGTGACGTCGGGCGTGAGCTCGCCGGCCAGCCGGATCGCCTCGGCGCCGTCGGCGGCCTCGCCGACGACCGTCATGTCGGGGGCGGCGTCGATGAAAACCCGGAATCCGGCCCGGATCAGCGGCTGGTCGTCGGCCAGCAGCACCCGGATCACGCCTCGCCCCCGGCACCGGCTGTGGCGCTGGTCGTGGCGCCCGGGCCGGCGGGTGGTGGGAGGGGCAGGCAGGCCGCGATCGTGAAGGCGCCGTCGCCGTCCCGGTCGACGTGCAGCTGGCCGCCGAGCGCCGCCGCGCGTTCCCGCATGCCGATGATGCCGTGCCCGGCCACGTAGCCGGGGTCGGTGGCGCCGTTCGGCTCAGACGTCGTCCCGGGGACGTCCACCGCCGTCCCCCTGACCGTTCCCGCGGGGCCCGCGTCGCCCAGGCCCGTCGGCGGGCCGCCGCTGCGGACCTGGATGCGCAGGTCATGCTGGTCGTAGGCGAGCCGCACCCGGGTGTGCCCGCCGTCACCGTGCTTGTAGGCGTTGGTCAGGGACTCCTGGACGATCCGGTACGCGGCCAGGTCGACGAGCGCCGGCAGCTCCCGCTCCGGCCCGGTGGAGCTCCAGCTCAGCGGCAGCCCGCTGGCGGCGAAACCGGCGACGAGCTCGTCGAGGTGGGCGAGCCCGCGGGCCGGTCGGGTGGCGATCGGCTCGTCCGGCTCGCGCAGCACCCGCACGAGGGACGACAGCTCGTCCAGGACGGTGCGGCTGGCCTGACGGACGTGGCCGAGCGACTCCTCGGCCCGGTCCGGGTCGGTGCGCAGGACGTGCGCGGCGACGGCGGACTGCACCTTGATGAGCGCCACGTGGTGACCGACGACGTCGTGCAGCTCACGGGCGATGCGCAGCCGTTCCTCGGCGACCTGCCGCCGGGCCTCCTGCTCCCGGCCCTGTTCGGCGCGCCGCGCCCGGTCCTCGACGGCGACGATGTAGTCGCGGCGACCGCGTACCGAGTAGCCGGCGAGCGTGGCGAGGCCCAGCCAGGTCCACGTCGAGGCGATGTCCTTGGCCGATGGGCCGCCCGGCAGGCTTGCCAGGGTGGACGCCAGGCCGGCGAGGACGGCGAAGTACCACACGACCGCGCCACGCCGCTGGACCGCGACGGTGTAGATCGCGACCCCGATCGCCAGCAGAAGCACGGGGTTCCCGAGGTCTGCCGCCGCACCGACCGCGCGCAGCCCGGCTGTCGCGGCGAGGACCGCCAGTGGCCAGCGCCGCCGCAGTAGCAGGACGAGTGCGGCCAGCATGCCCAGGACGACCGCGGGCAGGGCTAGCGCGTTCGCATTGGCGGCCGGGGTGGCGACGGCGGCGCAGAGGCCGGTGCCGAAGGTGGCGAGCACCACCAGGCAGTCGACCAGCGGGGGCCGGGCGTGGGCCTGCTCCCGCAGGGACGCCCACGCAGGGGTGAGTCCGACGGACATTGTGCTCACGGTACCGGCGGTAGCTCTGCTGTCGACCTGCGTCAACGGTATGTCCCAGGTACCGCGGACGCGGTACGCGCCCTCTACCGCGTGCTGCGGCCGCGGCAGCGGAGTACACCCATGACGGTACGTGCAAGTGACGACGCTCGCTGGATGTGCGCGGACCCGTCCGGGAACAGGGTTGTCGGCATGGCTCTTTACCTCCAGCGGCTCGGCCGCTTCTCCTACCGGAGGCGAGGTCTGGTCCTCGCCCTGTGGCTCGGAGTCCTGTTGGTCGCGGGGGCGGGCGCCGCCACCCTGTCGGGCCCGACCGTCAACGGTTTCACCATGCCGGGCACCGAATCGCAGCGGGCGCTCGACCTGCTGGAGGAACGCTTCCCCGAGGCCGCCGCCGACGGCGCGACGGCCAGGATCGTGTTCGCGACGCCCGACGGGTCGCCGCTCACCACACAGCGGTGGCAGGACGCGGTCGGCTCGGTCGTCTCGTCCCTTCAGGGCACGGCCGCCGTCGCCACCGTCGCCGATCCGTATCAGGGGCGGATCTCCGAGGACGGCTCGGTCGGCTTCGCCCAGGTCACCTACAGTGTCGCCGCCGCCGACATCTCCGATGAGGCCCGCGGCACCCTCGACCACGCCATCGAGACGGGGCGGGCCGCCGGCCTGACCGTCGAGGCCGGCGGCGAGGCCGTCCAGGAGGCCGGCGCGCACGGCGCGTCCGAGCTGATCGGCCTGGGCGTCGCCGCGGTCGTCCTGTTCATCACACTGGGTTCGCTGGTCGCTGCCGGTCTGCCGCTACTGGTCGCGCTGGTGGGTGTCGGTATCGCGGTGAGCTCGATCATCGCCGCGACCGGGTTCATGGATCTGTCGGCGAACACCCCGACCCTCGCGGTGATGCTCGGCCTCGCCGTCGCGATCGACTACTCGCTGTTCGTCGTCTCCCGTTACCGCCAGGAGCTCGCGCGGGGCCACGGCCGCCAGGACGCGGCGGGTCGCGCGGTCGGCACAGCCGGGTCCGCGGTCGTGTTCGCCGGCCTGACGGTGGCGATCGCGCTGGTCGGCCTGGCCGTCGTCAACATCCCGTTCCTGACCGAGATGGGTGTCGCGGCAGCCTTCGCCGTGCTGCTGGCGGTCGTCGTCTCCCTGACCATGGTGCCGGCGCTGCTCGGCTTCGCCGGTGCCCGGATCCACCCACGCCGTTCGAGGGCGGACCAGAGCGGCGACTCCCGGGGGCGGCACCTGCCGAGCGCCCCGACCCGGGCGCGCCGCTGGGTCACCTGGGTCACCCGCCACCCGGTCGCCGTCCTCGTCGCCACCGTCGTCGCCCTGGGCGTCGCGGCGATCCCGGCACTCGACATGCGGCTCGCTCTGCCCAACGACGGCGCGGCCGCGCCGGACACCTCGGCCCGCAAGGCCTACGACCTGCTGTCGGACAACTTCGGCACCGGCTTCAACGGCCCGCTCACCATCACCGTCGACACCCGGTCGACCACCGGTACACCGGTCGCCGACCCCCAGGCCGTCGCGGACGCCATCGGCGCCGAGATCAGCCGGCTCGACAACGTCGCCACCGTCCGCCCGGCACAGGTGAACGCGGCCGGTGACACGGCGATACTCGGCGTCGTCCCGGAGACCGGCCCCTCCGCCACCGAGACCGCTGACCTGGTCCGCACCATCCGCGACCTGCCCTCACCCGACGGAGCCGAGGTCTCGGTGACGGGAACCACCGCGCTCGCCATCGACGTCACCGACTCGCTCGGAGACGCGCTGCTGACCTACCTGCTGGTCGTTGTGGGTCTCGCGCTCATCCTGCTCTGCCTGGTCTTCCGTTCCGTGCTCGTCCCGCTCAAGGCGATCGGCGGCTTCCTGCTGACCGTGGTCGCGTCGCTCGGTGTCGTGGTCGCGGTCTTCCAGTGGGGCTGGTTCGCCGGGCCGCTCGGGATCGAGGGCCAGACCGGGCCGATCACGAGCCTGCTGCCCGTGCTGATCATCGGCCTGGTCTTCGGACTTGCCATGGACTACCAGGTCTTCCTGGTCACAGGCATGCGTGAGCAGCATGTCCATGGGGCCCGGCCCACCGAGGCGGTGATCTCCGGCTTCGACCACGGAGCCCGGGTGGTCTCCGCCGCGGCCATCATCATGATCAGTGTCTTCGCCGGGTTCATCCTCAGCCCGGAGATCCTGTTCAAGCAGGTGGGCCTGGCGCTCGCGCTCGGCGTCGCCATCGACGCCTTCATCGTCCGGATGACCCTCGTCCCCGCGGTCATGGCACTGCTGGGGCGTTCTGCCTGGTGGATGCCGCGCTGGCTCGACCGCGTGCTGCCCAACGTCGACGTCGAGGGCACGCGGCTGGTGGACCACGGGTCACCCGCGCAGGCGGCGCCGGATGGGCTGGCGCCGGAGCTGTCCGGATCTCCGGCCGGCTACGCTGCGGTGATCCGCCAGAGCGACGGCGACCACGCGGACACCGGGCCGGTCGGGTCCAGGCCCGGCCGATGAGTCATCGGCCGGGGCTCTGGAAGGCCGCCGTGGATCCGGCGGCCTTCCTCGTCCCCTCCTGCTGCTCAGAACGCTCCGGTGACGGAGCGCTCCGGCGTCGGAGCCTCAACGGCGACGAAGGGCCGGCTTGCTGAGGACGGGCGGCGTGTACCCGGCGTCCTCCGGGTTGAGGTTCACCCCGGGCGGGACGATCTCGTCGATCCGGTCCAGTGTCGCGGTGTCCAGGACGACATCGGCGGCGGTGAGCTGGCTTTCCAGATGTTCCATCGTGCGCGGACCGATGATCGCGGAGGTGACCGCCGGGTGGCGCAGCACGAACGCCAGCGCCAGCTCGATCAGCGTGATGCCTGCCTCGGCGGCGAGGTCACCGAACGCGATCGCGGCCTCGACCTTGCGCTGGTTCGCCGGCAGGGACAGGTCGTAGCGGTTGGGGACCCGGGCCGTGCGGGTGCTGGTGACCTCGCCGCCGCCGCGCTTGTAACGCCCGGAGAGGAAGCCGCCGGCGAGCGGGCTCCACGGCAGCACGCCGAGTCCGTACTTCTGCGCCACCGGCAGCAGATCGGCCTCGATGCCGCGGACGAGCAGCGAGTAGGGCGGCTGCTCGGTGACGAACCGTTCGCGGTGCCGCCGCTCGGCGACCCACTGCGCCTCAACCACCTCGTGGGCCGGGAACGTCGAGCTGCCGAAGTAGCGGATCTTGCCGGCGCGGACGAGGTCGGTGAGAGCGCCGAGGGTCTCGTCGATGTCGGTCGACGGGTCGGGGCGGTGCACCTGGTAGAGGTCGATCCAGTCGGTGCCGAGGCGCCGCAGGCTGTTCTCCACCTCGGTGATGATCCAGCGGCGGGACAGGCCGCGCTGGTTGGTGTCCGGGCCCATGGGCATGAACAGCTTGGTCGCCAGCACGACGTCGTCACGTCGGCCGGCCAGGGCCTTCCCGACGATCTGTTCGGACTCACCGGCGGAGTAGACGTCCGCCGTGTCGATGAAGTTGATTCCGGCGTCCAGCGCCCGGTGAATGATCTTTATCGAGTCGTCGTGGTCCTGGTTGCCCCAGTCCCCGAACATCATGGCGCCGAGGCAGAGCGGGGAGACCCGCACGCCGGTGCGGCCGAGTACGCGGTGATCCATGTGACCCCAGTATGGGGGTGCAGGGCAGGCGCGGACAGCCGTCGCACTCGCCGGGCCCGGCGCTTCCCCTCCTGCCGACATCCACGGGGACCGTGGGATCTCCTCTTGACATCTGAAACTATACTCGCGAGTCTAGTTCTGTCGCGGTCGGAGGGAGATTCTGGTGAGTGGTGCAGTGGAGCGCCTGACAGGGCTCGTGCAGTCGGAGAACCGTTTCGCCATTCCGTACGCGGAGCTGCGCGAGGCCCAGGTCGAGGCCATGAACGAGCGTTTCCAGGAACGCCGGGACCGCATCCGGCTGCTCGCCTTCCGCGCGAAGGAGGAGAAGGTCACCGAGATCCGGTCACTGGCCGACGCGGTACCGCTGCTCTTCCCGCACACCGCGTACAAGAGCTATCCCGAGAGCTTCCTCGCCGAGCAGAAGTGGGACCGGCTCGGGAAATGGCTCGGCACCGTCTCGGCCCATCCCCTCGCCCCGATCGACACGACCGGCATCACCGATATCGATGACTGGGTCGCGCGTTACGAGGAGAACCGGCACTACATCTCGTGCTCGAGCGGCACGACCGGAAAGTCGGCGATGCTGATCGCCTCGGAGCGGGACATGGACTGGTCCCGCCTCGACACGGTCGGAGTGTTCTCCTGGGGCTCCGGTGTCCAGCCCGCGCGGGACCGCCGGATGATGGGCCTGGCGCCGAGCGCCAGCGTGCCGAAGAACAACATCATCCGGGACGCGCAGGTCGCCGCCTTCGGCGACCCGCGGTTCGAGCCCTTCCGGCTGCCGATCCCACCGATCACCATCGGCGAGATGACGAAGATGGTGGTGCTGCGCCGGGCGATGGCGGAGGGCACCGCCCGGCCCGAGGAGATCGCCGCCTTCGAGGCGACGTCGCGGGAACGGGCGGAGATCCTCGACAAGTCCTATGTCATCGCCGCGGAGACGCTCGTCGCGGCCCGCGGGGACAAGCTCATGCTCGCCGGCATGTGGAACGCGCTTCACCACATCGCCAGGCTGGTACGGGATCTCGGCTACAGCGGCGACGACTTCCACCCCGACAACTGCATCTACGTCGGCGGCGGCCTCAAGCGCGCGCAGCTCCCGCCGGACTACCAGCAGTTCGTGCACGAGACCTTCAACATTCCCGCCACCCGCACCTTCCAGAACTACAGCATGCAGGAGCTCAACTCCGGCATGCCGCGCTGCCGGGAGGGCGGCCGCTACCACGTGCCGCCGTGGGTCGTCCCGTTCGTCCTCACCCGGGACGGCGACGCACTGCTTCCGGAGACCGGCGGCGAGGTCGAGGGCCGCGCCGCGTTCTTCGACCTGGCGCTCGACGGCCGCTGGGGCGGTGTGACCACCGGCGACCGGATCGCGCTCGACCACGGCCCGTGCTCCTGCGGGAACGCCGGGCCGAGCATCCGCGACAGCATCGTCCGCTACGCGGACCTGGAAGGCGACGACAAGATCGGCTGCGCCGGCACCGTCGACGCCTACGTGAGGGGCCTGTCATGACCACCACCGAAGCCGAACCGGCCGCCCCCGCCCCCGCTGCCGCCCACGCTCCCGAGCAGGACGTCATCCGGGTCGACCACTTCATCCGCGGGCGGCTTGTGCGCGGTGGGGCGGTGCACTACCGGTCCCGTGACCTCGGCGTCGAGTTCGCCACCCCCGAGATCTCGCTGGACGCGCTGGTCACCCCGCGCTCGGAGCTGCCTCCGCTGCTGGACGTCAGCACCGAGGAGATCATCGACTTCCTCGCCGCCTGCGGTGAGCGCCTGGTCCTGGAGGACAACGTCCACCTGCAGGAGGCGGCCGAGCGCATCATCGCGACGAACCCGCTGCCGCGGCGGGTGGTGGAGAACCTGTTCCGCGTCGCCCGGCACCGGCTGACGAAGCGGGCGCTGTGGGGCAGCATCGAGACCAACTTCGCCGACCCGGCGGCGCTCGACGGCTGGGTCGACCGGGTCGACTTCCACGGCAACCACGGCGCGCTGCGCGCCTTCCCACCGCGGATGATCCACATGCTGGCGGGCAACTCGCCGACCGGCTGCATCTCCTCGATCGCCCAGGGTGCGCTGGTCAAGGCGGTCAACGTCTTCAAGATGCCGTCCAGCGACCCGTTCACCTGCGTCGCCATGCTGCGCACCATGGCCGAGGTCGACCCGGAGCACCCGGTCGTCCGCTCGATGTCGGCGGTCTACTGGCGCGGCGGCGACGAGCGCATCGAACGCACCCTCTACCGCCCGCAGTACTTCGACCGGATCGTGGCCTGGGGCGGCGGCGACGCGATCACCAACGTCATCCGCTACCTGGGCCCGGGCCTGCAGCTCGTCTCGTTCGACCCGAAGACGTCCATCTCGATGGTGGGGCCCGAGGCCTTCACCTCCGACACGGTGATCGGCGAGGTCGCCGAGGCCGCCGCCGTCGACGTCTCCGTGTTCAACCAGGAGGCCTGCCTGGCCAGCCGTTTCATCTTCGCCGAGGGCGAGCGGGACGGTATCGAGAAGTTCTGCGCGGCCCTGCAGGAACGCCTCGGCGTCGACCGGGAGATCGCCTCGGCCGTGGCGCTGCCGCTGCCCGTCGACACCCGCGACGAGATCCAGATGCTGCGGGTCATGGACGACGACTGCAAGGTCTGGGGGGCGCCCGACGGCCGCGGCCTGGTCATCCTGACCTCCGAGCCGGTCGACTTCCACCCCAGCAACAAGACGGCGAACGTCGTGCACGTCGACTCGCTCGACGACGCCGTCCGTCACGTCAACGTCGCGACGCAGACGATCGGCATGTACCCGCCGGCGCGCAAGCGGGCGATGCGCGACCGCCTCGCCAGCGCCGGCGCGCAGCGGGTCGTGCGCCTCGGCGGTGCGGCGAAGCACGTCGAGGGCGGCCCGCACGACGCGATGTTCCCGCTCCAGCGCTTCGTCCACTGGATGTCCGACGAGGACGCCTGACGACGCCTGACGAGGCCGGACGAGGCCGGACGAGGCCCCCGGCGCCACTCGGGGTTCCGGGGGTGCCAGCCGGTCGGCAGGCCGGCGCCCATAGGGTGGATGCATGGAAAAGCCCGAGATCGACTTCGTGGACCCGACCCCGCCGACCGATCTGGTCGTCAGGGACCTCACCGAGGGGCAGGGAGCTGAGGCCACCGCCGGCCGGACCGTCTCGGTCCACTACGTCGGCGTGTCCCACAGCTCGGGTGAGGAGTTCGACGCCTCGTACAACCGCGGCCAGCCGTTCCGGTTCCGCCTCGGTGCCGGTCAGGTCATCTCCGGCTGGGACCAGGGCGTCCAGGGGATGAAGGTCGGCGGGCGCCGGCAGCTCGTCATCCCGCCGCACCTCGCCTACGGCTCGCGCGGCGCCGGTGGCGCCGTCAAGCCCAACGAGACCCTCGTCTTCGTCGTGGACCTGCTCGGCGTCAGCTGACCGCCGGCGGCCGAAGTCCCGGCGGCCGAAGTCCCGGCGGCCGGAGTCCCGGTGGCCGAACCCCCGGCGGCCGGAGTCCCGGCACGGTGCGGCCGGGCTGGTCGGGGCGGTCGAACTCCCGCAGCAGATCGGTGAGGACGCTGACGGGGAGCCCGACAACGGTGTCGTACTCCCCGTCGATGCGGTCCACCAACGCCCCGCCGGCCCCCTGGATCGCGTAGCTCCCCGCCTTGTCCAGCGGCTCGCCCGACGCGACGTACGCGGCGATCTCGTCGTCGCCGAACGCACGCATCGTGACCGCGGTGGTCGCACTCCGCCCGTGGCAACGACCCGTCACCCCGTGGACCACGACGACACCGGTGGTCACGTGGTGCGTCCGGCCGCGCAGTTCCCGCAGCGTCCGCGCGGCGTCCTGCTCGCTGTCGGGCTTGACGAAGATCCGCCCGTCGAGGCCGACGACCGTGTCACAGCCGACGACCAGCGCCTCCGGTTCGGACCGGGCCACGGCCAGTGCCTTGCGGCGGGCCACCTGCACCGTGAAGTCCGACGCGCCGTCGTAGTCGTGGAGCGTCTCGTCCACGCCGCTGGTGACGACGGTGAACTCCAGGCCCATGCCGGTCATGATGGCGCGGCGGCGCGGTGAGCCCGAGGCGAGAACGATCCGGTATCCGGGCACGGCGCCCACGCTACCGGCCCCATCCCGGTCACCTCGCGGGTGGAGTCACCGGGCGCGCGGGGTGCGTGGCCCGCGCCGGCCGGCGTAGCAGCACCACCGCGGGGACGATGCCGACCAGGGCGAGGCCCGCCGTCACCCACCAGGTTTCCCGGAAGGCGTGCAGGGACGTCCCGGTGCCCACCGACGACTCGCCGAGGATCGCGATGGCGACCGCCACTCCGAGCGCGAAGCCCGTCTGGCGCAGCATGTTGACCACCGCGGAGCCGGTCGCGAACGACTGCGGCGGCAGCGATCCCGAGGCGGTGGCCATCATGGTGGGCAACGTCAGGCCCACACCGATGCCGGTGAGGAGCATGCCGCCGAGCACCCCGGAGACGTAGTTCTGCGGGCCACGAACAGTGCCAGCAGCACCACGGCACCGAGTAGCGTCCCGAGCAGGGCCGCGGACGTCCACCCCCAGTCGCCGCCGCGGACGAGCCCCGCCGTCAGCAGCCCGATGCCGCCGGTCGCCAGCACCACCCCGAGCGGGTCGGGCCGCTCCGTCGGCTGGCCTGCCAGCTTCGGCAGCCACCGGCGCCCGGCCACCAGGGCCGCCAGACCGACAGGGATGTTCACCAGGAAGGCCCAACGCCAGCTCGCGGCGACGAGCAGACCGCCGATCACCGGGCCGATCGCCGCCGCCATGCCGCCGATGGCCGTCCACGCCCGGACGGCTCCCTGGCGGTGCTCGGCGCTGTGGGCGGCGAGCACCAGACCCAGCGAGGTCGGCGTCACGAGGGCGGCGCCGACGGCCTGCGCCAGCCGGAAGCCGATCAGCATCTCGACGTTGCTGGCGGCCGCGCAGGCCGCGGACGCCGCCGTGAAGATCACGACGCCGAGCAGGAAGCCGAGATCGCGGCGGTAGCGGTCCGCCAGCCGGCCGAAGAACACCAGCAGCGCGGCGTAGCAGACCGCGTACCCGTTGAGGACCCAGGACAGCGTGCCCAGATCGCTCTCGCCGAGGTCGCGGGCGATCTGCGGCAGCGCCACGTTGACGACGAACAGGTCGAGGTTCACCAGGACCACGCCGGCGCAGACGATCAGCAGCACCCCGCGCCCGGACGCCGTCCTGGCCGACTGTGTGGTGGGGCCCCGCTCCACCGTGAGTTCCGTCATGGAACTCACCCTAGGAGCTTGCAGTTCTATCAAGCAACCCACTAGCGTGGAGTAATGGAGCGCAAGAGCTTCGCCGGCATGCACTGCTCGGTCGCCCAGACGCTGGAGATCGTCGGCGAGTGGTGGACGATGCTGATCGTCCGCGACGCCTTCCTCGGGGTGACCCGCTTCGACGACTTCCAGAAGCGGCTCGGCATCTCCCGCAACATCCTCAACCAGCGCCTGGCCGGCCTGGTCGACGCCGGAGTGCTGACCCGGGTGCCCTACCAGGACAACCCCCCGCGCCACGACTACCGGCTCACCGACAAGGGCCGTGACCTGTGGCCCGTCCTGACCGCGATGCGCGAGTGGGGCGACCGGCACGCCGCGCCCGACGGGCCGCCCCTGCAGCTGCGGCACACCGGCTGCGGGGAGGTCTTCCACACCGTGCTCGGCTGCTCCGAGTGCGGCGAGCCGGTCAGCCTGCGCGACGTGCGCGCGGCCCCCGGCCCCGGCGACCTCGACGGCATCGTCCGCACCAGGCCGCCACGCCGCGACCCCGACTGACGCACCGGCAGCCCTGAACGATCAGACGGGCGTCAAAACGTCCGCAGCTCCGGATCGGCCTTGATCGCGGCGACGGTCTCCACCTCCTGCCCGAGACCGCGGGCAAGGAATGCTTCGGTCACCAGCATCGCGTCGCCCGGGTCGTCCTCGGCGAGCAGAACGGAATAGGAAGGGCTGGGCACGGCGGCGACCATCACCGGCATCTCCATGGCTGTAGGTCGGCGGGTGCGCCCCCCGACGCACCGTTATCGTCGGACACCATCGCGGGTGTCGCGGGCGGCAGTCAGGAACGGCGGGCCCGGTGGTGGGCGGCGCGGGCACGGTTCCCACAGGCCTGGTCCGAGCACCAGCGGCGTCGGCCGGGCCGGGACGCGTCGAAGAACAGCAGCGCGCACTCGTCGCTGGCGCACTCCCGTAGCCGCGCGACGTCCGGGCTGCCCAGCAGTTCTACGGCGTCCCGCGCGACCGTGGCCAGTGCGGCCTCGACCGGGGCGCGCCCCGGATGGAGCTCCTGGGAGCCCAGGCCGGTGAGCTGCGGGGCCAGGCCCGCGTGCCGGGCATGCGTGTTGATCGTCCGGAGATCACTGCCGTCGGCTGCCCCGCCGTCGATCGCGGCCCGCGCCGTGCGGTAGACAGCCTCCCGCAACCGGCGAGCGGACCGCAGCCGCGCCTCGGTGACCGTCGGCGGCTCCGTCAGCAGGCCCGCGGCCACGAACCAGCGGCCAAGATCCTCCCCGGAGCGGAGTCGCTCGAAGCTACGGCGCCAGCGCTCGCCCACCGTCGCCGTGTATGCCAGGCAGAGCCGGCCGGAGAGGAACCGGAACTGCAGCTCCCAGTCGGGCAGCTCGCCCGGCGGGAGCACCCGGACAGCGGTTGCCACGCCCTTCATGTAACGACTATAAGTCGTTACATGCGGAGCATCGACGAAGCAGCTGTCAGGACGTCCGAGGCCCGGCGCGAGGCCTTCGGCCAGGCCACCGCCGCCTTCACCGCACTGGTGGCGAGGGTCGGGTCGGAGGACTGGCAGCTTCCCGCTCTCGGTCAGTGGACGGTGCGCGACCTGGTGGGCCACGCCAGCCGAGCGCTGTCGACGATCGAGGCCTACCTGCCGACAGCCGCCCAGCCCGCACCGGTTGTGCAGGGAACGCGGGCCCGGCAGGCCGGCAGGCCCACCGATCCGGTGCTCGACGCGGACGCGTACGAGTTGGCCGGGCCGGCGGACTACTACCTCGCGGCGCGGGCCAGCCTCGGGGATCCCGCCGCCGTGGCCGAACGTGGCCGCGTCGCCGGCCGGGCCCTCGGCGCGGACCCGGCGGGCGCGGTGTGCACGCTCGCCACCCGGGTGCTGGCCCTGGTGGCCGCCACCGCGGACAACACCCTGATCCGCAGCCCGGTCGGCACGATGGCCTTCGTCGACTACCTGCCGACGAGGACCTTCGAACTGACCGTGCACGGCCTCGACCTGGCCCGTGCGCTCCCGGGCGACAGCGGGCCGGGGGCCGGGGCCCCGCTCGGCTCGGCCCTGGCCGCTGGTCTCGACCTTGCCGCGGAGCTGGCGGCCCGCGGCCCCGATGCCGCTGACCTGCTGCTGCTCCTCACCGGGCGCGGTTCGCTGCGCACCGGTCTGAGCGCGCTCTGATTCCAGCCGGCCTCTCCCAGCCCGCCGCTGATCCCAGCCGGCTTCTGACCCTGCCCGCGTCTGACCGCCCGCCCGACTACCGGTCCGCCTCCACGCCGCGGCCTCCTCCAGGGGCACGGAACACCGCTGCCACCGTCCCAGACGACGGGCTGACCGGTTTCCAGCTCCACGGCGGTGATCAGCAGCCGCTGAGCTGGCCAGGCCTCCGTACCGAGCACGAATCTCATGTCGGCGATCGCGCCCGCCGAGGTTCCCACGATCAGACCGGCATCGGCGAGGTCCAGATTCACCCCGTCCCGGTCGTCCCACGGCGCCGGATGCGCAGCCAGCAGTAGCCGTAGCCGGCCAGGTCGAGGTCGACGGCGCCGCCGTCACCGGCAGTCAGATCGCCGCCGGACCCGCCGGACCCGTGGGAGCCGCGGAAGCCGCCGGACCCGGCCAGCTGCGTCAACCGGTCGCCGGACTCGACGCCGGCGAGCGCGAGGCGCGTGGCGACGGGTTCCCGACCGAGGTTGTGCACCGTCACGACGGTCTGGCCGTCCAGATCGCTGCGGTGGACGAACAGGGCGGGGGCGCCGGGGCAGTCGAGCACGGCGCCGTCGCCCCAGGCGAGTTCCGGGCAGCGCCGGTAGACGCGGATCATCGCGGTGAACCAGGACAGCAGCGAATCGGGATCGTCCTGCTGGGCCGCCACGTTGACCTTCGCCGGGGCGAAGTCGCCCTCGACGACCGGGCCGACGAGGTGGTCGGGCTCGACAGCGGAGAAGCCGCCGTTCGGGCCGTCCGTCCACTGCATCGGCGTGCGCACGGCGAGACGGCCCTCGGCAGCCAGGTTCTCGCCCATCCCGATCTCCTCGCCGTAGAAGAGGGTCGGGGTGCCGGGCAGCGCGAACAGCAGACTGTAGACGAGGCGCAGGCGCGCCGGGTCCCCGTCGAGCATCGGGGGCAGCCGCCGGCGCAGCCCGCGGTCGTACAGCTGCATCGACGGGTCGGGGCCGAACGCGGCGAAGACCTCCCCGCGCTCGTCGTCGCTCAGTTTGTCGAGCGTCAGCTCGTCGTGGTTGCGGACGAAGGTCGCCCAGTGCCCGTCCTTCGGTGCGGCCGGCCGCTCCCGCAGCGTGGTGGCGAGCACGGAGGCGTCCTCCCGGGCCATCGCCAGATAGAGCTGCTGCATACCCGGGAAGTCGAAGCACATTGTCAGCTCGTCGCCGTCCTCGTCGCCGAAGAACGTGCGAAGCTCCGGGTAGGGAAGGTTCACCTCGCCGAGCAGGATCGCCTCGCCGCTGCGACGGGACAGAAAAGCCCGCAGGTCACGCAGGAAGTCGTGGGGGTTCGGCAGGTCCTCGGCGTCCAGCGCGCCGGCGGTCTCCAGCAGGAACGGAACCGCGTCGACCCGGAAACCGGAGACGCCGAGTTCCAGCCAGAAACCGAGGACCCGGGCGATCTCGTCGCGCACGTCGGGACTGGTGACGTCGAGGTCGGGCTGGTGCTTGTAGAACCGGTGTAGATAGTACTGGCCGGCTTCCTCGTCGTACTGCCAGACGCTGTCCTCCTTGTCCGGGAACACCACGTCGGACGGGCCGTC
Organism: Parafrankia elaeagni; assembly: GCF_000374165.1. Classification (GTDB taxonomy): domain Bacteria; phylum Actinomycetota; class Actinomycetes; order Frankiales; family Frankiaceae; genus Parafrankia; species Parafrankia elaeagni. Next base: position 186,816 of record NZ_KB893728.1, read on the forward strand.
CTCCGGTGGCTCGTCCCGCCACACGTAGAAGTCGCGATAGGGAGAATCCCGGCTGGAACGCGCGGAACGGAACCAGGGGTGCTGGTCGGAGGTGTGGTTGACGACGAGATCGATGATCACCCGGATACCGCGGTCGCGGGCGAGCCGCAGGAACTCGACCAGGTCGCCGTGGGTGCCCAGACGCGGGTCGACGCCGTAGAAGTCGGTGATGTCGTAGCCGTCGTCGCGGTCGGGGGATGGGTAGAACGGCATCAGCCACAGGCACGTGACGCCAAGTTCGTGCAGGTGGTCGAGCCGTTGGGACAACCCGCGGAAGTCGCCGCAGCCGTCGCCGTCGGAGTCGGAGAAGGTCTCGACGTCCAGGCAGTAGACGACTGCGGTCTTCCACCAGAGGTCACCCGTCCTGGTCAGCCTCATGCCTGCGCCGCTCCCGCCCGGGCCGCGGTCGGCCGCTGTGCCGTCGGACGGGTCGCCGCGGTGCCGGAGCCGCCGGAGCCGCCGGAGGTGCCGGGGGTGCCAGGGATGTCGGTGAGCTGCGGCAGGACGGATCCGGCGAACACCTCGATGAACTCGTCCAGGTGCTGGCCGACGTGGTGCAGGAAGATCTCCTCGTAGCCGAGCTCGGTGTACCGCGTGAGCTGCTCGGCGTGCCAGCCCAGGTCGCTGGAGATGTTGACGGACTCGGCGACGACCTCCGGCGGGACGTGCGCGGACACCGCGTCGAACGTGTCGATGTGGTCGATGTCCCAGCAGGCCGGCGGCGCGAACACGTTCGAACGCCACTGGTCGTGGGCGATGCGCGTCGCCTCGTCGGCGTCAGGGGCGTAGCTGAGGTGAACCTGCAGGCGCAGCGGGCCGCGCCCGCCGGCGTCGCGGTAGGCGTCGGCGACCGCACGCAGCCGCTCCTCGGGCCCGTTGACGGTGATCAGGCCGTCCGCCCATTCCGCGCACCACGCCGCCGTCTCCGGGCTGACGGCCGCGCCGACGAGCGCCGGCGGTTCGGCGGGCAGCGTCCACAGCCGGGCCCGGTCGACGGTGACGAGTCCGTGATGGGTGACCTCCTCGCCGGCGAACAGCGCACGCAGGACGTCGACGCACTCCCGCAGCCGCGCCGCCCGCACCGGCTTCGCGGGCCACGGATCGCCGGTGATGTGCTCGTTGCTGGCCTCTCCGGTGCCGAGCGCGGCCCAGAACCGGCCGGGGAACATGGCGGCGACCGTGGCGATCGCCTGGGCGCTGATCGCCGGGTGGTAGCGCTGGCCGGGCGCGGTGACGACGCCGAACGGCAGGTTCGTCGCCTGCATCGCCGCGCCGAGCCAGGTCCAGGCGAAACCCGACTCGCCCTGCCGCGCGCTCCACGGCGAGAAGTGGTCGGACGACATCGCCGCGCCGAATCCGGCCTGCTCGGCCAGCACGACGGCGCGTACCAGCTCACCGGGCGCGATCTGTTCGTGGGACGCATGAACGCCGAAAAGAGTCACGCCGCGATCTATGCCCGCTGAGCGCGTCCTAACCATCCGCACCCTCCGGGCTGTCCGTGAAGCGGCGTTGCGGCGTTGCGGCGAAGCAGTGTTGCGGCGAAGCGGCGTTGCGGCGAAGCGGTGTCACACCGGCGACCCGCCCGCTGACTCCGGATCGGTCTCCCGCACGATCAGGTCCACGACGTCGGCGATCCGCCCGCGGCGACGCAGCATGGCGCGCTGACGGTCGGCACCGGTACCGCGGGCGAACAGGGTGTCCACCATCCCGCCGACCGCTGCCAGGTCACCTGCCGCGGCGAGCGCGGGGGAGATCCGCTCCACCAGCCGGTCGACCATCGCGCGGGCCTTCACCAGCTCGCCGGACACGGGGTCGACCAGTTCTCCCTGGATGCCGTCGCGGGCCGCCCGCCACGTCGCCGCCCGCAGCACCTCCGGACGGGCGTCGGGCACCGGCCGGCCGTCCGCCCAGTCGGCTGCCGCGGTCGTGACGAGGCCACGGGCGAGCGCCGCGAGCAGGACGGCGTCCTCGACCGAGAGGCAGACGTCCGCGACCCGCAGCTCCAGGGTGGGGTAGTGGCGGGAGAGACGGGCATCGAAGTAGATCATGTCGTCGTCCATCGCCGCGCCGCTGCGCACGAGCAGGTCGACGACCCGGTCGTACTCCGCGGCGGAGCCGAACGCCGCGGGGGCCCCGGCCGTTGGCCAGCGTGCCCAGACCTGGGTGCGGTAGCTGGCGTAGCCGGTGTCCTCGCCGTGCCAGAGGGGGGAGTTCGCGGACAGCGCGGCCAGTACCGACAGCCACGGTCGCAGCCGGTCGAGCGCGCCGACCGCCTCGTCCGGCGACTCGATCCCGACGTGCACGTGGCAGCCGCAGGTGAGCTGTTCCCGGGCGGTCAGGCCGAACTCGTCCCGCATCCGCTCGTAGCGCGGTTTGTGGGTGAGGGTCGGATCGCCGCGGGTGGGGCTGGTGGCGGTCGCGGCGAGCATGACACCCTCGGCGCGGGCCGCCTGGGCGGCGGCGCGCCGCAGTGTGGACAACGACCCCCGAACCAGTGCGAGCGAGGTGTGCGGGGCGGACCCGCTCTCCACCTGCTCCCGGGTCAGCTCGACGTCGAGGTCGCCGTCCAGTTCGCCGTCGAGGTCGCCGCGGCCGCTGCTCCGGGAGAGCACGCGGGGAGCGGCGGCACGCACCGCGAGGCTGTCGGGATCGAGGAGGAGGAACTCCTCCTCGACGCCGAAGGTGCGAGGGCTGGTGGCCATGGAGCACTGCTTCCCCGGCACGACGATGACTAACTGCCGCACGGGGAAGGGGCCCGACCGGGCCGGTGCGGGATCACCCGTTCTGCCCGGTACCTGCGCCGTCGGTGACCGTCGCCCGGACACCCACCCCTTTCTTTATATTGTAATCCTTGCTAGGATTACGTCCGGCGGAATTCACGGAGAACGCCGGCCCCGGTCGGTCGGGGCTGGTTCGCCAGCTGTTTCCGGGAGAGAGAGGGGAGTTCCTCTTGTTCAAGCAGGTATGTTTCTTTCGCAAGCGCCCCGACATGACGATGGACGAGTTCCTCGACTACTACGAGAACCATCACACGCAGTTGGCGGCGAAATTAGGAAAGCCGGCGATTCCGAACGCGGTGCGCTACGTGCGGCGCTACCTCACGCCGGTCGAGAACCCGGTGACGGGTGAGATCCACGACAGCGGCTACGACTGCATCATGGAGATCTGGTGGAACAGTCGCGAGGATTTCGAGACCTCGCAGCGGCTTATCCGGGATCCGGAGCGCCTGCCGTACACGATGGAGGACGAGAAGAAGCTCTTCGCCACCCACGAGAACCCGATCTGCATCGTCGAGGAGCATGATTCCCCGATGGGCCCCGAGGGTGAGACCTACGACTGGGTGCCGGTCGTCCGGAGCTGAGATTCCACTGCAGCGGCAAACGCCCCGCATCCGGGCCTGCCGCGTCAGCACCCATCCATATGACAGGAGATGGTCAGCGCGATGAGTGGTCTTCACGATCTCCCGGCGGCGGTGTCAGGTCTCATCGAGTCGGGCGTGGTGGCGGAGTTCTCCACGGTGTCCGCGGCGGGTATCCCGATCGACACGCCGACCTACTACTTCCCGGCCGACGACATGTCGTCGATCGACCTGGCGACCGGTCTGCCCAATCCCGCCAAGGCCGAGCGGGTGCGGCGCAACCCGAAGGTCGGCCTGCTGATCGAGGGCAGGCCCGAGGAGCCGGTCGTGGTCGTGCGCGCGCACGGCGCGGTCCGCGACAGCGACATCCAGGCGAACGCCGTCCGATACCTCGCCGAGACCGGCTACAAGGGGATCAGTCACGGCATCACCTGGGAGGAGGCGCGCAAGGCGGTCACCTACTGGTCCCGCATCATCATCGAGAACAAGCCCGAGCGGGTGTACTGGTGGGAGAACCACGCGGCGCTCGACAGCCCGCCGCAGGTGTGGTCCGCCGAGCCCGGAACGGTCTTCCCGGTGTCGGATCCGGCGCCCGCCGGGCGTATGAAGAAGTCCGCCTGGCCGGTCCGCCCCTGGCCGGTCGTGGCCCGGGAGGCCGTCGAGGGCGGGACTCCCGCTCATCTGTCGGTACTCGACGACGACGGGTACCCCCTTCCGATGCGCGCGCTCGACTTCTCCCTGACCGATGACGGATTCCTGCTGCGACTGCCCACGGGAACGCCCTGGCAGCTGAAGGGCCGGGCGTCCCTCACCTTCGCCGGGTTCCGCACGTTCGTCGGCGATGCCGGGCCCGACGGCGACCGGGTCCTGTTCCGGGTCGAGCGGGCGCTGCCGCAGCACCCCGCCACCCTCGACACGAAGCAGGTGCTCCAGCCGAGCGAGGACACCCTCGCCAAGGCCCGCGCGCGTCTCGAGCACGAGGCGTCCCGCCGCGGCCAGTCCCTGCCGGTCATCCCGGCGGACCCGCCGGCCCGCACCCGCCTCGCCCTCGCCCGCCAGGCCCGCATCGAGAGCGACGCGCCGATCACGGGCATCACCGAGGACCACGGCAACCGCACCACCTGACCGGCGGTCGGACCTGACCGGCAGCACCACCTGGCCGGCAGTCCCGTCCGTGGCGGCCGGACGCGCCGCCGCGGACGGGACGGTCGTTCTCTGTCGCACCGGCTGGGTGGCAGAGAACTGCCATGGCAAGAAGCGCGTTCTTGGACGGTGCGCCGTCATCCCCAGGGGAAAGGGCAGGTCGGAACGTCTGGCGCGGTTCCGGCGGATCCACAGCGGCAGCTTCCGCGACCCTGATGACAGTACGTACCCTGCGTAGCATTCCGTGCGCGTGCTGTTCGATGATGTGCCCGGAGCTGGCCGGGAGGCGGCCGCGCGGAGACATCTTTCCCAACGGTCGCACGTTTTTTCCCCATGGTCTGTCAGGCGGATGACTTTGCTTGATCTCCAGCGAACCGTTGCTGGATAGTGCGTCATCACATTGACGGTGCAACGAGGGGGGCGGATGGCGCTCGGAACACAGAGGTCCGATCGGAGTACGGGATCGGAGGCGGTGCTCGCGCGCTCGGCGGGGGCCGGGTTCGCCCTGGCCCTGCTCGTGGGTGTCGCAGTCGCGGTGTCACTGGGTGTGTACGCACGCGAGCATGACCCGGCTGGCCGCCCCCTGTACACGCTCGGTTTCTCCGGAGCACTGCCGATGAAGGCCTGGCTGACGACGGGGGCCGCCGCCCTTCTCCTCGTCCAGCTCACCACGGCACTGTGGATGTGGGGCCGCCTTCCCGGCGCCGGCCGCGCCCCGGCCTGGGCCGCGCCGCTGCATCGGTGGAGCGGCACGGTGGCGTTCGTCCTCACGCTGCCGGTCGCTTTCCACTGCGTCTGGGCGCTCGGTTTCGCCAGTGACGAGACCCGCACGCTCGTGCACAGCCTGGTGGGTTGTGTGTTCTACGGCGCCTACGCCGCGAAGATGCTCGGACTGCGCACCCGCCGGCTGCCCGGGTGGGCCCTGCCGGTTCTCGGATCCGCTGTTCTTCTCTCCCTGGTGGTGCTCTGGCTGAGCGCCTCGCTGTGGTTCTTCACCCGTCCCGACATCCCGAAGTTCTGAAAGAGGCCGGTACATGGCGCAGGAAACTCCGACACGACGAGTGGTGGTGCCGGGCGTCGTCGTCACCGTCGCCGGTGCCGCGGCCGGGTTCGCCGTCGCGTCGAACAGCAGCGCGGCGGACCCGAAGCCTCCGACGGCAGCGGCCAACGGCGGTGGAGGGGCACCCGGCGGGACCACCGGGCCACTCGCCCAGCTCTCCGACGTCCCGGCGGACGGTGGGGTCGTCCTCAGCGACGCCGGCATCGTTCTGACCAGGGGCAGCGGCGACGACATCCAGGGCTTCTCCGCGGTGTGCACCCATCAGGGCTGTCTGGTCTCGTCGGTGGCCCAGGGCCAGATCAACTGTCCCTGCCACGGCAGCAGCTTCGACGCACGCACCGGCGCACCCGTCGCCGGGCCCGCCAAGAAGAATCTGCCGCCGGTAGCGGTGACGGTCCGCGACAACGCCGTGTACATGGCCTGAGGAAGGTGACGTCGATGGAACTGGGCAGTATTCGGGTGACCACCCCCGCAGGCTCGGTGGAACTGTCCCCGGACCGTTCGCACGTGATCGGCCGTGGCCGCGAGGCGGATCTGGCGGTGGCGGACGGGAAGGTCTCCCGCCGTCACGTCGAGCTCGTGCCGGGGCCGGCCGGCTGGATCGCCCGTGACCTGAGCAGCAACGGCATCTGGCGGGACGGCGTCCGGGCGAAGGAGTTCGCCGTGGACGGCGAGGCCCACGTCCGCCTCGGCGGCAGCAATGGCCCGGAGATCACACTGCGGGCATCCCGACCGGTCCGCCGTCCGCCGGCGGTGGTCGACAACTCCGAGGTCCAGACCGTTCTCAGCGGCCAGGGGCGGGGGCCCGAACCGGGCCGCGGGCCGGTCCCGGCTCCGGCAGCGGGGGGAGCCCGGGCGCAGCCCGCGGGTGCGGCCTCGGAACCGCAGGGCGCGCCCGAACGCGAGGCAGGCCCGGTGCCCGCCCTGTCCGGATGGTTGCGGATGCTGCCGACCCTGGTCTGGCTCACGGCGGTCGGATTCACGCTCGGGGCCCTGGTGGCGCTTTCCTGATCGGTCCTCTTCGGGTCCTGACCGGTCCTCTTCGGGTGAGGTCCTCCGCGGGGCCCGGCCCTCGGCCGCCCGCTGCGCGAGATGCTCAGAGGGCGAGCCGAGGGCCGCCGGGCGTTTTCGTGCGCCCGGCGGGGCCCGGCCGCGTTGACCAGCCGCGGCGAGGAGGACCTTGAACCCGTTCCGTTCTTTGCGTGTGCGTAACTTCCGGCTGTTCGTCGCCGGTCAGATCCTGTCGGTCGCCGGGACCTGGATGATGGTCGTCGCGCAGGACTGGCTGGTGCTCGATCTGACCGACGACTCGGCGAGCGCGCTCGCCGTCGTCACCGCCCTGCAGTTCACGCCGTCACTGCTGCTGACACTGCTCGGCGGCCGTCTCGCCGACCGGTACGACAAGCGGCTCCTGCTCACCCTCGCCAACATCGTCTCCGGCGCGTTGGCACTGGTGCTCGCGCTGCTGGTGCTGGGCGGCGACGTCACGCTGTGGCAGATCCAGCTGTTCGCGCTGGCGCTGGGTGTGGCGAGCGCCGTCGAGATCCCCACCCGGCTGTCGTTCATCAGCGAGATGGTCGGCCCGGAGCTGCTGCCGAACGCCTCGGCGCTCAGCGCCGCCTACTTCAACCTGGCCCGGGTGGCCGGCCCGGCGGTCGCGGGCCTGCTGATCGCCGCGTTCGGCCCCGGGCCGGTGATGGTCGTCAACGCGGTGAGCTACCTGGCGACGGTGGTGGGCCTGCGCATGATGCGGCCCGCGGAGCTGCTGCGGCCCACCCGCCCGCCGTCGCGGGTGCGGGTCGTGGACGGACTGCGCTACGTCGCGTCCCGCGACGACCTGGCGCTGCCCCTGGTCCTGGTCGCCGCCGTCGGCCTGTGCGCAATGAACTTCCAGCTGACGCTGCCGTTGCTGGCCCGGACGGTGTTCCACGCCGACGCGGCCGCGTTCGGCCTGCTGACCGCCGCGTTCGCCGGCGGGTCACTGGTGGCGGCGCTGGTCACGACCGGGCGGCGGGAACGGCCGTCGGCCGGGCTGGTGAACGGGGCGGCTGTCGGCCTCGGTGTGGCGATGACCCTGACCGGATGGGCCCCGACGTTCGCGGCCGCGGCGGCCGGCCTGTGCGTCACCGGCTTCGGGGTGATCTATTTCGCCCAGGCCGCGAACCACCGCATCCAGCTGGGCAGCGACCCGGTGTTCCGCGGGCGGGTCATGGCGCTCTACTCGACGATCATGATCGGGTCGACGCCGCTCGGCTCACTGCTGGTCGGGGTGCTCGCCGAGCAGGTCAACGCCCGCGCCGCGATGTGGTTCGGCGGCGCCGCCACACTGGTCGCGGTCGCGGCCGTCCACACCGCCGACCGGCGTGCCCGGCGTGCCCGGCCGGCCCGTGTTCCGTCGCCGCGTCCGGACGGGCGTGTCCTGGCTCCGGACGGGGCAGCGGCGGCGGCGCGGTCAGGCAGCGAGCCGGAACGAGGTGCCGGAACTGCTCGGGACCCAGGCGTCGGGGAGCGCCAGGGCGAGGGCCCCCTGCGCGCGCCAGCCGGTGCAGTGGGCGGAGGCGACGAGGTCGGGTGCCAGCTCGGTGAGCGCGCTGACCGTCGGCGGGATGACCGGCTCGAAGGCGGGGCCGCCGAGGTGCAGCCCGCCGATCAGCGCGTGCAGCCGGTCCACCCCGGTCAGCCGCAGGGCGTGTCGGGCGATGTTGACCGCGCCCGCGTGCCCGCAGCCGGTCAGGACCAGGAGACCCCGGCCCCGCACGTGCACGACCAGCGCCTGGTCGTCGAGGACGAGCGGGTCGTGCTGCCAGCCGGAGCCGTTCCACCCCTGGTGCGAGGGCGGCATCCCGCGTTCGAAGTCCGTCGTGCGGTCGATCTCGCCGGTGATGAGGACGTGGCCGTCGACCAGCAGTGACGGCTGGCGTCGCTCGATCACCTGGAAACCCTCGGACTCCAGCGCGCGCCGGCTCAGCGTCGGCAGCTCGGACGGGTCCAGGCCGGGCGGAGCGAGCCGGCGGCGCGTCCAGACCTGTGGGTGGACGGTCATCGGCAGGCCGCGCACCCCACGGCGGCCGGCGAGCCCGGCGAGGCCGCCGGCGTGGTCGAAGTGCCCGTGGCTGAGAACGACACCCTGGACGTCGCCGAGGTCGACACCGAGCCGGTCGGCGTTGCTCACCATGCCGTCCGGCGAGACGCCGGTGTCGAACAGCAGCGTGGTGACCGTGTCGCCGCGGCGGACGCGGACCAGCGCCGAGAAGCCGTGCTCGGCCCGCAGCCCCGCCGTCGTGATCCCGGCCTCGAACTGCGGTGCCTCGACCAGCCCCACCCCGCGCGGCGGACGGATCACCCGCTCGTCGCCGGGCAGCAGCCCGTCGTAGGTGTTGTCCATCAGCGCGGTGACGACGACCTCGTCGACGGGGACCAGCGCGACCGGGTCCACAGCCGTGCCGGGGGCGGGGCGGGGCAGGCTGGCACGGGCACCCGCCGGGCTACCGGACGGATCGTCGTCGCACACACGCGGCTCCTCGGACTGCTTGATCGTGCTCGGTCGGGACTACAGGCCGGTCCGGGCGTGAGGACGCGGCGGCTGGCGTTCGGGAGGCTACGGCTGATCCGTACTGGCCTGGGCCTGATAGCCGGGCGCGGGTGTGCCAGGGGGGTTGTAGACGCCGGGCTTCGCGTCCGGGTTCGGCACGCAGACCTCCGCCTCCAGCCCGTCCGGGTCGCGGAAGAACAGGCTCAGGACGGGGCCGAAGTCGGTGACGAAGCCGTCGGTGGCACCGCGGGCCATCAGCCGCTCCCGGATCAGGTCGAACGCGTCCGTGGAGGCGGCCTGCAGACCGAGGTGGTCGATGCGGCCGCGGCCGAACATCGGTGTCTGCCGCTGCGCCTCGGTGTTGTCGCTGATCTCGAAGATGTTGAGCTCGGTGAGCGGACCGATGGAGAGAAGCGACAGGGTTCCACCGGGCATCCTCTCCTCGTGGTCCACCGTGGCCTCGAAGACGTCGCGGTAGAACCTGTGCAGCCGCTCAGCGTCGTTCGTCAGGATCGCCACGTGGTTCACGCCGTTCAGCAGCATGGGCGTTCGTCCTTCCGGATCCGGGTGGTGCGGGAGAACCTCGCGACAGCAGAATCTCACGCGGTCCGCGCGCGTCGGGCCGGGTCGATCAGCAGAGCACACCGGGAAACGCCGGACCGTCGCCCGACGGGCCACCAGGACGCGCGGGACCCTGTCGGTTCGGCGTCCTTTCCTCCCGGTCGGCTGGTCGCCCGCGCTACAACGCTGGCATGTCGCGTGTGCTCGCCGGCCTGGCCGCTGCCCCGATGCTGCTGATCGGGGGCGTCCTCACGGTCGCCTTCCTGCTGCCGGCCGACCGGATGTACCTGCTCGGGCCCATGATCGCCGGCGTGATGATCATCATGATGGTCGTGCTCCTCACGCTGCTGCCGCGGGTGATCCGCTGGCGGATGGCCGAGATGTTCGGCGGCGAGCTCTCGCCGCTGCTCGGGCACGGCGGCATCTCCGGCGGGCGGCGTGGTGGAGCGGGCGGCACGTTCCCGTTCCCCTTTCCCCTCGCCGCCGGCCTCCGGGATGCTCCGGTCGGCGCCGGCGAACCCGGGGGCGCGGACGATGGCGACCTCCGCGGCGGCTGCCGCCACGACCACCGCGACCGCCACGACCACCGCGATCACGGCGGTCACGGCGGTCACGGCGGTCACCACGACCATGCTGGTCACGGCGGTTCCGACGGCCATCACGGCCACGACCACGGCTGGACGGGGCCGGCTTCCTGTGCCGGCGGCTCGGACAGTTTCGACAGCTCGTCGAGCAGCAGCTGCGGCAGCTCGTCCAGCTGCGGTTCCGACAGTTGGTCGAGCAGCAGCTCCGACAGCTCGTCCAGCAGTTCCTCCTGGTGACAGGTGTCCCTGCGGGGACAGCTCGGTGAGAACAGCTCGGTGAGGACGCCTCGGTGAGGCGGCGTTGCGCAGGCGCTCCGCGATGGGCGTCTACACCCGCGGCCTGGTGGACGCCATCCCCGGCGCCCGACCTGGATCGTCCGGCGGTGCCGCTGACGGGCGTGCACCGCCCGGTCCGCACGGCGAGCCGGTCGGTATCGGTGCCTGGGCCGACTGGGTCGCCGAGCAGGGCGTTCCGTTCGCGGTGCCCGAGTGGGGCGTGAACGACCAGGCCTGGGGCTCGACCGACCCGGCCTTCATCACCCAGATGTGCACCGTGTTCGAACGGGCCGCCGCGTCGAGGACCGGGCTCGCCTACGAGTCCTACTTCGACGGCTCGACCGGTTACAGCTGCAAGTTCACCCTGCACGACAAGGAGTGCGGCTTCGACTACCACGAGGCCGCGGCCCAGCGGTACAAGGAGCTGTGGACGGGGCCGTACGTCAGATCCTGATCCGCGGTTCTGATTCTCGCCCGGCACAGGCGGTGTCGCGCGGCGGTCCACCCGTCGCGCGGCGCCGCCGTGCCGGGCTTCTCCCGGCTCGGGCGCCTACGATCTGGTCGTGCCTGATGCGGTCGTGCCCGTGGCCCCGCTGCTGCCGATGCGCCGTCGCCTGACCGTGTCCGCAGGCACGGTGGAGCACCACGCGACCGAGCCGATCTCCTACTGGCATCGCCACGACCTGCACGAGATCGAGTACGCGGTCCGTGGCAGCGCCGAGATCCGGACCCGGTCGACGCACTACCTGCTGCCGCCGCGCTACGCGGCCTGGCTCCCGGCCGGAGTGGAGCACTCGCCGCTGCTGCGGGACGTCCACACTGTGGCGGTCTTCTTCGACCCGGCCGTGTTCAGCCTGCCCTGCCCGCGGGCGGCGATCATCCCGGTCCCGCCGGTCCTGCGGGAGATGATGCGCTACGCCGTCCGCTGGCCCGTCGAGCGGCTCGACGACGACCCGGAGGCGCTCGCCTTCTTCAAGGCGCTGGCCGGGGTCCTCCGCCAGGCGCTCGCGCAGGAGCTGCCCCTGTCGCTGCCCGTCTCGGACGATCCGGTGATCCGGGACGTGGTCGCCTACACCGCCGCGCACCTGGACGACGTCACCGCCGGTGCTGTCTGTCGCGCTGTCGGGATCTCCGAGCGGGTGCTGCGCCGCCGGTTCGCCGCCGAGCTGGGCCAGACCTGGCGCGACCATCTGCAGCACGCCCGCCTGCTGCGGGCGATGTCCCTGTTGAGCAGCACGACCCAGCCGGTCGGTGAGATCGCCGCCGCGGTGGGGTTCGGCAGCGCGAGCGCGCTCGCCCGCGCCTTCCGCACCTGGACCGGTGAGGCCCCGACCGCCTACCGCGACCGCTGGCAGTCCACGCGGGCGGAGCTGTCCGCGTAGTCCCGGCGCGGCTGTCATCAGCCCTTTCCAGTGACGGACCGCCGCTCAGACCGGGGTGATCTGGGAGACCCGCCACCCGGCCGCGGTCGGGACGAGGTTGACGTCCTGGACCATCGTGCCGGTGGCCGCCTGCCGGGTCAGCACCCGGCCGGAGGCGCTGACGACGGAGAACGGCATCATGTGCGAGGCGAAGCGCAGGACCACGATGCGCTCGTTCTCGGTCAGCACATCGACGGAGTCGATGACCTGCTCGCCGCCCTGGCCATGGCCGCCGATCGCGATCATCGCCCGGATCGACTCCTCCTCGCTGGCCCGTGCGCTGCTGGCCTCGGTGTACACCTCGCCGAGCAGGCCGATGTCGGCGGCCGCGTAGGCGGCGACCCGGCTCCGGTCGAGGGTCCGCAGCACCTCGGTCCAGTACTGCACGGTGTGTCGCCCGCCGCCCGGTTCGGGGGCGGGCCCCGGCGCGCCCGCGGACCCCGGCACGTCGCCGGTGACGGGGACCGTGGCCGGGGCACTGTTCGGCTGGGCGGAGGAGACCGGCGCGGGCGGAGGGGACGTTCCGGTGGCGGCGGGCGGGCCCGAGGGCGTCGTCACGTCCGCGGCGGTGGCAGCACCTGACACCGGGCCCTCGACCACTCCGGTGCTGGAGACGGTCACCGCGGGAGCGTCGAGGGCACCGGAGGAAGCGGCGTCCGGCATGGAGCGGACCAGGAGAAGTGCCACGCCGGCGGCCGCGAGGGCGGCGATCGCCGCCGAGACCGCCCCGAGCGCGCGTCGCCCTCTCCCGGGTGGACGGCGTCGGTGTCCGGCCCGTGACTGACCGCCCTCCACCTCCACCTCCACCCCCGCCGCCGGCGGCGGGGGCGTGATGGGTGGTCCGATGCCGGCTGCCGTCTCCATCGGCTCGGCGACCGGCGGCTGGTCGGGCACGGCCTGGGCCTGAGCCTGGGGCGGCAGCACGGCGGCCATCGGCCGCGTCGAACCGGTCAGCTGGCCGAGCAGGTCGGTGGCGGTCGGCCGCTCGGGCGCCTTCTTGCTCATCGCGGCCCGGACGAGCGGGAGCAGGCGCGTGTCGAGCCCGTCGAGGTCCGGCTCGCCGTGCACCACCCGGTACATGACGGCCGGCACGGCACCGAGCCCGAACGGCGACCGGCCGGTGCCGGCGAACGCGACGACACCACCCCAGGCGAAGACGTCCGCGGCGGCGCCGGTCGCCTCCCGTGCGGCCTGCTCGGGTGCCATGAACGCCGGGGTGCCGACGGTGTCGGACGCCCCGGTCAGCAGCGAGGCCGACTCGACCGACATCGCGACGCCGAAGTCGATGAGCCGCGGCCCGGTCTTCGACAGCAGCACGTTGCCCGGCTTGACGTCCCGGTGGACGAGGCCGGCGTTGTGGATGGAGGTGAGCGCGGCGGCGATCGCGACGGCGAGCTGGTGCAGGTCGGTGGTGGACAGCGGGCCGTGCTCGTCGACGGCCTCGGCGAGCGTCGGCCCGTCCAGGAACTCGGTGACGATGTAGGGCCGGCCGTCGGCCACGCCGAAGTCGAGGACCTCCGCGGTGCAGAACGGCGCGACGCTGCAGGCGATCCTCGCCTCACGCTGGAACCGGGCCAGGTACTGCCCGTCCCGGGCCAGGTGCTCGTGGATGACCTTCACGGCCACCCGGCGGCCTTCGGGCGAGCGGCCCAGGTAGACCCGGCCCATCCCGCCGGTGCCGAGCACGCCCTCGAGGGTGTGTGGCCCGAGGAGCGTGGGGTCGGTCGTCAGCAGCGGCGTCACTCCGCCCACCGCCATGCGCATCACCCCGAATCAGCTCACCTCGCGTGACCGGTAGGCCGCCGGCCGGCACATCGCGGCTGATTCTGCCATTGCGGATGAAGTGGTCAGGCGGCCCGCCGGGCCGGGCCGCCGGCGGGGACCTCCCGCAGCACGGCCCGGTGCGTGACCAGCGGCTGCAGGGCGGTGGCACCGGCGGCAGCGGCCGCCAGCCGGTAGGCCTGCACGAGCGCGACCCGGCCCCTGACGGTCGTGGGTGCGAGCGCGACGGCGCCGTCGCCGGTACCGGCCAGCCCTGCGGCGGTCTGGGCGCAGACGACGGTGGTGCCGGGCTCGCGGGCCATGCTCTGCAGCCGCGCGGCGAGGTTCACCGTGTCGCCGACCAGGGTGAACCCGAGCCGCTCGTCGTCGCCGAGAACGGCGGCGGCGACCTCGCCGGTGCACACCCCGATGCCGAGGCCGAACGGCGCCAGGCCCTGGGCGGCCCAGGTCTCGTCGAGCCGCCGCTGCCGGCGGTGCATGGCGGCGGCGGCCCGGCAGGCCCGCTCCCGGTGGTCAGGTGCGGGCCCCGGGACGCCGAACGCGGCGAGCACGGCGTCACCCGCGTACTGGATGACGGTCCCGCCGGCGTCGAGGACGGCGGTGGCCATCTCCCGCCGGTGGGCGTCGAGCTGGCCGGCGAGCACCATCGGATCGGTGCGTTCCGCGATGCCGCTGTAGCCGCGGACGTCTGACATCAGCACGGTGACGACGAGCCGCCGGGCCACCAACGCGGGCCGGGCGTCGATCGTGTTCACGGTTGCAGGCATCCTCGCTGCGTCCTCTCTGCGTCGACCGGCACTAGGCAGCCGGGGGAACGGGGTGGTTGGCGACGAACAGCCCACCCGGGTCCACCGCGGCGCGGATCGCGCGCAGCCGGGCCCAGGTCCGCGGGTCGTAGCCGGCGGCGGCGTCGACCTCCGCCTCGACGAAACCGAGGTACTCCTGGCCGCCGGCGAACGGGGCCAGGGCGGCGGCGACCCGGCGGGCGTCCGCGAGGGCCGGGACGGCCGCATCCGGTGTTGGCACGACCCCGCAGGAGAACAGGACGAACGCACCGTCGAGGCAGGCCAGCGCGCCGCCGCCCGGGGCCGGCCGGGCCAGGGCCCCGCCGAGCTGGCGCAGCTCGGCCGGCACCGCCAGCGAGGTCCCCGAGTCGGGCCCGGCGGTGTTCAGCACGGCGTCGACGGCCCCCGCCGGCAGCCCGGCGAGCATGCGGCTGGCGGACACCACCGGTGTCGGCCCTTCCGGGTCCATGTGCAGGCGGATCAGCGCGGGTGCCGGCAGCCGGGTGAAGGTGTCGAGCTCCGGTCCGAGCTCCCGCAGGGGGGCGAGGATCCGCTCGGCGTCGGCGTTGTCGCCCAGCACCGCGCCGTCGATCGCCACCAGCCGCCGGCCGCGGACCGCCTCGGGCATCTCCGGAATCGGCGGAACCTGCAGCAGTCGCAGCGCGGTGGTGACCGCCTCCGGCGCGGTGCCCGCCCAGTCGGCCCAGCGGGTGAGCACCCGCTGGGCGTGCCGCCAGTCCCAGGCCAGCAGGCCCGCGTAGGCGGTGTCGATCGGGTGGAGGTCGAACTCCAGTGCCGTCACGACGCCGAAGCTGCCGCCGCCGCCGCGCAGCGCCCAGAACAGATCGGCCTCGTGATCCGCGTCGGCGCGGACGAGGGTCCCGTCGGCGGTGACCAGCTCGATGGCGGTCAGGCTGTTGGTCTGCAGGCCCAGCGCCCGCGAGTACCAGCTCAGCCCGCCGCCGAGCGAGTAGCCGGCGACCCCGACATCCGGGGACGAGCCGTGCAGCGCGGCCAGCCCGTGGGCGGCGGCCGGCGTCACGACGTCCAGCCAGAGCGCGCCGGCGCCCACCCGGGCCCGCCGTGCCCCCGGGTCGATGGTGACCTCGTCCAGCCTGGACGTCCGCAGCAACACGACGTCGTCGAGCGAGCCCAGGGACGCCGCGCCGTGGCCGGTCCCCTGGGCGGCGATGCGCAGGTTGCTGGCGGCGGCCATCCGGACCACCGCGGCGACCTCCGCGGCGTCCGCCGGATGGGCGACCGCGGCCGGGCGCTGGTCGACGGCCGCGTTCCACGGCAGTCGGGCGGCCTCGTAGCCGGGGTCGCCCGCGAGAAGCAGGCCGCCGGCGGGCGGCTGCGGCGCCGACCCGGGCTGCGGCACCGGCGCGGGGGACAGCGTGGTGGGCGGGGTCGTCGCCGTGGCGGACGGGGTGGTCTCGGAGTGAAGCTGGTCGATGTTCACGGGTGCGTCTCCCTGGTGTCTGGGCTGGCGGGACGACAGTGCGTCAGGCGCCTTGCGGTGCACTTGGGAGCGGCCGCTTGCGGACCACTTGAGAACGACTGACGTCCACTGACAAGCCGTCCCAAGAAGGTCGGACGGCACAGGGCGGCGGGTGTCGTACATTCGCTCGGACGCCGAACGCGGGCGGCGCTGAGGGGGAGAGCTGTGCGCGGTGGTCAGGGCTGGGCAGGAGGACCCGGCACCGGTGACCCGAACGGCCCGAACGGCCCGAACGGCCCGAACGGCCCGAACGGCCGCATCGATCCGGGTGGTCCGGGTGGATCGGGTGGATCGGCCGGGGCCGACCTGCCGCTGATCAGCGTGCTGGGTGACCTGACGGCCTCCCGTCGCGGCGTGGCCCTCGACCTGGGCGGGCGTCGCCAGCGGGCGGTGCTCGGCCTGCTCGTGATCGCCCGGGGCGACGCCGTCGCCGCCGACCGGCTGATCGACCTGCTGTGGGCCGACCGGCCGCCGTCGGGGCCGCACGGCGCGCTCCAGTCGTACGTGTCCCACCTGCGGCGCGCCCTGGAACCGGAACGCGTCGCCCGGTCCCGCGGGACGGTGATCGTCCGGATGGGGTCCGGCTACGCGCTGCGGGTCGCCCCCGACGCGGTGGACGCCTGGTGGTTCGAACAGCTGGTGCGGCGCTCCGGAGCGGGCGCCGAGCCGCAGGTACGGGTCGACCTGCTCACCACCGCGCTGGGCCTGTGGCACGGCCCGGCGTTCGCCGAGTACCGGGACGAGGCCTGGGCCCGTCCTGAGGCGGCGAGGCTCGCCGAGCTGCGGGAGGTCGCCCGCGAGCAGCTGATCGAGGGCCGGCTCGGCCGCGGGGAGACCGCAGTGGTGGTGCCCGAGCTCGAGGCGCTGGTCGCCGAGCAGCCGCTGCGGGAGGAGCGGTGGCGACTGCTCGTCCTGGCCCTGTACCGGGCGCAGCGGCAGGGCGACGCGCTGGCGGCGCTGCGCCGGGCCCGGCAGGTGCTCGCGGACGAGCTCGGCGTGGACCCCGGCCCGGCGCTGCGTGCGCTGGAGGCCGAGGTGCTCCGCCAGTCACCGACGCTGCAGGCATCGCCGCCGACCGCCCCCGGGCCGTGGGCCGCGCCAGCCGCGTCCCCGTCTGCAGTCCCCCAGCCGGCTGCCGCGCGGCTGTCCGCGTCGCTGGAGTTCGGCGGACTGTCGGCGTCGCCGCCGAAGGCACCGGCGGCACCGGCGTCCGGACCGGTGCCGCCGACGCCGCCGGTCCGGGAAGGACTGGTGGACCGGGACCGTGAGGTCGCCGAGCTGGCTGCCTGTGTGGCCGAGGCGGCGGCGGGCGAGGCCAGGCTGGTGGTCATCGAGGGCCCGGCCGGGATCGGCAAGAGCCGGCTGCTGGCCGAGGCCCGTCGTCTTGCCGTCCCGGAACGGTTCCGGGTGTTCACGGCCCGGGGGAGCCAGCTGGAACGGGAGTACGGCTTCGGCGCCGTCCGTCAGCTGTACGAGGCGGAGGTCGCCAACGGTGCGGCGGGCCGTGGCGTGCTCGTCGGGCCGGCGACGCAGGCCGCGTCGGTGTTCGACGTCCGGCTGCCCGACCCCGACCCCGACCCGGGGCCGGGCGTCCTGGTCGGCCCGGCCGGCCTGGCCGGCCTGGTGGGCACCGCGGGAACAGCGGGCGCCGGCGGCGGGCCCGGCCTGACCGGGGCGGCTGATCCGACCGTCGGAGGGTACCCACTGGGCCGGCGGCGGGGTGACGGTTCGTTGGCAGTCCTGCACGGCCTGTACTGGCTGACAGTGCGCCTCGCCGCGGACGGGCCGATGATGCTCGCCGTCGACGACCTGCAGTGGTGTGACAGCGCCTCGCTGCGCTTCCTGTCCTACCTGGTGCGGCGGGCCGAGGACATGCCCGTCCTGATCGTCGCGACGCTGCGGACCGGTGAGCCGAGTGACGACGAGGGCCTGCTGGCCGAGCTGACCCACGACCCCGGCACGGTCTGGATCCGGCCGGCGCCGCTCGGCCCGAGCGGCGTCGCCGACCTCGTGCGCGGCCGGCTCGGCACCGACGCCGAGGACGGTTTCGTGGCCGCCTGCCACCGGGCCACCGCCGGGAACCCGCTCTACCTGCGGCAGCTGCTGCGGGCGCTGCAGGCCGAAGGGGTCCGGCCGCGGAGCGCGCAGGCCGGCACCGTCACCGCCATCGGGGCGCGGGCGGTGTCCAGCCTGGTGCTGATGCGGCTGGCGCGCATGCCACGGGAGAGCACCACTGTCGCCCGCTGGATCGCGGTGCTGGGCGGCGGCGCGGTGCTGCCGATCGTCGCCGCGCTCGCCGGCCTGTCCGACGCGGCGACGGCGGCAGCTGTCGGCGCGCTGGCCCGGGCCGAGGTGCTGCGCGACGACTACCCGCTCGGTTTCGTCCATCCGCTGGTCGCGGACGCCGTCTACCGCGACCTGCCGCCGGGGGAGCGGCAGCTGCACCACGACCGCGCGGCCCGCGAGCTGTACCGGTCCGGTGCCGCGCCGGAGCAGATCGCCGCGCACCTGCTGCAGGTGCCGCACCGGGGCGACCCGTGGGTGGTCGGCGTCCTGCGGCAGGCCGCGGCCAGGGCCACCGACCGGGGCACGCCGGACGCCGCCGCGTCCTACCTGGTCCGCGCGCTGCGCGAGCAGCCCGAGCCGGAGCTGCGGGCGCAGGTGCTGCTCGAACTGGGACGGGTGGCCGTGCTCAGCGACGGCGTCGCGGCCGTGACCCACCTGGCCGAGGCGTACGAGGCGCTCGAACCCGGGCCGCGCCGGGCGCTGGTGGCGCAGATGCTGACCCGGGCGCTGGTGTTCGCCGGTTCCCCGGGCGAGGCGACGCGCTTCGGCTACCGGGTCGCCGACGAGCTGCCGGACGAGCTGGGCGACGAGCGCCAGGGCCTGTTCGGTCTGGCCCGCATCGGCGGCTACATGCACGACGTCGACCCGGTGGTCTGGCGCCGGACGCCCGAGCCGGCCGTGACCGGAGACGGCCCCGGCGCGCGGATGCTGGCCGCGGCGCTCGCCTGGGAGGCCCTGATCGACGGGGTGGACCGCCCGCGCGCCGTCGAGCTGGCCCGGTTCGCCGTCGCCGGCGGGGTGCTGACCCGCGCGGACGTCGGGCTGCTCTGGGTGGTCGCCGCCGTCGCGCTGCACCTGGCGGACGAGGACACCGACGCGGTGTTCCAGGACGGCCTGGACCACGTGCACCAGCTCGGCTCCGTGTTCGGGGCGCTGGCCGCCAACATCTGGCGGGCCTACGCCCGCTGGGGGCACGGTGACCTGCGCGAGGCCTACCAGATCTTCCAGCTCGCCAGCGACCAGTCGGCGACCTGGGGGCTGGCCTTCGGCTCCGGGCACAGCGACTCGTACGCCGTCGGCGTCCTCGTCGACATCGGGGACCTCGTGCAGGCCCGGGCGCTGGCGGACGCCATACGCGACAAGCCGCGCTCACCCGAGGGCATGCGGCTGTTCGGCGAGATGCACGCCAGCCTGCTCATCGCCGAGGGCCGCCACGCGGAGGCGCTGACCAGCCTGGACGAGGTCCGCACGCTGATGGCGCACGCGAGGAACCCGGCCTGGCGGCCCTGGCACTCACTGCGCGCCCAGGCGCTGGCCGGGCTCGGCCAGCGTGACCAGGCCGTCAGCCTGCTCAGGGGCGAGCTGGCCGCGGCCCGCGCGTGGGGCACGCCGACCTCCGTCGGCCGCACGCTGCGCCTCCTCGGCGAGATCCGCGCCGGTGACGCCAGCGGCGCCGGTGACGGCAGCAGCAGCGGTGACGGCGCCGGTGACGGCGGCCTCGCCGAGCTCCGGGAGGCCGAGGCGCTGCTCGCCCCGACACGGGCCCGGCTGGAGCACGCACGTGCCCTGCGCGCCCTTGCCGCCCGCCTCGTCACCCCACAGACGCAGGCGACGCAGGCCACCGTGGACCCGGGGGACCGGGAGCGGGCCCGGGCGATGCTGGTCCAGGCGGCCGAGCAGGCCTGGCGATGCGGCGCGACCGGGCTGTACCGGCAGATCAGCGACCAGCTCACCGCCGCCGGGGAACCCCTGGCGACCCGCCCCCCGGCCCTCGGCCCGACGTCCATCGAGCGGGACGTCCTGCGCCGGCAGGCGGGCGGGGCCGACGAGCAGGAGATCGCGGAGGCCCTGTTCGTGACGCCGCACTCGGTCCGGCGGATCCTGGCCTCGGCCCGGGCAGCTCACCCCACCGGCGACGGGCCCACGGGCGACGGGCCCACGGGCAGCGCCACGGCGACCTCGGTGCCGAGGCGGTAGCCGTCGGCCAGCGGCAGGTCGTCCCCGCTCCAGAACCGGCCCGGGTCGTACCAGTTCGGACGCCGGCCAGGCGGCAGCAGGCCCATCGCCTCGTAGGTGATCGCGACAACCTCGGCGCAGTAGGCGGACTCCAGCCCCACCGGCGCCGACCCGTCCGACGCAGGGCGCTCCTGCGTCGCCATCCCCTGCTCGGAGCCGGAGCCGGAGCCGGAGCCGGAGCCGGAGCTGAGGCCGGGGCCGTCGGGGGCCGGTCGGTGCCGGCGGTGGCTCGCCCAGGCCCGGACCCGGCCCGGTGGGCGCGGCAACGGCACCCGGCCGCCCAGCCAGCGAGCCGCGAGCCGGGCGGTGGACGGGAACGGCGTGCCGTCGAGCCGGGCGACGGTGCGCAGCACGGCGTCCTCCGCGGCGCGGCCGACGGTCGGGTCCAGCTGCCGCAACCACGCCCGCTGGCCGTACCGGGTGCCCCAGACGACGACAGCCTCGCGCAGATCGTGGAGCTGCACGCCGCGATGGTGGCCGCCGGTCCAGACGTCCCGCAGCGACCGGCCGAGCTCCGCGTGCCACATCAGCGGCGGCAGGTCGTCGAGCACGACCGCCATCCCGACATGGTTGACGGGACTGTTCGTCGTCATCTGGATGGCGCGGTCGGCAGCGCTGCGCCCGCGGAAGACCCACAGGTCGCCGGTGCGGGTGAGGTCCACCGCCTGGTCGAGGGTCAGGGAGGTTCCGACCATGGCCCCAGCCTAGGGGGTCGCGGTTTCCGTAGCCTGAGCCGATGACGAGCTGGAGACCGGCGCTGCCCGGACCGGGCCGGGGACGCTGGTGGAAGGTGCTGGGGCTGGCGAGTGTCGTCGGCGTCGCCGCGGGTGGGGCGGCGCTGGCGCGATCCGAGCGCACCCGCCGGGCGTACACCCCGGACGAGGTCAGGGCCCGGCTGATCTCGCGGCACGCCGAGGCATCGGACGAACAGGCAGACGAACAGGCATCGGACGGGCCAGCGCCGAGCGACCAGGGGTCGGCGAGGCCGGCGGGGTCGGCGGGGTCGGCGGCGGGCTGGCGGGATCGTCCTTAGCACGGGTTCGGGGTGCGGCCGGGTTGCCGGCTTGGTAATTTTTCAGGTGGCAAGATGGTGACCTGTCGGGGTGGCCGGGTGGGCGGATTCCCGGTGAGCGCGAGGTGGTCGGGCCCGTGAGTCGTTCGTACCGTCACTGTGCGGGCCCGCCGCGGGGTGGCAGCCGTGCCCTCTGAAGCCGCCGGTGTGCGCGGGACGAGCGCCGCCTTCAGCGTGACGGTCCTGGTACCCGGCCGGGTGCGGGCCGACATCGACGCCGTGATCGCCTCCGCCCCGGGGGTCGTGGCCTGCTATGCGGACGAGGCCGACGAAGCCGACGCCCGCGACCAGCGCCGCATCACCCTCGACGCCGATAGCGGCTCGACGCTGGCCTGGCTGACCAGCGCCCTGCGGGCGCGGCTCGGCGCCGACCTGCTGCAGACCGAGGATCCCGTCTTCACCGTCGCGTCGTCGGGCAAGCTCACCCAGTCGCTGTGCGCGTCGGTCACCACCGGCCACGACCTGGCCCTCTTCGACGCCGAGGCGGACCGCCGGGTCATCCGGTACCTCTCCGTCCACCCGAACCACACCGACCGGGTGACGGGGCGCCCCCGCCGGATCGCCCTGCTCACCGACGCGAGCGCCGTCCTCGACTTCGAGCCGCTCGCAGCCGAGGCGGCCCTGCCCGCGGTCGAGTCGCAGGCCGCACACCTGCACCGGGCGACGGGCCTCGATGTCATCCCGATGCCGGTCGACGCGCACGAACCGGCCGACCTCGCCCGGCTCGTCGGCATGCTCGCCCCCGGCTTCGCCGCGATGGTGCTGGTACACACGCACGTCCGGAGGATCGACGCGGTGCGCGCGGCGATGCTCGCCGCGGCGCGGCCGACGTCCCCCCTGCTGCTGGACTCGATCAACGACGGCCTGGCGGTCGCGGCGACCGCGGCGATCCTCAACCACCTGCGGGCGCACGGCATCGAGCCGCCCCGGGCCCGGGTCGCCATCGTCGACCCCGGTCGGGGCGGCGACCTCGCCGGCCTGGTGGTCGGCGCCGGCGTCCGGCAGGTGACGCTCTACGACCCGGTGCTGTACGGGGTGCAGCCGCTGCACGGGCTCGCCGCGGACCTCGACCTGATCGTGGACCTGATCGGCCTCGCCCGGCCGCCGGACGGCGTCGCCGTGCTGCGGACCCGCCCGGAACTGCCGCCGCCGCTGGACTCGGCGAGCCTCGGCCCCCGCCCGCTGCACGCCCTGCCGGGCCTGCTCCAGGCGGCGGTGACGATGCGCCGGCCGATCACCCCGGCGGCACGGCTCGCCGCCGTGCGTGCGCTGACCGTGCAGACTCCGCCCGGGATGCTGCTGCCCCCGCTGGACCTGCCCCGGCTCACCCCCGCCGTCGCGGCTGCGGCCGTAGAGGCACTCGCGGCGCGGGAGTAGGGCCCGGCTGGCGTCGGGGAAACATCTGCCCGCTATTTTCGGCTGATGTCGCCGAGTCCGGGGGAGTATCTTCACCAGCCGATCGGGCGGTTTCCGCACGGGTTCCTCGGCTGTATCGGGAAGGTGTCTGGTAAAAGCGGAGAGAAGCGGGCTTCCGGATCCGAATGTGCGGAGATTTCCGCGCCATTCCGTCGGGCGGTCGGCGCCGTTCACCTGCACGCCGTGCCATCGGCCGATGCCTCTCCCGTGCGCGTGCGTGGACTGACCGCACCAACGTGACGATCGTTCTGCTCGGCTTCGTCGCAGGCTTCCTCATCGCCGCGGTCACAGCACCGGTCGGGGTGTCCGGCGCGGTGTTCATGCTGCCGGTTCAGCTCGACGTGCTGCACACCCCGAATCCCGCCGTGACCCCGACCAACCTGCTGTTCAACGTGGTCGCCACCCCCGGCGCGCTGCTCCGCTACCGGGCGCGTGGGCAGGGCGCCGGGCCGCTCGCCCGCAGGCTCGTCGCCGGGACCCTGCCCGGGGTGGTGCTCGGGGCCGTCCTGCGCGTGCATGTCGTGCCCGGAGCCCGCCTGTTCCGCCTCCTGCTCGGGCTCTTCCTGCTCCCGCTCGGCGTCTGGCTCCTCCTGAGCACCGCGCGCGCTCGCCGGCAGGCCACCGCGGCGGTGTGCGGCAGCGCCTGCCGGAGCGGGGCCACGTGCGGGAGCGCGGGCGAGAACGCGTGTGGGAGCGGGAACGGAAGCGCCAGTACGGCGGGAGGGAAGGCGCCGGCGCCCGGGCCCGCGCCACGCACCATCACCGCGCTGGCCGTGGCCGTCGGGCTTGTCGGCGGCGTCTACGGCATCGGTGGCGGTTCCCTCCTGAGCCCGATCCTGGTCGGCCGGGGCCTGCCGGTCGCCACCGTCGCACCCGCCGCCCTCACGGCCACGTTCACCACCTCGGTCGTCGGTGCGGTCACCTACGCCCTGCTCGCCATGACCACCCCCGGCAGCATCGCGCCGCACTGGGCGGTGGGGCTGGCCAGCGGCCTGGGTGGGCTCGCGGGCGCCTACCTCGGCGCCCACCTGCAGCACCGCGTCCCCGACACCGCGCTGCGCCTCCTGCTCGGCGGCCTTGCCGTCACCCTCTCGATCGGGCACCTCCTCCAGGCGACCTGATCGGAGTCGGGGCATTCGGGGTCAGGGCATGGAGCGCAGCTGGCGGACCTCGGCGATCGCGCTGAGGCGGAACACCTCGACGAACCGCAGGAGGGTGCGCAGTTCGTCGTCGTTGAAGGCGGCCAGGTCCTCGCGGGTCCGGGCGGTCAACCCGGCGTAGTAGGCGTTGATCCGGTCGAGGCCCTCGTCGGTCGGCTCGATGATGATCCGGCGCCGACTTCCCGGGTCCGGAATCCGGCGCACGCAGCCGGCTGCGGCGAGCCGGTCGATCATGCGGGACGCGGAGCCGGGCGTCAGGCCCACACGCTCGGCCAGTGCACTGGCCGTGGTCGGACCGTCCTGCTGCAAGGCGTGGAGGCAGTGGAAGTCCGTCACGACCACCCCCATCCGGGCGGCGATCAGGCTGTTGAGCTGGATGAGGTGGGTGATCCAGTCCGGCAGCGCTTCGATGACCTGTGCCGTCAACGACTGGCTGGTGTCCGGCGAGTTCTGTTCGTTCGTGGTCCTGCACTACGGCCGCTGGTGGAACCCGGCGGTGGAGGAGCAGGCGACCGACCGGGCGCACCGGATCGGTCAGCTGCGAACGCTCAACGTTCACACGCTCGTCACCGGCGGCACGATCGAGGACCACATCGCGCAGATGCACGAGAACAAGCGGGGCGTCGCCGAGATCGTCTCCGGCGACACCCAGGCCGCACTGGCCAGGATGTCCGACGACGACCTCCACGCGGTCCTGGACCTGGGCCAGGGGGCGCTCGCATGATGCCACCGGAGTTCGGCGCCACGCCCTGGGGCCGCGCCTGGGGCCGCACCGTCGAGCCGACATCGATGGCGCGGCCCAACCCGCTGCTACCCAGGGCGCGCACCCTCGCGCGGAACACCACCACCGTCGTGGTTGCCGGCGTCGGCCACGTCGAGGCCGAGGTCACCGTGTCCGGGCAGGTGTGCCGGGTCCGGATCGACCTGCCGCTCTGGCCCGACGAGACGCAGGCCGAGGCAGGGCGTCTGATCGCCGGGGCCATGGCCGAACACCGTGGGCTGGTCGCCGGAGACCTGCCCGACACCCTCGAGGTGGACCTCACCCAGCACGCGATCAGCATTGCCGTCCCCCCGGAAGCGCGGCGAGGCGAATGCACCTGCCGGGCCCGCACACGACCATGCGTGCACATCCTCGCCACGATCTACGCGCTGGCCCAACTCGTCGACGAACGCCCGGCGCTGGCGGTCGAGCTGCGATCCACCCCCACGAAGACCACCGTCACCGCGGACCCGGGCTGGGTCGCGCTGTCCGACCTCGACCCGGCCGGCTTCTACGGAGACTGACCCGCTGGCGCCGGCTCTGGGGGTGCCGACGATGCCGCGCCGTGCTGACGTCCTGGTTCCTGGTCCCTCGGGACAGCACCGACATCGCCTCAAAAGGGCAGGGACGGTCGCTCAGGGGTTTCCTCACGGAACAATTATGATCTTGCCTCGGGTGCGGTTGGACTCGGCGTCGCGGTGTACCGCGGCGAGGTCGGCGAGGGGGCGGGACGCGGCGATGTCGATGTGGACCACGCCGGTGTCGACGAGTGTGACGAGTGCGGCGAGCTGGCTGGTGTCATTGCGCGCCACGAAGTTCCTGGCTGTCACGGGGATGCTGGTGGGCGGTTCGACCGGGGTGGTGATGGAGACGAACATGCCGCCGGGGCGAAGCAATGGGACCAGCGCGTCGGCCTGCTGCGGGGTGATCGCGGCGAGGTTGAGTACCGTGTCGATCCGCTCATCCAGGTGATCGGCAACGGGTGAGGCCGTGTAGTCGATGATCTGGTCGGCGCCCAGGCGACCGACCGCCACGGCACTGCGTGGGCTTGCTGTGGCTAACACGTGTGCTCCCGCGTGCTTGGCGAACTGGACTGCGAACCCGCCGACCCCACCGCCGGCGCCGTTCACAAGGACCCGCTGCCCGGCTGTGACGTGGGCGTGTTCAAAAACCGCCTGCCAGGCGGTGAGACCGGCGACCGGGATGGCCGCGGCGTGGGTGAGTGGGGATGAGGTCGGTGCCAGTACCAGTGCGTCGGCTGCGGCAACGGCGTATTCGGCCGCGGCGCCGCTGTCGAGAAGTCCGATGACCCGATCATGGACGGTGAACGTACGGACGTTGCTGCCGACCTCGACGACCGTGCCGGCGACGTCCCAGCCGAGGGTATGCGGCAGCTCCAGTGGAAAGGTGGAGCGCAGCAGCCCGGAACGCAGCCCGATCTCGGACGGGTTGAAGGAGGTCGCGGCGACGCGAATCAGCACCTCGCCCAGTCCGGGAACGGGGCGCGGAACATCTTCGTAGCGGATGACGGACGCATCTCCGTACTCGTGAATGCGGATCGCTCGCATACGTCGAACCTAGGACGAGAACACGAGCCGGCCCATGCGTAGGAGTGCCTGATTCATACTCGAGCGTCTCGCCGGCAATACTGCACAGATGGATGTGCTCAGCGACGTGATCGCGGTCATGCGCACCGGTCGTCCGCGTTCGGCGCGGGTGACCTGGCACGCCCCCTGGGCGCAACGGTTCGGGTCCGTGCCCGGCTCCGTCGGCTTCCAGGTGATCATGCAGGGGCCGTGCTGGCTTGTCGCGCCGGACGCTGGCCCTGTGGCGTTGGCCGCCGGAGACGTGGTGTTCCGGCCGCACGGGCGCGGGCACACCCTGGCGGACAGCCTGACGACCTCACCGGCTGCGGCCCCCTGCGATCCGAGCGACCCGCGGCTTCTCGAGAGCCACATCACGGACACCGTCGGCGCCCCCGCCGGTACGACTGTCCCCGCCGCGGTGACGCTCTGCGGCGCCTACCAGGTTGATCCGAGCCGGGCCCATCCGCTTCTGCGTGATCTGCCGGAACTCGTGCACCTCCCTGCACATCTCACGCGGCACCCCGAACTACACGCCGCCGTCGATGCGCTCGCCACCGAACTGGAGTACCCCCGTCCCGGCAGAGACGCCATCGTCCCCGCGCTGCTCGACACCCTGCTGGTCCACATCCTGCGAACCTGGTTCGACGAGCGGCCCACAGGCGGGCCCGCCACCGGCTGGGCAGCTGCACTCAACGACCCGGCGACCAGCCTCGTACTACAGGCCATACACCGCGACCCGGCGCGGCCCTGGACGGTCGCGGCGCTGGCCGCCGAGGCAGGACTGTCCCGGGCGCCCTTCGCCCGGCGCTTCACCTCCCTTGTCGGACAGCCGCCGCTGCAATACCTGACCTGGTGGCGGATGACCACCGCCGCCCGGCTGCTGCGAGAGTCCAACGCGCCGCTGAACATCGTCGCTGCCCGGGTCGGCTACACGTCGGAATTTGCCTTCGCCAGCGCTTTCAAACGCCGTTACGGGACCGCGCCCGGCAAGTACCGCCACGGCGAATAGCGGAATCCCCTCCTGGTACGGGCCGCCATCCCGGGCTCACCTGAGCCTTGGCCGGGATGTCGTCGGCATCGGATCGATACGACGGAAGATGATCCCAGGACGGCCACGGCGGACTGTGAGGCAACCTTGATCCTTTCTATGTCGGCCGGGGTCAGTTGAAGCTGCCCCGGTTTCGTTCACAGGTAGGGCTTTGAACGATTATGCGGCTTGGTGACGCGCCTGGTCCTTCGGTGCGGCCGGTGCGGTCAGCGGCTGTTGACGAGGATGCTGTCCGCTGCGGCCAGGACCCGCTTGGTCGACGCCTCGTACCCCGCGGCTGGGCGGAGTGGATCTCCTGGCAGCTAGCCAGGGCAAGTAGCTACACCAGGCCGTTGACAGGGCGAATGTGGCCTGACGCGGCACTATTCGGGCCGCTGGCGGAAACCCTGTGGGTATGCAGCACATCGTTGTCGGAGTCGACACCCGGGAAGCAGCTCCCGCCGCCCTGGTCCGGGCGGCTGACCTCTCGCGGCGGCTGGGCGCGGAACTCGATGTCGTCCACGTCCAACCCCTCAGTCGCGGTGAGATCCGCGTGATGGTCTCCACGGTGCCCGGGCGGCACCTGTCCGAGCGGTTCCTCAGGGCTGACCAGAATGCCCGGACCAGGGAGGTCCGCGTGCTGGTGGAACGGACACTGGCGGGCAGCGCCGTGCCCTGGCGGTTGCACGTCTTGGCCGGGGATCCCGCGGCGCACCTGCTCGCGGTGGCCGACAGCATCGACGCCTACGCGATCGTCATCGGCACCCGGCACGGCGGCGGGGTCGTCCTGGAGCGGCTGCTGACCGGCTCGGTCTCCCACCGGGTGGTCAACTGGGCGAAGCGGCCCGTTCTGGTCGTTCCGACAGACCTGGACAAGTAGCAGAACCACCGTGCCGCGGCCAGATCACGAGGGTCGCAGGCCAGCACGTCTCGACGAACCATCCCGGGCGAGTGCAGGCACGGCCGGGCGGCGTCGACGAGCAGCGGGGTGAACCTCCGTACGCACCGGTACACGGTCACGTGATGAACCTCGATGCCCCGTCCGGCCAGCAGCTAATCGACGTTCCGATATGACGGCGGAGATCGCGGGTACCAGAATGATCTCGTGGACGAGCTGGGCGTGGACGAGCTGGGTATGGATGGTGCGGTGGAGGAGCTGGAGATCGTCTGGTGGCAGCTGAGCTCCGGTCGGAAGGTCATGGCGAGCCTGCCGCATCTCGCGGCGCAGGCGCTCGCCGAGGGGCACGACAGCCCGGCGTTGCGCGAGCTGGCAGGGCTCGGCGTCCGTGACGATCTGCTGGCCCGCCGCCTGCTCCCGCTGGTGCTCGAGGAGCTGGATCGTGACCTTGACCGGGCACCTGGCGGCTGGGGTTGGACGGTGCCCTGGGAGACGGCGCGGGAGCAGTTCGAGGCTGGTCTCGTCGACCGTACCGAACATGCGCTGGCAGCTGTCCGGCGTGATCTCGCAGAGATCGGCGCCACGGTCGGCCGCCTGACGCTGCACTGGGCGGGCAGCTATGACGACTGCGGCAGCACCGATGAGCCGCCTCGTTCGGCTACGCGGCAGTGAGGTCAAAGAAGCAGCGTGGTGAGGGTGGCCTCGTACCAGGCGGCGACGGAGGCCTCGTCGCGGTCGGGGTCGTCCTCGTAGAGCAGCCACGCCGTGTACCAGTTGCACGTCGTCCACACCGTGCGCGAGGCGTCGTCCACGCTGAGGCCGGGCCGTAGGCCACCACCGGCCGCGAGGGCCGCCACGAACAGCCGCGTGTCCTGCAGGCGGCGGCGCTCCTGCTCGCGCCAGGCGGCGGCAATCGACTCGTCCTGCGCGGCCGCCTGGACGTAGGCGCGGCTGATCTGGGCGTTGCGCCTGGCCCGGCGGCCCGCGAGCACCCCGAACAGGCGCAGCTGGCTTCGCTGGTCCGCGGCGCCCATCGCGGCGCGGAAGGTGTCGTCCTCGGCGAGCGCGGTGTCGGTGCCGTCGTCGACGGTCCGTTCCAGGGCCAGCTCGAGCAGCCGCGCCTTGGACGCCAGCGCGTAGACCGACTCGACGGCCACGCCGGCCTTCGCGGCGACGGCCTGCATGGTCGTTCCGGCGTAGCCATGGGTGCAGAAGAGGTCGACGGCGGCGTCGAGGATCGCGGCCCGGGTCGCCTGGGCCTGCGCGGCCCGGCGGGGCGAGTGGTAGCTGCGGGTCGGCTTCACGACGACTTGCACTCCAGGTGACATGGAATCAATACAGTCTGCCTGTATTGATTCTAGCGAGGGAGCCTCCGATGGCGAAACCGACCGCCTATCTTCTGATCCACGACGCCATCCGCCTGGAGCTGCGTCGCCTGGCCGACGTGACGTCCGAGCTCG
Organism: Parafrankia elaeagni; assembly: GCF_000374165.1. GTDB lineage: Bacteria > Actinomycetota > Actinomycetes > Frankiales > Frankiaceae > Parafrankia > Parafrankia elaeagni. The sequence goes on from NZ_KB893728.1 coordinate 216,539, forward strand.
CCGACGGCCGCCGGGTGGCCGGGCCGGCGCAGCTCGTTGCGCTGCGCGACCACGTGAACGACGTCCTCGACGTCCTGCACCACCACCATGTCGGCGAGGACGACTACCTCTGGCCCCTGCTGCGTGACCTCGGGCTGCCGGCCGACGGCCTGGCCACCCTCAGCGCCGACCACGAGCAGCTCGACCTGCTGATCCAGCGGCTGCGCACCGGGCTGGCGGGGCTCGCCGGCGGCGACCGCGGGGCGGTCGGCGCGCTCGCCACTGTCACCGGCACCCTGCACTCCCTCATGGACGAGCATCTGGCCGTCGAGGAGTCACTGGTCGTTCCCGCGATCGAGAGCATGATCACGGACGCCGAGCTGGCCCGGCTCGAGAAGCGGATGAGCCGCGACTCGACGGCGCGGATGTCCTTCGCGCTGCCCTGGGTGGCCGAAGCGGGCCCGGACCGGATGGCGGAGGTCGTCGGCGGGATCGGGCCGCTGCTGCCCGCCCTGCTCGCGGTGAGCCGCGCCGGTTACCGGCGCCGACTGGGTATCGCCTACGGGGCCCTCGTGGCGGAACCGGGCCCGGTGCGGCTGCGCGGCGCGGCCGAGATCGTCATCCCCGCCCCGGTGGAGGAGGTGTATGCGGCGGTGTCCGACGTCCGCCGGATGGCCGGGTACAGCCCGGAGTGCTACCGGTGCGAGTGGCTGGACGGGGCCTCCGGGCCTGTGGTCGGTGCCCGGTTCCAGGGCTGGAACCGCTTCCGGGGGTTCCGGTGGTCCCGTGAATGCGAGATCGTCACCGCCGATCCCGGCCGGATGTTCGCGTTCCGGACGCGTCGGACCAGTCTCCGGCCGGACAGCACGCTGTGGCGGTTCGAGCTGCGCGAGCACGCCGCAGGCACCCACGTCAGCCAGACGTTCGAGCTCTCCGCGGGGGCGGTGACCATGCTGTTCGAGCGGGTGAGCGGCCGGGAGACGAGTACTCCGGCCGCCATGCTGCGCACCCTGGAACGGGTGCGTGACGACCTGGCCCGCGTGCCCGTGCGCATCTGAGTCGACCGGCCGCATGGCGGGGTAAACAACCCGAAAAGGTTGACGCGGGCCGCCCCACTGCGAATGCTGAATGGCCGGTGCGGAAAGGGAGCGAACAGCGGAATGGTGCTCTGGGGAAGTGGCGTGGCCGGCCGGCGTGTGCGGCGCTCGACACCGGACTTCACCTGGAGTAAACGGAGGCGGGGCCGGGTAAACGCGGGTCGCCGCCGTGCCCCGTGGGCAGCAGCCGGTCTCTCGGCGGTTCTCCTGACGGTGTCGAGCGGGTGTTCCGGCGCCGGGGATGCTCCGGCTGCGCCGGACTGCGCGAGCGCGCCGGGGATTACGAGCGACACCATCCGCCTGGGTCTGCTCATCTCGGACTCGGGGACTGCGGCCAGTCAGGTCATCGGTGCCCGGTCCGGCATCGACGCGCGCATCGAGTCCGAGAACGACCGGGGCGGTGTGCACGGCCGCAGAATTGTCTACGACTGGCGCGATGACGGGTCGAATCCGGCGGCGAATCTGATCGCGGCGCAGGACCTGGTCGAGCGAGGTGGCATTTTCGGCCTGCTCAGCGCGAGCATCGTGGCCACCGGTTCGGCCGATTACCTGCACGAACGGGAGATCCCGATCGCGGGCCTCGCGACCGAGCCGGCCTGGTCGAGCTACGACAACATGGTGAGCTACCTGAACCGGGTGCCGACGGCGGTCGTCTACGACACTCTGGGGCAGTTCGCCCGGTCGAAGGGGGTGCAACGAGCCGTGATCGTCAAGACCTCGATGTCGGCGGCCTCCGAGGTCGGGGCCCAGCGGATCGAACGGATCCTGCGGCACGCCGGAATCGAGATCGTCGCGGCCGTCGACTACACGCCGAACGGCATCACCGCGGCGACCCTGGGCCGCCAGATCGCCCGGACCGGAGCCGACGGCCTGTTCGGCGCGCTCTCCGGAGACCAGTTCGCCGAGGTGTACGGCGGCGCGGTGGCGGCCGGTGCCCCGCTGCGTGCCGGGGTGGGAACCAACGGCTACGGCCATGAGCTCCTCAGCAGGTACGGCGCGAAGATCGCCGGAGCCTACTTCTACCTCGCCTACCAGCCGTTCGAGGCTGACACGCCCGCCCAGCGGGAGTATCTGGCGGCGCTGGCACGTCATGCCCCGGAGCTTCATCCGCCCGACGCGCAGGCCGCCGTCGAGTCCTACATCGTCACGGATCTGCTGATCAGAGGACTCGACGCCGCCGGGCCGTGCCCCACCCGGGCCGGGCTGCTCGCCGCGCTGAGATCCATCACGGACTTCGACGGCGCGGGCCTGCTGCCCGGGCCGGTCGATCTCACCAGGGGCTTCGGCCAGTCGGCGAGCTGCCTCACCTTCGTACAGGTCAACCAGGGCGGGACGGGCTTCGAGGTGGAACAGCCCCCGCGGTGCGGCCAGGCCATCTCCGGCCCGGCCGCGTGACGCGGCGGGTGCTGGTGCTCGGCGGCACGGCGGGCGGCCGCCTGCTCGCGGAGCGGCTCGCCGAACTGCCCGACGTGCGGGTCACCTACTCCCTCGCGGGCCGGGTCACCGCGCCCGCGCTGCCGCGGGCCGCCGGCGCGGCCCGGATCCGCGCCGGCGGGTTCGGCGGCGTGGACGGTCTGGTCGACTATCTCCGGTCCGAGCGGATCACGGCGGTGATCGACGGGACGCATCCGTTCGCCGCCGTGATGACCGGGACGGCGGTGGCGGGCTGCCGGGCGGCCGGAGTGCCCCTCCTGGTCATGCGGCGGCCGGGATGGACCGAATCCGCCGGTGACCGCTGGCACCGGGTGCCCTCACTCGACGCGGCGGCCCGCGCTCTCGACGGGCTCGGCGAGCGGGTGTTCCTCACGACGGGCCGTTCCAGCGCCGCGGTGTTCGCCGGTCTGGACCGGCACTGGTTCCTCCTCCGGTCGGTCGAGGCCCCCGGGCCCGTGCTGCCCGCCCGGTCGGAGATCCTGCTGGAACGGGGTCCGTTCACCGTCGAGGGGGAGACGGCGCTGATGCGCCGCCACCAGGTGGACGTCGTCGTCACCAAGGACAGCGGCGGCACGCTCACGGCGGCGAAACTGAGCGCCGCGCGGGCCCTGGGCCTGCCGGTGGTGATGGTCGACCGGCCCCCGCTGCCAGCCGGCGCGGTCACCGCACCGGACTCCGGCGCGGCCCTGCGCTGGCTCGACACCCAGTGCGACGGAGCGGGCAGCGGGTAGCGGCGGCCGGCTCAGCTCTTGGCGTCCGACCACCGTTCGGAGACCGTGATGTCGGCGACGAACCGGACACCGCTGCCCGAGGCCCAGTAGCCGGCCGTCGCGTCCAGCGCTCTCCGGGTCGCCGCCACCACCTCGTCCGCCCGTTCCGTGGGCACGTGGAGCAGCAGCTCGTCGTGCAGGCAGAGCACGATCTCCCCGCCGAGCGGCACGAGCAGCTGCCGTACCGTCACCGCCCACGCCTTGAACAGCTCGGCGGCCGCGCCCTGGACCACCGCGTTGCGGGCGAAGCGGCCCCAGCTCGCGTTGAGCTTCTCCTGATCCCGCGCGCCGTCCGCCTCGTCCGTGCCGTCAGGCCTGACGGGCAGCGGGATCCGGCGCCCGCCGAAGGTCCGCAGCGGGGGCCGTGCCATGCCCGCCGGCGCGGCGGGCTCCCGGCCGACGGCCTCGGCCGCGTCGAGGTAGGCGAGGGCCACGGGATAGGTTCGCCGCATCTGGCGCAGTGCCTGGCCGGCGGCTCCGGACGTCTGCCCGTACATCGCGGCGAGGACGGCGACCTTCGCCGTGGGGCGGTCGACCCGCAGACGTGCCGCGACGGGTGCGTACAGGTCGTCCTGGGCGGTCGCCCGGGCCAGCTCCGGATCTCCGGAGACCACAGCGAGGACACGGGGCTCGATCTGGCCGAGATCCGCGCGCACGAACCGGTGCCCGGGTTCGGCGATCACCGCCACCCGCAGGTCGCCGGGCAGGCTGTGCAGCCCGGCGTCGGCCGTCATCCGGCCCGCGGCGCCGTCGCTGCCCCGCCAGGCTCCCCGCAGCCGCCCGTCGGCGCCGACATGATCGTCCAGCCAGCCGAAGCCGTAGGTCGTGGCGATCCGCTCCGCGCGCCGCCAGGCCAGCAGCGGCTCGATCACCGGGTGGGCGCCGCGCAGCGCGGTGAGCCGCCACGACCGGGTGTCCGGCACGTCGATGCCGACCGCGGCCAGGCCGGCCCGGAGCGACAGCGGGCTGCGCAGGTCCACCGACGGGCCGAGATGGCGCAGGACGGGGGCATCGCGGGCCTGCCTGGCCGTGACCCGTCCGGTCTCGTCACGCGGCCTCGGCCCGATGATGGCGGCGATGGTCCGCTCGGCTGTCGGGCGGTGCACCGGCAGGCCGCGCCGCGCCAGCTCGTGGGCGAGCAGCTCCGCGGCCGACTCGGCGCGCGCCGTCAGGACGGCCAGCGGCACACCGGTCGGGCGGACCCGCGGGTCGGGCAGGGCCCGCAGTGCGCGCTCCTGGGCAGCCATGGCCGCCAGCGCCAGCTCGGCGAACCGCTCCGCCCGCGTCAGCCTCACGGCCACCCCGCCCGCCGCGGTTCCGCGCAGCGTCTCCTCGACCCAGCCCGGCCGGAGCTGGCCGTCCGTGCCAAGCGCGCCGTCCGTCCAGCCGTCCGTCCAGCCGTCCGTCCAGCCGTCCTCCCGGGCCTGGCTCCCGGCGCCTGCTCCGGGTACCGCCGGCGACTCGTCGAGGGAGGCGAGCAGGTCGAGCTGGCCGTCGCGACGAGGACGCGGCGGCGGTGGCGGCGGGAGCCCGCGCGCGGCTGCCCAGACCGCGCCCGGGTCGTCCCGCCGCCCGCCGTGCAGAACACGGTGGACGGCGGCCAGGTCCCAGCACAGCGCGGGGGCCGCGAGCCCGGCCGGGACTCCGGTGGCCACCGTGCCGCCGGACGTGTCGTCGCCTCCCGCCCCCGCCAGCAGCGGCCCGGTGCCGTGCACCGCCCACCAGACCCACCTGGGCGCGAGGGCCGCCTCCACCGCGCGGAGGACGGCGCCCGGGTCGGCGGGACAGGCCCAGGTCGACCCCCCGTGCGCCAGTGCGACCCCGGTGCGGCCCACCGGGACCACCGCCACGGGCGAGCCCCGCGCAGCTCCGGCCGCGACCAGCGCCCGCACCGCCGCGGCGCCGGCGTCAGTGATCACCTCGGCGCGGCCGGGAGGCGCCGGCTCGGCGGGAAGCCCGCGGTGGTGGCGATGAGCACCCCGGTTCCGCCCGGCGTCCAGGGACACGTGCCCGACCTCCCCTCCGCGCGACATCAGCGGCGCCGCCGGACGTCCCGCGCCGGCCGATGGAGATTCCGCGAAGGACCGGAACCGAGGAAGACCATGCTACGGACCATGCTACGGACCACCGGCCGGAAAGCGCGGCCGGCGGATGCCGCCTCGGCCTGTTCCCGGCCCCGCGGCTTCTTTTCTCCGCGGCATGTCGGGTGTTTTGGAGGGGACGGGCTGGCAGGGCGCATAAAGGGGCGACGCGGGAACGAACTCGGTATGGTCGGCGAGATCGTCGATCCGCCGGAGTGGCCCTGCGCGCGGGCCGGCGAGTTCGTACCAGCCGGGCCGGGCACGGACGATCGAATGGGGTGTGCGATGCGTGACGCGGTGATCTGTGAGCCGGTTCGTACCGCGGTCGGGCGCTTCGGCGGGGCGCTGCGCCCGCTGAGCGCGCAGGCGCTCGGCGCGGCGGTGCTGCGGGGCCTCGTCGAGCGGACCGGTCTGGGGCCGGCGGATCTCGACGACGTCGTGTTCGGCACCTGCTACCCGACGATGGACGCGCCGGCCCTCGGCCGCGTCGTCGCGCTGGACGCCGGCCTGGACATCAGCGTCCCCGGTCTGCAGCTCGACCGCCGCTGCGGGTCGGGCGTGCAGGCGGTGGCGCTGGCGGCGATGCAGGTGCAGACCGGGGTCAGTGACGTCGTGATCGCCGGCGGCGCGGAAAGCATGAGCAACGCTGCCTACTACTCGACCGGAATGCGCTGGGGCGCGGGCGGCGGGGACGTCACCCTGCACGACGCGCTCGCCCGCGGCCGCGTCACCGCCGGCGGTGAGAACCATCCGGTGCCCGGCGGGATGATCGAGACGGCGGAGAACCTGCGCCGCGAGTACGGCATCGCCCGCGCCGAGCAGGACGCGCTCGCGCTGCGCTCGCACCAGCGGGCGGTGGCGGCGCAGGCCGCCGGCCGTTTCACCGACGAGATCATCCCGGTGCGGGTGCCGGGCCGCCGCGGCAGCGTGACGGTCGTGGACGTCGACGAGCATCCGCGGGCGGACACCACCGTCGAGTCGCTCGCTGCCCTGCGGCCGGTGATGGGCCGCACCGACCCGGAGGCGACGGTCACCGCGGGGAACTCCAGCGGGCAGAACGACGGTGCCTCGGCGTGCGTGGTGACGCACCCGGAGGCGGCCGAGCGGCTCGGCCTGCGCCCGCTGGCGCGCCTCGTGAGCTGGTCCGTGACGGGCGTCGAGCCGGGGCGGATGGGGATCGGGCCGGTCTCCGCCACCGCGCGGGCGCTGGAACGGGCGGGGCTGAAACTCGCCGACATCGACCTCATCGAGCTCAACGAGGCGTTCGCCGCGCAGGTGCTGGCCTGCACCCGCGAATGGGGCTTCGGCACCGCCGACTGGGAGCGGTGCAACGTGAACGGGTCCGGAATCTCGCTGGGCCACCCGGTCGCGGCGACCGGCGGCCGGATTCTCGCGACGCTGCTGCGCGAGATGCACCGCCGGGGCGTCCGCTACGGCCTGGAGACCCTGTGCATCGGCGGTGGGCAGGGCATCGCGGCGGTCTTCGAACGCGTCGACGGATAAGCCGCACGTCTCAATACAAGCCCGGCGCGGCCCTGGGTTCCCGGCATAGCGGCACCAGTGAAATCATCGTGGCTGACCTGGGTGACGTCGCCGCGTTCCCGATCGCTGGACAACCGTTCGGAGGGAGATATCCGTGGACCTGATGCGAGCCGCCCGCCTCCACATTCCCAGCCGCACTCTCACGATCGAGGAGGTCCCCAGACCTGTTCCCGGGCCGTGGCAGGTGCTGGTGAAGGTCGAGGCGGCCGGCGTGTGCATGTCGGACGTCCACCTCATCGACGGCTCGCTGGGCCGGCCCCGGTACCTGCCCGGCGACACGGTCACGATCGGCCACGAGGTCGCCGGCACGATCGCGGAACTCGGCCCGGACGTGCCCGAGCTGACCGTGGGCCAGCGGGTCGTCCTGCAGGCGGGTGAGGTCCGGGACGGTGACATGCACACCCGCGGCATCGACTTCGACGGCGGCTGGGCAGAGTACGCCCTGGCCGGGGTGGAGTGGGTGTTCCCGCTGCCTGCCTCGATCCCGTTCGAGCAGGCGGCGATCATCCCGGATGCGGTGTCGACCCCGTGGGGCGCGATCGTGCACACGGCCGCGAGCCGGCCCGGCGAGGCGGCGGGGGTGTGGGGCGTCGGCGGGCTGGGCGCGCACGCCGTCCAGGTGCTGCGGGCGGTCTGCGCCTACCCGATCGTCGCCGTCGACCCCGTCCCCGCCGCCCGGGCACGGGCCCTGGAACTGGGCGCGGACCTCGCGCTCGACCCCCGGGACAACACGCTCAAGGACCGGATTCTGTTCCTCACCCGCGGCGCCGGCCTGAACACCGCCTTCGACTTCGCCGGGGTCCCCTCGGTGTACGACCAGGCGCTGGGCGTGCTCGCGCAGGAGGGCCGGCTGGTGGTCGTGGGCCTGTCCGGCCGTCCGCTGACCATCCGCAACAGCACGACCTTCGGCTACATGAAGCACCAGGTCCTGGGGCACTTCGGATCCGGGCCGGATGTCGTCGCCCGCCTCGTGGACCTGGTGGAGCACGGCCGGCTCGACTTCTCCCGGTCGATCACCGACGTCCTGCCGCTGGAGCAGGCCAGCGTCGCCGTCCAGCGCATGCACACCAAGGAGGGCGACCCGCTGCGCCTCATCCTGCGGCCCTGAGGCGCGCCGGACCGGCCTCGGGCGGGCCCCGCCCCCCGGGGGGCCGGGTTCAGGATCCGAGGCGGACGGCGAGCATCGCCACGTCGTCGTCGTTGTCCCCGGTGCGGCCCAGCGCGGCGAGCAGGAGGTCGCACAGCTCCTCGGGAGGCAGATCCGGCGTGGCGCTGCGCCGCAGCAGCTCCAGTCCCTCGTCGATCGGGCGGATCCGGTCCTCGACCAGCCCGTCGGTGTACAGCAGCAGCGTGCTGCCGGGTTCCAGGACCAGCTGTGACTCCGGGTATTGCGCCACCCCGGTGCTCAGCGGCGGCCCCGGCTCGACCGGCGGATACCACGGCTCCCCGCGCGGCGGCACGATCAGCGGTGGGAGGTGCCCGGCGGACGCCACCGTCAGCGACCCGTCCGCCGGGTCGAGGACGCCCATCGCCACCGTGGTGATGCTTCCCTGCTCAAGGCGGCTCATCGCCGCGTCGAGCTGGCCGAGGACCACGGCCGGGGCGAACCGCTCCCCGGCGTACGCCCGGGCGGCCGCGCGGATCTGGCCCATCGTCGCCGCGGCGTGCAGCCCGTGGCCCATGACGTCGCCGATCACCAGCGCGGCCCGTCCGCCGTCGAGGTGCAGGACGTCGTACCAGTCGCCGCCCACCAGCGCGCCGGCGCTGCCCGGCAGGTAGCGCCAGGCGACGGTGAGCCCGGCGACGTCGGGTGGCCGGCGCGGCAGCATGCTGCGCTGCAGCGTCACCGCGATCGCCCGCTCGCGCTCGTACTGCAGGGCGTTGCCGAACGCGTTGCTCGCCCGGCGCACCAGCTCCTCGGTCAGGGTCTCGTCCGCGGGGTCCGTCCCGTACACCGGCCGGCCCGGTCCGGCCGGTCCGGCCGGATCGTCCTGCGTGCCGTCCTGCCTGCGCAGGTGCCGCTGACGGCCCAGGGCGACGACCGCGGCTGCGCGGCCGGCGACCAGCAGCGGGAAGACGGACGTCCCGGTGGCCAGGTCGTGGACGGGGACCCCACGCCGCGCCGCCGTGACGACGGGGAGGGGCGGACGCCCGGTCAGCGTGCGCAGTGCGTCGGTGCCGCCGGCGGTGGCAGCGGTCACGGCGGTGGCCTCGAGGAGGGACGCGACGCCGGCGCCGTCCATCGGGATCCGCCAGACGGCCGCCGCGTCCGCGTACCGGGGTACGAGGAGCCCGAGGAGGCGGTCGAGGATCTGGCCCGAGTCGAGGGTGGAGGCGAAGAGCTCGGCCGCGGTCGTCAGGAAGGCGGCCCGTTCCCGGGCCCGCCGCTCCGCGGCGAACAGGCGGGCCCGTTCCATCGCCAGCGCGGTCTGCGCGGCGATCGCCTCGGCGAACGCCCGCTCGTCCGGGTCGAACAGGTGCGGGTGGTCGAACGAGAACCGCAGGGCGCCGAGCACCTGGTCGGTGACGACCAGGGGAAGGCAGCACATCGCCACCACCGACGGCTCGAGCCGGGCCAGGTCGGGATAACGCTGGTAGCACTCGGCCCGGGACTCCAGCCAGACCGGCCGGCCGCTGCGCAGCGCCTCCGCGGCCGGCAGCTGGTCGTCCAGCCGCTCCGCCCGAAGCTGCGCCATGAGCTCGTCGCCGTACCCGACGGCCCCCGGGATCTGGACCTGCGCGGCGCTGGCGGAGCCCGGCTCCGCGGGCACCAGCAGGCCGCCGCCGGCGGCCCCGAGCGCGGTCACACTCTCCGAGACGACCACCGCCGCCACCTGCTCCGGTGTCGTCGCGGTGGCCAGCGCCGCGGTCACCCGTTGCAGGCGTGCCGCGCGCTCGGTGGCCCGCCCGGCGAGAACCTCGGCGTCGAGGGTGTCCAGCAGGTACTGCTCGAAGGTCGGCGTCGCCACCGGCGCACCGCCCGTCTCCAGCGCGCGCAGCTGATCCACCAGCGAACGGACGTACCAGCGGCGGAACGCCACATGCTGCGGCGGGGACTGCAGGGTCAGCAGCCGTGCCGCCCGGGCGTAGCTCTCGATCTCCTCCAGCGCCGTCAGATAGGCGTCGCCGGCCTCGGCGGAGGTGGCGGACAGCTTGAGATCCAGGGTGGTGCGTGGCGCGCCGCCGGCGGCCGCGGTGAGCGCCAGCCGCCGGATCGCCTCCCGCGGCTCGGCGAACCTGGTCGTCACGATCCGCAGCAGGTCCGCGAGCCGCCCCGGCAGCGGACCGCTGGACCCGTTCCGCGCCCCGGACATGGCGAGGGTGAACTCCCGCATCAGCCCGTCGACATGGTTCTTCGCCGCGAGCAGCAGATCTGTCGGGACGTCCCCCAGCCTGACCGTGACCCGTGTCGGGTCACCCGCGTCGGGCGGCGCCAGGTCGGGTGCGCGGGTGGCCGCGGGTGGCTCCGCGTCACCGGGGAGCTCGGTCTCACCGGCCAGCTCCGCCCAGATGATCTTGCCGCTGCCCGCCTGGGCGACACCCCACCGCGCCGCGAGCGCGGCGACGAGGCCGATGCCGCGCCCGGTGAGCCCCAGGCCACCGGCCGGCGGGCACACCGGCGGTGTCACGCTCCCGTCCGCGATCTCGATGCGGACGGCCTCGCCGGAGACCAGGAGCCGCGCCTCGACCGGCGGCTGGCCGTGCAGCCAGGCGTTCGCCGTCAGCTCGCTGGCGATCAGGACGGCGTCCGGCCGCAGGTCGGCCCACTGGTCACCACCCAGCGCCGCGCCCACCAGCCGACGCACCGCGGACGGCGCTGACGGCTGGCAGTCCAGCTCCCACTGGCCGGCCCGGACCCAGCCCTCACCCGGCGGAGGCCACCCCGAAGGTGCTGCCGGAGCCAGGCCGTAGTCCACCGGACCATGTATACCTGCCTTCGCCGGGAAACACCTCCCGGCAGGCTCCGTCCCAACGCCGCCTTCCGGGCCGACCGGGCTTTCGGCGCATCTCCTCCGCATCTCCTCCTTCTTTCGACCGTCCCGCTGTTCCGCGTCCCGCTGTCCCGGTGGGATGCCGGGACGTCCCCGCCGACGTCCCCGTGCGGGTGCCGGGCCGGTCGTCGAACCCGGGAAGAGCGGGAGGCCCGGCGCCGCAGTGGGTATGACGGTGCCGAGCGGGTGGCGGACCGATACCCGCATCGACCCGGAAGGGAGTGACGCCGGTGACCACCGACGCGAGACCAGCTGCCCGGCCCGCCGTCGCGCCGGGCAGCGCGACCGGCGGCGAGCAGGCGGGCGGTGCCGGGATCGTACGGCCGCGCTGGACCCACATCGCGCTGCCGTCGGGTGACCTCGACGCCTCCATCGCCTTCTACACGTCCATGACTCCGCTGGTGGTGGTGGCGACGCGGGAGGACGCCGACGGACGCAACGTCTGGCTGTCCAACCCCGGGCAGTGGGAGACACCGTTCGTGCTGGTGCTGGCCTCGTTCAATGCCACCAGGGGCAGCCGGCAGGGCATCCTGAAGCCGTTCGCGCACATCGGCATCGAGCTGCCCACCCGCGCGGACGTCGACGATGTCGCCGCCCGGGCGCGGGCCGCCGGCTGCCTGCACTGGGAACCGCGGGACATGCCCGGCCCGATCGGCTACATCTGTGCCGCCACAGATCCGGATGGCAACGTGATCGAGTTCAGCCATGACCAGCGGGTCTTCGCGACCGTCCGGGAACTGTGGGGCCCGAGGTCGTGACCCCGCCCTCCCGCGGCCCCTCGAATCTGTGATCTTCCTCTGGTCGCTGTGACGACTCGAGCGAGAGCGGCTGCGCGAGTTCGGCGCTGAGTACTCTCGTGACCGGAAGTTCTACCGGACGTCGAACTTGCGCGGAGAGGAATCCCGGTGGACGGCAGGGTCAACTGGCTCGTCTGCAAGGTCGGCTGTATCGAGTGCGGCATCATCGAGGAGCCCGCGCTGATGGTGATCGGCGTCTTCGCGGACGAGGAGCAGGCCGTGGCGGCCGCGCGCGGGGCGGCGCACACCATCGCGAAGCGCTGGGGGATGACCAACCCCGAAGAGCCGTACGCGGTGCGCGCGGCCGAGGTCCTGGGCTCACGGCTGGGCGCGGGCTGGATGTGGACACCCGCCGACCACGAGCAGGTCTACGCGGTGCAGATCCCGTACTGACGCCGCTCGCGGGGCCCGCGCGGAGCTACCGGCGCCCGGGGCGCGCCCGGTTCATGAGGGCGAGCAGCTGTAGTACGCGGACACCTTCTCGATCAGCCCGTCGGCGTTCACGACCAGGACGTCCGCCACCAGCCTGCCGCCGACGCCGCGCATGTACAACGTGATGCCGTCCAGCCCGCGCAGCACATCGACGATCTCGAACCGCAGGCCGGGGTTGGCGCCCACAGCGCGCCCGAAGTAGTCGCGCAGCCCGTCCCGACCCCGCACGACGGGGGTGCCGACGACCTGCTCGGCGAAGGGGGAGGTCAGCTCGACGTTCTCGGCGTAGAGCTCGACGATCTCATGGGGATCGAGCCTGTTCCACACGGCGATGTGGTGCTCGGCGAACGAGACGGCGTCCTCGGCGGTCCAGAGCATGTCAGGATTCTCCCATCTCGACGGGGTAATCTGGACGATCACCGGGGGGTCGGCAGGCGGATGTCACCGATCCTCGTAGGCTGGTCCGACCTGTGGGGAAGGCGTTCTGGTCCCAGGGGATGAGAGCTCGCGTGCAGCCGTCAGATGAGATCGTCCGTGTGGTGCTGGAGCTCTTGGAGTCCGGCGGTTACGAGGAGGTCCGTCTCCGCGAGGTGGCGCTGCGGGCCCAGGTCTCCCTCACCACGATCTACAAGGTGTTTCCCACCCGGAACGAGCTCATCGTCGCCGCACTGGAGCAGTGGCTGGCGATCCACGCCGACCCGCGGCTTCTCCCGGCCCCGGCCCCGGCGCCGGAGTGCCTGTACGACGGACTCATGCGGATCTTCCACCGGGTCCTCGAACCGTGGACGGAGCATCCGCGGCTGCTCGCGGCCTGGGTGCGCTCCCAGCGGGAGCCAGGCGGGTACCGGCTCTTCGAACAGGCCACCGCGGCCATCGAACCGGCGTCCCGCGTGCTGTTCGAAGGCTGCGAACCGCGCTACGCCGAGGACATCGCCGCCGTGGTGACGAATGTGGCCCACGGGCTCGTCTGGCAGTTCACGAACGGTGTCATCGGGGCCGCCGACATCCTGCCGGGCCTGGAACGCACCGTGTTCCGCCTCACCGCCGACAACGGGCGCCCGACCCCGAGCACCCGGCACGTCCGTCACGGACGCCTGCCGGCCTGAGGGACACGGCGGTACCGGTCGGGAGCGCCGACCCCTCGGCCTACCCGGATCGGGTGCGCCCGACTGACCGCGGGGGCCACCGGTGGGCGGGACGTCGCCGGGCGGGAAGGGGATTCTGACCAGGCATAGGTCAGTCTGGCAGACCCCGGGGGCGGTGGCCGAAACACCGGCCGGGAAGCCTGCGGGACAGGCCCAGCCCCTGGCACCTGGCGAGGGCCCCGCGGACATCGGGACCTGCGGCGTCCGCCGACGGTGCTCTCTGCCGTGGGCGGGCCGGTCCGCGCCGCGTAGCGTTCACAACCGGCCGGGTTCCTGGACGTCGGACCAGGCGCCGGACCGAGCCGTCCGGAGGGTGACGACCGAAGATGATCGTTGTGCTGATCGTGCTGTTCCCCTTCGCGCTGATGGTGATGATGCTGGGTATGCACGCGATCGAGGGCGCCTTCACCAGGCCGGCCGCGTTCGCCGGGCCGCCGGGGCTGACTCTCGCCTCGCCGCCCGCCGGCTCCGCGCCCGCCGGCTCCGCGCCCGCCGCGCCGGCGACGCCCGGGTGGTCAGCCGCGCCCCGCCCGGCGGTGGCGCCCGACCTGACCGGCGCCGCCCGTCCGGCGGCGGCGCCGCTCCTGTCGATCGTGCCCCGTCAGACCCCGGCGCCTGGTTCCGCGGTGCCGTCCCGTCCGGCGGCTTCGGCCACACCGGCGGCGCCTCGCGTGACGGGGCCCCGTCTCGCGGTCGTGCCGGCGCATCCGTCCCGGTCCGCCACGCCGTCGACCGTGCCGACCGCCTAGCGTTCCTGCCCGGGCGGCACCGCGGAACCGAGGGACGCGGTGCCGGTCCGCTGCGACATCAGCATCCGTGCGCGGGTGCTGCGCGACGTCCCGTAGGCCGGGGCGACACGACGGCTGAACGCGGCCCGGAGCCGCAAACCACGCGGGTCGGCACGTGTAGGCCTCCGGACAGGAGCGGGCCTGCTGGTGCGTCCGGGCGGTAGACAATTGTCCGTGGCAGCACATCCCCCCGATGACTGGCAGGCCCGCCCGGGAGAGGCGGCCAGGCCTCCGAGCGGGCCGCGGCCGAGCCCGCCGCCCCGACCAGCCCGGCCGCCCCGACCAGCCCGGCCCGGTGAGCGGGCCGAGGGCGCCCCGCCGGAGGGTCTCCTGTTCCGGCTGGTCCGGGCGCCGGTGTTGCTGGTCGCGCTCGTGGTGGTCGTGCCCCTGCGGCTGCTCTGGGAACTGGCCGTGCTGACCGTGCGGGCGCTCCGGACGCTGCTGTGGAACTGGCTGGCCCGGCCGCTCCTGCTCGGGCTGAAGCGCCTGGTGTGGGACTGGTTCCTGGCGCCTCTGGGGCGCCTGCTGTGGCGGTGGGTGCTGTGGCCCCTGCTGGCCGCCGCCCGGGTCCTGCTCCACCTCCTGGTCGTGGTGCCCGTGCGGTTCCTGGTCACCTACCTGCTGGTCGTGCCGGCGCGATGGTTGTGGCAGCAGGTGCTGTGGGTGCTGGTGGTGTGCCCGCTCCGCTGGGTCTGGCGGGTGGTGATGGTGCCGGTGGGCCGCGCCGTCGCCGTGGCGGTCCGGTTCGCTCTGCGGGTCGCGGCCGCGATCTGCCGTGGCGTGGGCATCGTGCTGCGGGTCGTGCTGGTCCGGCCGGTTGTCGTGGTGTGGCGGGCGGTGGTCGTGCCAGTGGCCCGGGCTGTCGCTGTGGTCTGGGGTCTGGTGGTTGTCGCCCCGGCCCGCTGGGTGCGCCGCACGTTCTGGCTGCCGGTCGCGCGGGCGACCCGCGAGGTGACCAGGGCGCTGTTCGGTCGACCAGCCCGGCGTCACTGACCGGATCCCGCGCCGGTGGAACCGGGCGAGGTCCGGTGAACGCCTGATCCGCGGTGGCTGCCGGCAGGCCGATGGCGGTGTTAGCGTCACGCTTTGTGCGGCTGCCGCCACGTGAGTGCCGCCGGACCCGCAGACCGCAGACCGCAGACCCCGGACCCGGGAGTGCCCAGGTGACCCGCAGGGACGATGCCACCCGCAGGGACGATGCCACCCGCAGCCCCCAGGCCCGGGCCGACGAGCTTCTGCGCAGGATGACCGTCGAGGAGAAGGCGCAGCAGGTCACCGGCGTCATGCCGATCGCCCTGTTCGGCCGGGCCGGTCTGCTCCACGACCAGGCGGAGCGGCTGCTGGGCACCGGCATCGGTCACGTGGCACCGCTGGGGATGCTCAGCCATCCGGCTCCCGCGCGGCTGGCGGGCTCGGTGAACGAGATCCAGCGTTTTCTCGTCACGCACACCCGGCTCGGCATTCCGGCGCTGTTCCATGTGGAGGCGCTGAACGGGGTCGTCTCACCGGGGTTCACCGGCTTCCCGACCGCGATCGGCCTGGCCGCGACCTGGAACCCGGCCGGGGTGGAGGAGATGGCGGGCGTCCTGCGCCGCCAGACGCGGGCGATCGGGCACCGCCAGGTCCTGTCCCCGGTGCTGGACGTCGCCCGCGACGCCCGGTGGGGCCGGGTGCACGAGACCTACGGTGAGGACCCCTATCTCGTGTCGGCGATGGGGGTCGCCTTCGTCCGCGGCCTGCAGGGGCCGGACCCGCGCGACGGGGTGATCGCGACCGGCAAGCACTTCCTCGGCTACGGGCTGACCGAGGGCGGGCAGAACATGGCGCGTACGACCGCCGGCCCGCGGGAGCTGTACGAGGTGTACGCCCGCCCGTTCGAGGCCGCGATCCGGCTCGCCGGCCTGGGCGGGGTGATGAACTCCTACAGCAGTGTGGACGGGGTGCCGGTGGGCGCGAGCCCGGCCGTGCTCACCACCCTGCTCCGGGAGAGGCTCGGTTTCACCGGCACTGTCGTCTCCGACTACGACACCGTCCGCCACCTGCACACCCGGCTGGCGGTCGCCCGCGACGCCGAGGAGGCCGGGTGTCTCGCGCTCGCCGCGGGCCTCGACGTCGAGCTGCCGACCCCCTACGGGTACGGCCCGGCCCTCGCGGCGGCGGTGCGGCGCGGTGCCATCCCCGAGGAGCACCTCGACCGGGCCGCGCGGCGGGTGCTGCGGGACAAGTTCGCGCTCGGCCTGTTCGACCAGCCCTACGTCGACGAGGACCCGGTCACCCTCGGCCGCGTCGCCGGCGAGGGGTCGGGGCTGTCGCTGGCCCTGGCCCGCCAGTCGGTCACCCTGCTCACGAACGACGGGACGCTCCCGCTGGACCGGGCGGGCCTGCGGCGGATCGCGGTCGTCGGCCCGCACGCCGACGGAGTCGCCGTCGCGTTCCCGCCCTACACCTACCCGGGCGCGCTGGAGATGCTCCGTGCCCGCATCACCGGCGAGCGGGCTGCCATCCCCGGTACCGAGCACCTGGCCGCCGACCTGCCCGCGGAGGCGATCGAGCTGCTCGGCGAGGAGCTGATGGCCGCCTTCGCCAGCCCGATCGACGAGTACGTCCGGGAGAGCTACGGAGCCGTCTCGCTGGTCGACGCCGTCCGGCGGGCCGCCCCCGGCGTCGAGGTGACGATCGCGCCCGGCTGCGGCGTGCTGGCCGAGGAACCGGCGGACGTCCCCGTCGCCGTCGCCGCCGCCCGTGACGCCGACGTGGTCATCCTGGCCCTGGGCGGCCGGGCCGGCTGGTTCACCCCGCGGATCACCGAGGGCGAGGGGTGCGACACCGCGGACATCGACCTGCCCGCCCACCAGGTGGATCTCGCCCGCGCCGTCGCCGCCACCGGGACGGCGTGCGTCGGCATCGTCCACACCGGGCGGCCGCTGGCGCTGACCGCGCTGGTCGACGTCCTACCGACCCTGCTGTACGCCTGCTACGGCGGGCCGCACGCCGCCACGGCGCTCGCCGAGGTGCTGTTCGGCGAGGTCAACCCGGGCGGGCGCCTGCCCGTCTCGATCCCGCGCCACTCCGGGCAGGTGCCGGTCCACTCCGGGCAGCCGACGGGCACCGGCTACCGGCGCACCGACCTGGACATGCACCAGGGTTACCAGGACCTGGCCTCGACCCCGCTGTTCCCGTTCGGCCACGGACTCAGCTACACGGACTTCACCTATGGCGATCTCGTCGTCACACCGGAGCGGGTGGACGCCGGCACCGGCGCCGTCACCGTGGAGGTGACCGTGCGCAACAGCGGGGCGCGCGCCGGGGACGAGGTCGTCCAGCTGTATCTCTCCGACCAGGCCACCGGAGTCAGCCGGCCGGCGCGGGAGCTCGTCGGTTTCACCCGCCTCACCCTCGCCGCCGGCACCGCCGCCGTGGTGCGGTTCACGGTACCGATGAGCCAGCTGGGCTATGTCGGCCTGACCGGCGAGTTCGTCCTCGAGCCCGGCCCCGTCCAGGTGCACGTCGGCAGTTCCTCCGCGGACATCCGGCTGACCGGCACCTTCGAGATCGCCGGTGACACCGTCGTCCTCGACGGCCGACGCACCTACCTCTCGGACGTCACCGTCGTCGCGCGTTGAGCGTCGGGCGCGCAGCGTTGTGTCTGTGCGTTTCCGGGTCGGCGCCGCGGGCGATCGATACGCTGCTGTCGCGGCAGATCGACGACGTCACGGGGGCGGGGGATCATGGACGCGGGGATCGTCGCTGCCCTGATCTCCTCAGTGCTGAGCGCTGTCGTCGCGGTCGCCGCGACGGTGTGGACACACCGGCAGGGCGTCGAGATGGAACGCCTTCGCCACGACCTCGAACGGTCCGAGCGGGACAACGAGAAGCGGTCCGCCGCGAAGACCGAACTCGACCGCTACCGGGAACCGCTGCTCGTCGCCGCGTTCGATCTCGGTTCCCGCATCCACGCCATCCGCAAGAAGGAGTTCCTCGCCTATCTGACGTCCACGGAGCGCCGGAGCCGGCTCGCGCTGCTGGGCACGCTGTTCTGCGTCGCCCGCTACTTCGGGACACTGGAGATCGTGTACTCGCGCCTGGCGTTGCTGCGTTTCGAGAGCGCCGACGACACCCGGGTCGTCGCCGCACTGCTCGCGGACATCGGCGGGGCGTTCAGCAGTGACCAGTACGACCGGGTCGACACCTACCACTCCTCCCGCTTCATGCTGTGGCGGGAGGAGCAGCGGGCCATCGGCGAACTCATGCGCGGCGGTCCCGGCAGCACCGCGACCGAGTGCCTGGGGTTCGCCTACTTCCACGACAACTACGACCAGGTCTTCGCCGAGTGGTTCGACGCGTTCGCCGCGGCACTGGAGTCACCCGAGGCCGCGGTGGCGGCCAGCGCCCGGCTCGCCCGGCTGCAGACCCTGCTCGCCCTCCTCGTGGGCCTGCTCGATGAGGAGGGCGCGTTCACCCTCACCGTCGGCGGCGAGCGCCTCGCCCCCGACTGGGTCACCCCGGCAGGCCTGGCCTGACCCGTCCGAGGGGAGGTCCGCCCGTCAGGGCTCGCGACGGGTCGGCCGCCGCCTCTTGATCACGAAGATGGCGGCGATGATGGCGAAGGCGGCGATACCCGCGCCGATCACCGCGAGGATCCAGCCGTGCCCGCCGCCGCTGTCGTCCGGCGCGGGGCGGATCACCTCCGGGGCGGTGCTCGTCGCGGACGTGACGGCAGCCGTCGGTGCCGACGTCGATGTCGTCGATGTCTGCGTGGGCGTGGGTGTGGGCGGCGGTGCGGGGGCGGCCACGGTGAAGGAGAAGTCGCCGTTCATCGCATGGCCGTCCCCGGCGATCACCCGCCAGACGGCCTGGTAGCGGCCGTTGGCGAGCCCGGTGACGGGCACCGTCAGCGTGGTGTCGGCAGCGGACGGTGCGCCGACCGTGACGGGCGCGCCCGCGCCGCCCGTCACGGTGACGGTGGAGCCGTCGGCGCGGACGAGCCCGCTGAAGGTGAGCGAGATCTGCCCGGGGACCGTGTCCAGCGTCGCACCGGCAGCCGGATCGGAGGTGGTGAGCGCGGTATGGGCCCAGGCGGGCGAACCCAGGGCAGTGACCGTCAGTACGGCCAGTGCGACGACCAGTGTCGCTGCGGACCGGGTCGCGCGTGATCGTCTGTGCACGGCTCGGATGTTACGGCGCGGACCGCCCCGCCGACCGCAGAGCCGGCCTCCCGCCCCGCGCGGGTCTGCCCGCACGTCTGCCTGCACGTCTGCCTGCATCGGCTCCACGGGCGGAGCCCGGTGGCGCGCTGCGGCCGGTGTCGGCTGCGTCAGCGTGGCGGCCGGCCGGGGGGCAGAAGAATCCGGTGCGCCGCCGTGGTCATTTCCGTCATCTCGCGTGGAACGGAACGGTATTACTTCCGGGATGCTGCCTTGACGTGCGACCGACGACACACCTAATCTGTGTTATCCGAATGTCGTCATATCGTCAACGGGAGTTGCCGTGGACAGGCTGATCTGTTTGGTGGGCAGGGCGATCTTTTTATCGGGCGGCCGGGATGCGGGAATTCGCACGAGTGCACGCCCCGGTTTTGTCGATGATCGGGCTGTGTTTTCCGTGTGGGTCGGGGCGGCACGGTGACTGCGCCGGCGCCCGGTGCCGCGTCGGCCGCGGTGACCGCCCCGACGCTTTTTCCGCTCGGCGGTCCCTTCGGGGCGGCCGAGGCGCGTGCCCTGGTCGACGCGGTGGCCGGTGCCGGTTTCGGTGCCGTGCAGCTGACCGGCGCCCATGTCGACGGCGCGGCCGCGGACGGGATGGCCCGCGAGGAGTTCCTCGACCTGCACCGGGCCCGCGGGCTGGAGGTCGTGACCGTCGAGGTGCTGATGGGCTGGGCGACGGCCGACCAGGAGACGATCGCCGCCGAGGCCGTGCCGCTGCTCGACCTGGCCCGGCACGCCGGCTGCGACAAGGTCGTGGCGATCACGATCGACAGGTCGGGGGCGTCGGCGGCCGAGGTGGCGCAGCGGCTGGCCTACCTGTGCGATCTCGCGGCCGAGCGCGGCCTGCGGATCAGCTACGAGTTCATACCCTGGTCGGTGGTGCCGACCCTGGCGGATGCGCTGCGCCTGCTCGACGCGGTCGACCGGCCCAATCTCGGGCTGGTGCTGGACACCTGGCACCTGTTCCGCCAGCCGGGCGGGCTGGACGAGGCGGTGCTGCGGGCGGTGCCCGCCGACCGCGTGCACGTGGTGCAGCTGTGCGACGCGCCCGCCCGGCCCGCCGACGACCCGGTGGTGGAGACGACGACCGGCCGGCTGCTGCCCGGCGAGGGCGACATCGACATCCCGGCCGTGCTCGATGTGCTCGCCGCCGCCGGGGCCACACCGGTCATCGCGGCCGAGGTGTATTCCGCCCCGCTTGCGGAACTCGGGCCGGCGGAAATGGCGCGGCGAGTTTACGCGGCGACCGAGAAGGTCCTCGGAACTCGCTTTTCCGGGCGGGTATGAACAGCTAGGAGGACGCCGTTCACCCGGCTGGCGGAAGGCGTATACCGGCCAGCCGGGAAACGGTGTCACCGGCGCCCCGCGGTCCATGGAAAAGCCGGTCCCCGGGAAAGTCATCGCCGCGGGCGGCCGTGGATCCGGGGAGAAACCGGTGCCGCGGCGGTCAGCCGTCATCGCCCGCGGTGGGTCAGCCCTACCGGGTCGTGGTGACCCCGTCGAAGCCGCCCATGATCTCCTTCCAGGTCGTGTCGACCATGTCGCGTGCCGATCCTCCGCGGGTGAGGTGGTCGAGCGGGTCGCGTCCGGTCGCCTCCCGGGCCAGCTCCGACACCCGGGTGTACCGCTCGGCGTCCACCCCGGTGCTGACACCGATCGCGTCGGTGAACGCGAGGAGGTCCTCGGTCGGCAGGTTCCCGAGGACGTCCGGCTCGCCGGGGAACCACAGGTCGCCGCCGATGCCGCAGAACGCCGACTCCAACCAGTCGACACCGGTCTGCAGCGCGGCGAGGGCGTTCGCGAGCGCGAACCCGTTGCGGGCATGCAGGTGCAGCCCGAGCTCCAGGCCGGGGAAACGCTGCCGGGCCGCGGCCAGCGCCTCGGCGACCTGCACCGGGTTGGACATGCCGACGGTGTCACCGAAGTAGACCCCGGTCGCGCCGGCGTCGACGGCGCGACCGATGATCTCCATCCGCGTGGCGGGGTCGGTCGGCCCCACACACGGCGCGAAGAACGCCATCGCGATCCCGACGACGAGCGCGGCACCCTCGCGCCGGGCGGCCGCCCCGATCGCGGGCAGCTCGGCGAGGACCTCCTCGACGCCGCGGCCCTGGTTGAGCCGGCTGACGTCCTCGTCGCAGCAGGTCAGCGCGACCAGGTGGTCGAGACCGCAGCCGGCGGCGCGCAGCGCGCCCTTCAGGTTCGGGACGAGCGCCCGGTAGCGGACCCCGTCGACCCGCGGCACGGCGGCCAGGACGGCTTCGGCGTCCGCGAGCTGGGGGAGGACCTTCGGGTGCGCGAACGAGGCGACCTCGATCTCGCGCACCCCGGCCTCGACCAGCCGGTGGACGAGATCGACCTTCACCTCGGTCGGGATGGTCTGCTCCACCGACTGCAGGCCGTCCCGCAGCCCGACCTCGACCAGCGTCACGCTGCCCTGCAGGGCGAGCGCCGCTGCCGGCGACCCGCCCTCGGCCGGTGACCCGCCGTCGGCCGGTGTGGCCGGCGTCATCGGACGACTCCCCGTTCACGCAGGTCGGCGATGTCACCGTCGCTGAATCCGAGCTCGTCCAGCAGGTCGTCGGTGGCGTCGCCGAGTGGCGGGCCGGCCCAGCGCACCCGTGCCGGGGTGCGGCCGAACCGCGGGACGACGGTCTGCATCGGCAGCTCCGACCCCTTGACATCCACCGCGACGATGGACTGCCGGGCGGCGAAGTGCGGGTCGTCGAGCATTTCGGGGGCGCGGTAGACCATCCCGCACGGGACGGCGTGCTCCTCGCAGCTGCGCTCCACCTCGTGGTGGGTCAGCGTGCTGGTCCAGGCGGCGATGCGCTGGTCGAGCTCCTCCTGCCGGTCGCCGCGCGCACCGTGGGTGGCGTAACGGGGGTCGTCCGCCAGCTGCGGGTCACCCATGGCGGCGGCGAGCCGGCGGAAGACGGTGTCCTGGTTCGCGGCGATCAGCACCTCGGCGCCGTCCGAGGTCGGGTAGACGTTGGACGGGGCGACACCGGGAAGCACCGATCCGGTGCGCTCCCGGACGTGCCCGAAGGCGGCGAAGTCGGCGACCAGCGACTCGCTCATCGCGAGGACGGCCTCGTACAGCGCGCAGTCGACGACCTGCCCGCGCCCGCTGACTCCGCGCTCGACGAGCGCGGAGACAGCGCCGAGCGCGCCGAGGGTGCCGGCCAGGCTGTCGCCGATCGACAGGCCGGCGCGGCTCGGCGGGCGGTCCGCCTCGCCGATGAGAGCCCGCAGCCCGCCCATCGCCTCGCCGATGGAGCCGTAGCCGGCCCGGGCGGCGTACGGGCCGGTCTGGCCGAAGCCGGTGACCCGCACCATGATCAGGCCGGGGTTGACGGCGGAGAGCTCCGGGTAGCCCAGGCCCCACCGCTCCATCGTGCCGGGGCGGAAGTTCTCCACCAGGATGTCGGCGGTGGCCGCGAGCCGGCGGACCAGCGCCTGGCCCTCGGCGCTGCGCAGGTCGCAGCCGAGCGAGCGCTTGTTCCGGGCCAGCACCGACCAGTGGACGGGGTCCCTCGTCCCGTCGGTGTGCCCCCAGCGCCGCATCGGGTCGCCGGCCGACGGATCCTCGATCTTGATGACCTCGGCGCCGTAGTCGCCGAGGAGCTGGCCGCAGAACGGGCCGGCGATGAGCTGGCCGAGTTCCAGCACCCGGATGCCGGCGAGTGGCCCCTCACCGGGCCGTCGGCGTGCGGCCGGCGCGCTCGTCGTCCCGGGTTCGTCCACCATCTCCGGTCTCCTCGATCCTCGGTGTGCCTACAGAAGCTGCTGGGAGATCGCCTTCGCGCAGTCCACCAGGGTCGGCGCGTGCCGGGCGGCCGACTCCAGGGAGAGCCGGAACGTGGGTGCGCCGATCGCCAGCGCCCCGACCAGGGCCCCGTGCGCGTCGGTGACCGGCGCGGCCATCGAGCTGAGCCCGCGTTCGCGTTCCTCCGGGGCGTACGCCCAGCCGCGACTCCGGGTCTCCCGCAGGTCGTCCTCCAGCCGCTCGCGGCTGACGATCGTGTTCGTGGTGTACGCGGTGAGGCCGGCGTCGAGGGCGGCCCGCAGCGCCTCGGGGTCGTAGGCCATGAAGACCTTCCCCGCGCCGCCGGCGTTGAGCGGCTGGATCTGGCCGACCCGGCCCTGGTAGATGATCGACTGCTCGGAGTGGCTGATCAGCACGGCGACCCGCGACCCGCCCTGGCGCACGTAGACGATGCTCGACTCGCCGGTGCGGTCGCGCAGCTCGGTGACGACCGGCTTCGCCGCCTCGATCAGGTCGGAGCCGGCGGTCGCCGCCGCCGACCAGGCCATCACCCGCAGCCCGATCGAGTAGAAGTCACCTGTCCGCGCCAGCAGGTTCTCCTGGACGAGTGACCGCAGGATCCGGGCGACCGTCGTCGCCGGCAGGTCGGTGGCCGCCCGGACGTCCGATGCCCGCAGCCGCGGCTGCCCCCGGGAGAAGCAGTCGAGGATCAGCGCCTGGCGGTGGAGTACCTGCACCGCGTCGGCGTCCCGGGCTGCCCCGCGCTCCGGCTCGTCGTCCTGGTCGTTGGTTCGCAATCGGTGTGCTGCCTTCAAATTCAGTGGTGGAGGGTCAGTGGTGGAGAAGGAGTGAGCCGAATCCCTCGCGCCGGTCCGGCAGACCGGCCCGGCGCAGGGCGTGCCAGTACGTCGCCGTGTTCACCGCGATGACCGGCAGCCCGAGCCAGCGCTCGGCCTCGTCGGCGAGCCGGGCCATCGAGAGGTTCGCGCCGAACTGGATGATGGCCCGCGGCCGGTCCCGCGCCAGGTCGGTGAGGGCGGTGCGGACGTCCGCCTCGGGGATGTGGGAGATCTGCAGCGGGGTGGGCGCCCGCAGGTGGATCGCCCGCCGGTAGTCGTAGCCGAGCTCCTCGACGAACCCGCGCAGGTGCCCGTCGGCGTCCGGCATGTACGGGGTGACCAGGGAGACCTCACCGCCGTCGATGCCCAGTGCCGCCAGCGCGGCGGGCAGGGCATCCGCCGCGTGGATGAGGGTCAGCGGGCCGAACCTCTCGGCGAGGCGCTTCTCGATCGCCCGCGCGGCGGACACTCCGCCCTGGTAGACAGCCTCGATCGAGACACCCATGAGGACACAGTCCGGGGCGCAGGACAGCACCCGTTCGACGGCGTCGTCCAGCGCGCCGTCGATGGCGCGGACGAGTTCCTGGAACCCGGAGTCCCCGTCGATCGGCTTCTCCGGGATGTGGATGCGCGCCACGTGGTTCGTCACCCCGTACGGCCGCATCGCGTCGTACTCGGGCTGGACCACCGTGTTGACCGACGGTGTCACCACGCCGAACTTGGCGCGGTACCCCAGCGGGTCACCGGGCATGGTCTCGTCTCCTCGGGCCTGGTAGCGGGTGGGCGGCGGCAGTGATCGACCGGGCGGCGAGGTCACCGTCCCAGACGGCGTCGAACACCCGGCGCGGGGCGACGCAGTCCCCGACGGCCACCGCGTGCTGGCCGGCGGCGCGGAGCTCGCGCAGCAGGCCGTCCTCGGCGATCTGCCCGGTCACCAGCACCACCGCGTCGACTGGTTCACGCACCTCCTCCTCGCCGGTGTGGACGTCCGCGAGACGCACCCTGTCCTCGTCGATGGCGACGAGCTCGAGGCCGGCGGTGAGCCGGACCCCGGCCCGGCGCAGCCGCCCGGTGACGCTTGGCAGGTCGTGGCTGTCGGCCAGCCCGATGCCGACGTGGGGCAGCCGGGTGACGATCTCGACGGTGCGGCCGGCGGCCAGGTACTCGGCGGCGGCGAGGGCCCGGCGGTCCCCGATGTCGTCGAGGACGAGCACCGACGCCGGCAGCGTCACCTGGTCACCGAGGACCTCCCTGACCGTGTAGACGTTCCACTGGCCGGTGCCCGGGACAGGGGCCGACCCGGGCGCCCACCGGGACGGCCGCAGCGCCGTCCACCCGTCGCGGCGCGGGACGGACCCGGTCGCCACGACGCAGGTGTCGTAATGGCCGGCGAGCTCCGCGGCGCTCACCTCGTGGCCCAGCCGCAGGGTGACGTCGTGGTGCCGCAGCTGCTCGGTCATCCAGTCGGTGATGCCGAGCCACTCCCGGTAGGGCTCGGCGGCGCTGAGCCAGCGCACCTGGCCACCGGTTTCCGCCGCCCGCTCGAACAGCGTCACCCGGTGGCCCAGCTCGGCGGCGGTCAGTGCCGCCCGCAGCCCCGCCGGCCCCGCCCCGACGACCGCGACGCTGGCCGCGGGCGTGGTGGTGGCGGTGGCCGCGGCCACCACGGTCCCGGCCTCCCGCCCGACGTCCGGGTTGTGGATGCAGGCGAGCGAGGTGCGGGCGATCGAGGCGATGCAGTGGTTCGCGCCCACACACGGCCGGATGTCGTTGGGACGCCCCGCCGCGGCCTTCGCCACCCACTGCGAGTCGGCGATCAGCTGCCGGGCCATCCCGACGAAATCCGCCTGGCCGCGCTGGAGCACGGCCTCGGCCAAATCGGGGGTGGTGATGCGCCCGACGGCGATGACGGGCAGCCCGCCGGCGGCCGCCCTGATCTGTTCGGTCGCCGGGAGCTCGTAACCCGCCGGCGCGGGGGCGGCACCGTAGATGAGCATCCGGTCGAGGTAGGTGCCCTGGGAGACGGAGATGTAGTCCACCTTGCCGGTGGCGGCGATCCGCCGGGTGATCTCCACCCAGTCCGCGGGGCGCAGCGCGGCCTCGAAGTCGCCGTCGTCGCCGTTGACCCGGATGCCGACGACCAGGTGCGGCGGCACCACGGAGCGGACCCGCTCGATGATGCGCTCGACCAGCCGGAACCGGTTCCGCGCGTTGCCGCCGTAGTCGTCGGTGCGGTGGTTGGTGGCGGGGGAGAGGAACTGCCCGAGCAGGTAGCCGTGCGCCAGCCCGTGGATCTCCACCCCGTCGAGGCCGCCCTCGACGGCGAGCCGCGCCGACTGCTCGTAGCCGTCGACGAGCTCGTCGATCTCCGCGGCGGTCACCTCGTGCGGGATCTCCCGGTACACCGCGCACGGGACCGGGCTCGGCGCCCACACCGGCAGCCGGCTCACCACGCTGTCCGTCTCCCGGCCGCGGTGCCACAGCTGGGCGAACAGCAGGGTGCCGTGCGGCTGGACGGCCGCCGCGACCTTGCGGTAGCTCTCCACGACCGCCGGGTCGTAGGCGAGCACGACACCGGTGCGGGGCTGGCTCGTCGGATGGACCGACGTCGCCTCCATCGTGATGACCGCGACCCCGTTCGCCGCCCGCTCGCCGTAGTAGGCGGCGTGCGCGTCGGAGTAGGTGTGGTCGGTGGTGAACTCGGTCGCGTGGGCCGTCATCCAGACCCGGTTGCGGGTGGTGCGCGGACCGAGCCGTCCGGGGGTGAACAGCGCTGGGTAGGTCGTCATCCCGCCTGGCCTACTGGATCGGCTCGTCGCCGAGGAGAGTCGTCCGGTGCATGACGCGCGGCTTCGAGCGGTCGAACTCGCAGGCCCGGTGGACGAGGCCGCGGTTGTCCCAGATCACCATGTCGCCCACCGTCCAGGTGTGGCGCAGCACCCGGTCGGGGGTGGTGGTGCGCTGCTCCAGTTCGTCGAGCAGCTCCCGACCCTCGGCGGCCTCCAGCCCCACCACGTGGGACGTCGTCGACCCGATCACGAGCGAGCGGCGGCCGGAGCGCTGCTCCCAGACCAGCGGGTGCGTCCGTTCCGGCCGGGACGCCCACTCCGCCAGCTGCTCCGGTGTCGGGTCCGGGTAGCTGTGGCGCTGCACGGCCTCGAAGGTGTGCACCACCCGCAGCTTCGCGAAGCGCTCCTTCTCCGCGGCGGAGAGGGCCTCGTACGCGTTGTAGGTGCTGGCGAACTCCGTCTCGCCGCCCTCGGCGGCGACCACGTGGGCGCTGAGGACCCCGGCCTTCGGCGGGGGCACGGCGTCGAGGCAGCCGTCCAGGTGCCAGCGGTCGTTGCTGCGGAAGTACTCCGCGTTCGGGTTCGCCGGGTCGAAGCTGATCTCGGTGACCTCGGGGATCCGGTACTTGGCGGACTTCGCCAGGCTGCCCAGCTTCCGGCAGAACTCCACCTGGCTCTCGTCGTCAGCGTGTAATTCGCGGAAAAGCAGCACGCCGTACTCCTCCAGCGCGGCTGTGCAGGCCCCCGGCAGATCGTCGTCGGCGCGCAGGCGCTCGACGTCGACACCGAGGATCTCCACCCCGACGTGCTCGCTCAGTCTCTCCACGGCGATCACGGCCATCCGTCGTTCCTCCTCCTGCCGGTGCCCCGCCCGGGAGCCACCGACCCGCTGGTCCTGTTCGTGCCTTCCTCGCGTTCGCGTCGACCCACCGCGGCGCTCGGATCCACTGCGGCGCTCGGATCGTGGTTCGATTGTGCTACTGATCGTCCGTCAGATCCGGCGTCCGGCCGGTACCTCGTTGTGTCTGCGTGGCCAGCGGAACATCGCGTTCGACGCGTGCTGGCCGCCGTTGATCAGCAGGGTCACGCCGGAGACCCAGCCGGCCTCCGCCGAGCACAGGTAGAGCGCCGCGGCCGAGACGTCGTCGACATGGCCCACCCGGTTGATCGGGTAGAACGACGCCAGGTCGATCTGGTCCTCCTCGGAGACCAGCCGGTCGGCGACGAGCGGGGTGTCGATGAGGCCGGGCGCGATCGCGTTCACCCGGATCCCGTGCGTGCCGAACTCCATGCCCAGCGTCGAGGTCAGATGATTGATGGCCGACTTCGCCGACCCGTAGAGCACGGCGCCGGGTGTCGGGAACAGGCCGCCGGTCGAGGTGATGTTGAGAATGGCGCCGGGAATGCCCAGGCGCACCATCGACTCCGCGGCCTTGATCGAGGTGAACAGCGCCGACTTCACATGCAGCTGGTAGACGTGGTCGACGTCGTCGTCGGTGAGATCGAAGGTGGAGCGCTCGAGCCGCCCGGTGTCACCGGCCGAGTTCACGAGGACGTCGATCCGCCCCATCACGTCGAGCGCGCGGGTGACCAGGTCCTGCGGGGCGCCGCGGGCGGTCAGGTCGACGGGCAGCGCCCACGCCTCCCGGCCCAGCTCCTTGATCTCCCGGACGGTGTCGTCGAGCTGCCCGGGGCTGCGGGCGGCGACGGCGACGTCCGCTCCGGCCTTCGCGTAGGCCAGTGCGATGGCCCGGCCGATGCCGCGGCCACCCCCGGTGATCAGGGCCCTGCGGCCAGCATAGGAGAACATGATCGACCTCCGCACGTGGTAGCGATCCGGCCGGGGCTCCGCGAGCGTCTCCTGGCCGGCCGACGTGACCGTATCGTGGTTACTGGACCCGAGATACGGCTTCGACGAAAAATCATTGTTCGGGCAACCTGCCCCGGATCGCCATCCACTGAGACGCTCCGACCGTCTTTGTGTGGATATCGGAGGTAAGGTTCCACCCCGTCACCACCTACGCTGGACGCGTGACGGCACCGACGACGGCTGACCCCGCCGCCTCCGCGACCGGCCCCGGTACGGCGGGCACGCCTCAGTCGGGCGGGGGCGGGCCCCGGTGGCGGCATCTCCCGGACCGCGCCGCCGCCCTCCGGCTCCGCGTCGCCGCCGGAGGCTCCGGCCAGGCCGCCACCGGCAGGTCGGGACACGGCGGCAGCGACCGGGCGGACGAGGCGCTGAAGAACCGGCTGTGCCCGCCGATGCCGACCGATCGGGTGCTCGGCTGGGCAGCGGCCCTCGCCGTCACCGTCGTCGCCGGCCTGCTGCGGTTCTGGCAGCTGACCGAGCCGAAGGGCATCTACTTCGACGAGGTCTACTACACCAAGGACGCCTGGGGCCTGATGACCGCGGGCTACGAGGTGGACAGCAACACCTGCTCGGGGCCCGCCTTCGTCGTGCACCCACCGTTGGGCAAGTGGTTCATCGCGGCGTCCGAGAGGGTCTTCGGCTACATCGACTGCGCCGGGGTGCCGCACGGAAGCCCCGAGCTCGGATGGCGGTTCGCCTCCGCGTTCTTCGGCACCCTCGCCGTGCTGGTGCTCACCCGGCTCGCGCGGCGGATGTTCCGTTCCACCCTGCTCGGCTGCGTCGCCGGCCTGCTGCTCGCGCTGGACGGGCTCGCCTTCGTCCAGAGCCGGATCGGCATCCTCGACATCTTCCTGATGACGGGCCTTGTGCTGGCGCTGGCCTGCCTCGTGCTCGACCGCGACCACGGCCGCGCCCGCCTCGCCGCCCGCCTCGCGGCCGACGGTGCCGCGCCTGACGACGGTGCCGCGCCTGACGACCGTGCCGCGCCCGACGAGCGCGCGGCGCGGTACGGGCCCCGGCTCGGGTGGCGGCCCTGGCGGATCGCCGCCGGACTGTGCCTCGGCGCGTCCCTGGGGGTGAAATGGAGCGCGCTCTACACCCTGGTCGGGTTCGCCGCGCTCGCCCTGGCCTGGGACATCGGCGCCCGGCGCACCGCCGGCGCCGCCAGGCCGGGGCGTGGGGCGCTGCGCCGCGACGCCCCCGCCTGGGCGGGCTGCTACGTCCTGCTGCCGATCGTCACCTTCCTGGCCACCTGGACGGGCTGGTTCGTCACCGACGGCGGGTGGCGCCGGCACGAGCACGGCGACGGGTTCGTCGCCGCCTGGCGCGGCTGGTGGTCCTACCAGCAGGCGATCCTGAACTTCCACGAACACCTGTCCTCTCCGCACGTCGCCCAGTCGACGCCGATGAGCTGGCTGGTGATGGGGCGTCCGGTGGCCTACGACTACGAGGGCGTCCCGTTCGGCCAGCAGGGCTGCCGGGCCGCGGAGGGCTGCGCCCGCGAGGTGCTGGCGCTCGGCAACCCGGCGGTCTGGTGGGTCGGGTCCGCCGCGCTGCTGGCGATGGTCGCGCTGTGGGCCAGCCGGCGCGACTGGCGGGCCGCCCTGGTGCTCGTCGGCTTCGGCTCGTCGTTCCTGCCCTGGCTGGCGTTCCCGGACCGCACGATGTTCTTCTTCTACGCGCTGCCGCTGCTGCCGTTCCTGATCCTCGGGATCACGATGTCGGCCGGCCTGGTCCTCGGCCCCCGCACCGCGTCCGACACGCGCCGCCTGGCGGGGGCGGTGGTCGTCGGCAGCTACCTCATCGTGGTCATCCTGCTGTTCGCCTACTTCTACCCGCTGCTGGCCTCACAGGTGATTCCGCTGAACGGCTGGCGGGACCGCATGTGGTTCCCCGGCTGGATCGTCGCCTGACCATTCCGCTCTGGACGGGTGGCCGCCGTACCGGGGCGGCGCAGCAGGCTGGGAACCAGGCGATCGGGAACCAGGCGATCGGGAATCAGGCGATCGCGGGCATGATCTCCTCGGCCACCCACTGGGTGTAATCGTAGTATTCCTGGATGTCGTTGACGGCGGGGATGGGCACCGAGCTCATGGTGACGCCGAGTTCGGAGAACCAGCCCAGCCGATCGATGATCTCCTGCCTGCTCATGCCCGGCCGGGCCCGCGGATCCGTCTGGACGCTGTGGCCCTCGCCGACGCGGGAGGTGGCGAACCCGTAGTACACCTCGGTGAGCCGGCCGTTGTAGTCCGGCTGGGAGCGGATGAAGTCCAGCCGCGCCGGGATGTCCTCGGGCTTCGTGAGGAACGGCCACCACCCCGACGCGTAACGGGCGGTGCGCCGCAGGACGGGGTCGGCGTCGCCGCCGAACCACACCGGCGGATGCGGGCGCTGCACCGGCTTCGGCTCGAACGCTACGTCCCGAAAGGAGACGTAGCGGCCCTCGAAGGCGGGCTTCTCCGCCGTCCACAGCTCGATGATCGCCTGGACGTACTCCTCGGCGATGGCGCCGCGTTCCCGGAACGGGACACCGAGGATCTCGAACTCCTCCGCCAGCCAGCCGACACCGAAGGTGACGGTGACCCGCCCACTGGACAACCAGTCCGTCGTCGCCAGCGATTTCGCCGTCACGACGGGATGCTGTAACGGCAGGATCGCGATACAGGAGTTGACCCGGATCCGTTCGGTGGCGCCCGCCAGGTAGGCCATCCCGGAGTAGGCGTGGAAGTAGTGCGGGCCGGACAGCTCCACATGGCTCTCCGGGACGATGTGGTGCTCCGGGAGACTGATCATCGCGTAGCCGAGCTGCTCCGCCCAGCGGGCCAGGCGGGTCTGGTCCGCGCCGGTCACCTGGGCCTCCCAGGGCTGGCAGGTGGCCTTCAGTCGGAGCATGTGCGGCATCGCGAAGCCGAGTTTCATGATCGTTCACTCCTGTCGGTCAGGTGAGCAGCAGCTTCTTCTGGACCTTGCCCATCGGGTTGCGCGGCAGGGACGTCGCGAAACGGATCTCCCGTGGGCGCTTGTGCGGAGCCAGCGTCGACGCGACGTGGTCGATCAGCACGGTGGCCTCGACGGTGTCACGGGTGACGACGACCGCCACGATCCGCTGGCCCAGATCGTCGTCGGGGACGCCGATGACGGCAGCCTCGGCGACCGCGGGATGGGCGAGCAGCGCGTTCTCGATCTCCCCGGCGCCGATCTTGTAACCGCCCGACTTGATGAGGTCGGTGCTCTGCCGGCCGACGATGCGCAGCTGCCCGTCCGGCTCGAACACCCCGAGGTCGCCGGTGGCGAACCAGCCATCGGGCGCGAGCGCCGCGGCGGTCGCCGCCGGATTGCCCAGGTAGCCGGTGAACACGTTCGGGCCGCGCACCTCCACCGGGCCGAACTCCTCCGCCCCGGTGACCCGGACCTCGACACCGTGCAGCGGGGCACCGACGACCCCCGGCCGGCGGTCACCGTCGGCCCGCGCGGCGGTGTTGATGAGGGTCTCCGTCAGGCCGTAACGTTCCGCGACCCGCTGGCCGGCCTGGGCCACGAACCGGTCGAACACCGGCACCGGCAGCGCGGCCGAGCCCGAGACGAGCAGGCGGGCCGACGCGAAGGCCTCCGGTTCCGGCACCCGGGACCACATGGTGGGCACCGCGAAGTACAGCGTCCCGCCGGGCACCGGCGCGAAGCGTGCCACGTGCCGCAGCGCGGAGCCGATCCGCAGCGGGCCCAGCGTGCCCAGCACGAGCCCGTGCACGTGGAACAGCGGCAGGGCGTGCCCGAGCACGTCGTCCGGCGACCAGGCCCAGGCGTCCGCGAGCGCGTCGATGTTCGCGGCGATCGCCCGCCGGGGGATGACCGCGCCCTTCGGTGGCCCGGTCGTCCCCGAGGTGTAGATGACAAGCGCGGGGGCTTCGGCGCCAGCCCCGCCAGCCCCGCCAGCCCCGGGAGCCTCGTCGACCTCGGGGGGCAGCGCGGAGCGGGCGGTCAGGTCGACCTCGTCGAGGACCAGGTCGGGCGCGCTGTCCTGCAGGACGTAGGCCCGTTCCGTCTCGCCCGCCTGCGGGTTGATCGTGACCACGGTGACGCCGGCCTCCACCGCGCCGGCGATGGCGACGACCGTCTCCAGGGTGGGGGTGGCGACCACGGCCACCCGGCGCACGCCGCGCAGCCGCGCGGCGACGGCGCCGACGGCGCCCGCAAGATCGTCTCCTTCCAGAGCGACGTCCGCTACCTGGATCCTGGCCTCGCCTCGGCGCAACGCAGTCAGCACACGCCCATTCTCCGGCCCCGGCGTGCCTCAGGTCGACGGAACCGGCAGGGTCGGGAGGAACCGGCAGGGTCGCGAGGAACCGGCAGGGCCGGGAGCAGGACCGCGGCCCGGGGCTCCGGCAACGGCCGGACAACGCCGCCTTCACTGGCCTAACCTGCCCTGGTGTCCATTCGTCCGCCCGCGACCGGCCCTTCCCGCTAGAGACGACCGACGGAGAGGAACGAATGTATCCGGGGGTACACGCCGAGCGCTTTCCCGACAAGGCCGCCGTGGTCGTGGCGGAAACGGGGGAGCGGCTGACCTACCGCGAGCTCGAGGAGCGTTCCGCGCGGTTGGCCCGGTATCTGTACGATGCCGGTTTCCGCCGCGGCGACCACATCGCCCTGCTGACCGACAACTCCCCGCGCGCCTTCGAGGTGTACTGGGCCGCGCTGCGCTCCGGGCTTTACCTGACCGCTGTCAACAGTCATCTCTCGGCGGCCGAGGTCAGCTACATCGTGAACGACTGCGACGCGGGTGTGCTGGTCGTCTCGGGCGTGCTGCGCGACATCGCCGAGAAGGTCGTTCCGGACACGCCCGCGGTGCGGGTCCGGCTGGTGTTCGGCGGGGCGGCCGAGAACCATGGCGACTACGATGCCGCGCTCCGTTCCGTCTCTCCGGAACCGCTTCCGGCGCAGCCCCGCGGGGCGGACATGCTGTATTCGTCCGGGACGACCGGACGGCCGAAGGGAATCCGCAAGGCACTGCCGGAGCGGGAGGTCCACGAGCCCGGCGACCTGTACGTCGAGCTGCTCACGCCGATGTACGGATTCGATGCCGACACCGTCTACCTGTCGCCGGCGCCGATCTATCATGCGGCGCCGCTGCGGTACACCGGTGTCGTCCTCGCACTGGGCGGCACGGTCGTTCTGATGCGCCGTTTCGACGCGCGGGCGGCGCTGGCCGCGCTCGCGCGGTACCGGGTGACACACAGTCAGTGGGTGCCGACCATGTTCGTGCGCCTGCTGAAACTGCCAGCCGCGGACCGGGAACTGCACGACCTGTCGAGCCACCGGGTGGCCATCCACGCGGCCGCGCCCTGCCCCGTCGAGGTGAAGCAGGCGATGATCGACTGGTGGGGGCCGATTCTCTACGAGTACTACGCCGCCACCGAGGCCATCGGGACCACGTTCATCACCAGTCCGGAATGGCTGCGCCGGCCCGGATCCGTCGGCCGGGCCAGTCTGGGCATTCTGCACATCTGCGGGGACGATGGAGCGCCGGTGCCGACGGGCGAGACCGGAACCGTCTACTTCGAGCGGGACGACCCGCTGTTCGAGTACCACAACGACCCGGAGAAGACGGCGCGGTCCCGGCATCCGGACCACCCGACCTGGATCACGGTCGGCGATGTGGGGCACACCGACGCCGACGGCTATCTCTATCTCACCGACCGCAAGGTGTTCGTCATCATCTCCGGTGGGGTGAACATCTATCCGCAGGAGATCGAGAACAGCCTGGTCCTGCATCCGAAGGTGTTCGACGTCGCCGTCG
Organism: Parafrankia elaeagni; assembly: GCF_000374165.1. Classification (GTDB taxonomy): domain Bacteria; phylum Actinomycetota; class Actinomycetes; order Frankiales; family Frankiaceae; genus Parafrankia; species Parafrankia elaeagni. The sequence continues at coordinate 250,864 of NZ_KB893728.1, forward strand.
TCGGGATGCCGGACGAGGAGATGGGCGAGTCGGTGCTGGCCCTGGTGCAGCCGGTGCCCGGCGTGCCACCCGGGCCCGCGCTCGCCGCCGAACTGGCGGAGTTCCTGCGCGGGCGGATCGCGTCCTACAAGATCCCGCGCAGGTTCGACTTCGTGGCCGACCTGCCCAGGACTCCGACCGGCAAGATGGCGAAGAAGGCGCTGCAGTCCTCGTTGAGCGCCGCCCCGCCTGCCGTCCCGCCCGCCGCCCGGCCGGGGGAAGGCGGCGGCTGACCGTCCCCTTGGTGTGCCAGGTACGCCACCTCGGCGTGCACCACTCGTTCCTGCCCGGACTCCGAACGTAGCGTCGAACCGTACGAGACCCGTACGGGGAGACGACTCGGTACCCGCAGGATCGGGAGGTCCACGTTGAGTGGCATCGCAGCCAGGCACCGAGTGCTGATCATTGGGGGCGGCACGGCCGGGGTGAGCGTCGCGGCCCGGCTGCGTCGCGCCGGGCTGGGGGACGTGGCGCTGGTCGAACCGTCCAGCACGCACTACTACCAGCCCCTGTGGACCCTGGTCGGCGGCGGCCGGGCGCCGGTGGAGAGCACCGCACGGCCCGAACGGGACGTGCTGCCCCGCGGCGTCCGCTGGTACCCCGAGGGGGCTGTCGAGATCGACCCGGACGCCCGGACCGTCCGGCTCGCCAGCGGCGTGCGGCTGGCGTACCAGACGCTGGTCGTGGCCCCCGGGCTGCAGCTGTGCTGGGATGACGTCCCCGGCCTGGAACAGACTCTCGGCCGCGGCGGGGTCTCCAGCAACTACAGCTACGAGTTCGCCCCGGCGACCTGGAACTTCATCCGCAACCTGCGGTCGGGCACCGCCGTGTTCACGATGCCGTCGACGCCGGTCAAGTGCGGCGGCGCACCTCTGAAGATCGCCTTCCTGGCCGCCGACCACTGGCGCCGCACCGGGGTGGCCCGCGACATCCGGGTCGTGCTCGCCTTCGGCCCCTCCGCGCTGTTCCGGGTCGCCGAGTACCTGCCGGCGCTCGAGGCGGCGGTCGAGCGGTACGGCCTGGAGCTGCGGCTGTCCACCGAGCTCACCGAGATCCGCCCCGGGCGGCGGCAGGCCGTCCTGCGTGATCTGGCCACCGGCGGCACCGCCGACGTGGACTATGACCTCATGCACGTCACCCCGCCGCAGCGGGCTCCGGACTGGATCCGGACCGGTCCGCTGGCGGGCCCCGACGATCCCGGCGGGTACGTCACCGTCGACCCGCACACCCTGCGGCACACCCGGTATCCGGACGTCTTCGCGCTCGGCGACGTGGCGAACCTGCCGACGTCCAAGACCGGGGCGGCGATCCGCAAGCAGGCGCCGGTGGTCGCCGCGAACCTGCAGGCCGTCCTCGCCGGGCAGGAGCCGGCGGCCCGCTACGACGGCTACACGTCCTGCCCGATCGTCACCGCCCGGGACCGGATGGTGCTCGCCGAGTTCGACTACTCGATGCGGCCGGCCCCGACCATCCCGCTGATCGACACCACCCGGGCCCGGCGGGACATGTACCTGTTGAAGCGCTACGGGCTGCCGGCGCTCTACTGGAACCTGATGCTGCGCGGCCTGGCCTGAGACAGGAGAACCCGCCTTGGCGCGGTCAGTGACGAGCGAGGCCGTTCCACCCGCGGCGGACCCCGCCGCCCGGCGCGAGCTGTCCCGGGCCCGGACCGCGACGATGGTGTGTTTCTTCGTCCTGGCACTGCTGTTCGCGTCCTGGGCCCCACGGATCCCCCAGGTGAAGGAGGAGCTGGGTCTCTCCGACGGCGAGCTGGGCCTCGCCCTGCTCGGCGGCCCTGCCGGTGCACTCGCCACCATCTCGGTCGCCGGGCTCCTGGTCGGGCGGCTCGGCAGCCGCGCCATGGTCAGGGTGACGCTCGTCGGCTACGCCGCGGCGGCCCTCGGGCTGGTCGTGGTGTCCGGCGTGCCGCCGCTGTTCGCGGTGCTCGCGCTCTGGGGCGCCCTGGCCTGCGCGCTGGACGTCGCGAGCAACGCCCAGGCCGCCATCGTCGAGGACCGGTTCGGCCGCAGGATCATGATGACGGTGCACGCGGCCTGGACGGGTGGCGCCCTCACGGGCGCGGTGCTGGGGGCCGGGGCCGCCGCCCTCGACCTCTCCCTGGGTCTGCAGTTCCTGGTGCTGGGAGCCGCCGCGATCACCGGTGCCCTGCCTGTCACCGGCTGGATGCTCGCCGGCGACCGGCCGACCCGGCCCGCGAGCGCGGTCCTTCCGGCTGACCCGGCCCTTCCGACTGACGCAGCTTGCGCACCGTTGCCGGTGGGCCGGCCCCGGGCTTCGCCACGCCGGCTCCGGCGCGGACGGCGCCGGCGGCGCCTGCCCTCGTTGCGGTGGGCGGTGCCGCTTCTCCCGCTGACGATGATCACCTTTGCGAGCTACCTGGGCGAGGGCATCGCGGCCGACTGGAGTGCGGTGTACCTGACCGACGTCACCGGCGCGTCGCCGGGTCTGGCCGGGGTGGGCCTGGTGGCCTACATGACGTGCATGCTCGGCGTGCGGCTGCTGGGCGACCGCCTGGTGGAGGTCCACGGTGTGCGGCGCACGATCCGCCCGCTCGCGTTCGCCGCCGCGGTCGTGTTCGCCCTCGCCCTCGCCGCCGCCGACACGCCGTCGGGCACCGTACTGGGGATCGCCGGTTTCGCCGTGCTCGGCGCCGGGCTGGCCTGCGTCGTGCCGGCGGCGTTCTCCGCGGCGGGCCAGCGGGCGGTGCGCGCAGGCGCCCCCGCCGGGCCGGCGATCGCGCTGGTCAGCTCGGTCGGCTACGCCGGCTGGCTGGCCGGGCCACCGCTGATCGGCGGCCTGGCCGAACTGGTCGGCCTGCACGCCACCATGTGGACGGTGGTCGGCCTGACCTGCGCGATCGCCGCGCTCACCGGCGTTCTCGCCGGCTTCGCGCCGATCGGGCCAGGTCCGGATCTCCCGGACCCGCCTGCCTGACCGGACCCGCCTGCCTGACCGGACCGGCCGTCGGGTCACCGAGCCCGCGGCGCCGGCCGTCCCGTCCGGTTGTCAAGATAGTCATCGGTGTTGACGTGCATCCGCTCGCGAAATGATCTTCGGGAGCCGATCTTCATCCGCCCGATCGGCCCGGGGCCCGGGCCGCACGAGCGAGCTCGTGGCCGAGGAAGGCGAGCTGGGCCGGGATCGCCGCGCTCCAGTAGGCAGGGGTGTGGCCGCCGGGGCCGAAGTTCCGCTCCTGCGCCTGCAGGGCGTCCGCCGCCTCGCGGGAGACGCTGTGGAACGGGTCCGCCTCGCCGCAGTCGATGCGGTAGGCGACGCCCGGCACCGGCGGTGTCCCCAGGATCGCGTGCTCGGCGAAGTCGGCGGCGGAGTCGAAGGCACCGGGAGCGCTGGCCCGGTAGGAGTGCCACATCGCGGGGCTGCTCGCCGCGACGGCCACGACCAGGTCGGGATGGCGGCGCGCGAGGAGGAGCGCGCCGTAGCCGCCCATCGACCAGCCCGTTGCCGCAATCCGGTCGGTGCGCAGCCCCTGCGCGGCGAGCCGGGGAAGCACCTCGCCAATAATCATGCCCTCGGGGTCGTCCCCGGAGGCACGACGGTGCCAGTAGGTCTCCCCGCCGTCGAGGGTGACCAGCGCGAACGGTGCCGTGCCGGTCGCCAGCGCGGCGGTCAGGTGCGCGTCGAGCCCCAGCAGGCCGACCGCGCGGTCGGCATTGTCGCCGCGTCCGTGCAGCACCAGGCAGACCGGCAGCTCGCCCGCGCCCGCGGTGGCGGGTGCGCCCGTGGGGACGGGGGCGACCACGACCATGTCGACGTGGCGGCCTCGTGCCGTGCTCGCGAACGTCGTCCGCCGCACCGCGACGGGCCCGACCGTGGGTGAGGCCGCCGCCTGGCCGGCGGGTGACGGATCGCCGGCGGGGGAAGGGGCGACGCCGCCTGCCGTGCCGGCGCCGGTGGGAGTGGAACCGCCCGGCGGCGGGCTGTCCGTTCCGCATCCCGCGGCAAGACCGCCCGCCGCGGCCGCGATGAGAAGCGCCCGTCTGCTCGCTGGCATGGTACGGATGCTCTCATCGCGGACAGGACGGCCGCCGCGCCCGGGTGCCGGGCCCCGGGTACCGCAACGCCCGGCGCCCGGCGCCCGGGGCGGTGCGGCCCCGGCAACCGGGTTCTGCGGCGGGTTGCCTGGGCAGCGGAGCGACGTCAGATGTACATGCCGCCGTTCACACCGATGATCTGGCCGGTGACGTAACCACCGGCCTCCGAGCAGAGGTAGGAACAGGCGCCGGCGATGTCCGCCGGTGTCCCCGCCCGGCCGAGCGGGACCATGGACGCGATCACGTCGATGCCGGGGACACCGCCCTCGGCCTCGCCGCGACGTGCCATCGGGGTGTCGACGAGCGTCGGCGGGATCGTGTTCACCGTGATGCCGTGGACGGCGAGCTCCCGCGCGAGCGACTTCGTGAGGCCGATGACCCCGCCCTTGGAGGCGGCGTAGTGGGCCATGTTCGGCGCGCCGGACTGGGCGCTGGACGAGGAGATGGTGACGATCCGCCCCCACCTCGCCTCGATCATGCCGGGAACGGCGGCCTGGACGCAGCTGAACGTCCCGGTGAGGTTCACGGCGAGCATGTGGTCCCACGCCTGCGGCGTCAGGTCGAGGACCGGGACGAACGACTCGATGCCCGCACTGGTCACCAGGATCTCGGTCGGCCCGAGTGCGGTGTGCACCTGGTCGAAGGCGGCCCGCACCGCCTCGCGGTCACCGACGTCCACCGCCACCGCGAGTGTCTTCGCGCCGGCGGCGGCGAGACGCTCCGCCGCCGCGCTGGCCGCGTCGCCGTCGCGGTCGAGCAGCGCGACGTGGTACCCGTCGGCGGCGAACTGCTCGGCCACACCGAGGCCGATGCCGGACGCCGCGCCGGTGACGACGGCGACCCGGCTCATCGGCCGCTGCCCTCGGCCGGGGTGAACTCCAGGTGCAGCTCGGTGAGACCCCGCAGGATCCACGTCGGCTCGTAGTTGAAGCGGCGGTCGCCGGGCGGCCCGTGGTGCTTCTCGGCGAGCTGGATGTCGCGGGTGCGGTCCAGGATGCGCTCGAGGCTGATCCGGCCCTCGACCCGGGCGAGCGGACCACCGGGGCAGGAGTGCACCCCGCGCCCGAAGGCGACGTGCTGGCGCAGGTTCTGCCGGTCGATGCGGAACTCCGCCGGGCATTCGAAGTGCCGCGGATCGCGGTTGGCCGCTCCGTTGAGCAACATCACCGGGGTTCCGGCGGTCACCTCCACGCCGCCGATCGTGGTCGTCCGCCGGGCGAGCCGGAAGTCCGTCTTGACCGGGCTCTCGAGCCGCAGTGTCTCCTCGATCAGGTCGGGGATGAGCTCCCGGTGCGCCCGCAGCTCGTCCTGGACCTCCGGGTTCTCGGCGAGGTACTTCAGGACACCGCCGAGCAGCCGGGCGGTGGTCTCCTGCCCGGCTGCGAACAGGAACGTGGCGGCCCGGACGACGGCGACGACGTCCGGGGTGCTGCCGTCCGGATACACCGCCGACGCCATCTGGGTCAGCACATCGTTGCGCGGGGTCTCACGCCGGTTCTCGATGTACCGGGTGAACCACTCGTCCAGCCAGCCGAGCGCGTTCATCTCGCCGTCGCCGTCACCGCCGGATCCGATCATGCCCGGGCTGGTACTGAGACCGAAGCCCTGCCGGAACCGCTCGTGATCGGATTCCGGCACCCCGAGGATGTCGGCCACCGCGAGCATGGAGAACGGCTGGGCGAAGGCGCGGATGAACTCGCAGTGGCCGTCGGCGAGGAACTCGTCCAGCTGCCGGTCCGCAAGTCCCCAGATGAACGCCTCGTTCTCCTGGAGCCTTTTCGGTGTCAGCATGCGCATCACGAGCGCCCGCTCGTTGGTGTGCATCGGCGGGTCCATCGTGACCATGTGCTCGTTCATCGGCAGCTGGTCGCGATAGGTGTCGATGACGTCGCTGACGTCGTCACCCTCCAGCGGTACGGGAAAGGCCGCGAACGGGCCCACCACCGAGTTGCACGACGAGAACGTCTCCACGTCTCGGTACACCTCGGTGACCTCGGCGTAGCCGGATACCGCCACCACTCCGAGATGCGGTAACGGCAGCACCGGACATGCTGAACGCAGTGTGTCGAAATAGGGGTACGGGTTCTCGACGAGCGATTCGTCGTTGAAGAAATCGATCGTCTTCCAGTCGGTCAACCCGCTCTCCTCCGGGGCAGTCGAATGCACGGCAGAGAACATTTTGGGCGGGTGCCCAAACCGTGTTGGGCACCTGTCTAGCACAGCTCCGACATCGCGGGCAACCATCATTGCCGGGTTCAGGGTCCCGCGGTGTTCCCGGCGCCGTTCCGAGATCCGCCGTCATCCTCGGACAGCAGCGCGGTGAGCAGCTCCCGAAGCTGGTCCAGGCCGTCCGGGCCGAGGTGCCGCGACCACTCGCCTTCCAGTGCGAGCGCGGTGCGGCGCATCGCGCGCAGGGCGGTCAGGCCGTGCGGGGTCAGGCGCACCAGCCGCGCCCGGCCGTCGTCCGGATCGGCGACCCGCTCGACGTAGCCACCCCGCTCCAGGACGGTGACGGCCTGCGCGACGGCCTGCCTGGTCACGCCGAGGCCGTCGGCGAGCTCGGAGACCCGGCGCCCGCCGCCCAGCAGCGGCACGAGCAGCTGGGCGTGGCCGGGGCGCAGGTCGGTGAGCCCGGCGGCGGCGAAGCCCTCGGCCACCCGGGCGGCCTGCCTGCGGGCGACCATCTGCAGCAGCGCCGGCGTCGTCGGCGCGGCGAACGGGCGGTGCATCTGTGTCACCGACCCATCGTCCCATTGCAGATAGGCAAGAACCTTGCCTATTCTGGCCGGTATGTCGACCTCGATCGGTTCCCGACGGCCGCGGACACGGGGGGTGGTGCTGGGCTCGGCCCTGCTCGTCACCCTCGTCCTCGCCCTGCTCCTGGCGTCCTGCGAGCCCGGGCAGCGGCGGTCCGGCCCGCCGCAGCAGGGGAGGGCCGGAGAGCCGGGGCCCACCCCGTCCACCGCCGGCACGGCGGCAGCCATCCCGGCGGGCCGGTCGAGCCAGACGCTCACGGTCGGCGGAGTGGAACGGAAGGTGAACCTGTACCGCCCGGCCGGGCTGGTCGAGCCCGCCCCGCTGGTGGTCATGCTGCACGGCGGGTACGGCAACGGCGTCCAGGCCGAGACCAGCTACCACTGGGACCGGGCCGCCGACAGCGGCCGCTTCCTCGCCGCCTTCCCCGACGGGACGAACCACTCCTGGAACGCCGGCGGCCAGTGCTGCGGCCCGGCCGCGGCCTCCGGCGTCGACGACGTCGCGTTCCTGCGCGAGATGGTCACGACGCTGCGGGGCCAGATCGCGGTCGACCCGCGGCGCGTGTTCGTCGCCGGCATCTCCAACGGCGGCGCGATGGCGTACCGGATGGCATGCGAGACCGACCTCTTCGCCGGTGTCGGCGCGGTGTCGACGACCATGCTGGTCGACTGCCCGGACCCGGCACAGGCCTCCGTCCTGCACATCCACGGCGCGCAGGACACGGCGATCCGCTACGACGGCGCTCCGGGCGAGCCCTACAGCCGGCGCAACGCCGGTATCGACGGCCCGCCTGTTCCCGAGGTGCACGCCGCCTGGCGCAGCCACGACGACTGCTCCGCGCCGCAGGTGACAGTCGCGGGCGTGCTCACCACCTCGGCAGCACGCTGCCCCGAAGGGCGCGCCGTCGAGCTGGTCACCATCGACGGCGCCGGGCACCAGTGGCCCGGCGGTGACCCGAACACCCTCGCGCAGCGCCTCGGCGCCGCCACCCCGTCGACGGCCCTCGACGCGACGGCGAGGATCTGGGACTTCTTCGCAGCCCACCCCGCGCCTGCGGGCTGAGCCGTGCCGAGCAGATCGGGCTACCAGCGGTCGCGGTGCAGGACTGTCTCGAGGGGATCGCGGGCCGCCGGCCGGAAGCCGGTGCCGATGGTGTGCGCGACGGGGATCAGCGCTCCCTGGCTGTAGCCGGGCGGGATGCCCAGCAGGGCGGCGACCTCATCGGCGTAGGCCAGGTGCAGGCTCGTCCACGCCGTGCCGAGCCCACGCAGCCGCGCGGCGAGCATGAAGTTCCAGACCGCGGGCAGCAGGGACCCCCAGAACCCTGCCTGGGCCTGCGGCGGGATGGTCGCGACATCCCCCTCCAGGCAGGGGATCACCAGCACCGGCACGCGGTGCAGGTTCTCGGTGAGGTACCGCGCCGAGTCGGTGACCCGGCCCTGGGTGGCGGCCCGGTCGCCGGTGTAGCCGGCGTTGCGCCGGTCGGCGCCGTCCAGGTAGGCGAGGGCGCTCCTGCGGTAGTGCTCGGCGATGCCGGCGCGCAGCTCGGGGTCGGTCACCACGATCCAGTGCCAGCCCTGCCGGTTCGACCCGGAGGGTGCCTGCAGCGCGATCCGCAGGCACTCCTCGATCAGTTCCGGTTCGACCGGGCGATCCAGGTCGAGCCGCCTGCGCACACTGCGCGTCGTCGTCAGCAGTTCTTCGGGAGTCAGGTCGAGCAGAGCCACCGGACACTCCTCGCGGTGCCGCGCGCGGGTGGGCGCGCTCCTGGGGAACAGGCGGACATCGACACGGTAACGGCCCGGGCGCCGCTCAGCCGGTCGGGATCCGCTCGAACCACAGGAACGGATTGTCACCGACCAGGACGCCGGACGTCAGCACGATCGCCGCGCAGGTCAGGACCGGCACCACCACGAGCCGCTCGACCCGGCCGTCGGTGCGGGGCACGAGGACGGTCTCCATCCGCCATGGGATCGGCCAGAGAAGCGGGCAGCCGCGCGGCGTCAGGCAGTCCCCGAGCAGGTGGGCGAGGCAGCCGAGGGTGACCGCGATCCCGGCGAAGCCCATGTCCAGGTCGTGCATGAGGTAGACGGCCGCGCCGGCGGCCAGGCAGTCCTTCAGGCCCGACCAGAACTCGTGGCCCTTGAAGTCCAGGCCGAGCCCACGCAGCCCGAAGCCGACCAGGACGAACAGCGCCACCCACCAGCCGTACCGGACGTACTCGGCGAGCGACCACATCAGGACACCCATGGCGGCGGCGAACAGCAGCGAGTGCGTGGCTTTCCTGTGGCCTCCCGCTGCGCGGCTCACCCACCGGCACAGCGTCTTCGTCACCGGCCCCAGGGTGTTCGCGATACGTCCGGACGGATGGTCGATGTCGGGCAGCAACGCGGCGCCGGCGGCCACCACCGCGCCGGCGATCAGCTGGCCGGACGACAGCGGCACCGCGTACGACCCCAGCAACTCCTCCCGTGACAGGACAGGCGCCGCGGCCAGCCAGACCACCGCACCGCTCAGCACGTGCGTCTGCCCCATCACGTCAGATCAACCCCAATGATCAGCACCGGCGGACTTTAGCCTGTTCACGGCCCACAGTGCACGTGACGCGCCTAAGGGACATCCCGCCCCTACCGTCCGCAGGCGCTCCGCTGCACTCCTCTTGTCCGGCGAGGCCGCCTGCCGCCCACCGCGCCGCCGCCCGCCGCGCCGCGCCGGCTCAGTCCAGCCGGCGGCCGCAGAAGTTGGGGTTGACGACCTCGAGGCGGTCGCCGGTCGCGTTCACCTGGGTGAACGCGTAGCACTCCTCGAGCTTCCCGAAGTCCGCCTCGAAGTCGATGGCGTTGAGGAGACCGCCCGCGTCATAGCTCCTCACGGCGCGCAGGCCGTCGATGAAGCTCTGCCGGGTCGGGCAGGCACCCGCCTCCTGCAGACCGCGCACGAAGATGTCGGCGACGATGTACCCCACCAGCGCGAGGGTCTGGTTGGCATCCTGCAGCTCGGGGGCGAACCTGGCCATGTTCGTGCGGTAGGCGTCGATCGCCGGTGAGTTCAGCTCCAGCGGCCGGTAGCTGGTGAATGTCGTCAGGCCGGCAATGCTGGAACCGTACCGGGCGAGCAGCTCCTTGGTCGGCGCCTGGCTGCCGCTGAGCACGACCTTGACGGGCAGCCCGTTCCGGCGCAGCGCGGTAACGATTTCGGCCAGGCCCTCGGCCCCGATCGCCCCGATGATCGTGTCGGCGCCCTCCGCCCGCATCCGCTGTTCGAGCGCCTCGATCTGGTCCGGTGCCGGATCGTTGTCGCCGCCGATCGAGGAGGACGTTATGCCGGCCGCCGCGAGGCTGGTGGCGAGTTGCTGGGCAATCAGTGGCGACACCGTTGCATCCAGCACGTTGTAGAAGATCAGCGCGCGCGTGCCGCCCTGCTCCCGGACGAATTGACCGAAGGTGTCCACCGAACCCTCGCCGGTGAAGCTGTAGCCGAAGGTGAACATGTTGCGGTGACGAGTCCATACCTTCTCGACCGCAAGGCCCACGACCGGGACGCCTCTCTCGGCGAGGTAGTCGGCGCTTCCGGAGGACGCGACGCTGGCCTGGAGGATGCCGAAGACGTCGCCCTCCTCGACCAGCTTCTGGCTGACCGCCCGGTTCACGGGCGCCTGGGCCTGGTCGTTGCGCGTCTCGTAGACGATCTGGCGGCCGTGCACTCCGCCGGCGGCGTTGGCCGCCCCGAAACGGGCGTCCACACCGGCACGCAGCGGGGTGAAGATGTCGGCGCCGAGACCGGAGTCCGGATAGACGAGCCCGGCGGCGATTTCCTGCCCGGTGACGCCCGGAGCATCACAGGAGGGCGCCTGCGGTACGTTGTCCTGCCCGCAGGCGGACAACGCGGTCGTGCCGACGAGGGTGGCAGCACAGCATAACAGTGATAAGAAATTTCTCAATCTGCGGTTCTCCCGAAGAAGAATGTAACGTCGGTCAATGTAATGTCGGTCATGCGAGTTGTTTCTGTTCCGCCCTTTTGTGATCGGCGAAGCCGACTATAGCAGTATCATGCGAGCCGCGGCGCCGCTGTCAACCTGTCCTTCGTGCCGCTTCGCCGCCGCCGGGCGATGCGTGGCGCGGTAAAGGCAGATGATCGGTGTCGGATGTCGCAATCCAACTTCTCTCCGGCGGCCGGCGAATGTGTGCGGTCGCTCTCTCGATTGGCTTGCTGGTAAGCAGGTTTCGTGCGGTTCGGCCCCGGCGTGCCGCTGGAGGAGCCGTCGTTCGCGCCCTGTGCGGGCAGCCCGGAACGCAATTCTGTCGGCTGTCCCGCGCAACCCGCCGTGGTCGAGATCGGCGGTGCCTGCCGGGCGAACAGGTGCACGGGTCTGGCGTCCGCTGATGATCCCGTGGGTCTCGAGTGCGGGGCGTGGGAATCGGGTCGCCGTCTCTTTGTCTGGTTGAAACGCCGGATACCGGTGCTCTAGGGTTCCGGAAGTCGCGTCGTTCCCGGGAACCAGCGGACGCTGCGGAACCAGCGAGCGGCGGAGCCAGAACGACCGACGAAACCAGGAGGCCTCGAATGAAGGCGACCGCGGCTGTGCTGCGTCAGGCCACCGGCCCCTATCTGATCGAGGACGTCGTCCTCGACCCACCCGGGCCTGGTGAGGTGCTGGTCCGGGTCGTGAGCGCGGGCATGTGCCACTCGGACATGCTGCCGCGGCAGGGAGACGCCCTCGCTCCGCCGCCCATCATCACCGGGCACGAGGGCGCCGGGGTGGTCGAGGCCGTGGGCGCCGGGGTCGAGCGGGTGTCGGTCGGCGACCACGTCGTCCTGTCGTTCGACTCCTGCGGCGAGTGCGCGAACTGCCGCCGGGGGCTGCCGCCCTACTGCGACACGTTTCTGGGCCGCAACATGCTCGGGCGCCGGGTCGACGGGTCGACCTGCGCGTACGACGCGCGGAACGAGCAGATCGCGGCCCGGTGGTTCGGCCAGTCGTCGTTCGCCACCCACTGCATCGCGACCGAGCGCAACGCGGTCGTCGTCGACCCGGCACTGCCGCTCGAGAAGCTCGGCCCGCTCGGCTGCGGCATGCTCACCGGCGCCGGCACGGTCCTCGTCGGGATGAACATCACCGCGGGAAGCAGCGTCGTGGTGTTCGGCGCGGGTGCCGTGGGCCTTGCGGCCGTCATGGCCGCGAAGGTCGTCGGTGCGGACCCGATCATCGCCGTGGACCTCCACGAGAGCCGGCTGGCGCTCGCCGGCGAGCTGGGAGCCACCCACGTTCTGGACGGGACGGCCGACCGCCTGACCCGCAGCATCCGGAGTCTGACCGGCGGTGGGGCGCACTTCAGCATCGACACCACCGGCAACGTCACCGTCGCGGCGCGGGCAGTCTCCGTGCTGCGCCAGACCGGCCACTGCGGGCTCGTGGGCCTGCAGCACGAGCCGTTCGTCCTCGACCCGGCCGCGTTGCTGGGCAGGACGGCATCCGGGATCATCGAGGGTGGCGCCGACCCGCAGGTCCTCATCCCGCGCCTGATCGAGCTGTGGCAGGAGGGCCGGTTCCCGTTCGACCGACTGATCGAGACCTTTCCGCTGGCGGAGATCAACACGGCCGAGAAGGCATCGCTGTCCGGCGCGGTCGTCAAGCCGGTGATGCTGCCCGGCGGGATCATCTGAACGCTCCGCTTCCGTCTCCTTCGGGCAGGCCGGGGACGAGAGCCGGCAGGCTGGTCGGCGGCGTCATACAGGAGTCGGTTCGGCTGGTTCGGTACCCTCCTCCGCGCCGAGGGCCTCGCGCCGAGGGCCTCGCGCCGAGGGCCTCGCGCCGAGGGCCTCGCGCCGAGGGCAGGAGGCCGCGGAGCAGGGCTGGTGACTGGCGGCGGCAAGGGCACGGCACGCGCAAGACCGGAAAGGTCGGGAATCGAAGGCAGGAGGCAGGAGACGCATGCGGATCGGAATGCCGCTGAACTACAGCGGCGGGTTCACCGAGGCTGTCGCGGAGCTCGGTGACTTCGAGAAGGCGGGGCTGCGCATCGTCTTCGTCCCGGAGGCGTACTCGTTCGACGCCGTCAGCCAGCTCGGGTTCCTCGCGGCGCGCACCGAACGGATCGAGATCGCCTCGGGCATCCTGCCGATCTACACCCGCACGCCGACCCTGACCGCCATGACGGCGGCCGGCCTCGACTTCGTCTCCGGCGGCCGCTTCACGCTCGGCCTCGGTGCCTCCGGGCCACAGGTGATCGAGGGCTTCCACGGGGTGCCCTACGACGCCCCGCTCGCCCGCACCCGGGAGGTCGTCGAGATCTGCCGGATGGTGTGGCGGCGGGAGAAGCTCGAGTACGCCGGCCGCCACTACACGCTGCCGCTGCCACCGGAGCAGGGAACGGGGCTCGGCAAGGCGCTGAAGATCATCAATCAGCCCGTGCGGGAGCGGATCCCGGTGCTGCTCGCGGCGATCGGGCCGAAGAACGTGGCGATGGCAGCGGAGATCGCCGAGGGATGGGAGCCGTTCTTCTTCCACCCGGAGAAGGCCGGTGAGGTGTGGGGAGAGGCCCTGGCGGAGGGCACCGCCCGGCGCGCCCCCGAGCTGGGCCCCCTGGACGTCGTCGTCGCCGCGCCGCTGGCGATCGGAGAGGACACCGACGGCCTGCTCGACCTGATGCGCCCGATGGTCGCCCTCTACGTCGGCGGCATGGGCGCCAAGGGCCGCAACTTCTACAACGACCTCGCCCGCCGCTATGGCTATGTCCGGGAGGCCGAACTCATCCAGGAGCTGTATCTGGCCGGCCGGAAGAAGGAGGCGGAGGCGGCCGTACCCGTCGACCTGCTGCGCGCCACCGCGCTCATCGGCCCGCCCGGGTACCTCCGGGAGCGGCTCGCCGCCTACGCCGAGGCCGGTGCGACGACGTTGAACGTGACGCCGCTCGCCGCACACCACCATGCGCGCGTCGCCGCGATCGAGCAGGTGTGCGAGTGGGCGTCCTGACAGGGCCCGCCGCTCAGACACCCACCCAGGTGGCCGGGATCCGGGCGCAGGCGTAGATGCGCTCGACGTCCGCCGGCCCCCACACCGGCCGGACGGCGTCGAAGGCCGTACCGAGGTCGTCGTGGTGTACGGCGTAGACGTCCTTCAGTGTCTCCACCACCGTGAGCTGTTCCGCGTTGACGAAGGCCAGCACACCGGCGACGCAGATGTCGAAACCGCACGCGCGGCTCAGCGCCGTCGAGGCCCGCAGCGCCTCGGCGCGGGCCTTGCGTACGTACTGGTAGGCACGGGGACCCAGCCGTACGGCCTCGTCGCCCACCCAGATCCGGCTGCCGTGGTGGTGCTTGGTGTTGATGGTGAAGACCCCGCCGGGGCCGATCAGCAGATGGTCGATGTCCACCTCGTTGGCCAGGGGGATCGAGTGCAGCACCCGCCAGCCGCGGGACTCCAGCGGAGCGAGCTCGGCCGCGACGATCCGCTCGCCCGCCAGGCCCGTCCGCCAGCCCGCTGTCTCCGGTCCCCCGCGCCGTAGCAGGCGGTCCACCAGCGCCCGCCAGAAACCGGGCTCCAGCTCGGCGAGCAGCGCCTCGATGGCCGCGCCGGGCTGGTTCACCGCAAGATCGTCGGGTCTGGCCGGGTGGCCCCGCCGGGAGCCTCTGGCTGCTGGGGGCGGGCTCATGACCGGGCTGGTGGCCGCGGTCGGAACCGCCGTCGCTGCCGGCACGGTGCCCAGATGCGGACTCAGGACGGAGAACACCGTGTCGCGGTCGACGCCGTCGGCCGTGATGTCGAGCTTCCCGGTCAGCAGATCGAAACAGGCGGCGTTTCGCCCATCGGGAAAGTTCACGTACAGCCGGTCCTGCCCGAAGCGTTTCCAGCGTTTGACCTGGAACTCGTCCATACTCCGCCCATCGATGACGACATGGAGATGCGCCGGCCGTCAGCCCGCTGTCACGCGCGGGCCGTACCATCACCGCCGCACACCGGCAGGGCAGCGGCAGATGTCAGGATGCAAGTCCTGGAACTGCACGGTATCGCCGCCGCGACCGGGCCTCCACCGATTCCCTCGACAAGGAAGTCGTCGCGGCGCCGAGTCCCGGGAAAGATGGCCCTGACCAGCGAGGAATCGCTTCCGGTGAAACGGTGACCAGAAGTGGCGGGACATCCGCGGCCGTTCCCCCTGGTCCGCGTCCAGGCAGGCGCGGTCGGCTGGGGGTACACGACGCGTCCACACCCGGCACTCGCCCGTGGTTGGCTGGAGAAGGCAAGGCCATGAGCACTGTTGCCCGCGAGCGGTGTCGTGGTGCTGTGGTGCCGCACAGACGAGGCGGCGGGGCGACGAGGGGATGAGGCGGTCGGTGAGCGCGCGCGTGCAGAGGTCGTTCGAGGGGGCCGGAGTGCGGCTGGCGGGTGACCGCTGGGATCCCGCTGGCGGCGGCAGGGGAACCGTGCTGCTGCTGCACGGCGGCGGGCAGACCCGGCACTCCTGGCAGCGGACAGGGGAGCGCCTCGCCGCCCTGGGCTGGTCGGCGGTCGCGGTCGACGCGCGCGGCCACGGCGACAGCGACTGGTCACCGGACGGCGACTACGGCTATCGGACGCTTGTCGGCGACGTGCGGGCGGTCGCCAGCCAGCTCGGCGAGCCGCCTGTCCTCGTCGGTGCCTCGATGGGGGGCATGGCGGCACTGATCGCGCAGGGGCAGGAACCAGCTCTCGGCCGTGCGCTGGTGCTGGTCGACATCACGCCCCGGGTGGAGCCCGAGGGGACGGAGAAGATCTTCGCCTTCATGTCCTCGGCGCCGGACGGGTTCGCGTCGCTGGAGGAGGCGTCGGCCGCGATCAGCGCCTACAACCCGCACCGCCGGCGCCCCGCAAACCTTGACGGCCTGCGGAAGAACCTGCGTCAGCGGGACGGGCGCTGGTTCTGGCACTGGGATCCGGCGTTCATGCGGATCCGCGAGGAGGCCGACCGGGCGCTGGAGATCCAGCAGGGATTGCAAGGCCCGACGGTGGCCGGGGCCGGGGCGGCGCCCGCCCACCAGCCCGAACCGCTCTATGCCGCGGCCCGCGCGATCAGGGTGCCGACCCTTCTGGTGCGGGGCAGGCAGTCCGACATCGTCAGCGAGCAGGGCGCGGCGGAGCTGCTGGAGCTCATCCCGCACGCCGAGTACGTCGACGTCACCGGTGCCGGCCACATGGTCGCCGGCGACGACAACGACGTGTTCGCCGGCCGGCTCGGCGACTTCCTCGACCGGTTGCCGCCGGCGGGCGCCGCCCCCGGGGTCACCACCCCCGAGGGGGCCGCAACCGCCGATGCGGCGGGCTGAGGCACCGCGGGTCCACCGGCTCCGGCCGGTGGACCCGCGGTCGCGGTCGTGACCCGGCCTGGCAGTGCCGCGGGTCAGTCGACCGGGTGGGAGATCTGGAACCAGCGGCGCTTCCCGAGCTTCACCGGGGTCGGCTCGGCGCTCACCGTGATGACGGCCTCGATGTCGTCGATGCGGTCGTCGCCGACCGTGACCCCGCCCTGCTCGATGAGCCGGCGCAGGTCGCCCTTGGACGGCCCGGCGCCGAGCAGGGCGCGCATCAGGTCCAGAATCCGGACGGACGCCGTGTCGATGACGACGTGCTCGGCGTCTGCCGGCGCCTGGCGGCGGCTGAAGGTGGTGATGAACCACTCCCGCTCCGCGGCGGCGGCGGCCTCGCCGTCCCAGCGGGTGACGACCGCGGTGGCCATGTCGTACTTCGCCTCGATCGGCGCCGACTCCTGCTTGCTCAGCACCTGCTGGATCCGCTCCGCCGGCAGGTCGGTGTACACCGCGAGGTACTGGCCGACGTACTGGTCGGGAACCCGCATCAGCCGGCCGAACTTCTCCCGCGGGCTGTGGCTGATGGCGACGTAGTTCCCGAGGCTCTTGCTCTGCTTCTCCCCGCCGTCGATTCCCGGCGTGATCTTCGTGGTGATGACGACCTGGGGCGCCTGGCCCTCCTTCTCCTGGAGGGAGCGCCCCATCATCTCGTTGAAGAGCTGGTCACTTCCGATGATCGTGAGGTCGGCGCGCAGGCAGACGGAGTCCCACCCCTGGATGATCGGGTACACCAGCTCGTGGGCGGCGATGGACTGGCCCTCGCTCATCCGCTTGCGGAACATGTCCCGGGAAAGGAGCCGGTCGACGGTCACGCGGGACATGACGCTGAGCAGTTCCGACGGTGACATGGCGTTCAGCCACTCGGAGTTCGGTCGGACCTCGAGCAGCTCCGGATCCGTCCGCAGCACCTGGGTGGCCTGCTCCTGAATCTGCTTCGCGTTCGCCGCTATCTCCTCGCGGGAGAGTACCGGGCGCGTCCTGCTCTTTCCGGTGGGGTCGCCGATCTGTGTGGTGAAATCACCGAGAAGAAGCACGACCCGGTGCCCGAGATCCTGGAGCGCGCGGTACATCCACAGGTTTACCGCATGACCGATGTGCAGATGCGGGGCGGTGAGATCGACACCGTATTTCATAATCAGCTGCCGGCCGCTCAGAAGGCGCGTGCGCAGCTCTTCGAGTGTCAGTATCTCGTCGGTCGTCCGCGCGAAGTCGCTGAGGAGGCGGTCGACGTGCGCACGGTCATTAATGACAGACATCTGGATCCCTGTGAGAGCTGATAATGGATCATCGTATCATGGCGGTCGAGGTGGACCGGTGATCCCGTCGCCGGCCGGGCCCGTGCGGAGGTTTCGCGCATTGACCGAAAGTCGGCCGAAGAACCACCCGGGCGCGGCGGCGGCTCAATAAACCGATTGGCCCGCCGGGCGTGATATTGGCCCCGGCGACCCGGGTGGCCACCGGGAGTCGGCGGTCGCGAGGTCGTCCGGTCATGCGTTGCGCGATTGCGTGTTTGCGCAGGGCCATCGGAACTCCGCGTGCGGACCACCCTGGGCGGGGCGGCTGCCGGGAGCCGGGCGGCGGTGATCCCGGGCGGCGGTGATCCGCCCTGTCGTGACGGGCGCTTCGAAGACCCGTGCCGGTGTAACGGGTCGAGGGTCGAACCGCGGGTTCGGTGCGGGGAGGCCCTAGCACGTAAGGCGACGGCGAAAAACATCTATCCTTGAAAGGATTGCTCTCATATTCTCAGGTGCGTCGTCGCGGGGGATCCGCCCCGCGCCGGGGAGCGGAACATCATGGCCTGCGTGTGGCGGGCGTCCACCGTCGGCGTACGCGGGCGTGTGTGCGACGAGCCCCGCCGTCAGGCGTAACCACCCGCCCCGGGCACTGATAGCAGACTGGAGTTGGTATGGGCTCCCTCGCCGGGAAAGTCGCTGTCGTCACTGGAGCCAGCAGGGGCATCGGCAGAGGAATCGCGCTGGCGCTCGCGGACCACGGCGCCACGGTGTACGTGACGGGGCGGACGGTGGTGCCGGGTTCGCACGCTCTGCCCGGCACCGTCGGGGAGACCGCGGCGGAGGTCGACCGCCGCGGTGGACACGGTGTCGCGGTCCAGGTCGACCATGCTGACGACACGCAGGTCGCCGCGCTGTTCGCGCAGGTCGAGCGTGAGCAGGGCCGGCTGGACATCCTCGTCAACAACGCCTTCTCACTGCCCGAGGACCTGACCGAACCCGGGTCGTTCTGGGAGAAGCCGCTGTCGAACTGGGAGATGGTCGACGTCGGGGTCCGGTCGAACTTCGTCGCGGCGTGGCACGCGGCCCGTCTCATGGTTCCGCAGGGCCGCGGCCTCATCGTGGCGACCTCGGGGTATGTGGGCGTCACCTACACCTACGGGGTCGTCTTCGGCACCTGCAAGTCCGCGGTGGACCGCATGGCGCGTGACATGGCGATCGAGCTGAAGCCGCACTCCGTCGCCTCCCTGTCGCTGTGGCAGGGGCTCACCTTCACCGAACGGGCGGAGCGCAATCTGGCCCGGGACCCGTCGATGAAGGCGCAGACGGTCACCAACCCGCTGATCGGCAGCTCGCCGGAGTTCCCGGGGCGCGTCATCGCGGCCCTCGCCGTCGACCCGGACCTCATGGCCAGGTCGGGCGGCACGTTCATCACCGCCGAGCTGGCGACCGAGTACGGCATCACGGACATCGACGGCAAGGTCGTCCCGTCGGTCCGCGCGCAGCGGGGATCGCCCCTCTGGTCACCCGTCTGACCCCGCGCCGCCACCAGGTGTCGCCCGTTTTTCCCTCTGGAGGAGACAATGGATATCCCGATCAGCCCGGAGCGGCTCGCCCGGCTTTCGGAAGTGCTCGACCGGCAGGACATCCTCGACGCCCTGACCCGCTTCAGCCGGGGCATGGACCGATTCGACCGTGAACTGTTCCTCTCGGCGTTCCACAAGGACGCCGTGATCGCCGCGGGCTCCTTCGTGGGCGGCCCGGCGGAGCTGTACGACTGGGCGGCCCCCATGCACGAGCAGGGGCAGGCGGCGACCCATCACAACCTGCTCAACGTCACCTACGACATCGACGGCGACACGGCGCACACGGAGACCTACTACCTGTTCGTCGGCCGCAACCGGGACGAGACGAACTGGATCGCCGGCGGACGCTACCTCGACCGCCTGGAAAGGCGCGACGGTGAGTGGCGGATCGCGCTCCGGACGAACGCCATCGAGTGGTCCGGGCTCGTCCCGACCCTCGACATCCCCTTCAAGGACGTCCCCGACGTCCACCTCAACGGCACGCCGGGGCGGGGGGCGAGCGACCCGTCCTACCGGCGGCCGCTGACGAACCTGCGCGAGCCGCAGATCCCCTGACCGACCGACCGCCCGCCGGACGGACCGACCAAGAGGGAGCCCGCACCATGACCAACGACACCACCGAGGGCGCCCCCGGGGCCGACGACCTCAGGTACGTCGTCGACCGCGCCCGGATCCTCGACTGCGTGGCCCGCGTCGCCCGGGGTGAGGACCGCCGCGACGCCGATCTGATCAGCAGCGCGTACTGGCCGGAGGCCACCGACGACCACGGCATCTTCGTCGGCGGGCTCAAGGAGTACCTCGACTGGGTGGTCCCGGGCGCCGAGGCGATCACGGTCACGTTACACACCCTGGGGCAGAGCCTGATCGAGGTCAGCGGGGACAGGGCGACCGCGGAGACGCACGTGACCGCCTACCACCGCATCAACATGGGCGAGCAGGAGAACGACATCGTGATCGGGGGGCGGTACCTGGACCGCCTGGAGCGGCGCGACGGGCAGTGGCGCATCGCCCACCGCACGATGCTCTACGACTGGCTCCGTGACTTCGGCACGTCGGTCGACTGGTCCCAGGGCGTGCTCGGCATGCCGTTCCTCGGCGACCACTACGTCGGCCGGGCACACGGCGACCACAGCGTCACCGCCTTCCGGTCCGACCAGGCCTGACCGGGCCTACCGACCGGGCCTACCGACCGGGCCTACCGACCGGGCCTGACCGGCAGACGAGAGCGGCCCGCACCAGAACGGTGCGGGCCGCTGCGCGCTGCGCCGGGCGGGGAGGGCGGCCTCAGACCGCGGCGGGCACCTTCATGAGCTGGGCGAGGTTGCCGCCCATCATCTTGCGCACCAGCGGCTCGGGCAGGTGCTCAAGCTCCTTCAGGTAGCTGCGCGGGCTGGCCAGCCCCTCGGGATGCGGGTAGTCGGAGCCGAAGAGGACGTGGTCCTCACCGATGAGCTCGGCGAGCTCGGCGAGGTTCTCCTCCCAGAACGGGCTGATGTAGATGTTGCGCCGCACGACGTCGACCGGGTTCTCCAGGAAGTCCTGGGGCATCTTCTTGTACAGCTTCGCCATGGCGGACAGCAGCGGCCCGACCCAGCTCATCCCGTTCTCGACGATGGCGATCTTCAGCTCGGGGAACCGGGAGAGCGCCCCGTGGCAGACCAGCGCCGAGACGGCGTCCTCGACGGGCCGCCAGGCCTGCAGCATGTGGAAGGCGTTCGGCTGGAACGGCAGCATCTCGCGGCTGCGGCCCATCCAGTCACTGCTGTACCGGGCGTAGCCGCTGTCCGAGGAGTGCAGCGCGACGAGGATGCCGGCCTCCTGGACCCTGGCCCAGAACGGGTCGAACTCCGGCAGCCCGAACGACCGCGGCCCGCGCAGGCCGGGAACGGGAGCCGGCCGGATGAGGACGACCCGCGCGCCACGCTCGAGGACCCATTCGAGTTCCTCGATGGCCTTCTCGACGATCGGCAGCGTGATGACCGGGGTGGTGAAGATCCGTTCCTCGTAGTTGAACGTCCAGGTCTCGTGCAGCCATTCGTTGAGCGAGTGGACGACCACGTGGATCAGGTCCGGGTCGTCACGCAGCCGCTCCTCGATGAGGCTGGCGAGGGTGGGGAACATCAGGGTGCGGTCGAGGCCCTGCTCGTCCATGAGGGCGAGGCGTGCGGCCGGCTCCCGCCACGCCGGGATGGAGCGCACCGGCTTGCCGAAGATCTCCCGGTAGGACTTGCCCTCCGGGTTGCCGTGCCGGTAGTAGTCCTCCTGCGCGCCCGGGCGGGCGACGACGTCGAACGTCGGGTTCGGGATGTACTCGCTGATCTGGCCCTTGACCACGATCTTCGTACGGCCGTGCAGGTCGACGTAGTCGATGACGCCCTTGTACCGCTCGGGCAGGAACTGGGTGAGCGCGTCCCGGGTCTCGTATAAGTGGTTGTCCGCGTCGAAGACCGGGATGTCGTTGCTGGGCATCGGACCTCCTGGGAGAGCTGCCTGGGGAACGGGTACCGGACGGGTGCCGGTGGGTCACGCGGTGCGAGCCGGCTGGGACTGTCCACCACACCAGGACGCCAGGACACCGGGGGTGGCCGGTGGCCTCAGGATCGGGCGGAGCCGCCCCGTGGGACGTCGCGGAAGGCCCGGTCGCGGTCGAGCGCGGCCTCCCGCGGCATACCGAGCACTCGCTCACTTATGACATTACGCGCGATCTCGGTTGTCCCGCCGCCGATGCAGGTGGTCTGACGCAGCAGGAAGTCCGTGCCGATCTCGGCGATCGCGCCGTCGTCCGCCGCCCAGGCCGCTCCGGCCGAGCCGGAGATGTCGAACGCCATCGAGGTGACCCGCGTCGAGGAGAGGCCCGCGAACAGCCGGCCGATCGCCGCCGACTGGTCGGGCAGCTTGCGGGAGCGCACACCGGTGCTGATCCGGGCCTGCAGGGCCTCGCGGACGAGGTCGAGCACGCGGCCCTCGCCGATGAGGTCGCGGGTGCGCGGGTCGTCGAGCCGACCGGCGTCGCGGGCGACGTCCACCAGGAACGTGGCGTCGACGCCGCCGTAGGACCAGCCGGACGGCATGGTGACGAAAGGGGAGTTGTGCAGCATCCGCTCGTGGAACATCCAGCGGGTGCCGACCGTCCAGCCGTCGTCGACGTCGCCGATGCGGTCGCTGTCGGGCACCCGGACGTCGGTGAGGTACTCCTGGCAGAACTCCTTGTTGCCGTTGAGCATCTCGATGCGCTGGACGTCCACCCCGTCCTGGTGGATCGGCAGGATGAACACCGTCAGCCCGCGGTGCTTGGAGACGTCCCAGTTGGTGCGGGCCAGGCACAGCGCCCAGTCGGACCACCAGGCGCCGGTCGTCCAGATCTTGGAGCCGTTGAGGATCCACTCGTCGCCCTCGAGGACGGCGCTGGTCGTGACCGAGGCGACGTCCGAGCCGCTGCCGGGCTCGGACAGGAACTGCATCCAGATCTCCTCGCCCCTGAGGATGGCGGGGATGTGGCGCAGTTTCTGCTCCTCGGTGCCGAACTCAAGCAGCACGGCGGCGCAGGGCGAGAACGTGGGCGCCTGGATGCGGGACGGGTACTCGAAACCCGTGATCTCCTCGTTGAACGCGCGCTGGTGGGCGGGGCTGAGGCCCAGCCCGCCGTAGGCGGGCGGGAAGCAGATGCCCGCCAGCTTCGCGTCGAAGAGCATCCGCTGGATCTCGCGCTCGCGGGCGACCTCGGCGAGCTCCTCGTCGTCGGTGAGGCGGGCCCGCATCACTCCGGTCTTCGCGTGCGTGACCAGCGGCTGGAGGTTGGCCCGGATCCAGGTCCGGGCGCGGGCACGGAACTCCTCGACGCTCTCCACCGGTGCTGCGTCCGCCGGGGAGGTGCCGGTCGGCTCGGTGCTCATGCCCGCTCCTTGTACTGCTCGACGGTGCCGGCGACGCGCTGGCGGTGTTCGGCCGGCGTCCCGTACAGGGCCCGGTTCACGGTGACGCGGCGCAGGAACAGATGCAGGTCGTGCTCGTAGGTGACGCCGATGCCGCCGTGCAGCTGGACGCATTCCTGCAGCAGCTCGGTGCCGTTGTCGCCGATGTACGACTTCGCGGCGCTGACCAGTTCGCCGGCCTCGGAGGAGCGGGCGTCGACCGCGGCCGCGGCCGCGTCGTTGATCGCGTGCGAGGCCTCCAACCAGGTCTTCATATCCGCGAAGCGGTGCTTCAGCGCCTGGTAGGAGGCGAGGGGGCGGCCGAAGGAGTAGCGCTCGAACGCCCACTGGACGGTCATGTCGAAGGCGGCCTGCATGGCGCCGACGGCCTCGGCGTTGTGGATGACGATCGCGAGCTGCAGCTGCCGCTCCACCTGCTCGGCGGCCTCGCCGACAGCGCCGACGACGGTGCCGGGCCCGACCCGGACCTCGTCGAGGCGGACGGTGGCGAACCGCCGGCTCAGCTCCACGGTGCGCAGCGGCTCGACGGAGACTCCCGGGGTGCCGGTGGAGACCAGGAACTGGGTCAGCCCCTGCTCTCCCCGGGCGGTGACCAGCAGATGGTCGGCCTGGCCACCCGCCTCGACCGGGCGGCACGAGCCGTTGAGGACGAAGTCGTCGCCGTCGGCGTTCCAGGTGACCCCGACGCTGCCGAGCCGGTCGAGCGGCGGTGCCCCGGCCAGGCACCAGGAGGCCACGGCCGACCCGGACACGATCTGGGCGAGCACGTCGGCGTGCGGGCCGTCGGTGTCGGCGCCGCCGACGTCGGACAGCGTGGCGGCCACGACGTTCGTCCCGGTCAGCGGGCCGGGGGCGGCGCGCAGCCCGAACTCGTGCGCGACCAGGGTCAGGTCGACGAGCCCGGACCCGCTGACGGAGCCCCCGCCCTGCTCCTCGCTGACGAGCAGTGACACCCACCCCAGCTCGGCGCCGGCGCTCCAGTAGCCGGGCTCGAACCCGGCGGGGCTGGTGCGCAGGCTCCGGACGGTCTCCGCCGGAACGCGGTCCGCGAGGAACCGCGCGGTCGCCTCCCGGAGGACCTCCTGGTCAGGACTCAACTCCAACAGCACGTTGCGTCACCTCGCGTCACGGCGTTCCCCTGCCTGTTCCAGCCAGGTCGTCTCCAGCCAGGTCGTCACGATACGGACCGCCGGTCCACATCGGCAAGAGGTGCGCCCGGGTCCCGCGTCGCCGGCACCGCGAGCCGGTGCAGGCCGGCTCGCACCTGCTCCGGGTTCATCCCGCGCACGGAGATCAGATAGTCGAGGACGTCCGCCCGCAGCGCCGTCGACAGGATGTAGGTCAGGTAGTCGGTGTCCTGCGGGTGCGTCGCGGCGAGCCGTCGTGCCAGCTCGGTGAGCCAGTACCGGCTCGACGAGTGGGCGTAGTACGCGTGCGGCACCCGGTGCTCCAGTGCGCGGATGAGCGCCCGGTTCTCCCAGACGAAGTCGAGCAGGAGGTCGAGGTAGGCGCGCAGGGCGTCCGTCGCCTCGCCGCCGGGGCCGAGCGGCGGCGGGCCGTGGTCGACCAGGCGCCGCATCGCCACGGAGCGGGGGAGCAGCACCGCCTCGATCAGTGCCGTCCGGTCGCCGAAGCGGCGGAAGATCGTGCCCTTGCCGACCCCGGCGGCGCGGGCGATGTCGTTCATCGAGACCTGTTCGACTCCGTCACGGTCGAACAGCTCCGCCGCGGCCGCGAGGATGGCGGCCCTGTTGCGGGCCGCATCTGCTCGCTCCGATCCGGTCACCACTCGTGTCTCCTCAGCTGTTGGCGTGGACGATCCCCTTGCCGATGTGGACCGTCGGTCCGTATTGTGACGCCCTAGTTCGTACGGCCGGGCCGATCGCGGGGCTACATCCCACAAACCAAAGGTGGACCGGGGTGGAGACGCGGTGGAAGTCCTGGCCGACAGGGGCGTCGGGCAAGGGAGCCGGATGACGCAGGGTGACCGATCGCGAGGTGACCGATCGCGCTGCCGGGGACAGGTGCTGGCCAGCGGGTCCTCCTCCGCGCGGCCGCTGCGCCGCCGGGGGATCGTGCCACGGATCCGGCGGTCCGGCACCGGCCCGTCACGGCTCATCCCGCCTCGCGCGGCAGCCCTGGTCCGGGCCTGTCCCGACACGAGCGCCCCACGGCCGCGGTATGACCAGCGCGAAGCGCCGACAGTCGGCGGTGAAGGGATCCGGTGCAGACGGTGACAGACATTGATGCGGTCGACTTCTTTCGGGGCGACGAGCTCATCGAGGACCCGTACTCCTATTTCCACGCCCTGCGGGCCAAGTGCCCGGTGCAGAAGGAACCGCACCACAACGTGGTGATGGTGACCGGGTACGACGAGGCCGTCTCGGTCTTCCACGACTCCGAGCACTTCTCGTCCTGTATCTCGGTGACCGGCCCGTTCCCGGGCTTTCCGGTGCCCCTGGAGGGCGACGACATCTCGGAGCTGATCGAGCGGCACCGGGACGAGCTGCCGATGAGCGACCAGCTCCCGACCTTCGACCCGCCGATGCACACCGACCACCGCGCGCTGCTCATGCGGCTGATCACCCCCAAGCGGCTGAAGGAGAACGAGGAGTTCATCTGGCGGCTCGCCGACCGCCTGCTGGACACCTATCTCGCCGACGGCGAGGGTGAGTTCATCAGCGGCTTCGCCGGGCCGTTCGCCCTGCTGGTCATCGCGGACCTGCTCGGGGTGCCCGAGTCCGACCACGAGGAGTTCGCCGCCAGGCTGCAGGGCCGTGGCCACGGCGACGCCGGGGTGGGCAGCACCGGTGACGACCACATGGCGCACTCGCCGCTGCAGTTCCTCTACGACAAGTTCAGCACCTACGTCGAGGACCGCCGCCGCGAGCCACGCGACGACGTCCTCACCGGCCTCGCGACCGCGACGTTCCCGGACGGCTCGACGCCCGAGGTCATCGACGTGGTGCGGGTGGCGGCCAACCTGTTCTCGGCCGGCCAGGAGACCACGGTCCGGCTGGTCAGCACCGCGGCCAAGGTGCTCGCCGAACGCCCCGACCTGCAGGCCCTGCTGCGCCGGGAGAGCGACCGCATCCCGAACTTCATCGAGGAGACGCTGCGCCTGGAGAGCCCGGTGAAGGGCGACTTCCGGCTCTCCCGGGTCGCCACCACAGTGGGCGGCGTGGAGATTCCGGCGGGCACGACGGTCATGGTGGTCAACGGTGCGGCCAACCGCGACCCGAGCCGCTTCGCCAACCCGGACACCTTCGACGCCGGGCGGCCGAACGCCCGCCAGCACATCGCCTTCGGCCGGGGCATCCACTCCTGCCCGGGCGCGCCGCTGGCCCGTGCCGAGGCCCGCGCGGGCCTCGAGCGGCTGCTGCAGCGGACCTCGGACATCAGGATCTCCGAGCGCGTGCACGGCCCGGCCGACGCCCGCAGCTACCGCTACCTTCCGACCTTCATTCTTCGCGGCCTGACCCACCTGAACCTGGAGTTCACGCCGGTGGAGAACGGCAGTTGACTCCGGATTCGGCGCGGGTGCCGGCAGCGCTGCCGGCACCCGCGCCGGGGCCCGGAATCCGCCCCTCTGCGATCCACCGTTCTGTGACCCACCGCGAGTGCTTACCCTAACAACGAGGTTTCCGGGAGTACGCCACCAATGTCGTTACAAGGCGCGCGTTACGTCAGTGCCACATCCATCAGTGTCGCCGACGGGTGGAGCCTGGAACGGCTCACTCCGCCGAGCCGGCTGTTCGGCGCCAACGGTCTGCGGACGGGTCCCGACGGCCGTGTCTACGTGGCGCAGGTGACGGGCAGCCAGATCAGCGCTCTCGACGTCGAGACCGGGGCGCTGGAGACCATCAGCGCCAAGGGCGGCGACATCATCGGTCCCGACGACGTCGCCTTCGACCCGGCGGGCAACCTCTACGCCACCGAGGTCATGGACGGCCGTGTCAGCGTCCTCGGCGCCGACGGCCGGACCCGTGTGCTGCGTGACGACCTCCCCAGCGCCAACGGCATCACCGTCCACCAGGGCCGGCTGTTCGTCGGCGAGTGCCGCATCGGCGGGCGGCTGATGGAGCTCGACCTGGACGGCGGCGAGCC
Organism: Parafrankia elaeagni; assembly: GCF_000374165.1. Lineage (GTDB taxonomy): Bacteria > Actinomycetota > Actinomycetes > Frankiales > Frankiaceae > Parafrankia > Parafrankia elaeagni. Next base: position 277,932 of record NZ_KB893728.1, read on the forward strand.
CCGCATCCTCGCCGAGAACGTGGCGATGCCGAACGCCATGGAGGTCGGCCCGGACGGCCTCCTGTACTACCCGGTGATGGGCACCAACGACATCTGGCGGATCCACCCCGACGGCGGCGAGCCCGAGCGGGTCGCCGGTGACCTCGGTGTTCCCGACTCGGTCAAGTTCGACGCCGAGGGCTTCATCGTCTCCACCCAGGTGCACAGCGGCCAGGTGCTGCGGATCAACCCGCGCAACGGCGACAGGACCGTGCTGGCCCAGCTGGGCCCCGGCCTGGACAACTGCACCTTCGTCGGTGACCGGCTCTTCGTCTCGAGCTTCACCGGGGCGATCACCGAGATCCTCGGGGACGGCAGGACCCAGGAGACCCTGCCCGGCGGGCTGACCTGGCCGCTGGGCCTGACCGTCGACGCCGAGGGCACCCTGTTCATCGCCGACGGCACCTTCTTCTACGCGCTGACGCCGGGCGGCACCCCGCAGACGCTGGGCATGCTGTTCAGCCCGAACTACCCGGGCTTCGTCCGCAGCGTGCAGGCCATCGGCCCGGGCGAGTTCCTCGTGGGCACCGCCAGCGGCACCGTGGTGCGCTACCGGCCCGCCGCCCAGGAGTCCGAGATCCTCGCCGAAGGGCTCGACCAGGTCTACGGGGTCGCGGCCGCGCCGACCGGCGCGGTGGCCGTCGCCGACTTCGGCACCGGTCAGGTGCTGCTCGTCCGCTCCGGCGGCCAGCCGGAGGTCGTGGCGTCCGGGCTGGCCAAGCCGCTCGGCGTGGCCTTCGCCCCCGACGGCACGCTGCTGGTCTCCGAGTCCGGCGCCGGGCGCGTCGTCGGGATCACCGGCCCGAAGGTCGACACGGTGGTCGACAACCTGTCCGACCCGCAGGGCATCCTGGTGCACGGCGGCCGGATCCACATCGTCGACTCCGGGTCGAAGGAGCTCGTCAGCGTCGACCTGGCCGGCGGCGACCGCCAGGTCATCGCCCGTAACCTCCCGCTCGGCGCCCCGCCCGGAGTCGTACCGAAACCGCTGCGCGGCATGGCGCCGTTCTCCGGCCCGCAGGGGCCGTTCGCGGGCATCGCCGTCGGGCCCGACGGCACCCTGTACGTCTCCGCCGACGCCGAGGGCAGCGTGCTCGCTCTCACCCAGGCGGGCTGATCACGATGACGGACAAGGAGTTCCTCGGCCTCGACGGCCGCGTCGTCATCGTCTCCGGCGCCGGCGGCGGCGGTATCGGCACGGCGACGGCCCGGCTGATCGCCCGCGCCGGCGCCACCGTGATCGCGGTGAGCCGCCGCCAGGACAACCTCGACACCCACATCGCGCCGCTGGCCCAGGAGGGCCTCCCGGTCATCCCCGTCGCGGCCGACTCCGGCACCGACGAGGGCATCGCGAAGGCGCTGGAGGCGGCCGAGAACGCCAGCGGCGACCTGTACGGGCTGGTCAACATCGCCGGCGGCGCGGCCCCCTCGACCTGGATGGCGTCGACCCGGGTGACCAGGTCGGACTGGCGCGAGCTGTTCGCCTGGAACCTGGAGACGATGTTCTTCATGAGCCAGGCGGTCGCGGGCCGGCTGCGCTCGCAGGGGCGCCCGGGCTCGATCGTCTCGCTCTCCTCGATCAGCGGGATGAACACCGCGCCGCTGCACATCGCCTACGGCAGCGCCAAGGCGGCGGTGGTCGCGGCGACCCGTTCGCTGGCCGTGGAACTGGCCGCCGAGAACATCCGGGTGAACGCGGTCGCGCCAGGGGTGACGGAGACGCCGGGATCCGGCGCCTATGTCGACACCGATGTCGAGCGGGACCGCCGGGCCATCGCGATGGGGCGGCGCGCGCAGCCGGAGGAGCAGGCCTCGGCGATCCTCTTCCTGCTCTCCGACCTTTCGTCCTACATCACCGGCCAGACCATTCTCGTCGACGGCGGGCTCAATCTCCGGTGGACCCATCTCGGGTCCGACAACACGTCGTTGTTCCTCAAGGACGACAACTTCCGCGCCGAGATCACGCGCCCCTAGTAATCCCCCGCGGCCTCACCGGAAAACTGGCAGAAGCTGCAACCGCCAATACCGACTATCTCCTCACGCGGGTTGGAGAAACGTCATGACAGAGACTGTCGACAACATGCAGGGATCAGTGGCCCCGCCGACCGAGCCGCTCTCGGAGCCGTTCACCATCGGGCTGGACGCGTACCTCTCGCCCGAGTACGCCCGGGCCGAGCGTGACAAGTTGTGGCGCAAGGTGTGGCAGCAGGTCGGCCGGGTCGAGGAGATTCCCCAGGTCGGGGACTTCCTCACCTACGAGATCCTCGACGACTCGGTCATCGTGGTGCGCTCGGCGCCGGACCGGATCCGCGCCTACCACAACGTCTGCTCGCACCGGGGCCGGCCGCTGGTGGACGTCCCACCGGGCGCCCACGACGCCCGCGGCCGCAAGCGGCAGTGGGTGTGCGGGTTCCACGGGTGGCGGTACGACCTGGACGGCGAGAACACGTTCATCGCCGAGCGTGAAGACTGGAAGTGCGCCCTGACCGAGCAGAACACCCGGCTGCCCGAGGTGAAGGTCGACACCTGGGGCGGCTGGCTGTGGATCAACCTGGACCCCGACAGCGGCCCGCTGCGGGAGTACCTCGAGCCCGCGGCCAGCCTGCTCGACCCCTTCCAGCTGCAGAACATGCGTTACCGGTGGCGCCGGTGGCTCGTCTTCGACTGCAACTGGAAGGTCGCCCTCGAGGCGTTCATGGAGACCTACCACGTGCCGTACACGCACCCGGAGTTCATGAGCTTCGGCGCCTTCCTCGGCTGGTCCCGGGCCCAAGGGCAGCACAGCAACATCGGCTACGACGCGCCGAAGGGCATGGACGAGAACCAGGCGAAGCTGCGGGTGGGCGGCGGCACCGACGCGCGGGTCTCCACCGCCGAACTGCAGAACTTCACCTGGGAGAACGCCAACACCAACACGACGCGGACGCTCGTCGACGTGGCGAACCGGCTGGTGGAGGAGCTTCCGGAGGGCACCTCGTCCGCCGAGGTGCTCCAGCACTGGCTGGCCACCGCCCGCGCCGAGGACGCGGCCCGCGGCGTGGTCTGGCCGACCGTCGAACCGGCGCTGGTGGGCAAGAGCGGGACCGCCTGGCAGATCTTCCCGAACTTCCAGATCGGCCACGCGCTGAACAACATGCTCTGCTACAGCGCCCGGCCCTACGGCTACGACCCGGACAAGTGCATCTTCGAGGCGGCCGTCTACGAGCTGTTCCCGGAAGGCGAGGAGCCGGCGACCGAGTGGGAGTTCACTCCCCCCGAGGACCCGGGCTGGCGCACCGTCCTGCCGCAGGACTTCGCCAACATGGCCGCCATCCAGAAGGGCATGAAGACGGCCGGCTTCACCGGGCCGAAGCCGAACCCCTACCGGGAGCGCACCGTGGTCAACCTGCACCACAACCTCGCCCGGTACATGGGTACCGGTGAGCCTCGCCCGCTCCAGCCCTGACGCCTTATCGCGCAATCGCCCGCCGCTGACCGGGTCCGGGTCACCCCCGGACCGGTCAGGGCGCTGTGAAGAACCGAGGACCCTGCATGTCGCACTGCGCCCCGACGCAGACACCCGAGATCGACCATGACGCCCTGCGCGCCCGGTACCTGAACGAACGCGACAAGCGCCTTCGGGAGGACGGCCAGAAGCAGTACCTGGTGGCCGAGGGCGACCTGGAGGAGTTCCACGAGGCCGACCCCTACCTGCCGGTGACCCCGCGCCTGCCGATCCAGGAGGACATCGAGGTCGTCGTGCTCGGCGGCGGCTTCGCCGGTCTCATCGCCGCGGCCCGGATCCGGCAGGCGGGCATCGAGGACGTCCGCATCATCGAGCACGCCGGCGACTTCGGCGGAGCCTGGTACTGGAACCGCTACCCCGGCATCCAGGTCGACTCCGACAGCTACTGCTACCTGCCGTTGCTGGAGGAGGTCGGCTACATCCCGACGCGGAAGTACGCGTACGGCGACGAGGTCTACGAGCACTGCCGGCGCATCGGACGGCATTTCGGGCTCTACGACAAGGCCGTCTTCCACACCCTCGTCCGTTCCCAGGAATGGGACCCGGAGATCGGTCGCTGGCGCATCGGCACCAACCGGAACGACGAGATCCGGGCGCGTTTCGTCGTCATGTGCCAGGGGCCGTTCAACCGTCCGAAGCTGCCGGGCATTCCCGGTCTGAAGGACTTCGCCGGCCACACCATCCACACCGCCCGCTGGGACTACGAGTACACCGGCGGCAGCTCGACCGGCGGGCTGGACAAGCTCGCCGGCAAGAAGGTCGCGGTGGTCGGCACCGGCGCCAGCGGCGTGCAGGTCATCCCGCACATCGCCCAGACGGCGGAGCACCTGTACGTGCTGCAGCGCACGCCGTCGTCCATCGACCACCGCGGCGACAGCCCGACCGACCCGGAGTGGGCCGCGTCGCTGCAGCCCGGCTGGCAGCTGGAGCGGCAGCGCAACTTCCACACCGCGGCGTTCGAGGCGTTCGGCCCCGGCCAGCCCGACCTGGTCTGCGACGGCTGGACGGAGATCAGCCGCAACCTGCAGGCGCACCTGGACGCGACCGACGGCTGGGCGGCGCTGGCGGACCCGGCGAAGTTCATGGAACTTCGCGAGACCGTCGACTACCAGGTCATGGAACGGCTGCGGCAGCGCGTCGACGAGATCGTGACGGATCCGGCGACGGCGGAGGTACTGAAGCCGTACTACCGCTTCCTGTGCAAGCGGCCGTGCTTCAACGACCTGTACCTGCCGACCTTCAACCGGCCGAACGTGACCCTCATCGACGTCTCGAAGACACAGGGCGTCGAACGGATCACCGAGAAGGGCTTCGTCGCGCACGGCGTCGAGTACGAGGTCGACTGCATCGTGTTCGCCAGCGGTTTCGAGATCACCACCGATCTCGACCGCAAGCTCGGCATCGCCCCGTTCGCCGGCCGGGACGGCCGCTCGCTCTACGACCACTGGCGGGACGGTTACCGCACGCAGCACGGCATCATGAGCGACGGCTTCCCGAACCAGTTCTTCACCGGCTTCATCCAGGGTGGGGTGACCGCCAGCACCACCTCGATGTTCGAGCAGCAGGCCGATCACATCGCCTACGTCATCAAAGAGACCCTCGCCCGCGGGGCCACCACTGTGGAGCCCACGACCGAAGCCGTGGACGCCTGGTGCACCACCGTGCGCGAGACGGCGATCGACAACAGCAACTTCGAGCGGGAATGCACCCCCGGCTACTACAACAGCGAGGGTGAGAAGAAGCGCCGGTCGCATCTCGGCGACCCCTACTGGCCCGGTTTCTACGCGCTGGAGGAGCTGTTCCAGGCCTGGCGCGGAACCGGTGAACTCGAAGGTCTTTCCCTGAACCGCTGACCGGTTCATCCCGAGATGTGCGTCGAAGAGGAGCGCTGATGTCGGAACTACGGTTCGACGGCCGGGTGGCGGTGATCACCGGTGCCGGTCGTGGGCTGGGCCGGGCCTATGCCTTACTGCTCGGCTCGCTGGGCGCCAAGGTCGTCGTCAACGACCTCGGCGGCACCATGCGCGGTGAGGGGGTCGACGCCGGGCCCGCCGAGGACGTCGTCAAGGAGATCGTCGCGGCCGGCGGCGAGGCGGTGGCCGTCACCGACTCCGTGAAGACCCCCGAGGGTGGGCAGGCGATCGTCCAGGCGGCGCTCGACCACTACGGCCGGATCGACATCCTGATCCACAATGCCGGGAACGTTCGGTACGCGCCGCTCACCGAGATGTCCTACGAGGACTTCGACGCCGTCCTCGACGTCCACCTGCGGGGTGCCTTCCACGTGGTGCGGGCGGCGTTCGGGCTGATGAAGGACGCCGGGTACGGGCGGATCGTGCTGACCTCCTCGATCGGCGGGTTGTACGGCAACCAGGCGGTGGCCAACTACGCCTCGGCGAAGGCGGGCGTGGTCGGGCTGTCCCACGTGGTCGCGCTCGAGGGCGCGGAGCACGGCGTGACGTCCAACGTCATCGTGCCCGGCGCGCTGACCCGGATGGCGGAGGGCATCGACACCTCGGCCTACCCGCCCATGGGGCCGGAGCTCGTCGCCCCGATCGTGGGCTGGCTCGCCCACGAGTCGTGCTCGGTCACCGGTGAGATGTACGCGGCGATCGCGGGCCGGATCGCGCGCATGTTCATCGGCGAGGTTCCCGGGGTGTACCAGCCGTCCTGGACGATCGACCAGGTCGCCGAGCGGATCGACGCGATCCGCGACACCAGCGACCCGTGGATCCTGCCCATCGTCCCGTCGGCCCACGTCGACCACATCACGCGCAGCTTCGGGATGGCGACGGGCGGGGCCGGCGTCACCGGGCAGACCAGGGGTTCCGCCTGACCCCAGGCCCGACCTGACTCCAGGCCCGACCTGACTTCAGCACCACACCGACCATCGCCAAGCCGTATGCGGGCGGACCGCATGTGCGGACTGAAAGGGGGATGGGGAGCCGGGCCCGAGCGGCCCGTCCCCTGACTACCAATGGGTGTGAAAGTCTACGAGCGCATTCTGCAGCTGTTCGAGGCCGAGGGCATCAACACCATCTTCGGCATTCCTGACCCGAACTTCGTCCACATGTTCCACCGCGCCGAGGAGCGTGGCTGGACTGTCGTCGCGCCGCACCACGAGGAGTCCGCCGGCTTCATGGCGGAGGCCGTGTCGCGGATGACCGGCAAGGCGGCGGTGTGCATCGGCACCCTCGGCCCGGGTGTCGCGAACCTCGCCGGCGCGATGATGTGCGCCAAGGTCGAGAACTCGCCGGTGATCTTCCTCGGTGGGCAGCGGGCGCGGATCACCGAGCAGCGGGTCCGGCGCGGCCGGATCCAGTTCGTGAAGCAGGCCGAGCTGTTCGAGCCGTCGGTCAAGTACAACGCCAGCATCGAGTACGCCGACCAGACCGACGAGGTGATCCGCGAGGGCCTGCGCAAGGCCCTGGGCGGCACCCCCGGGCCGGTCTACATCGAGTACCCCTCGCACATCATCCAGGAGGAGCTCGACGTCGCGGAGCCGGTGGCGCCGTCGGCCTACCGGCTGGTCAACCAGACCGCGGGCGCGGACAGGATCGCCGAGGCCGTGGCGGCCATCAAGGCCGCGAAGCAGCCGATCCTGCTCGTCGGCCACGGTGTTCACACCGCCCGCGCGGGCGAGTCCGTGAAGGCGCTGGCCGACCTGGTCGCCGGGCCGGTGATCCAGACCTCCGGCGGCACCTCGTTCATCAGGGGCCTGGAGGACCGCACCTTCCCGTACGGCTTCTCGGCCGCCTCGATCGACGCCGTGGTGCAGTCCGACCTGGTCGTGGCGATCGGCACCGAGCTCGGCGAGCCGGTGCACTACGGCCGCGGCCGGCACTGGGTCGCGAACGAGGCGAACCGCACCTGGATCCTCATCGAGCAGGACCCGCAGGCGATCGGGGTCAACCGCTCGATCGACGTGCCGTTGGTGGGTGACCTGCGCGCGGTCGTCCCGCAGCTGGTCGAGGCCCTCAGGGACTCGCCGCGCACCGCCACCCCGGAGCTCGCGGGATGGATCAGGCAGGATGCCGAGCAGCTCGCCGAGCTCGCCGAGACCGCGCCGTCGGGCCGCGCCCTGGTGCACCCGGCCCGGCTGATCGTCGAGGCGACGAAGGCGTTCCCGCCGGACGGCATCATGGTCCGCGACGGTGGCGCCATCACGATCTTCGGCTGGACCTACTCGCAGGCCAAGCCGAACGACGTCATCTGGAACCAGAACTTCGGCCACCTGGGCACCGGACTGCCCTACGCGGTCGGCGCCGGTGTCGCCGACGGCGGCCGCCGGCCGCTGATGCTCATCACCGGTGACTCGTCGTTCCAGTTCCACATCGCCGAACTGGAGACCGCGGCCCGGCTCAACCTGCCGCTGGTCTGCGTGGTCAGCGTCGACTACGCCTGGGGTCTGGAGGTCGGCGTCTACAAGCGGACGTTCGGCCAGGGCTCGCTGGAGACCGGCGTGCACTGGAGCAAGGAGACCCGCTTCGACAAGATCGCCGAGGGCTTCGGCTGCTACGGCGAGTACGTCGAGCGCGAGGAGGACATCGCGCCGGCCATCAAGCGCGCCTACGCCAGCGGGAAGACCGCCGTCATCCACGTGCCGGTCGACCCGAAGGCGAACTCGGAGGAAATGCCGAACTACGACGAGTTCCGCACCTGGTATGCGGAAGGAACCCAGTGATAATCCGGCCGAACCAGTCGGCTGACATCCGTCCGCGTGCATTAGGAGAGGACCTTCCGGGATTATGCGCGAGTATCTGAAGTTCTACATCGGCGGTGAATGGGTCGACCCGGCGGAAGCGGCGACGTTCGACGTCGTGAACCCGGCGACCGAGGAGGTGGCCGGCCGCGTCTCCGCCGGTTCCGCCGCCGACGTCGACCGGGCCGTGGCCGCGGCGAAGGCCGCGTTCCCGAGCTACTCGGCGACCAGCCGAGAGGAGCGCGTCGAGCTGCTCCAGTCCATCTCGGACGTCTACCAGAAGCGCTCGGCCGACCTCGGCGCCGCGCTCACCGAGGAGATCGGTGCCCCGGCGGCACTGGCCAACGGCTTCCAGGTGGGCCTGGGCGCCGGCCACCTGGCCACCGCCATCGAGAACCTGAAGACCTACTCCTTCGAGCAGGTGCGCGGCGGCTCGCTGGTCGTGCAGGAGCCGATCGGGGTCGCCGGCCTGATCACGCCGTGGAACTGGCCGATCAACCAGATCGTGGTGAAGGTCGTTCCGGCCCTGGCCACCGGCTGCACGGTCGTGCTCAAGCCGTCGGAGAACTCGCCGTTCACCGCGCAGATCCTGGCCGAGATCTTCGAGGCCGCCGGCGTGCCGGCCGGTGTGTTCAACCTGGTCCAGGGGGACGGGCTCGGCGTCGGCGTGCCGCTGTCGTCGCACCCGGACGTCGACCTGATCTCCTTCACCGGCTCGACCCGCGCGGGCATCGAGATCGCCCGCAACGCCGCCGCGACCGTCAAGCGGGTGACCCAGGAGCTGGGCGGCAAGAACCCGAACATCATCCTCGACGACGCCGACCTGGCCGAGAACGTCGCCAAGGGCGTCGCCGGCGTGATGCTCAACTCGGGCCAGACCTGCAGCGCCGCGACGCGGATGCTCGTCCCGGCCGGCCGGTTGGACGAGGTGATCGAGGCCGCCCGCGCGGCCGCCGAGGCGACGACCGTCGGCGACCCCACCACCGAGGTCGCCATCGGCCCGGTGGTCTCCGGCGCCCAGTTCGACAAGATCCAGGCCCTGATCCAGAAGGGCATCGACGAGGGCGCGACCCTCATCGCCGGCGGCGTCGGGCGCCCCGAGGGCCTCACCCGGGGCTTCTACGTGCGCCCGACCGTCTTCGTGAACGTGCGCAACGACCAGACCATCGCCCGTGAGGAGATCTTCGGGCCGGTCCTGACGATTCTCAGCTACGACAGCCTGGACGAGGCGGTCGAGATCGCGAACGACACCGAGTACGGCCTGGCCGGCGCCGTGGCGGGGGCGGACCTGGAGCAGGCCCGGGCCGTCGCCCGCCGGATCCGCGCCGGGTGGGTCACCATCAACGACGGTTTCGACTTCGACGCCCCGTTCGGCGGCATCAAGAAGAGCGGCAACGGCCGCGAGTGGGGCGAGTTCGGTTTCCACGAATATCTGGAGACCAAGGGAATTCTCGGCTATCAGTAGGGCGACCGGCCGCCTGTCCGTTCGGGCGGCCGATCGTTCGCGTCGAAAGGGCTGTATTCTCCGATGTTTTCTGCGATCCTCATCGAAAAAGGCGAGTCGGGCCAGACCGCCCGCGTCACGAGCCTCGACGACTCGGCGCTGCCGGAAGGCGACGTCACCGTCGACGTCGAGTACTCGACGCTGAACTACAAGGACGGTCTCGCCATCACCGGGAAGTCGCCGGTGGTGCGCAGGTTCCCGATGGTGCCCGGTATCGACCTGGTCGGTGTCGTCACCGAGAGCTCGCACGCGGACTGGAAGCAGGGCGACCGCGTCGTGCTCAACGGCTGGGGCGTGGGGGAGACGCACTGGGGCGGCCTCGCGCAGCGCGCGCGGCTCAGGGGCGACTGGCTGGTGCCGCTGCCCTCGGCCTTCACCCCGCGCCAGTCGATGGCCATCGGCACGGCCGGCTACACGGCGGGCCTGTGCGTCGACGCACTGCTGAACTTCGGCGTCCGCCCGGACCAGGGCGAGGTCCTGGTCACCGGGGCGACCGGCGGCGTCGGCAGTGTCGCGGTCGCGCTCCTGACCAAGGCCGGCTTCAAGGTGGCGGCCGCCACGGGGAAGGCATCGGAGGCTGACTACCTCAGGCAGCTCGGCGCGGTGACGATCATCGACCGCGCCGAGCTCTCCGGGCCGGGCAAGCCGATGCAGAAGGAGCGCTGGGCCGGGGTCGTCGACTCCGTCGGCAGCCACACGCTGGCGAACGCCACCGCACAGACGCGGTACCGCGGCGCGGTCGCCGCCTGCGGGCTCGCCCAGGGGATGGACTTCCCGGCGTCGGTCGCGCCGTTCATCCTGCGCGGTGTCTCGCTGCTCGGCATCGACAGCGTCATGGCGCCGTCCGCCCCGCGGCTCGCGGCCTGGTCGCGGCTCGCGTCCGACCTGGACGCCGGTGCGCTGGAGCTCATCGCCGAGGAGATCGCGCTGGGCGACGTGATCGCCGCGGCCGGCCGGCTGCTGGACGGCACCGTCCGCGGCCGCATCGTCGTCGACGTCAACCGATAGGGGAGCAGCACAGCCATGAGCGAGACGTCAGGAGAATCCGGGACCCCCACCCTCGACCTCACCGATGTCGACCACCGGGTGGGCAAGCCCATCGGCGGCGGGCAGCTGTGGGAGCCGTGCGCCCCGTCGGACATCCGCCGCTGGGTGATGGCGATGGACTACCCGAACCCCCTGCACTGGGACCAGGAGTTCGCGAAGAAGTCCAAGTTCGGCGGCCTGATCGCACCGCAGTCCATCGCCGTCGGGCTGGACTACGGGCACGGCGCGGCGCCGGCCTGTGTCGGCTACATCCCCGGCAGCCACCTGATCTTCGGTGGCGAGGAGTGGTGGTTCTACGGCACCCGCGTGCGGGTCGGCGACCAGCTGTTCCAGAAGCGCCGGTTCCACGACTACAAGGTGGCGGACACCAAGTTCGCCGGCCCCACCATGTTCTCCCGCGGCGACACCGTCCACCGCAACCAGCACGGTGACCTCGTCGCCCGCGAGCGCTCGACCGCCATCCGCTACCTCGCCGCCGAGGCGGAGAAGCGGGGCATGTACGAGAGCCAGCTCGGCGAGAAGAAGCGCTGGACGGCGGCCGAGCTCGCCGAGATCGACAAGCTTCGGACCGAGTGGCTGCTGTCGAACCGGGCCGGCGTCTCCCCGGCGTTCGAGGATGTGAAGGTCGGTGACACCCTGCCCCGGCGGGTGATCGGGCCGCACAGCATCGCCAGCTTCACCACCGAGTACCGGGCGTTCCTGTTCAACATCTGGGGCACCTTCTTCTGGGACGCACCCAAGGGCATCAAGGACCCGTGGGTCTACCAGGACCCGGGCTGGGTCGAGGGCTTCGGGTTCGACGAGGAGGGCGCGAAGATCGACCCGCGGCTGCGGGACGGTCTCTACATGGGCCCGTCGCGCGGGCACATCGACGCCGACAAGGCCAGCGAGGTCGGCATGGCCCGCGCCTACGGCTACGGCGCCACGATGGGTGCCTGGTGCACCGACTACCTCGCGTACTGGGCGGGGCACGACGGCATGGTGCGCCACAACAAGGCGAGCTTCCGGCTGCCGGCCTTCGAGGGCGACGTCACCTACTTCGACGCCGAGATCGTCGGCAAGGAGGAGCAGTCCGTCTGGGGCGTGCCGCTGGTGCAGGTGAAGCTGAAGCTGACCAACCAGGACGGCGGCGTGCTGGTCGACTGCACGGCGGAGGTCGAGCTCCCGTACGGCAGCGAACGCGAAATCACCGGGGACTGACCGTGGCTGCGGCGAACGTGAACGGCTCCGTGCCGTCCCAGCCCGCTGTGCTGGACCCGGCGGATGTCGCGGAACCGTCGGTCGTGTCGGGGCCGCCGCTGAGTTCGGAGCCGGGCCTGGGGTCGCTGACCCTGCCCGGCTTCCTCCGGGAGGTCACCGAGGCCTTCGGTGACCGGGAGGCTCTGGTCTGGCACACGGCCGACGGCGTCGAGCGGTGGTCCTACACCGACCTGTGGGAGCGCGCGGTCGAGGTCGCGGCCGCGCTGCGGGCTGTCGGCGTGGGCAAGGACTGCCGGGTCGGCGTCCTGATGACGAACCGCCCCGAGTGGGTCTCGGCCATGTTCGGGGTGAGCCTGGCCGGCGGCGTCGCGGTCGTGCTCAGCACCTTCTCGACGGCGCCGGAGCTCGATCACCTCCTGCAGGTGTCCGGAGTCTCGGTGCTGCTGTTCGAGCGGATGGTCGTGAAGAAGGACTTCGCGGCCATGCTGACCGAGCTGGACCCGGGCATCACCCGGGCCGTGCCCGGCGGACTGGAGTCCTCACGGTTCCCGTTCCTGCGGCGGCTCGCCGTCATCGGGCCGGGCGCGGCGGGTGGCGCGATCGAGTCCTGGGAGGACTTCCTGGCCGCGGGCCGGTCGGAGCCACGGGAGCTGGTCGAGGCCACCGCGGCCTCCGTCCAGCCCAGTGACCTGGCGGCCCTGTTCTTCTCCTCCGGCTCCACCAGCCGGCCGAAGGGCATCCTCAACTCGCACCGGGGCATCGCCGTCCAGCTGTGGCGCTTCCGCCGCCTGTACGGGTTCTCGCCCGAGGACGACATCCGCAGCTGGGCCGCGAACGGCTTCTTCTGGTCCGGCAACTTCTGCATGGTGCTCGGGAACACCTTCTCCTGCGGCGGGTCGGTGGTGCTGCAGGCGACGATGGTCCCCGACGAGGCGCTGCGGCTGCTGGAGACCGAGCGGGTCACCTTCCCGTTCGCCTGGCCGCACCAGTGGGCTCAGCTCGAGGCGGCGCCGAACTGGAACGACGTCGACCTCAGCAGCCTGCGGTACGTCGACGTCAGCACCCCGATCGCGCGGCACCCCACGGTGACCGCCCGGTGGCACGAGCCGGGGCACGCCTACGGCAACACCGAGACGTTCACCCTGAGCACCGGGCTGCCGGCGAACACGCCGGAGGAGACGCACCGCAACAGCAGCGGCGAGGCGTTACCCGGTGTCACGATCAAGATCGTCGACCCGTTGACGGGTGTCGTGGTCCCGCGCGGCGAGCAGGGCGAGATCTGCGTCAAGGGCCCCACGCTGATGCTCGGCTACCTGGGGACCCCGCTGGACGAGACCCTCGACGCGGAGGGCTTCTTCCGAACCGGTGACGGTGGCTATCTCGACACCGACGGCCTGCTCTTCTGGAAGGGAAGGCTGAACGACATCATCAAGACGGGCGGTGCGAACGTCTCGCCACGTGAGGTGGACGAGGCGCTCGCGACCTTCCCCGGGGTCAAGGTCGCCCAGACCGTCGGGGTGCCCCACGACACGCTCGGTGAGCTCGTCGTCTCCTGCGTCGTGCTGCACGAGGGCGTGCGGGCCGAGGCGGAGGAGATCCGCGGCTACCTCAAGGAGCGGCTGGCGACCTACAAGGTTCCCCGCCAGGTCCTCTTCTTCGACGAGGACGACATCGAGCTCACCGGCTCCGCGAAGGTGAAGACGGCCGAGCTGCGCACCCTCGCGGCGGCCCGCCTGGAACGTGCCGGGGTGCTCTGACGGCGCTCCCCGGCCGGCACCCGGAGGGGGCGCGGAACCCCTCCAGGACACCCTTCACGGTGTCCTCCGCGCCCCCTCCACGGTAATTCCCGGCCCGTTGTGCCGACAGGCCGGTTCGTGCTGGCAAAACATTTCGCCGGACGTGATCAAAAATCGCGCTCCGGCTTGTCGGCATGCCATAAACGGGCTGGCGACCGGTGATGCGGTTGACGGTTGTTTGACGAAGTCGTAGCCTGAATCCACCTTTTCCCGCCCCGCGGTTCCCGTGATCTGCCTCTGGTTTTCCGTGCTGGGTGAGACGATGGTGCTGCGCCCTGACCCGGAATTTCTCGACCACGGCCCCGTAACGGGAAAGCCTTTGTGTCCGGATGTGTGCGGACAGGCTTTCCGGTGGCCGCCGTCTCCGGGTGTGCGGGTTGAGCCGGCGATGCGGGTGTGCCGACCCGCGGACAACGAGGAGGGCTGGGCCTTGCCTGACGAGCTGGAGCGGCGTGCCGCCGCACCGGACCGAGCGTTGCCGGACCGAGCGTTGCCGGACCGGGCGTCGCCGGACCGGGCATTGCCGGACGGAATGCTGCCGGACCGGGCGTTACGACGTGGCTGGTCGGCCGGAGACATGATCGTCCGGGACGGGGTGGCCTGGGGCAACCGTTGGCAGGCCGGTCAGGGAGGCCTGCTCCACCGGGTCCTCCCCGTCGAGCGGACCGCCCCGCACCGCATGCACTGCACCATCTCCGGGGCGCCGGAGCTGGGTCTGTGACCGCCCGTGTCGCGATCGTCACCGGTGGTGCCTCGGGCATCGGCGGGGCCATCGCCCGCCGGCTGGCCGCCGACGGGGCCGCCGTCGCGATCTTCGACCTGGACGGTGGGGCCGCCCGCGCGGCGGCCGCCGCGCTCGAGGCGGTGGGCGGCACGGCGCGCGGGTACACCGTGGACGTGACCGACCGCGCCGCCGTTGACGCGGGAGTGGAGCAGACCCGCGGCGACCTCGGCCGCCCCACGATCCTGGTGAACTCCGCGGGTATGACCCCACCACCTACGCCGTTCCTCGACACGACGTTCGAGCTGTGGCGGCGCACGATCTCGGTGAATCTCGACGGCACTTTCCACTGCTGCCAGTCGGTGCTTCCGGACATGGTCGCCGAGGGCTGGGGGAGAATCGTGAACATCTCCTCGTCCAGCATGCACAGTGGTGTTCCACGACTCAGCTCCTATGTCACCGCGAAATCCGGTGTGGTGGGTCTGACCAAGGTGCTCGCGCTGGAGTTCGGGCCGCGGGGCGTCACGGTCAACACCATCCCGCCGGGATTCATCGACACACCCATGCTGCGGGCCTCCGAGAAGGAAGGCCTGATGAAGACCGAGGAGCAGATCGCGAGGACCCCGGTCGGCCGCATCGGCCAGCCTGAGGACATCGCGGCCGCCTGCGCCTTCCTCATCAGGGAGGAGGCCGGCTACATCACCGGCCAGGTCATCGGCGTCAACGGCGGCCGCAACACCTGACGGTCGGCACGGGCAGGAGGGCGGGGAGTCACCGAGATGCCACGGATATCACCGCAGCCGGCGACACAGTGGTCGCCGGAGGCGAGGGCCGTGTTCGACTCCTTCCGGGACGCCGCGCGCAGCGGCGTCCCGGCCACGCCCGGCGGCGCAGCGGCCGACGCGGCCACGGCGGGCGCCGCCGACGACGGTCCGAGCGGGGCCAACGTCTTCGGCACGCTGGCCCGTCACCCCGCCCTCGCCGAGGCGTTCCTCGCGTTCAACGGCCACGTCCTCTACGGGTCGTCGCTGCCGCCGCGGGTCAGCGAGCTGCTGATCCTGCGGGTCGCGGCACTGCGCCGGTGCGGCTACGAATGGGCCCAGCACGCCCTGCGGGCGCAGGAGTTCGGGATCAGCGCCGAGGAGATCGCGCGGGTCGTCGAGGGCCCGGCCGCCCCCGGCTGGTCAGCCACCGACCGGACCTTGCTGGCGGCGGTCGACGAACTGCTCGCCGGGGCGGCGGTGGGGGCCACGACCTGGGCCGCGCTCGCCGGGTTCCTCGACGAACGGCAGCTCATGGACGTGGTCGCCACGGTCGGCGCGTACGACCTGGTGGCGATGATGTTCCTGTCCTTCGGCGTCGAGCCCGACCCGGACATCGTGCCGTACCTGCCCGAGGGCTGGTAGGCCGGCGCGGCCCGGCCGCGCCACGGTGGCGCCGGGTCCGCCGAGCTCGGTCGGCTGAGCCTTCCTGCCGAGCCGGCCTTCCCGCCGAGCCGGCCTTCCCGCCGAGCCGGCCTGCCCGCCGAGTCGGCTCAGCGGGCGGTCCAGCCGCCGTCCACCACGATCGTCTGCCCGGTGACGTAACGCCCGGCGTCGCTGGCCAGCCACACCACCGCGCCGGTGATGTCCTCGGGGCTGCCCTCCATCGGCAGTGGGGTGTTGCGGCGCAGGTACTCGATGGAGCGCTCGCTGTCGTAGAGCGGCCCGGTGATCTCGCTGCGGAAGAACCCGGGCGCCACTGTGTTCACCCGGATCGAGTGCCGCGCCCACTGCACCGCCAGTTCGGACGTCAGCCCGGACAGCCCGGCCTTGCTGGCGGCGTAGGACGCCTGCGGGATCCCCGGGATGCCGACCCGCCCGCTGATCGACGAGATGTTGATGATCGTGCCCCGCCCGACCGCCAGCATGTGCGGCTGGACGTCCTGGGCGAGCAGGAACGGGGCCAGCAGGTTGAGGTCGACCGTGCGCCGGCTGGCGTCCAGCGGCTCCGACTCGGCGCGCTCGTAGGTGAACATGGAGCCGGCGCCGTTCACGAGGATCTCGGGCCGGCCCAGCTGCTCGGCCACGGCCGGCACGACCGTGCGCACCTGGTCGAGATCCGACAGGTCACAGGTGACCGCCGCGCCGTCGATCTCCTTGGCGAGCTCGGTGAGCCGGTCGAGCCGGCGGGCGACGACGGCGACCCGCGCCCCGAACCCGGCCAGCGCCCGCGCGACCGCGACACCGAGGCCGGAGGAGGCGCCGGTGACGATCGCCACCCGGCCGTCGAGATCGAACATCCGGGCTGCGGCTTCGGCGGCCGGCGTCACGTGGTCTCCCCTCCGGGGTCCTCCGGTCAGTCCTGACCGGCTCCGACCCGCTCCGACCCTAACGATGACCTCGCTATCCTTGCAAGGATTAGCGCTCGGTCGGCGAGTGGGGGCCGGGTTCCGGGGCGGCTGGCGGTCCGGCGAGTCGGATGCGGCTGTTGTCCCAGCGCAGCAGCCGTCCCCGCGGGTCCAGCCGGAGCACGGTGCGGTCGGCGTAGGCGGCGCGGACGGCGGCCGGCAGCCGTTCCGGCGGGAGCCGGAACGCGGCGTACTTCGTGTCGAGCAGGTCGCGGACCCGCCGGCGCGCAGCATCGTCGTCCACCACCCGCAGCCGGCCGCTGACGTGCACCGCGCGCAGGTCCACCCACGCCCGGCCGGCCTCCACGAGGAACGCCGCGCGCGGGTCGCGGCGCACTCGCGCCAGCTTGGCCGCCCGCGGCGGCGTCGACAGGTACACGGCCCGGCCGAGGACGACGAACCACATCGGCAGCGTGACCGGCGCGCCGTCCGCGCGCAGCGTCGTGAGGATCCCGGTGTGCGCCCCGGCCAGGAACTCCCAGGCCTCGTCCTCGGTCACCGGCTCAGCGGCGGGTGTCGACGAGATCGGACAGGCCGGCGCGCTGGACCTTGCCCATCGCGTTCACCGGCAGCGCGTCCACCTGCGACCAGAACTCGGGCACCTTGTACGGGGAGAGCTCGCGGCGGCACAGCTCCGCGAGCGCGGCCATGTCCAGCGGCGGGCCGGCGCTCTCGACGACGGCCGCGACGCGCTGGCCGAGCCGGTCGTCGGGCACCGGGCACACCGCGACCCGCACGACGTCCGGATGGGTGGCGATGACCCGCTCGACCTCCAGCGGGTAGACGTTGGCGCCGCCGCGGATGATGACGAGCTTCTTGCGGTCCAGCACGGAGAGCCAGCCGTCGCCGTCCACGGTGCCCACGTCGCCGGTGGCGAAGGGGCCGGGCTCCGGCGGGCGGACCCGGCCCTGCTCCCAGTAGCCGAGCAGCGGACGCCACAGGCCCGCCCACGGCCCGCTGGTCGCGCCGGCGAGCCGGAGCTCGCCGAGCTCACCCGCCGGCAGCCGGTTGCCGGCGTCGTCGTAGGCGGCGACGTCGTAGTGCGGCAGCACCTGGCCGCTGCTGCCCGCGCGCCACCCGCCGTCCGGCGGGTCGATCGCGACCACCGTCGGCGCCTCGCTCAGGCCGTAGGTGACCCGCGGCACCAGGCCGTGCGTGGCGGCGAACGCGGTGCGCAGCGCCTCCGGGGTGTCGCTGCCGCCGCTCCAGACCTCCCGCAGCGAGCTCAGGTCGGCCTCCGGGCGGGCGGCGAGGTCGTGGAGCTGGGCCGGCGCCCCGTTCCACACCGTGACCTTGCGGGAGGAGATCCAGTCGACGACGCCGCTGACGTCACGGCGGTTCATCACCACCGCGCAGCCGCCGGCCTGGGCGGTGAGCAGCGTCGACAGGACCAGCATGTTGAGGATCGTCATCGGGAAGCTGTCGCCCTTGCGCAGCTGGGGCCCCCAGCCGCGGGTCGCGACGAGAACCGCGCCGGGCAGCAGCAGGTTGCGCTGGCTGTGCACGACCGCCTTGGGACGTCCCGACGTCCCGCTGGTGAACCCGATGCCCGCGGGCGCGTCGAGGTCGAGGGCGAGGCCGGCGGGCGGCGTCGTCCCCCCGCGGGCGAGCAGGTCCGCCCAGCGGTCGGGGTCGACCCGGCCCGGGGTCTCCAGCAGGCAGCGCGGCCCGGCGAGCACGACGGCGGGGCCGCAGACCTCGTGCAGGTCCTGCTGCTCGGCGGCGGTCAGCGCCTCGCCGATGCCGGCCCAGACGGCGCCGATCCGCTGCGCGCCGTGGAAGGCGGCGACGATGTCGAGGTCGTTGGGCAGGCAGGCGGCGACCCGGTCGCCGGGGCGCACGCCCAGCGACCAGAGTGCGCCGGCCGCGCGGGAAGCCTGCTCGTCGAGTTCGGCGTACGTCCACGACCCGCTGGCGGCCTCGATGGCGGTCGCCTCGGGGCGGGTGGCCAGGGCGTCGTCCAGAACCCGGGCGATCGGCCGCAGTGCGGGTACCCCGGGCGGCCGCGCCCCGCCGGCTCCCGGTTCGGGGGCCGGCCCACCGGAGGACCGGGGCGCGGTCTGATCGGTGGACTGGTCAGGGGGCTGTGGCGCGTCGCCGGAGCTGCTCACGACATCTTGATAGCACTATCCTTGCAAGGATTCATCCTCTACTGTCGATGGGCACCGCTCCGGACGTCGCAGCACCGGAGACGGGCAATGCTGGGATCGAGGCCATGCACCGCCCGCCGCGCGCCACCCTCCAGGCACCGGCCTCCGGACGCCGGGCTGCCGGCTCCTCGCACAGCCGGACCGCGCCGCGGCCCGGCCGGTGGGGAGCTCCGGACGCGCGGTGTGCCGCCGCACGCCCTGGGCGCCGGCGATCCACCAGCAGCCAGTACCCGGCCTCCGCGGCAGCGGCGGCCCGGGCCTCATGGATGGTAGGGGTGGTCGATACGTGAAGGCTGTGACCGGTACCGCCGAATCTGGTACCAAGGAATGACGCATTCCGGCCCGCTTTCCGGCGTCCGCGTCATCGATCTCACCGCGATGGTGATGGGACCGTACTGTACCCAGATCATGGCCGACATGGGCGCCGACGTGATCAAGATCGAGCCGCCGGCCGGGGACAACACACGCTACATCTCGGTCGGCCCGCGGCCGGGCATGGCGGGCGTCTTCGTCAACGTCAACCGGGGCAAGCGCAGCGTCGTGCTGGACCTGCGCACCCCCTCGGGCGCGGCGGCGCTGCGCGAGCTCGTCGTCGACGCGGACGTCTTCATCCACTCGATGCGGGGGAAGGCGATCGACCGGCTCGGATTCGGCTACGAGGCGGTCGCCGCGCTCAACCCGTCCGTCGTCTACACCAACTGCTACGGCTACAGCCGCCGGGGGCCGGACGCGGACCTCACCGCCTACGACGACACCATCCAGGCCGAGTGCGGGATTCCCTACGCCCAGGAGCAGCTCACCGGTGAGGCCAGTTATGTCGGCACCATCATGGCCGACAAGGTCGCCGGCCTGACGGCGCTGTACGCCACGATGATGGCGTTGTTCCACCGGGAGCGCACCGGCGAGGGGCAGGAGGTCGAGGTCGCGATGTTCGAGACCATGGCCGCGTTCATGCTCGTCGAGCACGCCAACGGGGCCATGTTCAGCCCCGCCCTCGGGCCCGCCGTCTACCCGCGGGCCGTCGCGCCGAACCGGCGTCCGCACCGCACCAGCGACGGCTACATCTCCGTGCTCGTCTACAACGACAAGCAGTGGTCCGCCTTCGTCAACGCGGTGAAGCCGCCCTGGGCGGGGGAGCACCTCGCCACCCTGGAACAGCGCGCGCGTCAGATCGACACCGTCTACGCGCTGCTCGGGGAGACCTTCCGGGAGCACACCACGCAGTACTGGCTCGACCTGCTGCGGTCGCTGGACGTCCCCGCCGCGCCGGTGCGCTCCCTCGACGAGCTGTTCGACAACCCGCACCTGAACAGCGTCGGCTTCTTCGAGACGGTCGACACCGACGACGGACCGGTGCGGTTCCCCGGCACTCCCGCCTGGTTCTCGCGCACCCCCGGCCGGGTCGCCGGCCCCGCCCCACGGCTCGGCGCCCACACCCGCGAGGTCCTCGACGGCCGCCCCGGCGCGGCCGAGGAACGTCCGGTCACCCGTGCCACTCGTGTCGCCCGAGCAGACGGAGGTGTCTGATGGCCAACATCGTGCACGTGCTGACGACCTCGGCGCAGCGGTACCCGGACCGCACCGCCGTCCGCCACGCCGGGCGCCGGACGTCCTACCGGGAGCTGCGGGAGCAGGCGGCGCGGTTCGGCTCGGCGCTGCTGCGGCGCGGCCTGGAGCCCGGCGACCGGGTCGCGCTGTTCCTGCCGAACTGCGGGCAGTACCTGACCGCCCTCTTCGGCGCCTGGTACGCCGGGCTGGTGGCCGTGCCGATGAACGCCAAGCTCGCCGGCCCCGAGGTCGCGGTGATCCTGGGCGACAGCGGGGCCCGCGCGCTCGTCCACGGCGCCCCGGCCGCCCCGCTGGTCGCCGGGCTCGGCCTGACCGGCGAGGCCGGCCTGCACACCGTGCAGGTGGACGTCGGTGCGCCCGGTGGGGACGACTTCGACCGGCTGCTCGCCGAGGGTGACCCCGGCCTCGCCCCGGCCGAGGTGGCCCCCGACGATCTCGCCTGGCTGTTCTACACGTCCGGGACGACCGGGCGGCCCAAGGGCGCGCAGCTGACCCACCGCAACCTCACGGTCATGACCTGGACGCTGCTCGCCGACGTCTGCGCCTACACGCCGGACGACATCGCCCTGCACATCGCCCCGCTGTCGCACGGCAGCGGGCTGTACGCGCTGGGCGCGATCGCCCGCGGCACCGACAACCTCATCTACGACGGAGGCGGGTTCGACCCGGCCGCGGTGCTCGACCTGATCGCCCGGGAGCGGGTCACCGTCCTGGCGTTCCTCGTCCCGACGATGATCGTCCGCCTGCTCGCGGTGGAGGGGAAGCCGGACACCGGCTCCCTGCGCTGCGCCGTCTACGGGGGCGCGCCGATCCACGTCGAGCACTCCCGGGCGATGATCGAGCGGTTCGGGCCGGTGTTCGTCCAGATCTACGGCCAGGGCGAGTCGCCGATGACCGTCACCTACCTCAACCACGCGACCGCGCCGGACGCCCCGCTCGACTCCGCCGGCGTCGCGCACCCGGGGATCGAGGTCAGCATCCTCGACGCCGACGACCGGCCGGTGCCGGCGGGCGAGGAGGGTGAGGTCTGCGTCCGCGGGGACGTCGTGATGCGCGGTTACTGGAACAACCCGGACGCGACGGCGCGCGCACTGCGCGGGGGCTGGCTGCACACCGGCGACATCGGCCGGATCGACGAGCGCGGGGTCCTGTTCCTGCTCGACCGCAGCAGCGACGTGATCATCTCGGGTGGGGCCAACATCTACCCGCGCGAGGTCGAGGAGGCGCTCGTCCAGCATCCGGCCGTGGCCGAGGTTGTGGTCTTCGGGGTGCCGGACGAGACCTGGGGCGAGAACGTCGTCGCCGCGGTGGTGCCCGCCACGACCCCGCCGCCGCCCGAGGGCGAGCTGATCAGCTTCAGCACCACCCACATCGCGAGCTTCAAGAAGCCGAAGAAGATCATCTACCTGGAGGCGCTGCCGAAGAGCGCCTACGGCAAGGTCCTGCGGCGTGAGGCCCGCAGACTCGTCCTGGCCGACGACTAATGGGAGCTACCGGGTCGGCATAGGGCAGGCTCGGTGCCGGTAGCCGCCAGCGGGTGAGCACTCCCAACGACTGGACCGAGTCGAGTCCTAGTGTCAGACCGTGTCCCCGCTGGTGGTCGGGAGAGGTGACCGCTGATGGGATGTCGTGCCGGCCGGTGGCGGTGTGAGCACTTGACCATTAGTCCGCTGGTGGCTCTCCCCGGCTGCTGAACCTGTCCGTGTGCGGGTCGGGAGGATGTCGGTGCTGTTCGTCGGGGATGACTGGGCTGAGGATCATCATGATGTGGAGGTGCAGGACGAGGCGGGCCGCAGGCTGGTGAAGGCGCGGCTGCCGGAGGGGCTGGCCGGGATCACCCGGCTGCACGAGCTGGTCGGTGCGCACCTACCCGAGGACGCCGACCCGGCCCAGGTGGTGATCGGGATCGAGACCGACCGCGGACCGTGGGTGTCCGCGCTGGTCGCGGCCGGCTACCAGGTGATCGCGGTGAACCCGCTGCAGGCCGCCCGCTACCGGGAGCGGTACTCGACGTCGGGGGCCAAGAGCGACGCCGGGGACGCGCACGCACTGGCGGACATGGTCCGCACCGACCGCCACCAGCTGCGGGCCGTCGCCGGCGACAGCGAGCTCGCGGAGGCAGTAAAGATCACCGCCCGGGCCCACCAGACGCTCATCTGGGACCGCACCAGGCAGGTCCAGCGGCTGCGCGCGGCGCTGCTGGAGTCGTTCCCGGCCGCCGTGGCCGTGTTCGACGACCTGGCCGCCCCGGACACGTTGGAACTGCTCGCCAAGGCACCGACACCGGAGCTGGCCCGGCGGCTGACCATCGCGCAGCTCTCCGCGGCGTTGAAGCGGGCCCGCCGCCGCGACATCGCCGAGAAGTCCCGGAAGATCAGGGCCGCGTTCCAGGCCGGGCAGCTGCCCGTGTCCCCGGTGATCGCCGGCGCCTACGCGGCGGTCGTCCGTGCCCAGGCCGCGCTGATCGGCACGCTCAACGCCGAGATCGACCGGCTCGCCGAGCAGGTCGATGCCCATTTTGGCCAGCACCCGGACGCTGAGGTCTACCGGTCCCAGCCCGGCCTGGGGCCGGTCCTCGCCGCCCGGGTGCTCGCGGAGTTCGGGGACGACCCCGACCGCTACACCAACGCGAAGGCGCGGAAGAACTACGCCGGGACCAGCCCGATCACCCGCGCGTCCGGGAAGAAGAAGGTCGCCCTGGCCCGCTACGCCCGCAACCACCGGCTCGCCGACGCCCTGCACCAGCAGGCCTTCTGCGCCCTGGGCGCCTCACCCGGCGCCCGCGCCTACTACGACGCCCTGCGCGCCCGCGGCGCCGGTCACCACGCCGCGCTCCGCCAGCTCGGTAACCGCCTCGTGGGCATCCTCCATGGCTGCCTCAAGACCCAGACCGCCTACAACGAAGCAACCGCCTGGCCACAGAACGTCACGCTCGACGCCGCCGCTTGACATCCAAAAACATGGGATGTCTGA
>NZ_KB893729.1 GCF_000374165.1 Parafrankia elaeagni
GCCCCTGGCTACCCGGCAGCACCGGCTGTTCTCCCGGATCACCGCGAACTGGCGTGGCCGGCCGCTGACCACTTTCCAGACCATCGTCAGTCTCATCGCCAACACGACGACCACCACCGGCCTCACAGTCCGCTGCGAGCTCGATCCCGGCGACTATCCCACCAAGGTCAAAGTCACCACACAGGACAGGGAGAGAATCCCGATCAACAGACATGACTTCCACGGAGACTGGAACTACACGATCAACCAGCCAGACGATTAACTTATATCAATCCGAACCCTTAGTTGAGTCGGTCGCGCAAACATGATCACCGGTAGTGCGCCGTGACTGGTTCCGCTGTCTGTTGGCATCTTTGACGCGGTAGGAGTTGTACCTGGTTCGCGCGCAGGTGAGTGCGGTGGCGGCGGGCGGCATTGAGCCGCTTTAGGATCTCTGCGTCAGGGTGCCGCCAAAGTCCTTTTCCGCTGATCAGGCCGATGATCTGGAGGACGCGTTCGAGTCTGCGGGCGGTGGCTCGCATGGCTTTGGCGATGCTTTTGTGTCCGGTGAGGCGTAACGCACTGATGGCGGTGTCACGGGCGATGACCCACGCGAGTGGCACGTTGCCGGTGCGGGCGGTGTGGCGGTCCTCGTCGAGCACGCGGTCGCGGACGTGGTGGACGGCTTCGACGTCCAGTGTTCGCGGGACCCGGCGGGCTGCTACGGACGCAGGAGCAGCTTGCCGCGGGGGTGTCCGCCTTCGCTCAGGTCCTGGGCCCTCGCGGCATCGGCGAGCGGAAAGCGCTGGTTGATCCGGACGCTCAGCCGGCCGTCGGCCGCGAGGCGCGGCGTAGTCGGCGAGCTTCGGCCCGAACGGGCGGGATGGGGCCGCCGGAGAGCGCGATGCCCAGCTCGAAGGCCTGGGGGTCGGCGATGGTGACGATGCGGTCGGTGGTGCCACCGCGCAGCTCGATCGAGACATCCAGGGCGTCGTACCCTGCGGCGTCGTAGACGGCGTCGACCCTGTGGGGCTCCAGAACCCCGATTTGGATGGTGACCTGCATGTTTGCCTGCCGGACGGGGCCTGCGTCGGGCAGGCTGGATGGTCATGGTGTGGTCGCTGTTCCACGCCCTGACACGGAACGCTTTCGGGCTGATGTTGCTCCGGGTACGTGGGGACACTGCGAAGGACGTCGAGCTCCTCGTCCTGCGACATCAGGTGGCGGTGTTGCGACGGCAGGTGAACCGTCCGACGCTGGAACCGGAAGGATCGGGTGATCCTCACGGCGCTGTCCCGGCTGCTGCCCCGGGCCCGCTGGGACGTCTTCTTCGTCGCCCCGGCCACCGTGTTGCGCTGGCACCGTGACCTCCTCGCCAGGAAATGGACCTATCCGCGGAAGTCGCCCGGGCGACCACCAGTCCGCCAGGAGATCCGCGGTCTGGTCCTGCGCCTGGCGCAGGAGAACCCGACCTGGGGCCACCGCCGGATCCAGGGCGAGCTCGTCGGGTTGGGTTACTCTGTCGGGATCGCCACCGTCTGGGTCGGCACCGCCCGCCGCGAATGCACCGACAGATTATTGATCGTCTCTGAACGGCACCTGACCACCGCCCTCACCACATACGCCGAGCATTTCAACACCCACCGGCCTCACCGTTCCCTCGGCCAGCACCCGCCCGACTCACCGCCCGTGGTCACCCCGACCCCGGGGTCCACCGTCCGTCGCACACG
The DNA here is from genome assembly GCF_000374165.1 of Parafrankia elaeagni. GTDB lineage: Bacteria > Actinomycetota > Actinomycetes > Frankiales > Frankiaceae > Parafrankia > Parafrankia elaeagni. The sequence goes on from NZ_KB893729.1 coordinate 1,710, forward strand.
CATCCTCGGCGGGCTGATCAACGAATATCGCAACGCCGCCTGACGACACTCCCGGGCGATCATGTCAGCTGCAAAAGCGCAGCTCACCGGCCGAAACCCTGATTTTGGAGCCCCACAGGGTGAGCCCCCCCGGTCTACCCGACCGTTTCAAGGTCTAAATTAAGGGTAGATAAGTGAGGTGTAGGCAAGTATTCAGGAGATAGTCGCGACAGAGTGGGGGTGGCGCGACGACACGGGTCTGGGACGATGAGCTGTTCGATCGCCTTGAGATCGGGCTGAGTCTGACCTGTCTTCGAAATCGGCAGATCTGGCGCGTAAATGCGGCTATGTGCAAAATTCTAGGTCGGTCGAAATTCGATCTTATTGGTGGCACCTGGGACGCTCTGAAGACTCCTTCTGATGTTAACGGAGGGGCGGATGTGTCGCAGCTGCTGAGCGGCGAACGGACTGTGTCACGGCATCTTGCCCGGTTCGTCCGCTTCGATGGCAGCGTGATTTATATCGTGGTAAGTACCCGAGTTGAGGAGTACGCGGACGAGCCCTGCTGCTGCGGCCAGATCCAAGATGTGACCGATACTGCTGCTGCTCGCGACCAATTGCAGATGATATTGGAAAGAAGTCCGGTTTCCATGGGGCTTACAGATCTGTCCGGCCGGATCGTAATATCAGGTGGCGGCTCCGTTCCTGCTCTGGCCGAGGACCTGGAGGCTGCCGGGCGGACATCCATCTTCGAGATTTTCAGGCACACCCCGGATACGCTGACAATGATGCGGCGAGCGATGGGCGGCGAGCCTTCCATCGGAATGATCAAGGCCTACGGGCGCTCCTACGATCTCCACGTGAGGCCGATCCGTAATCCGGCCGGGCAGGTCAGCCACGTCGCCTCGATCGCCACAGACGTGACGGAGCGCGAACGAGCACATGATGAGCAAAGCGCCGTCACCGAGCTGGCTCATCAGGCGTTGCAGATCGTCGAGCCGGAACGGTTGTGGAACCACGCCGCCGCCGTCCTGGCCAGCCGGCTGGATGCGGCCGTCACCGTGCATGTGACCGAACCAGGACACGGACTTGACCTGATCGCCGCGGTTGGGGCGCTGCCACCGGCTCCCGTCACCGCTGTGGCTGTCCGGGACGCCCTCCTGATCGGGCCGCCGGACCAGGGCGACGGAACAGGCGCGCGGAGCCTCCGCCGGAGGGGGCGCTGGTTGACTGTGTCCCTGCCGCTCGGCCGACCCAGCGCGCCCGCCGCCATCCTCACGATCTACCGGATGAACCGGGAGTTTCACGAGGACGACAGTCAGGGGACGGCGGCCGGGCCGTTCACACCTGGCGAGGTGGAATTTGTCGACGCGGTCGCCAGTGTGCTCGGTGCCGCAGCGGTCCGGTTCGCGATGGAACGCGAAGCCAACTACCGTGCGTTGCACGACAGCCTGACAGGCCTCCCCAACCGCGTCGCCCTGCTCGACCGGCTCAAGTGCAACCTCGAACAAAGCCGGAGCGATGGTCTCCGTACCGGCGTCATCTTCATCGATTTGGACGGTTTCAAGGTTATAAATGACAGCCTCGGTCATCTCGTCGGCGACGGCGTCCTGCGTGAGGTAGCCGACCGCCTACGCGCCTCGGCTCGGCCGGATGACGTCGTGGCCCGGCTTGCCGGCGACGAGTTCGCCATCCTCTGCGAACAGGTCTCCACGATCATGGAACTCGAGCGAACGGCACAAGGCGTCATTACCGCACTTGCCAAGCCGATCGCGCTACCGGAAGCCGACGTTACGATCACCGCCAGTGTCGGAGTGGCAATCTCGGGTACCGGCCTCGCCAATGCCGATCGGCTTCTCAACGCCTCCGACGTCGCGATGTACGTCGCGAAACGAGCCGGCCCCGGCCACTGCGTCGCTTACCAGCCGGCCATGCGCCTCGACCAGGCGACGTCACCCGGCCCGGTAGGCCAGCGGCGCTACAGAGCTTGAATGGTCGGGGTCTGGTTACGGGGGTTCCGGGTCGAGGGATAGGTCAGTCTGGCCGAGGAGGCCGGTGATGAGGTCGGGTCGGTACTGGATGCGTTTGAGCAGGGTCTTGATCGTGGCGGTGAGCTGGTCGACGGTGACGCGGATGCTCGCGGAACGTGGCATCGAGATTGATCATGTGGCCGTGTAGCGGTGGGCGGAGCGGTTTACGCCCCTGCTGGTCGAGGCGGCGCGGCCGTGTCTCCACCGAACCCGGGGCGGTTCACCCTGCCTCCCCGCACCTGCTCACACCATCTGTAACTTACCTGCCATGTAAGTTACGCCCCGCGCCATTCGCGCGCGGCTCGCGACATCCGTGATTCTGCGATCTTGTGACCTGGTGACCTGGTGACCTGGTGACCTGGTCGCCACGGGCGTCACCCCCATCCCCGGCGAGTCGGCAGTCGGCATCGCCGACTCGGCCCGCCCCTTCACGGCGGGTCTCGGACTCCACCAGGGAGGTGACCCTGCTGATCGCCACGTCCACAGGTGGGCTTGGGACGGCGCCGGTGGTGAGGTCGGCGGCTCGGATCGCGTAGATCACCAGAAGGGGCGGCAGCAGGCCGAGGACGCCGGCGAGTTCGACGGCGTCGGCGACGCCCAGCGCGTGGGTGGACGTGCCGCGCAGGCCCGGTGGCAGGATCTCGGCGGGCGAGCCGTGGCTGGCGGTGATGACGGCGTGGTGCACGGTGCCGGGCGGAGCGTCGAAGACCGCGGCGTCGATGAGCCAGACGACGTCGGCGTGCGCCCAGGCGGCAAGCAGACCGGCGGGTTCCCCGGTGTGCTCGATGATCTCGGTGCCGGGTGGGCATCGTCCGGCGGCGAGGCGCCGGACGACGAGTACTCCCGCGGCGTCGTCACCCCGGTAGGGGTTGCCGACGCCGATGACCTTCAGCCGCGGATGATTCTGCCCGTGGTGCCCCGGAGGGTTCATGTCCGCGTTATGTCCAGGGTGAGGAAATGCGTCGCGCAGGAGATGCAGGGATCGTGGTTGCGGATGATTCGCTCGCACAGGAGAGTGAGGTCGGGGTGCGGCAGGTCCAGGTGACGTCCGAGGACGCCGCGCAGGTCCTTCTCGATCGCCCGCTGGTTCTGTGAGGTGGGCGGCACGATCTTCGCGTCGAGGATCGTGCCCGCGGAGTCGGTGGTGTAGCGGTGATAAAGCAGCCCGCGCGGAGCTTCGGTCGCGCCGTGCCCGGTGCCGGCGCGTGGGTCGGCGGGCAGCGCGGGCTCGGCTGGCTCGGTGTAGCGGTCGATGATTCGTAGGGCCTCGTCGGCGGCGTGCACCATCTCGACGCAGCGGACGAGGATGCTTCGGAAGGGGTTTCGTTCCGGGGCGCGCAGGCCGGCCGCGGCGGCCGTCCCGAGGGCGGCCGGAGCCAGCCAGGGCGCGTTCAGCGCGAAGCGGGCCAGGGGGCCGCACAGGTAGGGGCCGTCGGCCAGGGTCGCGTGCAGAGCGTTCGACCATGGAACCTGATGTTCGGTGATGTGGTCGTCGAACTCGTCCGCGGTGATGTCGAGGCCGGTGGTGGCGGTGATCCGGCCGCGTTCGATCGCATAGACCCCGGGCTGGCGGAGCGCGACGAAGGGCCCGTCGAGGTGGTCGTCCGGAAAGTCGAGCGTCGCCGCGAACAGGGCGGTGTCGTGCGCGATCTCGCGGGCCTGTTCGAGGACCGGTCGCAGTGCGGTCAGCTCGGCGCGGAGCGGCGCGCGGTGCCAGCCGCCGACCCGCGCGTTGATCGGGTGGATCGAACGTCCGCCGATGACCCGGATGAGCTCGTTCCCGGCCTTCCGGAGGATCAGGCCCTGCTTCACGCGCCGTGGCTGCGAGCGTGCCAGCTCCAGCGCGCTGTCGGCGCCGAGGAAGTCGGGCAGGTGCAGCAGGAAGACGTGCAGCGCATGGCTTTCGATCCATTCGCCGCAGTAGACCAGCCGGCGCAGGTCGGCTGCCGGGCCGGTGACCTCGACCCCGCAGATCCGCTCGATCGCCGCCAGGGCGCTCATCTGGTAGGCGATCGGGCAGATGCCGCAGATGCGGGCCGTGATGTCCGGCGGCTCGGTGAACGCCCGACCGCGCAGCAGGGCCTCGAAGAACCGGGGCGGCTCGAAGATCCGGAGCTGGGCCTGTTCCACCCGCCCGTCGCGGATGCGGACGACAAGGCGTCCCTCGCCCTCCACCCGGGTGAGCGGCGGCGGTGCGATCGTCGTCGTGGCCGAGGACGCTCCCCTCAGCCGGACCGGCAGTTCGTCCGGCAGTTCGTCCGGCGGTTCGTGCGGCGGTTCGTGCGGCGGTTCGTCCGGTCGGTCGGGGGGACGAGCGGGTGTCATGGTGCGCCACCCACGTCACGGAACGCCGGGGCGGCCGCGTTGAACGTGTGGAAGACCCGGTCGACGTCGTCGTCGCTCATTCCCAGGACGCGCAACTGGTGGATCAGCGCGGTGGTGTTGGGGCTCTCCATCGGGCCGAAGCAGCCGTAGCAGCCACGGTGATAGGCAGGGCAGAGGGCGCCGCAGCCGGCGTGGGTGACCGGGCCCAGGCAGGGCGTGCCGTGCGCGACCATGACGCACACCGTTCCGCGGCGTTTGCACTCGGTGCAGACGGACGCGGAGGAGACGGTCGGGCGTCGACGGGCGAGGAAGGCGCTGATGACCTCGAGGAGCTGGCCGCGGTCGATCGGGCAGCCGCGCAGCTCGAAGTCGACGCGGACGTGCGCGGAGATCGGTGTGGACGTGGCCAGCGTCGAGATGTAGGCGGGGGTGGCGTAGACGGCGGCGACGAAGTCGTCGACATCGGCGAAGTTGCGCAGGGCCTGGACACCGCCGGCCGTCGCGCATGCGCCGATCGTGACCAGACGTCGGGACGCGGCCCGGATCTGGTGGATGCGTTCGGCGTCCTCGCGGGTGCTGACCGAGCCCTCGACGAGTGAGAGGTCGTAGGGGCCGGCGACAACGGCGCTGGACGCCTCCGGAAACGAGGCGACGTCGACGGCCGCGGCGAGTGCGAGCAGCTCGTGCTCGCAGTCGAGCAGGGTCAGCTGGCAGCCGTCACAGGAGGCGAACTTCCAGACGGCCAGCGTGGGCCGGGTGACCGTGCCGGGAAAGGGCAGGTCCGCGATGGTGTGAGACACTGTCTACAGCTCTCGGACGAGTAGGAGTGGGCCGAGGCGGCCGTAGTCGCAGACCGGGCCGTCCAGGCAGAGCAGCAGCGGGCCGAGCTGGCAGCGGCCGCAGTGGCCGACCCCGCAGTGCATGTTCCGTTCCATCGACAGGTGGACGCGGTGCGCGGGGATGCCGGCGTCGACCAGCGCCTGCGCGGTGAGCCGCATCATGATCTCCGGCCCGCAGGTGAGGGCGACGGTGCGCGCCGGGTCGAAGCGGGCCTGCGGCAGCAGCGCGGTGACCACCCCGACCCGCCCCTTCCAGCCGGGATCGGCGGCATCCACCGTCAGCAGGACCTGGACATCGGGCCGGGCCGCCAGCTCCGCGAGGTCGGCGTGGTAGAGCACGTCGGCGGGTGTGCGACTGCCGACCAGGAGCGCGACCCGGCCGACCTCGTCCCGCCGCCGCAGGATCCACTGGACGACCGGGCGCAGCGGGGCGAGCCCCAGCCCACCCGCGACGAGCAGGACGTCGCGTCCCACGATCTCGTCCAGCGGCCAGCCACGCCCGAACGGCCCCCGCACCCCGAGCATGCCGCCGGGCCGCGTGGCACAGATCGCCTCGGTGACCGCCCCGACGGCCCGAACGGTGTGCAGCAGTGGGGGGACCTCCGACGGGAGCGAGGAGACCGACAGCGGCACCTCGCCGACGCCGAAGGCGTAGAGCATCGTGAACTGCCCGGGAGCCGCGACGACCGGCACACCGCCGTCGCCGGGCACCAGCCGCAGCGTCCAGGTGTCAGGTGACTCCTGGACGCGATCGGCCACCCGGAACAGCCGCGGCGTCTGCGCGCTGACGGCCGGCCCCGCGAGCGCCGCCGCCTCAGCTCCGGGCCGGGTTCCGATAGACATCAAGCAACCTCATCCTGGTCGCCGACAGGCGCCCGGCGAGCACCCGCGCGAGGTGGAACAACAGGTCACAACCCAGCTCCGGGTCCTCGGCGATACGGGCCCGCAGACAGCCCGCTCCGACCGCGGCCGTCTCCACGGCCGTCAGCGCCCGGGCGTCGAAACGCAGCCGATACGGCGGGAACAGCCAGGACCAGCCGACGACGTCGCCGGCGCCCACGGTCTCGATCGTGATGGCCCCGCGGGCCGGCACGAACATCTCGATCGCGACGGTTCCCGCGCGGACCAGGTGCAGGGTGTCGGCCACCTCACCTTCACGGAAGAGCACCTCGCCAGTCCCGAAGGTCATCTCGTGGGCGCAGCCGTCGAGGACCGCCAGGTGCTCGGGCCGCATCCCGGCGAACGCGGCCACCTCGGCGAACGCGGTGACCTCGGTGAACGCGGCTACCTCGGCTACCTCGGTGACCGAAGCGGTGTGCGGCGCGGGCGACGAAGGCGGGTGGCAGGCCGTCATCGGGGCGGGTCTCCCGGGGCGACGTTCGTCCGGATGGCGGCCAGCTCCTCGGTGACGTCGATGCCGACCGGGCACCAGGTGATACACCGCCCGCAGCCGACACAGCCGGACGAACCGAACTGGTCGTGCCAGGTACCGAACTTGTGGGTGAGCCACTGCCGGTAGCGGGAACGCGGGGCCGCGCGCACGGCGCCACCGTGCAGGTAGGAGTGGTCCAACGAGAAGCACGACTCCCAGCTGCGCCAGCGCTCCGCCTCACCGCCGGCCAGGTCGCCGACGTCCTCGACCGTGACGCAGAAACAGGTCGGGCAGACCATGGTGCAGTTGCCGCAGGTCAGGCACCGCTCAGCGACGTCGTCCCAGCGAGGGTGGTCGAGGCTCGCGGCCAGCAGGTCACGCAGACCGCCCGCATCCACCACCCTGCCCATGCGTGCCGCCGCCCGCTCCACCGCAGCCTCCGCCGCCGCGCGGTCGGCGGAGGTCACCGGCCGGGCGGCCCGGCCGACAGCGCATCCTCCCGGGCCGGTGACGCTCGCGGTGGCCGTGCCGGCTGTGTCCCTCCCGGCGGTGTCCCTCCCGGCTGCGTCCTCGTCATCCCCGGCTGTGTCCTTCCCGGCGGAGTCGTTCAGCTCGGCGGCGTTCAGCTCGGCGGCGTTCAGTGCGGCCAGGAGCTCGGCGCCGCGCGGGGTACCCGCCTCGATCAGGAAGCGGTGCTCGCCCTCGAGGATCTCGCTGAGGAGCAGGTCGTAGCCGCTGCCGCGGCGTATCGCCGGTCCGGTGTCCATCGACACGCAGAAGCAGGTCCCACCGGGTTCATGACAGTTGACACCGATGATGAACAGTCCCTCACGGCGAACGGCGTAGTCCCGGTCGGGATAGCGACCGGTCACCAGAACCCGGTCCTGGATCGCGACTGCGTTCAGCTCGCACGAACGCACGCCGATCAGGGCCAGCGGGGCGGCCGGCGGGGGTTCCTCCTCGATCTGGACGTCGTTCTGGGCGTCGTTCTGGGCGTCGGAGTCCCGGTTCTGCCGGATACGCATCAGTCGCAGCCGCGGGGGCAGCAGGAACTGCTTCCATGAATGCGGGCCGACCGCATAGCCGAACCTGGCGTCGTCGGCGCGGCGTTCGAGACGGTAGCTGGCGGCGTTCTGCACGTCGGTCCAGCCCACCGGCAGCTGCCCGGCGTCGGTGATCTCGCCGTAGACGATCGCCCGGTCGCGGATCGTCGGACCGACGACCTCGTAGCCCCGCTCCCGCAGCGCGTGGATCAGCACGTCCAAGCCCGCCGGCGGGACGACGAGGCCTGCGTCGACAGGATCTGGGACAACAGCGGTCACAGTGCCTCCTGGAAGCCGCGCGCCCCGAGGCGCCCGGCCCTGACGTCACGCACGTCGCCTGACGTGTCCATTCGACTACTGCCCGGGTTGGTGGTGGGTGAACCGCGAGCCTGCCCGACCTCCCGGCGGGCTGCGGCCGCCCCCTGGGCGTGCCTCGTCGCGCCCGTATCTTGCTTCCAGGCTGTCCGCCCACTTCGGAGGTCCGGAGCGTCGACTGGGGGAAGACATGGCAGCGGCTGTCGGCCACGTCATCGTGTGCGGACTGAGTGACCTGGGCCTGCGGATCACCGAGCAGCTGATCGGGTCCGGCGTGGCCGTGGTCGTCGTCGACGACCGTTACGCGCCCACCGGGGGACGCCAGCTCGAGCGGTGGGCGGCCCGCCTGGTGGTGGAGAGCCCGCACACGGCGGAGGCGCTGTGCGAGGCCGGCGTCGACACCGCGCTGGCGGTCGTGGCCTGCCACGAGTCCGACCTCGCCAACCTCCAGACGGCGATGGTGACCGCGGAGACCGCGCCGGCGGTCCGGCTCGTCCTGAGCATCGACAACGCGCAGCTCGGCGATCAGCTCGCCGCGGCACTCCCGCAGGCCCGGGTGCTCAACCGGGCGGAGCTGGCAAGCCCGGGCTTCGTCATGGCCTGCGTCCGCTCGGACGTCCTGCACGCCTTCACTCTCAACCGTCCCGGCGCGGGCGGCCCGACCAGCCGTGAGATCTTCACCGTCGTCGACGAACGGGTGGAGCGGCCCGGCATCTTCCGGGACATCTACGGAGACCTGACCCCGATCTCGCTGCACCGGCGCGGGGAACGGCTCGTCGAGATCTGCCCGCCCCGGGACGTGTCCCTGCGCCCCGGTGACCGGCTGACGGTCATCGGCCGGACGTTCGAGTACGGCGCCCGCGACATCACGGTGGCGGGCCTGGACGACGCGCGGCTGTTCTCGACCCTCGTGGGCTACGCGGCCGAGGGCACCGGAGAGGACCTTGCCGGAGTCACGTCCTCGCGGGGGCGGCCAGCCGGCCCCACCACCCCGGCAGCGGCTCGCCGGCGGAACCACGCGCTGCGGTCCCAGCTGGAGCTGCACGCCACCCGCCGGCATCCCGGAACACGCCTGAGCGAGACCGCCGCGATGATCCGCAGCGAGTTCGACCGGCCGTTCCGCTGGGCGCTGGCCGCCGTTCTCACGGTCATGGGCGTCAGCACGGTGGTCCTGTCCCTGGCCTACGAGAGCCACAACCCGGAGGCCCCTGCCGGCTTCTCCCCGCTGGACGCCCTGTACCTGACGGTCGAAACAATGGTGACGGTCGGCTACGGCGACTTCAACTTCGGTGCCGCGGACAACTGGCTCCAGGCATTCGGGATCGTGCTGATGCTGGCCGGGGCGCTGTCGATCGCGGTCGTCTACGCCTTCATCACCAACGTGATCATCAGCCGTCGGCTGGAACGCGCGCTGGGCCGCGGACGGATCGGGGCGATCGACGGCCACGTCGTGCTCTGTGGGCTCGGGTCGGTCGGCCTGGCGACCATGGAGGGGCTGCTGCTCGCCGGCCGGCAGGTCGTCGTGATCGAACGCGACGAGACGAACCCCTATCTGCCGGTGGCCCGCGAACTGCGCGTTCCCGTCGTCATCGGCGACGCGGCCGTCCGGTCGACGCTGCTGGAAGCCGGTATGCCCCGTGCGACGACGATCGCGGCGCTGAGCAGCGACGGAGCCGCCAACCTGGAGGCGGTGCTCTCCGCCCGGGAGGCCCACGACGAACAGCCGGAGCGCATTCCGGACACCCGGCTACGGGTGGTGCTGCGGACCTCCGGCCCGACGATGGCGGACGAGGTGGAGCGCCTGTTCGACGTCCACACAGCCCGCAGCGCGTCCGCCCTGGCCACGCCCTACTTCGTCGGCGCCGCCCTCGGCTACCACGTGATCAGCACCTTCTATGTCAAGCGCACGCCGTTTCTGGTCGCGAGGATGACGGTCCACCAGGGCAGTGCCCTGGCCGGCCCGACGCTGGAGGAGCTGGCGACCGGCACCCGGGTCCTCGCGGTCGGGGCCGAGAAGGCCGAGCTGGAGTACCGGGTGAGCCGGCACACCCGGCTGCGGCCCGGCGACGAGCTGCTCGTGACCGGTCCCGTCACCCAGATCATCGACATGGTCCGCCGCAACCAGCCGGTCGCGGCAGGCCGCCGGCCGGACCCGCCCCAGCCGGGTGTTACCGGCGTGGGCTGAACACGGTGGCGAGAGCGGCGAGTGCTTCGGGCACGGCGCGGTAGTAGGCCCAGACGCCACGTTTGTCGCGGGTGATGAGGCCGGCGTCGACGAGGACTTTGAGGTGGTGGCTGATGGTGGGCTGGGTGAGGCCGAGGGGTTCGGTGAGCTCGCAGACGCAGGCTTCGCCACCGTCCCGCGCGTAGATCATCGACAGGAGTCGTAGCCGGGTGGGGACGGCGATGGCCTTGAGGACGGCGACCAGCGTGTCCGCTTCCTCGGCGGACAGCGGTGCGCGGGTGAGCGGGGTGCAGCAGGTCGAGATGGCCCCCGCGAGGCCGGACGGGTGATCGCTCGGCGGCTCGACAACCGGGAGGGCCGCCGGCGGAGAGGTGGTCGCCATGCCTCCAGCATGCCTCAGCTATTGACAGCCGTCTATGTGTCCGTCCATCCTCGGGCTGGCAAGGACATAGACGAGTGTCGATGCGAAGGGTGGTCGTGATGGCCAGGGTGCAGTTGGCGTTGAACGTGTCCGACGTGGACGCGGCGGTGGAGTTCTACACGAAGCTGTTCGGGGTCGAGCCCGCGAAGCGGCGGCCGGGGTACGCGAACTTCGCTGTGGACGTGCCGCCGCTGAAGCTGGTGCTGATCGAGAACCCGGACGCCCGCGGCGCCGGAGTGGCGGGGGCGCTGAACCACCTGGGCGTGGAGATCGAGACGTCGGAGGAGGTGTCCGCCGCCGCGGCCCGGCTGCAGGACTCGGGGCTGGTGACGGCGGTGGAGGAGAACACCGCCTGCTGCTACGCGCTGCAGGACAAGGTGTGGGTCGATGACCCGGACGGCGCGCCGTGGGAGATCTACACGGTGCTCGCCGACATCGCCGAGAGCGCCGGCATCGCCGAGAGCGCCGGCATCGCCGAGAGCGCCGGCACCGCCGAGGGCGCCGGTACGCAGCTGCGGACCGTCGAGCCGGGTGATGGCCCGGGGTCGGCGTGTGACTGCGGGCCCGTGTGCGCGCCCACGATGACGATCGAACCGGCGTCTGCCGGCGCGGCACGCTGACGCCGAAGGTGTCAGGCAACGAGGAGAGCCAGCCGCCGCTGGTGCGGCGGCTGGCCGCCGAAGCGGTGGGGAGCATGCTGCTCGCCGCGCTGGTCATCGGGTCGGGGATCGCCGCGCAGCAGCTCAGCCCCGACCAGACCGGCCTGCAGCTGGTCGAGAACGCCGCGGCGACCGCCGCCGGCCTGTACGCGATCATTCTGATGGTCGGACCGGTGTCCGGGGCGCACTTCAACCCGGTGGTCACCGTGGTCGATGCCGCGTTCGGAGGGCTGTCGTGGCGGGATGCCGCCGCCTACCTGCCCGCGCAGGTCGCCGGTTGTGTCGCGGGGGCGGTGCTGGCGAATCTGATGTTCGACCGGTCGGCGGTCTCGATCTCCACACATCACCGGGCCTCGGGGTCACACCTGCTGGCCGAGGTCGTCGCGACCGCCGGCCTCATCCTGCTGATCTTCGCGCTGGTGCGTTCCGGGCGGGGTGAGCGGGCACCGGCCGCGGTCGGCGCGTACATCGGTGCGGCGTACTGGTTCACCAGCTCCACCAGTTTCGCGAACCCGGCGATCAGTGTCGGGCGGATGTTCTCCGACACCTTCGCCGGGATCGCCCCCGCCTCCGTGCCCGCGTTCATCGCCGTGCAGGCCGCCGGGGGGCTGGTCGGGTACGGGCTGGTGCGGCTGTTCTACCCGCCGACCCCGACCGCCCCGGCGCAGGCCGCCCAGGTCCTGCTCCCGCACAAGGACACCGCGGCGCCGAACGGCACCGCCCAGCCACGACTTTCTGGAGGGGTCTCATGACCACGCCGGGTACCACACCGGACACCGCGCCCGACTCCGGGGATCTGTCCGATCCAGACCCGGTGACCGCGCGGGCACTGCACTCCGCGGCGGAACGGCTGGCCTACGCCTACGACACCACCTTCGACGCCACGGAAGTGCGTGAGGTGCTCGTCGACTCCTATCGCCAGCTCGCCCGAACCGCGCGGGTCACCCTGTTCCTCCCGACGCTGGCGGAGCGGCTGACCCGGGAACGCCTCGAAGCCCTCGGCGCGACCCGCGGCCTGATCGCCAAGCGGGTCCCGGAGGTGCTGTTCGTCTGCGTCCACAACGCCGGTCGTTCGCAGATGGCCGCCGCGCTGACCCGGCACCATGCCGGGACCGCGCTGCACATCCGGACCGGCGGCTCCGACCCGGGTGAGCACATCCATCCCGAGGTCGTCGCGGCGATGAAGGACATCGGTCTGAGCCTGGACGAGGAGTTCCCCAAGCCGCTGACCAGCGACATCCTCGCCGCCGCGGACGTCGTCATCACGATGGGCTGCGGGGACCGCTGCCCCTACCTTCCCGGCAAACGCTACGAGGACTGGCCGATCGACGACCCCGACGGCGCGACGGCCGACCAGATCGCCGCCATCCGCGACGACATCGATCACCGGGTCCGCGGGCTGATCGCCAGCATGCTCCCCGACCTCACCCTGCCCGCCCCCCGCTGACCCTCACGCCGCGGCCCGTCCCGGCCGCACAGGCTCACCTGGTGAGAAAGGATCTGCCCGTGTCCGAGAAGCCTTCGGTGCTTTTTGTCTGCGTCCACAACGCCGGTCGTTCCCAGATGGCCGCCGGCTGGCTCACCCACCTCGCCGCCGGTCGGATCGAGGTCCGGTCCGCCGGCTCCATGCCCGCCGAGCAGATCAACCCGACCGCCGTCGCCGCGATGAGCGAGGTCGGTATCGACATCACCGCCGCAACCCCGAAGGTTCTCACCGTCGAGGCCGTCCAGGCCTCCGACGTGGTCATCACCATGGGCTGCGGCGACGCCTGCCCCGTCTTCCCCGGCAAACGCTACGAGGACTGGAAACTCGACGACCCCGCCGGCCAGGGCATCGACGCGGTCCGCCCCATCCGTGACGACATCCGTGCCCGTATCGAGAAGCTGATCGGCGAACTGCTGCCCGCCAGCACCTGACACCCGGACCACACCGCACACACGGCTGGGAGAGAGCCCGGGGCCGGAGCAGCCGAGCGGGCGCTGGAGGGGGATGACGGAGCCGGGACAGCAGCTTCGGCTGCCTCCCGGCCTCCAATCATGTCATGCCGTCGACACCCGTCGATCAGATCCGGTGGGCCTGGACCTTCTTGAACGCCTCGAGTACCTCTGCCGGGGGTTTCGATCCCTGCTCGCCGACGGTGGCTGCTCCGTTGGCCTTGAGGATTCTTTCGTCGTTCATGCGGCCAAGGCCGCCCACCTCGCGAACCCGTTCCTGGCGGGCCAGCTGGAACTGTGCGAACGCGGCCGGGATGTCCGCCGAATCCTGGAGGCAGCGGGCCAGGGCCACTGAGTCCTCGAGAGCCATCGACAGCCCCTGACCTGCGTGGGGCGAAATTGCGTGGGCCGCATCTCCGGCCAGACAGACTCGACCGGAATGCCAGGTGGGCAGGTCGTCGAGCTTAAAGTTCAAGAACCTGGAAACGGGTCCGCGGGTTGCCTCGAGAATCTGGCTCATCAGTGGTGCGTCGGACTGGTGAAGCTTGACCTGCTGGGCCAGCCACTCCTGGTCGGAGATAGTGGCGACCTCGGCGCGGGGTGGCTCGCCCGGCCAGGAGCGTACGTCCCACCAGAGCACATCGCCGTCCGAGTTGCGCAGGTATCCCATACTGGTGAGATGGCCATTCGCGATGTACAGGGCCTCGGGTGATATCTTTTCAAAACCGTCGCCGGAGGAGAAACCCGAGGAATGCACCAGGCCTATGTAGGTGGGTGCCGGGAAATCGGGGAACAGGCTGCGCCGAACGGCGGAGTGTATGCCGTCACAGGCAATCATCAGGTCGGCGGTCGCAGTGCTGCCGTCGGCGAACTCGGCTACTGCGGTCTCCGCGTCCGTCCGGACCGCCGTGACAGCCTTCCCGAACTCGACCGGGATACCCAGCTTGGCGAGGTGTACGTGCAGCAGGTCATGCAGAGTTGCCCGCTCGATCAGAATTCGCGGGTCCGGTATCGTGCCGCCCTCATCCCCCCTGTGATCAAGGAAGGTGATTCCGCTGCAGTACTCTCCACGTGCGGTCGTTTCTTCCAGAAGGCCCATCTCGGCCAGTACGTGCTGCCCGTTCGGAGCGAGAGTGAAGAATCCTCCATCGGCGCGAGGTGCCGACTCGGCCTCATAGACGGTCGACTCGATCCCGATGTTCTTCAGCGCGATGGCAATCGCAGGTCCAGCAATACCACCGCCAATCACCGCGGCCCGTCGCTCTCTCGTCCCGCCGTCTGCCACAGGGTCCTCGTCTCTGGTCTCTGCCGAATTGTTGTTGATGATGATGCGGGTTACATTTTCGAGATTATTGCAGCCCTTGCAAGTATGGAGGAGCCTGAATGGTGGCAGTAGACTGACGAGGAAGATGGCAGCTAGAGGACAAGGCATTACTCGCCGGGTCCCGAGGTTCGTGCGGCAGGTATCTCGACTGTGACAGTCGCAGTACGTTATGTATGTTCTGTGGATCTACATCAAAGATCCGGTGCAGCCTGTCACGGCAATGTCCCCCCAGGTGTCGACTTCTTTGTCGGGTGCGGGGGGCGTTGCATGATGTGGCCGTGCCGGGGCCGTGCCGGGGGGCGTGCCGGCCGAGTGCCGGAGAGACGGCGTGTGGCCGCTTCAGGGCGGCGCAGGCACGGCCGAGTGAGGCGGCGGACCGGAAGGTGGCCGGCGTGGTGCCCAGGCACGCGTGGTGCCCAGGCACGCGGGGAGGAGTCGTCCGTGCTGCGGCGGTGTGCTGGTCAGTCGCGGTCGGCTGTCTCACGCGGCTCGGCCGGGAGGCCGACCCATCGCCCGTCTCGGTGGACGACTGCTGTCGCGCCGTCCACGGCGTGCTTGCGTGCGGCCTGTTCGGAGTCGCACAGGACGACCACAGCGCTGTCGTGGGGGCGGTAGCCCCACCGGGTGTCAGCCATGGGCGGGTGTCTCCTCGATGGTGGGGTGCCGCGCGGCCTGGGCCTCCGTCGCCCGAACGCCGCTCATCGAGGGTCGGGCCTCTGGACTATCCACCCGCGGATCTGGTCGATCGGGACGAGCATCTCCCCGGCTCTGTTCTCGAGGAGGGCTCGCAGGCACGGGACGACCTGCTCGCCGATCTCGACGTTTTCGAACCGGGGTTCACGCAGGACGTGCCAGTGCCCGTCCGGGAGCAGGGCCTCGTGGACCTCTGCCGGATCGAGGGTACGGGAGTAGGGCGCCGTGGGTGTGGTCATCACTGGTCTCCTTGACTGCGCGGCCGGTGCGGGTGTCTCGGCCAGGGTGATCGCCGGGCCCGTCCATTCTCCGGATATCTCGTCCGTGGTGACGAAAACGGTCCGTTCGAGGATGCGGGCTCACCGGCGACCACGGCCGCCCTTCACGCGCTGTGGCACGCCGACCGGGTGAAGATCCCGGCCAGGGCGGCGGACGGTGCGCCGCCAGACGTGCCGGACCCGGCAGTGGGCGGTGCCGGGTGGTCTCCGGTTGCTTTCGATATTCCCGAAGACTATAAGTGGGCTAACACTCGACAAGGTTGAGTGTCAACCTCCGGCGCGACGGGTGCCCGGGTCATGACCCGATCATCGTGTTCGTTGTGGGCCCCGCTGGCGGCCGGCACTCCTCCACACGGCTCAAGCCTGGGAGGAATCAGTTCGTGCCCCTGCGTTATGGCTTTCTCAGTACGTATCCGCCGACCCAGTGCGGTCTCGCCACCTTCACAGCCGCCCTGTTCGATGAGCTGAACAGCCCGGCGCTCGGTGCGTCCAGTGGGGTGGTGCGCCTTCTGGACGCCACCGACCGAGCCGGTGCCACGGCCGGGCCGACTGGGCTGGCTGGGCCAGCCGCACCGCTGGCCAGCCCACCGGGCCCGTCCGGACCGGCCGGCCGGCCGGTTCTGGTCGGGGATCTCATCGCCGGCACGCCGGGCGGCCCGCGGGCGGCGGCACGGCTCCTGAACGGCTTTGACGTCGTCGTGGTGCAGCACGAGTACGGCGTGTACGGAGGTCCGGACGGCGACGAGGTGCTCGAGGTGCTCGACGCCCTCGACGTTCCGGTGATCGTCGTCCTGCACACCGTGCTGGTGGAACCGACGCCGCACCAGCGGCAGGTCCTGGAGTCCGTGGTCGCGTCGGCCGACGCGGTGGTCGTGATGACCGAGACCGCGCGGGTCCGGCTCGTCGAGGGTTTCCGGATCCATCCACGACGGGTGGTGGTCATCCCGCACGGCGCGGCGGACAACCGCCGGGCGCCGGCGGAGCACAGCGGCGGGCCGACCATCCTCACCTGGGGCCTGATCGGGCCCGGGAAGGGCATCGAGTGGGGTATCGCCGCGATGGCGGACCTCGCCGACCTTGACCCCGCACCGCACTACGTCATCGCGGGCCAGACCCATCCGAAGGTCCTTGCCCGGGAGGGCGAGGCCTACCGGGAAGGGCTGGCCACCCAGATCCGTGACCTCGGCCTGACCGGCTCGGTCAGCTTCGACGACCGCTACCTGGACCCGGTGTCCCTCGCGGAGCTCGTGCGCCGGGCCGATGTCGTCCTGCTGCCGTACGACTCGGTCGACCAGGTGACCTCCGGTGTCCTCATCGAGGCGGTCGCCGCGCTGCGGCCGATCGTCGCCACCCGGTTCCCGCATGCGGTCGAGCTTCTCGGTGACGGCAGCGGACTGCTCGTGCCGCACCGGGACCCGGCGGCCATCGCCGCCGCGGTGCGTCGCATAACGACCGACAAGGCGGTGAGCGCCGGCCTGGCCAGTGCCGCGGCCGTCCAGGCACCCGACCTGCTGTGGCCGGCGGTCGCCGGTCGCTACCGGCAGCTGGCCGCCGGACTGGTCGCCCGCACCGGGAGCCGGCCGTCGACGACGCCCGTGCCCGTGCCCGTGCCTGCGCCGATGCCGGCGGCCCGGTGAGCTCCGCGATCTCGTTCGACCACCTGTTCCGGCTCACCGACGACATCGGACTGTTCGAGCACGCCCTCGGTTCGGTGCCACGCCGGGAGCACGGCTACTGCGTGGACGACGTCGCACGCGGGCTGGTCGTCCTTGCCCGCGAGCCGTCGCCCGGGGTGGACCTGGTGCGCCTGTTGGAGCGCTACCTCGCCTTCGTGCTGGCCGCGCAGGGGGTGGACGGCGCCGTCCGCAACCGGCGGGACAGCGACGGGCGGTGGCGGGATGATCCCGGTCTCGGTGACTGCTGGGGCCGGGCGCTGTGGGGGCTGGGCACCGCCGCCGCGTCCGCGCCGACGCGGCGGTTGCGGGCCTCGGCGCGGGCCGGCTTCCTGGCCAGCGCGGGGCGACGCTCGCCCTGGCCGCGGGCCATGACGTTCGCGGCGCTC
Organism: Parafrankia elaeagni; assembly: GCF_000374165.1. Lineage (GTDB taxonomy): Bacteria > Actinomycetota > Actinomycetes > Frankiales > Frankiaceae > Parafrankia > Parafrankia elaeagni. The sequence goes on from NZ_KB893729.1 coordinate 19,170, forward strand.
GGCGCCGGGGAGCTGCTGCTCGCCCACCCGGACGACGAGCCGGCGCGCGCGCTGCTCACCGCCGCTGTCGAGGTGATCGGACCGGTCGGTGCCGACCCGGGGTGGCCGTGGCCGGAACCCACCCTGCGCTACGCCAACGGGGCTGTCCCGGAGGCGCTGATCCTCGCCGGCATGTGCCTGCCTGACAAGACGGTGCTCGCGGACGGCCTGCGGCTGCTGGCGTGGCTGCTCCAGGTGGAGACCCGGGACGGGAACCTCTCACCGACCCCGGTCGGCGGTCGCCGGCGGGGGGCGGATCCCGGGCCCGGTTTCGACCAGCAGCCCATCGAGGCCGCGGCGATCGCGGACGCCTGCGCCCGCGCCCACGCGGCGACCGGGCGGAAAAGGTGGCTGGCCGGTCTCGGTCGCGCCCACGGGTGGTTCCTCGGGGACAACGACAGTTCGACGGCGTTACTCAACCCCGACACCGGCGGCTGTTACGACGGGCTCGAGTCCGGCGGCCGCAACCTCAACCAGGGCGCCGAATCGACGCTTGCGCTGCTCTCCACGGGCCAGCACGCCCGCCGCCTCCTGGCATTGACGCCCTGACCAGGAGCACCCGGACCACAGACACCGGGTCGGCCCAGAGCGACCTGGTCACGCGGCATCCGCTGGGGCTCGCCCCGAACAGCGACCGGGTCATCGCGAAGCTCTTCCTCCCCGGTGAGGAGGGCAGCCAGCCGCACTCCCGGGCCGCCGGCATCGTGGCCCGTGCCCTCGCCCTGCCCGAGCGGGAGGTCGACAGCCTGGTCGCCGGCCTCCTCGAACGGTTCGAACCGCGCCACCGGGATTACCGGGGCATCCTCGCGCGGCACGCCGCGGTGGTGGTGCCGCGGGTGCCGGTACCCGCGGAGCTCTCCCCGGCGCGCAGTCTGCTGCTCGGCGCCTGCTTCACCGCCGAGTACGCGGTGGAGGGCGCGGCCGTCACCAACCCCTCGGCGGTGCCGCACCCCGACCAGGCCGGGCTGCCGGCTGGCGCGCTGCGCCTGGCGTTGAGCCTGCGTGCCGTCGGGGAGGGCCATCTGTCCTCGATCGGCTTCGCCGCCGCGGTGATCGGCCCGGGCCCGGCGGTGCGCCTGGAGCCGCGGAGCGGCCCCCTCACCACCGGCGTCGCCGTACCCGTCGAGTGGGAGGCCACCCGGCTGCGCGCCGTGCTCACCGAACACGGGCTCGACGACGAGGTCACCCGTGCGGTCCTGCAGAGCCTGAACCCGCGGCGGCCCGGCAGCGGCCCCGGCCCCGAATCCGGCCCCGGCCCGGGCCCCGAATCCGACCCCGAATCCGACCCCGACCTCTCCCGTGCCTTCGCCGCGGTTCCCCCCGACCTGCTCCGACGCCCTCAGGCGCCCGGGATCATCGCCGGGATCCGCTCGATCGCCGGATCACTGCGGCGGGTCGAGTTCCCGTCCGACAGCACCCTGCCGCAACGGGTCCTGTGGCCCACCGTCACCAGCGAGAGCAACGGCATGGAGGACGCGCGGTTCGTCCGGTTCACCGCACCGGACGGGACCGCGGACTACCGGGCCACCTACACCGCCTTCGACGGCACGGACATCTCCCCGCGCCTGCTCACCAGCCCCGACCTGCGGGTCTTCACCACCGCACCGCTCGCCGGCCCGGCTGCCCGCAACAAGGGCATGGCCCTGTTCCCGCGGCTGGTGGGCGGCCGTCACCTCGCGCTCTGCCGCTCCGACGGCGAGTCGACCGGACTGGCGGCCTCCGACGACGGGCAGGTCTGGGAGCCGGCGCGGCCACTGCACGGGCCGCGGGCCGCCTTCGAGCTGCTCCAGGTGGGCAACTGCGGATCCCCGATCGAGACGGCGGCCGGCTGGCTCACCCTCACCCACGGCGTCGGACCGATGCGGACGTACACCATCGGCGCGATCCTGCTTGATCTCGACGACCCGGGAAGGATGGTCGCGGCGCTGCCCGAACCACTGCTCGCCCCGCTCGGGCAGGAGACCGAGGGCTACGTCCCCAACGTCGTCTACTCCTGCGGAAGCCTGATCCACGACGGCCTGCTGTGGCTGCCGTACGGCATCGGCGACACCCGGATCGGGATGGCCAGCGTGCCCGTCGACCGGCTCCTCGCCCGCATGGTCCCCACCGGGCGGGCCCGCGTGGGCGACGGCGGGATCAGCGGGTAGGGCCGGCGAGAACGGTGGCGTAGACGGCGAGATAGTCGGTGACCATGCGCGCGGTGGAGAACCTCCGCCGCGCCGTGGCCCGGCAGGCGGCGCGGTCCAGGGCCGCGGCGGACTCCACCGCGGCCGCCGCGGCCACCGGCCCGTCCACCAGGAAGCCGGTCACCCCCTCGTCGACCACCTCCGGCATCGCTCCGCGTGGATAGGTGATGACCGGTGTGCCGCAGGCCATCGCCTCGACGACGGCCAGCCCGAACGGCTCGTCGAACGCGATCGGGTGCAGCAGCGCCGCGGCACGGCCCAGGACCTCGGCCCGCCGGTCCGGTCCCACCGAGCCGAGGTAGCGGACCCGGTCCCCGTCGACGTGCGGCAGGACCTGCTCGGCGAAGTACCGCTCGTCCTGGACGATGCCGCAGATCACCAGGCGCCGTCCCGCGCGGCGGGCGATGTCGACGGCGACCGCGGTGCCCTTGTCGGGATGGATCCGGCCGAACACGACCAGATCGTCACCACCCGCTGCCGAGAACGGAAGGCTGTCCAGATCGACGCCGTGGTGAACGGTCGAGACGTAGTCCAGCTCGGGGCTGCGGTCGGCGTCCGAGATCGACACGTAGGCCGAGGCCGCCCGTGCGTAGGCCGGGACGATCCGCGGGTCGGAGAAACCGTGGATGGTCGTGACCATGGGGGCCTGGAAGCTCGGCGCGAACGCGAGGGGCAGCCAGTCGAGATGGTTGTGCACAAGATCGAACTCGCTGGAGCGTGCCAGCGCGTGGGCCACGTGGAGCGCCTCCCACACCCGGCCGTCGAGGGACGGGTCCTCGGCGTACCCGTGCGGGCACACGCCGTCCAGCTCGGCGTCCGTCACCGAATCCAGCGTCGCGAACAGCGTCACGTCCACCCCGTGCCCGAGCAGGCCCTCCGTGATGGTGCTGGCGACCTGCTCCCAGGGGCCGTAGTGCCGGGGCGGAGTGCGCCACGCGACCGGCGCGAGCATCGCGATCCTCACAACGCTCCGAACCGGGCGCCGGGCGGCCCGGTGGCCGTGTCGGGGCAGGTGCCCGCCGAGGACACGCGAAGCCGGGCTGGTGCGCCGCCGCCGTCGTCGGAACGCGCGAAAAAGGCGCAACCGAGAAAAGGAATCATCTGGCCTGCCGCCACGACGGCCACCTAACCCCGGCGATGAGAACCGCCGGCTGGCCGCGACCGGTGATGACGCCACCCAGGATGGCATCACCCAGGATGACATCGCCCAGGTGGCGACATTCGTACCTGGCCCGTACCTGACTGGCCCGTACCTGACCGACCTGATCTTCAGCGTACCACGCACCGCAGGCCCGCACGTTCCTCGAACCCCGGAGCTCCACGGTTCTGTGGCCCACGGGCCGAAACTCGGATTCCGGGCCCTCTGGAAACCACCTCAACGCGGGTGTGTACCGGCGTGTCGCTGTGTCTTCGAACTGATGTTCGTCTACCGTGGTCCACGGACTCTCCGCCGCCCACAGAACCGACCCGGCTTCCGAAACCGTCGGTCCCACGGCCGAGCGTCGGCCCGTGGCCAAGATCCGCCGACCTCAGTCAGCATGGAGTGACTCCAATGGCAGGACCCGACCGCGACAAGGCGTTGGAGAACGCTCTTGCGCAGATCGACAAGCAGTTCGGCAAGGGCTCGGTCATGCGGCTGGGTGACGATATCCGGCCGCCGATCCGGGTCATCCCGACCGGATCCATCGCGCTGGACGTCGCGCTCGGTATCGGGGGTCTTCCCCGTGGGCGCGTCGTCGAGATCTATGGGCCGGAGTCGTCCGGAAAGACCACCGTCGCGCTACACGCTGTCGCGAACGCGCAGGCGGCCGGCGGCATCGCGGCCTTCATCGACGCGGAGCACGCCCTTGATCCCGAGTACGCGGGGAAGCTGGGTGTCGACACCGACGCGCTGCTCGTCTCCCAGCCCGACACCGGGGAGCAGGCGCTGGAGATCGCCGACATGCTGATCCGCTCCGGCGCACTGGACATCATCGTCGTCGACTCGGTGGCGGCCCTGGTGCCGCGTGCCGAGATCGAGGGGGAGATGGGCGACAGCCACGTGGGCCTGCAGGCCCGGCTGATGTCCCAGGCGCTGCGGAAGCTCACCGGAGCGCTCGCGAACTCCGGCACCACCGCGATCTTCATCAACCAGCTCCGCGAGAAGATCGGCGTCATGTTCGGGTCGCCGGAGACGACCACCGGTGGAAAGGCACTGAAGTTCTACGCCTCGGTCCGCCTTGATGTTCGTCGCATCGAGACGCTGAAGGACGGAACCGAGGCGGTCGGTAACCGGACCAGGGTCAAGGTGGTCAAGAACAAGATGGCGCCGCCTTTCCGGACGGCCGAGTTCGACATCGTCTACGGCGGCGGTATCAGCCGTGAGGGCTCGCTGATCGACATGGGCGTCGAACACGGCATCATCCGCAAGTCCGGTGCCTGGTACACCTGCGACGGTGACCAGCTCGGCCAGGGCAAGGAGAACGCGCGCTCGTTCCTCCGTGACAACCCGGATCTGGCCAACGAGATCGAGAAGCGAATCAAGGAGAAGCTCGGCCTCTCCCCGACGCTGGACGCCGAGGCCCCGCCGCTGGTCCCCTGACGCGGAATCGACCAGCATCGACCAGCTATGTCACCGGGAGCGGCAGACAGCAGCAGGTGCAGGGCGATTGTGACGTCTGGGGAGGGCGCGGCCTACGGAGCGGGGAGCGCGCGAAAGGTCAGGTCAGGTCGCCTACGGTGATGACCTGGCGTTCGTCGGTGAACTGGCTGTACTCGGCGACGGTGGGTCCGGGCGGCAGTTCCAGGCCGGGAGGGGCGTCGGGGGCGAACACCGTCTCGGCGGTCAGCGGTGTCCCGTCATCGGAGACGAGAAGGTAGCCCGTGGTGGTGCGGGAGCCGTCCGTGCCGGCCAGCCGGATTCCGACGGAGAGGGCTGGTCGTCCCGCCCGGTCGGTGACCGGGCCGGTGGCGAAGACGGCGGGGTCACGGGCGAGCACCTCGTACAGCGCGGCGTTCTGCTGTGGGCTGGTGCCGCCGTCCTTCAGATGGGAGTAGGCCAGCCGGGTGATGTCTGCGGGGGCGGCGGTGACGCCCTGGTTGGCCTGGTAGAAGGAGCGCAGGTGCGTGTAGAGCTGGTCGGGGTCGGTGGGGAGCAGGGCGACTTCGACTCCGGCCTCCGCGGGGGGTGCCTCGATGCGCCGGTACCCGGGTTCCTCTGGTGGTGTGGGGCCGCCGACGGCCCGCCCGGCGTGGTCCACGCCCTGGAGGGTCTGTTCGATCAGGCGGGACCCGTCCGGTCGGCGCCAGATCTGGATGATGCGTGTGGCGATGACCGTCGTCGCCCTGGACCGGGCGACGCTGGTCTGGAGGCCGTAGGACTGCAGGTGTGTGTAGTGGACCTGTCCCGTCCCGGGCACGGTCATCTCTCGCTGCCGCTGTGCCGCGGCCGGGGAGATCCCCAGCGTGGCGGCGAGGCCGGGTAGATCGAGCCCTTCCCAGACGGCGAGGGTGAGGATCTCCCGGTCGCGGTCCGAGAGCTGGTCCAGAGCCCACCGGGCATGGTCCCGGGCAACCGCCTCGTGCGCCACGACATCGGTGGCGGGTGTCAGCCCGGCGGCGGATCCCGTGGCTGCGAGCCGCGCCGTGAGTCGTCGTACGCGGACGTCCGAACGGTGACGGTTGCGTACCGCGTTGCCAGCGATCGCGTAAAGCCACGGCAAGGTCTCGCTGGAGTCCATCGGCCGGCTTTCCCATGACCGCCACACCGTCAGGAAGGTCTCTGACACCACATCCCACGCGGCAGCGTCATCCGACAGACGACGCTGCGCGAACCGCAGGACTGCCAGCTGGTGAGCTCGGAACAACGCCTCGAAGGGTTGTTCGCGGGAGCGTGGGGGCACGGGGAGCAGTCCTTCCTCGATCGTCCTCCCTTAGGTCCGGCGCGCGGCCGAAAGTTACAGGCCCCACGCCACGGCCATCGGTTCTGGTGACCGTGACCCCCACGGCGCCTCGACCGCTCATGTCGGCGGCCTGCCTCTCCGCGACCTCTGTCGCGACGCAGGCTCCCCGCGCGACGCAGGCTCCCCGATCGACAGGGCCGTGGGTGCTGCTGCCGCAGAGCATGCGCACCCGCCTCCCCGGGGTCCGGCGGTGGTGATCCGGTCATGATCGGACAGTGCAGAGTAGTTGCCTCCCCCGCATCGCAAAATCTGTTCCCACTGGGGTAGACATCTGGGTGTCGTCCTGGGTAGAGTTCCTGTCGTAGCGAGAGAGTCCATGGTCGCGGCAGACATGAACTGGCGCGAGGGGAACGGTGGCCAGACGGGCCGCCGAGCACCACCACAGAAGGTCGGCAGGTACTCGACCAGGCGATGAGGAGAGGAGCGGACCCCCTCAGGATCGCTCGAGCGATGGTCTCCAACTCGCTCGGCCATCCACAGGCCCCGGATTGGAAGGTGGTCCCCGGTCACGTATAACGATCTCCGCACCTGCCCCGCCGGGGCCGGTCACGCGGACGCAGAGAACACGACATGTCCAGCCCAATAGATGACTAATCCTCGGAGCCCTGGTGTCAGACGACACCAGGGCTCCTTGGGTGTCCTGGCTCGGGTGTGACGCTCGGGGGCCCGCCCACGAGGGCGATCGCTCGGTCGCGCAAAATCTGTCTCCGCCACAGTAGACATCCGGGTGTCGCCGTGGGTAGAGTCCCTGTCGTAGCTACGAGAGTCCATGGTCGCGGCAGATACGAACTGGCGTGAGCAGGGTGGCGGTCAGGGCAGGCCGCCGAGCATCATCGAAGGAAGTTCGGCAGTACTCGGCAGGTGATCTGTGAGGAGAGGGGAACGGACACCATCAGGATCGCCCGAGCGATGGTCTAGCTCGCTCGGATACCGCGCAGGCCCCGGATGAAGAGGCGGTCCCCGGTCACGCATACGCGATCCCCGTACTCCCGCCGTTCTGGGTGGTCGTGCGGGTTCCATGATCCGGCGCATTCCGGCCGGTAGGTGGATGGTGTCGAACCCCCGGGGCCCTGGTGCCGTATGGCGCCAGGGCCCCTCGATGTGCCACGAGAGGCGCGATGACCCCTGAAAACACACGTAAGCCAACGCACAGTCTCGACGACGACGACTACCCCGCCTACACCATGGGCCGCGCGGCCGAGATGATCGGCACGACGCCCGCCTTCCTGAGGGCCATCGGCGAGGCTCGCCTGATCACGCCGCTGCGCTCGGAGGGCGGCCACCGCCGTTACTCCCGGTACCAGCTGCGCATTGCCGCCCGCGTCCGTGAACTCGTTGATCAGGGCACCGCGATCGACGCCGCCTGCCGCATCGTCATCCTCGAGGACCAGCTCGCCGAGGCCCAGCGGCTCAACGAAGCCCAGCGGCTCAACCAGCAGCCACGCCAGCCGGCAGCCGACCCACCGCCGCCCGTCGAGACGCCCTGACCGACAGGCAGGAAGGAAGGCCGGCCGTCGCATCGGCCTGGAGCGGGCACGGATCATCGGCCGACCACGTCGCCGGGTCGGCGCCATGGGGGCCATGGGGTCAGTCGAGTTCGACCCAGACGCGCTTGCCGTCGCCGTGTGTCTCGACGCCCCACCGGGCGGTGAGCTGCTCGACGATGTGCATCCCACGGCCCCGCTCGTCGGAATCGACGATCTCGCGGGCCGCCGGCTGTACCGACGACCCGTCGGCGAGTTCCAGACGCAGCACCTCGCCGGTGACCCGGAGGGCCAGCCTCAGCTGGCCCTGTTCGCCGGCGTGCTGCACGGCGTTCGTCACCAGCTCCGAAACCACCAGCACGGCATCGTCGGTCTGCCGGTCATGACCCCAGGCGAGAAGCAACCCCCGCAGCACCTCGCGGGCAGCGCCCGCGGCCCGCGCGTCAAAGGGCAGATCCACATTGGCTGACCAGCCTCTGTCGCGCACCGCAACCAACTCCTCACCCCGTCGATCATGTTCATGGTGCGCGCCCTGTCCACCCGAAGACGCAACGAACGGGCGCCACCGGATGGTCCTTCCGCGCGTCCCGAAAGCGGGACCCGTCCTTGATCCCCTGCGGGTGGTCTGTGGGGGAGTGGCAACCTTAGCCCGAGAGCCGGTGCTGTGAGGGGGTGCAGTCCGGCCGGGGCCCGGCAGTCACCGCCCCTGGTGATGCCGAGCGCGGCGAGCATTCCGTGTTGCTGGAATGCGGTCGCCGCGCACCGCTGAGTGACCGCGCGATACGAGCTGAACACCGGCCGCCGGACACCCGACAACACCCGCCGTATCTCGGCTGGAGAGCGGTGGCCTTGCCGCCGCGGGATGAATCCGGGGGTGCATGATGGACCGCATGGTTGTTGACGAGCCGGCGCAGAGCGCATGGTCGCGAGTGGACACGAGCGTTCCGCACTCCGCCCGGGTCTGGAACTACTGGCTCGGCGGGAAGGACAACTTTCCTGCCGACCGGGAGCTGGGCGACAGGGTCTACGAGGTCTACCCGGACATCGTGCGGGTCGCCCGCGCGCAGCGGGAGTTCCTCGTCCGTACCGTCACCTTCCTGGCCGGCGAGATGGGCATCCGCCAGTTCCTGGACATCGGCACCGGCCTGCCGACCGCCGACAACACCCATGAGGTCGCGCAGCGGATCGCCCCGGATTCCCGCATCGTCTATGTCGACAACGATCCGCTGGTGCTGGTGCACGCCCGGGCGTTGCTGACCAGCGCGTCCGGCGGCGCCACGGCCTATGTCGACGCCGACGTGCGCGACCCCGACAGGATCCTCGCGGACGCCGCCGAGCTTCTGGACTTCTCCGAGCCGGTCGCTCTCGTCATGTTCGGCATCGTGGGGAACGTCGCCGACAACGCCGAGGCGAGTGGCATTGTGAAACGGCTGATCGACGCGGTCCGGCCGGGCAGTTATCTCGCGCTCAACGACGGCACGCACGGCGAGGACGTGGACAAGGCCATCGAGATCACCCAGGCGGACGGGCACCCCTACAACCTGCGTACCCCCGAGCAGGTGGCGTCCTTCTTCGACGGCCTCGAACTCGTCGAGCCGGGCGTGGTCTCGACGCCGCTCTGGCGGCCCGCCGCCGGAGCGGAGCCGACTCCGCTGCACATCTTCGGCGGGGTCGGCCGCAAGCCGTAGCCGTCTTCGCTCGTCCTCGGCGGGTCGCCAGGGTCGGCAGGTCGCGGACGTTCGCCGCGCTGTTGCCGGTGGAGCCGGGCCGGGCCGTGCCGTGCCGCTGGCCGGATGCGGCTCCGCCGAGGACGGGTCCTTCCGCACGACATACGCCGCTCTGGCCGCTGGCCGGTCCGGCTAGGCTTGGATTCATGCAGGAACCCCGCTGGCTCGACGGGCGGGAGATGGCCGCGTGGCTCGGTTTCCTCGAGGCGAGCAACCGGCTCATGCGTCTGGTCGAACATCAGCTCAAGGTCGACAGCGGGCTCTCCCACGCGCAGTACGAGATCCTTGTCCGCCTCAGTGGTGCTCCCGACGGGGCGCTGCGCATGACCGAGCTGGCCGAGCTCATGGTCACCTCGAAGAGCGGCCTGACCTACCAGGTAGCCCAGCTGGAGAAGTACGGGCTGGTGGAGCGCCGCTCCTGCCCGACCGACGACCGGGGGATCCTCGCGGTCGTGACCGATGACGGCCGCCGGAAACTGGAGTCCGCCGCGCCCGGGCATGTCGCCCTGGTGCGTGACTGCCTGATCGATCTTCTCACGCCCGAGCAGCGGGACACCATCGCTGTCGCTTTGAGCAGTGTCAACGACACGCTGAGGCTTCGCCCTCGGAGCTGATGCCGGTCTCGGCGGGCGCCCCCCGTCCTGGTCCCTCGCCGCCGCCCTCCGCGGGTCTCGAATCGGTGCGGGCGACGCCGTGGCGGATCCGGTGTCGCCGTCGCCGTCCGGATGGCCCGATCTCGTGGTCGCGTGCCGCCCGAAGGTGGCGTGGCGGCTGGAAAAACCACTCTCCGTAGATGGTTCAGATTTGAACGACCAGGTAGGGTCACCCCAGTCGTTCAAAATTGAACGACCTTCGGTCGGACGTGACCTGCCGTCAGCGGGCCGGAGACAGGCGCACACGCGGGTCCATGACCCGCGTGGTGGAGACAGGAGAAGTGCTGGTGCCATCCCTGGCCGACACCCAGACCGTGCGAGGCCCCTCGACTGTCCCCGGATCCTCTCGCCCGGGCGCCTCGGTGGCGCCCTCGCTCGGATCCGACATCGGGCTGCTGCTGCTCCGGCTCGGCCTCGGAGTGATCATGATCGCGCACGGCAGCCAGAAGCTGTTCGGCTGGTTCGGCGGTGGCGGTCTCGACGGCACCGCCCAGTACTTCGCCATGTCCGGCTATCCCGCGGGCAAGGGCATGGCGGTCATCGCCGGGCTCAGTGAGACCCTCGGCGGGCTCGGCCTCATCCTCGGCGTCCTCACTCCGCTGGCCGCCGCCGCGGTGATCGGCACGATGATCAATGCGGCGGCGGTGAAGTGGGATGGCGGGTTCTTCGCGCCCCAGGGCGTCGAGTACGAGCTGTTCCTCGCCGTAGCCGGAGCCGCCATCGCCCTCATCGGGGCCGGTGGCTACGCGGCGGACCGGTTCCTGCCCGTCCTGCGCTCGCACCGGCTCGCCCACGGTGTCGGCGCGGTGACGCTGGGAGTGGTCACAGCGCTGATCGTCCTGCTCATCCGCGGGTAGCCCCCAGGCCGCGATGGGTCGGTCGCGGCACTAGGCCGTGGCACTAGAAGGAACGAGCCGGGCCGGGGTGGTGGTCTCGATGGTCCGGCGTGGCGAGATACTCGACTGTGGCGTCGAGGGCAGGCTGCCCCCGCAGCAGCCACGCGTCGCCCTTCCGGGTGCGGCCGTCGGCCCCTGGCCAGCCTCGCCATCCGCGTGCCTGCCAGGCCCGGAACAGGTCGCCGATGCGTTCGCCATGCGTACACAGAACGCTGCCGTCCGCCTCGTCGGACGTGAGCAGGTCCAGCAGCGCCTCGGTGGAACCGTCGACGCCGAGTACCGCGCTCCGGCGCAGCGGCAGCCCGCGCGCCTCCGCCAGCGGCGCGACGGTCTGCTCGCACCGCAGGGTCGGGCTGGTCAGCACCTGCCGGATCGCGAGACCGCGGGTGACGACGGTGGCGAAGGCGGCGGCCTGACGGATCCCGTGGGCGGTGAGCGGTCGGGCGGCGTCCTCACCCGTCCAGGTCTTCTTCGGCAGCGCCAGGGCATGTCGGACGATCACCACGGTGTGGGATGTCGCGGCCCCGCGACCGGTACCGGTGGTGACACCCGCCTCGTGGCACGTGGGTGTGCTGGTGCTGTCCGGCATCCTGCTCCTGTCTGGGAGGCGGCTGACCGGTCGCGGGTTGACTACAGCTGACGAGCGTCGGAACAACAGGACCTGCGCCTGTGTTCCCGTGGTGAGCGGTCCCGCGGTCAGCGCCGGAACGGGCCGGTGACCTCGAAGGTGACGCCTGCCAGCAGGGAGTTCGAGGCACCGCGCTGGGAGGAGAAGTACAGCCGGTCGCCGGCCGGGTTGAACGCCGGGCCGGTGATCTCCGAGCCGCTGTGCCCGTCGACCCGGAGGAAGGGGGCGACGACTCCGCCCGGTGTGATGATGTCGATCTCCATGTTGCCGCCGTCCTCGGCGACGAACAGATCACCGGTCGCCGAGCCGGTGATGTTGTCGAGGCCGCTCAGCGGTGCGTTCGCGCCGGCCTGCGCGGCGTCGTAGACGAGCGACAGGGACTGCGCCGCCGCGTCGTAGGCCCAGACCCGGTTGTCGCCCTTCGTGGTGAAGTAGCAGACGTCGTTTGCGTAGTAGCAGCCTTCCCCGCCGTTGAAGTGCGCCGCGGCGGAGACCTGGTTGCGGGTCGCCCAGAACAGGCCGTCGGTGTAGGGGATCCGGGCCCAGCCGACGGGGCCGGTCGCGCCGGTCGTCCCGGTGAGTACCTCCAGGGTTCCCGACGACAGGTCACCCCAGGTCCTCGGGCGGAAGCGGTAGAAGCACCCGTCGGTCTCGTCCTCGGTCAGGTAGACGACCCTGCGGACGGGGTCGCAGGCCGCGGCCTCGTGTTTGAAGCGGCCCATCGCCGCGCGGCCGACCGCGGACGTCCCGCCCTGCGGATAGGTCTCGAAGACGCGCCCGAGCGGGATCTCCTCGCAGGACAGCCAGGTGCCCCAGGGCGTCGGGCCGCCCGCGCAGTTCGAGCTGGAGCCGGAGAGGATCGACCCCGCCGAGGCGATCGAGCCGTCCGCGTTGAACCGCAGCGCCGAGACCCCGCCGACCAGCGGGACCTCCGAGTTGGAGACGTAGGTCCAGCCGGAGCCGTTCGGGAAGCACGCGCCGCCGTCCGGAGCGGCGTGCCACCGGTACGAGGTGCCGGCCACGGTCTGTCCGGAGCGGGCGACGACACGGCTGGTGAATCCGCTGGGCAGAGCCACGCCGTTCGCGTCCGCGGCGCCGAGCGCGCCGTACGGGCTCGGGCCGGGCTGGGCCGGAGCCGCGAGGGCGGTCTCCCAGATCGCCCCCGAGAACACCGCGGTGCCCGTCCCGGCGGCAGCGAGACGCAGGAGTGTGCGACGGTTCATAACCCGCTCTCCGTTCCAGGCGGGACGCCCCGAAAGGGCGCCCTTGCTCTCCGTCGCCGGAATCTACTGGCGGTTGCGGGGTGGGCACGACCACCTGCAGATGAACGTTCGCGGTCGGTCAGGAGGGGTCGGCAGGCCAGCAGGCCAGCAGGCCAGCAGGTCAGCAGGTCAGCACGACCTTGCCCCGACCGTGGCCGGTGCCGACATCGCGGTGGGCCGCGGCGGCCTGCTCGAGGGGGTAGGCCTGCCGGAGATCGATCCTGAGTTTCCCCTGCCTGTACAGGGTGACCAGGTCGGACAGCCGCGCGGCGGAACGTTTGCTGCCAAGCCAGCGGACGCCGAGCTCTCGGTGGAGGTCGAAGGCCACGATGGTGCCGACGCGGTTCCGGTCCGCGACGAGCTCGACGGCGGCGCGCAGGCCGTCGGCGCCGGCGGCGTCCAGGCTCGCCGTGACTCCGTGCGGCGCCACGGCGCGGACGCGGTCGACCAGGCCGTCCCCGTAGGCGACCGGGATCACGCCGAGGGACCGCAGGTAGTCGTGGTTGGCGGGGCTGGCGGTGCCGATCACGGTGGCGCCGTCGAGCCGCGCGAGCTGGGCGGCGACAGTGCCCACGGCGCCGGCGGCGGCGTGGACGAGGAAGGTGTCGTCCGGCCCGACCCTGAGTTCCTCGACCGCCGTATGGGCGGTCTGCCCGGCACCGGAAAGACCGCCGGCGATCCGCGCGGGCAGCGACGGGGGCCGGGCGACGACCTGGTCGGCGGGGACCACCAGGTACTCCGCGTAGCAGCCCAGCGTGCGGTAGCCGAGGACCTCGTCGCCGGGGGAGAGGCCGGTGACGCCGGGGCCGGGCAGGTCCACCGTCCCGGCGAACTCGTTGCCGAGGATCTGGGGGCAGCTCACCTCGACGCCGGGAGGCCCCCAGCCCTGGCGGACGGCGAGGTCGGCCGGCTGCACGCCGGCGGCGCGCACCCGCACCCGGATCTCGCCGGGGCCGGGTTCGGGCCTGGGCAGCTCGATCAGCTGGAGGACGTCGGGTGAGCCGGGGGCGAAGAACGCGGCTGCCTTCATGGGTCACGATCTCCTGTTCGTTGCGACGGGCCGAGTGTGCGACCTCAACCTCGGTTGAGGTCAACGGCGCCGCGTCGGCGCTTCGCCGGAGACCTCCTTGACCTCGACCTGGCTTTAGCTTTTAGCGTCCGGGACGGCATTCGGGAAGAGCAGGTTCACCGACCTGCGAAACGAGGGGACATCCATGCTCGACCAGCCCGTCAGTGTGGCGGTAATTGTCGGAAGCACCAGGGTGGGGCGTTTTGCCCCGGTCGTCGCCCAGTGGTTCGCCAAGCAGGCCGCGGCCCACGATGCGGTCGTCCCGAGCGTCATCGATCTCGACGACGTCAGGCTGCCGGAGCGCCTGGGCACCGCCAGTGGCCCGGACGTCGACGCACTGGCGGACGTCACCCGGCAGCTCGCCGCGGCCGACGCCTTCGTCGTGATCACACCCGAGTACAACCACAGCTACCCGGCTGTCCTGAAAACCTTCATCGACTGGCATTTCGACGAATGGCAGGCGAAGCCGGTGGGGTTCGTCTCCTACGGCGGCCAGTCGGGCGGGCTGCGCGCGGTGGAGCACCTGCGTCAGGTGTTCGCCGAGCTGCACGCGGTCACCGTCCGCGACACGGTCAGCTTCCACGGCGCCTGGAGCCGCTTCCACCCCGACGGCACGCCGATGGATCCCGACGGCTGCAACGACGCCGCCCAGAAGATGATCTCGCAGTTGGCATGGTGGGCGGTCGCGCTCGCCGAGGCCAGGCGCAAGCACCCCTACGCGGCGTGAGCGGGGTGTGCGGCCCCCCGACGTGAGCGGTGGCCGGCCGGGCGTCCCCGCCCCGCGGGGTGCCCCCACGGCGGCCTCGAACGAGACTCACATCTTTCTCGGATGATATGGATGCCGGATCGACGCGGCCTGTCAGCGACGGCGCCCCGTCAGCGACGGGGCGCGGCGGTCGGGATGATCCGTGCGGGGTCAGGCCACCGGATCGGAGGGCGCCGGGAACATGGGCGAAGTCGCCGGGAACGTGTTTGGGGACGGGCGCGCACCGCGGCTGCTCGTGGTCGACGACGAGCCGAACATCCTGGACATGCTGGGGATGGCGCTGCGCTTCCACGGTTTCGCCGTGACTCTGGCCCGCTGCGGCCGCGAGGCCACGGCGGCCGTGGCGGCGGACTGCCCGGACCTGCTGGTCCTTGACATCATGCTCCCGGACTGCGACGGCCTCGACCTGTGCCGCCGCTGGCGCGACCAGGGCATCGACGTCCCGGTGGTGTTCCTCACCGCGCGGGACCGCCACAGTGACAAGGTCGCCGGGCTGACCTACGGGGGGGACGACTACATCACGAAGCCGTTCTCGATCGACGAGCTCGTCGCGCGGGTCCGGGCGGTGCTGCGCCGCAGCCGGCGCCCGGAGCCGGCCGGGCCCGCGACCGGGCCCGCGACCGCGCTGACCTTCGCCGACGTCGTCCTGGACGAGGTGGAACACCGCGTCACCCGTGCCGGCCACCCGGTCGAGCTGGCGCCGACCGAGTTCAGGCTGCTGCGCTACCTGCTCGTGAACCCGAACCGGGTGCTGTCCCGGGAGCAGATCCTCGACGCCGTGTGGAGCCAGGACTACCGCGGTGGGGCGACCGTCGTCGACCAGTACGTGAGCTACCTGCGCCGCAAGCTCGGGGCCTTCGGCCCGCCGCTGATCCACACTCACCGCGGCTTCGGGTATGCCCTGCGAACGGCGGGTCCGGCGGGTCCGGCGGGTCCGGCTGGCCCGGGCCCGGGCCCGGGGTGAGGGCACGGGCGCAGCTGGACGCCGCCGCCGGAGGGTCGCCGTGACGTTGCGGGTCCGCCTGATCGCCGGCCTGCTGGCGTTGCTGGCAGCCTCTCTGGCGATCGTGGGAACGGCGAGCGTGCTGGCCCTGCGCTCGCACCTGCTCAGCCAGACGGACAGCCGGCTGCACAGCGCGCAGAGCCTGCTCGGCGCCCGGGGCCTGACCGCCCTCACCCGGCTCGCGCCTCTGCTCGGCGCCGCCGGCCTGGAGCGGGCGGTGGCCCCGACGGACTTCGTGATCGAGCTGCGCCAACCCGACGGTTCGGTGCTCGCGCTGGTCGGCGGGGACGGCCTGTTGCCCCAGGTCGACGGCGTCGACGCCCGGATCGCGTCCGGCAGGCCGTTCACCCTGGAGACCTCCCGGGGGCCCTACCGGGTCGTCGTCGGCGCGCTGCCGGGCGGCATCGTCGACCTCGTCGCGCTCCCCCTGCGACCGGTGCGGGACACCACAAGCCAACTGATCCTCATCGAGGTCGTGGCCGGGTCGGCGGTGCTGGTACTCGGTGGCGGCTGCGCCTGGTTCCTGCTCGGCCGCGGCCTGCGCCCGCTGCGGGACGTCACCCGCACTGCGGTCGCCATCGCGGACGGCGATCTCACCCGGCGGGTGCCGCACGGCCCGGGCCGGACCGAGACCGACCGTCTCGCCACCGCGCTCAATGTCATGCTGGCGCAGATCCAGCATGCCTTCGAGGAACGGGCACGCTCGCAGGACCGGCTGCGGCGGTTCGTCGCCGACGCGTCCCACGAACTGCGGACCCCGCTCACGTCGGTCCGCGGGTACGTCGACCTGCTGCGGCAGGGGGTCGTCCCGCCAGCCGGCAGGGACGACGCGCTGCGGCGGGTGCAGGACGAGACCCGGCGCATGGGCACTCTCGTCGACGACCTGCTCTACCTCGCGCACCTGGACGAGGAGCGGCAGCCCGAACACCGCACCGTCGATCTCGCCGCGATCGTGCGGGACGCCGCGGCCGACGCGGCGGCGGTCGAGCCGGACCGCCCGCTGGCGGTGCGCACCCCGCCGGAGTGCCAGGTCCGCGGCGACCCCGACGGGCTGCGGCAGGTCGTCGGCAACCTGCTGACCAACATCCGCGTGCACACCCCGCCGGGAACGCCGGGCGAGGTCAGCCTGGACGTCGTCGACGGACAGGTACGGCTCCAGGTGTGCGACGAGGGGCCCGGGCTGGAGTCCGCGGACCTGGAACGAATCTTCGACCGCTTCTACCGCTCGTCCGCCGGCCGGGACCGCGGCCGGGGCGGCAGCGGCCTCGGGATGTCCATCGTCGCCGCCGTGGCCGCCGCCCATGGCGGCACCGCCGAGGCAACGGGCGCCCCCGGCCGGGGCCTGACCGTGCGGATCACCCTCCCCGCGGGGCCAACCGGCGCCGACGGTGTCGCGATCAGCCCGCCGAGCAGGCCCAGCTGATCGATCCCGACAGGGAACGACCGGCAGCGGTGGCCGCGCTGAAGTCGACAGACCCACCCGTCTGGGTGATGGTCACCGACGCGGGCACCGCCTCGACGGCGTACCGCTCGGAGTCGGCCGCCAGCACGGAAACGGTGACCAGCGCCGAGTAGGCACCCGGTCCGCTGTAGGCGGCTACTCGAACGCTCTGCGTGACAGTCGCGCCGCCGGTGGTGCCGGTCGCGGATTCGACATAGCGACGTGCGCCGGTCTGGCAGCTGACCGGGGTGCTCACGTGGCCCGCGATGGTGACCGGGCTGGTGATGCTGATGCTCAGCGAGCCGGCGCCCCCGGTTCCCGCGCCGGCCTGCGCCGCCTCGGGCTCGGCTGCGGACGCAGCGTCTGCGGACGCAGCGGACGCGGACGACTGCGTCGAGGCGGCCGGCGGGGGCTGGTCGGCGGTGGTGTCCCCCACCTGCCCTCGGCAGGCCGCCGAGGCGAGGAGCAGCCCGCCGGTGAGCACCGCCGCACCGGCACGGACCCGTCGCTGCTGATGCATGACATTCTCCTGGACTGGGTGAGCCATGTGACCGGTGCGCCGGCCGGATCTCTCCGGCCGGCGGCGGCCGGCGGCGGCGCCGGCCCCGGTGCCGGTGGATACCGACCCGGCCAGCGCATCAGTCGTGCCTCTGAAACCCGTCTGAGGTGCGTGTGTCCCACATGTGCTCCTCACATGTTCTCCACATCCGGGCCGCATTCTCCGTACACGACCGCGGGGTGGGCTGGTCGCATGCGGAAGCAGACTCCGAACAGTGGTCCACAGGCAGCGCACTCTCCGGTCCGTGCCCGGACGGGAGACCGGTGATGGCACGGCATCGCCGTCTCGGTCGGCGGGCCCGTCTCGGGGCCGCTGGCCTGGCGAGCTGCGTCGCGCTGACGGCGCTGGCCGCGCTGAGCGCCACCGCCACGCCCGGCGGGGCAGCGGATACCGCGGCCACCAGACTGGCGGCGGCGGACACGGCGGTCGCCGCGGCGGCCGACGGCGAGCAGCCCAACTTCGTGATGATCCTCGCCGACGACCTCGACCAGACGACCTCGCCGTACTGGGAGGCGATGCCGCGCACCGCCGCCCTGATCAGGGACACCGGGCTGACCTTCACGGACGGGTTCGCGCCGACGCCGATCTGCTGCCCGGCCCGCGGCACCATCCTGACCGGGAAGTACGGCCACAACACCGGGGTGCTCACCAACGCCGGTGACACCGGTGGATGGGCGACGTTCGCCCGCAACGGCAACGAGGAACACACGTTCGCCCGGTATCTCGAGGACGGCGGCTACCGCACCGGTCTGGCCGGAAAGTACATGAACGGTATCGAGGACGACCCGACGCACATTCCGCCGGGCTGGTCGGAGTGGTACGGCAGCGTCGACAACAACTTCTACACCGGCTACAACTACACGCTGAACGAGAACGGCACCCTCGTGGACTACGGGGATGAAACGACCAGTTACTCCACCGACGTGGTGGCCGCGAAGTCCACCGACTTCATCCGCCGCGCGGCCGCCGACGACACCCCGTTCCTCTGGTATGCGGCCTCGACCGCCCCGCATCTGCCGCTGCCCCCGGCACCGCGGCACGCGGACAACCCCTTCGCCGGCGCCACCGCTCCGCGCACCCCGAACTACGACGAGGCCGACGTCTCCGACAAGCCGTGGTGGCTGCAGGAAAGCGCGCAGTCCCGATCGGCCCGGGTGACGGCGGTCAACGACCGGGACTACCAGGACAGGATGGGCTCGCTGTACGCGCTCGACGAGATGGTCGAGGGCATCGTGCGGACGCTGCGCGACACCGGCGAACTCGACAACACCTATCTGGTGTTCACCTCGGACAACGGCTACAACCTCGGCTCCCACCGGCTGACCCAGAAGATGGCCCCGTACGAGGAGTCCATGCGGATCCCGCTGGTGGTCGCGGGGCCGGGAGTGAGCCCCGGCACGGACGGGCACATGGTCGCGCTCATCGACCTCGCCCCCACCTTCCTCGAGCTGGCGGGAGTTCCCGTTCCCGCCGACATCGACGGCCAGTCGCTGGCTCCGCTCCTGCGCGGTGAGGCGCCGCAGTCCTGGCGCACCGACCTCCTCGGCCAGTACGCCGGCCCGGGCGTCGACGGCCAGGACGGGGTCGTCCAGGAACAGGTGGAGAACGTCACCGGTGTGTTCCTGGACCTGCCGCCGTGGAGTGGACTGCGGACCGAAGACCATCTTTATGTCCGTTGGTACGACGCCGACCGGGCTCCCCGCGTCCACGAGCGGGAGCTCTACGACCTGACCGCCGACCCCTACCAGCTCGTCAACCTGCTGGCGACTCCGCAGGGCCGGCACGAGAACGCCGCCCTCGTCGCCCAGCTCGACGCGCGCCTCGACGAGCTGGCCACCTGCTCCGGGGCATCCTGCCGGAGCTGATCCCAGAATCAGCCGGGATCCCAGCATCAGCCGGGATCCCAGCATCAGCCGGGATCCCAGAAATCAGTCCGGGCCGATCTGGCCGGGCACGGGGGGAACGGCCGGGGGTCGGTCGGGGGCCGGCTGGCCGGGCACCGGGAGGGTGCCCGGCGGCCGGCCGCGGACGGCCTCGACCAGCAGCCCGATCGCCCAGGTGACGGTGCTGGTCGCCTGGGCGGCGTCCAGCTTCCAGCCGGCGATCAGTCGTTCGAAGGTCGGCAGGTTCCAGAGCACGTCGATGGCGGCGGCGGCTTCCAGGCGCTGCTCCTGGGACCAGGAGGACGGCGCCGCCTCGGTCACGGCCCGCAGCAGCGCGGCGCGGCGGCGCTCGTCCTCGGCCACGAACGGGGGCTGCGGGTAGGCGGCCACGCCGCGCCAGACCTCGAACGTCGACAGTGACGCCAGGACACGTTCGGCCAGGGCCGGGAGGTCGTCCAGCCGAAGCTGGTCGTAGGAGAGGCCCACCTCCTCCTCCAGCCGCCCCATCACCGCGTCGTGCAGCTGCCGCTCCGTCGCGAAGTGCCGGTAGACGGTCCGTTCGCTGACGCCGGCCCGGTCCGCGACGGCGCGGAAGGTCAGGCTGCTCCAGTCCCAGGTCGGAAAACCGTGGACCAGCGCCGACCCGGCCGCGACGATGCGTTCGCGGGTCTCGGCGGCTCGCCTGCGCCGCAGCGGGCTGTCGTACCGGCGCCGGTCCGGGGAAGCGCCGTCCTCTTCGCTCTCGCCCTCGGCGCGGTCGTCATCGTCACCGCCGAACGCGCCGGAACCGTCGTCGCCGGAACCGTTGCCGCCGTCGGTGGTGTGGACGGAGGCGCCGGTGCCGGCGGTGTGCGTGATGCCGGCGGTGTCATCGTCAGGGTGTGCCGACGCGGCCATGTGGAGGCAGTCTACTGACGGGATCTCCACAGGGTGGAGACGGATGCCGGGCCCGCCAGGCGCGCTCCGGGGTCGCGGACCGCGCCTGGCTTTCGTGCCAGGTGGGTTCCGCCCATAAGCACACGCCGTGCGCCTGCGCCGGGAGCCGGCGCGCGGGCTCGGCGAGCCCGACCGTGCAGCCGGGATGCGGAGAGGTTGACGTGAGTGATTTCGCGTCAGTACTGTGACACAACACAAGTTTCTGGTCTCGCAGCTGCGGATGTTCGCGTGCCGGGCGAGGGCAGCAGAGGCGCAGGTTCGCCCGCCGATATCCCGACTCCGGGGAACGGTCCGGTGCGGGCTCCGGGGCAGAAAGGTCCGACCGGTGACTGATGTGTGCTGGGACCCGTTCGACAAGGTCATCGACGTCGACCCGTATCCGGTCTGGCGCCGGCTGCGCGACGAGCATCCGCTGTACCGCAACGACAGGTACGACTTCTTCGCGGTCTCACGGCACGCCGACGTCGACGCCGTCCACCTGGACCCGAAGACGTACAGCTCGGCCTACGGCACCATCCTGGAGATCATGGGTGAGGAGCCGATCCCGCCCGGCTTCCTGATCTTCTCCGATCCGCCGGTGCACAACACGCTGCGGACGCTGGTCTCCCGTGCCTTCACCCCCCGGCGCATCGCCGCGCTGGAGGGACAGGTCCGCTCGGTGTGTGCCGAGCTGCTCGACCCGCAGGTGGGCGGAGGCGGATTCGACTACATCCAGGACTTCGCCGCAGTGCTCCCGTCCATGGTGATCTCCGCTTTCATCGGTGTCGACCCCTCCGACCGGGAGGAGGTCCGCCGGATGATCGACACGACCTTCCACATCGAGGAGGGCGCCGGGATGATCAACGAGGTCTCCATGGCGGCCACCAGGCGGCTGCGGGAGTTCTTCGCCGCGCAGATCGAGGACCGCCGCGCCTCCCCTCGCGATGACATGATCACCGCGCTCGTCCAGGCCGAGGTGAAGGACGGCGACGGTACCCGCAGCCTCACCACCTCCGAGGCGGCGACGATCACCAACGAGATGGTCAGCGCCGGCACCGAGACCGTCGCCCGGCTGCTCGGCTGGGCCTGCGTCCTGCTCGCCGCCCATCCCGACCAGCGGGCCGACCTGGCCGCCGACTCCTCCCTGATCCCGAACGCCGTCGAGGAGACGCTGCGGTACGAGGCGCCCTCCCCGGTACAGGCGCGCAAGGTCATGCGGGATGTCGAGCTGTACGGGACGACCGTGCCCGCCGGCTCCCGGATCCTGATGCTGACCGCCTCGGCCGGGCGGGACGAGCGCAAGTACGACGACCCCGACCGCTACGACGTCCGCCGGAACTTCGACAGTCACGTCTCGTTCGGCCACGGCGTCCACTTCTGCCTCGGTGCCGCACTGGCCCGGCTGGAGGGGCGGATCGCGATCGAGGAGACCCTGCGCCGCTTCCCGAACTGGGGCGTCGACCACGACAACGCGGTGCGGCTGCACACCAGCACCGTGCGCGGTTACGAGAAGCTGCCGATCGCGGTCTGAGCGCCGCCCGCCGGCGCTCGCGGGCCGGTCGACCTGACCGCGGGTGTGGTCGGGTCGACCGGCCGTCTGCGTTCGTGGCCCCGTATACCGGGCCACGTCCGGACCACTGCTGCGCGCCTGCCCGGACTGCCACTGCGCGCCTGCCCGGACCACGGAACGGGCTCGCGGCATGGTCCTCCGGCACCCGGACGGTGGCATTCGAGGGCCGCGACGGGTGCCCTCGATAGCTCTCCTGCTAGCCAGATCGAGCTATTGGGGTGCCCAGGACATCCTCAGTTCGGGCTGGTGCTCGAGGCGCGGTGGCTACGGACTGTGCGTGGCTGCCGGTCAGGCCTTCCCGCGCCGTCCGGGGGAGGAACCGAAGCGGCGGTGCCGGCGCGCCGGAATGTCGCGCCGAAATATTCGGCCGGGAACGGCAAGCGCCTCCACCAATGCCACGGCGGCGGCACCCACAGGAGAGAAGATTGCCGGGAGACGGCGGCGCGCCCAGGGCGTCGGTGATCTACCGGCAACCGGCCGGCGGCCGTACCGCCGGAGACCGGTGTCCGGATGCGTGACGAGGTTCCTCACCCGGTGTGCCCGGAACAGGAAAAGGGCTGGACCAGGACGGACCATCACCTCGAACCAGCCCTTGATTGGTTATCGGAAGTTCTTGCCGCGCCCGGGGGATGTGCGGGAAGCTCACACCGCGCCGGACGGCGCTTGTTCAACGCGGCCGAGCTGGCGCCCCGCACCATGCGCGTTCTGCCGGCGACGAACGTCCGGCGATGTATGTCGTGAAGCACATCGGGGGATTCTGCCGTCGGCATGTCCGCCGCCCTGTCATGGCCGTTCCGTGGACCGTGGTGCCGCGGGAACGGATAACCATAACAGTTTTTTCGTCGTGTACAGACGTGAGAGACAGATGGGTGATGCATGCCATGACCGAGCCTGTGAACGTCACCACCGGAACCGATCTCGCTGATCAGCTGAGCCTCAGCACCGCGGCCGCGCGGAATCTCGCCACGACCACCAAATCCGTGCCGCAGATGCAGGAGATCACCTCCCGCTGGCTGCTGCGGGTACTGCCGTGGGTCCACACGGCTGGTGGTGTGTACCGCGTCAACCGGCGTCTGACCTACATCGCCGGCGACGGTCTGGTCTCCTTCACGAACACCGGATCCGACATCCGCGTCGTCCCGGCGGAGCTCACCGAGCTGCCGCTGCTGCGGGGCTTCGACGGTGGGGAGCTCACGACGCTCGCCGACAGCTTCGTCCAGCGGGAGTACTCCGCCGGGGACGTGATCGTCGAGGCCGGCAACGCCGCGGACGAGGTCATCCTCGTCGCCTACGGCAAGGTGGGCCGGTTCGGCCCCGGTGCCTACGACGAGGAGCGGTCGCTGGGCATCCTCAGCGCCGGCGAGTACCTCGGCGAGCAGGCGCTGACCGAGCCGGACGCGACCTGGGACCACACGGCCCGCGCCCTCACGGGGACGACCGTGCTCGTGCTCCCCCGCCAGCGGTTCCAGGAGATCCTCGACGCGTCCGAAACGCTGCGGGCCTGGGTGGACGGCTATCGGAGCCGCCCCGCACCCGCACAGAACCGGCACGGCGAGGCGGAGATCTCGATCTCGTCCGGCCATGTCGGCGAGGAGGTCCTGCCGGGGACGTTCGTCGACTACGAGCTGGCTCCCCGGGAGTACGAGCTCAGCGTCGCGCAGACCGTGCTGAGGGTCCACAGCCGGGTCGCCGACCTGTACAACGAACCGATCAACCAGCTGGAGCAGCAGCTGCGGCTCACCGTCGAGGCGCTGCGCGAGCGCCAGGAGCACGAGCTGGTGAACAACCGCGACTTCGGCCTGCTGCACAACGCCGACCTGCGTCAGCGCGTCCACACCCGGACCGGCCCGCCCACCCCGGACGACCTGGACGAGCTGCTGAGCCGCCGCCGCAGCACCCACGTTCTGCTCGCGCACCCGCGGGCCATCGCCGCGTTCGGGCGGGAGTGCACCGCCCGCGGCATCTACCCGGCCACCGTGCTGTTCCACGACCAGCACGTACCGGCCTGGCGTGGTGTTCCGCTGCTGCCGGTGAACAAGATTCCGGTCAGTGCGGCGGGAAGCACGTCGATTCTCGCGCTGCGCACCGGCGAGGAGAACCAGGGCGTGATCGGGCTGAACCACGTCGGCCTGCCCGACGAGCTGGAGCCGGGCCTTTCCGTGCGGTTCATGGGCATCAACGAGAAGGCGATCATCTCCTATCTGGTGACGACCTACTACTCCGCCGCCGTTCTCGTCCCGGACGCGCTCGGGGTGCTGGAGAACGTGGAGATCGGTCGCTAGGGCATGCAGCCCTTCACGCTGCCGCGTTTCTACGTACCCTATCCGGCCCGGTGCAGCCCCCATCTTGGCTCGGCCCGCGCCCACAGTCGGGCGTGGGCCGCGGAGATGGGAATGATCGGAGCCCCCGACGAGGGTGTGGTGGTCTGGAGCGAGAGCGACTTCGACGCACACGACTACGCCCTGCTGTGCGCCTACACCCACCCGGACGCGTCCCCGGTGCGGCTCGACCTGATCACGGACTGGTACGTCTGGGTCTTCTACTTCGACGACCATTTCCTGGAGCTTTTCAAAAGGACCGGCGACATTGCCGGTGCCCGCCGCTACCT
The DNA here is from genome assembly GCF_000374165.1 of Parafrankia elaeagni. Taxonomy (GTDB): domain Bacteria; phylum Actinomycetota; class Actinomycetes; order Frankiales; family Frankiaceae; genus Parafrankia; species Parafrankia elaeagni. The sequence continues at coordinate 43,800 of NZ_KB893729.1, forward strand.
CGATCGGCTGCGCGCCTTCATGCCCCTTGACGGCGCGATCGACGCGACCCCGGGGAACGGGGTGGAAAAGGGGCTGGGCGACCTGTGGGCCCGCACGGTGCCGGATCGGACAGCCGCCTGGCGGCAGCGTTTCGTGCAGAGCACCCGCAACCTGCTGGACGAATCGCTGTGGGAACTCGCCAACATCAACGAGAACCGGGTGGCGAACCCGGTCGAGTACATCGAGATGCGGCGCAAGGTCGGTGGCGCGCCCTGGTCGGCGAACCTGGTCGAGCACGCCGCGGACGCCGAGGTGCCGGCCGGGATCGCCGGCCTGCGGCCGATGCGGGTGCTGCGGGACACGTTCGCCGACGCGATCCACCTGCGCAACGACCTGTTCTCCTACCAGCGCGAGGTCGAGTCGGAAGGCGAGCTGAGCAACGGTGTCCTGGTCACCGAGCGGTTCCTCGGCTGCCCCACGCAGACCGCGGCCGACCTCGTCAACGACCTCCTCACCTCCCGGCTGCACCAGTTCGAGCACACGGCGCTGACCGAGGTCCCGCCGCTGCTCGAGGAACACGGAGTCGACCCGGCGGCCCGGGCCGCCGTGCTCGCCTACGTCAAGGGCCTGCAGGACTGGCAGTCGGGTGGCCACGAGTGGCACCTGCGCTCCAGCCGCTACATGAACGACGGCGCCGCCGGGACGGTGGCCCTCCCGGCCGGGAGGGGGCTGGTCGCGGCCGGGCCGGCGGGGCTGGGGACGTCCGCCGCCCGCATACTGGAATCGATCGTGGTCACCGCGCCGCAGCGGCTGCGCGCGTTCAGCCATGTGCCCTTCGAGGTCGTCGGACGGGTGCGCGCGCCGGACCCGTACATGCCCTTCTCCACCGGGGAGAACCGGCACCTGGCCGCCACCCGCCGGGAGACCACCCGCTGGTCCCGAGCCATGGGTCTGCTCGACCCCGTGCCCGGGATCTGGGACGAGCACAAACTCGTCGCCTACGACTTCCCGCTCTGCTCCGCGGGAATCGCGCCGACGGCGAGCCGCGACGAGCTGGATCTCTCGGCGTTCTGGCTCACCTGGGGCACCTACGCCGACGACTACTACCCGGTGGTCTTCGGGCGGACGCGGGACCTCGCCGGCGCGAAGGCGTGCACCGAGCGGCTGAAGCAGTTCCTGCCGGTGGAGTTCGAGGCGGTGACCGACGCGATGCCGCCGCCGGTCATTCCACTGGAACGGGCGCTGGCCGATCTGTGGGCACGCACCGCCTCGCCGCTGAGCCCGCGCGGGCGCCGCGCCTTCCGGGCCGCGATCGAGACAATGATCGACAGCTGGCTCTGGGAGCTGGACAACCACGCCGCGAACCGGATACCCGACCCGATCGACTACCTGGAGATGCGGCGCGCGACCTTCGGCTCGGACCTGACCATGAGCCTGGCCCGTCTGAGCCTCGCCCGCGTGGGCCAGGCCGGGGCGGGCCAGACCGGGTCGGACGACGCCGGGTCGGACGACGCCGGGTCGGACGAGGAGCCAGCGGTGCCGGCCGAGGTGTTCGCGACGCGGCCGGTCCGAGCGCTGGAGAACTCCGCCGCGGACTACGCCGCGCTGCTCAACGACATCTTCTCCTTCCAGAAGGAGATCCAGTTCGAGGGAGAGCTCAACAACGGCGTGCTGGTGATGCGTACCTTTCTCGACTGCTCGACGGAACGTGCCGTGGCGGTGGTCAACGACCTCATGACGGCCCGTATGCGCCAGTTCGAGCACATTGTCGATCGTGAGCTTCCTGCCCTGTTCACCACGTACGACCTGACCGACCAGGCCCGGGACGGGCTGCTGCGGTATGTCGCCGACCTGAGGAACTGGCTGGCCGCGGTACTGCGCTGGCATCAGCGCACCCGTCGGTACGACGAGGGCGAGCTCCGGGCACACCCGGCGGCCGGCGTTCCGCCCTTCGGCTCCCCGACCGGGCTGGGCACCTCGGCCGCCCGCCTCGCCAGCACGGCCCGCCTCGCCAGCCGCGCCGACTTCTGAGCAGGCTCGCTCGGAGCGACCCCCGCATCCAGATTACCCAGGGACACCACCTCGACGCTCTCTGTCGACAGATTCTTTAGATGTCGGGTCGACAGCGTGCTCCGGAGTGGTGTCACCGGGTAATGGAGAGGCGTGGCTTGGCAGTGGACGGGCGCAAGCCCGGGAACGGGAAACGGTTCTCGCGGCCGCAACCGCGACAACGGCCAAGGCGTTCGTCCGGGGCGGAGTGCGTCGGGCGAACCCCCGCCGGAGGGGGGCGGCATCGTGCCGACGGCAGGGACCGGCGGGGCGCGCCGCGGCGTGCTCGCCGGTGACCGTGGCTTCTTCCTCATGCCACCGCTGGTCGGCAGTGTGTTCCTGCTGGTGCTGCTGGTCGTTCCCGGCTCGCCGGGCTATCTGTGCCCGCCGCTCGCCGTGGCGGCCGGGCTGGGCGCGGCGACGGTGGTCGCGACCGTCGCCGTTCCCGGCGAGAACCTGCGGGTGTTCCGTGCCCTGGCCCTCGCCTCGTCGGTGACGATGACGGCTGCCATCGCGTTCACGCTGCTCCGGGAGGGCTCCGCGGAGCTGGCGTTGACCCTGCTGTTCTGGTTTCCGTGGATGGGCGGCCAGATCGGGCTCGTCTGGTCCCGGCTCGGCGTCGCCCTGACCCACGCGGGGCTGGTGGCGGTCGTCGTGCTGGGCGCTCTCAGCGGCTACGGGCGCCTGACCGCGTTCCCGCTCGCGAAGGCCGCCTGCGGCCTGAGCGTCCTCGCCGCCGCCTACTTCACCTACACCATGTTCCAACGGGGGCGCGGACATTCGTTCACCGACCCGCTGACCGCACTGTCGAGCCGGGCCGGGCTGATCCAGGTGGGTGATCCCGTCGTCGCCGAGATCCTGGTGACCGGGCGGCGGGCTGTCCTGATGGTCGTCGACCTCGACCACTTCAAGGAGATCAACACCGCCTTCGGCTACGAGGCGGGCGACGAGGTGCTCCGGGGGTTCGCCCGCTGGCTGCGGCTGGTGAAACCAGCCCCGCTGGTCGCCGCCCGGCTCGGTGGGGACAAGTTCGCGCTGCTGCTGTCCGGAGGCCCGATGAACAACGGCGGGGCGCGCCCGCCGGCGACGGCAGACCCCGCTCTCACCGCCTTCGGTCGCGGCATCCTCGAACAGCTCGACGGGCGGCTGCGGATCGGCGGTGTGGACGTCGAGGTGGAGGCCACCATCGGCGTCACCGCCGCCCCGTCCTGCGGTGACCGGATCACCTCGCTGCTGTCCTGCGCCGACGCCGCGCTGGCCGACGCCAGGCGCAGTGGCGAGCGGGTCGGCGTGTGGACGACGGGAATGGCCGCCGTCCAGCCCTGGGAACTCGCCCTGCACGCCCAGCTGCGGTCCGCGATCAACGAGGGCGAGCTGGAGCTGTTCTACCAGCCGATGCGGGAGACGGCGACCGGGCGGCTGGTCGGTGTCGAGGCGCTGATGCGCTGGCGGCACCCCGTCCGCGGGCTGCTGCCACCAGGCTCGTTCCTTCCGATGGCCGAACGCTCCTCGTTGATCGTCGAACTGACCTGGTGGGAGCTGGACGAGGCGTTGCGCCAGTGTGCCCGCTGGCGCGCACAGGGCATCCAGGTGGACGTCTCCGCGAACCTGTCGCCGCGCATGCTCGTCGTGGACGAGCTCCCCGCCGTCGTCGCCGAGCGGCTGGCGGCCTACGACCTCCCGCCCGACATCCTCACCCTCGAGATCACCGAGAACGCGCTCGTCTCCCAGCCGGCGCGGGCCGCGTCGATGCTCGGCGAGCTGCGGATCTCCGGGGTCAAACTTTCCATGGACGACTTCGGGACCGGCTACAACTCCATGGAGATCCTCAAGGCGCTGACCTTCGACGAGATCAAGATCGACAGGAGCTTCGTCGCGGACGCCCAGGGCAGCCTGCCGGACATCGCGATCGTGCGTTCGGTCGTCGACCTGGGGCACCGCCTCGGGCTGCGGGTCGTCGGCGAGGGGATCGAGGACGAGCCCAGCGAGCGGATCCTGACCGAGCTCGGCTGCGACCTCCTCCAGGGCGACGCCCTGTCGCCTCCGCTGCCGGCGCGGGACCTGGCCCCGCTGCTCGCCGCCGAACCACAGCGCGACACCCGCCACGGCTCGCCCGTCGCAGGCTACGCACCAGCGGCCTGCCGGAGCCGGCCCGAGCGGCCGACCGCGGAACGGCCGACCGCGGAACGGCCGACCGCGGAACGGCCGACCGCGGAACGGCCGACCGCGGCGTGGGAGGCTGCCGAGGCACGAGGCAGGGGCGCGGGTACAGCGCCGCCACCCACGGCGGAGGCAGGGCGGCCGGGAGGCACGGCCCGGCCCGAGGGCGGGCAGAGCGCCGCCAGGGCCATGACGACACCGACGGTGCCATGGTCAGCGGTGACGCAGGACGACGAGCAGGCGGGTGTCGAGGTCACCGGGCGGACCAAGCGGTGCTGGACCGAGGGCGGCCTGGGCGCGCCCCTCCCCGCGGACGAGGATGCCCGGCTGGCCGCGCTGCACAGCCAGCGGCTCCTCGACACCCCACCGGAACCCGAGTTCGACCAGATGGCGACCCTCGCGGCCCAGGTCGCCGAATGCACCTACGCCCACGTCGTGCTCGTCGACGCCGACCGGGAGTGGTTCAAGTCCTGGCACGGCCTGAAGATCGATGTTCTGGCGGGCCGGGTGGGCGTGGCCTCCCACGCGGTCTCGTCGGGTGACTACCTCGAGGTCGCGGACGCCCGGAAGGACATGCGCTTCGCGCACATCGTCCAGGTCGACCCGGATGTCCCGGTGCGTTTCTGCGCCGGGGCGCCGCTGCGGACGTCCGAAGGGCACGTCCTGGGCGCGCTGTGCGTGTCTGACCGGATGCCGCGCAGGCTTGCGCCGGGCCAGCGCCGCGGGCTGCACCGCCTCGCGGACCAGACGGTGCGGCTGTGCGACGCGCGTCGCGAACGTCTGATGGGGGAGGAGATCACCGAGGCGCTGCGCGGCCTTGACCAGTTGTGGCATCCGGAGGACCTGCCCACCGCGGCCACTCTGATCGCGGACGTCGTGCGCTCACTGAGCGGCGCGGACGCCGTCGGGGTGATGGTCGCGAAGCTGCCGGGCGCGACGGTGTTCGAGGCCGCCGGTTCGTCCGTGTCGCCGGGAACCGAGCCGCTGACGCAGGTGGGCGCCCGGGTGAACCCCGATGACGATGCCGCCCTGCGCGCGTTGTCCCAGCTGCGGGATCCGCTGTTCATCGCGGATCCGACCGGGACGCCGCTCATCCCGGCTGAGCGTGTCGAGAAACTGAAGATCGGCTCCGCGCTGGTGATCCCGTTTCCCGGCGAGGGCGGCCTGCTGGGTTTCGTCGCTGTCCGGTGGACGTATCCGTTGAAACGGGTGGAGCCCTCGGTCATGCGTGCGGTGACCCTGTTCACCACGTCGGCGCGGTACACCCTGCACCGCCTGTGGGTGGCGCAGCGCCCCGCGCAGCACGGCAAAGGGGCATGAAAGGAAACGTCGAAAAGCGCATGAATCCCGCCTGTCGGCAGGCTGCGCACGAACACGCCATGTCCGGCGGCTACCGATTCCGATGCAGTGCTGCGGGCTGCGGGTGAACATGCCGGTGCCGCTGCTCGTTTAGCGCTCCCCGAACCCCCTGGGGTAGCGTTCGCCTCGCGTCTTCACCACCTCCTGAAACATTCATGGTGAAAGGAATCACTAAATGACCCAGCAGCAGGAGCAGCAGCGTCAGCAGGTGGAGCAGCAGCTTCGTCAGAACTGGCGTCAGCTGCGCTACCGCCTCCTCGACCAGTTCGGTCAGGTCAGCACGGCGGACCTGGACGCTGCCACCGGCATCAACGACCTCGTCGCGCGGATCGCGGACAAGACGCACCACAGCGAGCGGTACGTCGAGAACCGCCTGCGCGAGCTGGTCGGCGTCGGCGGCGCCCAGGGCGGGCTCTCCGGCGAGCGTTTCGGCGGCGGCGAGCAGGGCCAGCAGAACCAGCAGAACCAGCCGTTCGGCAACCAGTAGTCAGCTCTTGCGTAGTTAGTACTTCCACCGGGCGGGCGCGGCGAGGAACACGACTCCACCCGCCGCGTCGGCCCGGTCCCACCCGGCCCGGGCAGCACTCAGCCCGGGCCGGGTACCCTGTACCCCGTCTGGTGCCGTGCTACTGCGGGCCGGCGACCGATTCGACGCGACGCTCCGCGAGCAGTGACCGGAATTCAAGAAGGTCGTCGATCAGCGCCTGGTTGTCATTCGTGCGGGGAAGTCGGCGCAGCTCCTCGAGCATAGCGTCGGTTTCCGTCATGGTGGGAACACCGTCGATCGAGGCAGCTATCGTGACGATATCGGCCATGGGAACACCGCCTGTCAGAGCTCTCGGCCACGTCACCTGGTCCGTCCAGGCGCGCTGAACTTTTCCAGAATTACACTCGGCTATGTACCCGGTGTTAAGCCGGGTCACCTTCCGCGTTACGGCGGCAGTTGGTCCTGATGCGCTGCGTGACTTTTCGTCCCGGTGCGGTGGGCTGGTCTGCCGCGGTGGCCGCGCCGTCTCCGTTCCGGCGATCCCGAGGTCCGGCGCTCCAGGTGGTCCTGGTGGTCCTGGTGATCCCAGTGATCCCGACATGGGCGTGTATGCGGTTTGCGATGCGGGTTCGTGGTACTAGTTCGGAACTCGAACCAGTTGTTAGTGTCGAACCGTGTTGTCTGACGTCCCCGTCCCCGTCGACGCGGTCCGGGCTGTGGTCCGGCTGTCCCGCCTGTTCGAGCGGTCGCTGGACGGCCTGAGCCTGGCCCAGTACCGGGTGCTCGCCCAGATCGCGGCGGGCGACGAACGGGCGTCCCGGATCGCCCGCCGGCTCGCGCTCGGCAAGCCGGCTGTGAGCGCGACCGTCGAGTCGCTGCGCCAGCGAGGCCTGTTGGTCCGGGGCGGCCTCGACGAGGACAGGCGGGTCACACCGCTGAGCCTGACGCCGCAGGGCCGGTCCGTCCTCGACGCCGCCGAGCGGGTGATGGCCGGGGCGCTGGGCGAGGTTCTCGCCCGCACCCCCGACTCCGACGCGGCCGGCACCGCGCTTCGCCAGCTTGGCGACGCCCTCGAGGAGATCCTGAGCGAACGCGCCCGGCGGCAGGGCCGATGAGCGCCTCCACGCCCACGCCCACGCCCACACCTGCACCTGCACCCGAACCCGAACCCGCAGCCGCAGCCGCCCAGGCCGGCTGGCTGCGTGGGTTGTGGCACTACCTGATGCGCCATCGCCGCGATCTCGTCCTGGCACTGCTGGCGGCGCTGCTCGGCAGTGCCTGCCAGGCGGTGGTCCCGCTGATCGCGCGCCACATCGTCGACGACGTGATCGTGCGGCGGGCATCCCCGCTGTGGCCGTGGCTGCTCGTGCTGTTCCTCGCCGCGGCCGGCGCGTTCGGCTTCGCCTACGTGCGCCGGTACCGTGGCGGACGGGTGGCGCTCGGCGTGCAGTTCGACCTGCGCAACGCGATGCACGATCATCTGCAGACCCTGGACCAGGACAGCCTGTCCCGGATGCCCACCGGCCAGCTGGTGGCGAGGGCGAACTCGGACTCGGCGCTCGTGCAGGGCCTGCTCGGCCTGCTGCCGATCATGATGGGCAACGTCATCATGATGATCACCGCGCTGATCGTCATGATCGTTCTCTCGCCACCCCTCGCGCTCATCAGCCTCGTCGTCATCCCGGTGCTGTTCGCGCTCTCCTACCGGCTGCGGTCGCGGGTCTTCCCGGCCACCTGGGACGGCCAGCAGCGCGAGGGCGCCGTCGCCCAGATCGTCGACGAGGACGTCAACGGCGTGCGGGTGGTCAAGGCGTTCGGCCAGGAGGATCGCGAGGTGGGTCGCGTCGTCGAGGCGGCCGCCGACCTCTACGGGTCCCGGATGCGGGCGGTGCGGCTGCGGGCCCGCTACCAGCCGCTGCTGGAATCCGTCCCCGCGCTGGCCCAGGTGGCGATCCTGGCCGTGGGCGGCTGGATGGCCCTGAACGGCCAGCTGACGATCGGCACCTTCCTCGCCTTCTCCACCTATGTCGGGCAGTTCGCGGCCCCGACCCGCCAGCTGGCCGGTGTGCTCACGGTCGGGCAGCAGGCCAGGGCCGGCGTCGAGCGGATCTTCCAGCTGCTGCGCCTCGCCCCGGCCATCGCGGACACCCCCGAAGCCGTGGAGCTCCCGCCGACGCGCGGCGAGATCCGCTTCGAGGGGGTGGAGTTCGCCTACCCCGACGGCCCGCCGGTGCTGCGCGGCTTCGACCTGCACATCGCCGCCGGGGAGCGGGTGGCGCTCATCGGGGCCAGCGGCAGCGGCAAGTCCACGGTGGCCGCGCTGCTGAGTCGCTTCCACGACCCCGATGCCGGCCGGGTGACGATCGACGGCCAGGACCTGCGGTCCGTCCGGCTGCGGTCGCTGCGCTCGCAGGTCGGCGTCGCCTTCGAGGAGAGCTTCCTGTTCTCCGACTCGGTGCGGGCCAACATCGCGTACGGCCGGCCCGACGCCACTGACGAGCAGGTCGAGACGGCGGCGCGGGCGGCGGCCGCGCACGAGTTCGTCCTGGCCCTGCCCCGCGGCTACGACACGATCGTCGGCGAGCGCGGCCTGTCGCTGTCCGGCGGGCAGCGACAGCGGATCGCGCTGGCCCGGGCGCTGCTCACCGACCCCCGCATCCTCGTCCTGGACGACGCGACGAGTGCCGTGGACGCCCACACCGAGGAACACATCCACGCCGCGCTGCGGGAACTGCTGCCCGGGCGCACCACGATCCTCATCGCCCACCGCGTCTCGACACTGCACCTGGCCGACCGGATCGTGGTGGTCGAGAACGGGCAGGTCGTCGATGCGGGGGCCCACGAGGAACTGACGGGACGCAGCGCCTCCTACCGGACACTCCTGGCCGGCCTCGACTCCGATCCGGCGGCCGGCCCGGCCGACCAGGCCAGCCAGGCCGGCCCGGCCGACCAGGCCAGCCAGGCCGACCAGGCGGAATCGCCGGCTGCCCGGACCTCCGAGACAGCCGAGCGGGACCAGGGGGCCGGACCGAGCCCGGTGTCCGGCACCGCTCCGGCGGCGGAACCCGCACCCGGCCCGGCGCCGCGGCGCGGGACCGGTGGCGCCGGGGTCGGCGCCCCGAGTCTCGGCGCCGGTCTCGGCGGCGGGGGCAGCTGGCGGCTGAACCTGGCGCCGACGCCGGAGCTGCTGGCCCGGGTCGCCGCCCTGCCGCCGGTGCGGGACGTCGCCGACATCGACGTCGCGGCCGAAAGCCAGCCGGACCCCCGGTTCAGTCTCCTGAGGGTGCTGCGGCGGTTCCGCCGCCCACTGCTGCTCGGGCTGCTGCTGGTGATCGGCGACGCGGCGGCCAGCCTGGCCGGGCCGGTGCTGGTGAAGACGGGTGTCGACAACGGCGTCGCACGCGGCTCCTCGGGCGTGCTGTGGGCGGCGTCCGCCGCGTTCCTGGTGGTGACGCTCGCCGACCTGCTCGACCAGATCGGCGAGACCTTCGTGACGGGCCGCGCCGCCGAACGGATCATGCTCTCGCTGCGGATCAGGATCTTCGCGCAGCTGCAGCGCCTCTCCCTGGACTACTACGAGCGCGAGATGTCCGGCCGGATCATGACCCGGATGACCACCGACATCGACCAGTTCGAGTCGCTGATCGAGAACGGGCTGCTGGCGGCGCTGGTCTCGTTCGTCACGTTCGCCGGAGTCGGCGTGGCCCTGCTGACGATCAACCCGGAGCTCGGCGGTCTGACACTGCTGGTCATCGTTCCGCTGGCCGCCGCGACCGTGGTCTTCCGGCGCCGGGCTGCCGGGTACTACGACCTCTCCCGGGAGCGCATCGCGATCGTCAACGCCGACTTCCAGGAGAGCCTGTCCGGTATCCGGGAGGCGCAGGCGTTCGTGCACGAGGCGGCGACCGTCGAGCACTTCCGCGGGCTGGGGCGTGACTACCTGAGCTCGCGGCTCGCGGCACAGCGGCTCGTCGCCATCTACTTCCCGTTCGTCCAGTTCCTCTCCGCGGTGGCCGACGCGATCGTGCTCGGCGTCGGGTCCGCGCTCGTCGTGCACGGCCAGCTGAGCGTCGGCGTACTGATCGCCTTCATCCTCTATATCGATCTGTTCTTCTCGCCGATCCAGCAGCTGTCCCAGGTCTTCGACGCCTGGCAGCAGACCCGGGTGTCGGTGGCGCGTATCGCCGAGCTGATGCGGTTGCGGACCCTCACCCCACCGGCCCAGAACCCGCTGGCACCCGGGCGGCCGCGTGGTGAGCTGGTGCTGGACGGTGTGCGCTTCGCCTACCCGGCCACGCCCACGCCGCTGCAGGACCGGCCGCTGCAGGCCACGCCGCCTCAACGCGCCGCCGGCGGCGGCCTCGCCACCGGCCTTGCCACCGATCCCGGCGCCCGTGCGGTGGGGCCCGCCGACCCCCGTTTCGCCCGGTTGGAGACCGCCGCCGCGACCCGGGTACCCGAGGCGCTGCGCGGCGTCGACCTGCGTGTCGCCGCCGGGGAGACCGTGGCCCTCGTGGGAGAGACCGGCGCCGGCAAGTCGACGGTGATGAAGCTGATCGCCCGCTTCTACGACCCGGACGACGGCGCCGTCCGCCTCGACGGGTGGGATCTGCGGACCCTGGACCTCCGCACCTTCCGCAGTTGGCTCGGCTATGTGCCGCAGGAGGCGTTCCTGTTCAGCGGGGCCGTCCGGGACAACATCGCCTACGGGCGGCCCGAGGCCACCGATGCCGAGGTGGAGGCGGCCGCCCGCGCGGTCGGCGCGCACGAGTTCATCGCCGCGCTGCCCGGGGGCTACCACCACGAGGTCGCCGAGCGGGGCCGCTCGCTGTCAGCCGGGCAGCGCCAGCTCATCGCGCTCGCCCGGGCCGAGCTCGTCGATCCGGTGCTGCTCCTGCTCGACGAGGCGACCTCCAACCTGGACCTGGCGACCGAGCGCCGGGTCGCCGCCGCCACGGCGCGTCTCGCCCGGCGGCGGACGACGATCGTGATCGCGCACCGGCTGCAGACAGCCCGCACCGCCGACCGGATCGTCGTCCTCGACGGCGGCGCCGTCGCCGAGATCGGCTCGCATGACGAACTGATCGCCGCCGACGGACACTACGCCTCGATGTGGCGCGCCTTCGAGCTCGTCGGCTCACCCGCCACCTGAGCGTCCCTGCACCTGCGTCAGGTTCACGGGGCGGTGCTGGAGACTCCGGTCATGGCTGTGGTGACGGCCTTCTCGGCCCCGGCGGACGGACTGGTGTCGTCGACGTCGATCGGCTCCTCGGCCGTGGGCGTCTCCGGTGTGGAAGAGGGTGCGTCCGACTCGGATGACGTGGCCGCCACCGCCACTGGTTCCGGCTCGGGCTCTGCCACCGGTTCCGCCACCGCCACTGGTTCCGGCTCCGGCTCCGGCTCGGGTTCCGCCACCGGCTCGGGTTCCGCCACCGGCTCAGGCTCTGCCACCGGTTCTGGTTCCGCTACCGCTACCGCTACCGCCACCGGTTCCGCTGCCGGCTCCGGCTCGGCTGCCGGCTCCGGCTCGGCCACCACGACCGGCTCGGTCACCGCCACCGCGACCGCGACCGGCGCGCCCACCGCCACCGGCGCAGCCACGGCCGCTGCCACCGGCTCCTTCACCAACGGCGGGTCCTGTACCGCGGGTGGAACCTGTGCCGGCGGCGGCTTCTGCGCCGGGGCGACACCGCCACCGGCCGCCGCGGCGGGCCGGCGGGGCAGGAACAGGCCGGCGAGCAGGCCGGCCGCGGTCAGCCCGACCACCCACCAGAACGTCGCGCCGAACGCGCTGCCGATCTCGTCGGCGATCGCCGGCGGCAGCTCGGTCTGCCGGGCGGTCTCCAGCCCGCCGCCGCCCGCGCCCGGCACGCGGGTCGAGATGGCGTGCTGCAGCTCGACGGCGACCAGAGCCGTCGCCAGCGAGCCGCCGACCCGCTGCAGGATGTTGAGCGTCGTCGTGGCCCGGGGCACCGCTGCCGGGGAGAGGGTCTGGTAGGCCGCGCTCATCGCGGGCATCATCGAGGCGCCGAACCCGAGCCCGCGTACGAACAGGAAGGCCGCGAGCGCCACCTCGTTGGTGTGGGCGTCGATCTGGGTGAGGGCGAGGGTGCCCAGCAGGCTGACGGCCATGCCGATCGGGACGACGTACCCGGCGCCGCGGCGGTCGGCCAGCCGGCCCGCCAGCGGCATCGCGACCATCGCCCCGAGCCCCTGCGGGACGAGGGACAGGCCGGCGGCCAGCGCGCTCTGGCCCCGTGCGATCTGGAAGTAGAGCGGGAGCAGGAACATCGCGCCGAACAGGGTGGCGCCGACCATGAAGGTGGTGACGCCGGCGAAGCTGAACGTGCGGTCGCGGAACAGCCGCAGATCGAGTAGGGCGTCGGCCCGCCGCAGGGCGTGTATGACGAAGCCGACCAGCGCGACCACGCCGACGGCGATGCTGACCTGGACCTCCACCGATCCGAAGCCGCCGTCGGAGCCGGCCTGGGAGAGGCCGTAGACGAGTGCGGCGAGGCCTGGGGAGATCAGCAGCAGGCCCGGCACGTCGAGCCGGTGGTGCGCCTGCCCGTGATCGTCACGCGGAAGCACCCGCCAGGAGGCGACCAGCGCGACCGCGCCGAGCGGCAGGTTGACGAAGAAGATCCAGCGCCAGTCGAGGTTGTCTACGATCAGCCCGCCGATGACCGGACCGAGGATCGGCGCGATCAGGGTCGGAATCCCGACGACGTTCATGATGCGGTTCATCCGCGCCGGCCCGGCGGCCCGGGCCAGCAGGGTCATGCAGATCGGCAGGATCATCCCACCGCCGAGACCCTGCACGACCCGGAAGGCCACCAGGCTTTCCGCCGACCAGGCCGCGCCGCACAGCGCGCTGCCGGCGAGGAACAGGACCAGCGAGATGTTCCACATGCGGGTCGCGCCGAAGCGCTCGATGGCCCAGCCGGTGAGCGGGATGACGATGGCGAGCGCCAGCAGGTAGCCGGTTGTGATCCAGGAGACCGTGGACAGGGAGGCGTCGAAGTCCCGGCCGAGGGTGTCGATGGCGACGGCTACGATCGTCGTGTCCAGGATCGCCATGATCGCGCCGAGGGTGACCGTGAGCGCCAGACGGCGCAGTGCCGGGTCGATCTCCGTGCTGGGGCCGCCTGGCGGCTGGCTCCCACCCGCGCCGTCGGCCATCGCGGCCCGGGCGGGCTCGCCTGCCTCGCTGGACGGTTCTTTTCCCGGTGCGTGCTCGGGCACGGGCTCTCCGATGCATCCGCCGATGGTCGCCGGTGCAGCCCGGCGGCTCTGACGTCGACCAGCATCCGCCGTTCGTTGAGGCTCGTCAAATATTTAGTCGTGTCCATGATGTGGGGGGTGTGCGGGGCCCCGGGAAGGTACCGTCGAGGCGTGATCAGTCCAGTCGCCGGGGAGGCGTGGCTTGCGGTGCAGGCACTGGTCCTCGGCGGGGCGGGGCACCGGCAGCTGCACCGTGTCTGTCAGGAGGCGGACATCCCGCCCGGGGCCCTGAAGGTTCTGATGATGCTGACCGACGGGTCACGCCCGATGCGCGAGCTGGTCAGCGCCTTCCGCCTGGACCCCTCCTACCTGACGAGCATGGTCGACGCACTGGAGCGGCGTGGGTTCGCCCGGCGCGAGCCGCACCCGACCGACAGGCGGGCCAAGACGGTCGTCATGACCGAGGAGGGGCGGCGGATGGTGGCCCGGGCACGGGAGCAGATGGCGGTCGCGCCGCCCTCGTTCGAGGTGCTCTCCCCGGCGGAACAGGAGCAGCTGCTGTCGCTGCTGCTGCGGGTGCTCGACGCGGAGCCGGACGTCCCCGCGGTGATACGTCCCAGCGCACGGTCCTGACCGCCTGACCGCCTGACCACCGCTGCTTCGAGCCCGAAGCAGAGGCCCGCGGTCGCGGCTCGCCACCGGGGCGCGTGGTGTCAGGAGACGGTCGTGCCGGCCGTGTGTGCGACCTGGCTGTCGGCGCTGACGAGGATGGCGTCGAGGGCCGGGGCGAGCCGGTCGAAGGCCCGCCCGGTGAGCTCGAGCAGGTCGAGCCGGCCGTCGGCGGACTCCCAGTGGGTGAGCACGGCGTCCAGGGTGGCGAGCGCCCAGTTGGTGAGCAGCCGGGGGAGGAGCGGGTCGTGCGCGGCCCCCAGCCGGGTGGTGATCGAGGTGGTCAGTACGGCGGTCCACTCCCGCTGCGCCTCGGCGAGGCGGGTGCGCAGCGCCGGCTGGCTGGCGACCATGCGCAGCACGGCGAGCGTGGGCGCGGGGTTCTCGGCGCATTCCCTGAGTACGGTCATGGCCGCGGCACGTAACGACGCGATGACCGGCTCGTCGGGCGGGCGGGCCGCTACCGTGGTCTCGAAGCCGCCCATCCGGAAGATCTCCGTGACGACGTCGTCCTTCAACGGGTAGTAGCGGAAGAACGTGCGTGGCGAGACCTCCGCCGCTGCGGCGATGTCCTCGACTGTCGTCGCCTCGTAGCCACGTTCCGTGAACAGCCGGGTGGCGGCGGCGGCGAGTGCCTCGCGTGTGCGTTCCTTCTTCGCTTCTCGAAGACCCATCGCCGGCACCCCCTTTCAGTCGTCCATCCTAGCGATCGTGGCAGTCGAATGTTAAATGGCACACGGTTGCCACTTTCCTGTCGGGGTGTGAGGCTTGACGAGCCCCCTTTCGACTGAGTGGAGAGCTTGATGACCGCACCCTCTTCCGCGCCTGCCCGGCGGCGGTCTGCCGGCAGGACGGGGAAGCCCACCGGTCCGGGGAGTCAGCCCGGCAGGCTGGAACAGCTGCGGTCCAACCCGTGGCTGACCTTGATCAGCGTCGCCCTCGGTGTGATCATGGTGGGCCTCGACGGCACCGTCGTGTCGATCGCGAACCCGTTCATCGCCCGTGACTTCGACGCGAGCCTGCAGAGTCTGCAGTGGGTGACCAACTCCTACCTGCTGGCGCTGGCCGTCCTGCTGATCGTCGGCGGCAAGCTCGGTGACCGCTTCGGCCGCAAGAAGGTCTTCCTCATCGGCATCGCCGGGTTCGCGGCGACCTCGCTGATGGTCGGCCTGTCCGGCAGCATCGGCGAGGTCATCGTGTGGCGCGCGCTGCAGGGCGTGTTCGGCGCGCTGCTGATGCCGAACACGCTGGCGCTGCTGCGCTCGGTCTTCCCCGCCGAGCGGCTGAACTCCGCCATCGGCATCTGGAGCGCGAGCTCCGCGATCTCCATCGCGGCCGGGCCGATCGTCGGCGGGCTGCTGATCGAGAACGTCTCCTGGGAGTCCGTGTTCTACCTGAACGTCCCGGTCGGCGTGATCGCGCTGGTCGTCGGCATCGCGGTGGTGCGGGAGAGCCGTAACGAGGAGCCCGGCCAGAAGTTCGACCCGGCTGGCCTGGTGTTGCTCTCCGGTGGTCTGTTCGCTCTCGTCTACGGCGTGGTCAAGGCGCAGTCGTGGGGCTGGGGCAGTCTGAACACGATCGGTTTCCTCGGCGGTGCCCTGGTGCTGCTGGTGCTCTTCGTTCTCGTCGAGCTGCGGGTGTCCCAGCCGCTGCTGTCGATGTCGCTGTTCCGCGACAGGTCGGTGACCCTCGGCAGCGTGTTGGTGATGGTCAACTTCTTCGCGATGTTCGGCGTGCTGTTCTTCCTCACGCTCTACCTGCAGAACGTCCACGGATACTCGGCTGTCGAGACCGGTGTGCGACTGCTCCCGCTCACCGTGGTCTTCATGTTCGGCAGCCCCCTCGCCGCCTCGCTCACCACCCGCTACGGCCCGCGGGTGCCGATCGGCATCGGCATGCTGCTGACGTCCGCCGCCCTGTTCTGGATGACGGGCCTCGCCACGGACTCGTCCTACATGCTGCTGTGGCCGCCGCTGCTCGGCATCGGCATCGGCATCGCGTTCGTGGCGGTCGCCTCGGCCGAGGCGATCGTGGGGAACGCGCCGCTGGAGCTCTCCGGCGTGGCCGGTGGTCTGCAGAGCACCGCCATGCAGCTCGGCGGCGCGATCGGGACCTCCGTGCTCGGCTCGATCCTGGCCGCGCGGGTCGACGGCGTGCTCGCCCAGAAGACGGTGAACGCCGGCGCTCCCGCGGACGTCGCCGCCCAGGTCGCCCAGAGCGGCGAAGCCGTCACTCAGGGCCTCGCGCCCGTGCCGCCGGGTGTCTCCGCGCAGGTCGCCGACGCGGTGACCGCGGGCGCCCACGCCGCGTTCATGTCCGGCCTGCATGTCGCGCTGCTGGTGGGGGCCGTGATCGCCCTGCTCGGCGCGCTGGCGGCTCCGCTGATCCGGTCCAGCGGACGTCCGATGGACGGCCCTGTGGTCATGCACTGACGCGATCCGGGTACCGGCCCGGCCGGCCCGGCCCGGCCTGGCGTCGCGAGGCGCCGGGCCGGGCCGTACGCGTTCCGGAGCCGTCGCACTGCCTGGACGGTGTGGCCTCCGAACGCGCGGGCTGTCAGATGTCGGTGACGGGTGGATGCGTGAGCGGGGCGGCCCCGGGGCGCAGCGCCGCCAGCAACAGATCCATGTAGCGCTGGACGGCCGCCGGGCTGGTGTCGGCGGACATGTCGATCACGCCGCGGAGCGACCAGAGAATCATGACGACGTCCAGGGTGGTGACGTCCGGGCGGATGGTGCCGGCCGCCTGGGCCTCGGTGAGCAGTTCGCCGAGCGTCGCGCGGAACGCTGTGCGCAGCTCGTCGGGCATCGCCGTGTCGAACGCCCGCATCATGTAGCCGCGCTTGCTGACCTGCAGGAGCGCGCACTGGCGCAGCGTCCGCTCCAGGCCCGCGCCGTCGGCGGCACCGAGCTCGGCCCGGGCACCGTCCAACAGCTCGCGCAGCAGATCCTCGGCGATCTGGCGGAGCAGATGCTCCTTGGTGGGGAACCGGCGGTAGAGCGTGCCGACCCCCACCCCGGCCCGGCGGGCGATGTCCTCCACGCAGGCGTCGAGGCCGCGCTCGGCGAAGACGGCGCAGGCGGCGTTGATGATCCGGTCGCGGTTGCGCGCCGCGTCCTGCCGCAGGCGAGGCGGCCGGCCGCCGGCCCCACCCGCCGGGCTGCCGTCGGTCGGTGCCGGTGCCGGTGCCGGTGCCGGTGCGCTCAGGCTGCTCATACGTCCCCTCCTGCTGGCTGGTCGACCGGCCCCCCGGACGCGGGGCCGTCGGAGCCTCCGCTAGTCGACCAGCTCGGCCCCGGCGACGAGCGCCGTCTCCGGATGCTCGTGGGCGCCCGAGCGCCTCAGAATGACAGTCTCGTTCCTGACGCGGGGAATGAGCAACGCCACCAGGGCGGCGACAGCACTCGCCACGGCGAGGAACAGGAACCCGTGGCTGTAGCCGCTCGCCTGGGGCAGCCCGCCCGCGCTCGCGCCGCCGGCGACCAGCACCGCCATCACGGCGGCGCCGATCGAGCCGCCGATGGTCCGGATGTTCGCGTTCATGCCGCTGGCCACCGCGGTCTGCGTGGCCGGGACGGACTCGACGACGATGTTCGCCATCGCGGCGAAGACCAGCCCCATCCCCACGCCGAACAGCGAGGACGCGAGCACGATCTGCCAGGCGTGGTCGTTGACGTAGGCGAACATGACCAGCGGGAGAACGCTGAGCAGCGACCCGCCGACCACCGCGACCCGCGACCCGACCACCGCCGTGACCCGCCCGCTGACCATGCTCACGAGGAACATCGTGAGTGTCATGGGCAGGGCGTAGAGGCCGGACTCGGTGACGCTCGCCCCCAGGCCGTAGCCGGTGCTGGTCGGTGTCTGCAGGAACGCCGGCAGGAACGACATCGTCCCGTACAGGCCCATGCCGAACAGCAGCGCCACGAGGTTCGCCGTCCACACCGGGCGCAGCCGCATCATCCTCAGGTCGATCAGTGGCTCGCGGGCCCGGTCCTCGGCGATCAGCCACAGGGCGCCCAGCACGAGCGCCGCGGCGAACAGCCCCAGGACCTCCGGCGACGTCCAGCCCCAGTTCCGGCCTTCGCTGACGCCGAGCAGGAGGGCGATGAGCCAGCCCGCGAGCAGGACGCCGCCGAACCAGCTGACCCGCGCGGGCCTGCGGTTGCGTGACTCCGGGACGAACTTCGCGGCGGCGGCCGCGGCGAGGAGAATGACGATCATCGGTGCCCAGAACAGCCAGTGATAGCCGAAGGCCGACTCGATCGGACCGGCGAGCACCAGGCCGACCCCGCCGCCGACGGCGGTCAGCGCGGCCACGATGCCGACGGCGGAGCCGAGCTTCTCCGGGGGCAGCTCGTCGCGCAGGATCCCGAAGGACAGCGGCAGGATCGCACCGCCGCACCCCTGGATCACCCGACCGACGATCATTAGCCCGATGCCTGTGGCCAGCGCCGACACGAGCGCACCCAGGCCGAGGAGCAGCAGGGCGAAGACGAAGACCTTCTTCTTGCCGATCATGTCGCCGACCCGGCCGAGGATCGGCGTGGCCACCGAGGCCGCGAGGAGATAGGAGGTCATCACCCAGGTGACCGTGTTCTGGTCGGTGTGCAGCTCCCGCTGGATCGTCGGGAGCACCGGACCGACGAGCGACTGCAGCAGCGCGAACGCCGCCGTCCCCGCCATGACGACCCCGAAGGTCAACCGGTAGGTACCGGGTCTCATCCATACCCCTTCCGCGCCGCTCCGGAGCACCAGGCGGCCGCCCTGGCCGGCGCGCATCCGCCCTGGCCACCGAGAAGTGGAATCCGTATTCCGCTACCTGTCAAGGTGGACACCCGGCGACCGACCTTCTCCTTACCGGGTTCAGGTACGATCCGAGGCAAATAAATGACTCGGTAAAGATTTCTTCGGCGGGCAATGGGCCGGCCGCGGGTCGGCCTTGATCGGTGGAGGTGCCAGGGATGCGCCCGCGGTGACCCGGGAGCCGGCAGGGCTGCGGCAGCGGAAGAAGCAGCGCACCCACGACGCGCTGTCGGCGGCGGCCATCGCGCTGTTCCTCGAGCGCGGCTTCGACAACGTGTCCGTCGCCGAGGTGGCAGCCGCGGCGGAGGTCTCGAAACCGACGCTGTTCGCGTACTTCCCCACCAAGGAGGACCTCGTCCTCCATCGCATCGCCGACCACGACGGCGAGGCCGCCCGGGTGGTGCGCGCCCGGCCGCCCGCGACCGCGCCGCTGCCCGCGTTGGAGGAGCATCTCCTCGCCGGGCTGGCGCGACATGACCCGGTGACCGGTCTCAACGACCACCCGGAGGTCCTCGCCTTCCACGGGATGGTCTTCGCCACCCCGAGCCTGGCCGGGCGGGTGGCACAGTACGCGGCGCGGGACGAGGAGGCGTTGGCGGCAGCCCTCGGCGAGGCCGTGCCCACCGCCGGTGATCTCGCCGCGGCCCTGGCCGCGAGCCAGATCCTGGCCGTCCGCCGCGTGCTCGCCCGGGAGAACTGGCGCCGGCTCTGTGAGCCCCGGGCTGTCGCCGCCGACGTTCTCCCCGACGCCGTCGCGGCGGCCCGGCTGGCCTTCGGGGCGTTGCGGAAGGGGCTGTCCGAGTTCGCGTGAACCCGCGGGACGAAGCTGCCCGGACGGAGATCAGGAGTTCCGATGAACGTCGAGAGCACCGAGAGCACCGAGAGCACCGAGAACGCCGAGAACGCTGAGAACGCCGACGCCGGGGAGCTGTCGGCGGAGCGCGCGTACCTGCGACGTGGCCTGCGCGCGCTGCGCGGGATGCACAAGCAGGCACGGGATACCGACATCCCCGGCGGCGATCCGGTCGTGGACAAGGCGACGATCGCGGCTCTGCGGGCCGACAAGGCGCGCCGGCTGGCCACCTTCACCGCGCACGACGACGCGGTGCCGCTGTTCTTCGGACGCCTCGACTACCGGACCGGCGAGTCCTCCGCGGTGCCGGCCCAGCCGGTGTACCTCGGGCGCCGCCATGTCCGGGAGGACGCGGGCGACGATCCCCTGGTGGTCGACTGGCGGGCCGGTGTGGCCCGCCCGTTCTACCGCGCGCACCGGGCCGACCCGATGGACGTCCGCGTGCGGCGGCGCTTCGGCTTCGTGGACGGCGAGCTGACCGCCTTCGAGGACGAGATGTTCCAGCACGGAGACGCCGGCAGCGCCGGGACGGGCGGGACGGGCGGGGCAGGCGAGGGGGTGACAAGCGGTGAGAGCCTGCTCGAGCAGGAGATCCAGCGGCCCCGGTCCGGGCCGATGCGGGACATCGTCGCGACGATCCAGCCGGAGCAGGACGAGATCGTCCGGGCGGAGCTCGAGGTCAGCATCTGCGTCCAGGGCGCTCCGGGAACGGGCAAGACCGCCGTCGGTCTGCACCGGGCCGCGTACCTGCTGTACACGTACCGCGAGCGGCTGCGGCGCTCGGGCGTCCTCGTCGTCGGCCCCAACCGTGCCTTCCTCGGGTACATCGCCGCGGTGCTGCCGACGCTGGGAGAGTTCACCGTCGAGCAGCGCAGCGTGGGCGACCTGCTGGACGGCACGCCCGTGCGGGCCATGGACCCGGACGACGTCGCGGCGCTGAAGGGCGACGAGCGGATGGCGGTCGTGATCCACCGTGCCCTCCACGGTGCCATCGGCGACGTGGCCGGGCCCGTCACAGTGGTCGCGCGGGAGGGCCGCTGGACGGTCGGCGCGGACGACGTCGCGGACCTGCTCCGCGCGACCCGGTCGGGCGCCTTCGGGTACGGCGCCGGCCGGGCCATGTTCGCCCGGCGGATCGCCGCCGCGGCGGCGCGGCGGGCGGAGCTTGCCGGGACGCACATCAGCGACGGCGGGATCGAGACACTCGCCCGCGGCCGGGCGGTCCGCGACGCCGTCGAGGCGATCTGGCCGAAGGCCGACGGCGCGAAGCTCGTCCGCCGCCTGTTGACGGACCCGCCCTTCCTGGCCGCGGCGGCCGACGGCGTGCTGACGCGGGCCGAGCAGACCCTGCTGCTCGATGCCCACGCCGCCTCCCGTGCTCGCGCCGCCCGGTGGTCGCTGGCTGACGCCTACTGCGTCGACGAGGCACGGCACCTGGTCGAGCGGGTCCCCGGCCACGGCCATGTGATCGTCGACGAGGCCCAGGACCTGTCACCGATGCAGTGCCGGGCGATCGGGCGCCGGTGCGCGGACGGGTCGCTGACCGTCCTGGGTGACCTGGCCCAGGGGACGACCGCCTGGGCCGCTTCCTCCTGGGAGACCACCCTGGGCCACCTGGGCAAGCCGGCCGCGCACCTCGAGGTGCTCGAGCGCAGCCACCGGGTGCCCGCGCAGGTCCTGGAGTTCGCGAACCGGCTGCTGCCGCACATCGCGGCGAGCGTGCCGGCGGCGACCTCGGTCCGGAGCGTGGCGGGTGCGCTGACGGTGGTGCGGGCGGCCTCGGGAACGCTCGCGGCGGAGGTGGCGGCGCAGGCCCGCCGGGTGCTGGCGCACGAGGGCTCGACGGCGGTGGTGGTGCCCGACGGGCGGACGGCCGTGATCGGCGCGGCGCTGCGCGACGCCGGCCTTCCCTTCGCCGAGCTGACGGGCGACACCGCTCCCCAGCGGGTGTCGCTGGTGCCGGCCTCCCTGGCGAAGGGGCTGGAGTTCGACCACGTGGTGCTGGCCGACCCGGCCGCCGTCATCGAGGGCGAGCCGCTGCGGACGCACGGGCTGCGTCGTCTCTACGTGGCGCTCACCCGCACGGTGACCTCGTTGGTCGTCGTCGCCGTCGGCGATCTTCCCGCGGAACTGGCGGAACTGGCGGGGCTGGTGGAACCGGCGGGGCCTGGCGGCGGGCGGCTCCCCTGACCAGGGTGGCGGGCAGGGGGTGGGGAGAACCCCACCGGCAGGACGCGGTCTGGGCCCATCGACCGGGACGAGCATGATCCATAGCGTCGTGGGCGCAGGTTCACACCGGTCTTCCACCCCCCCGGGAGCACACGTTGAACGCCTCCACCGCCGTCCTCGAAGTACATGATCTGGCGCGCACCTACGGCGAGGGGACTGGCTCGGTCGCCGCGCTGGCCGGGGTGTCCGCCGCCTTCGCCCGCGGGACCTTCACCGCGGTCATGGGACCCTCGGGCTCGGGCAAGTCCACCTTCCTGAACTGCGCCGCCGGGCTGGAGCCGCCGACGTCCGGCCGGGTGGTGCTCGACGGCGCGGACATCACCGACTGGGACGAGGAGCGCCGCACCCGGCTGCGCCGCGAGCGGATCGGCTTCGTCTTCCAGAGCTTCCACCTGATGCCCTACCTGACGGCCGAGCAGAACGTCGGCCTGCCGCTGCGCCTCGCCGGGCGGCGCCCGGACCGGGCGCGGGTGAGTGCCCTGCTGGAGCGGGTCGGGCTCGGCGAGCGGGCCGGGCACCTGCCGGCCGCGATGTCGGGCGGGCAGCGGCAGCGGGTCGCGATCGCGCGGGCGCTGGTCGCGGACCCGGCGGTGATCCTCGCCGACGAGCCGACCGGCGCGCTGGACTCGGCCACGGCCGCGTCCGTGCTGGAGCTGCTGCGCGGCTGTGTCGACGAGCTGGGGCAGACCGTCGTCATGGTCACCCACGATCCCGTCGCCGCGGCGTACGCCGACACGTTCGTCGCCGTGCTGCTCGGCACGGCGCTCGTCGGGTCGTTCGCGACACTGGTGGAGACGGCCGCCGGCCCGATACCGGCGCGGGACGCGGAGTCCCTCACCGTGATGGGCGCCGTCGTCGGCGGCTGGGGTGCGGTGATCGTGCTGTTCTCGGTCGCGTCCACGGTCGGGCTGACGGTCGGGCAGCGTGACGTCGAGATCGGTCTGCTGCGCACGATCGGTGCCACCGGGTGGCAGGCCCGCCGGCTGGTGCGGGCGGAGACGCTGGTGGTCTGCCTGGCGGCCGCGGCGCTCGGGGCGCTGCTCGCCGCCGCCGGTGGGCGGGCGCTGCTCGCCACGCTGGTCGCGGGCGACGTGGTGAGCGAGGTCGAGTTCGGCGGCGGCGCGGTGTCGCTGCCGCTCACGGTGGCGGGGATCCTGCTGGTCTGCCTGGTCGCGGCGGCGGTCGCCGGCCGCCGGGCGACCCGCGGGCCCGCCTCGGTCACCGCCGCCGACGACCTCGCCGCCGACGACCTCGCCGGGGCGCGCCCGGTCCGCCGGTGGCGGGTGGCGCTGGCGCTCATCCTGATCGCGTACGGGGTGGGCATGGGTGTGGTCACGGTGACGGTGAGCGGCAACTCCGACGACCCCTACGACGCGATGGCGACGTCCGGTTCGGCCTCGTTGCTGGTCGGTGTCGGCCTGGCCCTGCTCGGGCCGCCGCTGCTGCCGGTCGGCGCCCGGCTGGCCCGCCCGTTCCTCGGCGGCGACGGGGCCGGTTACCTCGCCGGCCACACCGCGTCGCGGCGCGCGCACCTGCTCGGCGGGGTGCTCGGCCCCGTGGTGGTGCTGACAGCCGGTGCGGTGGGCACGCTGATGCTGGTCGGCACGGACGGGCGCACGCTCGTCGGGGAGCCGCCGGCGGGCACCGAGACGATCAACCTGCTCAACAACGTGGTGGTCGGCATGATCAGCCTGTTCGCGACGATCATGGTGGTGAACTCGTTCGCCGCGGTGGTCGCGCACCGGCGGGTGGAGCTGCGCCAGCTGTGGCTGGTCGGCGGCACCCGCGCGCAGATCGAGCGGTCGGTGGTGGCCGAAGCCGCGCTCGTGGCGGCGGTCGGTGTCGTGCTCGGGCTGGTCGGATCGCTGGCCACGATCATCCCGTTCGGGCTGGCGCGGGGCGAGGGTGTGCTGCCGGACGGGCAGCTGTGGCTACCGCCCCTGATCGTCGCCGCCGTGGCCGCGCTGACCGTGCTCACCGGCACGTCAGCGGCGCGCTGCTCGGCCACCGCCTCACCGCCGAGTACGCGGACACCTCCGGTCTCGTCCTGCTGGCCCGTCCGCTGCACTGGCTGCGGGATGGGGCCCGCTGGCGCGACGTGGCCTTTCTGTGGTTCTCCGCGAGCGGTGGCTTCGCCATGTCGCTCGTCCCGCCGGCTCTGCTGACGGGGCCGGTCACGTACCTGCTGCTGCTCGTGCTCGACCCCGGCTGGGTGTGGCTGCTGCTGGCGCTGCTCTCCGGGCCCGCGCTCTACGTGTGGTGGCTGGTCACCCCGGTGCTGGTCCGGGCCCGGGCACTCGCGGAGCGGGGCATCCTCGGCGGCTCCCGGGTCGCCGAGCTGGAACGGCGGGTCGAACAGGTGACGGAGACACGCAGTGCGGTGCTCGACCACTCGTCCGCCGAGATCCGGCGGATCGAACGCGACCTGCACGACGGGGCGCAGGCCCGGATCGCGGCCGTCGGCATGAGCGTCGGCCTCGCCGAGAAGCTCGTCGGCAGCGACCCGGAGGCGGCGGTCGAACTGCTGCGTGAGGCCCGCGCGACGACCGTCTCCTGCCGGCCTGACCGGGGTGGCCCGCCGCCTCGCCGCGTTCGACGGGACGTTCCACGTCGACAGTCCTGTCGGGGGCCCGACCACCGCCACCCTGGAGATCCCGTGCCGGACCTGAGCCCGGGGACTCCGCCGGGTCTGCCGGGTCCGTCAGGTCCGTCAGGTCTGCCGAGTCCGGCGGGTCCGCCGGGTCCGCCGGGTCCGCCGGGTCCACTGACAGCCGTCGTCGCCGAGGACCAGGCCCTGCTGAGGGTCGGGATCGTCCGCATCCTCGCGGCAGGTGGCATCGACGTCGTCGAGGCGGTCGAGGACGGGCCCTCGCTCACCGCGGCGCTGGCCCGTGACGACGTCGACATCGCGATCGTGGACGTCCGGCTGCCCCCGACGCGGACGGCCGAGGGGCTCCAGGCGGCGATCGACGCCCGGCGGGCCCGCGGCCAGGCCCACCGCCGCCCGCGCTCCGGCTCCGGCCCCACCCCCGGCCCCGGCCCTTTGCCGGTGCTGGTGCTGGTGCTGGTGCTGAGCCAGTGGGTCGAGCCGCTGTACGCCCGGGACCTGCTCGCCTCCGGCGGCGGGGCGGTCGGCTACCTGCTGAAGGACCGGGTCGCCGACGTCGACGAGTTCCTCGCCGCGGTGCGCCGGGTGGCGTCCGGCGGGACGGTTCTGGACCACGAGGTCGTCGCCCGGCTCGTCTCCCGGCGCGAGCAGCCGCTCGACCGGCTCACCGGGCGCGAGCGCGAGGTCCTGACACTGATGGCCGAGGGACGGTCGAACACGGCCATCGCGGCCCGGCTCGTCATCACCGAGAAGGCCGTCGGCAAGCACACCAACAGCATCTTCACCAAGCTCGACCTGCCGCCCGCCGCCGACGACAACCGCCGCGTGCTCGCCGTGCTCGCCTGGCTCAACGGGACGGACCTGCCCCGCCGGCCGCCCCCTGGGTGACACGGGCCGGGAGCAGCTCCGGGTCGGTGACTCCGCCCGGGGAGGCGTAGCGCTCGATGTCCCAGCCGGCGAGGACCGCACCGGCCTGGTAGGCGTCACCCAGGAAGGCCAGGATGGCGGAGCGCCGCTGGGCCGCCGAGCCGTCCGTCAGCGCGGACAGCGGGAGCACGGCCAGGTGGCTGCCGCCGCGTTCCATCCACCGCGCGCCCGACGGGTGCAGGCGCGTCTCGGCGAGGCCCGGCGGCTCCGGGCTGGTGTACGAGTAGAACGCCGGTTCGGGCAGCGTCTCGTCGCCGAACCAGAAGCCCGAGCTGATCAGTTCCCGCGAGTAGGCCTCACGGGTCACCGGGTCCGTGCCGGGCGCCGGCTCGACGGCGCGGTCACGGAACCGGGTGTGCGCCACGTCGAAGGTGTGCCAGAAGTGGTGCACCGGGCTGACCTTGCCGGAGAACCCGGCGGCGAACTCCTCCAGGAGCAGGAAGACCTGGCTGAGCGTCTGCCAGTACCGCAGGGCCATCGCCGGGTCGTAGGCGGCGTGCTCGGTGTCCTCGGCGAACGGGCGCCCGGAGTCGGCCAGGTCGAAGGGGTGCGGATGGTCGAGGCGCACAGTGATGTCGAGATCGCGTAGGGCCCGCGTCAGGTGCGCGTAGAACGACGCGACGGACCCGCCGGCGAGGGGAAAGGTGACCCGCTCGCCGTCGATGCGGTGGACGTCCAGCTCGTGCGAGACGAGATCGACGTCGATGGTGAAGATCGTGTTGCCGTCCACCTGGCCCATCGGCCGCGAGGTGATGCCCCGGCCGGTGAGGTGCAGCGGGACGTTCCACCAGTGGTTGCGGCGCTGGCTGGCGGCCAGCCGGATCTTCCCGATCACCTGCAGGTAGCGGTGCAGCGTCTCCTTCGTGCCCGCCCAGGCCGACAGCGGGATCGCCGGCAGCATCTCGACCCTGTCCATCCCGTCCACCCCCGAATCGACTACCGTAGGTAGCTACGGTGCTACGTCCTTGGAATCGGGGCAACCTGAGGGCCGGCGGGCCGACTACGCCGACGGGCCGACGGGCCGACTACATCGTGGTCCCGAAGGCCATGAGGCCGAGCATGACCAGCGCGAGGGCGATCACGGCGACGGTCACGGTGGTGGCGACCCGCACCGACCGCTGTTCGGCGAGATCGGCCCGCGCTGCCTCGGATTCGTACTCGTACGGGCACCGGGTGGAGTAGCGGATGCTGTTCCGGGCGGGCGCGCTTCGGCCGGGCGGCGGGGTGGACGGTACGGCCACGCCGTTCGGCCCGCCGTAACCGTGGACGGCGGCCGGGCGTGGCCCCACGCCGAGTGCGCCCGGGTCGCAGATCGTGTACCAGCGGCGCATGTCCGGCCGCACCGATGTCACGAACGTGCGCAGGACATCGCCCTGCCCGGTGCCCGTGGCCCTGCGCAGCCCCGGCGGCACGGTTCCACGCATCGTCGGCTCCGCGGTGCCGCGGGCGCGCGGGCCGGCGCCCTGACCTGGGCCGGTGCCGGTGCCGGTCGCGCCGGGGCGCGATCCGATGCCGGCGGCGCCACGCCGGGCGTCGCCGCTCAGGGGCGGCTCCGGGGCGCCGGTGGCCGGGGCGCCGGTGGCCGGGGCGACCTCGCCGGCCCGAGGGACACCCGTGACGTTCTCGAGGCCGGCGCTCCCGCCTGGCCCGCTGTGTCCGCTGTGTCCGCTGTGTCCGCTGTGTCCGGCTGGCCGGGCGAGGCCGGGACCGAGGCGGAGGAGATCGGGGTCCATGAGATCCCGCGGGCGCGGGATGTGCACAGTACGGTCCATCGGCGAGTCGGGCGGGGGGACCGGGCCGGTGGCGGGGCGGCCCGGTCGCGGCTGGAAGGGCATCGGCTGGAAGGGCACCGGCCGCGTGGCGGGGCCCATCGGAAGTTCACCGGTTCCGCTTTCTCCACCCATTGGTGACCGCTCCGTTCTGTAGGTGACCCGGCACACGTCGACGGGTGGTCCACTCGGGCAGCGCCCCCGGCCGGATGTCCACCGGGAGCGTCGTCAGGATCCGCCGCCTCCACTGTTCGCCACCCCCGTCGGGGGTAGTGAGAACGTAGATGTGTGCGTGTGGTCGGGGGGGACATCTGCCAGGTGGGCATGGAAGCATGATGAAAGCGAGTGCTAACGGCACAACCTTTTTCATTTGATGAGTCAACGAGCGCACCCCGGATCATCTATCGGGGAATGATTCGGCAACCCCGCAGTGACAGTGCTCACGTGCCTCCGGGGAACCTGCGGAAAGCCTGCTGCGGCGGCCCTGGAGCCAGCGCCGGCTCTCCCGTCGGGTAGACCCCGTCCGGATCGGTATGCTCTGCGGGCCATGCCTGAAGGTCACACCGTGCGCAGACTCGCCGACGCCCATCAGCGGGTGTTCGGTGGCCGGCCGGTGCGGGTGACGAGCCCACAGGGCCGGTTCGCCGCCGGGGCGGCCCTGCTGGACGGGCGGCTGCTCGCCGAGGCCGAGGCGTACGGCAAGCACCTGCTGCTCCGCTTCGACGACGACCGGGTGCTGCACATCCACCTCGGGATCTATGGCAAGTGCCAGCTGGGCGCGGGGCCGCCACCGGAACCGACCGGGGCCGTCCGGCTGCGGCTGGTTTCCGGCACCGGGTGGGCTGACCTGCGTGGGCCCAACGCCTGCGAGCTGCTCGAACCCGGCGAGGTGAAGGCGCTGCTGGACCGGCTGGGTCCGGATCCGCTGCGTGCCGACGCAGACCCGGAGCCGGCCCGGCGGAAGATCGCCCGCAGCCGGACCACGATCGCCCAGCTGCTGATGGACCAGGCGGTGGTGGCGGGTCCGGGCAACATCTACCGGGCCGAGGTGCTGTTCCGCGCGGGGGTGGACCCGTTCCTGGCGGGCCGGGATGTCACCCCGCCGCAGTGGGAGCAGATCTGGGCCGACCTCGTCCTGCTGATGGCGGACGGGGTTCGGTCGGGGCGGATCGACACGGTGCGGCCGGAGCACCTGCCGGAGGCGATGGGACGCCCACCGCGGGTCGACGAGCACGGCGGCGAGGTGTATGTCTACCGCCGGTCGGGGCAGGCCTGCCTGGTCTGCGGGACGGACGTGCGAGGTACCCGGCTGGCGGGGCGCAACCTGTTCTGGTGCCCACGCTGCCAGCCCGCCGCCGGGACCATCCCCGGCTGAGCCGCGCGCCCGCGAGCCTGTGCGCCCGCGAGTCCGTGCGTCCGTGCGTCCGTGTGGGAGGGTCAGGGGCGCAGGGCGCGCAGGAACAGTCGGACGATCTCACGGGTGTGCCGTTCCTGCTCCTCAGGGGCACGGATGATCCCGAACGAGGCGAGCCGCGCGGGCGTGCTGGAGACCATGCCGAGAAAGTGCTCGGCGAGGGCGCTGGGATCCTCGGCGGTGATCGTGCCGGTGGCGGCGTGCCTGCGCAGCAGGTCCGCGACCAGCTGGTGACGGGGCCAGAACGCCACGGTCTGGCCGTGCCGAGCCAGCGCGGGGAAGCGGGAGGCCTGGGCGATGGCGATCCGACTGAATTTGATCATGTTCGGATCGAGGGCACGCCGGACCGCGGCGTCGGCGATCGCGTTGAGGGCGCCCTCCAGATCACCGAGGCCGGGGGCCTCCGGTTCGGGGACGGGCCAGTCCCGTCGCGCCATCGCCCACTCGAACACCGCGTTGAACACGGCTTCCTTGCTCGGGTAGCGGGCGTAGAGAGACGCCTTGGTGGTGCCCGCGGCGCGCGCGATCGCGTCCATCGACGTGCCCTCGTAGCCGAGATCGAGAAAGAGCCGCAGCGCGTGCTGGCGGACGTCCCGATCGAGCCGCTCGGTCTCCTCCCTGCTGGGCCGCCCGCTCCGGCGGGTCCGCGGCTGCGGCGGACGCGAAGACACCATGCCCTGCAGTGTGGCAGACCGTGACCATCGTCTCCGGGCCCGCTCACCGCCGCCGGACGTCCAACGGAAGCTTGTTCAGGCTGATCATCGTCCAGGGGTCGCGCTGCTCGACGGGGGCGTCGGCGGCCACCTCGATGTCGCGATAGCGCGCCAGCAGGAGGCCGAGTGCGATCCGCGCCTCCAGCCTGGCCAGGGGTGCGCCGAGGCAGAAGTGGATACCGTGCCCGAAGGCCAGGTGCGGGTTCGGCGAGCGGTGCGGGTCGAACCGGTCGGGGTCGGGGAAGACCCGCTCGTCCCGGTTGGCCGCCGCGAGCCAGACGGCAACCATCGAACCGGCGGGGATGTCCGCGCCGCCGAGCTCTGCGGCGCGGGACGTCCGTCGCAGCAGGCGCGGAAACGGGGTCCGCAGCCGCAGGGACTCCTCGATGACGGCGGGCAGCAGATCGGCGTCGGCCCGCACCTCGGCGGCAGCCCGGGGGTGCTGGTCAAGAGTCAGGACGGTGTTGCCGAGCGTGGCGGTGGTGGTGATGTGCCCGGCGAGCAGCAGCAGGCCGACGAAACCGACGATCTCCTCGTCGACGAGCCGCTGGCCGTCGATCTCCGCCTGGACCAGCCGGGCGGTGAGGTCATCCCCCGGATGGGCCCGGGCGCGGCGGATGTGGTCGAGCAGATAGGCGTTCATGTCCCGCACCACGGGCGTGACAGCGCGGATGTTCGCCTCGGCGAGTCTGGTCAGCGGCTCGTCCGGGTTGGTCGCGGCGCGATCGAACATGAGGTCGGCCCAGCGCCGGAACATCGGCCGGTCGTCCGCCGGCAGGCCGAGAAGCTCGGCGATCACGATCACCGGCAGCGGGTAGGCGAGCTCGTCGATGAGGTCGATACGGCCGCGATCACCGGTGGTGTCGAGCAGTTCGTCGGTGATGTCGGCGATGTGCGGTGCCAGCCCGGCGACGGTTCGCGGGGTGAACGCGCGGCTGGCCAGGCCACGCAGCCGCCGGTGCTCGGGCGGGTCGATGCGCAGGAAGTTGCCCCGTCGGAACAGCTCGATCTCGGCCGACCGCGGTGCCAGATCGCCGACGTCGGAGGAGAAGATGGCGTGCTCGGCCAGGACCGTGCTGGCCTCGGGATGCCCGAGGACCTGCCAGCACTGCTGGCTGTCGTCGTGGTGGACGGCGCCGCGCTGGCGCAGCCGGTCCATCCAGGCGAGCAGGTCGGGCAGCGAGCGCCGGGTGGCGGCGGCCGTCATCGCTCGCTCCGGCCGGGCTCGTTCCACGGAGATTCGTTCCAGGCAGCACTGAGGATGCACACGCAGTACTGCTTCCCCGTAATACGGAGGCGGTATTCCCCGTGATGTCTGGCTGCCCGCCAGGGCTGCTGCCGCACGAGTTCCGAAGGTCTCGGGCCCGTTGCGGGATATCTCGGAACTGTCGGTTATCCGCCTCCACGGTGCGGCGCCGGGTGACGTTTCAGGTCACCCGGAACGGGTGAAGCCGAGACCACGGGTACCCGTCTCTTCGCATGATCGTCATTCGATGATGGTTCGGTGGCATCGCCATGGTGAAATCGCCATTCGGGGTGACATCGCCATCTGGATCGGACGGGTAGAAATGAGACGGTATTTCGCCGAGGGGCTGGGGACCTTCGCGCTGATCCTGGCCGGGCTGGGCACAGCCGTGCTGGGTGGGACCGGTGTGGGCGTGCTGGAGGTGGCCCTGGCGTTCGGCCTGACGCTCCTGGCCCTCGTCTACACGATCGGCCCCATCTCCGGGTGCCACGTGAACCCGGCGGTGACGGTGGGACTGCTGGCATCCCGCCGGATCGGGCCACGGCTCGCGGTCGGTTACATCATCGCGCAGTGCCTGGGTGGTGTTCTCGCGGCCGCGGTCGTGTGGTTCATCGCCGACACCAACGCCGTCGGATACTCGGCCTCGGCGCAGGGATTGGGAGCCAACGGCTTCGGCGTGCATTCACCCGGCGGTTTCGGCTGGGCGGGTGCATTCGTCATCGAGATCATCGTCACCGCGCTGCTGGTCCTCACCGTTCTCGTGGCTACCGACCTCTGGGCACCGCTGGGCGTCGCCGGACTGGCGATCGGTGTGGCGCTGGGCGTCGCCAACCTGGTCGCCATTCCCGTCGACGGCGCGTCCGTCAACCCGGCACGCAGTATCGGGCCGGCGCTGCTCAGCGGCGGCTGGGCCCTCAGCCAGCTCTGGCTGTTCATCGTCGCCCCGCTGATCGGGGCACTGCTGGCCGCCGGTGTGCATGCCGTACTGCGGCCGCGCGGGCCGGTCAGCCCGAAACTGGCCACTCCGTTGCCGGACGAGTCCCTGCAGAAGATCGCCCGGGAGACCGCACGGCTCATCGGTGGTCGGTCCTGAACGAGGGGCCGACAACCGGGCAGGCGCCGGACTGTGCGTGGCGCCTGCCCGCTGTGTGGCTGTGTCGGCTGTTCTGGTCTGGTTCAGGTGCCGTTGATGCAGAGGCTTTCGTCTCTGAGCTGGAAGGCTGTGCCGTCCGGGCTGATCTGGACGAAGGCGTTGCAGGCCATTTTCGGGTTGCGGTCCGCGAGGTTGATGGGTTGGACCAGTCCGTCGGCGTTGTAGTCGCTGACCTTGTGCAGGGCGGCGATGACGCCTTCGCGGGTGGGGCAGTCGCCGGCGAGTTCGAGGCCGCGGATGAAGATGTCGGCGAAGACGTAGCCGTACACGGCGAACTGCTGTTCGGGTACGACGGTCTGGGGGGCGAAGCGTGACATGGCGTCGCGGTAGCGGTCGATGGCCGGGCCGCCTGCCTCGAAGGGGCGGAAGTTCACGCTGAAGGAGACGTTGGCGAGTGCGCGTCCGAATTCGCGCAGTACGTTGCTGTCGTATCCGGTGACCGAGACGGTGCTGGTGAGGGCGATGCCTGCGTTGCGGACGGCCTGCATGATCTCGGCGAGGTCGTTGGGGGCGGNGAAGGCGACGATGGAGTCGGCGCCGGAGCTTTCCAGGCGCTGGGCGATCCGCGCGGGGCTGTCGGCTCCCGCCGAGTAGGTGATGATTTCGGGGACGGTGGCGAGGCCTCTGCCTTCGAACGCCGCTCGGTACTGCCCGATGACCTCCTGGGTGAAGACCTGGGAGCCGGACATCAGGAAGGCGGCTTTCCGGC
>NZ_KB893730.1 GCF_000374165.1 Parafrankia elaeagni
CAGCGTCGGCGTCGATCTCCGCACGGCCCCTGGCGATCGTTCCCTTCGCGACGCCGGTCGCCCGCGCGACCGCGGCAATGCCCCCATACCCCCAGGAACGCGCCTCCGCCCCCAACGCCAGCCGCCGGTCCCGCTCGTTCAACCGAGGCAACAGCACCTCAAGCCGTGCGGCCATCGCCGCGAACTCCACCGACCGGTCAACCGCCACAGCCCGGACTCTATCCAGGCAATCACACAAGCCGATCACGAACCGAACAAGAAAATCAAATTATTTCATTACAGTTCCATAGTTCGTCGCCACATCCCGCTGGAAAAGGTCGAGGTCGCCGTCGAGGGCGCCGCCGAAACCGAGTACCCCGGCATTGTTGACCAGGATTGTCGCATCCGTCGCCGTCTTCGCCGCGGCGTCGACACTGGACTGGTCGGTGACATCCAGGGCCAGTACGTCGACCCGGGGGTCGGTACTCACGGTCGCCGTTACGCTGCGTGGATCCCGGGCTGTCGCATAGACCCTGCGTGCGCCGGCGTCGAGGAGACGCTCGACCAGGCGGGCGCCGAGACCCCGGTTGGCGCCGGTCACCAGCGCGACGCTGCCTTCGATGCCCTTGGGGCCGGCTCACCGGCCGGGTGCGCCGCGGTCAGCCACTGCCGCCGGAAAGCCGCCTGCACCAGACCGCCCTCTTCGCTCCGCCAGTGTCCGAAGAGGATCTCTATGACGTCGTCGACGTCCTCGCCGAGATCTCCGAGGAGACCGGTCGCGCGATTCCGCAGATAGCTGTCAACTGGCTGCTCACCCGGCGGACCGTCGCCTCCGTCATCATCGGCGCGCGGAACGAGGCGCAACTGCGGCAGAACCTGGGCGCCGTCGGATGGGCCCTGGCCCCGGAGTACCTGGAGAAACTGGAGGCCGCCACCGCGCGAACTGCCCCCTACCCCTATTTCCCCTACTACCGTCAGGCCGGCTTCGCGCGCCTGAACCCGCCCATCGTCGCTACCGCGCCGTAGACCGTAATAAGGCGTGGTCAACCACCGAGGCCAGCATTACACGGTGGATCGGGCCAGGATCTATTCGTTGCCCGACCAGGTGCCGCCGATTCTTGTCTCCGGCTTCGGGCCCACGGCGACGGCCCTGGCGGGACGGATCGGCGACAGGTACTGCGCGACCACGCCCGACCCCGAACTGATCCGACTGTTCGACATCTCCGGCGGGGCGGGCAAACCCAAGCACGCGGCGCGGTTGCCGTTCGCGCTGCGGTCACCTGAGGGTGGGATCTCGTCAGCCGACGATTTCCCGTAGTCGGCGGGGGTTGCGGACGGTGTTTCCGCCGCCGTCGTTGTTGAAGTAGACGTAGGTCTCGTGGCCGCTGGTGAGCCATTCACCCACCCGGTCTGCCCACCAGCGCAGGTCACTGTCGTTGTACGAGCCGCCGTAAAGATCTCGGTGGTCAGGGCCGCGGCAGGCGTACCAGGCCGAGGTAGAAGTCGTCGATGGTGTGGACGGTGTCGAGGAAGGCGTCGAGGTCCGTCGGTTTGCAGACGTAGGCGTTGGCGTGGAGCTCGTAGCTGCTGGCGACGTCGTCAGGTGCGTCCGAGGTCGTCAGAATGACGACGGGGATGGTTCGCAGCGAGATATCAGCCTTGATCGCGGCCAACGTCTCGCGGCCGTCCATCCGTGGCATGTTCAGATCAAGAATGATCAGGTCGGGCCGGCGCCTGGCCGGGTCTCGAAGGTATTCCAACGCCTCCACCCCGTCGCAGACGGTGTGCAGGAGCTGGCCGAGCCCGCGGGAGAGAAAAGCCTCCTCCACGAGCAGGGCGTCACCGGCGTCGTCCTCGGCGAGAAGGATGTCGTAGGGGCGGCTCGGCGCGGCAGCACTCATAAGCATGGTCTCCATCGGCCCCGTGCTCGGGTGGTGTCAGGGGCGCCGCGTCATCATCGCATGTCCGCGAGGCCCCAATGATGATCACAATGAGGGACGGGCGGTGGATCCTGCCTGCACGATCTACCGTGAGGAGAGTGCGGGATCATGACGGGCGGCTGTCGGTGCCGTAGTTTGCGATAACTCACAGTCGCGCTGCTCCGTTCCCGGGCACCCGAGGCCGGCGACGGCGTTTCGGCGCGGGTGGGTCCGCATCACCCGGTCGGTGGGCTGGTGCGGGCGGCCGGCGGAAAGTAGGGAACGTGACATCGCGCGAGGCTGGCTCCGACGAGCTTGACCACCCGGCGAGCGGGGCAACCGCGGCCTCGCCGGGGCCGGGACTCGAGCCGGTGCCCGAACCGGCCACCCGGCGGAGGCCCACCCGGCGGAGGCCCACCGGGTGGACGACCAGCCGGTGGCTGACCGTCGGAGTGGGATGCACCCTGGTGGTGCTGGTCGTGCTCGGCCTGGTCGGCGCCTGGCTGCTGGCCCACGGGACGGCGGTGAACCAGCGGCTGATCAACCGGAGCACCCCTGCCCTGATCGCCGCGGTGCGGCTGGACGCCTCGCTGGTGAACCAGGAGACGGGGGCGCGTGGCTACGGGATGACCGGCCACGTCGACTTCCTCGAGCCCTATCGCCTCGGCGTCGCGGAGCAGGACCGGGCCGTGCGCGAGCTGCGTCAGCTGCTGACCGCGGACGGCGAGCGCACCGATGCCCTCGACACGCTGCTGACCCGGGCGGACAGGTGGCACGAGGTGTACGCCGACCCGATCGTGGCCGCGCCGTCAGGCCGGCCCGTGCCGCTCGCCACAGCTCAGGCGGGAGCCGGCAAGGCAGCCTTCGACGCGCTACGCGCCGCGAGCATCACCCTGAACGGGCAGCTGACCGAGGCCCGTGCGCAGGCGCGTGCCGACCTGGTCGCTGTCCGCACCCTGCGGAACTGGACCTTCACCGCGATCGCGGCTGTGATCCTCGTCGTGGCCGTGCTGGCGTTCGTGGGGCTGCGCCGGGCCGTGTCCGGGCCGCTGGCTCGGCTTGCCGGCGATGCCGAGCGGGTCACCGCCGGCAGCTTCGATCATCCGATCCGCTCCGGTGGCCCCGCGGACATCCAGACTGTTGCCTGGGCTGTCGATCTGATGCGAAGCCGGCTCGCCGAGGCTTACACGACGTCCGAACAGGCCCGCCTGAAAGTTGATCGTCAGGCTGACGAGCTGCGTCGTTCCAATACCGATCTCGAGCAGTTCGCCTACGTCGCCTCCCACGACCTGCAGGAACCACTCCGTAAGGTGACGAGTTTCTGCCAGCTGCTGCAACGCCGTTATGCCGGCCAGCTCGACGAACGGGGCGAGCAGTACATCGGCTTCATCGTCGACGGCGCGACGCGCATGCAGCGACTCATCCAGGATCTGCTCGCGTTCTCCCGTGCGGGCCGCGCGGATCAGCCCGCCGAGACCGTGGAGCTCGAGCAGGTCTACGACCGCGCCACCGACAGCCTCGCGCTGGCCGTTCAGGAAGCGGGCGCGGAACTTTCCCACGACGTGCTCCCGGCCGTCGTCGGACACCCCTCGCACCTGGAGATGCTGCTGACGAACCTGCTCGGCAATGCCGTCAAGTTCCGCCACCCCGACCGCGCCCCGGTGATTCACGTTGGTGCCGTGCGGGACGGCGACCAGTGGCAGATCAGCGTGACGGACAACGGCATCGGTATCGATCCTCAGTACAGCGACCGTGTCTTTGTCATCTTCCAACGGCTCCACGCCCGCGACGAGTTTCCCGGCACCGGCATCGGCCTCGCGCTGTGCAAGAAGATCATTGAATACCATGGCGGACGAATCTGGCTCGACACCGAGTACTCCGGCGGCACCCGGGTGGTCTTCACCCTGAACGCGGCCGGCCCGGCGGCAGCGGCCGGCCTGGCCGCGGCAGCCGGCACAGACTCGGCCGTCTGACCGGAAGGACCGGGACCTGGGGGTTCAGGCGCCGGCAGGCGGCCGTTCCGGCGCGCCGCTCGCGCCGTCTCCGCCACCCGTGCCGCTCGACCCGCCGGTGCTGCCGGGCCCGTCGGGGCTCGCGGGGTCGACGGGGCTGTCGCCGGTGAAGAAGGAGATCCGGCCGTCGGCCTCGAAGACGGCGAGCCGGATGGCACCGAACCGTTCGATGCCCTGCTCGCGCGCCGCGGCCATGAGGTCGTCGAGCGAAAGCTGTTCCCTGCGCATCATGTCCAGCAGCGGCTCGCCGTTGTGGACGACGACGACCGGGATGCCGTGGGTGACCGAGCGCACCGCGGGCCAGCGGGCGTTGGCGGCCGTGAGGGCGATGGTGAGCAACGCGAAGACGCTGACCGCCAGCACGCCCGAGGTGATCGAGTAGTCCTGCTGGGTGACGGCCTGCTGGACCAGGTCGCCCATGGTCACATAGAGGAGGAGCTGGAAGGTGCTCAGCTCGCCGAGAGTCGAGCGCCCGACCACTCTGGTGATGAGCCACAGGAACGCGAACATGAACGCGGCCCGGTACACGATCTCCATCAGGGCACCAGCCAGGTGGTGAACTCCACGGTCACGACGGGCCTGCCGTCGACGACGACCGCGAGTTCCCCGCTGCGCCCCAGCTGGCTGGAGGGTTGGATGTACGCGTCGTAGTCGAGGACGAACTCCGTCCCCTCCGGGGGGTCGAAGGTCAGGTAGCGCCGATCCCCGTCGGTGGTTTCCCCGGCGGCTTCGGGGGTGAGTCCCTGGGTTTCGAAGATGTGGAAGTACGACGCGGTCACGCTCAGCGTGATCGGCCCGTCGAAGCCCTCCGGGCGTTGCAGCCTGGCCCGCCATGGTGCGTCAAGACCCGAACGAGCGACCTTCGGGTAGGTGAGGGTCAGGGTGAACCCCCCACCCTCGCCCGTCACCGTCGCTGACCGCACCCCCAGAAGACCGGTCGCGCCGGCCAGGACAACCAGGAGCAGCAGGCCGATACCGACGTGCCGGAACCGGGCCCGTCGCGGCCCGCGTTCCGGGGAACGAACATCATCCAGCGTGGATCTGACGGGCGTCGTCGGTGTTTCCCGGGTGGGCGTCACGGCTGCCTCCGCCCCGGAGACGAACGCCGTGATCTCAGCCGGCACTGGCACAACGCCCGCACCCACGCGGGCCACGACCCCGTCGACGGGAAATACGATGACATCGGCATCCACGTGCTCAATGGCGTGCTCCCATCCAACCACGGTCAGCTCTGAGCGGGCCCGGTCCTCCGGACGGCTGCGCGGTCCGGGCCACGCAACACGGTGCGGCCAGGGTGTCCGGCGCGGCCAGCGGCGCAGCGGTGGCCCTACCGATCGGCGAGGGGGGAGACCGTGCCTCACCTTCGGGCCCGCGTCATCGACCGCATCGACCGGCTCGAGCAGCTCGCACACGCTGTTCCCGGGCCGTCCATCTGGAACACCCGGCAGGTCGCCGGTATGACGGGGGTTGCGCTCCCGGCCGCCGAGCACGTCGCCCGGTGGAACCCGGCTACCGTGCTCGCGTTCTGCGCCGGCCTGCGGGAGATCACCGAGCTGCACGGCTACCGGCACGACTGCGAGGGCGACAACGGGCCCTGGAGTGTCCCCGATGGCCAGGTCTGCGCCACCCTGCGCGCCACCGCGCGGATGCTCGGCATCGATCCGGACCAGCACTGAGGCCGTCCGGAACCGTCCCGGTCCGCTGCTGCCGGCGCCCGATGCCGGTCCGCGTCCGGTGGCGGGTGCGGCGGAAAAGCAGTGGCAGCTGTCGGCCGATGAGAAGATCCTGCGGGGATGGTCAGCGAGCGGGCGATGACGGTGCCTTCCGGGGGGCTTCTGCCCGGCACCCGCCGGGCGCTGCTGCATCGGCTGGCCGTCGGGCAGGTGGAGGGGCGCACGCCTTCGCTGGTCGGCGCGGTCGTGCGGGCCGGCGAGCTGGTCTGGGCTGACGGCAGGAGCATGATCGACGGGCACAGCCCCGACGCCGACGTCCAGTACCGGATCGGTTCGATCACCAAGACCTTCGTCGCGGTGCAGGTCATGCGCCTGCGTGACGAGGGTGCGCTGGACCTGGCCGACCCGCTGGAGCGTCACCTGCCCGCCGCCACCACCACAACCGGAGCCGAGGCCGGGACGGGTGCCGGGGTCGGGTCGCTCACGATCGCCCAGCTGCTCGGCCACACCTCGGGTCTCGCGTCCGAGCCGCCCGGGCCCTGGTGGGAACGCACCCCCGGCACGCTGCGGCCACAGCTCGGTGACGTGCTCGGTGCGCCGTCGGTGCGCCATCCGGCGGGCCGCCGGTTCCACTACTCCAACCCTGGCTTCGCACTGCTCGGCGCACTGGTGAGCCGGCTGCGCGGGCAGCCATGGGGTGAGGTGCTGCGCCAGGAGGTGCTGGCGCCGCTCGGCCTCACCCGGACCACGCTGACCCCGCAGCCCCCGCACGCCGGGGGCTTCGCCGTCCACCCGTGGGCGGATGTGATGCTGCCCGAGCCGTTGGAGGACACCGGCGTGATGGCGCCGGCGGGCCAGCTCTGGTCGACCGCCGCCGACCTCTCCCGTTGGGCCGCGTTCCTGGCCCGCGGCGCCGACGACGTCCTGAGCGCCGACACCCTCGCCGAGATGCGCCAGCCCTCGTCCGGCCCGGACGGGGCGGACGGCTGGACCACCGGTTACGGGCTCGGCCTGCACCTGCGACGCCAGGACGGCCAGGTTCTGTACGGCCACGACGGCTCCATGCCGGGCTTCCTGGCCAGCCTGCTGGTGAGCCCGCGGGACGACCTCGCCGCCGTCGTCCTGGCGAACGCGACCGCCGGCCCGGAGGCCGCGCTGATCGGCGCGGATCTGATCCGGATCGTCGCCGAGCACGAACCGCGGATCCCGGAGCCCTGGCGACCACTCGCGGCGGCTGATCCCGAGCTTCTCGCGCTCACCGGCCTGTGGCACTGGGGGCCGGCGCCACACCTGCTGCACCTGCGCGCTGACCGTGGACTCGAGCTCGTACCCCAGGGCGGGACTGGCCGCGGCGCCCGCTTCCGCGCCGAACCGGACGGCACCTGGACCGGCCTGGACGACTACTACGCGGGCGAGACGCTGCGCGTCGTCCGGACGCCGGACGGCACCGCCTCCCAGCTGGACATCGGCACCTTCGTCTTCACCCGCGCGCCCTACGACCCGGCCTCGGACACCCCGGGCGGGGTGGATCCGGGCGGCTGGCAGACGTACTGACGCGCGGGCTCGACGCCTCCGAGGTGTCAGGCGCGGCGACGGATCAGGGATCCGATGCCTCCGCCGAAAAGACCGATCGCACCGAGCAGGATCCCGAAGACCCCGAATGTCGTCGGCGTGTCCCAGGAAATGGCGGTGGTGAAAGCAAGAAGGACTCCGATCACGATAAGCGTGATCGCGGCAAGGGCACCGACTACACCCAGATCATTCATGTCGACGATCTACCCCGCAAACGCGGCTCATAACAACCGGAATCCGAGTCGGGACGGCTGGCCTTGCCCGCCGGCAGCCGCGCTGCCGCGCCGCCGCACCGCTGTGCGGCCCGCGCGGGTGACCGTGCCGAGGCCGGGTATAGCCGCACAGCGTCCGCACCCCCGTGGACACCGACAGAGGAGTTTCCGATGAGCATGGTCGACAAGGCGAGGAATGCCCTGCAGCGCTTCACGGGGCGCAGCAGGCGAACCGCGGGCCGGGTCAGTGGCGACCGGGAGATGGAAGCCCGGGGCGCCGCGGAGAAAATCGGCGGAGATCTGAAGCAGGCGGGCGAGAACCTCAAGAGCACCAGACGCTGACCAGAACGACGAAGCTTCCCCGAAGGGGCGGCGGCTGCCGGCAGTTGCCGGCAGCCGCCGCCCCTTCTACTGCTCCACCACCGTCCGTCTCCCGCGGCGCTGCGCTGCGCAACGCGAGAGGGCCGACCAGTCCGTGGACTGGTCGGCCCTCTCAGGCTGCGGCGTTCTGGCGCGGGGCGAGGAGCTGGTGCCCCGGTCGGGTCAGTGCCGGACGTGGGCGCGGCTGTGGCCGCGGGTGTGCACCGCACGCCAGATCAGGAGCGCGACGATCGCGCCGATGATGGAACCGATGATCCCGGACGGCTGCAGCGCGCCCTCACTGAGGTCATGGCCGAAGAGCACGTAGCCGAGCAGGCCGCCGATGAAAGAACCGACGACGCCCAGAAGAATGGTTGCCGGAATGCTCATCTGGTCACGGCCGGGAACGACCAGTCGCGCCACCGCGCCCGCGATGAGACCGAGAATAATCATGCTGACGATGAACCAGAGCACGTTGACCACCTTCGTCGTGAGGAAAAAATCCGTGTCCGGGTCTCTGTTGCACACCTCGGCATCGAAAATGTGCTCTCCGGATGTTTCTCGACTGTCGGTGCTTTCGCCCCGCGCCGCTGATCCACGAGTACCCGGGCCACCGGGCAACAAACCTTCTCTCTTCCGGGTGGGTTCGCCGCCCGTGACACGCGTCGCCTTCGGTGCAGGTAAGCGGACCGTCCGTAGTCGGGCGGCCCCTCCGGGCAGACCCGGTCCCGCCGGCCCCATCGGGCCCGGACCGGGCGGTTCCGCCCGCGCCCCGAGAAGGACGACGTTGATCGTGACGGTGACGGCATGGTCGCGCCAGCCTGTCCGCCATCTGCCGCCACGGTTGCTGTTTCCGGGCACGCCGGCTTCTCCCTGGGCCAGAGGATCGGGGCACGTCGCGACGAATCGCGGACGGCCGCAACGGCCGAGGTTCCTCGGATCAATGTGCGCTCAACGCAGTGATCTGATCACCTTCCGCCGCGCAGCTGGCCATACTAGGGCAGGTTGCGAAGAAGTTCTCGGCTGGGAGCCGACCTCGGTCCCCTGCACCTGACTCCGGTCCGGCGCCTGCGCCGGGCCGGTGCCGCGCGGTTGACCAGCTCGCGGATGCGGGCGCTGACGGCGTTCGGGCGTTCGAGGATCACCGCGTGCCCGGCGCCGGCCTCCACCGAGAGTTCGGCCTGGGGCAGGGCTTCCGCGAGTGTCCGGCTGTGTTCCAGGGGGGTCATGACATCGGCGTCGCCGACGAGCAGCAGGGTCGAGACGTCGCGCAGCACACTCGCCGCCGCCAGGCGGTCGTGGTCGAGCAGCGTGTGCAGGAAGGCACCGACCACGGGGATCGGTGTGTTCGCGATCATCGCCTCGAGTCGTCCGACCACCGAGTCCGGCACCCGGGTCGTGCCGAAGCCGAGCCGCCGGGTCAGGGCTTTCGACACCGAGCTACCCCGC
The DNA here is from genome assembly GCF_000374165.1 of Parafrankia elaeagni. GTDB lineage: Bacteria > Actinomycetota > Actinomycetes > Frankiales > Frankiaceae > Parafrankia > Parafrankia elaeagni. The sequence continues at coordinate 9,177 of NZ_KB893730.1, forward strand.
CACCTGGTTCGTTCGAGCAGCGGCGGCGAATGCCGCATCGCGACGGCCACCCCGGGCAGCGCGCGGCGCACCACGTTGGCGGCCGCGGCGGGCAGTCCGAGAAGCGACCGGGCGAGCCCGCCCGCGCTGGTGGACAGCAGGGCCACGGCGACGACGCGGTCGTCGAACAGTTCCGGGTGTGCCTCCGCCAGCCCGAGGATGGTCATCCCGCCCATCGAATGCCCGACGAGCACGATCGGGCCGGTGGGCACCCGGTCCTCGATGATCAGGCGCAGGTCGTCGGCGAGCTGGGTGATGGTGCAGTGCCCGGCCTCGGACGGCCCTGACCGGCCGTGGGCGCGCTGGTCGTAGCAGACCGTGCGCCCCAGGTCGGCGAGGTTGCGGCGCTGGAAGGACCAGGCGTCCGCGGTCATGCAGAAGCCGTGCACGAAGACCAGGGTCAACTCCGCGTCGTCGGGCCCGGCCTCCTCGACATGCAGAGGGACGCCGTCCGAGGCGGTCAGCGTCGTCACTCGCGGTGCCTGTGCCCGCGGTGCCTGCGCGGCGGGGATTGATGGCTTCCCCCGTCCCCGCGCGTGGCCTGGTCGCGGTTTCCCAGTGACGTACCGCGCCCGCGCCGGGGTGGCGGGCCCGCGTGCAGCCCGGGTCATCAGGCCCACCTCGCCCTCTCCATCAGCTGGACAGGCTCCGCCAGCTGAACGGGAAGGATCTGCCCCCTGACAGGGGGTGATAACCGGTTATGCCGCCCGAAAGCCGGGCCGCCGCGGGTGTGACGCTGACGGCCCGGCCCGGCCCGGGCCGGGCCGGGCTGGCGTGGCGTGGCGGGTTCAGTTCAGGGACGGGCTGGGGTTGGCCGGCGCGTCCTTCTCGCTGCGGGGGAGGCCGGCGTCGGCTCGTTCCTTGGTGCCGGTAGTGGACAGCAGCGGCGGGAAGCGGTGGAACCTGGATTTACGTGGCCTGGAGGGGGGACACCCGCCCGAACATGGCACCGGCGTTCAGGCCGCGACGAAGCGCGCCGACGGCGGTTGTCACCTTTCGTAGGAGGAGCACGTGAGCAAGAGCGCGAAGATCGCGTACAAACCGATCGGCCTGCTCGGCGGCCTGCTGGCCGGAACCGTCTCCGGCATGGTCGTGACGCGGGTCTGGGCGGCCGCGGCCGGCGAGAACGAGACGCCCTCGGCGCTGCGTGCGGACTACAACTTCGGCAAGGTCGTGGCCGCCGCCGCGCTGCAGGGTGCCGTCTTCGCCGCCACGAAGACCGCGTTCGAGCGTGCGGGCGCCGTCGGCTTCCACCGTCTCACCGGAGCCTGGCCCGGAGACTGATCGGGCAGCCCGGTTTGGCCGCGCCCAGCTCCGAACACGTCTGAACGATGCCGCCGGAGAAGATGGCCTCCTTCGGCGCCCAGGCACCGCTGGGCCGGCCGGCCCAGCCGGACGCGATCGCCCCCAGCTATGTCTTCCTCGCCTCGGAGCAGCTGTCGAGCTACTACAGCGGCCAGGTGCTCACGCCCGTCGGCGGCGAGGCCAAGCCGGGCTGAGTCGGCCTGGCTCAGCCATCGGTCCGGGCCTGTCGCGGGAGCGCGTTTCGGTGCGGGAGGTCCGGGGACGGGCCGTCAGGAACGGGTGATGCGACGGGCGGGAACAGACGGGAGAGCGACGATGAAGGCAGTGACGTGGCACGGCCGGCGGGACGTGCGGGTCGACGAGGTGCCCGACCCCCGGATCGAGCAGCCCGGCGACGCGGTCATCCGGGTGACCAGCACCAACATCTGCGGGTCGGACCTGCACCTCTACGAGCCGCTGGCGGCCTTCATGACACCCGGCGACATTCTCGGCCACGAGGCGATGGGCGTCGTCGAGGCGGTCGGGGACGACGTCGGTGACCTCAGGGTGGGCCAGCGGGTCGTCGTGCCGTTCCAGATCTCGTGCGGCGCGTGTTTCATGTGCCACGAGCAGCTGTACTCGCAGTGCGAGACGACGCAGGTCCGCGACCAGGGGACGGGTGCGGCCCTGTTCGGGTACTCGAAGCTCTACGGGCAGGTTCCCGGCGGGCAGGCCCAGTATCTGCGGATTCCGCATGCCGACGCCACGCACATCAAGGTCCCCGAGGGCCCGGCCGACGAGCGTTTCGTGTACCTGTCGGACGTCCTGCCGACCGCGTGGCAGGCGGTGCGGTACGCGGCGGTCCCCAAGGGCGGGACGGTGGTGATCCTCGGCCTCGGCCCGATCGGGGACATGGCCGCGCGGGTGGCGGCGCACGAGGGTGCCCGGGTCATCGCCGTCGATCTGGTCCCCGACCGGCTCGCCCGCGCCGCCGCCCGCGGCGTCGAGGTGCTCGACCTCCGGGCGCACCGCGACGGTCTCGGGGACGTCCTGCGTGACATGACCGCGGGGCGGGGGCCGGATTCGGTGATCGACGCGGTCGGGATGGAGGCCCACGGCTCTCCGGTGGCCCGGGCGATGGTCCAGGTCGCCGCTCGCCTGCCGGCCGCGGTGGGGGCGCCGCTGGCCCGGAACGCGGGTGTCGACCAGCTCGGCGCGCTGCGTTCGGCGATCGACATCGTCCGCCGCGGCGGGACGATCTCGCTGAGCGGCGTGTACGGCGGGATGGCCGACCCGCTGCCGATGATGACGTTGTTCGACAAGCAGATCCAGCTCCGGATGGGCCAGGCGAACGTCCGCCGGTGGGTGCCGGAGATCCTGCCGCTGCTCACGAACGACGACCCGCTCGGTGTCGACGGGTTCGCCACCCACGTCCTGCCGCTCGACGAGGCACCCCAGGCCTACGAGATGTTCCAGCGCAAGCAGGACGGCGTCGTGAAGGTCGTCCTGCGGCCGTAGTGCCGTTGCCGTCAGCCGCAGGTGGTCAGGGGCGGCTGCCGACGCCGGTGAGGATCTCGCGCACCCGGCCCGCGGGTGTGTTCGGGGCGAGGGCGGCGGTGCCCTCGCCGGCGCCCTGTCGGAGCCCGACGAGGAAGCTCTGCAGCGCGGTGTGGGCGTTGTGCCGCGGTACCCAGCCGAGTTCCGTCCGGGCCCGGGTCGTGTCCATGAGGGGCAGGCGCAGGACGGCGTCGAGGAGCCCGGGTTCGGTGGGCACCAGGTGCAGGTGCCAGGCCGCCGCGAGCGCGGCCCGCGCCGCCTTCGCGGGCAGCTGGACGATCCGGGCGTCGAGGGCCTCGGCGAGGAGCCGGCTGTCGACCACGGGCTCGGCGGCGATGTTGAACGGCCCGCGCACGGTCCGCTCGGCGGCGAGCCGGTAGGCCTCGCCCACGTCCTCGGCGTGCACCACCTGGAAACGCAGCCCGGGCAGGTCGGGGATCACCGGCACCGTGGCGGGCCGGACCAGCGTGCCGGGCAGGAACGGCCCGGCGAACAGGCGCCGCTGCTGGCTGGCCGCCCGCCGCTGGAAGATGAAACCGGGGCGGAGCCGGACCACCCGCATGGCCGGATGATCACGTTCGAAGGTGTCGAGGACCCGTTCGACGTAGGCCTTCTCCCGGGTGTAGGCGGCGCCGGGCCAGCCATGGGTCGGCCAGCTCTCGTCGACGGCACGGTCCTTCGGCCCGGGTGAGTACGCCCCCACCGACGAGGCGCACACCAGCGCCGGAACGCCCGCCCGCGCCGCGGCCTCGAACACCCGGGTGCTGCCGAGGACGTTCACCCGCCAGGTCGTCAGCGGATCGTGCGTCGGCTGGAACAGCCAGGCCACGTGCATGACCACGTCGGCGCCGGCGAACACGTCGTCCAGATCGTCCTCGGCGACGTCGGCCGCCACCCAGGTGCTCTTGTCCGTGTTCCAGGGGGGCGGCCGGCGGGCCACACCGGTGACGCGGGCGATCGCGGGTGCGCGGTCGAGAGCCGCCAGGATGCTCGTGCCGACGTTGCCGGACGCGCCGACGACGACGACCCGCACCCCGGAGGGGGACGTCCCGGGGGCGGGCGTTCTGGCGATGGACGCCCCGGTGGGGATTTCCGGCGAGCTCTGCACCTGGTGCCTCCTCGTCCTGGTGGTCTCCCGTACCGGCAGGGTCGCCGCTCAGGAGCAGGCAAAACACGGCGGGCCCCGCGGAAACCCGATGGATCAGCCTCGCGCTCTGCCCTAGGGTTTTGGAGCGTGGCGGAGGTAAGCGGCACATCCACGGAGACCTACGAGCCCGTGCGCGCGGTCCTCGCGGCCCAGCTCGACGCCGACGACACCGGGGCCGGGGCCTCGGTGGCCGTCCACATCGACGGCGAACCGGTCGTGGACATCTGGGGCGGATACGCCGACGACGCCCGCACCGTTCCCTGGCAGCGGGACACGATCGTCAATGTCTGGTCGACGACGAAGACGATGACGGCCCTGTGCGCGTTGATCCTCGCCGACCGCGGCCTGCTCGACCTGGACGCGCCGGTCGCCCGGTACTGGCCGGAGTTCGCCGCGGCGGGCAAGGAGAACGTGCTGGTCCGCCACGCCCTCTCGCACACCGCCGGCCTGCCCGCGCTGCACGGCCGCCGGACGATCCAGGATCTGTACGACTGGCCGGCCGTCACGGAGCGGCTGGCCGCCCAGGCCCCGGAGTGGGAGCCGGGCACCGCCGCCGGCTACCACAGCGTCACCCAGGGCTACCTGGTCGGCGAGGTGGTCCGCCGGGTCACCGGCCGCACGCTCGGGACGTTCTTCGCCGAGGAGGTCGCCGGCCCGCTCGGCGTCGACTTCCACATCGGGCTCGCGGCGGAACACGACCACCGCGTCGCTCCGGTGATCCCGCCCCCGTCGGAGTTCGCGCGTCCCCCGGAGGACGCGGGCCCGGAGGACGTGGGGCCGGAGGACGCGGGCGAGGAGGGCGCGGGCGAGGAGGCCGAAAGCGGGCCGCGGCTCTACGCCTCGGCAGCGAACACCGTCGCCTGGAGACGGGCGGAGATCCCGGCCGCGAACGGGCACGGGAACGCCCGCTCGGCCGCCGCCGCGCAGTCCGTGCTGGCCTGCGGGGGAGCCGTGCGGGGGGTGCGGCTGCTGTCGGAGGCGGGCTGCGCACGTGCCTGGGAGGAGCAGTTCCGCGGTGTGGACCGTGTCCTGGGCGGCGGCCCGGTCTGCTACGGCCTGGGGTACCGCCTGGAGGGCCGGACCTGTTCCTGGGGCGGCTGGGGCGGCTCGATCGTGCTGTTCGACCCCGATCACCGCATGGCCGTGTCGTACGTGATGAGACGGATGCGCGAAGGCGACAGTCGCGGCCTCGAGGTCATTCTGGCCACGTACGACTGCCTTACCCGCTGACAACCTGAACCAGGTGGTGCTGGACATCACCGCGGTCGGCGGGCTCGGAAATCTGCTCGGTAATCTGCTCTGTGGCGTGACGAACCCGCTCGACGTGCTCGGGGCCGCCCAGCTGCTGGCGATTCTGAACGCGCTGCCCGGGCTGTGACCGGCTCGTTCCGCGGCCGCCCTGGGACGGGTGTTTCGCCGGCCCAGGACGGCCACGTGCCCAGAGCCAGGCGGTCGGGAAACGCGGCTGTGGGCCCGCCCCGGGGTCGGCCGCCGCCTCCACCCGACGAGATCGGGTGGGTCGGCCGGGCCTCGGCGCGGACGGCCTCATGCCGGCGTCGCCGCCGCGCCAGCCGCGTGCCGTGCACCGTGCCGACACGGAGCAGGAGGACGCCGATCAGCAGTGCGGTCGCGGTGGGAGTCTCCTCGCAGTGCGGGCCCATCACCCAGCACAGCACGCCGAGGACGAGCGGCGGAACCAGACAGGACCTGTCTCTGAACACCATGGGCGTCCTGCCGGCCACGACGTCACTGCAGGCGCCGCCGCCCACCGCCGTCAGCGCGGCGAAACCGAGTGTCGGAACAAGGCCCAGCCCGGCGTCGCGCGCTGCCTGCGCGCCGATGTAGGAGAAGGCGACCAGGCCCACCGAGTCCAGGATCTCCATGGGGATGGAGATCCGCTCGACGTGACGGCGCCCGGCGAGGGCGAGCACCACCGCGACCATGACCGCGTACACATAGGCGTAGTCGTGGAAGTAAACCGGCTGGCGGTCGAGAAGAAGGTCGCGGACGGTTCCGCCGCCAAGCGCCGTGAGGGTGCCGCACGTGATGACACCCCAGATGTTCAGACGGCTCTCCGCGGCGCTGCCTGCACCGAAGAACGCGAAGGCGAAGACGCCGACGAGATCGAGTAGTCGAATATCCACGCTCAGAGCGCCCCAGGGTGCATTGCGGCTCCTTCTTCGAGCTCAGGTGCTCCACGCCGTCGTGGGCCTGTAATTCGCCGGCGAGTCCCCGGTGATATCTGCGGGACTCGCCCACCCCTACTCGTCCGGGGACGTTGTTTCTAGCTGCGCGACAACCGTACCGCCCTGTTCTCCGGCCGGGCAACGACAGTCCGGAGCGGTACATCACAGCGGTTTGAGTGAACCGTTCGCGCGCGCCGGACGTCAGGAAAAAGGTGCACCGTGTTGCGCCCGCGCGGCGCGCGCGGTCCTCACCCGACGGTGAGGACGACCTTTCCCGGCGCGTGGCCCTCCTCCTGGTAGGCGACGGCCGTCGGCATCTCCTCGAACGGGTAGGTGCGGTCAATGACCGGCGTCACCTCGCCGCTCTCGAGGAGGCGGGTCAGCGTCACGAGATTCGCCCGGTTCTCCGCGCCCGTGCATCTGCCGATCTCGGCCATGACCATCCGCTGGGGCACGAACGGCGACTGGGCCACGGCGGCGAAGACGTGGCCGGCGGGCTGTATCCATCGGCCGGCGTGCCCGCCGACCGCGACGAAGGTCCCGTCCCTGGCCAGCACCCGGCGGCAGGCCGACGCCCGGCGGCTCCCCGCGTTGTCGATCAGCAGCTCGTAGGACTGTGCGGCCCGGGTGAAGTCGGCCGTGGTGTAGTCGACGACCTCGCTCGCGCCGAGGGAGGAGACCAGCTTCGTGTTCCGCGTGCTGCAGACGCCGGTGACCTCGGCACCGAACGCCCGGGCGAGCTGCACCGCGAACGTGCCCACCCCGCCCGACGCGCCGTTGACGAGAACGCGTTGCCCCGCCTGGAGCCGCCCCCGGTCGCGCACGGCGAGCAGCGCCGTGCAGGCCGCCAGCGGTACCGCCGCCGCCTGCGCGAACGACAGGTTCGCCGGCTTCGGTGCCAGCTCGTCGGCCCGCACGCACGTGTACTCGGCGAAGCCACCGTGGCTGAGCAGGGCGAACACCTCGTCGCCCGGTTCCGGACCCGTGACGCCCGGCCCGAGAGCCTCGACCTGCCCGGCGACGTCCGCCCCCAGGATGGGGAACCGCGGCCGGCGCAGCCCGACCCCGCCTCCCATGACCCGCGCGAGGTAGGGCTGGCCGCGCAGGTGATGCCAGTCGTACGGGTTCACGGAGGTGGCGTGTACCCGCACCAGCACCTCCCCGGGCCCGGGCACGGGCCGGGGGAGCTCGGTGAGTCGCAGGGAGTCCGGCGGGCCGAACCGGTCGCAGACAAAGGCCCGCATGGTGGTGGTCGCGGTGGTGCTCAATCGACGCTCCTGAGGATCTTCTCGATCGACGCCGTCCGGGTGCGCAGCTCGGAGACGTCGGTGGCCACCCGCTGCTGGGCGTCCAGGGTGTTCTCGGCCAGCTGCTCGAAGCGCCCGACGAGCTGTCGCAGATCCTCGGTCTGGGCGGACCGCAGCTTCGACTTGCGGTAGTCGACGGTGAACCACAGGACGGCGATGATCACGACCGCGGCAGCCGTCATGAAGCCGACGGCGGCGATCGCCTCACCGGTCCCGAGATTTTCGGCGGCGACGTACATCAGGGGCTCTCCTTGGAAGCTGGACCCTTCTCCGGGTCAGGGGCTGTCAGGGTGCGGGCCGCCTCGGCGAGGGCCGCCGCGGTCAGGCGCAGGTCGAAGTCGGTGATCTCGTAGTACTTCATGGCCTTGCCGTCGTCGGAGAGCTCGAGGCTGCCGACGACCAGGCCGGCGCTTTCCAGGCGCTGCAGGTGCATGTGCAGCAGGGGGCGACTGACCCCGATCTCGCGGGCCAGGTGACTCACGTAGTCCCGCCCGCCGGCCAGCGTCGCGACGATGCGCACCCGCAGTGGGTTGGCCAGCGCCGCCAGGATCGTGACCAGCTCATCGCCGGTCGGCCGGTCTACCGTCATGGCCCTCCGTCATGTGTAAGAAGTTTCTGACAGGTGAAACCGTAGCATGACGGAGGAAGATGCGGAAGGGCGCGGGAACATACGGTCATGGGCTCCAGCCCGGCCGGAACGGGAGAACCCCGCGCGTCAGCGCGTCAGCCGCGTTCTGGCGGGCCAGCGGACCCGCAGGCGGCCAGCGGGCACCTCTCTGCCTCTGCCGGCCCGCCGCCCGGGCCCGCTTACCGTCACCGCTGACATCCGGCCATGGACCCGGCTCAGCGCTTCGACCCGGCCGCCCCGGTTGCCCCAGCCGGCTCGTCAAGCTCGTCGGGCTCGCTCGGCGTCGCCCCATCCGCATCGCCGTCATCGCTCGTTGCCTGGGCGGTCGCTGCATCCGGTGTCTCCGGCGAAGCCTCGCTGGAGGCCTCGCCGGATGCTTCCTGCGATGTCTCGCGGGATCCGGTCTCGCGGGATCCGGACTCGTCCTCATCCTCGTCCGGTGAGCGCACGACCTCTCCGTCGCGGATCTCGCCCCGCCAGGAGCCGGTGGCCTCTCCGCGGAGCATGACGAAACGGCGGAAATGTTTGAGATCCAGCCGGGCTCGTCGCCCACCGGCGCGCCACAGGTTGCCCGTCTTCTCCATGAATCCGCTGGGGTAGTACTCCATGGCCAGGAGCACGCGCGTCAGGTCGTCGGCGATCGGATGGAAGGTGATAGCACCGTTGACCGAGCCCTTCGCTCCTTCGGAGGTCCAGACGATTCTGCGGTCGGGGACCTGTTCGGTCACCTTCGCCTGCCAGGTGCGCCGTGACTTGAAGACCTTGACCCGCCAGTTCTGCTCGGTCTCGCTTTTCGTCTCGACCCCCTGGACGCCCTTCATGAACTTGGCGAACTCCGGGTACTGGGTCCACTGGTCATAGGCGACGGAAACGGGAACACCGACGTCGACCGCCTCCTCGATGTTCGTCGCCTTGGCCGGGCCGCCCTTCTTACCGCCGCCCTTGCCCTTGGCGCCACCGAGGGCCCCTTTGACCTTGTCCTTGATGTTTGCCATGGCCGTCCCGGCCGCCGCCTTCAGCGGGGACTGGCCCTCGGCCAGCTTCCCGGCGCCTCTGGCGAGCGACGTGATCTGCCCGCCGGACTCGCTGAGATCGTTGAGCTTGCCCTCGCCGGAGGTGAGCCGCTCGCTGAGCTGCCCGATCAGCCGGCTGCCGCCCGCCTTCGCCAGATCTCCGGCCTCGTCGGCGAGCCTTTTGGTCGCCGGATTGTGCTTAAGGACGTCGATGAGGCCTTTCGGGTGCTCCGCTGTCTGTGTCATCGCGAGCCTCCACTGCTCGATGGCTGCGCCAGCTGCTCGAGCGGGCCGCGACGTGCCTCCCGGCGCCGTCCGGCGGACCTGCCCGGGACCTGGCGTCCGGCGGCGGAGCCGGTCCCGCTCCCGTTCCCGCCCCCGTCCTCGTCGTCCGCGTCGCGTTCGTCCGCGTCGCGTTCGTCGGTGTCGCGCTGATCGGTGTCTCGCTGATCGGTCGCCTGGTCCGTGTCCGTCCGGCCCTGCCCGCTGCGATCACTGCGGATGCCGGACACGGCCGAGCCGAGAACTGATCCGACAGCCTCCCCGGCCGTCCCGGCGCCCTCCTTGACGGTCTTCGTCGAGTCACCCAGTGCCGCCGTCAGGCGTTCGGTGCGTTCCGCCAGTGACTGGGAGAGCCGATCGAGCTGGCTCTCGTACACCGCCACCGCGGCGCGCCTGCCGGCTTCCGTCGCCGGGCCCCTGATCTGACTGATCAACTGGCCGCCCTCCTCGGAGTGCAGCAGCCGCACCACCTGGTCCCGCAGGACGTCCTTCGCGTGGAAATTGCGGCCGGAAACCCACAGCCCCAGGCTGATGGCAGCCTTGCCCTTCTTCGTCCGACCGAGGACATAGCCTCCCATGAGCGCCAGGGCGCATTTGATGTTGCTCATCAGAATTCCTTTCTCTGTCCGAGGTTCCCGCCGCGGCGGCCTGTCGCAGATCGATCCGCCGTGCGACCCCAGCCCCACCGGCCCGACCCGTCGAACGAGTCGCCAGAGGTGCCGCCCGGCGCCTCGCCGAAGGAGCTGCCAAAGGAATCGCCAAAGGAATCGCCAGAGGAGCGGTCGGCGGATCCGCTGAAGGAGTCGCCGCCGGGGTCGGCGTCGTGGGGATCGGTGAGCACGCGGGCCGGGAACTCGACGAAGTCGACCGCGGGCAGCGGTCCCACGTACTCGACGGTGAGGGACGGATGGGTCGCCCGGATCCGGTCCACGGCGGCGTCGAAGTCGTCCAGTGCGTCGGCGGGAACGAGGAACGCCCAGCTCAGGGCGGGATCCTCCGGCCCGCCATGATGCCGTCGCGGCCGGTCCGCGCGTGCCAGCGGGCGCAGCTCGTCGAGGATCTCCTCCGCCTGTTCCGTGCGGCGCGCGGTGACGAGCTCCGCGATCCGCTGCCCCAGCTCGATTCGGCCGTCCAGATCCGCCGGGGGCGGGGCGTGAGCCAGCGATGTGCCGGCCACCGCCTCGGCGAGCTCGGTCTGCTCCGCCTCCTCGACGTCCAGGTGCAGCTCGACCAGACCGTCGATCGCGTCCAGGCGTTCGGGAAGGCTGTCCCGGACCGGGTCGAGCACCTCGGCCCGGACGGCGCCGTCGTCCGGCGCGACCGTGCCCAGCCGCACCGGCAGCACCGGGCCGTCGGCGAGCAGCCGCTGGAGGATCTCCAGGTGCCGGACGGCCTCCTGCTCCCCGAGCTCGCCGATGTCGTCCGTTGCGCTGACGACCGCGGCGAGCGGCCCGGAGCGCACCAGCCGCAGCGGGGCGCGGGGATGGCCGATGCCGAGCGCGGCGTTCGCACCCTGCGCGGGGTCCGGGAGGGGATGGCCGGCTCGGACGATTCCGTAGAGCACGACAGGCATGGGGCTCACCCCTCCCGGCCGCCGCGGCGCTCCGCCGGCGCGGTCCGCCCGTCGGGCCGGCCGCGCCCGTTGTACGCGGCGGCGGCGGCCCCGGCGTCGGACGGCGATCCGCGCAGTACCTCGGCGACGTCCTCAGCGGTGTCCCGGAGCCCGCCCAGGGCACCCTTGACCCGGTGCCGGCTCGTGCCGTCGGTGACTTCGCGCATCAGCCCCGGCAGCCCCGCCACCTGTTCCTTGGGCTGGATGTCCAACCGGTTCACGGCTTCGGCGAACCGGAGGTAGGTGTCGACACTGGCGATCACGATGCGTGCGTCGATCGTCAGAATCTCGATGCCCACGAGGGCGACGCGTACATAGGCGTCGATGACGATGCCCTTGTCGAGGACGACGTCGAGGACGTCGGCCAGGCCGCTCGGCCTGGGCGCCCGTCCCATGGGATAGCTGGCGACGGTCATGGCGGTGTCCTCGCCTCCTCCCGGAGGCCCGGCCTCCGAGTGCTTGCCCTGGGCTCGCCCGCCTCCGGGCCGGCTGATCGCGCTCTGACGTCGCCCCTGCCTGCCCGCTCCTGGCGGGAGATGCCCCGGTTGTCCGGCCGTTCGACCGGGTTGTCCGGCCGTGCGCGCGCCGTGGAGCCGGGCGGCCAGGGTGTGGCGGCCCGCGGGCCGGCCCGGCTGTCGTCAGTGGCCCGGCTGTCGTCAGCGGCCAGGATCCGGCCGGCGCGCGCGACGGCGGCCTCGGCATCCTGGGCCGACAGACCCAGCGACTCCCGGACCTGCACCAGGCTGGCGCGGATCTCCAGCAGTGCCCGCCCGAGGTCGTCGATCTGCGCGGCGGTCAGCCCGCCGCCCTCCATCCGGCGGATGGCCTGGCGTTCCAGCACCTCGCGCAGCAGCTCCAGGACCACCACCACGAGCTGGCCGAGCCCGCGCCCCACGTCATCGGGGTCCGCGTCGAGCCGCAGGCGCCGGCCGTCATCGCGCCTGGCGGTCGTCATGGCCGGACCTCGCCGCTTCCTTCGCTGCTTCCTTCGATGGCGGTCTGGACGCCGACCAGCAGCAGGCGGAGATCGACGCGCAGCAGGTCCACCCCGGCGAGGGCGACGACCACGTCACCACTGACGACCGCGCCGGTGTCGACCAACCTGTCCAGCAGGTCCGCGAGCGGCTGCGCCGAACTGCGGGCGGATCGCCGCCCCGGCGGGCTCCCCGGCCGCGACCGGGCCGGCCGCGACCGGGCACCGGCGCCACCGCCCGGGTAACCGCCACCGCCCAGGTAATCGCTGCCGCCCCGGTACCGCGGCGTCGGGACGAATCGCTGATCAGCCACTCTCCTCACCTGGTCCGATCTGGTCACCTGGTCCGGGCCGGGGCGCTGAAGCAGGTAGGGCGGAACCCGTCCCGTGGACGGAGTCGACCTGCCCGTTCCCGCCCAGCGTCAGGTGGACGAAGGAGTAGGGCGGCCACGGCCCCGAAACCGCGCAGAGATACCCGGCCTCCTCCAGGGGCGGACCCAGCCGTTCAGTGGCCTCGAGGAACCGCTCCTCCTCGTCGCGTTCGACGAGGTAGGCACCGTCGAAGACCCGGTCCGGCCGGCCGGGGCGACGGGCCGCGTCACGCGCATGGGCGGACAGCTCCCGATGTGTCCGCTCGATGAGCCGGGCCGCCTCGTCGCGCCGTCGCTCCTCCTCGTGCAGCTCGTCCCGGCGGGCCGCGAGGTAGGCGGTGCCCGCCCCCGCACCAGCGGTGCCCCCCGCCGCGGCCGCCGCGGTCGTCCCGTCAGCCCCCGCTGTGGGCACGGCAGCCGTCGACGCCTCGGCCTCACCCGCTGTGTCGATTCGGAAACCCCACTCGCGCGCGCCATGAAGCGCGTCGAGCGCACGCGGCAGCTCCTGGTCAGGATCGTCAAGCACGGCGGCCGCCTCGTCCTCGCCGGGGAGCACAGTCCCGAACCGGAGCGGCAGGACGCCCGCGCGATCCTGCAGCTCCCGCAGGACCTGATCGTGGCCGCGGGCCAGGGCCGCGAGACGTCCGGTCTCCGACAGATCCTCCTCGACGTCCCGCAGCAGGCCCGGATCGATGGCTGAGACCACGAGCGAGATACCACCGCGCGTGACGGTTTGGACGCCTGTTCCCTCAGCGAGGCCGGGCAGGCCCGCAACCTCGGTGTCGGAGCGGACGATCCCGTAGGCGTAGAGCACTCGCGCCTGCTCGATGCCCCCGGGCGACCGGCCGTCGCGGCCGTCGCGGCCGGCTGGCCCGGCATCGCGGTCGGTCGCCGCGGGGCCACCGCGACCAGCCCGGTGATGTTCCCGGCGTTCCGGCGCCGGCTGGCGGGCCGGGGGGCCCGGGTCCGATCGGTGTTCCCGGACTTCCGGTGCCGGTGGCAGGGGCCACGTCGTCGAGCCCCGCCCATCGCAGGCGGCTCTGGTTATCTCCTGCGCCAGGAGCTGGGCCAGTTGCGCGCGCGCGACCTCGCGGGCTTCGGTCACGGCTTCGGCCATGACGCCGGGCGCGAGCCGGGTGGCCAGCTCGTCGAGCCCGCTGAAGTCAGCGTCCGCCGGGGCCACCGCCACGCCTCCGTCCGTCCTGCCTTGGTCCGTCCTGCCTTCGTGCGTCACGCCCACGTTCCGAGTCCTGGACCCAGAACGGCCGCGGCCCGTCGCGGCGGAGGCCTGCTTCCGTCGGAAGGGCCGCCTCGGCGGGAATGCCAGTGGGGGGATTCGCCCGGGATTCGACCGCAACCTCGTCCCGGTACGGGAGGCCTTCCCGTACCGAGCTTTCGAGCGTGGCGAGCCGCGCACGGAGTTCCTGGTTCTCCATGTGGAGCGCCTGCATGGTCTCGTCCCGCAGTTCCCGCTCCTGCTCCCGCTGCAGCGACTGTGCCTCGCGGCTGTAGAACGGATCCGTGGTCCACCAGTCGAGGCCCATTTCGCGTGCGGTGTCGGCCGATGCGATGAAAAGGCGCAGTTTGAGTGTGAGCAGCTCGACGTCGAGGACACTGATGACGACGTCTCCGACGATCACAACTCCCTTGTCGAGAACTCTCTCCAGCACGTCGGCGAGAGAGTCCGAGTGCGACCCGCTCAGCGCGCGCAGCCGCGGGGGCCCTGCGAGAGATCCGCGATCGACCGTCATGATGCACGTTCTTCCAGCTGTCTGCCGTGCTCCGGATACCTGCGGTGCCGCCCGGCGGCGGTGGCCCCTGGCAGCCGCGCTGAGCGCTCGGAGATCAGGGCTCAATCGGTGGAGCCGCGCACGAATCTCCGCAACCGCTCATAGCCGACCAGGAAGCCCTGCTCGTCGACGTCGAGCCGGTAGGTGGCGAGCACGCTGGTTGTCGACGGGATGCGTTCCAGCTCGGTGAGGTCCACCAGCAACGACCATCCCGCGTCCGTCCGGCGTGCCCCGGTGACCCGTTCGGGAGCCTGGCCCACCAGATCCCCGAACTCCGCGAGCGAGCGACTGACAATGGTGCCGAGTCCGTCGTGTCCACTTATCTGGTGCGTCCGCTCGCCCTCGTCCGCCGAGTCGTCGCGTGGCATGACACCCACCGGGTGATATGTCGGCCGTCCCGGGCTCATGGCGGCGGTCCGACGACAATGTGGCGCCCTCCCCCTGCCCGACCGAACCTGCCGCAAACCCTCTGTCCGGCCTGCGCAGAGCCGCCGCCCTCCCCCGGGACGGTCGGTGTTTGACGGCGTCTGGCGACGGAACGAGTCAGAGGGCGGGGGAGCAGACACCCCGCAGCATCAGCGAGCAGTCGGCCGTGCACGGAGGTTCTGCGCGGAGGCGCCTCATGGCGTTTTTATGCGCGGGCGTGTCCCAGGTGAGGCCGGCACATTGTGACGTCATCAGCTGATCGTGATGTCCCCAGCGCACGTGGCTGGCGAGGGACCGCGACGCCAGCGGACCCGCTCAGGCAGCAGCCCGCACAATCAGTGGACCGGGGAGCCGGACTTATGAGCTTTGATCCTCTGCACGAGAAGGGCATCGCCCTCGACGACCAGGTGCGCAACTGGTCGGAACTGAACGTCGCACCCTACGACCGCAACGAGGTCGACCCCTACACCCGGTGCCGGGTGATCGCGATGAACGGCATCGAGGTCGAGAGCATTCTGTTCAGCCACCAGTTCAACCGGCACACCGACGTGCCGGAGGTCAAGGAGGTCCTGGCCGAGGCCAGGGCCCTTGAGCAACAACAGCAGAAGGTCGTCAACTGGCTCATACCCGGCGACGAATCGACGTTGGAAGTCACCCTCGGATACGAACAGGTGGCCGTCGACCTGACGGCCTGGCTCGCCCGCAGCGAGCCGGACCCGTATCTGAAGCAGACCTATGACTTCGGCCTTGTCGAGGATTTCGACCATCTGTACCGGTACGCCAACCTTTACGAGCTCCTGGAGGGCAGGACCGCCGAGGGGGTCGTGCGGCAGCTCACCGAGGTGATGCCGGGCCGCCCGACCGCCAACGAACACCGGCACCCGCGGGACAACATCCGCCGGCACCTTGACGCGCACACCGCCGATCCGCGCAGCCGCCTGCACGCCATCACCATCACCGCGGCCGAGCAGCAGACCATGAACTTCTACATGAACATCGGCAACAGGTACATGGAGCCGCTGGCGCGGTCGCTCTACGCGGAGATCGCGATGGTCGAGGAGGAACACGTCACCCAGTACGAGTCGATGCTCGACCCGGCCGAGAGCTGGTTCGAGCAGCTCGTCCAGCATGAGTACAACGAGTGCTACATGTACTACTCCTTTGCCGCCCAGGAGCCGGACCGGCGCATCAGGGACATCTGGGAGCTGCACCTGGCGATGGAGATCGGGCAGCTTCAGGCGGCGACTGAGCTGCTGAAGCGGTACGACGGCCGGGAGCCCGAGGAGATCCTGCCCGCGGCGCTGCCGGAGCCCGTCCGGTTCGAGCCCAACAAGGAGTACGTGCGGGACATCCTCGCGGACCAGGTTGACCTGACGAGCCTCGGAACGGGCTACGTCATGGACTCCCACCGCCGGTTCCAGGAGCGCCAGGCGAAGGTCAACGCGGGTGGAGTGCCCAGCGAGCAGGTCATCGACGACCACCGGCAGCGGTTCGGCACGGACTACCGGCTGGAGACCGAGGGCCCGCACCCGGTGGAGCGGCTGCGGGCCGAGTCGTACGCCCGTTCGACCTGACAGGAGTGAAAATGCCAGTCACCGTGGTACGCCCCGAGACCGGAGCCGTCATCCGGCCCGGACCGATGGTCACCGTATCCCCGCTGCGCGAGGTCGCCGAGGACGACTACGGCGACCTCGCCCGGGACACGGGCCTGCACGGGCCGTTTCTGGCCGATCAGCTCTCCGCGTTCGTCGCGCACGAGCGGAAGCGGGTCAGCCTGCTCCGCACCCTGCGGGCCCGTGCGGACAACCCCGGCCTGCGTTCCCGCTACGGCGAGCTCGAGAGCGAGACCTTCCAGGCGATCGGGATCTGGGAGCGGTTGATCGAGAGCCTCGGCGGGAACCCCCAGTACGCCAGTCCCGCCGGTCGCGCCGTCGAAGGTCTGGACACGAAGACGACTGAGGCACTCCTGTTGTCCGGTTCAGCTGATCCGGAGACCTTCGACCAGGCCGGGCTACGGGCCTTCGCCGCCGCCGCGACGCAGTCCGGGCTGAACGTGCGGCTGCTCGCCGCCCTCGCCCGCGGAGCGGACAAGGGCACCTCCCGGGATCTGCTGGAGTCGGCGGTTCGGGAGCTGGAACCCACGGCGCATGGCCATGCCGACTGGGCGGGCGAGAAACTGGAGAAGGTCGCGATCTCCCACGCGAAGCATTCCGCCGTCCGGAAGGTCGCGCAGGCTGCCGAACGGATGACCGCGAAGGCACGGTCCGTCCTCGGCGGCGACCGGGACGGCTGACGGCCACCCGGTCTCCTCCCACCCGCTCCCACCCGCCACCCGCTGCTCGTCACACCGGCTGGCTCGCGCGGGGCTCTGCCGTGGTGACGGTGGCGTGATCCCCGCCGCGGGCCGGCAGCAGTTCTCGGCCCGTGGAGGGCCCGACGGGGTTGGCCCGCAGCGAGCGGACCTCCGACCGGCGCAGTTCCACCCGCCCGGCGGTCTCGCGGACCTCGTACACCGGCTGCGGACGAGTCGCCGGGCCCTGGACGACCTCGCCGGAGGCCAAATCGAACTGACTTCCGTGCCAGGGGCAGCGCACACAGCCGCCGGTGCGCTCGCCCTCGTGCAGCGGGGCACCCCGGTGCGTGCAGCGGTCGCTGATGGCGACGACCCGGCCGTCGACCCGGGTCAGCAGCACCGGCACCCCGTCGATCTCGACCTGCCGCAGGTCCGTGGTGACCTCGCCGGCCGCGAGGACGTCCGTCCACTCGGTGGGGCCGCGCTGGAAGGCGGTGGTGTCCACCCCGACTCCGAGGGCATAGGCCAGATGGCCGCCCAGCCAGCCACCGACACCGAGGGCGGTCGCCCCGGCGAGGCTGGCCGCCAGCCCGCTCCCGCCACGGCGCCGCTGGCGCCACGACACCGCGTAGCTCGCGAGCCCGACGATGTTGGACGCGGCGTGGACGAGGCCGACGCGGCGCTCGGCGCCCGCGGTGTCGAGCCAGTCCGACCAGCCGGCCAGTGCGGCCGCGGGGGCCGTCAGGAGACCGAGGCCGATCAGCCGGCGGGCGGCGGGGCGAAGCTCCGCGCCGCCGGTGACGTCCAGCAGGGTCGCGCTCAGCAGCGTCCCGGCCGGTACGAGCACGGCCGCCGGATGCAGTGGGTGCCCGAGCTGCCGGCCGCTGAGGACGTCCCGCAGCTTCTCCGATCGGAGCGCCGACATCCAGAATGCCGACACGCGCCCGGCGACCGGATCAATCCTCTCCTCCCGCTCGATGCGATCGAACATTTGTTCTGATCCACGCATGTTCGCCTCTTTTCACATCGTGCGCGTCACCTCGTGCGCGCCGCGGCGGTGGCTCGCCGGTTCGCCTTCTTGATGGCCTCCACGAGGTCGGCCTTCTTCATCGTCGAACGCCCCGCGATGTCGAGATCGCGGGCGACCTCCCGCAGGTGCGCCACGGAGGCGTTGGCGTCGACGCCCTCCGCTGTCCGGGACGGATTGCGCAGCGACTGCGGTGCCCGCTTCGCGGCCTGCGCGTCGGAAGGTCCGGCCTTGGCCTTCGGTTCCCAGTGGTCGCCCGTCTTCTCATGGGTGTGCTTGAGGGAGGCGAAGGCGGCCCGGTGTGCCCGTGCGCCTTCCCCGTAGGTCTCGACGGCTGAATCGTGGGTCTTCTTCCACGTGCGCACGGCCTTGTCGTCCGAACGGGCCACCGTCGAGGGGACGTCGGAGCGGGCCTGTTCCGCCTGCCGCCGCTTGTCCTGCGTCCTGCCCGGCGCCTTGCCGTCCTGCTTCCCGGCCCCGCCGTCCTGCTTCCTGGTTGCCATCACTCGCTCGCTCTCCGCGGTTCAACCGGTCCCCCGCTTGACGTCCGGGGTCTTCCCGGGGCTCTGGGGATGAACCCCGGTTCTGCCGGGCCCGCCGGAGGTGTTTTGGTCCTGGCCGCCGGGGGAGAGCGCTCGGGAGCGCCGGGACGCGGCCCGCCCGCCGGAGTGCGAAAGGACCCCCTGACATGAGTCAGACCGTCGGTGACCACGTTCTCGCCCGTCTGCGTGAGTGGGGGGTCGAGCAGGTCTTCGGCTATCCGGGGGACGGCATCAACGGACTGCTGGCCGCCTGGGGTCGAGCTGACAACCAGCCGCGGTTCGTGCAGACCCGCCACGAGGAGATGGCGGCGCTGGCCGCGGTCGGGTACGCGAAGTTCTCCGGACACGTCGGAGTGTGCGCCGCGACGTCCGGCCCGGGGGCGATTCACCTCCTCAACGGCCTCTACGACGCGAAGCTGGACCACGTTCCGGTGGTCGCGATCGTCGGCCAGACGGACCGCTCGGCGATCGGCGGCTCCTACCAGCAGGAGGTGGACCTGCTCAGCCTGTTCAAGGACGTCGCCAGCGACTACGTGCAGATGGTGACCGTTCCCGAGCAGCTGCCGAACGTGCTGGACCGGGCGTTCCGGGTGGCGATGGCGGAGCACGCCCCCACCTGCGTGATCATTCCGGCGGATGTCCAGGAGCTCAGGTACACCGGGCCGTCGCACGAGTTCAAGATGGTCCCGTCCAGTCTGGGCGTTCGCTGGCCGGCGGTGTCCCCGGACGACAACGGGGTGCGTGCGGCGGCGGAGCTGCTGAACGCCGGCAGGCGGGTCGCGATTCTGGCCGGGCAGGGCGCCCGGGGCGCGCGGGCGGAGCTGACGCAGGTCGCGGACCTGCTGGGCGCCGGGGTCGCGAAGGCGCTGCTGGGCAAGGACGTCCTGGCTGACGATCTGCCCTACGTCACCGGGGCGATCGGCCTGCTGGGCACCCGGCCGAGCTACGAGCTGATGCGGGACTGCGACACGCTGCTCACGGTCGGGTCGAACTTCCCCTACACCCAGTTCCTGCCCGAGCTGGACCAGGCGCGCGCCGTGCAGATCGACATCGACGCGAAGTACATCGGAATGCGGTACCCGTACGAGGTCAATCTGGTCGGGGACGCCGCCGCCACCCTGCGCGCGCTCATGCCCCTGCTCCAGCGCAAGGAGGACCGGGGCTGGCGGGAGAGGGTCGAGAGCAATGTCGCCCGGTGGTGGGAGACGGTCGAGCGGGAGGCATTCGTCGAGGGAAAGCCCATCAACCCGATGCGGCTGTTCTGGGAGGCCTCGTCACGGCTGCCGGACAACGCGATCATCGCCGCGGACTCCGGTTCGGCCGCCAACTGGTATGCGCGTGACCTGCGGTTCCGTGGCGAGATGCGCGGTTCTCTGTCAGGCACGCTGGCGACGATGGGCCCAGGTGTGCCCTATGGCATCGGGGCGAAGTACGCGCATCCCGACCGACCGGTCGTCATCTTCGAGGGTGACGGGGCGATGCAGATGAACGGAATGGCCGAGCTGCTCACCATCGCCCGCTACTGGCGGGAGTGGTCGGACCCGCGGTTCGTGATCGCCGTCCTGCACAACAACGACCTGAACCAGGTGACCTGGGAGATGCGGGCCATGCAGGGCGCGCCGAAGTTCACCGAGTCGCAGACGCTGCCCGACGTGTCCTACGCCGACTTCGCCCGCTCGGTGGGGCTCGACGGGATCGCCGTCGACGAGCCCGGGCAGATCGGGGGCGCCTGGGAGCGGGCTCTGTCGGCCGGGCGGCCGGTGGTGCTGGACGTCCGTACCGATCCGGACTTCCCCCCGATTCCCCCGCACGCCACGTTCGAGCAGGTGCGCGACGCCGCCGCGGCCCTCCTCAAGGGGGACGAGAACCGCTGGGGCGTGTTCTCCGCCGGCCTGCGGACCAAGGCTCAGGAACTGCTGACCCGCCGCGGCTGACCCGAGGGCCCCGGTGGTTCGGCACCCCGGCCACACCAGGCGGCTGTCGAACCACGGTTCGGCAGCCGCCTGTCTCAGTCGCCTGTCTCAGTCGATCGCGGTCGCCAGTGGCCGGATGGCGACCGGAACCGCGACCCACAGGACCGCGAACATCACCAGGCTGACCGCACCGGCGACAACGCCGGCCGTGAAGCCCTTGGTCACGTCGAAGATGAGCACCACGACGCCGGAGACAGCCACCGCGAACAGGGCCAGGCCCGCCTGGGCCAGCCGGTTCGCCACCACCACCAGATTCTCCTTCTCCTTCTTCCGGAACATGGCGCGATGCATGCTGACCGGAGTCACCAGCAGGCCCATGGCGGAGATTGCCAGCCCCACGACCCCGAGATAGAGCCACTCCTGGCCCGAACTCAGCGTGGAGAACCTGTTCTGGAACGGCAGCGCGAGGAGGAACGCCGAGAGCAGCTGCACGCCGGTCTGCGCGACCCGCAGTTCCTGGAGAATCTCCGCCCAGTTGCGGTTGCGGCGCTCCTCCGGTGTCTCGCCCGGCCCAGGGCCGCGGTTCTCGTCATCGGCCTGTGGGTGGCGGTCCGGTTCGGCGGATTTTTCCACGACCTCGCTCATGATCTTCCAATTACCCAGTTCAGGCGTGTTGATGCCGGTTGGATACCTGGAAAGAACGCGGTACTGAACTTTAATGCGTAGAGTCATGTTGACCACAGCTCCTCCCAGGCCAGGCCGGTTTCGGCGAAGAACCCGAAGAGCAGACCGGGCCGGTACTGCAGCTGTTTCAGTCCGTGCTTGACCGCCTGGCAGACCTCGTCGAGGCCGCGGGCTGCCAGGTGCACCAGGGCGGTGCGTTTGAGTTGGGACCATGCTCCCTCAGTCGGTTTGCCGCAGTGCGGGCTGCGATGGACAGGGCGGTGTTGACGCGCCGATTATCGGTAGGGAGGGCCTGCTGCGGCTGGTTGAGCTGGTTGATCGACTGCGGGTCCGTGGGCAGTGTGAAGGCGGTGCGTCGTGGACAGCGCCGGGACAGGAGACGGCCTCCCCAGATCGAGGCGGTCGTGCGGTGGGCGTTGCTGCCGGAGCCGAACCGGCGGGAGGCGACCGAAATTCTGATCATGCTGGTGGAGCGGCTGGCGGGTCGGATGGTCGACGGCGGCGGGTTGGGCGGCGGTGATGTTGATGCTGCTGCTGGGTGAGCGTGAGACGGGCAAGGTCCAGGGTCGGCATCGGGACCGTCTGGCGGTGGTGTACGTGCGCCAGTCCTCCCGTCAGCAGGTGGTTGACCATGGCGAGTCGACCCGGCTGCAGTACGGGCTGAGGGAACGGGCGGTGGCGTTGGGCTGGCCGTCCTCGCGGGTGCTGCTGATCGATGAGGATCTGGGGCGTTCGGCGGGTGGTGCGGCTGAGCGGCCGGGGTTCGCCCGGCTGGTCACCGAGATCAGCCTGGGGCATGTGGGTCTGGTGCTGGGGTTGGAGATGTCGCGGCTGGCTCGGGTAGGCCGTGACTGGTATCAGCTGGTCGAGTTGTGTTCGCTGGCGGGAGTGCTGCTGGCCGACACCGATGGGGTTTACGATCCGAATGAGTACAACGATCGGCTGCTGCTCGGGTTGAAGGGCACCATGAGCGAGGTCGAGCTGCACCTGCTTAAGCAGAGGATGACGGCGGGGCGGTGGGTCAAGGCGGGCCGTGGGGAGTTGGCGGTGCCGCTGCCGGCCGGATATGTGCGCCGCTCCTCGGGAGAGGCTGCCCTCGATCCGGACGAGCAGGTCCAGGCTGTGGTGCGTCTGGTGTTCGAGATGTTCGACCGGCTGGGTACCGTGCACGCGGTGTTGCGGTTCCTGGTGGAAAACCGTGTGCAGATCGGGATGCGGGAGCGGTCGGGGCCGGGGAAGGGCGAGGTGGTCTGGCGTCCGCCGCACCAGCAGGGCCTGGTCAACATGCTTCGTAATCCGGTGTATGCGGGGATCTACGCCTATGGTCGTAGCCGCACCGATCCGTCTCGGCGGCGCCCCGGGTGCGAGCATTCCGGACGGGTCCGCGGCCTGGGTGCCGAGCAGTGGCGGGTGCGTATCGACGGTGCGCTGCCGGCCTATATCAGTGTCGAGCAGTACGAGCGCCATCTCGCGCGGATGGCCGCGAACCGGGCGCGGGCGGACAGCCCAGGAGCCCCGCGGGATGGTCCGGCGCTGCTGGCCGGGCTGGTGGTCTGCGGACGTTGCGCGCATCGGATGCAGGTCTCCTACGAGTCCGGGGCTGGCGGGCTGCTGCACCGCTACTGCTGTCAGCGGCGCCATCACACCTACGGTGAGCCGCGTTGCCAGCAGCTGGCCGGGGCCGTGGTAGACGATCATGTTGTCTCCCGGGTGCTGGTAGCGCTGGCACCGTCGGGACTGGAAGTGTCGCTGCGTGCAGCCGAGCAGATCGAGGCGCACCGCGCGCAGGTGGAACGGATCTGGGGGCAGCGCCGGGAACGCGCCGAGTACGCCTGCGAACGCGCCCGCCGCCAGTACCAGCTGGCCGAGCCTGAGAACCGTCTGGTGACCAGGCAGCTTGAACGCGAGTGGGAACAGGCACTGGCCGCCCGGGCACAGCTCGCCGAGGACCATACGCGGTTCACCCGCCAGCGCCCCGCCCGTCTCTCCGCCGCCGACCAGGCCGCGATCCGCGCTCTGGCTGCCGACATCCCGGCGCTGTGGTCGGCTCCGACGACCACCGTGGCCGACCGCAAGAGACTGATCCGCGCGGTGGTCGACCAGGTCACGGTCACCGTCGCCGGCGCCAGCGAGCGGGTGCACGCCGTCATCACCTGGGCCGGCGGCTACCAGACCCACGCCGACCTGGTCCGCCCGGTGGCCCGGATCGACCAGCTGTCCTACCGCCCGGCGCTGGCCAGACGGCTCGAACAGCTCGTCGCGGCGGGCCTGGGTAACTCCGCGATCGCCGACCAGCTCGCCGCCGACGGGTTCCACACCCCCCACCTGCATGAACGTTTCAACGTCGGCGAGATCCAGCATCTGGTCCGCCGTCTGGGCCTGCGCCCCGGCCTGGATGACAACCGTCGCACCGACCAGGGCAGCCTCGGCCCCGACCAGTGGTGGCTGACCGCGCTTGCTCGCCAGATCGGGATGCCGGCGGCGACCTTGTACACCTGGATCCGGCGTGGCTGGGCCACCGGACGCCAGGACAGCCGACCGCCCTACCGCTGGATCATCACCGCCGACCAGGCCGAGATCGAACGGCTGCGTGCCCTGCACCAGCTCCCGGCCGGCTACCACAACCGCCGCCGCTGGACCGACGACCCCGCCGAGGAGCAACCCTCATATCGGCAAGGAGAAAGAACATCATGACCAGAGAAATCTACGCACCCCGCAGTCCGGCAAACCCATCTCGGCCGGGTTCAGGTCCGGGGCGTAGGCGGGCAGGAGCACCGTGCTCACCCAGCCGGTGTGCTCCCGTAGGAACGTGGTCATCTCCGCCTGCCGGTGGATGTTCACCCGGTCCCAGACCAGTACCAGCCGGCCCCCGGGAAGCTGGGCGTGCGCGGCGGCCAGCAGATCCCGGCAGTCGGCCCAGCCGATACCTTTCTGTCCGCCACCACCACGCCAGGTCCGGGTCCGGTAGAGCAGTCGTGGCCGCCACCCGGGCCGGTAGCAGACCATCCCGACCACGCTCACCCGGCCGTTCCCGCCCCGCCCGGGTACCCGCACCACCGGTGTCCGCCCGCGCCGACCCCAGGTCCGTGCCCGTGGCGGCCTCAGGCTCTGTCCTGTCTCGTCGAGGAAACAGATCCAGGCGCCCTGGGCCGCCGCGGTGGTTTTACCGCCGGCCACTCCTGTCGCGTCCAGGTCTCGACCGTGGCGTCGTCGCGTTCGAGCGCGCGGCGAGCGGGCAGCTGGCACGACCAGCCATGGCGGTCCAGCAGCAGCCACACCCCGGCCAGGGTGTAGGTGACTCCGAACTCCTGCTCGATCACCTCGGCGATCCGGGCCAGGGTCCACCGCTGATCATCCCAGCCGTACGGTCCCGGACCACGGCGCAGGATCGCTTCCAGCCGGGCCAGGTCCCGGTTGTTCAACCGGCACCGCGACCCCGACCCGGCCGAGCGCAGCCCGGCCTCACCCTCGGTCTCCCAGAGTCGGTGCCAGCGGCTCGCGGTCTTCGGGGTCACCCGGAACTCCCGGGCGACCTCGGCCTGGCTCGCCCCCGCCGCGAACCGGCTGGCCGCGGCCAACCGGACCCGCTCACGTTCCACCTGATCGGCGGGCGTCAACCCGCCACCCGTCGCATACCTCATACAACCGGTCTACCCAACACAAACCCGCTGGTAGACAGGGACAGAAAACCGCTCTGACCTCAAAGATTAAAGCTCAGTAGTCACACCCGCCCCGTCGCTTCGGGTGGTGGCCAGTAGCCGCGGCTGCGCAGGTGGTCAATGGTGACGGCGGCGCAGGAGCGCACGTGCTCCTCGCTGGTCCGCGTCGCCTCCGCCACGTCACCGGACCGGATCGCGCCGAGCAGCTGCTCCCGGTACTTCGCCTCGTTGCCCGCCGACGCCGGAGAATCGAAGTAGAAGCTGCCCTGGAGCACCCCGCCGAGGAACGCGAGAATCGCGTCCAGCCGCGGTGACTTCCCCGCCGTGGCGACGATCTGGAAGAAACGGCGGTCGAGAGCCCTGCGGCGGGACGCCTCCTCGGTGCCGGCGATTTCCCGGTGCAGCCGGTCCAGCTCGTCCAGCTCCTGTGCCGTCAGTTTCCGTACCGCGCGCCGCGTGGTCATCCCGGACACCAGCGCGACGACCTCGTAGTGGTCCTCGATGTCCTCGACGGTGACCTCGGCGACGAACGCGCCGCGGCGGGGAACCGCGTCCACGAAGCCCTTCTGCGCCAGTTCGATGAGCGCCTCGCGGACCGGTGCGCGGCTGATCCCGAGCACCTCGGCGATCTCGTCCTGGTCGACCTTGCTCCGTGGGGGCAGGCTGCCGGAGACCACCGCCTCCCGGATGAAGGCGGCGGCCTCGTCCTTCAGATTGCCGTAGCGCCGCCGACCCGCCGCGAGCCGGCGGATCGCGCTCGGGTCGGCGGCACCCGTCACTGCACTGCCTGCCACGGCACCGCCGGGTAGTCGCTCGAGGCGGCGGTTTCCGCCGCCTCACGCATGTACCTGACCACGTAACCTCCGAAATCCTCGAGCTTCGGGTCGCCGTCGGCACGCTGGTAGCCCTGCTCAAGGACGATTGCCAGCTTCCATTTTGCCAGCACCAGGTAGTAGTCGAAGTCATCCACCTGCCGACCGGAGCGCTCCGCGTAGAACGCGAGGAGTTTCGAGCGCGGCGGCATGCCCGCGAGGTGCTCGTGGTCCGCCGGGCCGTCGGGATCCTCCGGCCAGCTGTGCAGCGCCCAGGCGACGTCCAGTTTCGGGTCGCCGATCGTGCCCATCTCCCAGTCCAGGATGGCCGCCAGCCGGGCCGGTGTGCCATGCCGGAACATCACGTTCGGGAACTGGTAGTCGCCGTGCATGACACCCGGGACGAAGTCGAGTGGCCGGTGGCACGCCAGCCAGGCCGTCGCCTCGTCGAGACCCGGGATCTCCCGGCCGCGGATCCGCTCGTAGAACCGCGTCCAGCGCGCCACCTGCCGCTCGTGGTAGCCGTCGGGCCGGCCGAGGTCGCCGAGGCCGCGGGCCCGCCAGTCCACGGCGCCCATCCGCGCGATGCCGTCGACGAGCTCGTAGGCCAGGTCGCCGCGGGCCTCCAGATCCTGGTCGAACGGCGGTGCCCACCACCCCGGCGTGCTCATCACCGACCAGCCGTCCACCACGTCCATCAGGTAGAAGGGACGGCCGATGACGCTCGGGTCATCGCAGACGGCGATCGCGTCGGCGACCGGGACGTCCGTGCCGGTGAGCGCCTCGATGATCCGCCACTCCCGCAGGATGCCGGCGTCCCGCTCGGCCGGGGCCGCTGCCGGCGGCCGGCGCAGCGCGGCGCGGAAGTCGCCCCGGCCGACCTCGAAGATCTCGTTCTGTCGCCCACCGGAGAGCAGCCGCGCGGTAACCGGGTGCCCGCTGCCGGGCAGGTCCTGGCTGTCCATCCACCGGCCCAGCGCGCCGACATCGAGGCCCGCGCCGACATCGAGGCCTGCGCCGACGTCGAGGCCTGCGGTGACGTCGGCGTCGGCCTCACCGCCGGCGCCGGCGGTGAGCTCCGCAGCCGACGCCGGGTTCGCGTCAGTCGTGCTCATACGATGTCTTCCCCGCCCACGAGCGCCGGGTCCGTGGCGTCGATACCGAGCAGCTCGGCGTACTTCCTGCGGGCCTTCTCCTGCCGGTTCGGCAGGTAGTAGGTCGGCCAGATGCCCTCGGCGGGCCTGCCCGTGCGCAGCACGGCGCGCGCGACCGTCACCCGGTGGATCTCGCTGGGGCCGTCGGCCAGGCCCAGGATCATCGAGCCGGAGAACCACTCGTTGAGGGGCAGGTCGTTCGTCGTCCCGAGCGCTCCGTGCACCTGCAGCGCCCGCTGGGTGATGTTGTGCATGACCTGCGGCGTGAGGACCTTCACGGCGGCGATGTCGTGCCGGACGGCGCGGTAGTCCTTCAGCTTGTCGATGCGCCAGGCCACGTACAGCACGTACAGCCGGAACTGGGTGAGCTCGGCGTAGGAGTCGGCCAGGTAGTTCTGCACCGACTGCTTGTCGGACAGCCGGCTGCCCTTCGTCTCCCGGCTCAGCGCGCGTTCGACCATCATGTCCAGGGCACGGCGGGCCTGGCTGACAGTGCGCATCGCGTGGTGGATCCGCCCCCCGCCGAGACGGGTCTGGCTGATCGCGAAGGCCTGCCCCTCACCGCCGAGAACGTTCTCGGCCGGGACGTGGACGTCGGTGAAGCGGACGGTCCCGTGAGTGCCGTTCCCGGCCTTCTCCTGCCCGAACAGCGCCTGGTTGCGTTCGATCACGATGCCCGGCGTGTCGCTGGGCACGATGAACATCGACGCGCCCTGGTGGACGCTGACGTCCGGGTTGGTGACCGCCATGACGAGGTAGAACGACGCCCACCGGGCGTGCGAGGCGAAGAACTTCAGGCCGTTGATGACCCAGCCGTCGCCGTCCCGCTCGGCACGGGTGGTGAACACGCTCGGGTCGGAGCCGCCCTGCGGCTCGGTCATCGCGAAGCAGGAGACGATGTCGCCGTCCAGCAGGGGCTGGAGGTAGCGCTTCTTCTGCTCCTCGGTCCCGTAGTGGGCGAGGATCTCGGCGTTGCCCGTGTCGGGCGCGGCCGTCCCGAAGATCACCGGTCCCCAGGCCGCCCGTCCGATGATCTCGTTGAGCAGCGCGAGCTTCACCTGGCCGTAGCCCTGGCCGCCGAGGTCGGCGCCGAGGTGGCAGGCCCACAGTTCCTGGTCGCGGACCTGCTGCTTGAGCGGTTCGATGATGCGGGCCAGCAGCGGGCTGACCGGCCGCTGGAAGACCTGGTGCCGCCACAGGGTCTCGAGCGGCTCGACCTCCTCGGTGACGAACTCCTCGGCCCAGTCGAGCTTCTTCTGGAACTCGGGCTCGGTCTCGAACTCCCACACAGGGCGCCTCCAGCGGCTTGGGGGGGATTGCTTTCTCAAGTCTCAAAAATATTATCTGGAGTGTGACGACTCGGGACAGCGATGGCAAGAGACAGCACGACGGACAGGCCGGCGGGGACGGAGGCGCCCCGGTGGCCCGCCCACTGCCGGCGGTGGACGATCTCAACGCCTTCTACTGGTCCGCGGGTCGGGACGGCGTCCTGCGGTTCCAGCGCTGCGAGGACTGCGCCTCGCTCACCCACCCTCCGCAGCCCGTCTGCCGCTACTGCCGCTCCGAGCGTCGAGGGGCCGCCGAGGTCAGCGGCCGCGGGACCGTCGTCGGCGTCACCGTCAACCACCAGCAGTGGGAGCCGGCCTTCCCGCCCCCCTTCGTCGTCGCCTCCGTGGCGATCGACGAGGATCCGCGGGTCCGCGTGGTCACGAGCCTGGTGGACGTCCCGCCCGCGGACGCGGCGGTCGGGCTGCGGGTCCGCGTGCGGTTCGAGCAGCGCGAGGACGTGTGGCTACCGGTCTTCGCGCCGGACCCGCCGCTGGCGGACCTGGGAACTCCGTCCGACGTGGCAGCCTCGCCCGCACCGGGCGGGAGCGTCCACGGCCCGGTGTTCGGGCCCCTGCCCGATGACATCGTGCCGCCCGCCGAGCACGGGCGGCATGTGCGTCCCATGGTGCGCGCCGACAAGTTCGAGGACAGGGTGGCGATCACCGGCATCGGCATGTCGCCGGTCGGCCGGCGGCTCATGCTGCCACCGCTCACCCTGGCCGCCACCGCAGCCAGAGCGGCGGTCGCCGACGCCGGGCTGGACCTGGCCGACATCGACGGGCTGTCCACCTTCCCCGGCGGCGAGCTGATCGGCGGCTTCACCGAGGGCGGGGTGGTCGCGCTCGCCGACACCCTCGGTATCCAGCCCACCTGGTACAACGGCGGTGCGGAGACCTTCGGCCCCGGCGGCGCGGTCATCGGCGCCATGCTCGCGGTCGCCAGCGGCCTCGCCCGGCACGTCCTGTGCTTCCGGACGGTGTGGCAGGCCACCTACGCCGCGCAGCAGCGTGCGGCCAACCCCGGGGGCGCCAGCCCCTACGGCATCGGCGGCCGAGGCGGCCGGGTGGCGGGGCCGCAGGGGTATGTCGCGCCGTACGGCCTGGGTTCCGTCGCGCTCAACCTCGGCATGATCGCCTCGAACTACTTCCGCCGCTACGGTGCCACCCGCGAGGCTCTGGGCTGGATCGCGATCAACCAGCGTGCCAACGCGGCGCTCAACCCGCACGCCGTGTACCGCGACCCGATGACCATGGACGACTACCTCTCCGCCCGCATGATCACCACTCCGTTCGGGCTGTACGACTGCGACGTCCCGATGGACGCGAGCATCGCCGTCATCGTCTCGGCGGTGGAGACCGCGCACGACCTCGCCAGGCCGCCCGTGTTCGTCGAGGCGGTCGGCACCCAGGTCACGGAGCGTTTTCTCTGGCACCAGAGCACGATGAGCCACGAGCCGCAGACCCTCGGCCCCTCCGCGCACATGTGGTCACGCACCTCGCTGCGCCCGGCCGACGTGCAGGCCGCGCAGCTCTACGACGGCTTCACTTTCAACTGTCTGTCGTGGCTGGAGGCCATGGGCTTCTGCGGTGTCGGCGAGGCGGCGGACTTCGTCGCCGGCGGCCACAACATCGCCCGCGAAGGCGGGATCGTGGCGCTCAACACCCACGGGGGGCAGCTCTCCGCGGGTCGT
This sequence comes from Parafrankia elaeagni, assembly GCF_000374165.1. GTDB lineage: Bacteria > Actinomycetota > Actinomycetes > Frankiales > Frankiaceae > Parafrankia > Parafrankia elaeagni. The sequence continues at coordinate 38,895 of NZ_KB893730.1, forward strand.
ACGCACGGGATGGGCATGATCCACGAGGCGGTCGTCCAGCTGCGTGGCGAGGCCGGCCCGCGTCAGGTCGACAGCTGCTCCGCCGTCGCCGTCAGCACCGGCGGCCTCGCCCCGGCCGGCGCGATGCTGCTGCGCCGGCCCTGAGAGGTCACCACATCGCCGCTGGCGCGCCGCGCCGCGTCGCTCGCGCCGCGCCGCGCCGCGCCGCGTCAGCGGATGCCGAGATCGCCGTCGCCGGGCGGCGCGGCCTGCCGGACCGCCCCGCTGCCCGGCCCCGACCCCGGTCCTGCCCCCGGCCGTGGTCCGAGCGTGCCGTAGCTGCCGTCGTGGTAGATCAGCGGCGGGTCAGCCCGGCCGACGCGGCTCTCCAGGATCTCCGCGATGACCAGGTGGTGGTCCCCTTCGACCGTGCGCCGCCGGATGCGGCAGCGCATCCAGACCTCCGCGTCGAGGAGCAGGGGCTCGCCCCCGGGCAGCCTGCGCCAGCGGGTCGGGGGCGCGAACCGGTCGGCTCCGGGCCGCGCGAACCGGGCCGCGAGGTCGTCATGGCCCGCGGAGAGCAGATGGACCACGAGCGTGCTGGCCCCGGTCAGCACGGAGGCGAGGGACGAGCGGGTCGACAGCGCCAGCGAGACCAGCGGCGGCTCCTCGGACAGCGACGCCACGGAAGTCGCGGTGAAGCCCACCGGGCCGCGCGGGCCCGCCATGGTCACGATCGTGACACCGGCGGCGTGCCGCCGGAACACACGGCGCAGGTCGACAGGCCCGCGTGCGGATGCCTCCGCCGCGGGCCGGGGGGACACGGCCCGCTCAGCCATGGAGCCAGCGCCGGTAGCGCCTGCGGGCGAGTCCGGGCCAGCGCGCCGTGAACTCGTCGATCGTCCGCTCGGCGCGTGCGTTCTCGGCGCCGGTGAGCAGCCCGTAGGTGTAGGACGACTCGCCGGCCAGGTTCGCCGCGATCGCGAGTGTCCGCATCCGCTCCCGGGCCACGACGCAGTCCTGGTGCTCGCCGAGCATGTCCTGGACCTTCTTCGCCCGCCTGCCGAGCCGCGCCGCATCCGGGCCGAAGACGGGGGCGACCGCCTCGCAGGCGTACCGCAGCCGCTTGGCCGCCTTGCGGGCGTCGTGGTGGGCGACATCGCTGGGCCGGCCGGCTGCCGCGCGCTCGGCCCGCGCCACCCGCCGGGTCAGCCGCCGGTCAGCCTTGCGGGCCAGCTTCGGGAGCACCTGGGACGCGGGACGGCGGGCAGGCGCGGTCTGCTCCGTGTCAGCCACAAAGGCCAGCAGGGTCTCGATGAACGTCAGGTACTGCTCGCTGCGCAGATAGGCGACGGCGCGCTGCGCGCCGCGGAGCCGCTCACCCAGGAAGGTCTGCTCCACCCTGGCGCGGACCGGGCCGAGGACGGCTTCCGTCGGCTGCGAGTCGACGGCGCGCAGGTGGCGCGCCAGCTGCACCTCGGCATCGCGCGGGACGCCGAGAGCCTCGCCGAGCGCTCTGAGGCCCGTCTGGATCTCGGCCGCCCGCGCCGGGTCGAACAGCGGGCGGAACGTCTGCACCGTGCTGCGCAGCCGCCTGGCCGCCACCCGCATGTCGTGTACGGCTTCCGGGGTGTCCAGGCGGACCCGTGGGTCCTCCTCCAGCAGCCGCGCCGTCTGCTCGGCCAGATAGCCGTGGATGACCGCGCTGGCGCGGTCATCCACGGTCAGCGGCCCGGCAGGGATCTCGACCTCGGCAGGCCCGACATCGTCGCCCAGGGCGCGCAGCAGCTTCGCGGGGGCGTGGGACGGCCGGGCGCCCGCCTCGCGAAGCGCCTTCGCGGTGGCGGGCAGGACCCTCGTTCCGGCCCTGTCGACGGCCTCGAGCTCGATCTCGCGCCAGGTCGACACGACCGTCCTGTCGCCCATTGTCTGGGCCTTGACCAGGTCGTCCGCAACCTCGATCAGGTCGGCGCCGGTCGCATCGCTCAGCCGCTGGGCACGGCGGACGGTGGACAGGTGGGCCACCGGCCGTAGTGCGTGCCCGCGGGTGCGTACCGAGACCAGGTCGAGCAGGTCCTCCGGGATGACATCGGGATCACCCAGGGAGCGCTGGATCTCGTCGCGCTCCCCGTCCGCGGCGGGCAGTTTCAGATGCCAGCCCTGGTCCGCACCGCCCCGGCGGCGGCGCAGCACCAGGCGGTTGCGAGCCAGCCGCAGGTCGTCGGTGTCGTAGTAGACGGCGTCGAGGTGGCGCTCCTCGACGCCGGAGGCGGAACTGACGCCGCGCACGCGGGTGAGCGCCGGCAAGGCGAAGGTGCTGTCCACGTCGAACTTCCGCTCGACCTCGTGCGTGCTGCCCATGACCACGCTCCGTCTCCGTCGTACCCGCTTTCGTACCCGCGCCGGCACCCTGCGCAACGGGGCCGGACCCATCATCGTGGCGGCACGTCGCAGGCGGGTACCGACACGTCCGCTATTCCGCGCGGGCGGCGGCCAAAACCCCGCGATGCCCGCATGCACCTCGAATCCGCCACCCGCGGACCTGTCCGACAGTTCTGATCATCGGCCGCTCGCATGGGTGCGCGTCCGCGTGGGTAGCAGCGTCCGGTGACCGCTGTTACGCCCACTGCCCAGGCGGGCCCGGTGGCCTTCGTGCTCGGTGGCGGCGGGGTGCTCGGCGCCGCGGAGGTCGGCATGCTCGGCGCGCTGCTGGACGCCGGCACCCGGCCCGACCTGGTCGTCGGGACGTCGGTCGGGGCCATCAACGGCGCGGTTGTCGCCGGTGATCCGACAGCCGCCGCGATCGGTCGGCTGACCGAGCTGTGGTCCGATCTCGGCAACTCGGAGGTGTTCGCGGGCGGGCCGGCGAAGCGCCTGGCGACGGTCGTCCAGCATGGCTGTCTGCATTCGAACGCGCCGTTGCGGCGGCTGCTGCACCAGCATCTCGCGGCCACCTTCGAGGAGCTGCCCGTCCCGTTCCAGTGTGTCGCCGCCAGCATCGAGCGTGCGGCGGCGCACTGGTTCGGGCAGGGGGCGCTCGTCGACGCGGTCCTGGCATCCTGCGCGGTGCCCGCGCTGCTCCCGCCGGTGAGGATCGACGGCGAGCACTACGTGGACGGTGGCCTGATCGACAGCACCCCGGTGGGCCGGGCGGTGGCCCTCGGCGCGCGGACGGTGTATGTGCTGCACGTCGGCCGGATCGAACGTCCGCTCAGCCCGGGGCGCTGGCCGTGGGAGGCCGGGCTGGTCGCCTTCGAGATCGCCCGCCGCCGTGGCTTCGCCGACGCGATGGCGAGTCTGCCGGCGGGGGTCGCGGTGCACGTCCTGCCGGTGGGCAGCGAGAACGGGCCGCCGCTGCTCGGGCTGCGTTACCGGTCGGCCGCCGGGGTGCGCCGCCGGATCGAGCAGGCCCGCCAGGCCACCGCCGAGTACCTCGAACGGATCGGGACCGGTGTCCCGCCGCAGGCACCGTCCGTGTCCGCCACACCGGCCGGGCCTGCGCCTGCTGCGCCTGCTGTGCCCGCTGCGCCGTCCCGGCCATCTGTACCGCCCGCGCCGCCCGGGGTATCGGGGTCGGGTCGGGCCAGGTGAGGGTCCCGCCGCGGGCCGTCCGCCGGCTGGTCATCGATCCGGTTTTCGTCCCGGCCGCGGTCGCGGGGACGGCGCTCGGGGCCGCGGTGGCGGTGCTGGGCCTGATCGGCGCGCCGCTGGACCGGAGGTTACGGCTCAGTCGCATCGCCGCGCTGGCCGCGACCTACCTTGCCGTCGAGGCAGTAGTGATCATTGCGGGGTTCGGGCTCTGGCTGGTCCGGCCGCTGCTGCGAATGCGGTGGGAGCGGGCCCATCTCGCGTTGCTGCGCGGCATGCTGGGGCTGGTCATGGCGGCGGCGCGCCGGCTGATGAGCTTCCGGCTGACCGTGCACGAGCCCCCGCCGGGGGTGCCGGGGTGTGTCGGCCGCCCTGTGTTGGTCGCGAGCAGGCACGCCGGTGTCGGCGACTCGTTCGTGCTGGTCGACCTCGTGCTGAACCGCTATCAGCGAATCCCGCGGGTCGTGCTGCTGGCCAGCCTTCAGCTCGACCCGGCGATCGACATCCTGCTCGGCCGGCTCGGCGCCTGTTTCCTGCGGACGGACGGCGCCGACGCGACGGCCGTCGCGCGGGTCAACGAACTCGCGGCCCGGCTGACCGACCGGGACGCGCTGGTCATCTTCCCCGAAGGGGCGAACTTCACCGCCAGGCGCCGCCAGCGGGTGATCACCGGGCTGCGCCGCCGCGGGCAACGCGCCCACGCCCGGATCGCAGAGGACCTCACCCACGTGCTCCCGCCGCGGCCCGCCGGGGTGCTCGCCGCGCTGGACGCCGGCACCGTCACCGGGACGGTCGTGGTTGCCCACACGGGCCTGGACAGCCTGGTCACGCCGGGTCTGGTGTGGCAGGCGCTGCCGCTGCGGGAGCCGATGGAGGTGCGCTGGTGGTGGATTCCGGCCGGCGAGCTCCCCGCGGTGGGCACGGAGCGCACGGACTGGCTGACCATGCAGTGGGCGGTGGTGGACGCCTGGATCGACGCCCACCGGCCCGCTGGCCCCGTTAGCCCCGCCGGCCCGCAACCATCCCAGGCCTGACCCGGCGCCGGCCGGACGGAGGGGCTCACGAGGGCTGGAGGGGCTCACGAGGGCTGGAGGGCGAAGATGGTCCGGCGGATTTCCTCGATGGTCTGGTCGAGGGCGCTGGTGGCGGCGGTGAGGCGGGCCGCGGCGAGATCCCCGATCAGGCGGACGAGGGACTGCAGCTGCAGTCCGATCGCGAACAGCCGCTGGATGACCTGGTCGTGCAGGTCCCGGGCGATCCGGTCCCGGTCCCTGAACACCGCGAGCCGGGCGCGTTCCTGCTGGGCGCGGACGAGTTCGACGGCGAGGGCGGCGTCGTTCGCGAACGCCTGCACCAGTTCCACGTCGCCGGGTGGGCGTCGGGTGCTCTCCGCATGATTGCCCAGGATGAGAACGGCCGGCGACTGGTCCGTGATACGCATCGGGACGATCAGTGCGGTGGCGAACGAGACGTCCGGTGCGGGCAGGACGCGGCTGCCGCGAAGGTCGAGGCAGTCGAGGAGCACCGTCCGGCTGCGGGCCAGTTCGTCGCGGATCTGGCTGCCGGCGAGCCCGATGGTCAGGCCGCGCAGCGCGTCGGGCCGGAGGGGCAGGTCGGAGGCGACGTCGGCCGCGGTGAGCACCAGGTTGCCGTGTTCGTCGGGGACGGCGATCGCGGCGAGGTCGACGGCCGCCATCTGCCGCGCCATGGCCACCACCGCGTCGAAGGCGGCGGGCATGCCGGGTGCCGTCAGCACGCCGGCGGTCATCCGGGCGCTCGCGGCGAGCCAGGCCTTGCCGCGTTCGGCCCGTTCGTACAGCCCGCGCAGCTCGTGTTCGGCCCGGTCCCGCTCGATGGCCGCGGTGAGGACGTGCGCGACAGCCTGGACGAACGTCTTCTCGTCCTCGCCGAGCTGACGCGCTGCCGGTGGCCAGACCGCCAGGAAGCCAACCGGAGACCACACGCCGCCGATCCGGGCGGTGACGATGGTCGGCTCCCCGTCCGGGATATGGCCGTCGGGCCGGACCAGCTCGCACCGCGTGCCGTCGAGGACGGAGGTGATCAGACGGATCGCCTCGGCGACCAGCGCGTCGACTCCGGAACCGGACACGGCCTGGCTGCCGAGCCGGGCCAGGCCCGCCTGCCGGTTCTCGGCCCGGCGCAGGTCGGTGATGTCGGTGAGGACGACCGCCAGCACCTCCTCGCCGTCCTGCAGACTGGGGATCACCGATACCCGCAGGGACATGACGGGCCCTCGCCCGACGGTGACATCGAGGTCGCCGGTCTGGGCGTGGTTGGTGCGCAGGGCGGTGGGCACCATCCCCCACTCACCCCCGAGGGGCCGCTGCCGCGGATCGGCCGGCGACAGCAGGTCCACCAGGTCGGAGAGCGGGGCGCCGAGACGCTGCGGGGTGCCGGCGACCCGGTCGATGACCGGGGAGGTGCGCCGCAGCCGCAGGTCGGCGCCGTAGACAGCCACGCCGACCGGCAGGTCGCCGCCGCCGACCTGGGCCGGGACCAGCTCGAGCAGGGCGGCATGCTCCCCGATCGTCTCCGTGCCGTGGCGCGACGCGCTGACGTCCAGGATCGTGCCGGTGTTGCCGACCACCGCACCCGTCTCGTCGCGGATCACCATCGCCCGGATCTGGACCCTGCGGTAGCCGCCGTCCCGGGTGCGGTAGCGGGTCTCGTGGTGGCAGTGATCAGCGCCGCCGGCCACCACCCCCATGAACAGGGCGATCGTGTACTCCAGCTCGTCAGGGTGGACGTAGTCGAGGAAACGGGTTCCCAGGCTGGGCCCGGTCTCGAAACCGGTGAGCCTCTCCCACGCCTTGTTGAGATAGGTCCACCGGCCCTCGGCGTCGGTCTGGAACACCACCTCGCCGAGTGTGTCGAGCAGCTGGGCGGCGTCCACCCGCCGGTCACCAGCCGGCCCCTGCTCGGGTATCTGCACAGTGTCACGCGACACCGATGTCACCGACGGCCCCCGATCCATCGTGAGAGTGGACCGCTGGTGCCGGTGGCCCGCGGGTGAGCCGGCCACCGGCACCAGTCGGTCACGGCATCAGGAACGTGCCATGCAGTAGGCGTCCCTGTCCTGGCCCGGCGGAAGAAGGCCGGGTACGGAGTACACCGTCCGCAGGGTGTTCGCGGTGACCGCGGCCGCCGTCTCGATCTCCTTCTCGACGCGGGCGCGTGCCTCGGCGGTGGGAGCGTTCACCAGGCGCTCGGCGTTGCGCCAGGCAGTCTCCCGCCAGGTCACCAGCAGCTGCATGAGCACGGTGTACGACAGGCCCAGCGGGGTCGCGATGTTGTCGATCGAGGGGTCGAACCGGTCGGCCGCCTCCCGCAGCAGCGGATCGACGACCTGGTTGAGCATGACGTTGACCTTGTCGTGGTCGGGCTTGCGGCTGCGGCCGTCCGCCGAGACCAGCCCCAGCGAGGCCAGCACGAACGGCAGATCCCGGTTCACGTGCGCGTTCATGCCCAGCAGGATGTTTCCGGCGCCGGTGAGGCGGCGGCCCGCTGCCGCGTCGAACGCGATCCGCCACGCCGCGGGAACCTCGGCGCCGTCGCCGGCCCGCCAGCTGTCGTGGGCGTGGAAGTAGTACGCGGCGAACACGGCGTCTTCGGTGTTGACGTGGGAGACGTCCTGGAAGAAACCAGGCTGCGCCGCCACCCGCCGGTATTCCTCGGTGGTGCGCAGGTAGGTCAGCGCGAACACCGCGTTGTGGTCACAGCTCGCCGCCAGTGGGTCGTAGCGGTCCTGCATGCGCGCGATCGTCGCGTCGACGCACCCGGGGTCGCCGTCGATGCACTCCTGCACGTCGGCCGGGGCATACGCGGTGGGAAGCGGCGGCAGCAGGCCCGACCAGCCGATGAACAGGGGCGTTGCCGCCGAGGCGGGGACGGCCGTCCAGAAGGCGAGCCCTACCGCCAGTGTTCCTGAGACCAATGAAATGAATGCACCGGCGATCCGACTCCATCCAGCAGGCGAGAACGTCATGGTTCCGCATCATAGGGCCGTCATCGGACGAAAACTTCTCGCGCTATCATTAGATGAAACTAGAATCGAATACCTTTTAGGCCTTTCGTGCTCGCGCCAGATCTCCGGAACGGCGCATCAGGTCGCCGGAGGTGCTACAGGGGGATGTTGCCGTGGTCGCCCCGGCGGGCGGGTGCGCCGGCGAGGGCTTCGGCGAGGTGGCGGCGGGTGTGCGCCGTGTCGATGACGGCGTCGATGACGCCGAGGGCAAGCCCGCGGTCGACGCCGCCCGCGGAGCGGGTGTGCTCCTCGGCGAGCTCGGCGAGCACCTTCGGCCGTTCCTCCTCCGACGCGGCGGCCAGGGTGCGCCGGTGCAGGATGCCAACCGCGGCCTCGGCCCCCATGACGGCGATCTCGGCTTCCGGCCAGGCGAGGACGGCGGTCGCGCCGAGCGAGCGGGAGTTCATCGCGATGTACGCCCCGCCGAACGACTTGCGGGTGACCAGCGTGACCCGGGGCACGGTCGCCTCGGCGAACGCATAGAGCAGTTTGGCGCCGCGGCGGACCACGCCGTCCCATTCCTGCCGAACACCGGGCAGATAACCGGGGACGTCCACGAGCACCACGAGCGGAACGCCGAAGGAATCGCACATCCGGACGAATCGGGAGATCTTCTCCGCGCTGAGCGAGTCCAGGCAGCCGCCCTTGCGGATCGGATTGTTCGCGATGACTCCGACGGGCTGGCCGTAGAGGCGGCCGAGGCCGACGACCGCGTTCGCGGCCCATTTCGGCTGGAGTTCCTCGAACGGGTGCGGGCCGTCGTCGAGGATGCGCAGGATCAGCGGCCGGACGTCGTAGGCCCGGCGGGGCCGTTCCGGCAGCAGCGCGCCCGGGTCGGGCCGCAGGTGCTCGTCCGCGTCCAGCCTGGCGGTGAGGCCGGGATCGAGGACGAACGGGCCCGCCCCGGCAAGGAGGCCGGTGATGCGTCGCGCCCGCGCGAACGCGTCGCTCTCCGAGGACGCCTGCACGTGGACGACGCCGGACCGGCGGCCGTGGGCGTCGGCCCCGCCGAGGCCCTCCATGTCGATCTGCTCACCGGTCACGCTGCGGACGACGTCCGGGCCGGTCACGAAGATGCGGCCGGCCGGCGCCATGATGACGACGTCGGTCAGCGCCGGTCCGTAGGCGGCGCCGCCGGCGGCCGGCCCCAGGACCACCGAGATCTGCGGGATCTTCCCCGATGCGTGGATCATGGCGGAGAAGATGCGGCCGATGCCGTCGAGGGACTGCACACCCTCGCCGAGGCTCGCCCCGCCGGAATGCCACAGGCCGATGACGGGGTGCCCGCTGCGCACCGCCTCCTCGATGGCGGCGGCGATCCGGGCGGCACCCTCGGCGCCTAGGGCGCCGCCCATGCGGGTGCCGTCCGTGCAGAAGGCGACGGCGATGTCACCGTCGATCCGGCCCCGGCCGGCGAGCACGCGGCTGCTCGCCGCCGCGGCGCCGGCGCCGGGGAACGGGACGAACGAGCCGGGGTCGAACAACTGGGTGAGCCTGTGGTGGGGCCCGCGCCGGTCGTCCTGTTCCGGAATGACCACCCGGAGCCGATCGCCGCTTGCTACCTCCGTCATGTGATCCCTTCCCAGCTTCGGCGGCCGTCGGAGGGGACACCTCCGCGGCACCGGCGGAAGACGCCCGCCGCCCGTTCGGCCCGCTCGGCCCGGTGGGCCCACCGGGCTCCATCACGTCCAACTGGTCCGATGATGACGAGAGGTGCTTACGGATCTCTGTAGCGGCGCTCAAGTCCCGGTGAACACTGCCGGTCACAGCAGTCGCCTGACGATCTATGGTTCACTGGTACATTAGTTGAGTAACTAACCAGTGATCGGCGCCGGGACCGGCGCAGGGGGTGGCTGTGCTGGATGACGGAACGCCGCTGTTCGCCCAGATCGCTGGGCAGCTGGCGGACGAGATCGCCGACGGCTCGCTGGCGGAGGGCGAACGCGCCCCGTCCACCAACGAGCTGGCGGCGTACCACCGGATCAACCCGGCCACCGCGGCGAAGGGCCTCAACGTGCTGATTGACGACGGACTGCTGGAGAAGCGCCGGGGTGTGGGCATGTTCGTGGCGGCCGGCGCCCGCGACCGCCTGCTCGCCGACCGGCGCAGGTACTTCGCCGAGCGCTACGTGCAGCCCCTGGTCGCCGAGGCACAGCGGCTCGGGATCGATGCCGACGCGCTGGTGGAGCTGGTCCGCGAGGCCGGCCGGGTTCAGGAGGCGGGAGCACTGTGACGGCGTCCGTCCCGACTGGCGGTGCCGCGGCCCAGGCCGGCCCGGCGGCTGAGCCGGCCTCCGGCGTGGCTCCTGGCCCGGTGCCTGTCTTGGTGCCTGTCTCGGCCACCGGCCTGACCCGCCGGTACCGCGGTCACCTCGCCCTCGACGATGTGACGATCGACTTCGGTGGGCCGTCCATCATCGGGTTGCTGGGGCGTAACGGTGCCGGGAAGACGACGTTGCTGAGGCTCGTCGCCGCCCAGGAACTGCCGTCGCAGGGGCAGGTCCTGGTGTTCGGCTCCAGCCCGGTGGAGAACGACGCGGTGTTGCGGCGCATGGTGTTCGTGCGTGAGGACCAGGTGTTTCCCGATTTCAAGGTCCGTCATGCGCTGAAGGCGGCGTCCTGGTTCTATCCGAACTGGAGTGATGCGGCCGCCGCGGCGCTGGTCGAGGAGTTCGAGCTGCCGACCGGGCGGGCGGTGAAGAAGCTCTCCCGCGGAATGCGATCGGCACTGAGCATCGTGATCGGCCTGGCGGCCCGGGCGGAGGTGACGCTGTTCGACGAGCCGTACGCCGGGCTGGACGCCGTCGCGCGCCAGCTGTTCTACGACCGGCTGCTGACCGAGTACGCCGAGCATCCCCGGACGATCGTGCTCTCCACCCACCTGGTCGACGAGGTCGCCGGCCTGCTGGAACGGGTGGTGATGATCGACGGTGGCCGGGTGGTCCTCGACGCGCCCGCCGACGATCTGCGCGGTGCGTTCACCGCCGTGAGCGGCCCGGCCGCCGCGGTGGAGACCCTCGTCGAGGGACGTCGCGTCTGGGGCCGCCGCCGGGTCGCCGCCCGGGAGTCGGTCGTGGTCGGCCCGCTGGACGGCATCGACCGGCTGCGCGCACGGGACCTGAACCTGCGCCTGGAAACCCTGTCGCTGCAGCAGGTGATGGTGCACACCTCGGGCCGCTCGGACGGCGGCCCGGCGGGGTCGCCGGAGAGGACAAGCGCGTGACCAGCTGGAGCACCATCGTCAGGGTTGCCCGCTACCATTTGATCCAGCGTCCCATCTACCTGTCGCTGCCCTGGGCGCTGACCATCTTCAGCCTGGTCATCAACCTGGTGATCGCGTCCCAGACGCCCACCAGCAACACCGGCGGGCTGCTCACGATGTACTCGTGGATGTTCGTCGGCGGCCTGCTGAGCACCACCCGCTCGTTCCCGTTCGGGCTCACGCTCGGCATCAGCCGGCGCTCGTACTACCTGGGGACCACGGCACTCGCGGTCATTCTCGCCGCTGGCAACGGGGCCGTGCTCACCGCGCTGCACGCGCTGGAGGGGACCACCGACGGATGGGGCGTCGGCCTGCACTTCTTCCGGGTGCCCTACATTCTCGACGGCCCCTGGTATCTCACCTGGCTGACGTCGTTCGTGGGCATCGGGCTGCTGTTCGTGTACGGCATGTGGTTCGGCATCGTGTACCGGCGCTGGAATCTCACCGGGCTGGTCGCCTTCCTCGCCGGCCAGATGACGCTGGCGCTCGCCGTCATCCTCGCCGTGACCTGGACCGATGCCTGGGCGGCCACGGGCCGTTTCTTCACTGACCTGAGCGCGACCGGGCTCACCGGGATCCTCGCCGTGCTCACCGCGGCGCTGTTCGCCGGCGGGTTCACCACGATCCGCCGCGCCACCGTCTGACCGGAGGGCGTCAGCCCCACCACAGTTCGGCGATCCCGACGCCCGCGGCGGCAGCGGCGAACGTGGCGAGCACACTGCCCGCGACGTTCGCGGCGGCCAGCAGCAGGGCACCCTCCTCGACGAGCAGCAGGGTCTCGTAGGAGAAAGTGGAGTAGGTGCTCAGAGCGCCGCACAGCCCCGGCCCCAGCAGCAGCGTGAGGCTGTCCGAGGCGGCCCCGGCGGCGACGGCGCCGGTCACCACGCCCAGAACCAGGCTGGCGACGACGTTCACGGCGAACGTCCCCCAGGGGAAGCGGCTGGAGTGCCGGGCCTGCACGGCCCGGTCGGTCAGGTAGCGCAGCGGCGCGCCGACCGCGGCGCCGGCGATCACCAGCAGCCAGGTCACCCGGCCTCCTCGCGCACTGCCTGTCGGATCTCCCCGAGCTGGCGGGTCACCGCGGTGGCCGCGCTCACCGCGACCAGCGCGCCCAGCACCGTCCCGCCCAGATAGGCGAGGGCGAACCCGGCTCGACCGGCGGTGACCAGGCCGCGCGCTTCGACCGCGTAGGCGGAGAAGGTCGTGAACCCGCCCAGTACCCCGACGCCGAGGAAGGGGCGGACCAGCGGATGCACCCCGTGACGCTGGACCCCGTGACGCACCGAGATCACCGCCATCAGCACGCCGATAGCGGCGCAGCCGGCCAGGTTCACTCCGAGAGTCGTCCAGGGGAAGGCCTCGGCCGGGGTCGGCCAGAGCAGCGACGCCCCGCGGCGCAGGCACGCTCCGGCCGCGCCGCCGACCGCGATCACCACCAGCAGCGACAGCGGAGCGCGCCGGCCGCCGGCCACTGCCGGCCCCGCGCGGCCCCGGTCGTTGCGCTTTGCCACCACAGGTCACTGTAGCCGCCCGTGCGCCACCCGTGCCCTGGGGAAGAGGCGGGCCAGACCCTTCGGACGACGGCCGGCCCACCTTCAACTCCGAGTTGGGGCGAACCCGCATCGAAGGTGAGAACGTCGTCTCCACCTTCGACATCGCGCACAGGCCCGACATGCCGAACTTCCCGGTTCTCTACCAGGGCGGCATCCGGTACCGCTGGGATGGCGAGGAAACCTACGGAATGCTGGAGCGCTCCACCATGCGCGACAAAATCATCTGGTCCTGACCGGTCCTGACCGGTCCGGCCGGGGTCTTCGTCGGCAGGCCGGCGGGAAGTACACCTCGACCACCGGGCGGCGGAACGCGGCGCCGGTGGTCGAGGTGTGCCGGTCAGTGGCTGATCTACCGCACTCCCACCGTCACTTCTGGTACGTGAGGCAGTCCACGCCGTTCAGGTTGAAGCCGACGGTGATGCCGTCCGCCCTGCAGGTGAACTCCTTGTTGTGCTTGCAGTCGGTGACCTTACAGGCGCCGACATGACCGGTTTCGGACCTGCTCCCGCCCTTGGAAGGCGCCACGAAGAAAGTGTCGCAGTGTGCCACCAGGGCACCCGAATCGCCCACCGTGATGGCCGGGGCGTGGCAGGCCTGCTTGTTGTTGTACGCGCACGCGTCGACCGCGCATTTCGTGATAACGGGAAGTTCCATGACTCTCCTCGTCTCTGTCGGTCCTCGCTGCGGAGGAAAAACCCTGCGACCACTTTTTAGAAGTACCGCAGGCCTCCGTCAAGACGATCGTGACCGACGAGAAATGGAGGAGAGGGAGCCTTCTGGTCGTGGCTAGCCCCGCATCCCGCCGGCGCCGCTCCTCTTTCGAGAACCGAAGACAGGTAAGGCTAACCTGAATTCATGGTCGGGCTGATGAAGTGCCGCCAGGATGTCGCATGAAAGGTCCGGAGCGCCTTCCGCGGGCCGGGGCCACGGCATGGTTTGCCCTGACCCCGAGCACGCAGCCGCCCGTAGTGTCGGAGGAAGTCAGGAAACCTGTGCTGCCGCACCGTTGTCAACCGCGTTGCCTCAGCGCGGTGACGGGATGGCGAAGTAGCCGAGGACGTCGACTCCGTGGCGGGCAAGATCCTCGTCGGTCAGGCCGGCCTGCTGATGCGCCTCGCGGGGGAGGGCGGGCAGTTCGGCAAGATCAACCAGCATGAAGTAGACACGTGTCGTGATTCCGGAGTACCCGCCGTAGCCGAGGTTGTACGGCTGGACCATGAAGCAGTTCTGATCGGTCAGTTCCAGCGGATGGCCGGGGAAGAACCGGCCGGTGCCGGGGTTGCGGGCCGGGGTGGAGTCCGTCGTCGTGGGATCGGCCCAGGCCGCCGCCACCAGAATCCTGCCGTCGGCGGGGCGGGAGTCGAGCTGGCCACCCAGCATCACCGAAGGACTCCAGGCCGGGAAGTACTGGTACGAGGCCGCCGTGACCCGAATGCCGCCCGGTTCGCTTTCCGGGCCGTCGATGATCTCGGCGGTGGTCGGCAGTGGCAGTGTGTAGCAGCCCGAGGTAGCGGCCGCGCCTCCGCTGCCCGCGCCTGCCCCTGGAACAGCCCCCGCAGCAGGCGCTCCGCCCTGGCCGGAGGCTTCGAACGGCGGGGGCAGCCCGGGCCCCGGCGGGGGACCGGGCCCTCCTACCGGCGCCGGAGCCCCGGGACCGCCCGGACCGAACGGCAGCGGCTTCACGCCGTCCCCCGGACGGGACGAAGCCTGCTCGATGCCGCCTGGTTCCAGCACGACGGTGGAATCATCGTTGGTCAACACGAACACCATGGCCGCGACAGCCGCGACGGCGGCGAGCAGCGCCGAACCGGTCAGCGCCCGGGCTGTTCGCTGCGACAGCTGGGCCGCCCCCGGCTCGGCCGGCTCGACCGGCGCCGCTGACGCTGCACCGACCGGCTCGACCGGCTCGACCGGCTCGACCGGCGTGGCCGGGGCGCTCAGGGCGTTCCGAGTCGCGGAGATCTCCGCACCAGCAGGGACGTCCGGGCCGGAGCGGTCCACCCGAGTCTCGGAGCCAGCCAGGTCGGTAGGAGCACCGGGGACGCCGGGGACCGCAGCAGAAGGCGCTGCGGGGATCTGAGTCGGGCCGCTGGCAGCCGGCTGGGGACGGGGCACGGGAATCGGCCGCGGGTGCAGCCGGTGCCAGGCGGCCAGCCAGGCGTCCCGGCGGTCGGGGTCGTAGGCCTCCGCGATCAGCGTGAGCGTTTTCAGTGTCAGCCGGCGGCGCCCGTTGCGCAGGTCGTTCACGGTCGTCTTGGAGACGCCGACGCGCCTCTCGACCGCGCGGTCGTCGGACGTCCCCAGCATGTGCACGACCGCGGCGCGCAGTTCATCGGTGCTGGAGATCCCGTCCGGCCCGGTGCCCGGGCCCGCGGAGTCCCTGTCCGGCGGTCGCTGCGTCATCGTTCCCTCGGTGTCGTCGCCTTCCAGGCGCTCTGTGTCGTCGCCTTCCAGGCGCCTGTGCTGTCGCCTGCCAGGCGGTTGTCCGCCGCGCAGATTGCCCTGCACCACAGCGATTGTCCCAGGAGCGACCGTACGGCAGGACAGGACGGGACAGGCAGGACGTGCCGTTCTCCGCAGGGGATGGCCCGGGATCAGGACACGGATAACC
Organism: Parafrankia elaeagni; assembly: GCF_000374165.1. Classification (GTDB taxonomy): domain Bacteria; phylum Actinomycetota; class Actinomycetes; order Frankiales; family Frankiaceae; genus Parafrankia; species Parafrankia elaeagni. The sequence goes on from NZ_KB893730.1 coordinate 53,932, forward strand.
TTTGTCTGGCGTTCGGGGGGACGTCCAGCAACCGGGCGCCGGGTTCAGACCCGGTGCCCGGAGGCTGGCAGACCTCGAGGCCGCCAAGGCCAGGGGCTGGCGGACGGGGCGCCGCCGGTCAGCTGACGGTGAGCCCGTTGTCGATGGTGTAGACGGCGCCGGTGATCGCCCGGGCTTCGTCCGAGGCGAGAAACGCGAACAGCGCCGCGATGTCCTCCGGTTCTGCCAGGCCGCGCATGCCCGCCATGCGGCGGGTCAGGTCGGGGTCCATGCCAGCCGGGAACGTCGCTCCGGTGGCGATGTTGGTCCTGGTGCCGGCGGGCGCGATGGCGTTGACCCGCAGCGGCGTCTTGAGGAACTCGACGGCGAGTGAGCGGGTGAGCTGGATGATGCCGCCCTTGCTCATGCTGTAGGCCGCGGAGTACGGCACACCCTGCAGACCCGAGTTCGACGCGATGTTGATGATCGACCCACCGGTCTCCAGCAGGTGCGGGATGGCTGCCTGGGCGAGGAAGAACGCGCCGTCGAGGTTCACGCCCATGACCCGCCGGTACTGCTCTACCGACGTCTGGGTCGTGTGCGCGGCGAGGTAGATGCCGGCGACGTTGCCCAGGATGTCCAGGCGCCCGAACTCCGCCACGCAGGCGGCCACCGCCTCGGCGCACGCCGCCGGGTCGCTGACGTCGGCCTGGCGCACCGACACCCGGCCGGTCGTGAGCGCCTTCGTCTCGGCGAGCCGGCCCTCGTCGATGTCCAGGCCGAGCACGGACGCGCCCTGGCTCGCGAGGCGTAAGGCGATCGCGCGGCCCATACCGGAGCCGGCCCCGGTGATCAGTGCGGCCCTGCCGTCGAATGATGCGGTCATGGGGTGAGTCCTCCGTGTCGTCAGATCAGGGGTTGCGGACGTCGACGTGCGGGTTGCAGAGGCGACGACAATGCCAGGTCAGGATGTCGGGTCCTGATCGACGAAGATCGCGGGTTCGCCGGAGTGGATCTCGATCCATTCGGCGCCCTCCTCTCCTGCCCGCCAGGCGTAGAGCAGGTCGGGGGTGAAGAAGCCCATTCCTGGGCCGACCCGCCGCCGTCCGAAGACGAGTTCACCGCGCAGGACGTAGTTCAGCTGATGGGTGCCGTGGCGGTGGGGTTTGACCTGCTCGCCGGGCTGGGCCTTCTCGTGGAAGACGGAAAGCCGCGGCGTCTGGACGATTGTCTTCGTGACGAGGTCTCGCCCGAGGAGGTCCAGGTAGCCCTGGACCTCCTCCCCGTCGCCGAAGATCTCGGCGTTGGTGCGGCCCGGGAGCTCGTCGACGTCGAAGAAGAACTGCCGGGGCCGCTGCCCGTCCTGGGCCTGGGCCTGGTTCGGCTGCCGGTCCTCGGGCTCCTGGTGCTTTCCGGCGGGCTCGTCAGCCATTGGCTGACTCCTTCCGAGTTGGTGGGGTTACATCCTCATGTTCCCCCTGGTAGTAGGCCGAAGGGACCAGAACTGGCCGCCCGCGCCCGCGCCCGCGCCCGCCGAACGCCGAACGCCCCGTCTCCGGCCGGGAGGAAGCCCTTCCACCCGGCCAGTTGACCCGAGATGCCCGCGGGCCACCGCAGACCACGACGAATGGCGGGGAGGACGATCGTCGGGTCGCTGACGCTGGTGCGGTGAAGCAGGATCCTGAATCTCCCGGTCCCGTTCCCGTCCAGCGGCCCGCCGCGGCCGCGCCCGCGCCTCCCCCCGGGCCTCCCCCCGCGGTGGCGCCGACCCCCGCGGCGGCGCCGGTCCCGGCCGCGGGGAGTAGCCCCACACCGGGCCGTGACCAGGTGCTGACCTACGGTCGGGAGGATGATCCCAAGGTCCGGGCATGGTCGAAGCACGACCTCACGATGAGCCGCACGGGCGTCCTCGCGATGGGCCGGCGGCTACCCGGCCTGCTCCGGCTGGCCTGGTCGCTGGCCTGGGAAGCCGATCGGTCGGGGCTGATCGCCCTGGTCAGCCTGCGGGTGCTGGCAGGAGTGGTCGAGGCCGTCGGGCTGCTTGCGGTGGCGGGCGCGCTGACCGCCGTGCTCAGCGAGGGCCCGACCCCCGACCGGCTGCGGGAGGCGCTGCCCGCACTCCTGATCGTCATCGGGGCCGGGGTGCTGCGGACCGCGCTCTCTCTGATCACCAATCTGCTGCAGAGCCGGTTCGGCCCGCGGGTCGATCGTGTCTCGCTCGTCCGGCTGCTTGACCTGGCGACGCGGACGTCCGTCATGTCCTTCGACGACCCGCAGTTCGTCGACGATCTCGACGCGGCGGAGCGCGGTGCGACCAGCGGGCGCAAACTCGTCGACGACGCCGTCGAGGTGTTCACCTCGGGAGTGCAGATGGTGGCCGCGGGCGGAGTCCTCACCGCGCTGCATCCCGTCCTGCTGCCGTTGCTGGTGGCCTCGATCCTGCCGGACGGCTGGGCGTCGGCGCGGTCGGCACGGCTGGCGTACCTGTCGTGGCTGGGGCGGATCCGGCAGGTCAGACGGCAGTTCATGCTGCGTCACCACATGACGGCACGCGACTGCGCGGCGGAGATCCGCTCCTTCGGTCTGAGCCGGTTCCTGCTCGACGAGTACGAGTACCTGGCGCGGGACATCGAGGCCGAGCAGATCCGGGTCGGCCGCGGCCAGGCGAGGTACCGGCTGACCGGCGAGCTCGTCTCCGGCCTCGCCCTCGGCGCGGTCTACACGACGCTGGTCCTGCTGCTGAACGCCGAGATCATGCCACTGGCGGCGGCGGGAACCGCGGTGCTGGCGATCCGGACCGGGCGCGGAGCACTCTCCACCGCTCTGACCAGCCTGAACAGTGCGTACGAGAACTTCCTGTATTTCGACGAGTACCGCTCGTGGATGGCGGAGGCGGTGCAGCGTGTGCCGGTGACACGCGCCGGCTCGGCTCCGGCCGAGCCCGCGGTCATCCGGGTCGAGGACGCCACCTACACCTACCCGCAGACCGACACCCCGGCGCTGCACGGCGTCACGGTGGAACTGCGCCGCGGCCAGGTCGTCGCGTTCGTCGGGGCGAACGGCAGCGGCAAGTCCACCCTCGCGAAGGTTCTAGCCGGCCTGTACGAGCCGGACTCCGGCCAGGTCACCTGGGACGGGGTCGACCTCGCCGGCGTCGACCCGGCCAGCGTCCGGTCCCGGATCGGGCTGATCCCGCAGCAGTACACGCAGTGGCCGATGTCCGCCCGGATGAACATCGCCGTCGGGGAGATCAGCCGGCTGTGGGCCGAGGGCCCGGACAGCGTCATCCCGGCAGCGCGCGCCACCGCCGCCGACGAGGTGATCGACAAGCTGCCGCACGGCTACGACACCTCGCTGGCCAGGCAGTACAGCGCCGGGCACGATCTGTCCGGCGGGCAGTGGCAGCGAATCGCCTGCGCCCGGGCGGTCTACCGGGACGCCCCGGTGCTCATCGCGGACGAACCGTCCGCGGCCCTGGACGCCCGCGCGGAGCAGGCCCTGTTCGACCTGATCCGGGACCTGGGCCGCGACCGGGCCGTCCTGCTGATCACCCATCGGCTGGCCAGTGTCCGCACCGCCGACCGGATCTACGTCCTCGACGAGGGCCGGGTCGTCGACCAGGGCACGCACCCTGAGCTGATGGAGCGCCCGGGGATCTACCGGGACCTGTTCACACTCCAGGCCCGCCACTTCGTCGACCTGCCTGATTCCGGCCGGGAGGCTGTGGACGCCTGACAGGACGGCCGGTGCCGCCCGCCTCGATCCGGAGTGTGAGGTGGGACGCGGCTGGGCGGGGAAGGATCGGGCGGCCAAACTGATTGAAGCCTCAAGAGAATGGCAGCCCCGGAACCACGCCGGGCACCACGGAGCGGCACGTGTCGCGCGGCCAGAGCGGAGATCCCATGTCCAAGCCCCTTCTGCAGGTCATCGTCGCCAGCACGAGACCGAACCGGGTCGGTGCGGCGGTGGGCTCGTGGATCGCCGAGGCAGCCCGGGCGCAGGGCGGGTTCGACGTCGAGGTCGTCGACCTCGCCGACGTCGACCTGCCGCTCTTCAACGAGCCGCACCACCCGATGACCGGCAACTACGTCCACGACCACACGAAGCGGTGGAGCGCCATCGTCTCGCGCGCGCAGGCGTTCGTGGTGGTGACGCCGGAGTACAACCACAGTTTCCCGGCCTCGCTGAAGAACGCGCTGGACTATCTCGCCCGCGAGTGGCGCTACAAGGCCGTCGGCCTCGTCTCCTACGGCGGGGTGTCCGCCGGCCTGCGGTCGGTCGCGCAGCTCAAGCCGGTTCTCGCCGCGCTGCGCCTGGTGCCGGTGACGGACGGTGTCTCGGTGCCGTTCGTCGCCCAGCGGCTGGACGAGTCCGGAACCTTCCGCAGCGACGAGGTGCTCGACGCGTCCGCGAGGAAGATGCTCGAAGAGCTGGTGACCGTGGGCACCCCGCTGATCGCGCTGCAGGAGCCCGCAGCCACCTCCATTCCCGCGCCGAGGGCCTGAACCGCCGAGGGCCTGAACCGCCCTCCGAGGGCCTGAACCTGCGCGCCGTCGCGCCCTTGGCCGGGTGCGCGGGGCGCGCAGGGGTGACGTCCGCTCGGCCGCTGCCGGGGGCCTCCGGCAGCGCTGCTACCGGGGGCCTCCGGCAGCGGCCTCGAACCAGACGTTCTCCTCGACGAGTTTCCTGCTCTTCCAGCCCTCGCCGGTACGCACCATCTGATGGCGGTAGAACCCGCCGCAGTAGCTGAGGCCGGAGGTGCCGGGCAGGATCATGGGATTGAAGAACATCGCCAGCACCTCGGCGGTGTCACCGTCCAGGGTGATCTCGACATTGGTGATGTAGTGCTGCGTCATCGGCATTGCGCCGATGCCGGCGCGCAGCCAGGCGCCCATGTCGTCGCGTGAGCCGAAGCTGGTGGGTGAGGAGCTCGCCGCGCGGAAGTCAAGGAAGGCGTCGGGGGTGAAGACCGTCTCCCACAGCTCCCAGTCCTTGGTGTCGACCCCGCGGGCGTAGCGCGCGAGCACCTCGTTGATCTCGATCCGGTCGGCGACTTCCTGTAAGTCCATGGGTTCCCTTCACGAAGACGGTGGCCGTGACGTGGTGCCCGGCCCGTGCCGGTCACCACCGTGCCGAGAGTGGTCCTAGCCCGGCGCGGGGCTGCCGGCCGGGTGGCGCAACTCCCAGCGGTTGCCGGCCGGATCGGCGCAGAACAGCACGGTCAGGTCGCCCCGCCCGGCGGACCGGAACGTGATTCCGGCGGCGGCGAGCCGGGTCTCGAGCACCACGACGTCGTCGTCGACCTCGATCGCCGTGTGCGCGCGGGCAGCGGGCCGGTGCTCGGGGTCGATGCTGAGATGGATCTGGCTGCCGTCGGTCGCCTCGTACCACCGGGCGACGCCGGCGAGATCCGCCGGCACCTCCATCCTGCGGTAGCCGAGAACGTCGACCAGGAACGCGCCCTCGACCTCCTCGAGGCCAGGTGGCACACCCAGGTTCGCGTGGTGGAAGCGTGGCATGGCTTTCCAAGCTGCCATGAAAGTGAGCCACGCGCCAGCGCCTGCGCTCGCTGACCGCGGCGCGGGGGTGTCGCGGGAGCGGCCAGCCCGTGCGGGCCTCGTGTGCCGGGCGTCCCGCCGCCGCTTCCCGCCGCTTCCCGCCGCTTCCCGCCGTCGCGGCCGGGAGCGGACCGCTGCGCCCACCTGGCCCATCGTCCTCATTTCCCGCAGGACTTCGGTGCTTTATCGCTCTCCTTCCGGACGCTCGGGAGGTGACCTTTCTCCCGGTCGTGTCACATCTCATTCGAGAAATGCGGGTGAGTATGGCATCGATGCGGTCCGAGGTCTTTCCAGGTGCGTAGCATCTTCGCCGATGTCCTGGTCGCCGTGCGGTCCACACGGCGGCCCAGGACTGTGAAACGGGCATCGGTCGCGGGGCGCGCGGTGAAAGGGGCTGGGACCTGTGACGGAGCCGCAGAAGGCGCCCGACGAGGGCGGGCGTGATCACAGCCTGGACGCGCTGCGCGGCATCCTCATGCTGGTGGGCGTCTTCGTGCATGTCGCTACCCTGGGCGTCGACCCGGTGTTCGACGGCATCGCGCGGGCCTCGAGTCTGTTCCGCATGGAGGCCTTCTTCGTCATCTCCGGATTTCTTTCCGCGATGCTCGTCGCGAAGCACGGCGCGGTCCGCACCATGCGCCGGAGATTCGCCGCGGTGGGAATCCCGCTGCTCGCGACGTTGGTGCTGGTCAATCCGCCGACCCTCTGGATGATCAGCGTCTTCCACGGCCGGGAGACATCCTTTCCCGACTATCTGCGGGCTGCCGCCGGGCCGGCGCTGACCGGCCGGCTGAACTGGTACCTGCACCTGTGGTTCCTGCTGGTACTGCTCGGTTTCGCGCTGCTCACCCCGGCAGCGGTGCGCGCACTGGCCGCGCTGACCCGGACCCGCGGCTACCAGCGGGTGACGGCCGGGCGGCCGGCGGCGATGACCGCGCTCACGCTGTCGGTGCTGGCGGTCATGGCCGCCGGGCGGACGTGCTGGAGCGTGGCGATCGAGCCGGTGCTCGGCTCGGGCTTCCACGCCGACATCGTCCGCAGGGTCCTGGAGTTCCTGCCGTTCTTCCTGCTCGGTCTGCTGCTGCGGCTGGACCAGGCCCGGCTCCTGCCCGTCTTCCGCCGGCCCACCCCCGCCCTGTTCGCGGTCTCCGGGTTGCTGCTGCTCGCCTCCTGGCGGCAGTGGGTGGACGTCCTGTCGGCGGGCACCGGCCGCCTGCTCGTCGAGACCCTGTTCGCGATCCCGGTGACGGCGACCCTGTTCGCGGTGGCAGGCCGGTTCGGGGCCCGGCCGCATCCCGTCTTCCAGTACCTCTCGGACGCGTCCTACACCGTCTATCTGTTCCACTTCTTCTGGATCTTCTTCTTCGCGCGGGTTCTCGGCCTGGACCCCGGCCTCGGGTTCGGCCAGATGACGCTGCTCGTCGTCGCCACCTACGCCGCCACGTTCGCGACGCACCACTTCGCCATCCGGCGGTCCGCGCTGCTGCGGATGATGTTCAACGGCAGGCGGGCGACCACCCGAGGCCGCGGTGTCGCCGGCCAGGGGAGCGGCCCGACGCCGGAGCACCCCGGTCCGCCGGCTCTGGCGGCCCCGGGGAAGCCCGGCCTGCCGCGACCGGCGCGTCCCGTGACCAGCAACCCGCGATCGACCCGGATCGCGCGGTGCTCGGCCAGCCCGAGGCTGCCACACCACCGGCGGACGACGCGGCCAGCGCGGCGAGGAGGCTGACCAGAACGGCGTCCACGGCCAGCCCGCAGCGCCGCAGCGCCTCGCCGCCGCACTGGCCGTGTCGGATCCCTGGCCGTGCGCGACGTGTCGCCTTCGGGCTCCTGGCCAACCGGGGCGTCACCCGGTGGTGGCTGCGGACGACGGGTGCCCGCCGACCGCCGATCGGCGAGACTCGGACCGTGACTGAAGACGAGATGAGTGCACCTGATCGGATGTTCGACCTTTCGGGGCGGGTCGCCGTCGTCACCGGGGGCAGCAGGGGCATCGGCCGGGCAGTCGCCCAGGGCCTCGCCGCCGCCGGGGCCGACGTCGTGGTCGCGAGCCGCAAGTTCGACGCCTGCAAGGAGGCGGCCACTCAGATCGAGGTGGCGACAGGACGCCGTGCCCTGCCTGTCGCCTGCCACGTCGGCCGGTGGGACGACTGCGACAGCCTGGTGGACACCGTCTACGCGGAGTTCGGTCGCTGTGACGTCCTGGTGAACAACGCCGGTATGTCGCCTGTCTACGACAGTCTTCCCGCGGTGAGCCGGGAGCTGTACGACAAGGTCCACGCCGTGAACGCGAGTGGGCCGTTCCGGCTGAGCGCCCTGGTCGGCACCCGGATGGCGGCGGGGGAGGGCGGGTCGATCATCAACGTCACGACGGCCGGTTCCCTGCGCCCGAACGCGAGCGACCTGCCCTACGCGATGGCGAAGGCGGCCCTCAACGCGATGACGCTCGGCCTCGCCGGAACGTGGGCGCCCAGGGTGCGGGCGAACCTGGTCCTGCCGGGCGCGTTCGACACCGACATCACCAGGGCCTGGGGGCCCGACGCGAAGCGCACCGCCGCCGAGATCAACCCGATGAAGCGGATCGGTGCCCCCGGCGACATGGTCGGAGTCTGCGTCTTCCTCGCGAGCGAGGCCTCCGCCTATGTCAACGGTGCCCAGATTCTCGTCGACGGCGGCCTGTTCCGGACCCTCTGACGGCTACCGGAACACCTGTGTCTCCCACCGCGGACAGGACGTCGGCGGATGTGCGACGAGGCATACCCGCCGCCGTACGGGTGGAGCCTGACAGCGTTTTGACTGGGTTGAGGATGTGGTAGCTTCTTTTTCGCTGACAAGAATCAGCTTCTCGGCTGGAGAGAACTGGTAGTACTCGCGGCCGGGTCGGATGGATCTCCGGTCGCGGGCCGGTCGCCACGGGTGGCATCGGCGTCCGCCAGGCCATCCATGCCAGCGAGCCTGCCGTCGGGTCAGGGAGGACCACGATGTCGATGCCTTCGGAGTCTGCAGCCCGCCACACCGCTGCCTCCGCCCCCGCCTCCCTCGCCGCCGGTCGAAGGCGTCGGGACGTCGGCCTGGTCGGCAGGCACGACAGACGGGGTGGCTGACGTGGAGGTCGCGGAGTTCCGGTCGGCCGTACGGGCCTGGCTGGACGAGAACGATCTGACGCCGGGCCCCGACCACTCCCTCGACGGCCAGGTGGCGCAGCTCGCCCGGGTCCGCCGCGAGCTGTACGACGCGGGGTGGATGCGGTACGGCTGGCCCGCCGAGGTCGGGGGGCTGGGCGGGCCGGCGGTGCTGCGCGCGGTGCTCGGTGAGGAGGTCGCCACCCGCGGCCTGGCCGAGCCGGGCATCTACTCGATGATCGAGGTCCTCGTCCCGACGCTGATCTCGTACGCGCCGCCGGAGCTCGCCGCCGAGATGGTGCCGCTGCTGATGTCGGGCGCGGAGAGCTGGTGCCAGGGGTTCTCCGAGCCCGGTTCGGGCAGTGACCTGGCGTCCCTGTCGACCCGGGCCGAGCCGCGCGGCGACGACTGGGTGGTCAACGGGCAGAAGGTGTGGACGAGCCTGGCCCAGTACTCCCAGCGCTGCGTGCTGCTCACCCGCACCGCGCCGGGCCACGGCGGCATCACGGCGTTCTTCGTCGACATGGACACCCCGGGCATCACCGTCCG
>NZ_KB893731.1 GCF_000374165.1 Parafrankia elaeagni
GGGGGGTGGGGTGTGGGTGTCGAGGATGTGGCGGAGCATGCCGGCGATCATGGTGAGGGTCTGGTTGCCGGCGTGTTCGAGGAGCTGGTGGTGGAAGTGGTTGGGGTCGGGGTGGGTGAGGGCGGTGTGCAGGGCGGTGAGGGTGGTGTCGGTGTGGTGGGTGGCGAGGAGGCGGACGGCGGCGGGTTCGAGCAGGGTGTGGGCGGTGTGGACGTCGGCGACGGTGGTGTGGCGGTGTTCGAGGACGAGGCCGGCGTAGCGGGCGGCGACCTGGCCGTCGGGGGTGTGGACGCGGGCTCCGCCGTGGGCGCCGCGGCGGACGGAGATGAGGGCTTCGGATTCGAGGACGCGGAAGGCTTCGCGCAGGGTGGGGCGGGAGACGCCGAACTGTTCCATGAGGACGGCTTCGGGGGGCAGGGCGTCGCCTTCGACGAGTTCACCGCGGACGATCTGGCGGCGGAGCTGGGCTGCGACGAGTTCCGCGGTCTTCGGCACCCGGACCTGCTGGCCGACCTTGTTCTCGGACAGCGGGTTGACGCGTGGTGGACCCGCGGCGCCGACGCCCGGTCCGTCGGCGGGTGTGCCGCCCACGGGCTCGCCGCCGCGCCGGGGCACGCGCAACGCGTGTCCCCCGCGCACCGCGCTGATGTTGGCCGGATTCAGTAACGCCATGACGGTGCTCCCCCAGTTCCTCGAGCCGCCGCCGCGGTCGGCCTGCGGTGACCGGTGCGTCGGCGGTGTTGATGTGCACGCCCGGCATTGGCCGGCAGCCAGGTCGGGCGACCAGGCGGATCGGCGGTCGCCCGCCGGGCCTCGTCACGTCGCCCGGCGGGCGAAACCTCACCTCGACTACCTGGCGTGCTTGTGAAGATGCATTCTGGCACCAGATGGTCGGCTTGGTTGGCCTGCGAGGAATCAGACCACGCTGTAAACCAGAACTGGCTAGTCGTAATACGGCGTCATGGTTACTCAAAGTGGCGGCATCGAGTCGGTGGTCCGCGGTTCCGGCCGTGCCGCCCGCTGCCCGGCGCGGCCGGCGATCCGCGTGCTGAGCGGACTCGTCGATGGTGAGGCGGCTGCGGGGGGCGCCGCTCGGCACCCGGCCGGGCCGGGTGGTGCCGCCCCGTGCGATCACGCAGGGTCGCTCCCGCGGCCGGGTGACTGCCGTCACGCGTCCGGCGCGTCGCGGTCACGCGTCCGGCGCGTCGCGCGATGCCGAGTGCCGCCGCCGGACGCGTGACCGCGACGCGCCGGACGCCGGCCGCCAGGCACCCGGGACACGGCAGGGCCCGGCACCGTGGCAGCCACTGCCACGGTGCCGGGCCCTGGAGGACGAGTGCCGGAGCTCTGGCTCCGGCCGGACGCTCAGGCCGTCGCCGGAACCTGTTCGTGCGCCTCGATGGTCACCGCCGCCGCGTGTACGACGGAGGCGACGCGGATCGCGTCCTGGATGACCTCCCGGGACACCCCGCGCTCGCGCAGCTCGTGCTCGTGCGCGGTCAGGCACATCCCGCACCCGTTGACCGCCGAGACCGCCAGCGACCACAGCTCGAAGTCGATCTTGTCGACTCCCGGGTTGGCGATGGCGTTCATCCGCAGCCCGGCGCGCAGCCTGGAGTACTCCTTGTCCTCCAGCAGGTGCAGGGTCCGGTAGTACACGTTGTTCATCGCCATGAGGGCCGCGGCGGTCCGGGCCGCCGTGGCTGCCTCGGGGGTGAGGTGCTCCAGCGCCTCGGCCTCCAGCTCGGCACGCACGGTGGCGCCCCGGCTGGCGATCGCGGCGGCGAGCACCGTGCCCCACAGTTGCTGGGCGTTCAGCTGTGACTGCGAGGTCACCGAGCCGAGGTTGAGCCGGATGTCCTTGGCGTAGTCGGGAAGCTGCTCCCGCACCCGGGCGACTCCCATTACGCCGCGACCTCCACCGGAGCGGCCGCGCCGCTGCCGAGGGTGGCCTCGCCCTTCTGCCAGTTGCACGGGCACAGCTCGTCGGTCTGCAGGGCGTCGAGCACCCGCAGCACCTCGGCCGGGTTCCGTCCGACGCTGCCGGCGGTGACCATGACGAACTGGATGACGCCGTCCGGGTCGATGATGAAGGTGGCGCGCTGCGCCACGCCGTCGTCGCCGAGGACGCCGGCGGCCTGCGTCAGCTCGCGCTTGATGTCCGCCAGCATCGGGAAGGGCAGGTCCCGCAGGTCCTCGTGGTTCTGCCGCCACGCGAGGTGGACGTACTCGCTGTCCGTGGAGACGCCCAGGACCTGGGCGTCACGGTCGGCGAACTCGCTGTTGAGCCGGCCGAACGCGGCGATCTCGGTGGGACACACGAAGGTGAAGTCCTTCGGCCAGAAGAACACGACCCGCCACTGCCCGGGACGGCTGCTGGACGTCTCCTGGACGAAGGCGGTGTCGGGGTTGGTGGTGACGACACCGGTCAGGTCGTAGGCGGGGAAGACGTCGCCGACGGTCAGCATCCGGAGTTTCTCCTCTCAGAACGCCCCGCGGTGGGGCGCGGCTCCACTCTTACGACAGCAGACTCAGAAGTGAAATCGAAAAATTCGGGCAGTCTGATAGCTTGAGGCTATGGCTCAACCTCAGCCCACCCTCGCGCAGCTGCGGGCGCTGGTGGGTGTCGCGGATCACCGGCACTTCGGTCGGGCCGCGGCCTCGCTGCACGTCAGCCAGCCCACCCTCTCCAGCGCCGTGGCGGCGCTGGAGCGCACCCTGGGCATCCAGCTTGTCGAGCGGACCACTCGCAGTGTGCTGTTGACTTCGGTAGGCGAGGAGATCGTGCGCCGTGCCCGCGGCGTGCTCGGCGCGCTGGACGACATCACCCAGCTCGCGGTGAGCGCGCGGGAGCCGCTGACCGGCGACATCCGCCTCGGTGTGATCCCGACGGTGGCTCCTTATCTCCTGCCCCGGCTGCTGCCGTCGCTGCGGGCCCGGCGCCCGCGGGCGCGGCTGCGGCTGCGTGAGGCGCAGACCCACGCGCTGCTGGAGGAGCTCCGCGGCGGTGCGCTTGACCTCGCGCTCCTCGCCCTGCCGAACGACGAGCCGGGCGTGGCCGAGCTGCCGCTCTACGACGAGGACTTCGTCCTGGTCACGCCCTCCGACCACCCGTTGGCCGGCGGCAGCGGGCTGCCGGTGGGTGCGCTCGGCGGCCAGGAGCTGCTGCTGCTCGAGGACGGGCACTGTTTCCGCGCGCAGGCGCTGGACGTCTGTCGCGAGGCCGGCGCCCGGGAGCGCAGCGCGCTGCGCGGCGCCAGCCTCTCCACGATCGTGCAGATGGTCGCCGGCGGCCTGGGTCTGACACTGGTGCCGGCCGCGGCGGTGGGTGTCGAGGTGGGGGAGGGGCGCGGCCTGGCGACGGCCACCTTCCGCGACCCGCCCCCGCGGCGACGCATCGGCCTCGCCTTTCGGGCGACGTCCGCGAGAGTGGCCGACTGGGACCTGCTCGCCGCGGAGATCCGTGCCGCCCTCCCGGTGACGGAGCTGCGGGTGACTCCCGTCGGGGATCTGCCCGCGGCCGCTGTCCGTCGTGACCTGTCCGCGGTCGGCTCCGGCGGACAGTCCGGCTCCGGCGGACAGTCCGGCGGCGGCGAGCCGCCGGACGAGGCATAGCCGGCAGGCGGCGCCGCGGCCGGGGGCGAGGGGCGGCGTGGCGCGTCGGAGAGTGGTGGCGGCCGACGGAATCCGTCAGGTCGTCGCTGCCTTCCTGCGGATTCTTTCCCGGCTTCTGCCCTCCGCCATCCGTCCTGGTCGTTTTCCGGAATCAGATGGATGCCGAAAACGGCGCCGGAGGTGCTTCCGGATCGTGTTCGGATGCTGCCGCGGCGCACTCCGGTCGGTGCGCCGGGGCGAGTCCGGTCGATCGTGCTGTGGGATTTCTCGTCGGAGTTCGTGCCCCGGACCGTGGCGCTGGCTCTTGTTCCGCAGTCGGCCGGTCGCCCCGCCCCGGGCCGCAGGCCGGGCGTGGGAGCAGTCGATCCACAGCTGTTCCGGGCGATTCGTCACGGTTTAAACACCTTCTCGGTGGGTAATAGAGCCCTGCTGGCGGAGGCGGCGCTTCGTCGTGGCCGGCACGCAGGCGTCGTCCGCTCACGCCCTGACGGGCAGCAGCGGGACCGTCCGCGGATCCGGCCCACATGGAAACCGCCATGTGTGGCCGGCCGCGCCTGATCAGTTCGGAGCCGATGTGAACAGGCGAGACCGCGGCACGGCCGCGGCGTCGAGGATTTCCGGCAAGTGCCCGACAACACCTGACATCCCGCGCATGATTGTGCGGACGAGGGCGAGCGGTGACACGCCCAGGACATATCCCCGTAACCCGTCGGCCCTAGTGTAGGTATTCATGAGCGACGCGCGGATTGCGGCGGTCGGTGTAGAAGAAGAGTTTCACATCCTCGATCTGCGGACCCGGCGGCTCGCGCCTCGGGCCGAGGAGATACTGCGCGGGCTTCCCGACGACCAGTTCTCCCCGGAGCTCCTGCGGTCCGTGGTCGAGACCAACAGCCGGCCCTGGACGGATCTTTCCGACCTGCGGGCCGACCTGGTGGACCTGCGACGGCGGCTCGCCGCCGTCGCGGAGCCCCTCGGGCTGGGCCCGGTGGGCGCCGGTACCGTCCCGCTCATCGCCGAGGACCCGCACGACGTCTCGCGGGACCCGCGGTACATCCAGATGGCCCAGGAGTACCAGCTCCTCGCGCATGAGCAGCTGATCTGCGGCGCCCAGGTGCATGTGGACGTCGCCGACCGGGATCTGGCGATGGCGGTCACGTCCTGGGTGGCCCCGTGGCTGCCGATGCTGCTCGCGCTCTCGGCGAGCTCCCCGTACTGGAACGGGGCCGACAGCGGCTACGCCAGCATGCGCACCCTGGTCTGGCAGCGCTGGCCGACCGCCGGCGTGGCCGGCCCGTTCAGCACCGCGGCCGAGTACGACCAGCTGGTGGCGGACCTGGTCAAGTCGGGCGTGATCAGCGACCCGGGGATGGTGTACTTCGACGTGCGCCCCTCGGCGCACCTGCCCACCGTCGAGCTGCGGATCTGCGACGCCTGCCCGGACGTCGACACCGTGATCCTGATCGCCGGGCTGTTCCGCGGGCTGGTGTGCCACGCGATCAACGCCATCCACGCGGGCACCCCGCCCCCGCCGCCCCGGGCGGAGCTGCTGCGCGCCGCCACCTGGCGGGCCGCCCGCTCCGGTATCGAGGGCGACCTGGTCGACACCTCGGGCACCGGCAGCGTGCCGGCGGAGGAGCTGCTGCACCGGCTGCTCGCCGAGGTCCGCCCGGACCTGGAGCGCGTCGGCGACTGGGAGCTCGTCCGCCACCTCGCCGAGGCCGCCGTCGGGCGTGGCAGCGCGGCCTCCCGGCAGCGCCGGGCGTTCGCCCGCCGCGGCCGGCTGACCGACGTCGCCGACCTGCTGCTCGCCGAGACCCGCGAGTCGCCGCCACCGTCGACGGACCCGCCGGGCGTCCCGTCCGCGGCCCGCCCGGTGTCGGCGCGGCCGCTGTTCCGGGGCTACCGCCCCACCGGCTTCGACGAGGTCGTCGAGGTCGTCGAGGCCGGCGCGCAGAGCGACGGCGAGCGCGGCGGCGGCGGCGACGGCGAGCGCGGCGGCGACGCGCAGTGCGGGGGAGAGGCACAGGTGCGGGTCGCCTACCGCGGTGTCGCGCGCACCCTGGAGCGCCTCGGGCCGGCCGTGCTGGCGGAGCGTCGCGAGGCCATGGAGGCCGAGCAGATCGACCGTGGCGTGGTCTTCCGGGTGGCCGGCGAGTCACAGCAGCGCCCGTTCCCGTTCGACCTGGTGCCGCGGATCGTCACGGCCGGCGACTGGGCGCGGCTGCAGGCCGGGCTCACCCAGCGGGTCCGCGCGCTGGAGGCGTTCCTGCGCGACACCTACTCCGAGCGGGCCGCGGTCGCCGACGGGGTCATCCCGCCCTGGGTGGTCAACGACTCGCCCGGCCTGCGCCACGCCGGCCGCCTGCTGTCGCGGGAAGGCTCCCCGCTGTCCGGTGGCGTCCGGGTGACCGTGGCGGGCATCGACCTCGTCCGCGGCGGTGACGGCGGCTGGCTCGTCCTGGAGGACAACCTGCGGGTGCCGTCGGGGATCGCCTACGCGATCGAGAGCCGGCAGCTGACCCGCGCGGCGCTGCCCGAACTCAACCCGCCGGGCGCCATCCTCGGGGTGGACGCGGTGCCGTCCCTGCTGCACGAGGCGTTGGTCGCCGCGGCCCCGCCGGCGGTGCGCGGCGAGCCCTCGGTGGCGGTCCTCAGCGTCGGCCCGCAGGACTCGGCCTACTACGAGCACACGTTCCTCGCCGAGGAGATGGGCGTCCCGCTGCTCACCCCGGCGGACGTCCTGGTCGACGGGGACGTCCTGTACGCGGTCACCGGCGGCGGGCGGCGGCGCCTCGACGTCCTGTACCGGCGGGTCGACGAGGACGAGCTGATGGGCCTGGCCGGGGCCGACGGGGCCCCGCTGGGGCCCGGTCTGCTGCGCGCTGTCCGGGCCGGGTCGCTCGCGCTCGCCAACGCGCTCGGTAACGGGGTCGCCGACGACAAGGTGGTGTACGCCTACGTCGCCCGGATGATCACCTACTACCTCGGTGAGCAGCCGCTGCTCGACGACGTCCCGACCTACGTGTGCGGGGACGAGGAGCAGTGCGCCCACGTCATCGACAACCTCGACCGGCTCGTCGTCAAGCCGGTCGACGGCTACGGCGGCGCGGGGGTCCTCATCGGACCCGCTGCCACGCCGGAGGAGCTGGCGCGGGCCCGGGAGCAGATCACCGCCGACCCGCGGGGCTGGATCGGCCAGGAGGTCGTCGACCTCTCCACCCACCCGACCTGGGTGGACGGTGAGTTCCTGCCGTGTGCGGTCGACCTGCGGGCGTTCGTCTACGCGGGCCGCGAGACCGTGGTGGCGCCGGCCGCGCTCAGCCGGATGGCGCCGCCCGGCAGCCTGATCGTCAACTCGTCGCGCGGCGGCGGGTGCAAGGACACCTGGCTGCTCCGCTCCTGATCACCGTGACGCCGGCAGTGCTGTCGTGCACTGCAACACCGGCGTCATCGAGGTGAAACCTCGGCCGTCGAAGGTAGGTGCGCGGTAGGTCGCGGTCACCGGCTGCATACGTCCGTTACGTCCGACGTGTCCGGTTTCCGGGTCCTACCGTGACCTTCGCCGTTTCTGGTGGCCCGAACGGGTGGCCTGCGCCGAGGAGGAGCAGAACGACCGTCTGACCGACCGATCGACGGGAGCTGGAACATGTGCGGGCTGAGCGGTGAACTCAGGTTCGACGGCCGGGGGGCGGATGTCGCCGCGGTGGAGCGGATGACCGCCGCGATGGTCGCCCGCGGACCGGACGGCGTCGGGACCTGGTCGTCCGGCCCGGTCGCGTTCGGGCACCGGCGGCTGCGGATCATCGATCTGTCGGAGCGGGGCGCCCAGCCCATGGTCGACACCGCGCTCGGGCTCACCGTGGTGTTCAACGGCTGCATCTACAACTACCAGGAGCTGCGGGACCAGCTCACCGACGCCGGCTACAGCTTCTTCTCGACCTCCGACACGGAGGTCATCGGCAAGGCGTACCACCACTGGGGCGCCCGCTGTGTCGACCACTTCGCCGGCATGTTCGCCTTCGCCGTGTACGAGCGCGACACCGGCCGCCTCGTCCTCGCCCGCGACCGCCTCGGCATCAAGCCGCTCTACGTGACCCGGGACGCGCGCCGGCTGCGGTTCGCCTCCAGCCTGCCGGCGCTGCTCGCCGGCGGCGAGGTGTCCTCCGACATCGACCTGGTCGCCTTTCACCACTACCTGTCGTTCCACGCGGTCGTGCCGCCGCCGCACACCATCCTCGCCGGGGTGCGCAAGCTGCCGCAGGCGACCATCCGGGTGATCGAGGCCGACGGCACCACCCGCGACGAGGTCTACTGGCGGCCGGAGTTCACCCGCCGGCCCGAGCACGCCGACTGGACCGCGCAGGACTGGCAGGAGGCGATCGGCGAGCGGCTGCGCACCGCCGTGCGGCGCCGCATGGTCGCGGACGTCCCGGTCGGGGTGCTGCTCTCCGGCGGGCTCGACTCCAGCCTCATCGTCGCCCTGCTCGCGGAGGCCGGGCAGCGCGACCTGGCGACGTTCAGCGTCGGGTTCGAGGCCGCCGGCGGCGAGTCCGGCGACGAGTTCCACTACTCGGACATCATCGCCCGCCGCTTCGGGACCGACCACCACCAGATCCGCGTGCCCGGCGCGGGCCTGCTGCCCGCGATCGACGCGGCGGTCGCCGCGATGAGCGAGCCGATGGTCAGCCACGACTGCGTCGCGTTCTACCTGCTCTCCCAGGAGGTCGCCCGGCACGTCAAGGTCGTGCAGTCCGGGCAGGGGGCGGACGAGGTCTTCGCCGGGTACGCCTGGTACCCGCCGCTCGCCAGCGTTCCGCGGGCCGAGGCCGTCGACGCCTACCTGCGGGTGTTCGCCGACCGCCCGCACAGCGACCTGCCCGGGATGGTCGAGGCGCACCACCTCATCGAGGCCGACGCCAGCCGCCACTTCGTCGCGGAGCGGTTCGCCGAGCCCGGTGCCGCCACCACCCTCGACGCCGCCCTGCGCCTCGACTCCACCGTCATGCTCGTCGACGACCCGGTGAAGCGGGTCGACAACATGACCATGGCGGCCGGCCTGGAGGCCCGCACCCCGTTCCTCGACCACGAGCTGGTCGAGCTGGCCGCGGCCTGCCCGCCCGAGTTCAAGCTCGCCTCGGGGGGCAAGGGCGTCCTCAAGGATCTCAGCCGTCCGCTGATGCCGGTGGACGTCATCGACCGTCCGAAGGGATACTTCCCGGTCCCGGCCATCCGTCATCTCGACGGGCCCTTCCTGCGCCGGGTCGCGGACGCGCTGACCGACCCGGCGGCGCGGGCCCGCGGGCTGTTCCGGAAGGACTGGGTCGACTCGATGCTCGCCGAGCCGAACTCGAACCGCACGACGTTGGGAGCGAACGCGCTCTGGCAGGCAGCCCTGCTGGAGATGTGGTTGCAGACACAGGGGGTGTAAATGCTCCGTCCGGCCGACCCGGTCTCCACCGGTATTCCGTTGCAGGCCACCGCACCGGGGCCGGAGAGCCTCGCGGTGGACGTACCGTTTCCGGACCTGCCGTTCCCGCGGAGCGGGGCCGGCACGCGCGACCTGGTCGACGAGTGGGCGGCGCCGCCCAGCGTGCGCTGCCCCTCACCCGGGCCGGGCGGCACCCTCGCGTTCGTCGGTGACCGCACCGGGCCGCCGGCGCTGTGGATCCGCGGAGCCGACGGCGGCGAGCGGGTGGTCGACACCGGCCCCGGCCAGGTGCGGTCGGTGATGTGGTCGCCGGACGGTGCCTGGATCGCGGTCGTGGTGGCGCCCGGCGGTGGGGAGCGCACCGAGGTCCGGGTGCTCCGGCCGGACGGCACCGGGCTGCGTACGCTGGCCGGCGCCGGCGCCGCGGGGTCCGGCGGGCCGAACCCGACCGACCCGGTCGCGGCCACGGCCGTCCGCTGGCTCGCGGGCGGTACGGCGCTCCTGGTCACCGAGGCGGGCCGGAGCGGCCTGACCCACGCGCTCGCCGTCGAGCTGTCCGGGCGCCGCCGTCATCTCGCCGCCGGTCTTGCCCTGCAGGTCTGCGCCGTGCACGAGGCGGCCGGCCGGTGGCGCCTGCTGCTGCGCGAGGGCCCCCGCGGGGCCCGCCGAGCCCTGGTGACGCAGATCGACGTCCAGCCGGCCGATGTGCCGCCGGTGGACGTCCAGCCGGTGGACGTCCTGCCGGCCGACGCGGTGGCGGCCGGGTCCGCGGTGCCCGGCGGCACGGTGACGGCGCTCGCCGGCACCTTCCTCGCGGACGGCTCCCGGGTGCTGATCGCCTGCGATCTCGGCCGGGAGCGGCCCGGGCTGCTGGAGGTTCCGCTCGACGCGGACGCCACCCCCGGCCCCGCCCGCCTGCTGGCCGGGCGCGACGACGCCGATCTGGAACGACTCGTCCTGGTCGACCCGGCCACCGCCGTGCTGAGCTGGAACGCCGGCGGCCGCAGCGAGCTGGCGCTGTGCGATCTCGCCACGGGCGCCTCCCGGCCGTTGCCGCCGCCGCCGGGGGAGGTGGTCACCGGCCTGCTGAGCGTGGCCGACGGCGCGACCCTGATGCTGGCCCTCGCCGGCCTGACGGCCCTCGGCGAGGTGTGGACCTTCGACCTGGCCGGCGCCCGGGCCGACGGCGAGCCGGCGTACCGATGCCTGGTCTCCCACACCCCCACCGCCTACCCGACCGTGGACCTGGCGGCCGTGGACCTGGCGGCCGTGGACCTGGCGGCCGTGGACCTGGCGACCGTGGACCTCGCGGTCGTCGGCGCCGCTGCCGACCGCGCCCCCGCGGGGCCGCCGGCGCAGCCGGTGGGCTACCGGCTCGTCCGTCCGGTCGGCCTGCGGTTCCACGCCCACGACGGGCTGGAGCTGAGCGGCTGGTGGTACCGCCCGCCGGCCGGCCCCGGCCCGCTGCCGACGCTCGTGTACTTCCACGGCGGCCCGGAGGCCCAGGAGCGCCCCGTCCTGAACCCGCTGTTCCACGCGCTGCTCGCGCAGGGCATCGCGGTGTTCGCTCCGAACGTGCGCGGCTCGACCGGGTTCGGCCGGTCGTTCGAGGAGGCGGACCACGGCGAGCACCGGTTCGCCGGCATCACCGACGCCGCCAGCGCCGTCCGTCACCTGGTCGACGAGGGCCTGGCCGCGCCGGGCCGCATCGGCGTGGCCGGCCGTTCCTACGGCGGGTACCTGACGCTGGCAGCGCTCGTCACCTTTCCCGACCTGTTCGCGGTCGGGGTGGACGTCTGCGGGATGGTCGACCTGGAGACCTTCTACCAGCACACCGAGCCGTGGATCGGGGCGCCGGCGGTCGTCAAGTACGGCGACCCGGTGGCGGACCGGGAGCTGCTGCGGGCCCTGTCGCCGCTGCACCGGATGGACGCGCTCGCCGCCCCGCTCATGGTCGTGCACGGGGCCAACGACACCAACGTCCCGCTGTTCGAGGCCGAGCAGACCGTCGCGGCCGCGCGGGCCCGCGGGGTGCCGTGCGAGTACCTGCTGTTCGAGGGGGAGGGCCACGAGGTCGCGGAGCGGGCGAACCGGCTGGCCTTCGTCCGCGGGGTGGCCGGGTTCGTCTCCGCGCACCTGACCGGAGCCGGGGCGGCGGAAAGCCTCGGTGAGGCCGTCTGACGGCCCGAGTCGGGCGGGAGGGACGCCGTCCACGCAGGAGGGGTGCCGTCCACACATCGCGCGATGGAGCTGTAACGTAGCGTAATGTGAAGATAGAGGAGCTGGAGGCCGAACGTACCTGGCTCGCGTTCGACCCCATGCGACAGCTGCGGCCACACCTGACCTCGGCCGGATTCGTGCGGCTGGTGAACGAGGTACAGCGGCCGCAGGGGTACCGCCTGATCGGCTCGTGGGACGCGGAGTCGGGCCGGGTGGTGGCGGCCATCGGCTTCCGCGAGAACAGCTCGCTCGCCTACGGCCGCTACCTGCTCGTGGACGACCTGACCACCATGCCGAACATGCGCGGCCGGGGGCACGCCACCCGACTGCTGGCCTGGCTCGAACGCGAGGCCCGGCGCCTGGGCTGCGCCCAGATCCACCTCGACTCCGGCACCCATCTGCACGACGCCCACCGGCTCCTGCTGCGCAGCGGCTTCACGATCCCGGCCTTCCACTTCTCCCGCCGTCTCTGATCCGCCGCCGCTGCTCCTCTCCCGCTGCCGTCGATCCGCCCGGCCGTCGATCCGCGGGGCGCCGAGGTATGGCTAGCCCCAGGGCAAACCGACCAGCCAGCTCGGTCGTGGCGCCCGGTCCGGGTGATTTACCGTCGCGTCAACGGCCGGTCATGGGCCGTACGACACGCCGGCCGGGTGCGGGATGCCCGACCGGCGGCGGACGGGGCGGGAGGTGAGGCGGGGTGCGGATCCCTGGAGTGGTTCGGCGCCTGGCCCGATCGGCCTACGGGCCGCAGACGTGGAGGGCGACGATCTTCGTCGCCCAGTCCGCGGTGGTCGCGACGGTGGCGTTCCTCGTGGTGCTGGTCAGCCTGGTCGTCGGAGTGCCGTTGCTCTTCGTGGCCCTGTTCGGGCTGCCGCTGCTGTGGTTCTGCCTGGTGGCCGCCCGGACCAGCGCCGTCGTCGACGCCTGGCGGTTCACGGCGGTGCTGGGCTGGCGGCTGTGGCTGCGGCCGCGGGCGGGATCGGTGCCCCCCGGGACGCCCCCGGACCTCGTGCCCGGCCGGCTCGGCCGGGCCGTGCTGCGGCTGACCAGCCCGGCGGCCTGGCTGGAGGTGCTGTACGCCTTGGTGGTGCTGCCGCTGTTCGGGTGGCTCGGGGCCTGGCTGGTGTTCGTGGTCTGGGGCGCCGGTCTGTCGTTCACGCTGTTCCCGCTGTACGGGCACGGGCTGGCCGACTCCGGCCGCTTCCTCGGCCTGGACCTGGGCTACCCGGGGTCGCTGCTGCTCCACCTGGGGATCGGGATCGCCGCTCTGCTCGCGGCGCCGTGGGTCGCCCGAGGGGTGGCCGTGGCCCACTTCGCGGTCGCGCGGCTGGTGCTGTCCCCGTCGGTCGAGCCCGACCTGCAGGCCCGGGTGGACGACCTGGAGGCGAGCCGCGCCGGCATGGTCGCCGCGGCCACCGCCGAACGCCGGCGCATCGAACGTGACCTGCACGACGGTGCGCAGGCCCGCCTGGTCTCGGTCGCGATGACCCTGGGCCGGGCCCAGGAGCGGTTCACCGACGATCCGGAGAGCGCCCGCGGCCTGGTCGCCGAGGCGCACACCGAGGCCAAGCGGGCGCTGGTCGAGCTGCGTGACCTGGCCCGCGGGATCCATCCGTCGGTGCTCACCGACCGCGGCCTCGACGCGGCGCTGTCCGGTCTCGCCGCCCGCTCCCCGGTGCCGGTCACGCTCGACATCGAGATCGGCCGGCGGCTGGACATCGCCACCGAGTCCGTCGCGTACTTCTTCGTCGCCGAGGCGCTGACCAACGTCGCGCACCACGCGCAGGCCACCCAGGTCCGGGTCGGGGTGCGCCCTGCCGGCGACCGACTGGCGGTGGAGGTCGCCGACGACGGCCGCGGCGGCGCCCGCGAGGACGCCGGGACGGGCATCGCCGGCCTGCGGGACCGCGCCCGCGCCGTCGACGGCGACATCGTCCTCGTCAGCCCGCCTGGCGGCGGGACCACGCTGCGGATGGAGCTGCCGTGGGCGATGACCGGGGGGACGACCGGAGGGAAGAAGCGATGAGGGCCGGGTACGGACGGGGCCGGATCGCCGCGCTCGCCGCCGGAGCGGTGCTCGCCGCCGCCGCGACGGCGCTGGCCGGCCTGCAGCTCGTCGACTGGACGTCCGGCACCGTGCAGCGGATCGAGCGGCGCAGCTTCGCCGCCGACATCGAGCGGATCAGTGTGCGGACCGGATCCGGGGAGATCCGGATCGCCGGAGCCCCCGGCGGTGCGGTCACCGTCGAGGGCAGGCTGTCCGGCTCCGTCGCGGTGCCGCGGCTGTCGGCGGTGGTCCGCGACGGCGTCCTGTTCGTCGACACCACCTGCGGCTTCGCGCTCTGGTCCTGCCAGGGGTCGCTCGACCTGCGGGTGCCGCCGAACATCCCGGTGTCGGCGCGGACCGGTTCCGGCGCCATCACGGCGACGGACCTGCCTGCCGCCGCGACGCTGCACACCGGCTCGGGCTCGGTGCGGGTGGACGGCGCCGGCGCGACCCTGGCCCTGTCGACCGGTTCCGGTGATCTTCGCGCCCGGCGCGTCACCGCCGGGCAGGTCAGGGCTTCCACCGGGTCCGGCAACGTGCGGGTCGAGCTGGACCGGGTCCCCGAGGAGGTCGCGGTCCGGA
Organism: Parafrankia elaeagni; assembly: GCF_000374165.1. Lineage (GTDB taxonomy): Bacteria > Actinomycetota > Actinomycetes > Frankiales > Frankiaceae > Parafrankia > Parafrankia elaeagni. The sequence continues at coordinate 13,893 of NZ_KB893731.1, forward strand.
CCGGGTCGGGGAACGCGGAGATCGTGCTCCCGCCAGGCGGCACGCCGTATGCGACCGACATCCACACCGGGTCGGGGGACTCCCGGATCAGCGTGCCGACCGACCCGGCGGCAGCGCGTCACCTGCGCGTCTCCACGGGCAGCGGCGACGTGGTCGTCAGCCACCCCGAGCCGGCCGGCGTCGGCTGACCCGTGGCGCGGTGGTGGCCCGGGAGGGAGCCGGCCCACCACCGCGTCAGGCACCCGGGCGCCCCCGGAAGCCGGGCTCGGTACCGGCCCGGCGCCGAACAACGCCGAACTGGTGTCAGAACCAGCCGCGGCGGGCGCCGAGGGCCTGGAGCTGCTGGTGCAGCGCGCCGGCCAGGGCGTGGCGGTCGGTGTCGTGGTGGCCCACCCGGAACCGGCTGAGCTGGTCGCCGCCGGAGTGGAGCAGCCCACCGCGGCGGTCCGCCTCCAGAACGATGTCCATGCCGGAACCGTCCACCAGGAAGGTGACCTCCAGCTCCTTGATCCGGCGGGCGTACTCACCGGAGGGCGCCAGCTCGATCTCCTGGTAGAAGGGCAGGTCCGAGCCGTGCAGCCGGCCCTTCTCCACGTCCGCCGACCGGAACTGGAAACCCAGGTCGCCGAGCGCGGCGAGGACCGCCTCCTGGGCGGGCAGCGGGTGCACGTTCACCGGGTCGAGATCGCCCGGGTCAAGCGCACCGGGGATCGACAGCGTCGTGCGCACACCGATCTTCATGCCGTGCAGGTGCCAGCCGCCGACGTCGGTGATCGGCGTCTGCCACGGCACCGCCAGCTCGAAGCGGCCGGACTGCTGCTCACCGGCGCGGATCACGAAGCCGCCGCCGATCTGCTGGGACCCGAAGGTCACCTGCTCGTACCAGGTGGAGTCCTCCGTCTCGACCTCGACCGTCGCCTCCAGCGCGACCAGGATCTTCTCGATCTCCTGGTCGACCTTCCCACCGGTGATCGTGGTCTGGCCGGTCACCACCGCGCCCGGCAGGGTCTCCGGGCGGTCCAGCACCGTCTCCACCTCGGCGGCGCCCACTCCGAGCCGTGACATGAAGCGCTTCATCCCCATGGCGTTTTCGTCCCCTCGTCGTCGAGTCCGTGGCTTTCACATAGCTCTAGCAGGTGGAGGCTGTCCAGGGCCGATGCGTCAGCGACCAGACACCGCATCTCTGTGTCCCCGTGTCCCCGCGCTGCCGGGGGCGCGGCCGCCGGTCGGCTGGTCCACCGGTGGGGTGATCCGCTGACCAGGCCCCGCTGGGTGCTTTCCTGTCATTCGTCCTGATACGCCCGGGTAGTCGGCGCGGAACGACCGCGTCGAAGGCTCGACATGATGGATTTCGCGACCCACCTGGGGGACGGTGACCCTATGGGGCGAGCAAGCACGCGACGTCGGGTCATGCGGGTGACTCTGGGCGCGGAGCCGGTCCTGCGGCCGGACACGGTGGTCGGGGAGGAACCGCTTGAGATCCGCGTCGGCGGCCAGCCCCTGGCCGTCACGATGCGCACCCCGGGCGACGACATGGATCTCGCGGTCGGCTTCCTGCTCGGCGAGGGCCTGATCGCCACCGGCGCGGACATCGCGGGCATGCGCTACTGCGCCGGCCCCGAGGGCTCCGTCGACGAGGAGGGCCGGCTCACCTACAACGTGCTCGACGTGACGCTCGCCGCCGGCGTGCCCGAGCCCGAGGTCGACCTGCGTCGCAACTTCTACACCACCAGCTCGTGCGGCGTGTGCGGGCGTGCCAGCATCGACGCCGTGCGGCTGCGCGGGCGCCACGACATCCGCGACGACCCGCTGCGGATCACCGCCGAGGTGCTCGCCGACCTGCCCGGGCGGCTGCGTCGCGCGCAGCGCCTGTTCGCCGCCACCGGTGGCCTGCACGCGGCGGCGCTCGCCGACCCCGACGGCGGCGTCCTGGCTGTCCGTGAGGACGTCGGCCGGCACAACGCGGTCGACAAGGTCGTCGGGTGGGCCGCGCGGGCGGGGATGGTGCCGCTGCGCGGCCACGTGCTGCTGGTCAGCGGGCGCGCGTCCTTCGAACTGGTGCAGAAGGCGCTGCTCGCCGGGATCCCGGTGCTCGCCGCGGTGTCGGCGCCGTCCGCGCTCGCGGTCGACCTCGCCGAGGAGAGCGGGATGACCCTCGCCGGTTTTGTCCGGGGCTCGTCGATGAACCTCTACACCGGCTTCCACCGGGTGATCCTGCCCGGCGTCGCCGCCGCCCGGTGATCGCCAGATGATCATCGGGATGGCTGCGTCCCGGCCCCGAAAACCGTCATCGGACGGGTTCCGTGCGCCCGGCGGAGGGTGCGGCGGCGGGCGCCGTCCGGGCCTGCGAACCACCCGATAACATCTGAACCGTGACCTGCATCGTCGGTGTGGAGCACGACGGCCGGGTCGTGATCGGGGGAGACAGCGCTGGCGTCGCCGGCTGGTCGATCACGGTCCGTGCGGATACGAAGGTGTTTCGCAACGGCGAGTTCATCATGGGCTTCACGGACTCGTTCCGCATGGGCCAGCTGCTGCGGTACAGCCTCGTCCCGCCCGTCCCGCACACCTGGGATCTCGACCGTTTCATGGCCACCGAGTTCGTCTCGGTCGTCCGAGACTGCCTGCGCGACGGCGGCTTCGCCCGCAACGACGCCGGCAACGAGACGGGTGGGCAGTTCCTGGTCGGCATCCGGGGGCAGTTGTACCGGATCGACTCCGACTACCAGATCGGTCGCACCGTCGACAACTACGACGCGGCTGGCTGCGGCGAGGAGTACGCCCGCGGCTCTCTGCACAGCACGGTCGGCGAGGAGCCCGAGGAGCGGGTCCGCAAGGCCCTGGAAGCCGCGGCCCACCACTCGACCGGCGTCTGCCCGCCCTTCCACATCCTCTCCGGCGACGCCGGGCACGACGTCGGAGACCTCGAGGACCGCACCACCTTCTGACCCGGCGCCAGCCGTGGCTGTGTCGCGTCCACCATCTCGAGGAAAGCAACTGTTTCCATAATCGTGCCTGGAATACCTGGTCAAACCCGTCTTTGGACGGTATGAGTGCGAGGAATGTCCCTCTACGATTCGTCGCATGGGACGCCTCGGGGGCTGGCTCGGCCGCTACGCGGAGAGTCTTATCTCGCTCGCCGTGGCCTTCGTGGTGGCCATCCTCAGTCTGGTCGACGTACTCGACGTCGATGCCGTGAACAGCTCGATCCTGCTGGTACTGGCGCTGCTGGCGGCCGCGGTTCTACGCGACCGCGCGCACGGCGAGACCGTGGAAAGAGCTCTCGCCGCCTCCCGGCGGCACCTGGACGAGGTTCTGACCCCACTGACCCCGCAGGTCGCCCGGCTGAATGGTGTGGGGCACACCCTCGAGCTCGCCCGGGTCGCCCTGGACGAGACGCTGAAGATCCGGGTCATCTCCGGAACGGAGGTCACCGACGCTCTCGCCGAGGCCCGCGCGGACACCCGGGAATGGATGTTCAAGGGAGGCACCGGAACGTACATGAGGGCGGTGACCCTGCCCAGCTGTGTGGAGGCGGCGCGGCGAGGGCGCCGGGAACTCAAGATGTCCGTCGAGATCATCGACCCCACCGACCGCCTGGTCTGTGAACGTTACGCACGGTTTCGTCGGGACATGTCACCCGGGCCGGACGGCACCGGCCAGGAATGGACGTTCCGGCGCACCCGAAACGAGGCCTACGCGATGATTCTGGCTGCTGCCTGGTACGAGCAGCGGTTCAACCTCCTCGACATCGACGTGCGGCTGTCTCCGGTCATGACGACGTTTCGCTGGGACCTCTCCTCGCACTGCCTGATCATCACCCAGGACGACCCGGGTGCCGCGAGCACCCTGATCCGCCGGGGCGGGCGCCAGTACGACAGCTGGCGGATCGAGCTCCGCAAAAGCCTCGACCAGGCCCGGCGCGTGCCGATGGAGCTCGCCGACCAGGCGCCGCTGAGCGAGGAGCCCCGGATCGGCGAGGCGCGGGCCCTGCTCGACTGCCTGGCCGTCCCACTGCCGGCGGGTCTTCCGGACGCCGAGGTAGAGGACATCATCGACCGCGCGATTCGTGCCCGCAACCCGTATGCGTGAGGACCACGATGAATGCCACGGCGACCGCCCCCATCCTTTCGGTCGCGGACATCCGCGCATCCGTCGCCACCGCCGTCGAAAAATACATCCTCGACCGGGACGACGCGTCGGGGAACCCTCGCCCGCTCGCGTTCCGGCATCCTCTCGGTTTCGCGTGCCTACCCGTCCTGCGCGGCGCGGTCGGACTGTGCGTCCATATGTGGACCACCGCCTCGGTTCGCGACGATCTGACCACATCGCCGTTCCACTGTCATAGCTGGGACCTGCACAGTCTTGTCCTGGAAGGCTCCGTCCTAAATCAGTGCCTTGATGTGCTTGATATAAAGGCAAGCGAGGCTTACCGGGTTTTCGAGGTGCGGAGTCATCCCGAGTTCGACGAGATCCACGCCAGCCGGGATCTCGTGGTGGTCCGCATGGGAGAGACGCGGCTCAACAACGCGCGGGACATCTATCATCTGGCTGCAGGGGTCTTCCACCGCACAGTGGTTCCGGGAGGTGAGGCGTGCACAATGGTCATCGGTCTGAGTCGGCCCGGCGGCACCGACCGCTCACTGGGCCCACCGAGTACCGGCTCGCATTGTCGGCGTCGCCGCTACTGCGATCCTGAAGAAACCGAACAGCTGGCGCATCGGGCGGCGGAGCATCTCCGCGCCGCGACGGCCGAGGGCCTGGTCGAGCGGCTGTTAGCCGCCGTCACCTGCGAATACGTCACCATGACCGTCGAGGGAGAGACGTGAGCGCCATCAGCCGGCCGCCCGGGTACCGGTGGGATGCCGACCTCGACCTCGACCATGCCCGTGCCGTCGCCGTGGAGGCCGCCGAGACGGCGGGGGCCATGCTGCGCGGTCGTGCCCTGGGTGAGCTCGGTGTGGCGGCGAAGGGCTCGGCCGGCGACCTGGCAACCGTGCTTGACACGGCGGCCGAGGAGATCATCCGGGAGCGGATCAGGGTGAGCTTCCCGGACCACCGGATCCGCGGGGAGGAGGGCGGGGCCTCCGGCCCGGCGAGCCGCTGGGAGTGGTTGATAGACCCGCTCGACGGCACCAACAACATCGCGATCGGGATGCCGAACTACGTGGTGGGCGTCGCGCTGTGCTCGGACCGGCAGCCCACGGTCGGCGTCGTGCACGACCCGGTCGCGGGGCGCACCTGGTCGGCGCTGCGGGGCGGGGGGATGCACGGCCCCCGCGGCGGGCACGCGGCCAGGGCCCGCGCGAAGGGGCGCGACCACAGCCTCACGATCGCCTGGACCCAGGGCTACCAGGTCGGCCGGCACAACATCGCGGCCCGGGCCCTCAAGTACGTGCTCGACGCGGCGGCGCTGCGCATCCTGCCCCTCTGGGCGCCGCTCGCCTCCTGGTCGATGCTCGCGCGGGACGACATCGACGGCTTCATCGGCTACTGCGCCGAGGAGGTCGACCTGCCGGCCGGCTATCTGCTCGCCGTCGAGGCCGGCGTGACCGTCCTGACGCTCGACGGCGGCCATTTCGACGGCCGCATCGGGCAGGCCGCCCGCCGCCGCTCGTTCGTCGCGGCCCGGCCCGGGCACGTCGACACGTTGCTGAGCATCGTCAAGACCGCGGCCGCGCTCGAGCCGGAGCTCCCTGACATCCGTGTCCCGGGGCTGACCTGATGGCCGCCGACGCGGCCGACGCCGCAGGGCCGGTGGGGCCGGCGGGGCCGGTGGGCGAAGCGGTCCGGCCGCCGTCCTTCTTCATCAGCTACTCGCCGACGGACGTCCGCTGGGCGAGCTGGATCGCCTGGGAGCTGGAGGACGCCGGGTACCGCACGGTGCTGCAGGCCTGGGACTTCGTCCCGGGAACCAACTTCATGGAGTTCATGGACCGCGGGGTCACCGAGGCCCATGTCGTCATCGCGGTCATGTCCCACCACTACCTGAAGTCGCGCTGGGGCATGCTCGAATGGCAGACCGCGATGCGCGGGAACCCGAACGATCCGAAGAGCCGGCTCATCACCGTGCGCACGGACGACGCGCCCCTTGACGGCTTCCTGGCGGTCGTGACCTTCGTCGATCTCGCCGGTGTGCTGGATGCCGACGAGGCTCATCGTCGCCTCCTCGACGGGGTGGCCGAGTCGGTCGCCGGCCGGGCGAAGCCCGCGGCCAGACCCCCCTACCCGCTGGAGAAGGCGCCCGCGGCAGCCGCCGTCGGCGTGGCGGTCGATCGGGCTGAGCGCCGCCGTCCCCGCATCCCACCGGCCTTCCCTCCGACCCAGCCGACCCGCAGGCGTTCGGCTGGGTCGGTGACGGTGCTGCACCTGCCCGGCCCCCGCTTCGGGCGGGCCGACGCCTCCGACCTGCGGGACCGGATCTGGGGGCGGCTCGCCGCCATCGAGCGGGCGGGCGGGCCCGCCCCCGACCTGGTGGTGATCGCCGGCGATCTCACCGAGAGCGGGACCCGGCGCCAGTTCGACGCCGCGCTGGACTTCGTGAGCGACCTGCGCGCGATGCTGAGCCTGGAGACGCGGCGCATCCTGCTGGTGCCGGGCCGGCACGACGTCTCCCACGCGGCGTCCGAGGCGTACTTCGCCACCTGCCGGGCGGACGACAACGAACCGCGCCGCCCCTACTGGCCGAAATGGCGCCACTACAGCCGGATGGTCGCCGAGTTCTACCAGGAGGTGGACGGCGCCCTGTTCGACCCGGCGCAGCCGTGGCACCTGCTGCCCGTCCCGGATCTCGCCGTGGTGCTGGCCGGGATCAACACGACGATCGCGCAGAGCCACCGGGACGAGGATGACCACGGCCTGGTCGGCGCCGAACAGGCAGCCTCCCTGGAACGGCACCTCGCGCTCTTCGAGGACGACAACTGGCTGCGGATCGGGGTGGCGCACCACGCTCTGGCCGCGCCGTCGGTCTCCCGCACCGACACGATCCGCGACACCCAGCTGCTCCGGGAGAAACTGGGCCCCCGGCTCAACCTCCTGATCACCGGCCGCGGGGACACGGCTCCCGGTCTCGCTCCGGTCGTCGTGACGCCCCCGGCCCGGGAGGGCCTCCAGCTGCTGGAGATCCGTCAGGACGGCCTGCGTTCCTGGCGGGAGGGTGCCGACGGGAAGCAGTCCGAGGCCTGGCGGGCGCACCGGTGGGTGTCGGTGGGCGCGGCCTTCTCCGCGGCCCGGCCCGGGACGACCGGGCACGGCGACCCCGGCCCCGCCGAGCCGTCCGGAGCGAGCGCCGGCGGCGACGATCCGCGGACGGTGGCGGCTCCCGACCCGGCAGAGGAACTGCTGGAGCAGGTCGCCGAGGTCTGCCGGGTCAGCAACGAGCGCGCGCGCATCCGGCGCGTCGGCGGCGAGGCGCCGCACCTGGTCGTCACCCGCCCGGGTGACGGCGTGACGCCGGTGGTCCGCATCGGCGCGCATGTCGGTGAGCTCACCCATGCCGACCTCGAGCGTTTCGCCGACCGGGTGCGGGCCCTCGACCCGGACGGCGAGACCGAGCTGATCTGCTCCGTGCCGCCCTCCCCGGGGCTGCGCCTGGAGGCGAAGCGGTGGGGGATCCGGCTGCGCAGCTTCCTGGAGTTCCAGGGCCTGCTCGACCTGCGCGAGTTCGTCGCCCGCCAGAGCGCCGACATCGCCGCCGACCGGCGTTACCCGCCGTCGCTGTACGTCCCGCAACGGTTCCGGGAGATGGTCGGCGCGACCCGCACCGTCCGGGAGGGCCTGAGTGAGGAGCTGATGCGGCTGGTCGCCGAGGAGGAGGGCCGGTTCGTCCTGGTCCTCGGTGACTTCGGCCGGGGGAAGACCTTCGCGCTGCGGGAGGTGGCCCGCCGGATCCCGGCCGAGCTGCCCCACCTGACACCGATCTTCATCGAGCTGCGGGCCCTCGACAAGGCACATTCCATGGACGGCCTTGTCGCCGCGCACCTGGCCAACCACGGGCAGAGCCTCGCCGACCTGCAGGCCTTCCGCTACATGCTGCGCGAAGGCAGGATCGTGCTGCTCTTCGACGGGTTCGACGAACTGGCGAGCCGGGTGACCTACGAGCGGGCCACCGAGCACCTCGCGACGATCATCGAGGCCACCGAGGGCAACGCGAAGGTGATCGTCGCGAGCCGCACCCATCACTTCCGGACCGACGAGCAGGTGCTGACCGGGCTCGGCCACCGCGTCGGGCTCCTCCCGCGGCGCCGGGTGCTCACCATCGAGGACTTCGGCTCGTCCCAGATCCATGACTACCTGCGCAACCGCTACCGGGACGAGGCCACCGCCGACACCCGCCTGCGCCTCATCAACGGCATCCGGGACCTGATCGGGCTGTCCCGCAACCCCCGGATGCTCAGCTTCATCGCGGACCTGCCCGCCGAGCGGCTCACCCGGGTCGCCGGTGCCCACGACACGATCAGCGCTGCCAGCCTCTACCGGGAGATCCTCGACAGCTGGCTCGCCTTCGAGATCAACCGCACCCACGGCGTCGCGGGCAGCCCACCGGGGCTGGGACTGACCGACATGTGGACGGCCGTGACGACCCTGGCGCTGCGGCTGTGGACAACGGAGGAGCAGCTGCTGCGGCTGTCCGATCTGCGCGAGGTCGCGCAGACCCTGGCCGGCATGACGGAGGAACGCCCGTCCCCGGCCCAGACCGAGCACGCGCTCGGCGCCGGAAGCCTGCTGGTCCGCACCGAGGACGGGCTGTTCGGCTTCATCCACTCCTCGGTGGCGGAGTGGCTCGTCGCCAACGAGATCGCGACGGCTGTCTCGTCCCGCGGTGGCGCCCGGACGTCCACCGTCGCCGTGGCCACCGCGGCGGCCTCGGACCTGGCGGACGTCGCGGAGCCACTGGGGCACCGCCAGCTGTCCGCGCTCACGGTCGAGTTCCTCTGTGACCTGGCCGATCCGAAGGCGCTCCGGAGCTGGACCAGAAGTGTGCTCGACGACCCGGCGTCCGACGAGACCTCCCGGGCGAACGCAGTGAAGATCAACGTTCGGATGCGCACCCCGGTCCGCGGTGACCTGCGCGGCGCCTCGATGCGCGGCGAGGACCTCTCGCACCGTGAGCTGCGGGGTGTCGACCTCACCGGCGCCGACCTCGCCGAGACCCGTCTGATCGGTGCCGACCTGACCGGCGCGACGCTGCGCGGGGCCACCCTGGCGGGTGCCTGCCTCGACGGCGCGAAGCTGCGCGGCGCGGATCTGCGCGAGGCGGACCTGACCGGTGCCCGTCTGCTCGGTGCCGACCTGCGGGAGGTGCGGTTCGCCGGGAGCCGCTGGCCGCGGGCCCTGGTGATCAACGCCGGTGCCGCGCCCGAGCTCGTCGCCCGGGCACGGGCGTCCGGCGCCGCCGTCATGCCGGGCGGCAAGGTCGAGGTCGGGCTGGCGCCGCCCGCGGTCAGCGTCAACTTCGGCTTCGAGACCGGCCGGCTCCCCACGCCGGTCAGCTACAGCCCGGACGGTTCGATCATGGTGATCGCCGGTGAGGACGGCGGCGCACTCGTCTGCGACACCGACGGCCGGCCGCTGCGGACACTGCAGGGCCACACGGGTCGGGTGTACGCCGTGGCTCAGAACGACGACCACATCGTGACCGTGTCGATCGACCGGGTGATCCGGTTGTGGGACTCCCGGGCCGGCGAGCCGCTCGGCGACCTGCGCGGGCACCAGGACTGGATCTGGCCCGTCGCGCTCAGCCCGGACGGCGTGCTGCTCGTCAACGGCGACCGCGGGGGCAGCGTCCGGGTGTGGGACATGGCCGCGCGGGAGATCAGGCACACCCTGCCCGGCCACGGGGAACGGGTCTGGAGCGCCGCCTTCCACCCCACCGCCCGGCTGCTCGCGATCGGGGACGACACCGGAACCGTCCGGCTGTGGAACCCCTATGACGGCAGGCTGGTGAAGGTGCTCGGCGGGCACGCGGGCAGCGTGTTCCGGCTGGCCTTCGCCGCGGACGGCGCGGAGCTGGCGACCGCCGACGGCCAGGGGGACATCCGCCGGTGGGACAGCGCCACCGGCCGGCTCCGGCAGGTCCTGCGCGGCCACGAGAACGCCGTGTACACCCTGGACTACCGGTCGGACGGCGCCGAGCTCGCCAGCGGCGACACCCGCGGCGTGGTGCGGGTGTGGGACCTGCGCACCGGCGAGGGGCGGGTCGTCGTGCGGCACACCGGCGCCGTCTACCGGGTCGCCTACAGCCCCGACGACACGATCCTCAGCTCCGGCGACAGCGACGGGGTGGTGCAGCTGACGAGCACCGCGACCGACATCCGCCTGCACACGCTCGGCGGTCACCGGGGCTCGGTGTGGCCGCAGGTGTTCCGGGGCGACAGCCAGCGCCTGGTGACCGCGAGCAACGACGGGACCGCGCGGATCTGGGAGACCCGCACCGGGACCTGCCGTACGACGGTGACCGGGCACGGCCGCCGCAACACGATGGTCCGCTTCAGCTCGGACGGCCGGCTGGTGGCGGTGTGCGGCAACGACGGGCTGGTCCGGGTGTGGGACCCGCGGACCGGCCGGCGGCTCGGCCAGCTCGGCGGCATCTCCGACCGGGTCGTCTCCGCGCTGTTCAGCCCGGTCGACCACCGGATCACGGCGAGCAGCAGCGCCGGCTCCGCCCACGTGTGGAACCTGCAGCCCGTCGCCGAGGCTCTCGGCGGGCTGGACGAGAGCTCCACGGAGCCCGCCGGCGGCGCGGACCAGTCCGGCGGCCCCGGCCCCGGCCCCGGCGCCGACGACGTCGATGCGTCTGACGTCGATGCGTCTGACGTCGGGGTGTCCGAGATCGGGACGTCCGAGATCGGGGTGTACGAACGCGAGGTGCGGGTGGGCACCGAGCACGTCTGGGCCGAGGCCTACGACTCCGACGGGGACGTCCTCGCCACCGCCAACGACGACGACTCCGTCCAGCTCTGGTACCGCACGACGGGGCGGCATCTGCTCACCCTCGCCGACCACAACGGCCGGGTGCGGTCCCTGGCCTTCAGCCCGGACCGCCGGATCCTGGCCTCCGGCTGCGATGACCGGCTGGTGCGGCTGTGGCTGGTCGAGGCGAAGGTCCCCAGCCGGCCGGAGGACTGGAAGGCAGGCCCGCCCCTGATCCTCGAAGGGCACACCGACCGGGTCTACGCCGTCCGTTTCAGTCCCGACGGGTGCCACCTCGCCAGCGCGAGCAACGACGGGACAGCCCGGATCTGGGACGTCGCCTCCGGGACGTGCCTGCACGTCCTCGGGGACGGGACGGCGCGGCTGTGGGCCGCCGCGTTCAGCCCGGACGGCAGCTTCCTCGCCACCGCCGGGGACGACCTTCTCATCAGGCTGTGGGACCCGCGTTCCGGACGGCAGATCGCGGCCCTGGCCGGGCACACCCGCCGGATCTGGTCGATCGACGTCTCGCCGGACGGCCGGCTGTTGGTGAGCTGTGGCGATGACGGCACCGCCCGTCTGTGGGACGTCTCCCGGCAGTCCCGGCAGGCCGAGGCCACCCGGGCGCCGACCGTCACCCTGGTCGGGCTCGACTCCGGGTGGGCGGCCATCGCACCGGACGGGCGGTACAAGTTCGCCGGGGACGTCGCCGGCCAGGTCTGGCACGTGATCGGGATGTCCCGCTTCGAACTCGGTGAACTCGACGGGCACCTGGGTGACGTGCGTCGGCTGGCGCTCGGCGAGCTGTTCTGAGCGGCCAGTGCGTGGATATCGCAGCGCGGGCCGCCCAGCCGAGTGAACCCGGTGCCCCGTCGCGGCGATATCAGCCGCTGCCGCAGATTGCTGACTAGGGTCATGGTGTGGCGGTAGTGCAAGTATCCCTGCTGGCGATCGCCGTCATCGGTGTTTTCGTGCCCCGGTTGCCGAGCTGGTTGGTACCCGTCGCGGCGGCCGTCGTTCTTCTGCTTACCGGCGGTATTTCGCTCAGCGCGGGCTCGGAGGTGCTCGAACCACTCGTCGCGCCTCTGGCCTTCCTGCTGCTGGCCGTTCCCCTCGCGGTGATGCTCGACCGGGTCGGATTCTTCAGTGCCGCGGCGGCTCTCATCGACCGGGGGCGTGACCCGAGGCTCGGGCTGTGGGCGTTGGCCGCCTCCGTCACCACCTTTCTGAACCTCGACGCCTCCGTCGTTCTACTCACGCCGCTGTACATCCGATTTGCCCGCCGGCACGGCCTGGATGCCCGACTGCTGGCATTTCAACCGGTCCTGCTCGCCTGCCTGGCGTCGAGTGCGCTTCCCATCTCCAACCTCACGAATCTGATCGCGGCGGATGCCCTCGATATCGGATTCGAGGACTTTCTCCTCCGCCTCGGCCCGGCGTCACTCGCGGCGGTCGTCGTCGGCTGGTGCTGCTACCGGCGGCTGCCGGGCAGCGTCGACCGGCCCGTACCGGTACACGAGCCGGTGGACCGGCGAGCACTGCGCCTCGGCCTGCCGATCGTGGTCTTCGTGATCCTCGGGTTCACCGTCGGCGACGCGCTGGGCATCAAGGCCTGGATGATCGCCCTCGTCGCCGACGCCGTGCTGCTGGCGATGACACGGGATCTGCGCTGGGGGGACTTTCCCTGGGGAGCGGCCGGTCTCGCCGTCGGCCTCGGCCTGCTCGCCGCCGCGGCGGCACCGCACCTGGGAATCGACCGGGCCTTCGACGACAGCGGCTGGCTCGCACAGCTGCGCACCGCGCTGCTCGCCATGGCGGCGGCCGACACCATCAACAATCTGCCGGCGCTGCTCGTCAGCCTGCCCGGCCTCGAATCCGGTTCGGACCACATCTGGCCGTTGCTGTTCGGGGTGAACTTCGGCCCGATCTTCGTCCTGCACGGAGCGCTTGCCGGGCTGCTGTGGCGTGACACCGCGGCACGCCTGGGAGTGCAGGTAAGCGCCTGGGAATACACCCGGGTCGGCGTTCGGGTGGGTACCCCGGCTTTGCTGGCCGGCCTGGCGATCGTCCTGGCGACCGGAGCCCTCGTCGACTGACCGCCGCAGCCGCAGCCCGCACTGCTCATGACAGCCGCCCGCACCCCTCGTGACAGGAGTACCCGCCCATGCCGCGTTCCGCCGCGGACCGTGCTGTGAGCCCCGCGGTCCATGTCCTCGACGTCGTCCTGCTGCCCTCACCCGAGCTGTCCGCGACGACCGCGGGGCAGAGCCGCTCCCTCGCCGGACGCATGCGTCAGATCGGAAACCCGTCCCACTTCGCGCTGGGCAGCGACTTCCCGGCCGGCGACGCCGCGGTGTGCGCTCCCCATGTGTCGCTGTTCATGTTCGTGGCCACGGACGCCGACCTTCCCGCCGTGGTGGCCGCGCTGCACGACGTGGCCAGTGGCGTGCCGCCGCTGGACGCGGTCGGCGCCCGGTACGGGCACAACCCGCACGGGGCGCCGGAGCTGTACTTCGAGCGGTCGGCTGCCTGGTTCGACCTGCAGCGGCTGGTCGTCCCGGCCTTCGAGCCGATCCGGCGCGGCCGGCTACGCGAGGCCGACCCGGCGGGAACACCGCTGTCCGCGGTGCTCGCCGACGATGGTCCCCGCTGGGCCGCCCGGCGGCGGCAGCTGCTCGCCTACGGCTACGACGAGATCACCGACGAGGTCGACGACCTGTTCCACCCGCACATCACGCTGGCCTGGCCCGAGCGGGCCGAGCCCAGGGTGGAGCTCGGCCCGCTCGGCCGGGCGGACGGTGTGCGTGCCACCTTCGACCGCCTCGCCGTCTGCGGCATGAGCGCGTGGGGCACCTGCACGACCCTCGTCGGGGCCGCCACCACCGCGGGCCGGTGTGCCGCCGAGCACGGTGCCCGCCCCGGCACCTGACGGCGCGGCGGCGCCTGGCGGGGGCGGCGGCTCAGCGCCCGGTCAGGACCGGCCCACGCGTTCCGCCGCGAGCGCGGCCCAGGAGGACGGGCCGGTCAGCGGGGCGAAGCTGTCCGCCGCGGTGGTCAGCGCGTCGTACTCGGCGTCGGTGAGAGTGATGTCGGCGGCCGCGGCGTTGCTCTCCGCCTGCGCCACGCTCGACGCACCCGGGATCGCGACGACCTGTGGGTGGTGCACCGCCCAGGCGAGGGCGATCTGGGCGGGCGTCGCGTCATGCGCGGACCCGACCTCGCGCAGCACGTCGAGCAGCGGGGTGAGCCGGGCGAGGTTCTCGGTGAGGAACAGCGGGTTCGCGGCCCGCACCGCGCCGCGTGGGCGCGTCGTGACGTCGTAGCGCCCCGACAGCAGACCCTGTGCCAGCGGGCTGTAGGCGATGATCAGACGGCCCTCCCGCCGTGCGAACGGGATGAGGTCGCGGTCGGCCTGGCGGCGGATCAGGCTGTACTGGACCTGGTTGGACAGCACCCGGCCGCCGAGTGCCTCCTCGGCGGTGCGCCAGCGGTCCAGCGAATAGTTGCTCACCCCGACCTCGTCGACGAGGCCGACCCGGCGCAGCGAGGCCATCCCGCGCATCGTGGTGCCGTCCCGGACGAGCGGATTGGGCTGGTGGATCTGGTAGAGGTCGATGGTCCGCACGCCGAGCCGGTTCGCGCTGGCGACGGCGCGCTGCTCGACGACCGGTGCCACCGGCAGCACCGGGAAGATCTTGGTGGCGATGAACGCGGCCTCGACGGGCACCGGCGCGTCGGCGAGCGCCGCGCCGAGAATGCGTTCACTGCGGCCGAAAGCATACATCTCGGCGGTGTCGAACAAGGTGACACCGAGCTCGAGGGCACGGCGGACGATCAGCGCGGCCTCCGTGCCCGCGTAGGACGGCCCATAGCCCCATTCCCGTGAGCCGAACTGCCAGGTCCCCAGGCCGATCTTGGAGATCTTCTTGGTAGTGGAGACGGCTTCCACGTAGCGCATGGCATCCAGTCAACGCCACCGCCGCGCCGACGGCGAGGGGAGACGGGGCGGCGCGGATCGTGATGTCCGAGGTCCGACAGGTGCTCGGTAGGATCCACGTCCTGTCAGATGCGGGCCGGGCTGCTAGTTTTCCGGACATCCGGTCCGTGGGGTTCGGTGGGACTCCGGCGTGGGCCCGCTCCCGCGGCGACGCACCGACGGAGGGGAGAGCGGTGGCAACGCAGTTCAGTCGAGGGCAGAAGTCCCCCCTGTCGGCGATCACCGCTGGCACCGATCTGTACATCGGGATCCAGATCACGGCGCCGGGCGACTGGGACGTCTCCTGCTTCGGCCTGGATGGTGCGGGCCGGCTCTCCGACGACCGGTACTTCGTCTTCTTCAACCAGCCGCGGTCACCCGAGTCGTCCATCCAGCTGCTCGGCACGCAGGCCGGTGACACCCAGTCGTTCCGGTTGACTCTCGACAAGGTGCCCGACTCGGTGCACAAGCTGTCGTTCTGCGCCGCGCTCGACGGTGCGGGCAGCGCGGCGCAGATCGCCTCCGGGTACTTCCGGATCGTGGCCGGCGGTACCGAGGTGCTCCGTTACGCCTTCACCGGCGCCGACTTCTCGGACGAGCGCGCGGTCATGATCGGCGACGTCTACCGCAAGGGCGTCTGGCGGGTCGCGGCGGTCGGCCAGGGTTTCAGGGGCGGGCTGGCGGAGCTCATCCGCAGCTACGGCGGTGAGGTCGCGGACGAGCCGGAGCCGGAGCCCGCTCCCGCCCCGGCCGGGCCGCCCGGCTTCGGGCCGCCGCCCGGCGCGGCGCCAGCCGGCCCGCCGGCGTTCGGCGCTCCGGCCGCACCCACCCAGCAGTTCCCGCCCGCTCCCGCACCGGCGTTCAACCCGCCGCCGGCACCGCCCGCACCGCCACCCCCGCCGCCGGCGCAGGGACCGGGCCACGGGCAGCCGCAACCGGCCTACGGGCAGCCGCAGCCGGGCTATGGCCAGCCACAGCCCGGCTATGGTCAGCCACAGCCCGGATACGGCCAGCCGCAGCCGGCGTACGGGCAGGCCGGTGGGCCCGCCGGCTACCCTCAGGCCCCGCCGGCTCCGCCCGCGCCAGGAGGTTTCGGCGGCCAGGGCGGTCCCGGGGGCCAGGGCGGTCCCGGGGGCCACGGGGGCCACGGAGGTCCCACACCCGGCGGCTTCGGGGCCGGGCCGGGTGGGCAGCAGCACCCGCCGGCGGGCTTCGGCGGGCCGACGCAGATACTCCCGACCCAGGTTCTCCCCTCGCAGGCCCAGCCGATCCAGCCGGGTGCGATGAACAGCCTCAACCCGTACCGGGAGGTGGCGACGGCGGGCCGCTGGACCCAGCAGAACAGCAAGCTGGTGAAGGTCACCCTCGGGGCGGAGGCGCTCGCGCTGCGTGGAGCGATGGTCGCCTACCAGGGCAACGTGGACTTCGACTACAAGAGCGGCGGAATCCGCGGCCTGATCGAGGAAAAGCTCACCGGCCAGGGTCTGAAACTGATGACCTGCAAGGGCAACGGTGAGGTCTTCCTCGCCCGGGACGCGTCCGACCTGCACATCGTCGATCTCGGCGACAAGTCGCTGTGCATCAACGCGAAGAACCTGCTCGCGATGGACGCCACCGTGCGCTCCGAGGTGCGCCGGATCGAAAGCCCCGGAATCCCCGGCGGGGGTTTCTTCCACTTCGAGGTGTCCGGGCCCGGGTCGGTGGTGGTGATGACCAAGGGGACACCGATGACGCTCAACGTCGCCGGGCCGACGTTCGCGGACATGAACGCGCTGGTGGCGTGGACGTCCGGTATGCGGGTGAGCGTTTCCACGCAGGTCCGGGTCTCGCGCCAGATCTATGCGGGGGCGAGCGGTGAGTCGTTCGCGCTCCAGTTCATGGGATTCGCCGGTCACTTCGTCGTGGTGCAGCCCTATGAGGTCTGACGTGTCCCGCCCCGGCGGTTGGCGGGGCGCGCGGCGTCGCGGGGCACCCGCGGTAGATCGCGGCACCGGGCGAGAGGGGAGCAGGTCGTGCACGGCAGCCTGATGGACCACTACGGTCCCACGCCGATCATGGATCGGATGAGCAGGCACGGATCCAAGATCGCCAAGGTCGTCATGCAGCCCGGCCAGGACCTCTTCGCCCGGGTCGGCTCGATGATCGCCTACGAGGGGCTCATCGACTTCAACCCGCAGCCGCCGCAGCTCGGGCGGATCGCGTCGTCCTGGGCGACCGGCGAAGGCGTCCCGCTGATGACGGCCACCGGGCAGGGCCTGCTCTACCTGGCCGACTACGGCAAGGAGGTCATCGTCGCCCAGCTCGCCGGCGAGGGCCTCTCGATCAACGGCAAGAACGTCCTGGCCTTCGACGCGAGCCTGCAGTGGGGCATCGAGCGGGTCAAGGGCGTCAACATGCTCTCCGGGATGGGGATGTTCAACGTCGTCGTCCGCGGGCACGGCTGGGTCGCACTCACCGCCAAGGGGAACCCGATCATGCTCGACACCCGGGAGGCCGCGACCTTCGTCGACACCGACGCGCTCGTCGCCTACACCGACGGCCTGCGGGTGGAGCCGCGCCGCACCGCCCGCCTGGGCGGGCTGATCGGCCGCGGCTCGGGCGAGGCGTTCCAGCTCGGCTTCTCCGGCCAGGGTTTCGTCGTGGTACAGCCGAGCGAGGACGAGCGCCCGTCGTTCTCGGTGCGCGGATGACCGTCGGCGCGGGTGAGAGGATCGGATCATGACGCACGGCGGGATGTACGGCGGCAACCCCGGCGGAGCCGGCTACCCCGGCGGCCCGCCTGGTGGCCAGGGCTACCCCGGGGGACCAGGGATGCCTGGTGGGCCCGGAATGCCGGGCGGTCCGGGAATGCCCCCGGGACCGGGCGGCCCGGGCGGGGGGCTGCGGAGCAGCCTGCTCGACAACCCCGAGGTCACCAGCAACGAACGGTTCACCCTGCAGAACGGCAAGATGCTCAAGGCGACCCTCGGCGCGCAGGGGATGAACAAGTTCTACGCGCGCCGCGGAGCCATGGTCGCCTACCAGGGCGCGGCGACCTTCGACGCCCAGTGGGAGGGCTGGGGCTCGCGGTTCCGCGGCTTCTTCAGTGGCGGCGAGGGCCTGAACCTGATGAAGGTCGCCGGCTCCGGGGCGGTCTACCTCGCCAACCAGGCGCAGGACATCCACATTCTCGACCTGGCCGGCGACGGCCTGACCGTCGACGGCAAGAACGTCCTCGCCTTCGACTCCGCGCTGAACTGGGACCTCGTCCGGGTCGACAGCCAGGTCGGGATCGCCGGTGTCGGCGGCTACCAGGTCGAGCTGCGCGGGAACGGCCAGGTCGTCGTGTGCACCACCGGCGCTCCGCTGGTGATGCGGGTGACCACCCAGAACTACTACTTCGCGGACGCCGACGCGGTGGTCGGCTGGTCCTCCAGCCTGCAGGTCTCCATGCAGGCCGCGGTCACCTCCAGCGCGGCCTGGAAACCGCGGGGGAACACCGGCGAGAGCTGGCAGCTCCAGTTCAGCGGCGAGGGCTTCGTGATCGTCCAGCCGTGTGAGCTGCTCCCGCCCTACGACGCGCTGGCCGGCTCCGGTCTGGCCGGCCAGTTCGGCCTCGGTCAGGGCGGTTTCGCGGGCAACCAGCTCGGCGGGCACGGCGGCGGGCACGGCGGGCATGGCGGGGGTGGGTTCGGCGGAGGCGGCGCGGGCGGCTTCGGCGGTCTGTTCGGCAATTCCGGCCGCCACTGACCCTGACCGCTTCGGTCCGGTCCCGCTGCCGGCGTCAGGGCAGCTGGCCGGTCGGCCGGGGGAGCGCGGGGGCACGGGCGAGCAGCACCACCCCCACCGTGATCAGAGCTGCGCCGAACGTGACGCCGAGCAGCTGGCCGGCGGTGCCGGGTGCCGGCACCCCGTACAGCAGCACCGCCAGCACGTAGGAGACCACCGGATTGGTGATGTTCATCGCGGTGACCGCAGGTGCCAGTGGGCCGCACGCATAGGCGGCCTGCCCGAGCAGCAGACTGCACGTCGCCGCCGCGGCGACGGCGTAGCCGTCCCAGTGCGACATCGCACCGAGGAGCCCCTCGCGGAGAAGCTGCTCCGTCGCCTCCTTCATCAGGACCGCGCTGAGCGCGCAGAACAGCCCGGCCGCGAGGCCGAACAACGCGGCCCGGAACGCGGGCGGGCGGCCGCGGGAGAGTGCGATCAGCACCCCGGCCAGGGCCGCCACCGCCCCGATCGAGGCGACCAGCCGCGGCTCGTCCACGCCCGTCGCCGCCGGTAGCTTCCCGCGTGCGGACAGCAGGGCGGCCAGCCCCGCGCAGACGCCGGCCGCCCCCCACCAGGCACCGGCCGACATCCGCCGGCCGGTGCCGACCAGGCCCAGTGGGAGAGCGAACAGCAGCTGACAGACCATCAGCGGCTGGACCTCGGCCACCGACCCCAGATGCAGCGCAGCGGCCTGCACGCAGAAGCCGCTGATGTTCGCCACCCACCCCAGCACCCACACCGGCTCCCGGGCGAGCTCGGCCAGCAGCCCGGGACCCGGTACCGCGTGCGCGTTGTCCGTGCGGGTCGCGAAGCTGGTCCGCCCCGCCGCCCGTTGCTGCAGGGCGGCGGACGCGGCGATCAGGAAGGCGGCGAGCAGGGTGAGCGGGATGACGGCGGGCACGGTCACCCAACCAGCATGGCCACCGTAACGGCAGGATCACGAAATCGGAATTGTCACAGGGTGCTGGTGGCACCACGCTCCCGTGTCCGTAGCCCGGTCGTCGCCCCGGTGCGATGCGGTGCGGCCCGGTGCGGGTGCGGCCCGGTAGGGGGCGGACAGCGCGGCCAGCGCGTCGTTCAGACCGGCGGCGAAGGCCGCCGGGTCGACCAGGGCCGGGTCGACCAGGGCCGGGTCGACCGTGGCCGCGACGCAGTAGCGGTCGTTCCAGCCCAGCGCGCCCACGGAGATCGGCACCCGCGCGGCCAGCGGGACGATGGGGTGGACGTCCAGCAGAGGGCGGCCGAGCAGCTCCAGCGGCCGCGGTGCCCCGCGCATGTTCGACACGATCGCCGTGAAGAACCGTGCCTGGTAGACCGACCGGACGGCTGCCCGGTGCAGGGAGGGCGGCAGGACGCCCATCAGTCGTACGGCCGCCGTGCTCGCCAGCAGTCCGGCGGACGTCCGGCGGCCTCGCGCCGCCCGGCCCACCTGCTCGGCGCGCCGGGCGGCGGGCATCGGGCCCAGCGGCACGTCGAGACGCAGCGCCGCGGTCCTGTTGCCGGGCCCGCGCGGGACTCCCGGGCCCGCGGGCCCGGGCAGGCTCAGCGTCACGGGGACGGCCGCCCTCAGCACCTGGCCGGCCGGCTCCTCCCCGGTGGCTGCCACCGCCCTCGCCGCGGCCTGCCCGACCGCGGCGAGCAGCAGGTCGGTCATTCGGACGTCCAGCCGGTCGGCGCAGGCGCGCAGCCGCGGGAGGGACCAGGTCGAGGTGAGGTAGGCCCGGGACCGGCTCAGCGGGCCGCACAGCGACATCGGGGGCGCGGCAGCGTCCCGGCCGAGGCTCACCAGCCCCTGGACGACGGCCACCGGCCGCGTCAGACAGGCGTGCGCGGCCGGGGCCACGGCCCGGCGCGCGGCGCGGCACGCGGGCCGTGGCGTCGCCTCTCCTGCCGCCGTGGGAGGGATGGCGCCGGGTGCGTCGAGGAGGTTCCGCAGCAGGGCCACGACACCGAGCCCGTCCGCCACGGCATGGTGGACGATCACCACGACGGCCGTCCGATGCAGGTCCGGGCCGTGGACCAGCCAGATTCGCCACGGCGGGCGGTCCGGGTCGAGTGGGGTCGTGCCGAGGGTGGCGACGAGCTCGTCGAGGGCCGGCCGGCCGCCGCGGCCCGGCAGCGCCGTCTCCTGTACGTGCCAGGCCAGGTCGAGCTGCCCACCGGCCACCCACCGGTGATGCCGCGCCCGGCCGGCCGGGCGCAGCCGGCGGGTCAGCCGGGACATCGCCGGGAGCCGCTCCGCGAGGTGCCCGCGCAGCGCCTCCACGGTCGGCGGGGGTGCGGCCGAGGTGTCGAGGATCGCCACGCCGCCGACGTACTGCGGGTTGTCCGGCGTCTGCACGTGCAGGAAGAACTCGTCGGCGGCGGCGACCCGCCGGGCGCGAGCAGCGTACGGAGGCTCTCGCGGCTCTCGCGGCTCTCGTCTTCTGCCCGCCGCGCGCCGGGCAGCGGGGCCGAGGCATACGGGTGCCCGCACCCGCCGGCTGGGTGTGAAACGGTTCATGGATCGCCCCCTGCCTTCACCGTGCCCCGCAGCGGTACTGGTCATACCGGGCCAGGACGGGGCGCGCAGGCACTGCGCACCGGGCAGGGCGGCAGGGCGGCGGCGGCAGGGCGGCGGCGGCAGAGCGGCGGCGGCAGAGCGCCGGCCCGGCTGCCGCGAGTCAGGGGCGCAGCGCTGCCATCACCATGTCGGCGTAGCGGCGCCACTGCTCGGGGTCGCGGACCCCGAGTTCCGCCAGCACCCGGGAACAGCCGCCGATCAGGACGCGGACGTCCGTCGCGGTGACGTCGGGGCGCAGCGCGCCCTGGTCGCGGGCCGCCTCGACGAGACCCGCCAGCAGCTGGAGGGTCTGTGCCCTGACCATGGGCCTGTCCTGCTGGGGTAGTACCTGCGCCAGCAGCAGCTGGCTGCCGGCCAGCAATGCGAAGACGTCCCGGACGAAGCCGTGCAGCCCGGCGACCGGATCGGCGTGCTCGGTGGCGGTCCTGAGACGCGCGTCGACCCAGCTGAGCTGGTGTTCGGCGACGGCCTCGACCAGGGCGGCCTTCGTCGGGTAGCTGCGGTACACGGTGGCCTTGCCGACCCCCGCCCGGGCCGCCACCTCGGGAACCGTGGCAGCCAGGCCCTTCTCGGAGAAGACCTCGATCGCCGCGGCCATGATCTGTTCGTGGTTGCGGCGGGCGTCCGCGCGGCGTTCGGACCAGTCGGGTGACGGGCCGTGCGGCGCGGGCGGCATGCGCGTGCGCGCGGAGGACCACGAGACGGACATGGTGGCCAGTCTGCCCGACCGCCCCGCGGTGATGCTCTGACCAGGGATTACAAATCCCGCGGCCGTGGAGTCGGCCACCGAAAGTCCGTCCGTCCCGAGGGCGACACACCCTATCGACGGATTCACCCCTCCCCGGAAAGGGGAGCGGGCCGGCTCCGGCGTGGAATGAGAAGAGCGGCCAGCGCCGCGAGGACGAGGCCGCCGGCACCGAGCAGGAACGCGTCGGCGAAGGCGCCGTCCGTGGGCAGAGGATGCTCGGCGCTGGCGCTGCGGGTCAGCAGGGTGGCCGCCACCTGCGACCCGAGCGCGGAACCCACCGAGCGGACCAGCGCGTTCACACCGGTCGCCTGCCCGGTCATCTCCGCGGGTACCGCACCCATGATGATGTTGGGGACGGCCGCCATGCCGGTGCCGATGCCGGTGAAGACGACCAGACAGAGGCCGAGCACCATCCCCTCGCTGCCGTGCTGGGCGGAGAGCAGGACCAGGCCGGCGGCGGAGACGGCGAGGCCGCCCACGAGCGCGGCCCGCGAGCCGATCCGCGCGTTCACCCTCCCCGCGAGACTGCCGGTGACCAGCATCGCGAGGCAGGCCGGCAGCAGCAGGAGCCCGGAGCCGGTGGCGTCGAGGCCGAAGCCGTAGCCCGCGGATTCGGGGGTCTGGGCGATCTGCGGCACCAGCACGAACGCGCCGAACAGCCCGAAGCCCACCAGCAGCGTGGCGAAGTTCGTCGCCGCGACCGCGGGGATGGCGAGCGCACGCATGTCGACGAGGGGCTCGGCGACACGTCGCTCGTACACACCGAACAGCACCAGGACGACCAGCCCCGCACCCATCAGGCCGAGCGTGCGTGGGCTTCCCCAGCCCCAGGTGGTCGTCCTGGTCAGCGCGATCAGCGGGGCGGTGAGACCGATGGCGAGCAGCACCGCGCCGGGCACGTCGACCCGGCCCGGGGTGGTCGTGCCGGAGTCCGCGAGACGTAGCGCCCCGAGCGCCGCGCCACCCGACATGATCGCCCCGATCCAGAAGATCCACTGCCAGGACGCGTAGTCGATCAGGACGCCGCCCATGATCAGCCCGGCACCGGCGCCGATCCCCGCGATGGCCGCGATCAGGCCGACAGCCCCGGCCCGACGTTCCGCCGGGATGTTGTCCCGGATGAGCCCGAAGCACAACGGGAAGATGCCGCCGCCGGCTCCCTGCACCACCCGGGCGAGCACGAGCACCCAGACGTTCGGTGCCAGCGCCGCCAGCGCGCATCCCACGGCGAAACCCGTCAGGGAGACGACCAGCATCCGCCGCTTGCCGAACATGTCGCCGAGCCGCCCGATCACCGGCGTGAGGATGGCGGCCGAGACCAGGTAGCCGCTCACCACCCAGGAGACGTCCTCCCGGCTCGCGTGGAGCGCCTCGGTGAGGTGGGTCAGGCCCGGTACGACCGCTGTCTGGGCCAGCGAGAAGGCCAGGGCCGCCAGGATGAGGACCGTCAGGGCCCCGTTGCTCGTCGACGCCTGCCGGGCCTGCCGGGCCTGCCGTTTCTGCGGTGCCTGCGACCCGCCCGACCCGCCCGACCCGGCGGACCCGCCCGACCCGGCCTGCACTGCCGACTCGGCCTGCACTGCCGACTCGGTCCGCGTCGCCGGCCTGGCCAGCGTCGCCCGTGCTGTCTCGCGGTCCTTCATGCGTCACCCCGCGCTCGCCGTCGAAGCGGACTCACGAGTCCGTTTGTTGCGCGAGGTCGATCATAAGGACCGGGGAGTCCGCGGTCCACGTGACCCCCTCGGGCGCCTCGCCGACCGTGTTCTGTCGGACCCGGTCGGCATCATGCCGCCATGCCTTCCTCGGCCCATGAGACGCCGATCGAGCTGGTTCGGCTCGACCCGTCCCTGCCTGACTGGGTGCAGACGCTGCTCGGCGACGACACCCCGGCCTTCGACCAGGCGCGACTGTACGACCCGAACGTTCGCCCGCGGACCTACCAGGCCGATGCCATGGTGCTGCTCTGCGGGCCCGACGGCAGGCCGGTACGGGCTGTCGTGTTCGAGGTGCAGCGCGGCCGGGACCCGGAGAAACTCGCTTCCTGGAAGCTCTACGTCGGGCATCTTGAGCGGGAGTTCGCGATCAAGGCCTCGCTGGTGGTCTTCTTCCCCGATCCGGCTGTCGCGGCCTGGTATGGCAGGCAGATCGAGCAGGACACCGCCAGCGGCGCGCAGCTTCGGCCGCGTTTCGGTACGCCCTCCGACGTCCCTGCGATTGTCGACGAAGAGGTGGCGGCTGCCTGGCCGGCGCGCATGCTGCTCTCGGCGATGTGCCATCTCACCGATGCCGACGTGGACGTGATGTTCCCCGCGCTGCTGGCGGCGCTGGTCACGTTGGAACCGGACGCGAAGATCTTTTACCATAATGTGACGGTGGCCAGGCTGACCGAGGCGGCCCGGGCCCGGTGGGAGGAGTTCCTCATGACCACGGCGGTTGGAAAGCGCTACTACGACGACATGCTGAACGAGGTCGACGCTCGGGCTGAGGCACGTGGCGAGGCGCGTGGCGAGGCACGTGGTGAGGCGCGGTCGGTGCTACTGGTCCTGGAGAGCCGCGGCGTGTCGGTGCCTGCCGCGCTGCGGGAGCGGATCCTGGCCACTGCCGACGCTGGTCAGCTCGACCTGTGGCTTCGCCACGCGGCCACCGCGACCACTGTCGAGGATGTCGTCCAGGACTGATCGGGGTTGGTGCGGCCTGCGGGCAGGGTACGGCCGGAGTCGGTCAGTCAGTCTGCGGACGGAATCCAGGTGTCGTCGTCGTCGACGCGGTGGACGGCGATGTCGGCGATGTCGGCGATGTCGGTGGTGTGGTGCGGGAACATCACCCGCCCGAACCGGAGCCCGTTCGCGAGCTGCGCGAGCGGCGCCCCGCCCACGGTGGCGTCGTCGGTGTAGGCCCCGGGCAGGGCCGCCAGCGCGATGTTGTCGAACACGTGCGGATGCCTGGCGAGGAGGTCGCGGACCTCGGCGTAGGTCGCCGCGTCGACCGGCACGACTCTCACACCCACGGTGTCGTCCCGTCGGCGACGACGGCCGGGCCGCCGTGGCGCGGGTGCACGGTCCGCCGGGTCACCCGCCAGCCGGCGGGCGTCTCGGTGAGAAGGTCGAGGACGTCGGCGCTCGCGGCACTGCCGTCGCCGGCGATCGTCACCAGCCGGCTCCACGCGGCCAGGCCGCCGGGCACCCGCTTCACCTCGGTGTTCACGGTGTGGTGGGACGGGGATGGCGCCGCATCGCCGAGGGCGGGCGGGTCACCGAGCACGGGCGGGTCGGCGAACACCTGGGCCAGCAGCTCCGCGTCGCCGTTGTCGACCGCATGCCCGTGGAGCGCGAGAAGCTGCGCGACCGCCGCGCTCTGCTCGCCGGACGCGTCCGGCAGCGCGGCGAACGCGGCGTAGGTCAGGGGCAGGCGGTGCTGTTCCACCCGCACGTCGGCACTGTCGCGGACGCCGCCGGGCGGGTGCCCGCCGGGTCGCAGATGCCCCGCGATGTGATTTGTCGTCATCGTGTGAACGCTGGCCCTTCGAGACTGGGTCGCCGAGGCAACCGAGGACAGAGGTCGATAAAAACCTACACTTGTCTATCGGTTTGATGGAGTTTTGAATCTGACTCACCGTCGTCTGGGAGCGTTGGCGATGGCGATGGTTCGGGAAGTGGGAGACACCGCATGAGGTTTCTGGCCATCACCCTGATCGTGCACACGCCCGATCCGTCGACCGGGGCGCGCGGCTCCACCGCCGCCCGGTTCCGGGAGGTGGTCGACAACGCGATCCTGGCCGAGGAACTGGGGTTCGACGGCTTCGGGATCGGCGAGCGGCACAAGCGGCCGTTCATCTCCTCGTCGCCACCGGTCGTGCTCAGCCACATCGCGGCGCGCACGACGAAAATCCGGCTGTTCACTGCCGTCACGACGCTGAGCCTGCTCGACCCGGTGCGCGCCTACGAGGACTACGCCACCCTCGACCAGCTCTCCGGCGGGCGCCTGGAGCTGATGGTCGGCAAGGGCAACGGCGCCGCGCAGGCCCAGCTGTTCCACGTGACGACCGCCGACCGGTGGGACCGCAACCACGAGTCCTACGAGCTGTTCCGCCGGCTGTGGCGGGAGGACAAGGTCACCTGGTCCGGCCGGTTCCGGCCGTCACTGGAGGACGCCGAGACCTGGCCCCGGCCGCTGCAGCCGGAGATCCGGATCTGGCACGGCAGCGCGACCAGCAGGGAGTCGGTGGACCTCGCCGCCCGGTACGGCGACCCGCTCTTCTCCGCGAATGTGACCAATCCGGTGGAGCCCTACGCGGAGCTGGTCCAGCACTACCGGGAGCGCTGGGTGGCCTACGGGCGTGACCCCGCCGACGTCCTCGTCGGTGCCGGAACAGCCGGCTACTACGGCGCCCGCCGTTCCCAGGACGCCGTCGACCGCTACCGGCCGATCTTCGACGCCCGGGTCGCGCTGTTCCGGAAGATGGGGATGGAGCCGGTCTTCCCGACCCTCGAGGACGCGATCGAGCGCAGCTCGATTCTCGTCGGCAGTCCGCAGCAGATCATCGAGAAGGTCCACTGGTACCACGAGCGGCTCGGCCACGAAGTGATGCACCTGCACGCCGACGCCGACGGCCTCACCGCGAAGGAGCACCGCGAGACGATGGAGCTCTTCCAGAGCGACATCGCGCCCGTTCTGCGCGCGGAGATCCCCAGCCGCCCCTTCCCCGGCCAGGTGGCGCCCGCCGACACCCAGGTCGGTGCCCAGGCGGACGGCCCGGGTTCGATCACGGCGCCGCGACCGTCGGCGTGAACCGGATCGCTGTCGACCGGTGGACGTCCACCGCCCGGCCTGAGCTCGCGACCTGGACGACCTCCAGGCGGCGCGCGGCGAGGCGGGCCCCTCCCGAATCGTTGGTAAGATCTTTCCGTTGTGGACGTAGGTAAGGCATCAGAGATGATCCACATCCCGGCGGGGCTGGTGACGTTGTCGGATCGGCGGACGCAGCGGACCTGGTCGGTCGAGCTCGCGCCGTACCGCCTCGCCGCGTTTCCGGTCACCCAGGCGCTCTATGCGCAGGTCACCGGTGAGCCGCCGAGTGCCGTCCAGGGCGATCGGCTCCCGGTCGAGAGCGTCTCCTGGTGGGACGCCGTCCGATTCTGCAACGAGTTGTCGCTGCGCGAAGGCCTGGTGCCCGCCTACAGCATCCAGGCCGACGGTGAGCGTGTCGACTGGGACGCCTCCGCCGACGGATACCGGCTGCCCACCGAGGCCGAGTGGGAACATGCCTGCCGGGCGGATTCCGTCGGCCCACGTTACGGAGCTCTCGACGAGATCGCCTGGTACCGCGCCAACTCGGGCGAGCGGATTCACGAGGTGGGTGGCAAGGCACCCAACACGTGGGGCCTCCACGACATGCTGGGGAATGTGTGGGACTGGTGCTGGGACACCTACGATCCCACGGTCTACGGCGACTACAGGGTGCTGCGAGGCGGCGGCTGGTTCGACGAGCACTGGAGCTGTCGGGCGTCCGTGCGGCGCCGCAGCCATCCGGATCTCCGGGTGGACGACGTGGGTTTTCGCGTGGCACGCGGTCGTCGCGACCCCCGTCACCGCGCTTAGCGTCGCCGCGCGCCACCGTCCCGGCGTCGCCGGCCGGGCCCAGGATGCCCGAATCGCTACCGGGTCAACTCGGGCGGCACAGGACCAGCGGATCCGCAGGACCGCGCCGGGGCGGTCCGGCGACACCGGATAACTCACCCGCACGGAACCGGCCGCTGACAGCTTTCTGGGCGAGGAGGAGGACTGCGGCGAGCGTGAGCAGGCCGAGGGCCCGCAGGTAGACGGTGCCCTCGCGGTGGACCAGCGGGGAGGCCAGCGCCGCGCAGGACAGCGCGCCGAGCGCCGGGGCCCAGGTGGGGGCACGGTAGGCGCCCGGCGGGACGGGCTCGCGCCGCAGTACCAGCGCGCTGGTGTTGACGACGAAGAAGACCAGCAGCAGGAGGACGACGGTGGTGTCGGCAAGGCCGGCCAGCTGGCCGGTGCCGGCCAGCACCACCGCCAGGACCGTCACGAATCCGATCGCCACGAGCGGGGTCCGTCGGCCGGGCAGCACCCGTGCGAAGACGGTCGGGATCGTGCCCTGGGCCGCCATGCCGTAGACGAGACGGGAGGCCATCACCATGTTCATCAGGGCGGTGTTGGCGACCGCGATCAGTGCGACCGCGGCGAACAGCTTCGACGGCACCGGCTCGCCTGCGGCCTTCACCACTTCCAGCAGGGGGGCACCGGAACCGGCGAGGATGGCGGGATCCACCAACATCGCGCAGGTGAACGCGACGAACAGGTAGACCATGCCGGCGATGAACATGCCGCCGAACAGAGCCCGGGGCAGGTCCCGGCGCGGCCGGCGGGCCTCCTCGACGAGGTTCACCGAGTTCTCGAAGCCGAGCATCGCGTACAGCGCGAGCGTCGTGCCGGCGAGCAGGGCGAGCGGCGCGGGCCCCTCGGTACGCAGCTCGAAGGCCCGTCCCGGTTCACCCGCTCCGGTAACCAGCGCGTGCACGCCGATCCCGACGATCAGCAACAGCCCCGTCAGCTCGATCACGGTGAGCACAAGGTTCACCCGGGCCGACTCCTGGATCCCACGGGCGTTGAGGAAGGCGGTCAGCAGGATGAACACGACCGCGACGACAACCGTCGGGGCCGTCACGAACTCCGCGAGGTACTTGCCCCCGATGGCCCGCGCGGCCGTGGCGGTGGAGGTGACCCCGGCGGCCAGCACGGTGAAGCCGACCATGAAGGTGAGGAACGGGCGACGGAACGCCTCGTTGGCGTACAGTGCTGCTCCGGCTGCCCGGGGATACTTGCCGACGAGCTCGGCGTAGGCCGTCCCGGTGAGGAATGCCAGGGCGAAGGCGATCAGGAACGGCGCCCAGATCATCCCACCGACGTCGGCGGCGATCTGTCCGGTGAGTGCGTAGATCCCCGATCCGAGGACGTCACCGAGCACGAGGAACAACAGCATCCGCCCACTCAGGACGCGCGCCAGGGTGGGCTGTGCGGCACGTGCCGGTTGCCCGGTCACCGCCGTCCCGTCATCGGTTGTCCTGTCCCCGCGGGCTTGGCCGGCCGTCGTCCGGCCGACAGCGGTCGGACGCCCTTTCATCGTGTGGCTGCCCCTGATCTGCGGGTTGCTCGCCGCCCGCCACGCCGTCGGGAGCACCGGGCCGACGTCCCCGGGCCCTGAATACTGGCACCGTGCCCGCCAGCCCGCCTGTCGGAGCTTGCCCGGCTCACACGCAGTGGCGGCGCGGAAAAGTCTGCATGGACGCCGTGTCGGGAACGCGGGCGAAGCCGGCATTCGCTCCCAGCTTTCCTCGACACGGCAAGACTGTTTCTGTTTTGACCGGAACGCCAGGAACGCCAGGAACTCACGGACGAGCTGTGCGGCTGGTTCCAGGCTGGATCGCCAGGCCGCTTCGGTCTGATCGGCCCCGGGATTGGGGCGAGGAACGTACGGAGGGCGTATCGGGCCTCCTCGGCTTTTCGGCTCGTTGGCGGTCCTCGTCCGCCCGTACTAATGTACGTGCCGTCACTCTGGCTATATATGGCATTGCTTTCGGTTGATCGGCCCGAGGAGGCCGCGTCGAGGCTATCCGTTCCGGCCGGCAGGGCGATCCAGGTCGAGCGGGCGAAAATGATCCCAGGCGGAGAGGTCGATGTCGCGCGCGGAGATCAATCGAGCGGCCGCGGTGGAATGCGACGCACCGAACTGCGGCGCGGCCTTTTTCCGCCGAATAGTGTATGTGTGGGCGGCAGTCACGCTCGTGGTCATGCTCGCTTCCTTCATCCTTCCCTCGCGCACCGCTGATCTGGTGGTCCGCGCCTGCGGCATGGCCGCCATAGCGTTCCAGGGTGGGTGCGAACTGTGGTCGGCACGGCGAGCGAGGGGTGGCGAGCGGCGTTGGCGAGTGCTCCTTCTCGCCGGATGGATCACGGTGGCAGCCGGCCTGGCCATCACTTCCATCAGGGCGTTGTTCTCGGGCCAGAGCCCGGTGCCACCCCTGTCGGGGACGGAGCCGGCGTATCTGGCGTTCATTCCAGCATCCGTTGCCGCGCTGCTGGCTTTTCCCACCGACCCACTCAGCCCGGAGGACGACCCGGCGCGCCGAGCCGGCCAGCACGGCACCCATTGGCGGACTGTCACCGTCATGGACGCGGTGCTCTTTGCCGGCTCGCTGAGCCTGCTCGGCTGGGTGGTCGTCCTCCAGCCTCTGGTACGTGCGCGAGCACCCACACCAGCCAGTCTCGCGGTCTTGTTGGCGTTCGGCCTCGGATGTCTCCTGCTACTGATCACCCTCCTGCTCGTAGCGGCGTTCCGGCGCCCGCACCAGAACACGTCGTTCGCATTGCTCGGCGGTGGGCTGGCCTCTATCACCATACTTCTGCATGTGTCGCTCTACTTCATCGCGAGCGACCAACCGGAACCCCTGCAACTCGGCGCAGCCAACGCAGTCGGCACTGTGATGATCGGGCTTGCCTGCATCGCACCACCACGGCCACCGACTGGTTCCGCGGTTGACGCCGCCCCCCTCGGTCTTGAATCCGGTTCTGACCGCAGGGCCTCATGGCGCATCCGGTGGGCTGGCTGGCGGGCCGGACCCGGCGTACGCTGGACAAGGATATTCCTCCCGTACGTTCCACTGTCCGCGCTGGGCGTGCTGGTGGGATTTCAGGTGTCAACCGAGGCGCGGGTCGAACCGGTCGAAATATACGGTTTCTTCGCGCTCGTGATACTGGTGCTGATCCGGCAGATGCTTACTTTGGCGGACAACCAGAAGCTGCTGGACAGGGTTGAGTACAGTCGTCGCCAGTTGCACCACCAGGCACTCCACGACCCGCTGACCGGGCTGGCGAACCGTGTGCTGTTCGGTGACCGGGTGGAAGAGGAGGTCGCTCGGGGGGCCCGCCGCCGGCTGGCTCTGCTCTTCTGCGATCTCGATGACTTCAAGAGTGTCAACGACACCCTGGGCCATCCGGCCGGGGACGAATTGCTGAGGATAACCGCTCGGCGGCTGCTTGGTTGTGTACCGCCTTCGGGCACTGTCGCCCGTCTCGGTGGCGACGAGTTCGCGGTTCTTCTGGCGGACGATGCCGCGGACGCCGAGGAGGTCGGCAGGAGGGTGGCCGCGGTGGTCCGGGCACCGTGCTTTCTCGCCGGGCAGCCGTGCGCCATTCACGCGAGCCTTGGCCTGACAGTCGCCGCGCCGGGATCCTCGATCAGTGCCGAGGACCTGGTCCAGCAGGCGGATCTCGCCATGTACGCAGCCAAGCGGCGGGGAAAGAACAGCCTGGTCGTCTACGATCCTGACATTTTCGCCCACGGCTGGTCGCCGACGGCGCAACTCGCGCTGTCCCAGGTTCTGCGAGGCGATCCCGCCGGCGGCGTCATCGATATCCTCTATCAGCCGATCGTCGATCTGACCCGCCATCACACGGTCGCGTTTCAGGCTTCACCGTGCTGGCACCATCCGACGCTCGGGTCGTTCACGGCGGAGCAGACGGCCATGGTCGCGACCAGAGCGGGGCTAAGAGCACAGCTCGAACAGTTGATCCTCGGTCGCGCCTGCTGTGACATCGGCCGCTACCGAAGGCAGACGGGGCAGAAGGTCGCCGTCTGCGTCGGCGTTTCGGCGGCGAGGCCGGCTGGTGACCTGCTGCCAGACGTCGAGGCGGCGCTGGTGGCCTCCCGCCTCCCCGCCCAGGCACTGATTCTTGAGCTTACGGGCATGGAATGCCTCGACGAGGAGGCCGTGCGCAGCCTGCGGACATTCGTCACCCGTGGCCTGCGCCTCGCGCTGAACGCCATCGCCAGGAAGCAGAGCACCTTTCTGGCACTCGACGAGCTGCCGATCCAGATACTCATGTTCGACGGCTCCTACGCCGGCGGCCTGACAGGCAGCGCCAACCGGGCCGACCTGCTCCGCCGGGCACTGCTCGCCCTCGCCAGGGACCTCGGTCTGACGGTCGTCGCCACCGGTGTCCAGAACAGAGAACAGGCACGCACACTGGCACGCCATGGCTGCCGTTTCGGACAAGGGCAGTTCTTCGGACCGCCAGCCGCACTGCCTGGTCAGCCGCCGCCTCACCGCTACGACGACACCGACGGCCGGGCTGGTTACGGGAGCAGGAACGGGAACAGGAACGGGAATGGGAACGGGAACCAGCGGTAAGGAGTCCGACCGTCCCGGCCGAACCGTCCGAGTCCGGCGGCTGGCTCGATAGCTGTCGCCCCGGTGAGTGGCGCCTGCCAGCCGGCATCCAGGCCATGCCCGGGCGCGCACCCAGGCCCGGCATCGGCGGTGGCCATAGCATGACCGCGATGTCGACGCTGCTGATCGTCCACCACACCCCGTCGCCGACGATGCAGGCGATGTTGGAAGCCGTGCTCGCGGGCGCGCGAGACGAGGCGATCGAGGGCGTCGAGGTGGTGGTGCGGCCAGCGCTGGCCGCGACCGCAGTGGATGTGCTCGCCGCTGACGGCTACCTGCTCGGCACCCCGGCCAACATCGGCTACATGTCCGGCGCGCTGAAGCACTTCTTCGACACCGTTTACTATCCGTGTCTTGACGCTACAGTGGGTCGTCCCTACGCCTTGTACGTGCACGGCAACAACGACACCACCGGCGCCGTGCGAGCAGTCGAGGCGATCGCGACCGGTCTGCGCTGGAAACGCCTGCGCGACCCGGTCACCGTGATCGGTGTCCCGGACGCCGCCGCCCGCGAGGCCTGCTGGGAAGTCGGCGCCACGACCGCCGCCAGCCTCATGTCCAGCTGACGACGCGCCACCCGCGGCGCCGCTCCTGCCCACGAGAAGATCGGTCTCGTAGGTGGATCGGTAACCCGGACGCGAAGGACCGGGATGGATGCTGGGAGCTGGGCGCCAGCACGGCGGCGGGCCTGACGCCGTGGTGCTCGGGTCTGGTCGGGCACCGAGCGTGCGTTCATGCGCCATGCATGAACGCGTGGTAACGTGGACATATGAGCGAGTCCGTCGACGGCGGCATCATCCAGGTGCGCGATGTCGATCCGACGACGCTCGCGGTCCTCCGCGAGCGCGCTAGATCGCTCGGCCAGTCACTGTCCGGGTACTTGCGGGATCTGATGGATGCGGACGCGGCCACGGAGACCAACGCCGAGGTCATCGCCCGCATCGCCCGCGACAGGGAACCGGTGGAGCTCACGATGGACGACATCCTCGCGGCGCGCGACGAGGGACGGCGTTGACCCTCACGTACGTGGTCGACTGCTCGCTCGTCATCGATGTGCTGTCCGTCCGCGATGGCGACGAGGTGCTCCGGCAGCGCCTGTCCGCCCTGCGCACCCTGCACGCCCCGCACCACCTCGACGTCGAGGTGGCGTCAACAGTCCGCGGGCTTGCCGCCGGAAAGAAGATCACTGACCATCGCGGCGAGCAGATGCTGGCTGACTACGCGCGCCTGCGGATCACCCGTCATCCGGTCTGGCCCTACCACCCCCGGATGTGGGAGCTGCGGCACAACCTCGGCGCCTACGACGCCGCCTACCTCGCGCTCGCTGAGGCACTCGGCTGCGAACTGCTCACCGGCGACACTAGGCTCAAGAACGCTGCCGGACACCGCGCGACGGTCATCGTCACCCGGTAGCGGAAGCAGGCACGCCCCCCTGGGGGTGACCGTGAAACGTAGCGTGCAGACCCCGCCCTTCAGGGTAGGGGCAGGGCGTCGATGTCGAGTCCACCGCAAGTGCTGTATTTTTTAACTTGTTCCCGATTTTGGTCATGGCCAGGTGGTAATCACAGGTTTCCGGACCGACGCCGCTCAGACCGTCAGCGGCTCAAGTACCGGGACTCCATGCCGCCGTGAGCCACTCCAGATTCTCTTGGTCCTTGGTCCTTGGTCCGTGCCTCGGCCTCGTCGGTGAAGAGTGCGTCGGTCTTGTGGAGGACGAGCGTGTAGGGGCGGCCCTGCCGCCGGGTGACGTGGCTGACGGGCAGTTCGGCGGCGTCGATGCGGGAGTGATCAGCTGACTCGCGGCTGAGGCGGTGCGGACGTCGGAGGAGGACCGTCGAGCCACCAGGCGGACCGTTCCTCCTCGTGCAGGCCCGCGAGAGTGGGATACCAGGCGCTGTTCTCGGAGAAGTAGCTCCTCATGGCCGGCGACGAGTTGAAGAGGTCCAGAATCCACGCGCGCCAGGAGTTGAGATCCTTCTTGGAGTACTCGAGTTTCCGATCCCAGATGCATTCCATGATGTCGAGGCAGAACTCGGTGATCGCCAGCACCTGGTTGCGGTCCTGGTGCGCTGAATCTGCAGGTATCGGCTCGTCCTCGTAGAAAAAGGGTCGCCACTGAGGGTACTCGATGAAGACTCTGTCCACTTGGAGGGCCAGATCGGTTGTACTGTTGTAGGTGGTGACTGTCCGATTTCTTCTGGCATCCGACACGGATAGTGCCGTCGCGCCGATGGAAAGCATCAGCGCGACGAGCGCGACAATGTTTGAGAATTCCATCCGAGGTCACTTTCCAGATGTCGAGATGACAAGCGGGTGGTCGGGAGGGAGATCGTAACCCTCTTCGTACAGTGCTCGAACGAGGTCGGTCAGCTCGTCGCCGGTCGGCGGGTCCGGTCGGGTGGCCGGTGCCCACATCAGAAGCATCGGTTTTTCGCCGTCTCCCTGGAGAAGCGGAACCCGGAAGTCGGTGATGGGCAACCTGCGGGCGCCTCTGTTCTCGTAGAAGCAGATACGCCGTCGGCGTGTGACGGCCGTTCCTGGATCGATATCCGGCTCGTCGGGGTCCTCGACCTCGAGGACAATCGCTGTCACGTCCTGACGGTGCTGGGCGTCGGTACGGAGGTGATACCACAGCTCGCCACCGAAACCGCCGCCGCGATGCATCTCGTCGATCGCGAGGTATTCAAGAAAGAACGTCTGGACCGACTGGAGTACGTAGGCCGACGCAAAGCCCAGTGCAGTGCCCTCGTCGAGTGCGACGTAGGCGACGCGAACACCCTCGGCGGCGTCTCGCAATATCTCCTCGAACGGCATCCGCTCGCCTGCGGGGAAGGCCTCCAGATAAATTCTCTCAACTGAACTGACCTGCGACGGATCGAGATCGGACAACGCCGTGACGCGCATACCCCGCATACTAGCCGGTTTGGTGACATCCCCGTATGGATTACTACGGAATTCGATACCTTGACCTGGGTCTGATCATGACCGGTTGCGGGCGACGATCACACTGGGTGATGCCAACGGCCCTCGCGTGGTTATCGAGATTGTCGGTCGCCTCGTCGGAACGGCCGGCTGGTCCGCCATCGACCCTGGCATCGACGGCCACGCTTCATGCTGCATCACTGGCTGCGGGTGGTCAGGGGCTGGGGAGGGGCGCGTAGGTGGCGGGTCCGGGGGTGCGGCCCTGCGGCGGGTATTCGCAGTCCGGCGCGGACGAGTCCACATCGGAGCCCTCGTCGCCGTCGGTGTTGACGATGATCGTGCAGACCCTGCCGTGGGCGTCGGTGAAGGTGACGACCTCGTTGCGGTCGTTGCTCCCGCAGGCTGTCGCCATGAGGCCGAGCAGGCCGAGCAGACCACCCATGGCCACCAGACGTGCCTGGCGCCGTGTCGTCGGGCGGGGTCGGCCGAGCCCGGACTGCCGGTGCGGATTTCCGCGCGTCATAGAAGCTCCCGTTCATGGTCAGGGCCGCGCCGCGGAGGTTCCGGAGTTTCGATCCTCCACCCTGTGGATGAATCCCGGCTGTCACGGAAGTGACAGGACAGCGGCGCGGGCAGCCGGCCTGCCTCGCCTCATGCTGACAGATAGGGCGGGGAGCAGGCCGCCAGGCTGCTGGTTGATGCGCCGCCCGCCCTGACCGTCAGATCGGGAGCCCCGCCGCTGCGCGGAGTGGCGCGAGCGCGGGATGGCTGCGCAGCCCCCCCACTCCGTGCAGGGCCCAGGTGACGTAGGCGGCGATCGCCGGGCTGTTCGGGCCGCTCAGACGTAGTGGCGGGGTATCCGGGAAGTCGATGACCAGGAACCAGTTCTCCGGCTCCGGGTAGAAGGCGCGGACCCCGGCGTAGTCGAAGGTCAACCAGCTGGACCAGGTCTGGCAGACCAGGCGCTGGTTCGTGACGACGACCTGCACGGTCTCGTGGTCGCGCCAGCGCTGTGCCGCCTCGGCGAGCGCCGCGTTACGACGCGCCGTGTTTCCCATCGCCGTCAGCGCGTAACCGGCCGCCACGAACGGCAGGCTCCCCATGAAGAAGCCGTTGACGTGCGTGTAGCTGCTGTCGCCGCCGTAGTGGCGGGAGTAGACGGCTGGGAGTACGAGGTGCGCCTCCTCCCCGGGACGCAGCACCAGGCCCCAGATGGTCACCGGAGCGGGGAACTGGCCCGCGGCCAGGTGGCGGAGAAGATACGCGGCTCCGTCCCAGCCCTGGCGTGCGGCGTCGCGCGCACTGGCCTGGTGGGCCGCGGCGGTGGCTGCTGCCCTGGCGCGGTCTGCCCGGTGAGCCTCGACCATGGCGACGATGCCGAGGACGAGGGTGGCGGCCAGAGAGACCAGGAAGACCAGGCCTGTGATGACGCCGACCACCGTGCGGGCGGTACCGACAGAGGTCGTCTGATCGTCGTCCGGGAGAACGGCGGCATTCAGGGCACCCGAAACGACGGTGAGGGTGAGGGGCACAGCCCACAGCAGGTGTCTGCGCATGACATCGACTCCCGGGGCAGAGGCGGTCGAAGAGGATATTCTGTTCGAACGGTTGGACGCAGCGTCAGAAACTTCGCTTTCCCCAGCGACTTTAGAGACTCTGGGCGCGGACCGCGCGACGTTCTGTGTCCTGACTGTGGTGAACGCGATGGGGCGCCCCGGCCTGGTGGCGGCGTTGCCGGAATGATCGGGAGCTCCGCCATGCCTACGTGGGCTCCGGGCATCTCCTGCTCGGGCTGCTGGCAGCGAATGATGGCCGCACCGCGGAGTTCCCGGCCCGTCTCGGCAGCAGCACGGAGGAAGCTCGCCGCCGAGTCCTCGCAGCCATCGCCGCCGTACCGGAAGCTGCTCCGCCCGGGACGACCCCCTGCCCCGATCCGCCCTGGATCTCGCCCTCGCCCTGGCCAATGCCCGAGCCGGTGAGATCGCCGCGCAGCTCAGCCAGGCGAAGGCGGAGATGGACGCCGCGCATGCCACCGGTGATGGCGTACGCGTGACCGCGATGCGCGACCGGGAGCAAGCACTGCTCGCGCAACGCGCCGAGCTGACGGCGGAGCTTCTGGCGGACAGTCGGCCCCCACCGCCCTCCGCCTCGCCGGAATAACCGCGACGTGCGCCTGGCCGAAGGCCCTCGGTGACCTTGGTGAATTCGTCCAGCCGACGCCTGCTCTGCTCGTTCGCTCAGGGTTCGTTCGGACCCGGTCGAACGCGGCGCGGTAGCTCGGAGGCCGGTCGCCGCGCCAACGCCGCGTGGACCCAGGCGCGTGGACCGTCGACGTGGCGGGCCTGCGCGCCGCGTTCGCCGCCGGCCCACCAGGCTCGCCGAGAACTGCAGGAGAACCGCACAGGCCCGGTGCCAGTCAAGATAGTCAACGATGTTGACGACCGCCCGTGCCGCAATGGATCTTGAAAAAGTCCACGCGATACATGGTGGGAAACGTCAGACGATCAGCCTCAGGTCGCGGACGTCGGACGTCGGACGTTGGACGTCAGGTGTCAGACGTCGGTGGGTGGCTGCGTGCGGGTGGTGACCGAGATGCGGTTCCAGACGTTGATTGTCGCGATGGCCACGATGAGGTTCGCGGTCTCCTCCTCGCTCCAGACCTTCGTCACCGAGTCCCACACGTCGTCGGGGACGCCGTCGGGGCCGAGTCGGGTGACGGCGTCGGTCAGGGCCAGGGCGGCCCGCTCCTTCTCCGTGAAGAACGGGGATTCCTGCCAGGCGGCCACCGAGAACAGCCGGCGGCTGGACTCGCCGGCGGCGAGCGCGTCGCGGCTGTGCAGATCCACGCAGAACGCACACCCGTTGAGGATGGAGGCGCGCAGCTTCACCAGCTCCAGGACCGTCGGGTCGACGGCCGACCGGACGTACTTCTCCAGCCCGGCGACCGCCCGGTAGGCGCCGGGAGCGATCGTGGCGACGTCGAGACGCTGCATGATGATCTCCTCTGATCCTGCTGGGTCGTGCACGGTCGGTCACATCATCGCTGCCGGAGAAGGAGATCTTCTCCGGCCGGCCCATGGCACAGACCGCCGTGGGTGACCGGCGCGGCAGTTCACGGGCGCGGCTCAGCAGGTCTCCGCGGGGGGTCAGCAGGGCTCCGCGGTGGGGGTGGCGACGAACGACTCCGTCCGGCTGCCGGCTGCGCACGGCGTGCCGGTCGGGGAGCCGCTCGGTGCCGTCGGGGCGGGCGCGTCCGGGCTGGCTGACGCACTGGCGGTGGGGGAGACGGCTGATGTCGGCCCGGGCCCCGCGTCCCCGGTCGGCCCTGCTCCCGTGGTGAGAGCGGGCTGGTCGGTGGCGGTCGCGCTCCCTGCCCGAGGGCCGGGGCGGCCGGTGTAGGCCATCGTCGGCACGGCGGTGACGGCCGGCTGGGACGTCCGTACCGGCGGGGTCGTGGTGGTGACGCCCGACGGCGACGGATCAGGCGCCGGCGTTCCCGGGCTGCCTTCCGCCCGCTGCCCGTCGGCGGCGGTGAGCAGGACGACCATGCTGACGACAAGCCCGATCGCGACGACGGCGGCGACCATGGCGGCCCGGTCACGCCGCCTCGTCGTGGCCAGCAGCGCCAGCCAGGCCCGCGGGTCGGGCGGCCAGGTACCCCACACCGGCGGGCCGTTGCCGCCGCCGCCGTTGCCGCCGTTGCCGCCGCCGGCGCGGTCACCGTTGCTGGTGCGGTCACTGCTGCTCGTGTGGTTGCCGTTGCTGCTACCGGGACCGGAGCCCGGGCCGGACCCGCTGTGCCGGGGCCTGATCGACGGGGCGGTGATCTCGCTGCGCGAGCCGGCGAGGCCGGACAACCGCGGAACCGGAATGGTGCCGAGGGAGGAGTCCCCGCCCGGCGGCTCCTCCCAGAAGCCGGTATCCGCCCGGGAGGCCAGCGGCTGCGTGGGCCGGTCGATGGCGGGGAGCCTTCCGCTCGGCCCGCCCGCCTCGTTCCTGGCCGGTCCGGTCCCCCTGGCGCCGCCCCGGTCCACGGTCGCGCCGGCGCCGCGTGCCGCGAGGCCGGCCGCGCTGCTGGGCGCCGCCGCCCCGGCTGCTCCACCGGGTCGCGCGAAGGCCTCGGAACCAGCGGGACCGGCAGAACCAGCGGGACCGGCAACGCGTGCGGAGCCGGCAACGCGTGCGGAGCCGGTGGGGTTGGCGGGGCGTGCCGACGCGGCGGCCGCGGCCGCCAGGGCCTGGTCGCGTCCGGCGGGCGCGTTCGGATCCCATTTGTCCCACTGCCAGGGGGTGAGCGCGTGCGCGGCCGCGCGGGCGGGGTCCGGGACACCACGGCCACCGGGCTGATCGGTCACCAGAGCGCGGACCAGCTCGGCCGCGGTCGGGCGGTCCTCGGGCCGGCGGGAGAGGGTGGCCAGCACCGCGTCCAGCAGGTTCGCGGGCACGCCGTCGAGGTCGGGCTGCTCGTCGCGGTGCAGCACGGTCAGGACGTCCGCGGGGTCGCCGGTGCCGAACGGCGGGTGCCCGGTGGCGGCGTAGGTGACGCAGGCGCCCCAGGCGAACACGTCGGCCGCCGGGGTGGCCCGCTCCCCGCGGAGCTGCTCGGGTGCCATCCAGGCAGGGGTGCCGACGAGGATGCCGGTGTGGGTGTGCGTCGGAGTGCCGGTGGCCCGGGCGATGCCGAAGTCGATCACCTTGGGGCCGTCCCAGGCGAGCAGGATGTTGGACGGCTTGAGGTCGCGGTGAACGACACCGACGGCGTGGATGGCGATCAGCGCATCGGCCAGCCCGACGCCGAAGCCGTGCAGGAGGCGCTGCTCCAGCGGCCCGTGCCGGATGACGGCGTCGGCCAGGCTGGTGCCCTCGACGTACTCGACGGCCATCCACGGGGGGGCGGCGTCCGGGTCGGCGTCGACGACCGCGGCGACGGCGCGGCCGCGGACCCGGCGGGCGG
Organism: Parafrankia elaeagni; assembly: GCF_000374165.1. GTDB lineage: Bacteria > Actinomycetota > Actinomycetes > Frankiales > Frankiaceae > Parafrankia > Parafrankia elaeagni. The sequence continues at coordinate 53,967 of NZ_KB893731.1, forward strand.
CCTCGACCTCGCGCCGGAACCGGGCGCGGAACTCGGGGTCACCGGCGAGGCTGTCGGCGGGTACTTTCACCGCGGCCGCTCGGCCCTCGGCGGTGAAGCCGAGGTAGACCGAGCCCATCCCGCCCGCGCCGATCCGGTTGTGGATCTCGAACGGGCCGATGCGCCGAGGATCCCCCGCCGCCAGCGGTGTCAGCACCGTGCCCCCTCGTGACCGGCCCGCGCGGGCTCCAGTGTCGTTCCTGCCCCGGGCGCCGCCGGAGCGGCTCCCGTGATGTCACGACCGTGGCGCTTGCACCCACTCCGGTCGGGCTTCTCACCATCCCAACATTGACGCCCGAATACCGGTAGGCCCATCCGGGTGGCTTCGTTGTGCCGCTCACACTTGTTTGGCCTGAAGGTGGGTCTGTTCGCCGGCGCGATGGTGTGCTTCCCGCCGGCCGCCTGCGCCGGCGTCCCCGTGTCAGCGATGGTTGGCCGCCGTGGGGTCCTCGGTCGGGATCGTGTCGAGGGCCACGAACTCGGTGCCGTTCCAGCGGAACCGCACCGTGACCTCGCCGGTGGGAGCCGTCCCGCCGGCGTCGTAGGTCCGGTAGGTCACCGTCGCGTCGACGGGCCCCGAGTGGTCGACGGCGATGCTCGTGCTCGGCGCCCGGGTGTCGGTGCCCTGATAGGCGCCGTCGGCGAACACGAAGGCCAGCTCCTGATGGCGCCCGCCCTCCTCGCGGCTGCCGCGGACGAGGCTGAGCATCCGCCGCGGGTCGTAGGTGCCCATGTCCGGGGTGTAGCCCTCGCGCCGGATGATCTGCGCGGCGTCGTTCGCGGTCAGCACCTGTGCCGGTGTGGTGGCCGAGCCCGTGCCGCCGGACTGCTGGCCGGATGACGGCGTGACCGGCGCGGACGGTGTGGGCGACGAACCCGAGGAGGGGTCGGTGCCGGGCGTGCCGGGTGTCCCGGGTGTCCCGGGGCCGGCGGTGCTGGCGGGCGGAGCCGTGGACGGCGTGCCCTCCGGGGAGGGCGCCGCGGTCTGCGTGCCGGTTCCGGGATCCTCCCTGCCATTGAGCAGGACGGCCGCCGCCACCCCGCCGGCGACCAGCAGCAGGCCGAGGACGACCGCCATCGCGACGGGCACCGTGCTGTGGCGCCGACCGCCTCCGGGCCGGCCTGACCGGCCTGACCGGTCGGGAGGGCCGGGATCGCGGTATCCGCCCGGGGGCGGTCCGGGCTGCCGGTAGCCAGAACCCGGGTACCCGGGATTCCGGTACCCGGGGCCGGGCTGGCCGGGGTGGCCGTGCTGACCGTGCTGACCGGGGTTGTGATGGCCCGGGTACGGCTGTCCGGCGGGCGGCGGTGGGTGATCCGGCAGGGTCCGGTGGACCCGCCCCGGGGCCGGCGGGCCGGGCGCCGGGGCCCGGGACGCCGCCGGTGGCTGGGGCGGCCACGAGCTGGCCGGCACCTGCCCGGGCCGGGCCGTCGGGGTGCCCGGCCGCCGGGCGGGCCCGCCGCCGGGCGGGGTGCCCGGCAGGTTCCACCACTCGCGCATCACCTGGCCGGTGGCGGCGGGGTCGGCGGGCGCGCCCGGTGGACGTCCGAGCAGCTGCGCGAGGATCTCGGCGGCGGTGGGGCGCTCGGCTGGCTCCTTGCGCAGCGCGGCGCGCACCTGTGATGTCAGGGACGGCGGGAGCCGCTCCAGGTCGGGCTCGCCGGTGAGGATCTGTAGCGCGACGACCTGCGCCGTGTCTCCGCGGAAGGCCGGCCGGCCGGCCGCCGCGAACGCGACGCACGCGCCCCAGGCGAAGATGTCGGCGGCCGGCCCGGCCCGCTCGCCGCGCAGCTGCTCGGGCGCCATCCAGGCCAGGGTTCCGATGAGGCTCCCGGCCTGCGTCTGGGTGGGGCTGTGGTCGTCGCGGGCCACTCCGAAGTCGATGACCCGGGGTCCGTCGAAGGCGAGCAGGACGTTGGCCGGCTTGAGATCGCGGTGCACCACGCCGGCGGCGTGGATCGCGACCAGCGCGTCGGCGAGCCCGACGGCGACGGCGGTGACAAGGTGCTCGTCGAACGGGCCGCGGGTCTGCACCGCCTCGGAGAGGCTGCGGCCCTCCACGTACTCGGTGGCCATCCACGGCTGCTGCCCGCTGGGGTCGGCGTCGAGGACGGCGGCGACGGAGGCGCTGCGGACGCGGCCGGCGGCCGCCACCTCCTGGTGGAAGCGGGCCCGGAACTCCGGAGTGTCCACCAGTGCCGCGGAGGGGACCTTGACCGCGGCAGCCTGGCCGTCGTCGGTGAAACCGAGGTAGACGACGCCCATCCCGCCCGCGCCGATGCGGTTGGTGAGCTGGTAGGGCCCGATCCGCTGGGGATCGTCCCGGGTGAGCGGCGTCAGCACCGCGTCCTCGACACCTCGTCTCCTGCGCCCGGTTCCGTGGTCTTTTCGTGTCTTCGTGGTGGATGGTTTCTGCTGGTGTCCGTCTGTTGCCTCCCCCCGGGGAGAACCCGGGATAACGCGGGTTCTTGTCGCGTTTGCTGCGTTTCCCCCCAGCCGATGTTCTCAGAAGGATCTCCCGCGGGCGCAGGCGCCGTCGGCGAGGCCGCCCGGCAGCCCGGAACCTGGCGGCCCCGCAGGCCGGCCCGCGTGTGGTTCGCCGGTCGACGTGCAGGTCGCGGCGCCGACCGGCCGCGGGAGATCGGATTCGCGGTTCTGCCTGGCAACCGCGACGCTGGCATCGTGGCGCCGGCCTCCCACCGGGAGGGCCGCGCCGCAGGGGAGGAGGCACGCAGTGGCTGTCGGAGAGGTCCAGGTGGGCACCTCGGCCCACGCCCAGGGTCACCTGGCGCCCACCGAGGTGATCCCGACCTTGTCCCGTCATGTCCTGACCGACGGGTACGACATCGTCTGCGACCTGGAGGCCAGCTCCGGCAGCACGATCGTCGACGCCCGCACCGGAGCGCGTTACCTCGACCTGTACAGCTTCTTCGCCTCCGCGCCGCTCGGGGTCAACCCGCCCGCGCTCGTCGGTGATCCGGCCTTCCTCGCCGAGCTCGCCCGGGCCGCCGTCAACAAGCCCGCGAACCCGGACATGGCCTCCGCTCCGTACGCGGAGTTCGTCGCCGCCTTCACCCGCGTGCTGGGCGACCCGGAGCTGCCGCACCTGTTCTTCGTCGAGGGCGGCTCGGCGGCCGTCGAGAACGCGCTGAAGTGCGCCTTCGACTGGAAGAGCCGGCACAACGAGGCCCACGGACGGTCCGCCGGGCTCGGCCGGCTGGTGCTGCACCTGCGGTCGGCCTTCCACGGCCGCGGCGGCTACACGCTGTCGGTCACCAACACCGACCCGGCCAAGACCGCCCGGTTCCCGGCCTTCGCCTGGCCGCGTATCGACTGCCCGGCGGTCACCTTCCCGTGCACCGGTGCGGCGCTCGACGCGGTGGTGGCTGCCGAGCGGCGCGCACTCGCCCAGGCCGAGGAGGCCTTCGCCCGCCACCCGCACGACATCGCCTGCTTCCTCGCCGAGCCGATCCAGGGCGAGGGCGGTGACAACCACCTGCGCGGCGAGTTCCTGCGCGCGATGGCCGCCCTGTGCGAGCGCCACGACGCGCTGCTGGTCGTGGACGAGGTGCAGACCGGCGTCGGCCTGACCGGCACCGCCTGGGCCCACACCCAGCTCGGGCTGCGCCCCGACATCGTCGCGTTCGGCAAGAAGGTCCAGCTCGGTGGGGTGATGGCCGGGCGGCGGGTGGACGAGGTCCCCGACAACGTCTTCCGGGTGCCCGGCCGGATCAGCTCCACCTGGGGCGGCGGCCTGGTCGACATGGTCCGCTCCCGGCGGATGCTGGAGATCATGGAGTCGGAGCGGTTGTTCGACCGGGCCGCGGCGCTGGGGACCGATCTGCTCGCCGCGCTGCGGGACGTCGTCGATCGCCATCCCGGTCTGGTGGGGAACGCGCGCGGCCGCGGACTGATGTGTGCCGTCGACGTGGTGGACGGCGTCCGCCGCGACGAGGCGGTCCGCCGGCTCCGGGAGCACGAGCGGGTCCTGCTGCTGCCCGCCGGGGAGCGGGCGCTGCGCTTCCGCCCCGCGCTCACCATCGGCGCCGAGGAGCTCGCCGCCGGCGTCGGCGCCCTCGACCGCGTCCTGACCGGTCTGGGTCCCGCCCTGCCCTCACCGGCTTCACCGGCCACCCCGGCCGCGCCCGGCAGACCCGCCGCGCCCGGCAGACCCGCCGCGCCCACGACCGGGCCTGTCACACCCGTCAGGCCTGCCACACCCGTCAGACCCGCCGCAGCCGTCGACGCGGGCTCATCAACGCAGGAGACGTGACTGTCATGACTCTCGTTCAGCCCCGCCGGGTGGCCGCGGTGATCGGTGGACGCCAGCACGGCCTGTACGCGGCCGCCGGACCCGCGGGCATCGCGCCGGAGGAGGCTCGGGTGATCACCTCGACGAACCCGGCCCACCTCGGCGAGGTCGTCGCCGAGGTCGTCCTGGACGGTGTGGAGGCGATCGTCGCGGCGGCGGCCGCGGCCTGTGCCGCCCAGCGGGAGTGGGCGGATGTCCCGCCGCCGGTGCGCGGCGAGGTGATCGGCGCGTTCGGGCGCCTCGTCGAGGACAACGCCGAGGCGCTGGCCCGGCTCGTCACCCGGGAGGTCGGCAAGCCGCTCGCCGAGGCCCGGGGGGAGGTCCAGGAGATCGTCGACACCTGCACGCTGTTCCGGGCCGAGGGCCGGCGCCCGCAGGGGCAGACGGTCCCCTCCGAGATGCCCGACCGGGAGCTGTTCACCTACCGCGAGCCGCTCGGCGTGGTCATGGTGATCACCGCCGGGAACTTCCCGGTGGCGGTGCCGTCCTGGTATCTCGTTCCCGCGTTGCTGACCGGCAACGCGGTGGTGTGGAAGCCGGCCGAGTACGCCGCGGCGTGCGCCGCCGCCCTGGTGGACCTGCTGACGGCGGCCGGCGTCCCCGCCGGAGTCGTGAACCTGGTGCTCGCCGACGGCGCCGCCACCTCCGTCGGCCTCGAGCGGGCGCTGGACGCCGGGCTGGTCGACAAGGTCGGCTTCACCGGGTCGACGCCCGTCGGCCGGTTCGTCGGCGCGCTGTGCGGCCGTCACCTGCAGACGCCGTGCCTGGAGCTCGGCGGCAAGAACCCGATGGTCCTCGCCCCCGACGCCGATCTGGACGCCGCCGCGAACGCCGCGCTGTTCGCCGGTTTCGGCACCGCCGGCCAGCGCTGCACCTCGCTGGGCACGGTGATCGCGCACGAGTCGGTGCACGACGCGTTCCGCCGCCGGCTCACTGCGGCGCTGGAACGCGCGGTGATCGGCGACCCGATGCGGGACGTCCTGTACGGGCCGCTGCTCGACGCCCGGTTCGCGGCCGGCTTCGAGGAGCACCTGGCGAGCATCCGGGACCACCACGAGCCGTTCGGCTCGACCGCGCTCGGCCGCATCGGCCCGGCGAGCCCGCGGCGCGGTTTCGCCGGCGACCCGGAGGCGGGCCTGTACTACCACCCGGTGGTCGTCGACGGTGTCCGTCCCGACGACGAACTGTTCACCGAGGAGACTTTCGGGCCGCTCGTCGGGCTGACGTCCTACCGGAACCTGGAGGAGGCGGTCGAGCTCGCCAACCTCCCCGGCTACGGCCTGTCGTCGTCGATCTTCACCGGCGACCCGGTGACGGTCCGGCGGTTCCGCCGGGGGATCCGGGCCGGCATGGTCAGCGTCAACACGTCGACGTCCGGGGCCGAGGCGCACCTGCCGTTCGGCGGGAACGGCCGGTCGGGCAACGGCGCCCGTCAGTCCGGCCAGTGGGTGCTCGACCAGATGACCCGCTGGCAGTCCCTGACCTGGGAACTGTCCGGGCGCCTCCAGAAGGCCCAGATGGACGTCTCCGTCCCCGCCGCCGACCTCTCCTTCCGCCTGCCCATGCCGGCCGGGCCCCAGCAGTGACGGGCCCCGGCCGGACGGGCCCGGCGACGGACGATCTCAGTAGGACGGGCGGTTTCAGTAGGACGGGCGGAGCGGCTGCTGGGAGGCACCGGCGGCGGGCCGGACGCCGAGGACCTGGTGGATCTGGGACAGGCCGGCTTCGAAGCTGAGCGCCGAGCCGGCCATGTACAGCAGCCAGACCCGGGCCCGGCCGGGGCCGACCAGGGCGACCGCCTCGTCCCAGCGTTTCTCCAGGTTGCCGACCCAGGCCCGCAGGGTGAGCGCGTAGTGCTCGCGCAGGTTCTCGACGTGGCGCACCTCGAACCCGCCACCCTGCATCAGGGTCACCAGGGCACCGATCTCGTGCAGCTCGCCGTCGGGGAAGACGTAGCGGTGCAGGAAGTCCGCGTCCCTCGGCAGCGGGATCGGGCCGATCCGGGGCTGGCTGCGGGCGGCACTCGCCGGGTCGCCGGGGAAGGAGATACCGTGGTTGAGCAGGCGACCGCCCGGGCGGAGCAGCTCGAACAGACCGCGGAAGTAGACCGGCAGCTTCGCCCGCCCGACGTGCTCGACCATACCGACCGAGCTGATCGCGTCGAAGGGGCCGTCCGTGATCTCACGGTAGTCCTGGAGGCGGATCTCGATCCGGTCGTCCAGGCCGGCCTCGGCCACGCGGCGGCGGGCCTCGGCGGCCTGCTCCGCCGAGATCGTGATCCCGACGCCGGTCACCCCGTGGTGGCGGGCCGCGTGCAGGAGCATGCTGCCCCAGCCACAGCCGACGTCCAGCAGCCGCTCGCCGGGCCGCAGACCCAGCTTGCGGCAGATCAGCTCGTGCTTGGCTTCCTGAGCGGCCGTCAGGCCGGTCGAGGGGGACTCCCAGACCGCGCACGAGTAGGTCAGGGCCGGCCCGAGAACCAGCCGGTAGAAGTCGTTCGAGACGTCGTAGTGGTGGGAGATCGCGTCGGCGTCGCGGGCCCGGCTGTGCGCCCGGCCACGCAGGCGGGCCTCCTCCGGTGGCGGCTGCGGCGGTCGTGGGCCGAACTGCCGGGCCAGCACCAGCGCCGCCCGCAGCGCCGCCGCCGACGGCCGCAACCGGGTGATCTGCGCCCGCAGGGCGAGGGCCTCGAAGATGTCGCCGTCGATCTCCAGATCACCGGCGACGAAGGCGCGCGCGAAGCCCAGCTCCCCGGGGTGGGACAGCGCCCGGCGCAGCGCGTGCGGGTTGCGGACCAGTACGCGGGTGCCCGCCCGCGGGCCGAGCGCGTAGCCGTCCCACAGCTCGACGCGGATCGTCGGTGATGGTCCGAACACGTCCAGCAGCAGCTCGCGGGACGCCCTCTCGACCGCGGGCGGCCAGTCGAACCCGGCGGGCCGGGGCTCCTGCGGTGCCCACTGCCGGGCAGCTCCCGACTCTCCCGGCCCGGGTGGCGCCGGGGACCGGCTCGCGGCCGCGGCTGGGAGTGCTCCTCCCTGCGCTGGTGTTGTGGCTTGCGACTTGACGGGGTGATCGACCGTCACAGCGTCCTCCGGGTCCTTCCGGGCACCGAGGACCGTGGCCACCACGGGGAGTGCCAGCACGCCCGTACGGCGACCGCACGGCACGGGCGACACGGCGACGTCGCGGAGGAGCACCGGCCCTGCGTGCCCATCGTGTGCCAGGGCGGCGTCGGCGGAGACAGGGCGACGCGGGCCCACCTGAACCGGATGTTCCCCCAACACCCGGGTGGCGCAAACTACCGCGTGCCGCGCCGGGGAGTCTCGTACGCCACACGCTGTGCGTGACGGATCGGACACTCGTCATCGTCAACTCGTCATCGTCAACACGATGGCGACCCGCGCGGAACGTACGCCCCGGGAGCCGGCCCGCCCCACGGAACCCATCGGATATGGCACTCGGCAAAAGCAGGCGGCGGATTCATCCGTCGGAGACCGTTGATAATCTCGCCCGGTCGCCTCCGTATCCCGTACGTTCTTTCTTCGGATACGCGAGACCAGTAGTCGGTTCTGCATTCACGGCAGGGCACGCGTTCGTCCTGATCCTGTGTGGTTCCCGTCGAAGGAGTGCACGATGAAAGCGAACGGTGAGGATTCTCCCGCTCGGTCGCGGAGACGTCCACGATGGTTAAGGAACTGTAATGAAATAATTTGATTTTCTTGTTCGGTTGGTGATCGGCTTGTGTGATTGCCTGGATAGAGTCCGGGCTGTGGCGGTTGACCGGTCGGTGGAGTTCGCGGCGATGGCCGCACGGCTTGAGGTGCTGTTGCCTCGGTTGAACGAGCGGGACCGGCGGCTGGCGTTGGGGGCGGAGGCGCGTTCCTGGGGGTATGGGGGCATTGCTGCGGTCGCGCGGGCGACCGGCGTCGCGAAGGGAACGATCGCCAGGGGCCGTGCGGAGGTGGACGCCGACGCT
>NZ_KB893732.1 GCF_000374165.1 Parafrankia elaeagni
TGAACCTTTCCCGGTAACCTGTCGTCGCTTTCGGTAGCGACAACTCCGTGTGTGTGGGTTGACCTTCAGGTGGTGCGTTGGTGCTCCATGTGGAGCAGCACGAGGCAGGCCTTCGCGACGGAGCCGATCTGCCAGGGGTCGATCGTGACGTTGTGCAGGACGCCGAAGGTGCCCTTGAGTAGGGCGTTTCCACGTTCGCCGACGGCGCGCAGCGCGTTGTGGATCCTGTTGTGGCCTTTCTGTTCGTCGGTGAGGGTGCCACCCTTCGGCTTCTTGAACGGGATCGCGAGCGGGCCCTCCTGGGTCGCGCACCCTTCGTAACCAAGGTCGAACAGGACCCGGTGGAGCTCGTCGCCTGTCCACTCCCGCAGGACCCCGATCGCGCCTGAGGCACGCAGCGCGGTCAGGTCGTGCTCCCGGCCGGGCCGGACGTCGGAGACCCACAGCGGGAAGCCGTCGTCCGGGGCGGTGACGACCTGGATGTTGCCCGCGTGGTTGTGGGCCTTCTTCGACCACCACAGGTCCACGCCCTTCGTCGGGCCGGGCATGGACAGGCGGTCGGTCTCGACGAGGGTGCCGTCGACGATCACATGGTCGTAGCCGGCCATCTTCGCGGCGATCAGGGCATTGCGCAGGTCAGGCGCCTGCCAGGCCAGCAGCGCTCGACCCTCGTGGATCGCGCGGTAGCACACGCTCCTGCTGATCCCGTGATCCTCGCAGAGTCTTCTGACCTTGGTGCCGTCGCAGAACCAGCGGATCACGACCGTGGCCTGGTCGGCGCAGCCGAGCTTCCGGGTCCCGTTCCGCGTGCCGATGCGCTCGCGTTCCGCCGCCAGGATGCGGACCAGACCCCAGAACGTGTGATCGCTGACGGGCAGGTAGGAGACATATGGGATGCTCATCGCGACGCGGGGCCTCTCGGAAGTTGATCTGTGGAAGGACTACTTCCTACCGAGGCCTCGCGTTTCGTCGCCTACCACCCCCGACGCACCGCCCGTCCGTCACTCACAGCAACCAAACGCGGAGCGTGACGACTCGTTACGGGGAAAGGTTCAGTGGTCTGGCGATTCTCCCCAGCATTTCCAGCCCCCTCCTTGTGGACGAGTTACAACAGGACACGAATGTTGACAGCAGAAATGCGCGCGGAAATCCACGCCGGCAGCACCGTCCCCACCCACGGAAACGTCCGGCGGGAACGGTGCCGGCGAGAAGGATGCCGGCGGCGGCCGTTCAGGAGAGATAGCGGGCGGCGAGACCGTCCAGATCGGCGAGCCAGCGGCTCGCGGTTCCTTCGTCGACGATTTCGCCGCGCCGCATGACATAGGCGCGGTCGGCCCGGCTCAGCACCGCCCGTGCGTTCTGTTCGATGACGAGCACCGCGACCCCGCGGTCGGCGGTGGCCCGCACCGTATCGAGTAGGCGCTCACGTACCAACGGTGCCAGACCGAGGGAGAGCTCGTCGATCAGCAGGAGGCGCGGGGCCCGCGCGAGGGCCAGCGCGAGGGCCAGCATCTGCTGCTCGCCGCCGGAGAGCAGGGCGGCGCGGTACCGCGAGCGCCGCGCCAGCGCCGGGAACAGCTCGATCGACTCCGGGCCGCCGCGGACGAGGCGCAGTGACTGCCGGACCGTCAGCCCGGGGAAGATGTGCCGCTCCTCCCCCATGAAGGACACCCCCTGCCGGGCGCGCCGGTGGACGGGGACCCGGTTGCACGGCTCGCCGAAGAGGCGGACCTGGCCGCTGGTGGGCCGGCGGTAACCGGCCAGAGTGCGCAGCAGAGTGGTCTTGCCCGCGCCGTTCGGGCCGAGCAGCGCGACCACCTCGCCCGGGCGCACCGCGAGATTGATGTCGCGCAGCACCGGCACCCGCCCGTAGCCGGCCGCCAGCCCCCGCGCCTCGATCGCGGGGGTGGATCCGGAGTGCACCGAATACTCGGGACGCCCGCCCGGAACCATCGCCGTGCCCTGTGGGCCTTCGTCACCCATACGCGATCCTCCGCACTCTGAGAGCAATCATCCGGGCGGGCACTCGAAGCCCGCGAAAAGCCGCCCTGGGGACCGGGGGCGGCCGCCGCCCGCGACCCTCAGATGGGGCCTTGCGAGTGAGTGCTCACGAGCTTACGCTGCTGGTCGGGGGTCCGCAACGGCCTTCACAGCGACAGCCGAGGCGAGCAAAAAGGGACCATTCGGTCACTTCTCGCCCCTATGTACCGGGGGTGTCATGGATCCGCGGACCATCCTGCAGTTCGCACTTTTAGGTCTTGGTGTCGGCGGCGTGTACGCGGTTAGCGCCGTCGGGATCGTGGCAATACACCGCGGTTCCCGGACCATCAACTTCGCGCACGGCGGGATTGCCCTGTGGGGCGCTCTGGTGTATTACTGGTTACGCGACGATCATGGGATACCGGACATCCCCGCCGCGTTGATCACCCTGCTCGGGGCGGCCCTGTTCGGCTGCCTCGTCTATCTGCTTGTCATCCGGTTCGTCCGGCACCGCACCCAGCTCTCGCGGATGGTCGCGACGCTCGGTCTGCTCGGCCTGCTGATCGGTCTGGCCCACACTGCCTTCGGAAACGCGGCGCGGGTGCCCGACAGCTCCTTCCCGTCCGGCGGGGTGGACGTCTTCGACCAGACGATCCCCTCCGAGCGGATCATCATCTTCGCGATCGCGGTCGTGGTCGTCCTGGCACTGTCGTTCTGGTCGGCGACCGCCCGGCTGCCGCTGATGACGCGGGCGATGGCGGAACACGAGTCCGCCGCCGCGGCGCTCGGTGCGTCACCACACCTGCTGGGTGCCTTCAACTGGGCACTCGGCTCGGCGCTGGCAGCCGCCGGTGGCATCCTCGTCGCGCCGATCGTGGGGCAGTTCGACACCGCGATGCTCACCGTGATGGCCTTCGCCCTGGCGGCCGCCCTGCTCGGTCGGTTCGACAGCTACCTGTTGGCCCTGGCCGGCGGCATCGCCCTCGGCGTCGGCGAGAGCGTGGTCACCCATCTGGTCGCGGAACACGTCCCGGAGCGTTTCCAGATCGGCTGGCCGCAGACGGTGCCCTTCGTCGCCGTCATGGCGATCCTCGTGCTGCGCAGGGACGGTGCGAGCAACCGGCTGCCCGCCGTCCCCGCCGCGCCGGTCGCCGCGGGTCTATTCCGCCCGCTTCCCGCGGCTGTCGCGCTCGCCGCCGCGGCCGGCGTGCTGCTCCTCGGTGACGCCCAGTGGCGGGACGCGGCGACGCTCTCGATCATCTTCGGCATCCTCGTGCTGTCCCTCGTCGTCCTGATCGGCTACGCCAACCAGGTCAGCCTCGCGCAGATGACCGTGGCCGGCCTCGGCGCCTACGCGGCCGTCCGCCTCGACCTGGACCTCCACCTGCCCTTCGTGCTCGCCCCGGTCGCCGGTGCCGTGGTCGGCGCGCTGGCCGGGCTGCTCGTCGGGCTGCCCGCGCTGCGGGTCCGCGGCATCAACCTCGCCATCCTCACGATGGGCATGGCCGTCGCGATCTCCGGGGTGCTGTTCGACAGCACCCACTACACCGGGGGCATCACCGGTTCGCAGCCGCACCCGCCGACGGTCTTCGGCCTGGAGGTGGACGCGGCGCGCCATCCCGGCCGGTACGGTTTCGTCGCCCTGTTCTGGCTGGTCGTCGCGGCCTGCGCGGTGGCCGCCGTCCGGCGGTCCGCGCTCGGGCGGCGACTGCTGGTCGTGCGGACGAACGAGCGGGCCGCCGCGTCCGTCGGCATCAGCGTCGCCCGCGCGAAGCTCTCCGCCTTCGTCATCTCCTCGGCGATGGCCGGTGCGGCGGGCGTGCTGCTGGGGTTCCGCAGCTCCTCGGTCACCTTCACCCAGTTCTCGTTCCTGGAATCGATCAATCTCGTCAGCCTGGCGGTGATCGCGGGGGTCACCTCGGTCACGGGGGGCCTGCTCGGTGGGGTGCTGGCCTTCGGTGGCCTGGTGTACCTGGTGATCGCCAACCTGCACATCGGCTTCGTCACGGAGAACTACGCGACGATCTTCGGTGCGGCGCTGGTCGTGACCGTTCTCGTGCATGAGAACGGGGTGGCCTGGCATCGGCGTTTCCAGCACGACCCCGCTCCGGTCCCCGACGGGGAACAGCCGGCCCGGGCCGGTGCGGAGCTGGCCACGGTGGGGGTGTCGGTGCGCTTCGGCGGGGTCTCCGCCGTCCAGGACGTCACCCTGCGGGCCCTGCCCGGTTCGGTGACCGGGCTCGTCGGCCCGAACGGCGCCGGCAAGACGACCCTGCTCGACGCGATCGGCGGCTTCGCCGCCACCCAGGGCGGCCAGGTCCTCCTCGGCGACAGACCCCTGGGCGGCGAGGGCGCCGACACCCGTGCCCGGTCCGGGCTGGGCCGCGTCTTCCAGGCCGGCGAGCTGTTCGAGGATCTCACCGTCGCGCAGAACCTGCGCGTCGCCGCCGAGAACGCGGGTGGCACCGACGGCCGGCTCCCCACACCGGCACGGGCCGCGCTGGAACGGTTCGGGCTGACCGACGACCTCCCCCGGCTCCCCACCGAGCTCCCGATGGCGAAGCGCCGGCTCGTCGGCATCGTCCGCGCCCTGGCCAGCAACCCCGCGGTGGTACTGCTCGACGAGCCGGGCGCCGGCCTTTCCATCACCGAGATCCGCGAGCTGGCCGCGAACCTGCGCGAGCTCGCCCACGGCTGCGGCCTCACCGTGCTGGTCGTCGATCACGACATGGCGCTGGTGATGTCGGCCTGCGACCGGATCGTCGTCCTGCACCAGGGGCAGGTCCTGGCGGCGGGCACGCCCGAGGAGGTGCAGGCCGACGCGACGGTCCGGGAGGCCTACCTGGGCGAGGCCGTCGAACCGGTGGTCGCCGGCCAGGCGTCACCGCAGTGACCTGCGGCGACACGTACTGCGGCGACGTACTGCGGTGACGTACTGCGGCCCCGGGACGGGCGGGTGGCCGTCCCGGGGCCGGTCGGGCTCAGGTGCGGAACGGGCCGGTCACCTCGAAGGTGATGCCGCCGGAGGACGAGCCGGTGGTGCCGCGCTGGGAGGAGAAGTAGAGGCGGGAGCCGTCCGGGGAGAAGGCCGGGCCGGTGATCTCCGATGATCCGTGGCCGGACAGGCGCAGGATCGGCGCCACCACCTCGGTCGGCGTGATGATGCAGATCTCCAGGTTGCCGCCGTCCTCGGCCACGTAGAGATCGCCGTAGCTGGAGCCGGTGATGTTGTCGACACCGGTCAGCGGTGCGGTGCCACTGACCAGGGAGTCGTCGTAGGTCAGCTCGAACGCGTTGGTGGCGCAGTTCAGCTTCCAGACCCGGTTGTCACCCTTGGTGGTCCACCAGACGGTGTTGTTCGCGTAGTAGACGCCCTCGCCGCCGTTGAAGTGCTTGGCGGCGGAGACCTGGTTGCGCGTCGCGGTCGGCGATCCGTCCGGATCCGGCACTGTCTGCCACGTCGCCGTGCCCGAGGTGGCGGACGCGGAGGCACACAGGACCTCCAGGGTGCCGCTCGACAGGTTCCCCCAGGTCGTGGGCCTGAAGCGGTAGAAACAGCCGCTGCTCTGGTCCTCCGTCAGGTAGATCACCTGGCGGACCGGGTCGCAGGCCGCGGCCTCGTGGGCGAAGCGGCCCATCGCGGGACGGGCCACCGCGGCCGCGCCGGTCGCCGGGTAGGTCTCCCACACCCGCCCGGTGGACGTCTCCTCGCAGGACAGCCAGCTCCCCCACGGCGTCGCTCCGCCGGCGCAGTTGCTGCTCGTGCCGGAGAGCAGCCGCTGGGCGGAGGTCACCGTCCCGGCCGAGTTGAAGCGCAGGACGGACGCGCCGCCGGACCCGCTGCCCACCTCGGAGTTCGACACGTACATCCACCCGGTGCCGTTCGGGTAGCAGGCGCCGCCGTCCGGTGCGCTGTGCCAGGTGTAGCTCGTGCCGGAGACGGTCTGACCGGACCTCGCGACGATTCTGCTGGTAAATCCGGATGGCAGCCGAACACCGTTGGCATCGGCCGCGAGCAGTGCCCCGTATGGGCTCGTTCCCGGCTGCGCGGGAGCCGCCATGGCCACCTCCAGCGCGGTTGCCGAGAAAGCCATCGCACCCGCTCCGACGAACGCGGAACGTAGGAATGACCGCCGGTCCACCATCTATCCTCCAGAAACTCGGAAGCTTTGTCGGCAAAAGCGCCGAACGCCTCGGGGAACGATAGTGATCCCGACCGCGAGCGCACCACCCACGAATCGATGAACGTTGGGCCCGGCCGGCTACGATCACCGAAACATCGCGCTAATACGGCGCGCGGAGGGCATTCGGCCGCCCCTGGAACGGGCCGGGCGGGCAGGGCCCTCCCCCTGGGGGCGACTCCACTCCCGGGTAGGTGCGGTACGCACCCCGAGCCCTCCGAGGTGCCATCGGCCGGTGCCCCGAACGCGACCGCGGCGATCATCGTGACCTGGGCCGCGGCCGGGGCCGTACCCCGGCCGTACGGCCGGTCGGCCCGGCGGCCGGGGCCGTGGTGGCCCGGCGGCCGGGGGATGATTGTCCGGAGAAGACGGCACGGTGCCGAGAAGCCGCCGGAGATGTGTCGCCATCACGACACGACGGCACAAAGAAGCATCCCGGAGAGACGTGCGTTCTTCGGCCCTGGCGGCACCCGGGGGCGTACCTGGCGACCACACATGGCTTCTACCTGCACAGGATGCGGGTGGGCGGGCGCGAATACGCCTGCGCTCGGCGGCCGGCCCGCCACCGGAACCATATTTCCGGTCGCCCCTCGGACAACATCGGTGCGGAAAGTCACGCGACCTCGGTGCGCGCCCTGGATAAAATGCCCGCATGGCTACCGCGAATCATCCTGGGCCTCAGGATATGATTTCTCGTCCACATGACTCACACAGGTCGGGCGGGGCGGCAGTAAAGACGCCGGAACTCGTCATCCTACTCAGTCCGTCCGGCGAGGTCGTGGGCACCACTCCGAAGGCCACGGTGCACGGCCCGCAGACTCCCCTGCACCTGGCCTTCTCGTCCTACGTTTTCGACAACCTCGATCGCCTCCTTGTCACGCGGCGGGCCCTGGAGAAGCGGACCTGGCCGGGGGTTCTGACCAACACCTGCTGCGGCCACCCGGCCCCTGGCGAGGATTTCCGGGAGGCCATCACCCGGCGCCTACAGGAAGAGCTCGGGCTGCAGGCCGGGCCCATCGAGCTGGCTCTTCCGACGTTCCGCTACCGGTGCGTCATGGACGACGGAACGGTGGAGAACGAGATCTGCCCGGTCTTCTTCACCCGAACCTCCGGCCCTTTCCAGATCAATCCGGAAGAAGTGGCCGAGGCGTTCTGGCTGCCGTGGTCGACGTTCGTCGACGACGTGATGAGCGGTGCGCTCACCATCTCGCCGTGGGCCCGGCTCCAGGTGGAGCAGCTCCGGACCCTCGGGCCGTCGCCGCGGAACTGGCCGAGTGCGTCAGACGACGAGCTTCCGGCGGCGGCCCGGCAGATCCGGACCATCACCGCGGAGTGACCGGCCACCGGCCCTTCGCCCGCTCGACCGGGCGCGCCTTCGCGCGCCCGGTCGAGAGCCCGGTCAAGGACCCGGTCGAAGGGCCCGGCGGCACACCGCGATCAGCCCGTCACGGACACCGGGTCGCTGCCCAGCGGGCTCGTTCCCGCCGGCGGAAGCCCTCCGGCACCACCCACACCACCGGCGACACCCCCGCCAGCTCATCGCGCACGGCGATAGCACGTGCCGGGACGGCTCGTTGCCCTGCCAGCTGACGTTCGGCACGTCCCAGACGTAGTCGCCGGTGACGGCGACGTTGATGACCAGTGTCGTGGCGTCGGACGGCTGGACGCCGCCCGGCGCGGGGTTGATCACATCAAGGCTGGCCAGCTGGTCACCCGTCAGGTTGAGAATGTTCTGGCCCGGCTGCAGCGGGATTGTCGCGATCGGGTCGGTGCTGTTCCACGGCGCCAGCCCGTTCTGGTCCAGCAGGGTGATCGTGGCGGCGCAGCCGGCGATTTCCGTGTTCAGGTCCCGGTAGGTCGAGAACAGGCTCGGGAGATCTAAGCCGCTCGACCCCGCGACGGACTCGGCGGGCTGCGGCGAATTGACGATCAGTGCTGGGGTGGTTCCCGCGTCGCCACCCGTCGGCACCACTCTGATCACGCCGCCGAGCGGCAGGACGGTCGCGTTCGCCAGGTTCCCCACCTTGGCGTACGAGTTGTTGAGGACGGTGAGGCCCCCGCCGGGCAGGCTGCCCGCGAAGTCGAGCTGCCCCTGCACCACGAGGGACGTCGGCGCGGCCCACCGGGATGCCGCCCACCGGGATCATGACCGAACACCTCGTCGCGGCGGACCACACCACCTACGCCAGCTAAATGATCACACAGAGTAATAATCGTCAGGCGAATGCTGGACGGGTGTGTCCACAGCCGGCAGTCCGGTAACCAGGACACCTCGTCAGACCACCGTCCGGAAGCGACTGATTGCCGCTCCCGGAGGGACGGACTAGGTTCCGGGCTGACGGCATCCACGTCGACAGGAACGTGCCGCGGCGGGACATCCTCCACCGGGGCCGACCGCCCGCCACCCGCCCGCCAACCGTGCGCGACCGAGCGCGCCGGCCAGGCCAACCAAACGAACGAGCAACGCGTCTAATCCCAACAACAGCACGAAGCCAACGCACCATGACACACCGACTCGTCCACTGGACCGACCGACCACCCGGGGGGACCTCTTGAGCCTCGTGTTCTCCGACGAGCAGGAAGAACTGCGCCGCGCCGTCCGGTCCTTCCTCGAGCACACCTCGCCGGAGACGGAGGTGCGCCGGCTGATGGAGACGACCGAGGGCTACGACCCGGCGGTCTGGCGCCAGATGGCGGAACAGCTGGGCCTGCAGGGGCTGCACGTCCCCGAGGAGTACGGCGGCGCCGGCTTCGGCTACGTCGAGCTGGGGATCGTCCTGGAGGAGATGGGTGCGCGGCTGCTGTGCGCGCCGTTCCTCGCCTCGGCGGTGCTCGCCACCGGCGCCCTGCTGGCGGCGGACGACCCGACCGCCCGCGCGGAGCTGCTGCCCGGCCTGGCCGGTGGCACGACCATCGGCACGCTGGCGTTCGCCGGCCCCTCCGGCCGCGCTGACACCGGTGCGCCCACCGGGCTCGCCCCAGCTTCGGTGACGGCTCCGGCTCCGGCTCCGGCCTCCGCTCCCACGGACCGCCTGATCACCGCCACCTCGTCCGGCCCGGCGGGTGCCTACAGGCTGCGCGGCACCCGGCACTTCGTGCTGGACGGTGCCGTCGCCGGTCTGATCCTGGTGACGGCGTGGGCCGACGGTGGTCTCTCCCTGTTCGCTGTCAGCGGCGACGCGCCGGGCCTCACCCGCTCCCCGCTGCCGGTGATGGACCTGACCCGCAAACAGGCGGACCTGACCTTCACCGACACCCCCGCCCGCCTGATCGGCGCCGAGGGCGCGGCCGGCCCGGTGCTCGCCCAGGTGGTCCTGCTCGCCTGCGTCGCGCTGGCGAACGAGGGCGCCGGCGGGGCACGCGCCGTCCTCGAGCAGGCGGTCCACCACACCCGCGAGCGCCTCCGGTTCGGCCGGCCGATCGGGTCGTTCCAGGCCGTCAGGCACCAGTGCGCCGACATGCTGGTCGCGGTCGAGGGGTCGAAGTCCGCCGCCTACCACGCGGCCCGCGTCGCCGACTCGGGGAAGGCCGAGCGGCTGGCCCAGGCCGCGTCCCTGGCCAAGGCGTACGTCGGCGAGGCCTACTTCTCGGCCGCGGCGGAGAACATCCAGATCCACGGCGGTATCGGCTTCACCTGGGAGCATCCCGCCCACCTGTACTTCAGGCGGGCGAAGACATCCGAGCTGATGTTCGGCGACCCGGCCCACCACCGGGGCCTGCTGGCCGGCCAGCTCGCGATCTAGCCTCGGTCACGGCACCGGCAGGGCCGGCGGCACCAGCAGGGCCGGCGGCGCCGGCGGTACCAGCGGCGGTACCAGCGACACCGCGGTACGGCAGCGCGGCCCCGGACCCAGGGCCCGGGCCGCCTACCAGGCCGGGAAGTCGCGTTTGCGGATCAGGCAGTGCACGCCCTTGACGTCGTCGACCACCTGGCTGACCACGAAGTCCGCGGCGGCGGACAGGTAGCTGTAGGCGACCATCAGCGGGACGTCCCGTACCTCGCCCAGCACTCGCAGCGCCTCGCGGACGGCGAGGCGCATCGCCTCGTCGAGGTCGTTGTGCAGGCCGACGGCGATCCAGTGCTCCGGCGTCTCGCCGAACGGGCCGCCGGTGCCGGCGCCGAGGGGTGCCGCCACGTCCGCGCTGAGAACGGTCAGCCGCACCGTCGTCCGCAGCGACGCCTCCAGCGCGGTCAGGGACACCTCCCCGTGCCCCTGGGCGAAGTGCGGGTCGCCCGTGTAGAAGCCGGCACCGGGGATCTGCACCGGCAGGTAGAGAGCGGTCCCGGCCACCAGGTCGCGAACGTCGAGGTTCCCGCCGAACGCCCCGGGCGGGACGGTGTTGAGCGCCTTGTCCCCCACCGGGGTGATCCCGGTGAGGCCCATGAACGGCGCGATCGGGAAGGTGATCTCCCGTCCGGCGCCGTACCGCATCACGGCCCGGCCGGCCGCCACGTCGACCGCGCAGAACTGGCTGTAGCGGTCGGTGAGCGACCCGTCCTGGTCGACCGGCAGCTCGCCGGGCAGCGCGCCCCGGCCGTGCCGGCTGGAGACGAGGCCGTAGGGCACCCGCGGGCGCAGCTCCAGGTACTCGACCCTGAGGATGTCGCCGGGCCGGGCCCCGTCGACCTGGATCGGGCCGGTGACGACGTGCGGGCCGTCCAGGCCCCGGTAGTGCTGCGATTCCCGGGCGATGTCGATCGCGTCGAGGAGCACCGCGTCGGTGTCGACGTCGAGGCCGGCCCAGAAGGCGGCCGGGTCACGGCCCTGGTCCTCCATCAGCCCCTCGTGCGAGACCGTGTCGATGGTGACCGTCGACCCGGACGCCACCTCGAGCACCGGCTCGGTCGCCGCGGTCGGCAGGCGGCCCCACGTGACCGTCTTCGGCGACGACGCCACGTAGTGCTCGCCCGGTACTTCCCCGTACCCACACTGCAGGACGGACATGACGCGCTCCCTCGGTACTCGTCCGCGCCCCGGCCCCGGACCACCGGTGCCTACAGCGGTCGATTCACGGCCATCCCACCAGGAAACCGCACGTCACGTCCCCTCTGAGCGCGCGGTCTCACACCTTGGGGGCGGGGCGGCCGCACCTGGACCACCAGATCGGGCCACCGGACCCGCCACCGGACCGACCGCTGGACCGACCGCTGGACCGACCGCTGGACCGACCGCCGGTCCGGTGGGGTCATGGCCGGCGAGGGCACGGGCGGCGTGGCCCGCCAGCACGGTGAGCACTCCGAGCTGGCCGGCGAACGCCCGGCGCTGCCCCGCACTCACCAACGTGATCACGTCGCCGGCCGCGGCCAGCGCGACGAGGCGGACGAGGTCCGGATCGGCGTCCGCGGGGGCGACCTCACCGCGCAGGACCGGGCCCGCGGCCCGGTTCACCGCCCGCACCTCGGCCCGCGGCAGCAGGACCACGGCGGACGTCGGGAACACCCCGAGCGCCCGGCCCCGGGCGACCCGGAGCCAGCCGGCGGCCTCCAGATCGTCCCGGGTCTCGACGACCGCCGCCCGGTGCTCGTGCCCGATCCAGTCGGCCCAGCTCCGCGCGACCGGCGCGTCCTTGACCTGGCGGTACACGGCCGCGACGAGCGGATCGGCCCGGCCGCTGCCGCCGCGGGGGGTCGGCCCGGAGCCGGCCGCCCGGCCACCCGGTGGCGCGGCGGCCACCTGGACCCGGCCCTCGTCGTCGACCAGCCAGCCGTCCGTCTCCAGCTCGACGAGGGCGGCGGCGCGCAGTGCCCGGCCGAGGCGCCGGTTCGGATACAGCTGGTCCTTCTCCAGGTTGTAGGCAAGCAGGTAGAGCCGGGCGGGCAGCGAGGTCAGCGGATCAGGTGTCACCCCACCTGCCTACCGGACCCGGCCCCGAACGCCTGTCCGGCGCCCGACGACCGACGCCTGACGCCTGATGTCCGACATCCGACACCTGATGTCCGACATCCGACGCCTGACGTCCGACGCCGTTTCGGGAGACGGGCACCGCGCGTGCCCTACCCGCGAGCGCTGGAACCGCTCGGGCCGAAGCGTTCGGTGCGGATGCGCGCGGGATCGTGGCCGATCTCCACCAGCGCGCCCGCGACCTCCTCGACGAAACCGGTGGGCCCGCACACGTAGCAGGTCGGCCCGAAGTCGGGCGGCCAGCCGGCGGCGGCGAGATCCTCGGCGCGCAGCCGGCGCGGCGGCGACGTCCAGTGGTCGGGCACGGCACGGGTGTAGAAGCGGGTGACGTCCAGCCCCGGATCGCGGCCGGCGGCGTCCCGCAGCTCGGCGGCGTAGTACAGGTCGTCCGGGGCGCGCACGGAGCAGATCAGGCGGAACGGCACCCGGCTCCCGGCGGCGCGGCGCGCGCGCACCATCGCCATCAGAGGCACCAGGCCGGACCCGCCGGCGACCAGGAGCACCGGCGCGGTGTCAGCTGGGCGCCAGACGAACCAGCCACCGACGGGGCCGCGCAGCTCCAGGGGGTCGCCGACCGAGAAGACCTCGGTCAGATACGGGGAGACCTCACCGCCGGGCACCTTCTGGACGGTGAGCTCCAGCCGGTCACCGTCGGCCGGTGCGGCCAGCGAGTAGCTGCGGCGGGTGCTGTAGCCGTCGGCGGCGGTGAGGCGCAGATCGACCCGCTGACCGGCGAGGTGCCCGGGCCAGCCGGGGACCTCCAGCACCAGCGTGCGGGCCGTGGACGTCTCGTCGCGCACCGCCACCAGCCGGGCGACGCGCCAGGCGAGCCGCTCCTTCAGTCGCCCTGGTAGCGCTGTTCCAGCCACGGATCACCCCGGTCGTGGTAGCCCGCGAGCTCCCAGAAACCCCGCTCGTCGCGTTCGAGGAGCCGGATGCCCCGCACCCACTTGGCCGACTTCCAGAAGTACAGGTGCGGGACGAGGAGCCGCGCCGGGCCACCGTGCTCCGGTTCCAGCGGCGCGCCCTCGTAGCGGTGCACCACCCAGGCCTGGCCATCCAGCAGGTCGGTGAGCGCCATGTTGGTGGTGTATCCGCCGTAGGAGTGCACCAGGGCGAACTCGGCGGACGTCTCCACCTCGCCGAGCAGCGTGTCCAGGCTGACGCCCTCCCAGGACGTCCCCAGTTTGGACCACTGCGTCACGCAGTGGATGTCGACCGTGGGCGACTCGCTGGGCAGCGAGAGGAAGGCGGACCAGTCCCAGCGGTGCTCGGCACCGGTCTCGGTCGTGATCGTGAACTCCCAGCCGGCCTGCGGCACCCGCGGGGTGGGCCCGGCCGACAGCACGGGGAAGTCGTCGGTGGCGTACTGACCCGGTGGAACGGACTCCCCGGCGGAACGGGGCCGGCCCTGGAACCCCGGCGAGACGATGCCCACGTACGACACCTATCACGGAACCGGCTGCCCGCGCGGCGCAGACGGTCATCCCGCGGCAGACGATCATCCGCCACTGGTCCGGCCGTGGCCTGTGGTCTGTGGTCGGCGGTCGGTGGGGCGTCGCCCGGGGTCGGGGGGTCCCCGGGCGACAGTCGGATCTTTCCATCACTCACGGCGCATCGACAATGACGGACAGCTGTGGCCTCGCCACCTCAGGACGTAGGTCCCAGGGCGAAGGTCCTTTCCGTAGTCCATAGACCTGCCGAAGGACGCCCTTTGATCCTTGACATCGAGCCTCGCGACCGCCCGACCGCCCGCCGCGCGCGGCGCTTCGTGGATCATGGGGTCGTCCGGGGTCAGGTTCCCAGGATCCCACAGCGGGGTGCCGGCCGAAGCACCTCGAAACGCTGCCCGTCCGGCGCCACCCGCAGGAAGGTGTAGCACCGTCCCAGCTGACCGAAGGACGTCGTGAAGTCGATGGGCGCGGGCAGCAGACCGCCCGCGGAGTAGTCGCGCACGGCCCGCAGGCCGTCGAGGAAGCGCTGGCGGGTCGGGCAGGGCCCGGCCTCGGCGAGGCCGCGCACGAACATGTCGGCCGCGATCCAGCCGGACAGGGATGCCTGGCGGTTCGGCGGCTGCATCTGCGGCGCGTAGCGGCCCATCGCCGCGAGGAAGGCACGGTGGCCGGGCAGGTCCAGCTCGAACGGCTGGTAGTCGACGAAGAGGTTGACGTTGAGGTCCCCCAGGAGCGAGCCGAACGCCTGCAGCAGGCTCTGGTCGTAGCCCGACGGCGACAGGACGACCCGCAGGTCCGCCCCGGCCGCCTTCGCGCCCAGCACGACCTGGCCGAAGGCTCCGCCGGTGACGGTACCGACCAGGGTGTCCGCCCCGCTGTCGCGCACCTGGTTCCCGACCACGCGCAGGTCGATGGGGCCGGTCGCCTCCACGGTGCCGACGACCCGCACGCCGGCGCCCTCCAGGCTGGCCCTCAGCTCCTCGGCGAGCTCACCGGACGCGGCCGAGAGAGTCGAGACCGCGATCAGCGCGGAGGTCCCGCCCTGGTCGGCCACGAACTCCCCCCAGGTCGAGACGGAGACCCCGTCCGCGATCATGTTCGAGTAGCTGAACATGTTGTCGAACCTGGTCCAGGCGGCGTCGAGCGAGGTTCCCGTGACCGGGACCCCCAGGTCGTGCAGGTACTCCGCCGAGCCGTCCGACGCCACGGTCGACTCCATGATCCCGAAGACGTCCTGCTCCTCGACGAGGCGCTGGGCCGCCGTCCGGTTCACGCCGGGCTGCGAACCGTCGTCCTGCCAGCGGTAGGCGAGACTGCGTCCATGCACGCCACCGTCGGCGTTCACGACACCCAGCCGAGCGTCCACGCCGGCCCGGAACGGGCCGAACAGCGAGGCGGCGTTGCCGGAGTCCGGGTACAGCAGGCCGAGCCGGACCTCGTCGCCGACGATCCCCGGTGACGGCGGGCAGGACGGATCCGAGCGACTGGGCGCCGGCGGCGGCGCGCCATCTCGGGACACACATGAGACACACGCCAACCCGACGAGCAGTGCGGCCACTCCGGCCCGCGCCGCCCGCCAGCTCCCCACCAGCCAGGATGCGCGCCGGCCTCGGCGCGCCGGCCGGGCGGCTACGGGATCACCGGCACCACCACGGCCCGTCCCAGGTCTGATACGCACAGCACCAGAGTGACCCACGAAGGTCACCATCAACGCCTAACCGTTGATTCTGTGAACTTCCACCTTCAGGCCAATTCCCGCGCAACCCTTCCGCGGGTCGCTCGACGACGCTCCCGCCCCGACGACCGCGCCCACGCTGACCTGGTAAGGACCCGCACGTCCCCGGATACCCGCCCAGGCCGGCCGGCCTGGGCGGTCGCGCTCACCAGAGCAGTGCGCTCACCAGAGCAGATGGAGCTGGCGCCCGCCGGCACCCGCACCCGCATCCGCGGACAGGTCGGCGTCGGCAGCCACGCCGGCGTCCCCGGCGCCGGTGCTCCCGGCGCTGGCGGCCTCGGCGCCGGTGCTCCCGGCGCTGGCGGCCTCGGCGCCGGTGCTCCCGGCGCCGGTGGTGTCCGGTGGCGCATCACCGCCGTGGGGCCTCTCCGGCCCGGTGGCGGGCGGAGGCACGTCGCCCTCCTGTTCCAGGCCGTGCAGCACCGCGGGGAGATCACCGGCGTACACGACCGTGAGCAGGCGGGTGGCCCGGGTCAGCGCCACGTACAGGTCCGCCAGGCCCCGGGTCGGCCCGGCCAGGATCTCGGCCGGCTCGACGATGATGACGGCGTCGAACTCGAGGCCTTTCGAGTCGGCGACAGTGAGGACGGCGACGGGGGCGTCCAGCAGCCGGTCGGCCGCCGTCCGTCCCCGGTCGGTGCGGGTGGAGGCGCCGGAGGTCTCGGGCTCCCGCGGTGCCAGCAGAGCAGGGTCCGCCGCGTGCAGCGCCCCGCGCACCGCCGCGACCCGCCCGGGCGGGGTGATCACCGCGGTCCTTCCGCCCCCGACCTCGTCCGCCGCCGCCCTGGTCTCGGCGACCACGCCACGCACCAGTGCGGCCTCGTGGCCGGCGCGGGTCGTGATGGCGGCGCCGGAGACGGTCCGGACGGCACGGGGACGCCGGCCGACGGAGCGCACCGAGAGCGGCGCGGCGGCGGCGGGGTCGGCGGCGGCCAGCACACCCGCGGCGACGTCCATGATCTCGCTGGGGGTCCGGTAGTTCACGGTGAGGCGCTCGACGGCGTAGTGGGTGACGTCCCGGCCGAGCAGCTCACCCCAGTTGCGCGGCGCCTGCGGGCGGGCGGCCTGCGCCAGGTCGCCGACGAGGGTCGCCGTGCGTCCCGGGCAGCGTCGCCACAGCAGCCGCCACAGCATCGCCGAGACCTCCTGGGCCTCGTCCACGATCAGGTGCCCGTACGTCCAGCTCCGGTCGGTGCTGGCGTACTCGGCGGCGCTGCGGCGCTGGCGGGGGGCCGTCCAGCGCTCGGCGACGGCGTCGGCGTCCAGCCGGTCGTCCAGGCCGAGCATCTCCAGCACTCCACGGGCGTACTCGCGTTCCGCCGCCCGCTCGGCGTTCGCGCGACGGGCCTCGTCGCGACGGGCCTTCTCCTCCGGGTCGCCGAGCAGTTCGGCCGCCTCGTCGAGCAACGGGACATCCGCCGGCGTCCACGCCGGAGCGGGCGAGGCGGCGGGGGTGGCGGGAGTGGCAGCGCTCGCGCCACGGCGCAGCAGGCCGCGCTCCTGCGCGGTGAGCCGGGTGCCGGCGGCGCGGGCGAGCCGGTCGGGCGAGGCGTAGAGATCGGCGAGCAGCCGGGCGGGGGTGAGCACCGGCCACAGGTCGTTGAGGGCACGACGGATGCTCTGGTCCGCCCAGAGGTCCGCTCTGATCTCCGTGCGCTCGTCCGGGTCGAGTAGCCCGTTGGGCAGCTGCGCGATCACCTGGCTGGTCAGGGCGCTCAGCAGTTCCCGCAGGAAGATCTGGCGGGCCGAGTTGTGCGGGCGGCGGCTGCGCCGCGCCCGGGTGCGGGCCCGGACGACCGTGTCCCGGTCCAGGTGCAGGTCGTGCTCGTCATGTCGGAGACGCAGCACGCGGGAGGGGACCCGCTGACGGTCCCGGACGGCGCCGGCGATCACGTCGGCCATCCGCGCGTCGCCCTTGAGCACGGCGGTGGCGACGGGCTCGTCCCCGGTCGCGTCCACGCCGGGGAACAGCCGTCCCGGCGTCGCGAAGACCACGCCGGTCTCCCCGAGGGAGGGCAGCACCTGCTCGATGTAGCGGAGGAAGACCGGGCTGGGCCCGACCACCAGCACGCCGGAGCGCAGCAGCCGGTCGCGGTGGGTGTAGAGCAGGTAGGCGGCGCGGTGCAGTGCGACCGCGGTCTTGCCCGTTCCCGGGCCGCCGTCGACGACCAGGACGGCGTTCGCCGCGGCCCGGATGATCCGGTCCTGCTCGGCCTGCAGGGTCGACACGATGTCGTGCATCCGCCCGGTACGCGGGGCCGACAGCGCCTCCAGCAGCATCGTGTCGCCCGAGGCGGGCGCCTGGGCCTCAGCGGCACCGGCGGCACCGGCAGCCCCGGCGGCGCCCTCGGCCGCGGCGACGGTGGCCGCACGCGGGTCCAGCGGGTCGTCGGCGATGCCGGTGACCCGGCGGCCGCGGGTGCGCAGGTGGCGCCGACGCACCAGTCCGCGCGGGTCGGCGAGGGTGGCCTGGTAGAACGCGGTGGCGACCGGTGCGCGCCAGTCCACCAGGATGGGCTCCTGCTCCCGGTCGGTCAGCCCGATCCGCCCGATGTAGGTGCGGCGTCCCTCCGTGTGGTCCATCGCGCCGAAGCACAGCCGGCCCTCGGCTGCGTCCAGGCGGGCCAGGCGGTCGGCGTGGGTCGCGGCGAAGACGTCCCGTTCCACGATCGACTGCGGCGTCCCCGTCCCGGCCTCCATCAGGACCTGCCGGAGCTGGTCGCGGGTGGTCTCGCGGATCTCGTCGAGGCGCGTGTAGAGGGTGTCGACGTAAGCCTGCTCGTACGCAAGCTCGGAGTCACGAGTCGTCGGCACCGGATGTCCTTTCCACTCGGCGGTGGGATGCGTGTCGGGGGCGGCTGCGAGCGACCAGCGCTGCCCGCTGACAGCCCACCACACCGCTGACAGCCCACCACACCAGGATCATCCCGCCTGCCAACGCCCCGGCCACGACGTGTCCCGTTCGCCGCCCCGCCGCGCCGGGCGGACCCGGCACCCACCCCGGCCCGCGGTCACCCTCCGCGTGCCGCCGCCTGCCGCACGTCGTCGGCGTCGTGCTCCAGCCGGGTGCGCACGAGCGCCGCGACGAGCCGCGGGACATCCTCGCGCTCGACGAGTTCGGCCAGGTCCCGCGGGTCGGTCGGCAGGCCCAGGTCGCCGGCGGCAGCCCGCGCCCGCTCGTCGACGTAGGGCACCAGCTCGTCCCAGGCCGCCTGCGCCTCGCGGAGGAAGATGTCCGCGCCGACCGGCCCGATGCCCTTGATCTGCTGGAGCAGCTCCCGTTCGCGGTCCGGCGTGTGGTCCGCCGCGTCCCGCAGCCGCCGGATGTCGCCGTCGTAGGTGTCGAGCAGGTAGCCACAGGCATCCGCCAGTGTCCGCGAGGTGCTCTCGTCGTAACGGGCGTAGCCGGACCGGTTGAGCACCCGGACCCGCTCGGCCCAGCTCGCCTCGCCGAGGGCCGCCGCCGACGTCCAGCCCTGTTCGCGCAGGGCCCGGAACGCGTCGACCGCCGTCGACGTGCGGATCGGCGCGCTCGCCAGCAGCGCGAAGAGCAGGAGACCGAACATGCCCTCGGCCGTGTCGGCGGGGACGTCCACGTCGATGTCCTCGGCGTAGGTGCGGCCGTGCCGGGCGAGCAGCTCGCGCAGGATCGCCTCGCTGTCAGTTCCAGCCATGACCCTGGGCTACCCGCGGCCGAGGCCCCCGACTCCCGGCTGTCAACCCCGCGCCGGCCATACCAGCCCGCAGTGGGCGACGGACGGGTCCCGGTGGACACCCGGGAGCCTCCGCTCAGCCGGCGAGGAACTCCTCGATCAGTCGGACGAGTTCCAGCGGCCGGTCACTCTGCACCGAGTGGCCCGCCCCGTCCACCACGGCGGTGCGCAGCGCCGGCAGCCGGCGGCGGAACTGCTCGACGTCGTCGTCGTGGACGAACGGTGACGCGCCGCCCCGCACGAGCAGCAGCGGCACTGTGATCGCATCGACCTCGTCCCACAGCCGCGTCATGGCGGTCATCTGGTCGGCGCCGCCGGGGCTGGCCAGGTCGTAACGCCACGCCCAGCGGCCGTCGGGCTGCCGGTAGGCGTTGTGGCGAACCCCGCGGCGCACCCCCGAGGCCGGGCGGCGCGGGCTCAGCGCGATCGCGGCCTGTGCCATCTGTTCGAACGACTCGTACGTCGGCGGCCCGCCGACCAGCGCCACCGCGCCGCGCTGCGCCGTGTCCATCGCGCGGACCCGGTCCGCGGACTGTGGCGTCACGTCGACGAGGATCGCGCTGCGACACAGGTCCGGCCGGGTCGCGGCGAGGTGGATGGTGGTGGCGCCGCCGAGCGACATGCCGACGACGACCCGTGCCGCGGGCGCCGCCACCCGCAACGCCTCGGCGATGGCATCCGCGTTCGCCCACGGACCGTAGTCGTGGTCGTCACGCCGGTAGGAGCGGCCGTGCCCGGGCAGGTCGAAGGCGATCGCGGGACGCCCCAACGCGAGCACCACCGAATCCCAGGTATGCGCGTTCTGGCCGCCGCCGTGCAGGAACACGAGTTCGGGCTCGGCCGTGCCCCAGCGGAGGTGGCTCAGCCACCGGCCGGGCTCGACCTCGACCTGGCCGCGGGCCGCCTCGGGGCGCCCCGTGTAGGGAATCCCCAGCTCCTCGGCGTTCTCGTGCAACAGCCCGAACTCGTCGTACTCGTCGGTCTCGGGGTTGCTGTCGACGCCCGGCTGATCGGCCATGGTCCCGCCTCGCTCTCGTCCGCATCTGTTCGGCCGCCAGGTCCGATCCGGCCCGGCGGCCGACGGGCCGCGTAGGGAGAATGTAGGACCGATCGGGCGCGACACGCGCCGATCCGGCCGGTCGGACGCAGTTCCGGTTCTTCCGCCACGCGGGACGGGGCCGAAACAGGCCGGCACAGGCCGACGGAAGGAACCCCTCATGGGCTTCAGTCTTGATCTCACGGACGAACAGACCGAGCTGCGATCGTGGGTGCACGGCTTCGCCGAGGACGTCGTGCGCCCCGCCGCCGCGGAGTGGGACGAGCGGGAGGAGACCCCCTGGCCGATCATCCAGGAGGCGGCGAAGATCGGCCTGTACACCTTCGACACCCTCTCCACCCTGTGGTTCGAGCCGACCGGGCTGTCGCTCCCGATCCTGTCGGAGGAGCTGTTCTGGGGCGACGCCGGCATCGGCATGTCGATCATGGGGACGTCGCTGGCGATCGCCGGCCTGGCCTCGTCGGGCACGGTGGAGCAGATCGGCGAGTGGGTGCCCGCCTGCTTCGGGGACGCCGCCGACCCGAAGGTCGCCGCCTACTGCGTCTCCGAACCCGAGGCCGGGTCGGACGTCTCCTCGATGCGGGTCCGGGCCCGCTACGACGAGGCGCGGGACGAGTGGGTCCTGGGCGGCCAGAAGGCGTGGATCACCAACGGCGGCATCGCGAATGTGCACATCGTCGTCGCGTCGGTGGACCCCGAGCTGCGGGCGCGCGGCCAGGCCTCGTTCGTCATCCCGCCCGGCACGCCCGGGCTCACCGCGACCCGCAAGATCAGGAAACTGGGCCTGCGTGCCTCGCACACCGCCGACGTGTTCCTCGACGACGTCCGGATCCCGGGCCGGTGCCTGCTCGGCGGCAAGGACAAGCTGGACGAACGACTGGCGCGGGCCCGTGAGGGCACCCGCTCCGCCGAGCAGACCGCGCTGCGCACCTTCGAGATGAGCCGCCCGACCGTCGGCGCGCAGGCGGTGGGCATCGCCCGGGCCGCCTACGAGTACGCGCTCGACTACGCACGTACCCGTGAGCAGTTCGGACGTCCCATCATCACCAACCAGGCCATCGCGTTCGCTCTCGCCGACATGCGCATGGAGATCGACGCGGCCCGGCTGCTGATCTGGCGGGCGGCGTGGATGGGCCGCAACGAACGCCGCTTCGAGGCCGGCGAGGGCTCGATGTCGAAGCTCAAGGCAGGTGAGGTCGCGGTGTGGGCGACGGAGAAGGCGGTGCAGATCCTCGGCGGCGCCGGCTACAGCCGGGAGCACCCTGTCGAGCGGATGTACCGCGACGCGAAGATCTACACGATCTTCGAGGGCACGTCGGAGATCCAGCGGCTCGTGGTCGCCCGGGCGATCTCCGGGATGCGTCTGACCTGACCGGCTCCCATGCCCGCCCGCAAGGGCGAGCATGGGACAACTTCTCGCACCAGTTACACAAAAACCAGCAAGCTACGGGGTTCGCGGGCCGCTGGCCGGCTTGGATCAGGCACAGGCCGGATCGCCGACGCGGAATCGGGGGCGATGTTCGGGGGCATCAGCCACGTCTGGCGGTCCGGCCGAGCCGATCAGGGCCGCGGGCCCGGTCGGCGCCCGGCCGTCCGGCGTCGGCACACGGTCGTCCGGCGTCGGCACACGGTCGTCCGGCGTCGGCACACGGTCGTCCGGCGTCGGCACACGGTCATCCGGCAGGGCCCGTGGGCAGCGCGGACACGTAGGCCACACTGGCGTGGCTGTCCACCGGGCGGCCTGCCGCGTCCACGCAGCGGATGGTCGCGGTCAGGTCGGTGGGCTCCGCCCCCGTCTCGTCGGCCTCTCGCGCCCAGTCGTCGGCCGAGCACCGTGAGGTCGCGTCGCCGTACGCCGTCACTCCCAGGAAGTCCGGGCCGCGCCCCACCCCGGGGAAGACCACCTCGTAGACACCGACCTCGACCCGCCGGACGGTGTTGACCGCCCCGGCGCTGTTGGCCGAGTAGCGACCCCACGCCTCGACCGGATCACCGAGCGGCGCCGGCTCCACCGGCCCGTCGCCAGTCGTCACGCCCGTGAAGACGTGGGCGAAACCGCCCGCCCCAGCCGGCAGCAACGCGTCCCGGTCGGTGTAGAGCAGTGCGAACGGGGTGTCAGCCCAGGTCGCACCGTCGGTGCAGCCGACCAGCACGGTCTGCCGGTCGCCGAGGACCTCCCGGTCGAGGGGGTTACACCCGGCCGCGCCACCGCCGATCGCGTTCAGCTGGAGGTTGTTGCCAGGGCGCACGAACTGGGCGCCGACGAGGTCGACGGCGTAGCGGCCGGTGGCCACCCGGCGGACATCGACCCGACCCGGCCCGGCGACGCTGTACTGGTCGGGATCCAGCGGCCCGGCAGCGGCGGAGCCGTCGTGGCGCAGATAGGCGTACGGCCCGCCGTCGCCCGTCCCCACACGGCCGGGCGGCGCGTGGGTGAACAGGACCGCGAACCGCGAGTCCGCATACGCACCGGACGGGTCGCGGCAGACCAGCGCGACCCGTTCGTCGAGCCGTTCGTCGAGCCGCTCACCAGCCCGCGCGGGCGCCGCCCGGCCGCTGCCCGCCGCGGTGGCCGCCACGGCCTCGTCTGCCTCGTCTGCGGACTCCCGCACCGCCTGCCAGTCGGTGACATGGCAGTACGCCCCGCCGTCGGGCGGCGTGCCGATCGACGTGGCCAGGGCCACCCCCCGCCCGCCCGCGACCCCGATACCGGGGAAGGTGACCTGGTAGCGACCGACCTCCGTTCGGGAGATCACCGGCCTCGCCGCGGCCAGCGCGTCGACGACCTGCCAGCTCCCCGCCGCGGCGCTGTCGGGCGCCTCCAGCGGCGCGGCCGGCGCGGTGACCTCCGAGCGCAGGTAGCCCCAGACCGGCCCGCGAGGATCCGCCGGGCCGGCAGTGCCCTGGATGACCGGTGCGTCCCGGGCGGCCGCGGTGACGATCAGCGTGATGCCGCCGGCGAACGCGAGGACCGCGAGAACCGCGCTGGCCACCGTCGCCCGATTCCAGTGCGGCACGCATCCAGCCCTTCGCTTCCCGGGCGCGCGGGGGAGAACGGCACCCACCCCGCCCCGGAGGCGAGGTATGTCGGAAAAGAGTCCCACATCCAGTCCCTATCCGGACACCGGTGCGTACCCGGCCGGCATTACAGTGTTGCGTTGCCTGCTCCGGAGGTTCCTTTCTGATTCCGCCGGAACGGTGCCGGGATCCGCTCCCGCGGAACTGGTCAGGTGCCGTCACGGCACCGGCGACAAAACGATGATCTTTTTTGATGCGCGGCAGAGGTGCTCCCGGGTGAGGCACCTGGCCCGCTACAGCATGTGAGGGTGGGCTCGATGTCATCGGAGGCCGGGATTCCGGCGGGGACCGTTCCGCTCGGTGCGGACGATCCTCGCGAGCTGGGTTCCTACCAGCTGCTCGGCAAGCTCGGCCAGGGCGGTATGGGCACCGTCTACCTGGGCCGATCGCAGCAGGGCCGGCTGGTCGCCATCAAGGTGATCCGGGCTGAGGTGGCGGACAATCCCGAGTTCCGGGCCCGTTTCTGGTCGGAGGCGGAGACCGCGCGCCGGGTCGCCCGGGTCTGCACCGCCGAGGTGCTCGAGGCCGCCCCGCACGCCCCCCAGCCCTACCTGGTGACCGAGTTCATCGAGGGCGAGACCCTGGCTCGGTTCGTCGCCCGCAACGGCCCGCTCGCGGACGCGAACCTGGAGCAGCTCGCGGTCGGTGTCGCGGCGGCGCTGACCGCGATCCACCGCGCCGGCATCGTCCACCGGGACCTCAAGCCGGCGAACGTGGTGCTCTCCCCGTTCGGCCCCCGGGTCATCGACTTCGGCATCGCCCGGGCGCTGGACTCTGCCTCCGGGCTGACCGGCGACCTGCAGCAGCTCGGCACACCCGCCTTCATGTCGCCGGAGCAGATCGAGGGCGGGGCGGTGACCCCGGCGGTCGACATCTGGGCCTGGGGCGGCCTGGTCACCTACGCGGCCACCGGGCACTACCCGTTCGGCGAGGGCAACGCGCAGGTGCTGCTGTACCGGGCGCTGAACGAGGAGCCGCGCCTCGACGGCGTCGACCCCGCGCTGCGCCCCATCGTCTGGCACGCCATGCGCAAGAACCCGACAGGCCGGCCCACCGCACAGCAGCTCATGCTGCGCCTGCTGGGCGACCCCACGGACGACGTCGACGCGACGATCGACCCGAGCGAGGTCACCAACGTTCTCCAGGGCTGGAACCTGCCGATCTCCCCCGCCGTTGGGGCGGGGCCCGCCGCGGCGGGCACAGGCGGCGGGTGGCAGGGCGGCGACGACCGGACGGTGGCCACCATGGCCGCGACCCGCGGCCCCGGCGCCACGGCCCACGGCCCCGGCTACGGCGCCGCGACGGGCGGGGGCCCCGGCCGGCCGGGCGAGGCCGCGGCGCCGGGGCCGCGGGTCGGCGAGGGCACCGGCCGGAACCGCCGGACCCCGGCCATCGTCGGTGCGACCGCCGCGGTCGCCGCCGTGGTGATCGCGGCCACGCTGATCGCCCTGGGCGGAGGTGGTGACGATGACAACGCGGCCAGCGGCTCGGAAGCGCCCGCGTCGCTGGCGCCCGGTGAGCTGCCGCGGTCCGCGGCTCCCCTCGACGAGGCCACGATGGTCTTCGCCAGCGACCAGAGCGGGAACTACGACCTGTACACCGGCCGGCTGCCCGACCAGGGCAAGCTGACCGACGTCCGCCCGATCACCACCACCGCCGAGGACGACCTCCTGCCCTCGGTCAGCAAGGACCGCAGGACGATTGTCTTCACCCGTCGGGAGGGCGCCGAGAACGCCCTGTACGCGGTGGCGGCGGACGGCTCGAGTGCCCCGGTCAGGCTCTTCACCAGCGGACTGGCCTCGAAGCTGACCATCGCCGACGACGCGCGGCCGTCGCTCTCGCCGGACGGCCAGTTCCTGGTCGTCCGCTCGACCACCGACCAGGACGGTCTGCCGAACCCGGGGCTGTACATCGTGTCGCTCGATGGCGCAGTCGTCTCTCGGCTCAACGCGGCGCCCCAGGCCACCGACCCCGCCTGGTCGCCCAGCGGCGAGCTCATCGCCTACTGGTCGTCGGAGACGGAGAGTGACCGAGGCTTCATCGTCACCATCCCCGCGCAGCCGAACTCGGTGCCCACTCCCATCACCAAGGGCGACGGCAACCGGGACGCCGACCCGACCTTCTCCCCCGACGGCCAGCGCATCGCCTTCAGCCGGGAGATCGACGGTGACCTGGAGATCTACCAGATGAACACGGACGGCACGGGCAGGGTCCGGGTCACCGCCGAGCCGGGGCGGGATCAGGACCCGGCCTACTCGCCGGACGGCAGCCGCCTGGTGTTCACCGGTGAGCGGGGCACGCCGGTCCGCCGGCTCTACCTCACCGACCCGGCGAACACGACCGATGCCGACATCCTTCTCACGGACATCCCGAGCTTTCACGTCCGCTGGGCGAACGGCTGACGGCCGCCGAGGGGGCGACCTGTCCCCTCCCCGACGATGCCCGCCGCATCGCGCCCGTGGGCGCGGTGACGGCGGGCATCGTCGTAGCTGGGCCTGGGCCGGCGGGAGCTCTGTCATCACGGGCCACGTCGGCACGGGCCACGTCGTCCGACGCCGTGACGGCGTCCAGCAGTCGCCAGTAGTCCGGGCCGCCGCCGGGCCCCGCGCCCTCGTCGTTGCGCCGCAGGACAGCGTCCTTGAAGGCCAGGAAGGCGGGCGAGGAGCGGGCCGGGCCGTCGCGGGAGCCGGCCGGCGGCGATGACGGGCCGCCCAGCCAGCCGAGGCGCAGCACGGCCCGCAGCATCGGCACCGACAGGCGCTGGTCCAGCCGCAGGACGATGTCCTGCAGGGTGCGGTGCGCCGCCGTGGCGGCGATGCCGCCCAGGTCGGTGAGATCCCGCGGCTCGACCGCCATCGCGTGGCGCCGGCAGCCGGCCCGGCGCCGGCCGGCCGCCACCGGATCGGCGAACGCGACGTCCACCGGCTCCTGTGGCGCCCACCGGGGCAGACCGGGGATGCCGTGCAGGCGTGCCGCGGTCAGCAGGCAGACCACGCCACCGGCGACCGCCAACGCGGCGCGGGCGTAGGCGCGCACCCGGTCGCGCACCGGGGGCACGACGAGCGCTCCGCGGACCGGTGCCCGCCAGCCACCGGAGCGCCGGCGCACCGTGATCGCCGCGTCGGACATGCCGAGCCGACGCGCCTCACACCGGGTGATCATGTCGTCCTGGCTGCGGGCCAGGGCGACGACTCGTTGATAGCTCTCGGGCATGTGCCGAGTCTGCGGTCCGCGCCGGCCGCCGGCAGAGGCGCGGCGCCTCCTGTGGACAACGCGATCCGGATCGGACCCCTGTCCACCGGGTCGGGTCCGCACGCGAAAGGGGGGCGGCGCCCGCCCGTGTCCGAGTTGGGCGCCGCCCCCCTTGTGCGGGAGACCGCGTGAGGTTGTGCGGGAGACCGCGTGAGGTCAGCGAGCGGTGGGAGCCGTCGGGCGGCGCTTCGAGGTCTTCGGGTCCATCCGGCGCACCAGGAAGGAGACGGCGATGACGCACACGACCCCGACGGCGAAGGCTCCGCCGATGTCGATCAGGAACTGCGTCGACGTGAACTGGTAGAGGGGGTCGGCCGGGAAGTCCGGGTTGATCTCCGTGCCGAAGCCGGAGATCGTGTTCAGGTCGATCACCGAGGCGAGCGCGGCGAAGCCCCAGCGGGCGGGCGCGATCCAGCTCACCTGCTCGAGGCCGGGCGTACCGTCCGCCGCGACCAGACCACCGGAGAACACGAGCTGGGCCATGGTGATGAGCACCAGCAGCGGCATCGTCTTGTCCGCGTTGTCGACCAGTGAGGAGATGACCAGGCCGAGCATCGCCGACGCGAGTGACAGCGCGATCACGGCGATCGCGGCTTCCAGGAAGGGGAACCCGAACAGGCCGTCACCCATCGGGCGACCGGCGATGCCGATGGTGGTGAACACCAGCGCCTGCAGCGTCGTGATGAGCGTGAGCACCACGATCTTCGAACCGATGTAGGCCGTTCGGGACAGACCGATCGCCCGTTCTCGGCGATAGATCGGTCTCTCCTTCACGATTTCTCGCACCGAGTTCGACATGCCCATGAAGCAGGCACACAGTGTCATCACCAGCAGTACCGTCGGCGCGTCTCTGTTCGGTCCGCCGTCAGACGCCGCTATCAGGTCTCCCGGAATTGCCCGTGGAATGGCCCCGAGCAGGAACGGGAAGGCGATGATCAGCCGTAGGTAGGACTTGTCCGACGCGACCACGGCCATCATGCGTCGGCTCAGCGTGATGAGCTGGGAGGCGACGGACTGCTGCCGGATGGACGGCAGGTCCTCCGGCGCGGGCCGGGCCGACGGAGCGGTGATCGAGGCGGGCACGAACCAGCGGGAGTTCCGGAACCGGGCCGCCGACTCCGCGCCCGGAGTCGCCTCCAGCGTCAGGAACACGTCGGGGTAGTCCTTGGCCTGGAAGAACTGCAGCGCGTCACCGGGCGGCCCGAAGTAGGCCACGTAGCCACCGGGCGCGAGGACGAGCACGTAGTCGCACAGGTCGAGCTGGGCGACGCTGTGCGTGACCACGACGACCGTCCGGCCGTCGTCCGCCAGCTTGCGCAGCGACTCCATGACGTTCTTGTCCATGCCCGGGTCGAGGCCGGAGGTCGGCTCGTCCAGGTACAGCAGGGTGGGCTTGGTGAGCAGCTCCAGGGCGACCGAGGTCCGCTTGCGCTGGCCACCGGAGAGCCGGGAGACCTGCGTGTTCGCGTGCTGGGTCAGGCCGAGCTCGGCGAGCACCTCGTCGACCCGCTGGCGGCGCTCCGCCTTCGTGGTGTCGGGCGGGAACCGCAGCTCGGCACCGAACTCGAGCGCCCGGCGGACGGTCAGCGAGGTGTGCAGGAGGTCCTCCTGCGGCACGTAGCCGATCCGGCGGCGCAGCTCGTCGTACTCGGAGTACATGTCCCGACCGGCGTAGCGGACGTTGCCCTTGTCCGCCGGGCGGAAGCCGGTCAGCGCGTTGAGCAGTGTCGACTTGCCGGCACCGGACGGCCCGACCACACCGAGCAGGGCGCGGCCGGGAAGCTTGAAGGTCATGTCGTGCATGAGCTGCTTCTCGCCGGCCCACACGTTCAGGGCGTCGGCCTCGAAGCTGACGTCGCCGGAGTCGAGGTACTCGACGAGCAGCTCGCCCTCGAGCTGGAACACGTGGTGACCGATGGCGATCACGTCGCCCTGGTTCACGTTGGTCCGGCTGATGCGGCGGCCGTTGACGAACACGCCGTTCGCCGACTCGAGGTCGGCGATCTGCAGCCCGGAACGGCCGATGTAGAGCTCGGCGTGCCGGCGGGAGGCCAGCAGGTCGGTGATGACGATGTCGTTGTCGCGGGCGCGGCCCAGCGTCATCGTGCCCGGCCGCAGCCGGTAGGTGGTCCGCCGCTCGTGCTCCTGGTCGAGGCTGGTCGAGCCGGAGGGCGTCTGCGCCGGGTCGTAGGCGGGACCGCCACCACGCCCACCGGGCGCGGTCTGCCCACCGGGCGCCCGGCCGCCGCCCTGGCCCCGGGTCGGCGCGGTCGGCTTCGGCGGCTGGTAGCCGCTGGAGCCCGGCAGCATGGTCTGCATGTCGTAGGAGCCCGGGTCGTAGTCGGACTCGTCGTACCCGCCGCGCTCGGCCGGGAACTCGGGCATGACCACGACCTCGGGGCCGCTCGGCGTGCCGAGGCGGAACCGGACCTCGCCGTGGACGGGCAGTGCCTCCGGCATCCGCTGGCCGTCGACCCACGTCCCGTTCGAGCTGATGTCGCGCACGGACCAGCCCCCGCCGGTCTGCTCGACGAGGAGGTGCCGCCGGGAGACACGGCTGTCGGCGATGACGTAGTCCGCGGTCCGGGCGCGGCCGATGATGAACTGCTCACCTGCCGGCACGGTGGCGGCACCGGCCTCGGTGACGACTCTCAGATACGTCGTCTGCACGTCTCTCCCCCTTCGCGACGGGACGCAGGCCGGGATGCCCCGCCGAAACCCTCATCAGCACGCCGTCCGGATCGGTCTCCGAACAGGACGGGCAACGGTGCCACCACCGATGGATCCTCACTACCTTGACCGATCTTGCGGGATGTCGCAGATCGTAGCGTCGTATGCCGACCTTGATCCAGCCCGGGTGACGCGAGCGCCGTCGAACGGACCGCTTCAGCCGATTCCGGAGCCGACACCTCTAACCTTCCTCACGTCGTTCGTTCACGTCCCGACGCCTTTCATATCGCGTCGGCAGCGGGTTCGTGACCGAGTGTGGTAAGTCCGGCACGGGGACCGGCGACGTGAGCGGGTCGGTGCACCACCGACAATGCCCGTCGGGAACACCTGGCACCTGCTTCTGTCGCCGATCCGACCCGCTACCGTACGCGCCCCCACGAGGGCCTGGGCGGCCGACCGCGGGGTTCGCCGGCGGGCCCGCGGCGACCACTGCGGGCATCGCCCCGCCGGGCCACGCCACCCTGACACCTCGACCACGAAAAGCGACATTCCCGAAACAGAGTGTAGCAAGCCGGGCGATCCGTCCAGATTGCCCCGATCCAGCGATCCGGTCCAGGACGTCACCTGTCGCCGGCCGGCTTGGGCGCGGCCGGCAGCACCACGTCCTTGGCTGTCGCGGTCAGCGACAGGCCGGTCGCGTCCGTCGACGCCTGGACGATGTTCAGATCGAACGGGAGCCCGGCGATCGGAATGGGAATCGACGGAAGACGCAGACCACCCGGAAGCGGGATGGTGGCGTTGATACCGCCGGCGAGCCCGATCTCCGACGGGACGAGGGTGAGCTCGTTGTTCTCGACCTCGAAGGTGGTCACGCCACTGATCTGCTGGCCGAGGAGAGAGCCCGCGATCTCGACCTTCTCGCCGCCGTCGACCGGCGTCACCTGGACAACGGGATCCACCGTCTCCAGGTAGGCGTTCAGGTCGTCATAGGTGATCCGCACCGTCGCCCGGACGTCGTCGACGGGCACCTCGCCGATGCTGTCGGAGAGCGCGTCACCCAGCGGCACGTGCACGCCTTTGAGATTCGCGTCGACCTCGGAGATCCGCGGCCCGGGCGTGGGAATTCCCTCGATGGTGACGCTGATGTCCTTGAACTTGCCGAACAGCACCTGGGTGAGAAACGGGAAACCGCCGATCGCGACGTTGCGCACCGTCGGCGGCGTGGCACCGGGTTCCAGGCTCTCCGCGACGCTGACCTCGACCTGCTTCTCCATCTGGTCCCTGGCGATCGCGACCGCGACCCGGTCGCCGACCACGAAGAGAACCAGCAGCAGCACGACGACGAACGCGAGGATCCGGCCCCGGCGACGCCTGCGTTTCGCGGGCGCCGGGCCGCCCGGAGCCGGCCGGGCACCACCTGGGCCGCCGGGCGGCTGCTGGGCACCGCCGGCGGGCAGCGGCCCGCTCTCCGCCCCGTAGGGACCGGACTCGCCGCCGTACGGGCCCGCAGCGCCGTTCCCGGCGAACACCGGGCGGACGTGGCCTCCGCTGTCGAGGTAGGTGCCGCCGGTGTGGGGAGCGCCCTCGCGCGGCCCGGACGCCGCGGGGTCGTAGCCCGGCCGACCACCGGCCCCGGGAGGTGGCTGGGCGTACCCGGCCGGCGGCGCGTACCCGGCGCCGGCCCCCGCGGGCGGCCCGTAGGCGGCGGAAGCGCCGGAAGCATCGGGGGCACCCGCGGCGCCGGGCTGGCCACCGGCCGCCTTCGGAGCCCGGCCCCGGCGGACCACCTGGGTCGCCTCACCGAGCAGCTGCGTGGCGCCCTCGCCCTCCGGCTCGTCCTCCGGATCACCGTCGGCGGGGCGAACCCGGCGGCCGGGGCGGAACGCGTCCGCCGGCGGCGGCGGGCCGGCGGGCCGGAAGGCCTCCGGCGGGGGCGGTGGAGCGTCCGGGGCGCCGGGGCGCGCCCGGCGCTGCACGTTCTCGGTCGGCCGGGTACCGCGTTCACCCGACTGCGCGGCGGATCCCCTGGGGGGCATCACATTGGTGGCGTCCGCGGGCTCCTGCCCGTCACCGCCGTGCCCGTGGTTCACCGGAACATCTCCCGCTCCGCGCCGCCGGGCGTCCGGCGTGGCGCCGCCTGTCACAGTCGGTCATCTCGAGTCCGACCTGCCGGCCGCCGTCCGAACCGCCGGCCCATCAGAGGATGGTCGCACGCGGAAGGGTCAGGCGACCCTGTCGGGTCCGATCACCTGTGTCTCGCACGTGTCGGATTTCCGACCCGGACGATTGTCGGTTACGCACCGTTCAGGAGCACCAGGAAGACCGCTCCGCTCCGATCACTTTCAGCAACTATGCCCTACGCTCCGCATACCCCGCGAACCCGGCCCGCCCTCTCGCCTCGCCGGCTCTCGCCCCGAGCGCCTCTGCTCGGATGTCACCGTCCGGAGGCCCCCGCCGGCCGCCCCGCCACATCCCGCCACGCCTCTCCTCTGTGCCTTCTCGCGACGTCACGGCCTTCTCGCGACGTCACGCCTCGAGCGGTAGCTGCGCGGCGCCGCGCGCACCCGCCCGCCGCGGCCCGGGGGCCAGCCGGAAGGCCGTCCCGCCCGGGGCGGCGAACGCCTGCCAGAAGTGGTCGGCCACCTCCTCGGGCCGCAGCGGCCCGACGGTACCGACCCGGCCATCCAGCACCACGGTGCGCAGTCGGACGCCCTGCGCCGCCAGCAGTGGCGCCATCGCCTCCCCCATCGCTGCCGCGCCCGCCTTCCCGACGGCCAGCGCGAACCGCCCGGCCGCCGGCTCACTGCGCGGGCCGGCGACCGTCAGCAGGATGGTCGCGCCCGGCCGCTCGGCCAGCAGCGGCGCCGCGATCTGCACCGCTGTCAGCGCCCCGGTCACGTTCACCGCCAGCGTCTGGTTCATCGACTCGGCGCGCACCGAGAAGGCCGTGCCCCGGATGCTCAGTTTGGCGTTGTAGACGAGCACGGTCAGCCCGCCGATCTCGGCAGCCACCCGCCCGGCGGCGGCGGTGAACGCCGCC
Organism: Parafrankia elaeagni; assembly: GCF_000374165.1. Lineage (GTDB taxonomy): Bacteria > Actinomycetota > Actinomycetes > Frankiales > Frankiaceae > Parafrankia > Parafrankia elaeagni. Next base: position 32,064 of record NZ_KB893732.1, read on the forward strand.
TGGTCGGTGACGTCGGCGACGGCCCCGGCGACCGGATGATCGGCAGCCGCGAACTCGCCGGTCACTCGGGACACGGTCTCGGCCGACCGCGAGATCACTCCCAGCCGGAACCCCTCGGCAGCGAACCGGTGCAGCAGCGCCGTCCCGAAGGCGGCGCCGGGACCGACCACCATCAGGCCACGGCTGGAAGGCCCCACGGCCCCACCCGCCGGAACCGCGGGGGCCCCGGCACCTGCGGCGGAGGTCCTGGCGCCCGCGGCAGGTTTCGTGGCCGCGCCGTTGTCCATGCGCCCCATCCTGACGCGCGGGCGCTGCCGCCGCGCCGATATGGCCCGGATACGCGCGATCGCGCCTGGATGCCCGCGCTCAGTTCCCGTCCGGGCGCGCCCCGTCCCCGGCGGCCCGGACGGTGGATCGATCGCCCTACCAACGGCCGGCCGCCGGCGAGTCAGACGTCCGACGGTGCGCGCCGGCCTTCTGGCCACGGCCGCGGCCACGGCCGCGCAGGACGCGGCTGGAGGCCCGGCCGGTGCGCAGGCTGCGGGTCAGCAACGAGCGACGGCCCGGGTGGCGGCGGGCCCGGCGGTCGACCGGGCGGCCACCGACGACCGCCCGCCCGGCTCCCGGCCCGCCGACGGCACCAGCCGGGACCGCGGCGCCGGCAGCCGCGGCACCTCCGGCGGCCAGCCGCACCGCCGCCGCGTTCGCGGCCCGGGTCGGCGCGGCCGAGCGGTAGGCCACCGCGAGTGCCACCAGCACGACGGAGATCACCGCTGAGATCAGCAACAGCGCGACGATGACGGCAGCGAAAGTTCTCACCCACAATGGATACCCACCGCATCCATATGGTCACACCTCAGGCGGGCATCCCGTCACCCGCCCGGTGGCGGAACCGGGCCCGGCGGCAGCGAGACCAGGCCTGTCGGCGAGACCGGGCCTGTCGGCGGCACCAGGCCTGTCGGCGGCACCAGGACGCCCGGGTTGAGCACACCCGCCGGGTCCAGCACGGCCTTCACCGCCTGGAGGACCGCTACGCCGACCTCCCCGATCTCGGCGGCGAGCCAGGGGCGGTGATCCGTCCCGACCGCGTGGTGATGGGTGATCGTGCCGCCGCACTTCATGATCGCGTCTCCGGCGGCCTGCTTCGCGCGGCCCCAGCGGGCCATCGGGTCGGGGCCCTGCGCGCAGACGACAGTGAAGTACAGCGAGGCTCCCGCCGGGTAGACGTGCGAGATGTGGCACAGCACGACCGCGGGTGACCCGTCCGCCTCGAGGGCGCCGGCGACCGCGGCACGCACCCCCGCGTACAGGGCGGGGAGATCCGCCCAGTAGGCCGCCGTCTCCAGGGTCTCCGCGAGGATCCCCTCGTCGAGGAGGGCGTCGCGCAGGTAGGGCGCGTGGAAGCGGCCCGCGAGCCAGTCCTGGCCGGCCTGCTCCCCGAGGGGCTGGCCGCCGCCGGCGGCGATGGCTGCCTCGACAGCCACCGCGCCCCGGGCCACCGCCTCGTCATCCCCCTCGAAGCCGGTCAGCAGGTAGCACCCGCCGGCCGTGACGCCGGTGCCCGCGGTGACCGCGTTGGCGAGGCCGGCCGCCGTCTCCATCTCGTCGGAGAGCCGGCACACCGTGGGCAGCAGGTCCCGCTGGGCCAGTGCGCGGATCAGCTCGAGGCCGGTCGTCAGGTCCGCCACCCGCCAGCCGGTGTAGGTCCGCCGCGGCGGCGCCGGCCGTACCCGCACCGTCACCTCGGTGATCACCCCGAAGGCGCCTTCGGAGCCCAGTGCCAGCTGGCGCAGATCCGGGCCGGCGGCCGAGGCCGGGACCCGCCCCGGCGCCCAGGTGCCCACCGGCGTGGCCAGCCGCAGGCCGGTGACGAGCTGGTCGAACCGGCCGTATCCAGCCGAGGCCTGGCCACTGGAGCGGGTCGCGGCGAACCCGCCGACGGTCGCGTACTCCCATGACTGCGGCAGGTGGCCGAGGGTGAGCCCGTGCCCGGCGAGCAGGGCCTCGACGGCGGGCCCGCGCAGCCCCGCACCCAGCACCGCCGTCCCGGAGACGGTGTCGACGGCCACCAGCCGGTCCAGACGGCGCAGGTCGAGCGCGATGACGCCGGCCCAGGTCGACGAGGGCAGGCCGGGCGGCGCCAGGCCGCCGACCACCGACGTCCCGCCGCCGAACGGGACCACGACGACGCGATGCCGGGAACAGATCCGCAGCACCGCCAGGACCTCGTCGTGGTCCGCGGGGACGACGACGGCGTCCGGGGCGGCGGTGGCATCCCCTGCGCGCAGGCGCAGCAGGTCGACGGTGGACCGGCCTCGGCAGTGCCGCACCCGCGTCTCGCGGTCGGCCAGGACGTGCTCGGCGCCCACGGCGGCGCACAGCTCGCCGCGTATGTCCGCCGGCAGGCGCACCGGTGGCAGGGAGACGTCCGCGAGGGCGACCGGCGGGCTCGGGCGGGACGGGATGCCGAGCTGGCCGAGCAGGTCCCGGACGGCGCCCGGCAACGGCCGGTGCCGCTCCGCGGCCCCCCAGCCCCACCAGACCGGGTCAGCGGCCGGCTGCGGAGCGAGATGACCCGACTCGGACGCCATGGCAGCTCCCCGGCTTGACGGACCGATCGATACAGTGTGACAACTCAAGTCACAGTGTCACACGACCACGCGCCGGGCACTCCCCCACTGGCCGCCACCGGCCGGCACGGCGTGGCGGAACCGGGAGGAACAGGGCGATGACCGGACAGACCCGCTCCCGTCCCGCGCCGGTCGCCGTCGCGGACGAGGTGGTCCTCGACGCCGCCGCCGCGCTGCTGATGAGCGTCGGCGTCCGCCGGACGACCTTCACCGATGTCGCCCGCCGCGCCGGTGTCAGCCGGATGACCCTCTACCGCCGCTGGCCCGACCTGCGTTCCCTCGTCCGGGACGTGATGACACGCGAGTGGGGGCGGATCATCACGGCGACCGCCCCGCCCGGCACCCCCGGCACCTGGCTGCCCGCCGAGGCGGCGGCGAGGGCCTACCCGGACGCGCCCGACCCGGACCCGCCCGGCGCGGAGCGGGCCGGCGCGGAGCGGGCCGAGCTCGTGGGTTCCCTGGTCGCGGCCGCGCGGGCGTTCCGGGCGCACCCGCTCTTCGCGCGCATCACCGAGACGGACGGGGAACTGCTGGTCCCCTACGTCCTGGAACGGCTCGGCACGACCCAGCTGCTGGTCCTGGACCTCCTGCGCGACAGGCTCGCCGCGGCCCAGGCCACCGGCGCCGTCCGCACCGGTGATCCGGACGCGCAGGCACGGATGGTGCTGCTGGCGGCGCAGTCGTACGTTCTCTCCGCGGGCGCGATGGGTGACGAGGTCACCCGGGACGCGCTGGCACGCGAGCTGTACCTGATGGTGGACGGCTACCTGGCCCCGCCCCACGATCCCCTGTCCGGATCTCCGCCGCCCGAGGCTCCGCCGCCGACGCGGGGGGCACCGTCATCCCGGACCCGGCCGGCATCCCGGATCCAGCCGACGTTCCGGACCCGGCCGACCGAGCACCGGCCGCCCGAGCACCCTGGAGGTCCGTCATGACCGACCTGGCCAGCCCGCTCGCACGCTCGTCGCTCACCGCGGACCGCCGCGCCCGCGAACTCGCCGAGCTCGCCGGCGGAACGGTGGTGGATCTGCTGGTCGTCGGCGGCGGTGTCACCGGCGCCGGGGTCGCGCTCGACGCCGCCTCCCGCGGGCTGTCAGTCGCGCTGGTCGAAGCACGCGATCTCGCGTTCGGCACGAGCAGGTGGAGCTCGAAGCTCGTCCACGGCGGGCTGCGCTACCTCGCCTCCGGGGATGTCCGCCTCGCTCGGGAGAGCGCGGCCGAACGCGAGATCCTGATCCGCCGCACCGCCAGCCACCTGGTGCACCCGCTGCCGATGGTGCTGCCGCTCACCCGGGACGTTCCCGTCGGCGCGGCGCTGCTCGCCCGCGTCGGCCTGGGGTTCGCGGATCTGCTGAGGCGCGGGGTCCGGACCCCGAGCTCGGTGCTGCCCCCGCCGCGCCGGCTGTCGGTGGTCGAGACGTTGGGGATGGTCCCCGGCCTGCGCGAGGAGGGGCTGCGGGGCGGCCTGCTGTACTGGGACGGCCAGCTCGTCGACGACGCCCGCCTCGTCGTGGCGATCGCACGCACCGCGGCCGCGTTCGGCGCCCGGATCCTCACCCGTGTGCAGGTCCTCGCGGTCCAGAATCCCGTGTCGGGAACGGCGATCGGGGTCGGGGTCGGGGTCGGGCCCGCGGCCACCGCGGGGGCCGGGGCCGGGCCTGTCGAGGTCGAGGCGCTCGACACGCTCACCGGTCAGCCGTGCCGGCTGCGGGCCCGTACCGTGATCAACGCGACCGGCGTCTGGGCGCCGGTACTCGCCCCGGAGATCCGCCTGCGGCCCAGCCGGGGAACCCACCTGGTGCTGCCCGCGGCGGCCTTCGGCGGCACGCCGACAGCCCTGTCGGTGCCGATCCCCGGCGAGCGCAACCGGTACGCGCTCGTCCTGCCACAGGGTGACGGCCGGGTGTACGTCGGCCTGACCGACGTGTCGACGGACGAGGTCGTCGACCTGCCCGTGCCGGATCACGGCGAGATCACCCACCTGCTCAACGTCGTGTCCGGGGTGTTGGCCACCCCGCTCGACCGGGCTGACGTGCTGGGGTCGTTCGCGGGCCTGCGGCCGCTGCTGGACGGACCGGGTGGGCGCACCGCGGACCTGTCCCGACGGCACACCGTCCACATCGGCGCCAACCGGGTGATCACCGTGGTCGGCGGCAAGCTGACGACCTACCGGCGGATGGCCGAGGACGCGGTCGACGCCGCCGTCACGCAGGCCAACCTGGACGCCGGCCCCTGCCGGACCAGTCGGCTGCCGCTGGTCGGTGCCGCCCCGCGCCGCGCTCTCGCCAGCATTCCGGCGCCGCGCCGGCTGGTGGCGCGCTACGGCACCGAGGCCCCCGCGGTGCTGGACCTGGCCCGGGACGATCCGCGGCTGCTCGCCCCGGTCGCCGCCGGCGTCGACGTCACCGGAGCCGAGCTGGTGTTCGGCGTGCTCCACGAGGGCGCGCTCGACGTGGACGATCTGCTCGACCGACGGACCCGGGTCGGGCTCGTGCCCGCCGATCGCGCGGCCGCCCTGGACGCGGCCCGCAGCGCCCTGACACACCACACCGTGCGCACGGGCTGAGCCGGGGCCCGCCCGCTTCAGCCCGTGCGCGCACCACGGCTGCCGTCAGACCGTGGCAGCCGTCAGACCGTGGCAGCCGACGAGTCGGCGGCAGCCACCGTGTCGATGGTGAGGGCCGCGACACGCTCCAGGTGCGACGGCGGGTCACCGAAGGCCCCGTAGAGCCTGCGTGCCCGCTTGTAGAAGAAGTGTGTCTCGTGCTCCCACGTGTAGCCGATCCCACCGTGGTACTGGATCATCGCGGCGGTCGCGTCCCGGGCGGCCTGGCTCGCCTTGGCCTTCGCCACGGCGACCGCCAGCAGCAGGTCGTCGAGCTCGGCGTCGACCGCGTACGCGGCGTACATCGCGGCGTGCTCGGCCATCGTCACCGCGACGTGCAGGTCCGCGAGGTGGTGCTTGAGTGCCTGGAAGGAGCCCACCGGGCGCCCGAACTGGATCCGTTCCTGGTCGTAGCGCACGGTCCGGGTGAGGGCCTCCCGGGCGATGCCGGCCAGGTCGGCCGCGGTGAGCACCGCGCCGCGGCGGACAAGGTCCTCGAGGACGGCAGCCGACGAGCCGGGCAGCCGGCGGGCGTGCGCGCCCTCCAGCTTCAGCGCGGCGAGCCTGGTCGTCCCGTCGTAGCTGGTGAGCGGCTCGACGGTCACCCCCGCTGCCTGCGGGTCGACCAGGTACAGGCCGATGCCACCCGAGCCACCCGAACCGGCCGCCCCCTCGGCCCCGGCAGCCCCCGCCGCCGTGCCGGACTCGGTGGCGGCGACGACGACCAGGCCCGCGACAGCGAGGTACTCGACGGGCGAGGCGGCGCCGGTGAGCGCGCCCAGCGCACCGCCCGCCTCCCCCCCGGGCTCCCCCGCGACCGGGACGGCGCTCACCGTGACGCCGTCGGCGCCCCACCCACGGCCGGCGCCGCGCAGCGCCACCGTCGCGGCCAGGTCGCCGGCGGCGATGCGGGGCAGCAGCTCGGCGCGCTGCGCCTCCGATCCGGCGATCCGGACCGCTTCGCCTGCCAGCACGGTCGACAGCCACGGGCCGGGAACCACCCCGGCGCCGAGCGCCCTGGCCACCACCTGCGCGTCGAGGATGCCGAGCCCCAGCCCGTCGTACTCCTCGGGGACGCAGACGGCCAGCCAGCCCTGCTCGCCCACCGCCTTCCACAGCTCTGTCGGGTGGCCGTCGCCAGCAGCGTCCTCGAACACCGCACGCACCGCGGTGAGGTCGAATCGGTCGGTCAGAAAGTCCCGGACGGTGTCGCCCAGGGCCCGCTGTTCGTCAGTCAGCGCGAAGAACACGTCAGTCGTCCCTTCAGGGCTCAGCGAGGCAGGCCGAGCACACGCTCGGCGACGATGTTGCGCTGCACCTGGGACGACCCGCCCCAGATCGTGACGGACCTGCTCCAGAACCCCTCGGCCTGCAGGGCGGTCAGGTCGAGGCCGGCGACCGGCGACCCGATGGCGATGTCGGAGCCGAGCAGGTCGTCGAAGGTCTCGAAGAGATCCTGGTACGTCTCGGACCACTGCAGCTTGGTCATCGACGACTCGGAGCCGAGATCGGCGCCCTGCTCCACCCGGGTCAGGACGTGCATCGCGTGGTAGCGCAGGCACTCCAGCTCCACCAGGCGCTGAGCGAGCTCCTGGCGCAGCACCGGCTCCTGGTCACGCCCCAGCACCCGGGCCGCGCGGACGATCTCGTCGTAGGCACGGCGGAACGACGTGTACTGAAGGATGCCGGAGGCGCCGCGCTCGAAGGAGAGCAGCAGCATCGCGGTGGCCCACCCGTTACCCAGGCCGCCCAGGCACTCGGTGGCGGGGACCCGTGCGTTGGTGAAGAACACCTCGCCGAACTCGGTAGCCCCGCTCATCTGCCGCAGCGGCCGGGCCTCGACCCCGTCCTGGTGCATGTCGATGAGGAGCATCGAGATGCCACGGTGGCGCTGGCTGCCCGGCTCGGTGCGCACCAGGGCGAAGATCCGGTCGGCGTGGATGGCGTTCGTCGTCCACACCTTCTGCCCGTTGACGACGATGTCCTCGCCGTCGGCGACACCCGATGCCCGCAGGGCCGCGAGGTCGGAGCCGGCGTCCGGCTCGGAGAAGCCCTGGCACCAGATGACGTCGCAGCGCAGCAGCGGACGGATGATCTCGCGTTTCTGTTCCTCGGAGCCGATCGCCATGATGGTCGGCGCCAGAAACGCCAGCCCCAGCGAGTTCACGGTCGACGGCGCCCGGGCGTGCGCCATCTCCTCGTCGTAGATCGCCTTCATGCCGGGGGTGCCGCCGCGGCCGCCGAACTCGGTCGGCCAGTCGATACCGGCGAACCCGGCGTCGAACTTCCGTCGCTCCCACTCACGGCGCAGCTCGAAGGCCTCCGCGTCGGGCACGGTGGCCCAGAAGCCGGGCTCGCGCCAGGTGCTGGGGAGGTTGTCGGCCAGCCAGCCCCGGAGATCCGCGCGGAAGGCTTCCTCCGCGGCAGAGAACGTCAGGTCCATGTCGTTTCTTCCTCCGGGTCAGGTCGTACCGGGCCGCGCCGACAGGGTGCGACGGAGCACGTCGAGATCGGATCGATTCGCGCACAAGCATGCCCTATCCGTGTTCCTCATGCGGCCTGCCGTGATGCCGTCCGCGGGCCGAGACAATGAGTGGCACGAATTCCACCGGTTCCGGCGCAGCCCGTAGCCAGCCCGTATTCCGGCGACCGTTCCTGCCCGGCCACCGAAAGACATGCCTGGCGGATGACATGAGGGACACCCACGGAACGTGCGGCGAACCGCGGCTCGGGGCAGGCCGCGGCCGACACGCGCGTCGCATCCGACGTGTCGGACATGTCGGATGTGGGTGCGCTGGGCATCATGGACCCTGACGCACCCGCGGCGCCAGCGGACCCCACCCGGTCGGCGCCCGATATCCACCCGCCGTTCATCTCACCGTGAGCGGCGGGAACCAACTGCCGGCACGATGGGTGGCGGGTCCGGCAGCACGGGCCCGGCACCGACCGCAGAACAGCGGACCGCAGGACCGCCCACGGTCGAAGGGGGATGCACACGCGATGACCGGTACCGCACGCCTCGATCCCGCCAGCCGGGCTGCCGCGCTGCGGCGCATGCGCGCCGAGCCCGTGGACGTCGTCGTGATCGGCGGCGGAGTCACCGGCGCCGGCGTGGCGCTGGACGCGGCGACCCGGGGCCTGTCGGTCGCCCTACTGGAGGCGCGTGACCTCGCCGCCGGCACGTCCAGCCGGTCGAGCAAGCTGATCCACGGCGGCCTGCGCTATCTGGAGCAGCTCAACGGCACACTGGTCCGCGAGGCGCTGCGCGAGCGCTCGCTGCTCCTGGAGACCCTCGCGCCACACCTGGTCAGTGCCATTCCGTTCCTGCTTCCGCTGACCCATCACGGCTGGGAGCGCGCCTACATCGGCAGCGGCGTCCTGCTGTACGACACGCTGGGACAGGGCCTCGGGCGCATCGCGCCCAGGCCGGGTGGGGACGGTGGCGCCCCCCGGAACGGGGGTGTTCCGCTTCACCGCCATCTCACCCGCAAGGCGGCGCTGCGCGAGTTCCCGTCGCTGCGGCCGGATGCGCTCGTCGGCGCCATCCAGTACTGGGACGGGCAGGTCGACGACGCGCGGCACACCATGTTCGTGGCCCGCACCGCCGCCCGGTACGGCGCCCTGATCGCCACCAGCGCCCAGGTGACGGGGCTCGTCCGGGAGGGCGACCGGGTCGCCGGTGTCCGGGTCCGCGACCTGGAGAACGGTGTCGACCTCGAGGTTCGCGCCGCCCAGACGATCAATGCGGCCGGGGTGTGGACGGACGACATCCAGGCCATGGTCGGGGGGCGTGGACGGCTGTCGGTGCGAGCGTCCAAGGGCGTGCACATCGTGGTGCCGCGCGACCGGGTGCACGGCTCCACCGGGCTCATCCTGCGGACCGAGAAGAGTGTCCTGTTCGTGATCCCGTGGGGCAGCCACTGGATCATCGGCACCACCGACACCGAGTGGAACCTCGACCTTGCCCACCCCGCCGCCACCAGCACGGACATCGACTATCTGCTCGACACCGTCAACAAGGTGCTGCGCACGCCGCTGACGGCCGAGGACATCGTCGGCGTCTACGCGGGCCTGCGGCCGCTGCTCGCCGGCGAGTCGGACGAGACCTCCCAGCTGTCCCGCGAGCACGCGGTGATCCGGCCCGTCCCGGGCCTGACGATGGTCGCCGGGGGCAAGTACACGACCTACCGGGTGATGGCGGCCGACGCCGTCGATGCCGCGGCGGAGGGCATGAGCGGGGCGGTCGCGCCGTCCTGCACCGAACGGGTGCCGCTCCTCGGCGCGGACGGCTACCCGGCGCTGTGGAACGCCCGCGAGCGCCTCGCGCGGACGTCCGGGCTGCACGTGGCTCGGGTCGAACACCTGCTGCGCCGGTACGGCACGCTGGTGGAGGAGGTGCTGGATCTCGTCGCGGCCCGCCCCGAACTCGGGCGGCCGCTGCCGGGAGCGGCCGCCTACCTGGCCGTCGAGGCGGTGTACGCGGTCTCGCACGAAGGGGCGCTGCACCTGGAGGACGTCCTCACCCGGCGGACCCGCATCTCGATGGAGACCGCCGACCGTGGGCTCACGGCGGCACCCCACGTCGCCGAGCTGATCGCCCCTGTCCTCGGCTGGAACTCCGAGGCGGTGGCCCGGGAGACCGACCACTACCGGGCGCGGGTGGCCGCGGAGATCGAGTCCCAGCGGCAGCCCGACGACCGGGCCGCGGATGCCGCGCGGCTGGATGTTCCCGACGTGCGGCCGCTGGTGCAGGAGAACCGCGGAGCCGCCACACCTGCCTGATCCTGCCTGACCGATCCGGGCCGCGCGGAATCCCACAGCGCCGCGAGGTTTTGTCGACCGGCCAGGAGGAACGAGATGACCATGGAACTCATCCTGTGGCTGATCGCCGTCGTACTCGTGGTCGGGGGCATTGTCTCGCTGGTCCGGGGCGCAATTCTGTATGGCATCGCGCTCATTGTCATCGGTTTGCTCGTCGGCCCCGGTGGTGTCTCGGTCTTCACCTGATGGCCGACGATTTCAGGGCCGGAGAATCGACTCAGAGCCCGTAGGCCTCGAGAAGACGCAGCCACACCTCGCTCACCGTGGGAAAGGACGGCACCGCGTGCCACAGGTCCTCCAGTGGGACGGCACCGGTGATGGCGATGGCCGCGGCGTGCACCATCTCCTGGGTGTCGTGGCCGACGAAGGTCGCGCCGACCAGCACCCGCCGGGCGACGTCGACCACGATCTGGGATGTGCCCACGGCGTCGGTGCCGCGCACGGAGGACCCGGCGACCGATGCGGTCGGCACGGCCACGGCCCGGACGTCGAGGCCCGCCTCGCGGGCAGCCCGTTCGGTCCGGCCGACCGCGCTGACCTGCGGGTCGGTGAAGGTCACCCGGGGGACGACGTCGGGATCGGCACGATCAGCGGCCGGCCTGCCCGCCGGGTCGGCCCGGCCGCTGATCACGTCGGCGGCCACCCGGGCCTGGTACTTGGCCACGTGTGTCAGCAGGGCCCGGCCGTTGAGGTCTCCCACCGCGTAGAGCCAGTCGCCGGCCACTCCGGTCACCCTCATCCGGGTGTCGACCTCGACGAAACCGTGGTCGGGCAGCCCGACCGCGGACAGGCCCAGATCGGCCGAGGCCGCCGTCCGGCCGACGGCGACGAGCAGCTCGTCGGCGACGATCCGGTCGGGGCTGCCGGCGTCGTCGAGGCCCAGCACGACGGGACCACGGGATGGACCACCAGCCGCCCGCGCGGGTCGGCCGCCGGGCTCGGCCCAGGGCGTACTCCCGGGCCCGGGCGCGCCACCGCCGTGGGGTGCGCCCTCCCGCCGGACGGACACCGCACGGCGGCCGGTGAGGACGGTGATGCCCTCCGACTCGAAGGCGGCGCGCACCTCGCCCCCGGCGAACGGCTCCTCCCTCGCCAGCAGCCGCGGCCCGCCCTCGACGACGGTCACCTCCTCGCTGCCGAGCCGCCGGAACGCCTGGGCGAGCTCGGCGCCGACGGCGCCGCCGCCCAGCACCGCGAGCCGGCGGGGCACCGCCCGCGCACCGGTCGCGGCCCGGTTGTCCCAGGCCTCGGCCTCGGCCAGGCCGGGAATCGGCGGCAGTGTCGCCCGGGTGCCCGTGGCGAGCACGACCGCGCGGGCAGCGGCGAGCACGTGCTCCGCGCCACCCGGCCCGCGCACCGCGACCCGGCGCTCACCCACGAGCCGGCCCACCCCGCGCACGAGCTGGATGCCCTTCTCACGCAGCCAGGGGACCTGGCCCTCGTCGGAGTAGTCGCCCACCATCTCGTCGCGGCGGGCGAACGCACCGGCCGCGTCGGCACCACCGGTCACGGCCGCGGCCGCCCCGGGCGTGGCCCGGGCCGCCGCGAGGAGCTCACCCGGCCGGATCAGGGTCTTGCTGGGGATACACCCCCAGAAGGAGCACTCGCCGCCGACCCGCTCACGTTCGACGACGGCGACCGTCAGGCCGGCGTCCGCGCAGCGGCCCGCGACCACCTCGCCCGCGGGACCGGCACCGATCACGACGACGTCGACCTGGCCCGGCGTGCCAGCCTCGCCCGACGTGCCAGCCCCGCTCCGGGTGCCCGGCGACCCGGCGGCGCCGGGCCCGTCCAACCTGCTCATGGGTACGTCCCTCCGCACTGGCACCGACACCGCGAGCCACCCTCTCACGCCGGGCCGTCAGGTCCGGCGCCGCGCACCCGGGCACCCAGGCCCTCGGTGTGTGCCCGGTCCGTGACCCAGGCCGCGCTGTCGAGTCCCGGTACGGACGGCAGGATGGACCACGAGGACCTCACCTTCGACCGGTCCGTGCAGGACCACCGGGAGTTCAGATGCAACTCGGAATGATCGGACTCGGCCGGATGGGCGCGAACCTCGTTCGCCGGCTTATGCGCGACGGGCACGAATGTGTGGTCTATGACGTGAATTCCGAGGCGGTGAAGGCCCTCGCCGGCGAGGGCGCGGTGGGCACCCACACCCTGGCCGAGTTCGCCGCGGCTCTGCGCACCCCGCGCGCGGCCTGGGTAATGGTCCCCGCGGGCATCACCGGGCAGACCGTCTTCGAGCTCGCGGAACACTTCGAGGCCGGCGACATCATCATCGACGGCGGCAACTCCTACTACCGTGACGACGTCGACCGGGCCGCGAAGCTCGCCGAGCGCGGCGTCCACTACGTCGACGTCGGCACCTCCGGCGGAGTGTTCGGCCTGGACCGCGGGTACTGCCTGATGATCGGCGGCGAGCCCGAGACCGTCGCCCGCCTGGAGCCGCTGTTCGAGACCATCGCCCCCGGGGTGGGCACCGCCCCGCGCACGCCCGGGCGCACCGGCGAGGTCACCCAGGCCGAGAAGGGCTACCTGTACTGCGGGCCCAACGGCGCCGGCCACTTCGTCAAGATGGTCCACAACGGCATCGAGTACGGCATGATGGCGGCGTTCGCCGAGGGCCTGGCCATTCTCGACAAGGCCGACATCGGCCGGGCGCAGGCGGCCGGCCACGACGCCGAGACCACCCCGCTGGCCCATCCGGAGTACTACCAGTACGACTTCGACATCCCGGCCATCGCCGAGGTCTGGCGGCGCGGGAGCGTGGTCAGCTCCTGGCTGCTCGAGCTGACCGCGACCGCGCTGGTCGAGGACCCGGAGCTGGCCTCGTTCGGCGGCCGGGTCTCCGACTCCGGCGAGGGCCGCTGGACGGTGCTGGCCGCCGTCGAGGAGGGTGTTCCCGCGCATGTGCTGACCGCGTCGCTCTACGAGCGGTTCAGCTCCCGCGGCGAGTCGCTGTTCGCGGACAAGCTGCTCTCGGCCATGCGCAAGCAGTTCGGCGGCCACGCGGAGAAGAAGGCGGAAGGCTAGGGCAGGCCGGCTGGAGCCGGGCTGCCGCCGGCGGGCCAGGCCAGCTCCGGCCTGGCCTCGGCCGGCCGGCCGGCCGAGGATGCCCGCCGGTCCGGCAGCGCCCGGCTCAGCCGGCGGTGGCCTCGATGCTCGCCCGGTCCCCCATGATGATCATGGGCTGGCTGCTCGGCGTCAGCCAGTGCAGCACTGCCTCCATCGAGGCCTGGGGAAGGCTGATGCAGCCCCTGGTGGGCGTGTTGTGATCGACGTGCAGCCAGATGTCGCCGCCGGCACCTGCCCCGAGCGGGCGGGTCGGGTCCGACGGCGGATGGCCGGGCAGGCGGTTGTAGTCGATCGCCACCACGTAGTTGAAGGCCTCGGCCATCGGATCTCCGGCATGGCTGCCGGCCTGGTAGAAGGACGGGCGGAACTCGTACGGCAGGGCGGTGCCCGGGTCCGGGTGGCGGCCCCCGGCGGCGGTGAGACTGAACACCCCGACGGGGCTGCTCCGGTCGCCCTCGACGTGGGCGTGCGTCCACCCGTTGGCGCCGTTGCGGCCCGCGATCTCCGCTCCGACCGCCGTCCACGGGGCATCCGCGGCCGCCCGCTGCCAGCGGACCACACGGTTCACCGTCGCGGACGCGTCCGCTCCGGTGACCACGATGACCTGACGGGTCGCCGCGGGGATCCGCGACATCATCAGATCACCCACGCCCGGAATCGCGCCGACTGCCATCTCCCCGACCGCGCCTTCTTCCTTGGGGTCCGGGACGCCGCGCGCCGCCCGTGCCGCCGACCCGGCGGCGGACGGGTCCGTCGGCGGCGACGTGGCGGGAGGCGACTGGCTGCGGGCGGCCGTCGCGGACATCTCCGGGTCCTGGCCGGACCCGGTCACGTGCAGTGCGCCGGCGACGCCCACAGCCAGGGTCGCGCCCACCGCGGCCAGACCGATCGCGATGGACTGCACGGGAACCCGGCCGTCACGACCGCCCCTCGTGCGGCGGCTCTCGGACCGCCCGGACCTTCGGTGTGTCGCCATTCCTCCGACTTCCAGGCCGACGCCGCGCCTCACCGGCCACCTGACGAACCCCTGCGGCTACCACCATCACATGCACAACCGCGATGGTGTGTGGCACCACGCCCGCACCATCGCCGAACCTGTCGGTCGCACACGATACGGGCCTGGCGCGCGCCGACCATCACCAGCGTCCGGGCGACCAGGGCCCGCCGACGCGGGGTCGATACCGGATGACGTGGGAACCAGCGGCGGAATCACCTGGACCAGGCTCCCGCGGCACCACCCGGAGACCGGTTATCCACAGACCGCAAACCACCGTAGACACAATGGACGAACAACGGTCATCGTCTGACCATGGCCCCCAGCCCCGGCCGACTCTCCTGGCGGGAGATCGCCGACCTTCAGTCAGGTGTCATCAGCGAGCACGACGCGATCGTCGCGGGCCTCACCCGGGCGGACATCCGGGCCCGGGTCCTCGCTGGCGCCTGGCGGCAGCCCGCCCGCGGTGTCCTCATCACGGCAGTCGGCGGGCCACCCCGGCTGCAGCAGGCCTGGGCGGCCCTGCTCGCCGGCGGCCGGGGCGCGGTTCTCGGCGGCGCCACGGCCGCCGCCCTTGACGGCCTGACCGGTCACGACCACGACGTCGTGACCGTGCTGATCCCGCCGGAGCGCCGGTGCGCGCCGATGCCCGGGGTCGTCTTCCGCCGTTCCTCCCGGCTGTCCGGGGCGGACATCCACCGCACGCGGCTGCCGCCGCGCACCGTCCCGGCGCGCTCCGTGGTCGACATGGCCGAGTGGTCCGGGGAGCGCGAGCATGCCCGCACCCTGATCGTCGACGCGCTGCGGCAGGGCTTCGTCACCGTCGACACGATGCGGCGGGCGATGGCCGGGCGGGGCCCGATCACCCGCCGCACTCTGATCGGCGACACGCTCGACGACGCGGCCCGGCGGACCCCGCGGATGCTCGCCCAGCTGTACCGGCAGATCGAGCTCGCCTTCGCCCTGCCCGCCGGCCGCGCGCTGGCGGCGGACTCCGCCGACGCGCCGACCGGTCGGCTGGACGTCTGGTACGGGCCCTGGCGGCTGCTCGTGCGCATCGGCCAGTCGGGCCCGCGCCAGGCCCGCCCAGCCGGCCGGCTGGTGCTGGCCATCCCCACCGAGCGGCTGTGGCAGGCACCGGAGGAGGTCGCGGCGCTCGTCACGGCAGGGCTCGGCAGCCAGGTCCCGGCCGGGTCCGCGGTGTCTGGGGCTTCCGACCCGGGCCTGCCGGAGCCGACACCCGGCCCGGGAACGCCGGGAACGCCGGGCACGCCGCGTGAGACGGACGAAACGAACGAACGTGATGAGACACGCCGGGAATGGCACGAACCGGTGCGTGACGAACCAGGCGAAGGTGACCAAGGGGGTGGCGGAGGGCAGCTGCCTGCCGTAGCGTCGAGGCAGATGCGGGAGCTTCCACCCTGGGGGGCTGAGAGGGCGGCCGGGCAACGGCCGGTGCCGCCGACCGCCTGAACCTGTCCGGGTAATTCCGGCGTAGGGAGTGATCAAAGGTGGTGCGTCACATCCAGCCCGCGCGTTCCGACGACCCGGCGGCAGACCAGCCGGCGGGCGGAATCCTGGCCCGGCCGTTCCCTGGCAGCAGGAAGACCTACCTGGTGGGGTCCCAGCCCGACCTGCGGGTGCCCATGCGCGAGGTCGCGCTGAGCACCGGCGACAGTCTCGTCCTCTACGACACCTCCGGCCCCTACACCGACCCCGGCGCCGGGGTCGACGTGCGACGCGGTCTTCCCGCGCTGAGGTCGAGCTGGATCGCCGCCCGCGGCGACACCGAGGAGATCACCGGCCGGGCGGTGCAGCCCGGCGACGACGGCAGGCGGGCCCCGGGTGCCCAGGGCGGCCCGGACCAGGCCACCCGGACGCCGGCGGACGACCTCTTCGTCGGCTCGGGGCAGGCACCGCGCCGGGCCCTCGCCGGCCGTGCGGTCACCCAGCTCGCCTACGCACGACGCGGCGAGATCACCCCGGAGATGGAGTTCGTCGCCCTGCGCGAGGGCCTGGCCCCCGAGCTGGTCCGCGACGAGGTCGCGTCCGGGCGGGCGGTCCTGCCGGCGAACGTGAATCATCCGGAGTGCGAGCCGATGGCCATCGGGCGCAACCTCCTGGTCAAGATCAACGCGAACATCGGAAACTCGGCCGTGGCCTCCTCCATCGAGGAGGAGGTCGAGAAGATGGTGTGGGCCACCCGGTGGGGTGCCGACACCGTCATGGACCTGTCGACCGGGAAGAACATCCACACCACCCGGGAGTGGATCATCCGGAACTCGCCGGTGCCGATCGGAACCGTCCCGATCTACCAGGCACTGGAGAAGGTCGGGGGCAAGGCCGAGGAGCTCACCTGGGAGGTCTACCGGGACACCGTCATCGAGCAGGCCGAGCAGGGTGTGGACTACATGACCGTCCACGCCGGGGTGCTGCTCCGGTACGTCCCGATGACCGCGCGGCGCAAGACCGGCATCGTCTCCCGGGGCGGGTCGATCCTCGCCGCCTGGTGCCTCGCGCACCATCAGGAGAACTTCCTCTACACGAACTTCGCCGAGCTCTGCGAGATCCTGCGCGCCTACGACGTCAGCTTCTCCCTCGGTGACGGGCTGCGCCCCGGCTCCATCGCCGACGCGAACGACCCCGCGCAGCTCGCCGAGCTCGCGACCCTGGGCGAGCTGACCTCGGTCGCCTGGGAGCACGACGTCCAGGTGATGATCGAGGGCCCGGGCCACGTGCCCATGCACAAGATCAAGGAAAACGTGGACCTGCAGCGCGAGCTGTGCCACGACGCGCCGTTCTACACCCTCGGCCCGCTCACCACGGACATCGCGCCGGGCTACGACCACATCACCTCGGCGATCGGCGCGGCGATGATCGGCTGGTACGGCACCGCCATGCTGTGCTACGTGACCCCCAAGGAGCACCTCGGCCTGCCGGACCGGGAGGACGTCAAGGCCGGTGTCATCGCCTACAAGATCGCCGCCCACGCGGCTGACCTGGCGAAGGGGCACCCCGGGGCACAGGCCTGGGATGACGCCCTGTCGGACGCCCGGTTCGACTTCCGGTGGGACGACCAGTTCAACCTGTCCCTCGACCCGGAGACCGCCCGGGAGTACCACGACGAGACACTGCCCGCGGCTCCGGCGAAGACCGCCCACTTCTGCTCCATGTGCGGCCCGCACTTCTGCTCCATGCGCATCACCCAGGACGTCCGCAAGTACGCCGCCGAACACGGCCTCGACACCGAGGACGCCGTCCAGGCCGGGCTGGCGGAGAAGTCCCGGGAGTTCGCCGAGCAGGGCGCCCGCATCTACCTGCCGCTCGCGGGCGGCCAGCAGCAGGACTAGCGGCACGCACAGGTCAGGCAGCTGACCGGGCCCGGGGCCGGTGGTAGCAGCCGGCGCCGGGCCCGGCACAGGGGCTAGCCCTCCTTGCGGGCGAGCACCCGGTAGGTGTTGGAGCGGCTCCCCCGCGCCAGCCACGCCCGGCTCAGGCCGTCGACGACCGCGGCCAGGACGAGCGGGGCGACACAGGCGAGCAGCAGCGGCACCCGCAGCAGGCGTCGACCCGGCCCGGCGCGGTGGGTGTCGAGCCACGGCTCGGGTTTCGGCGCCAGCTGCTGGACGAGCAGGCCAAGCGCCCCGGTGAGGTCGCCGGGGCGCTGCGCCGCGCCGAGCTCGACGACAATGGGCCGCAGGCCACGGTCCTCCAGCGCCGCGAGCAGGTTGTCGACGGGGATGAAGTGCAGCCGGCGCGGCACATCCCAGCCCGGCCAGTACCTGCCCAGCCGCCGGGCGGCCGGGCAGGACGGGTTCGGCAGCTCGATCAGCAGATGGCCGCCGGGGGCGAGCGCCTTCACCGCGCCGTCGAGCTCCTCGGACGGGTACCGGGCACGCTCCAGGTAGCCGAACATGCTGATCACGTCGTAGCGCCCGGCGAGCCGGTCGGCGACCTGCACGAGTTCGCCCTGGTAGGCGGCGTCCACCCAGCCCCGCGCGCGGGCCTCGTCGACCGAGTCGGTGATGTCGAGCCCGCCGAAGGCGGTCGCCGGCCAGTGGTGACGGGCGACGTTGCAGAAGTGCCCGAACCCGGTGCCGACGTCCAGCCAGGCTCGTGGGGTGGCGTAGGGACGCAGCAGCTCGGCGCGGGCCCGGTCGGCCGCCGCCTCCCGCGCGCGGGCATGCTCCGCGGCCTCGGCGGCGAACCCGTCCCGCCAGTCCCGCTCGTAGTAGTCCTGCCCGTCCGGGGTGATCGCCGGGTTGAGGAAGGTGTGCCCACACCGCCCGCAGGTGTCGAGCTGGAAGCTGCCGGGTTTGCCCATCGCCAGGTCCGGCGAACGCAGGCGGCTTGTCAGTTCCCCGAAGCCGCACCACGGGCATTCGCTGCTGGGCACCTCACGCAGGCGCCCGACGTGCCGGGCCCGGGCCCGGTACCAGGCGGCGGTCTCGTCGCGGCGCTGCCGCCGGGCCGCCTTGTGCGGGTCGGCGGGTATGCCGGCGGCCTTGGCCTCACGACCCGCGCGCACCGAGTGGATGACGAGCAGGAAGATGCCGAGGATCCGGACGATCGGACTACGGATCAGGTCACGAGGAGCCAACGGCACCCGGCCGGCGCAGACGAAGAACGGCTGGAACCAGAACAGCGCCATCGCCACGTAGGCCAGCTGCTGGCTGACCTGCGACCCGATCGCCGTCGCGATGTGCGGCGAGAACGGCATGTAGAGGCTGGCCGGGGTGCAGGCGTAGGCGCGCTGCTGCACCCGCACCCGCATCGCGGCGTCGTCCCGGGCGGCCCGCAGCCCCGGCACCACCGCGAGGTCGGTGGCGGTCGGGGCGTAGCGCTTCAGCTGGGTGGCGATGTCGACCAGCTCGACCGGGCTGAAGCCGTCCAGGTGGGTGATCCCGGCCCGTTCCAGCAGGTCGCGGTGCACCAGGATGGCCTGGAAGGCGCCGCGGCCGGGCGCGGACCGGTCCGCCCGGTACGTGCGGGTGTCCACCATGCGGGCCACGTCGAGGGCGCGTTCGACGGTGAGGTCGGCCGGTACCAGGTCCAGCACCAGCAGGCGCTCGCGGCGCGCGTGGTTGCTCGCCGCGCGCCGCGCCGCCTCGGGCAGCCGGACGCCCTCGGCGACCAGGAAGAGGTGCGCCGGGTCGACCGGCCGGCCGGAGGCGACGACCGTGTCGAGCCGGCGCAGCCGCCCCCGCAGCCGGATGCCGTTCGCGACGAGGCCCAGGCAGACGAGAACAGGAACCAGGAGCCACACGTCCCTCATGCCCCCCGGCCCTACGGCAGCAGCTTCTCGATGTGGTGGGCGGCCGTGACGACTCCTCCCGCCGCGGTGAACTCGGCACGCAGCCGGCCGGCCGCGGCCGCGTACGACGGCTCGCCGAGCACGGTGCCGATCGCGGTGGCGAGCGTCGACGGCGTCGACCGCCCGAACCGCACCCGCAGGCCCGCCCCGGCCCGCACCACCTGCTCGCCGATGACCGGCTGATCGTCGCGGACGGGGGCGACCACAAGGGGAACACCCCGTGACAATGCCTCGCACACGGTGTTGTTGCCCGCATGGCAGACTACCGCGTCGAGCTGGTCCATCAGATCGACCTGCGGCACGAACGAGCGGACGAGCAGGTCGTCGGGCGCCTGCTCGGCAAGGTCGTCGAGCGGGCCCGGCGGCGCGACGACCACCGCCTGCACCTGGCCGGCCATCCCGGCCAGGGCCTCGGCCGCGGCGCGCACGAAGCGCCCGCCGGCGTCCCGCGTCACCGTTCCGAGGGAGACCAGAACGGTGCGCCGGCCGCTGTCGAGCCACTCCCAGGGGAAGGCCGGGGCCGGCCGGCGGATTCCCGCGGCGCAGCCGACGAACACCTGGTGGGAGGGATGGAACGAGCTGCGCAGCAGCGAGGGCACCGAGCAGACCACCGTCAGGTCCTCGGAGAAACGCAGGTCCAGCCGCTCCGCCCCGTCGTCGGGCACGCCGTGGGCGAGCTGGAACTCGCGCAGCCGGTCCGAGACCCAGTGTCCGATCCCGGCCAGCACCGCGTACGGATCATCGAACTCCGCCGAGGTGGTGGCCAGGGTCGCCCACCGGACCCCCGCCCGCCGCGCGGCCAGCGCGGCACCGATCGCCTGCTGGTCGGCGACGACGAGATCCGGGCGCCAGCGCTCGAGCACCTCGCCGACGTCCCGGGCCATCGAGGTGCCGAGCGGGAGGATGAACTCCTCCCACAGGAACTTCAGCGACGCGGGTCCCCGCAGCGGGCGGGACCGTGCCTCCAGGTCCGCCCGCTGCTCGGCGGTGATCTCGTCCGGCAGCGCGATGAGCGGCACGCCGGGCGGAACGAGCGGCCCGACCGCGCTCGCGTGACCGGCCAGCGCGACGTCGTGGCCGCGGGCGGCCAGCTCGCCCGCGATACCGACGGCCGGGTTCACGTGGCCGGTCAGCGGCGGCACCGCGAAGAGAATGCGCCCCATCGACTCAACTGCCTCCAGGCCGGGTCAGGCGTCCGACGGCGAGCCGGCCGCGGCCGTCGACAGCGAGGTGGTGCGGTGCTCGCCGTTCAGGTCGGGCGGCGGGATCATCTGCCGGACCCAGTCAGGCGTGTCGTAGCCGGCGCCGCGCACCTGGTGCCGGGGCATCGGCTGGTCACGACGCAGCAGCCACCACCGGAGCAGGTCCCGCAGGTAGTCGGCGGCCTCGCGCAGCACCATGTGGGTGTGCTGCTCCAGAACCACCAGGGTGCAGTCGGGAACGAGCTCGGCGAGCCCCTCCGCCTGGTCGATGATGTCCGAGTTCGCCCCGTAGACGGCGAGGACCGGCATCGGCAGCGCGGTGAGCGCCTCCCGCGAGAACGGCGGCGTCGCCAGCATGTCCTGCGCGATCGACGTCTCCTTCAGCAGCGCCTGCGCGGAGCGCGCGATCCGGGTGACGGCGCGGCCGGCGGTGTTCGCGAGCCACTCCTCGACCTCCTCGTCACTGACGGCGGCGAGGACCTGGGTCAGCGACCGGGCCATCTCCTCCCCCAGTCCCTCGATCAGGAAGGGCGGCTCGACGAGGGTCAGGCTGGCGACCCGCTCCGGGTTCGCCAGGCCGAACGCGAGGGTCAGCGTGGCGCCGTAGCTGTTGCCGACGATGTGGACGGGCCGGTCGACACCTAGCGCGTCCAGCAGCCCGGCCAGGTCGGCCATCGAGTCGGCCATCGTGTAGCCGGACGGGGTCCGCTCGCTGCGGCCGTGCCCGCGCAGGTCGTAGCAGATGACCTCGCAGCCGGCGCCGGCCAGGCAGTTGCCCAGCGCGAAGTAGAAGCTGGAGATGTTGTCCATCACCATGCCGTGCACCATCACGACGACCGGCGAGTCCGGAGCGGCCCCGCCCTTCGGCTCCAGCCGCTGCACATGTAGACGAACGCTGTTCGCGACGATCTCAGCCACGCGCCTTCTCCCTAGCTTCGTTCGGAGGTTTGCCCGCGCGGTCCGCTGGCGTCCCGCGCGCTCGACGTTCTCGTCGCCCCCCTGGTTGGTCCGTGGCGGCGCGCTACCGCGCGGCCACCTGGGGGGCGCTGTCCAGGCTGTCGACGATGAACGCGACGACCTGGCCGACCTTCATGTTGATCACCTGATCGACGTCCATGTCGGCGAGGAAGCCGACGAAGTCGACGTGCTCGCCATAGGTCTCCCGGAGCCGGTCGGCGAAGGTGACGAACTCGATGCTCTCCAGCTCGAGGTCCTCGTTGAACGAGGTGTCCATCTCGATCGACATGTCGACGATGTACTCCTCGCCGATCACGTCACGCAGGATCGCCGCCACCTCGGAAAGCACTCTGGCCGCGCGGTCGGTCGGGTCCACGCTCACGGTGGCGGTCGACTGGTCGGTGGTCATCGCAGCGTCTGCTCCTTGGTCTGATGGGTTGCGCTGACAGGTCCGGTCCGTGGCGAGGTCCAGGCCACGACATAGTTTCCGAGATAGCCGCCGGCGGCCGCGGCCAGCCGGTCGGCAGGCTCCGGCTCGGGCCGGGGCCGGCCGGTCGTGTCCATCGTGCGCAGGGCCACCCAGCATTCCCGGACAGGCTCGGACGGACGTTCCGCGGGGGTGCCCGGCCGACCGGTCTGCGGGAGACCGGTCTCCCGCAGACCGGTCTCCCGCGCAGGGTCCGGCCCGTCGCCTGCCACGGCTGCCACGGCTGCCACGGCTGCCACGGCGACGGGAACCAGCAGCGGAGCCGGCAGGCCGGGGCTCGCGCCCGGGTCGCCGACGGGCTGGACCACGGCGCCGCCCGGCCCACGGGTCACCGCGGCGGGCACAGGCTCGCCGCCCTGCACCGGCCGGCCGACCACGAATCGCCGGGGATCGCCGACTGGTCCGGACCCGTCCGCCTGCGACGCCGCCTGCTTCGCCGCGACGAAGCGAGCGAACCACACAGCGCGGCTGTCCGGATCGCCGTCGGCCAGCTCGTCGAGCAGCCGCAGCTCGGGCACGGTGAGGACAGCCGCCTCCGCGTCCCGCTCCCGCCGCTGGACCCGGTCCAGGCCGATCCCGACACCGCCGGGGGTGTCCTCGACGAGAGCCACGGCGATCTCCGGGCGGTGCGCGACACTCACCACGGGCGGGCGCAGCGCCGGCAGGCCGGACCGGTCCGGCACCCGGTCGACGACCGGGCTCCCCGACGCCGCGTCCGCCAGGCCGACCTCGATCGGCCACAGCTCGCCGGCGCCACCCGCCCACCAGTGCCGCCGCACGGCGTCCTTGCCGGCGATCCGCCCGAGCAGCCACGAGCGGGCGGCCAGCGGGTTGAGGCGGGCCAGGCGCCCGCGCTCGGCGGCGTCCAGGTAGTGGCGCAGTGACAGCTCGCGTGACGCCGGGTCCCGCCAGTGCTCGGTCACGACGACCCAGCCGTCCGCCGTGGACCGGCCCTGCGTGTTGACCTGCGGTGCCAGCGCCATCGACCACAGGACGTCGTCCTCGGTGAAACGCCGGTCGGTCCAGCCGCTCAGGTGCGACCACAGCCGGCCGGCCTCGTCGCGCAGCTCCATGTCCGCCGTCGCGGTGCGCTCGGTGACGTCACGGATGCGGCCCAGGTACGACAGCCGTGCTCCCGTCCGCGGTGGCGGGCCGAAGAAGCGGATCGAGGCGACCGACGCGGGGAAGAGCAGCCAGTCCGACGGAAGGTACTGCATGCCCCAGTAGCCGAAGAGCTGACCGGCGTTGTCCAGCAGCGCCCCGCTGGCCTCGGTGACCCGCAGCCAGCCGCGCAGCCCGGTCGGCGCCATTCCGTCGACCGACTCGACGCCCTGGTAGCCGGGCCCGTGGAACAGGAGCCGGTCGTCGTAGATCGCCCGGCCGGTGTGCGGCGCCGTGGACTCCCCGGGGATCACCACCTCCCCGGCGGTTCCCGGGCAGGGGACGAGACCGGTGGACACGTCCGTGGTCTCCGGCGGCGCAGGGTGGGCCGCGGCGAAGACGACGGTCGCCCGGGTGTAGCCGACGACGTCCACCCGGATCTCGTCCGGGCCGAGCGGCATGCAGGTGATGTCCACCTGTACCGGCGGCTCGATCGCCAGCCAGCGGGTGGCGCGGACGTCCCGGACCTCGGTGATCACCAGGCCGGGCCGCAGCGCCGACGCCTCGGCCATCATCATCTCGAGGACGCCGGTCAGGGGCACGACGGGGAAGAGGTCGGACGCGTCGGACCAGCCCGGCGGCTGCCGGTAGAAGCAGTGGTCGATGACCTCGGGCATGGTCGCCAGGGAGAGCTCGCGGCGCACCGTGATGCGACCGTCCGGCCCGGTCCGCCGCGCTCCCGCCGGCACCGGCGCGGACGCCGGCACCGCGGACACCGGAACCGCCGCGGGCACCTGAGCCGAGCCCACGTCCACATCGGGACGGGGCCGCAGCGCGGCGGACAGGTCGGGGGCGTCGGGGCCGAGCCGGACCAGCGGGGTGCCGAGGCGCAGGCGCACCGCCCGATCGGGCCGCCCGGCACGGCCGGGCCGGGCCGCCGGAGCGGCGAGGCCGGGGCGGGTGCGGCACGGCAGGAGGTCCATCCGCGGCGCGGCGCCCTCGGCCCACAGCGCGACCGCGACCCGGCGCAGCTGGTCCAGCCCCGACCGTTTCGTGGTGTTGGTGACCAGCGAGGCGTGCTCGTCGCCCGCCCCGCTCAGGGTGTCGTCGACGAAACCGGCGACGCTGCCCATCCCGATCTGGACGAACACCCGGACGCCCGTGTCGTGCAGGGCTCGTGCCAGCTCCCGGAAGCGCACCGGCTCCAGCAGGTGCCGGACGGCCAGCTCCCGGATCTCGGCGTGCCCGGACGGATAGGGAGCCACCGTGGTAGCGGACCACACCGGGACCCGGGCACTGCCGAGCGGGGTGTTGTAGAGCCCCTCCCGCAGCCGGTCCAGATGCGGGCGCAGGAACGGAGAGTGGAAGCCGGAGCGGAACGGCAGAACCTGCCCGATCACCCCACGCGCCCGCAGCCGCGCCAGGGCGGTCTCGATGCTCTCCACCCGCCCGCAGATGATCGACTGGTGCGGGCAGTTGTCGTGCGAGATCACGATGTCCGCCAGGTCGGCGATGGCCTCGGCGGCGACATCCGCGCCGCAGCCGAGCGCGCCGAACACGACGCCCGGCACCTCGATCGAGGACGGATCGAAGGCCTGGATGAACCCGTCCGCGTACTCCTCGTCGATCAGGCCGGCGGCGAGCATCGCGTTCCACTCACCCACGCTGTGCCCGGCGACCACGTCGGGGGCCACACCGAGTCGGTGCAGGGCGACGTCGAGGACCCGACCGACCTGCACGCTCGCCACGCCGTGATGGCCCAGGTCGGTGGTGTCGCCCAGCTCCGGCCGGGGCAGCCCGAAGTGGTCGCAGATGTCGTCGATCCGCGGGGAGAACTTGTCCTCCAGCCCGCAGAACAGGAAGGCCAGCCGGGGAACGGTGTTCTCGTCCCGGCGGTCGAGCAGGGGCGCCGGGACGAACCAGAGGTCGTTCCGGCCCCGCCACGGTGTGCCACGGGCCGCCACCGTGCGGGCCAGCGCGAGCCGGCGCGCGGTGGGGGCCACCAGCGCCAGCCGGACCGGTCCGCCGCCGGGCGCCGTCGCCGCGTCGTCGCGCTCGAGCAGCTCGGCGTCCGGCACCGCGAGCTGGGCGACGATGTCCGCCGCGGACGCGCCGGCGAACAGCAGCACCCGCTCGGCCGTGGGGTCCGCCGCGCGTGCGACCACGCGGGCGACGTCCCGAGCGGCACCGGGGCCCAGGGGCTCGACAGCGCCGACCCGATCGGCGTCGGCGCACTCCTCCAGGACGACGTGGGCGTTCACCCCGCCGAAGCCGAAGGCGTTCACCCCGGCCCGCCGCGGCGCGGGGCCCGTCCGCTCCCAGGGCGTCGCCTCCCGGACGGGGGCGAACCGGCTGCCTTCGAACAGCGGGTGCGGCTCGTCGCAGTGCAGCGTCGGCGGCAGGGTCCGGTGGTGCAGTGCCAGCGCGGCCTTGATCAGACCGGCCATGCCGGCGGCGGGCATCGCGTGCCCGATCATCGACTTCACCGAGCCGAGGCCGACCCGGCCGTTGTCGACGTCGTCGCCGAAGACCTTCGTCAGGGTGGCGAGCTCCGCGCCGTCACCGGCCGGGGTCGCGGTGCCGTGCGCCTCGATCAGCCCCACCGCACCGGGTGCGGCCGGGTCGAGGCCGGCGTCCGCCCAGGCCCGCTCGACGGCGAGGATCTGCCCGGACGAGGCCGGTGCCATCAGGCTCGCGGTACGCCCGTCGCTGGACGAGCTGGCGCCGCGCAGCACCGCGTAGATCCGGTCGCCGTTCGCACGGGCGTCCGCGAGCCGGCGCAGCACGATCATGCCGATGCCCTCGCCCATCAGGATGCCGTCGGCCCGGCGGTCGAACGGCCGGATCCGCTGGCTCGGCGAGAGGGCGCGCAGCAGCGTGAACAGACTCCAGAAGGAGACCTCGTGCACGATGTGCACACCGCCGACGATCATCGCGCCGGCCCGGCCGCTCGCCAGCTCCCGCATCGCCGTCTCCACGGCGATCAGGGACGAGGCGCAGGCCGCGTCGATCGTGTAGGCCGGCCCGTGCAGGTCGAGGCGGTTCGCGATCCGCGACGCGGCCAGGTTGGGCACCAGGCCGATGGACGCCTCGGGCCGCTGCGGGCCGAGCTTCGCCAGGAAGGCGTCGACGACCTCGTCCACGGCGGTGTCCGCGACTCCGGGCAGGACCTCGCGCAGCGTGGTCGCCAGCTGATGGGACGTCCGGACCCGCTGTTCCAGCCGGGCCACTCCGGGGCCGACGTAGCCACCGCGGCCGACGACGACGCCGACCCGGCCGCGGTCACCGAGGGCCTCCGGCCCGCCGGCGTCGTCCATCGCCTCGGCGGCGAGCCGCAGCGCGAGGAGCTGGTCCGGCTCGGCCCAGTCGACCGAGACCGGGACGATGCCGAACCGGGCCGGGTCGAAGGTGGCGAGGTCGTCGACGAACCCGCCGCGGCGGCAGTAGAAGCCCGCCCCGTCGGGGCGCCGCTCGGCGGTGGGATCGGCGGCGAAGTACTCGTCGAGATCCCAGCGCCCCGCCGGGACGTCCCGGATCGCGTCGACGCCGCCGGCGATGTTGCGCCAGTAGGTGTCCAGGTCGCCGGCGCCCGGGAACAGCGCCGACATCCCGACTACAGCGATCTCCTGAGCGATCTCCTGGGCCATCGGTTCAGCCTTCGAACGACTCGGCGTCGGCGCACATGTAGACCACCTGGGCGGGCGCGCCCGGGACCGGCTCACGCAGCTCGCGCAGCAGCGCGGCGACCCCCTCGTCCGGGTCGATCAGACCGATGCCGCGCCGGGCGTACTCCCGCGCCAGTTCCTCGGAGACCATGCCCCGGCCCGCGTCGGCGCCGGAGTCACCCCAGGGCCCCCAGTCGACGCTGACCACACGGCCGGTGCGCCGGGTCGCCAGACTGTGGGCGAAGACGTCGAGCGCGTCGTTGGCCGCCGCGTAGTCGACCTGGCCGCGGTTGCCGAAGACCCCGGCGACGCTGCCGAAGAGGACTACGAAGCCCACATCGGGCCGCAGCGCGCCAAGCAACGCGCGCGCTCCGTCCACCTTCGTGCGGAACACCCGGTCGAACGACTCCGTCGTCTTGTTCTTCAGCAGACGGTCCTCGAGAATGCCGGCGCCGTGCACGACACCGTCCAGCCGGCCGTGGCGCTCGTACACCTCGGCGACCACCGCGGCGAGGGCGGCACCGTCCCGCACGTCGACAGCGTGGTAGCGCACCGAGGCCGCCGCCTCGCCCAGCGCGGCCAGGTTCGCGCGGATCTCCCGCTCGGCCAGAATCCGCGTGACGCGCTTCTCGATCTCCGCCGGGCGGCGCACACCGGAGGCGATCAGAGCCCGGCGCAACGCCGGCGGGTCAGCCGCACCGGCGGTCTCTGCGCCCTCCGGCCCGTCCGGGACGGGGGTGCGCCCGATCAGCTCCACCGCGCAGCCAGTGGCCCGCGCCAGCGCCAGCGCCGTCCGTGCGGTGATTCCGCGCGCGCCGCCGGTGAGCAGCACGACACCCGAGGTGTCCAGCCCCGTCGGGCCCGCGGTCGGCGCGCCCGACGGCGCGAGGTCCGCCGGGCGCGGCGTCGGCGTGATCCGACTGCCGTCCCGGTGGCCGACGACGACCGGCGCCGCCGCGTCGAACATCTCCGCCAGCAGCCGCTCGGCGATCCGCCGCGGCGCGGCCTTGGGATGGACGTCGACCAGCCGCACCCGGGTGGCGGGGAGTTCCTGGGCCAGCGTCCGCACCAGCCCGGCCATCCCGACGGCCGCCGACCCGCCGGCCGGTGTCGTGTCCACCGCCTCGGCACCGCGGCCGAGGTCACCACCCAGCCCGGTCACGACGACCAGCCGCCGGGCGCCGGCGAGCGCGGCGGTGCGCAGGGGCGCGAAGGCGGCCGGCAGGCCGGCACCCGGGCCCGCCACCCCTTCCGCCGAGGCGACCCAGAACAGCCCGTCGGCGCCGGCGTCCGACCCGAGAACGGGATCGAGCTCCGCGCTGTCGGCCGACACGATCCGGACGTGGGCTCCGGCCTGCTCCAACAGCGTCGACAGCGCCAGGCCGATACCGAGCCCGCCCTCGACCACGGTGAACCGCGCGCCGGCCAGCGGCACCGCCGTGCCAGCCGCGACCAGCTCGTCCCAGGACGGCAGCGCGGGCAGCTCGACGTGGTCCACCACGAACCGGCGCAGCGGGACCCGGGACTGCGGGCCCACCGCGCCCACGGCTGCGACGGCTGCGACGGCCGGCACGGCGTCAGCAGCCGGAACGATGCCGGCAGCCGGCACCGCACCGGCACCGGCACCGGCACGGGCCGCGAAGGTCGGGTCCGTCGCGCCGCGCGGGGTGGACAGCACTCCCCAGCTCTCCGGCGCCGACGGCGCCTGGAGCGCGGTGGCCGCATTCCGGGTCCGGGGGCTGTCCAGCACAGCGGTGCCGGCCCGTCCGATGCTCGGCGCCGGCCCCACGGAGGGCTCGGGAAGGTGCGCAGTCGGCAGCACCGCCGTGGCGGACGCGGACGCCCGCGCCGGCACCAGGACGCGGGACCCGGCATCCGCGGGCACCCGGCCACCGCCGGTGCCCTGCTCCGGCAGGTCGTACGACCCGGGTCGAGGAGCTGGGCCGGACCCGCCCCCGGCTGCCCCGCCACGGCCACCGGCGGAACCGTCGCCGGAACCGTCGCCGGGCGCGGGCTGGGAGCTGTGCTCGACGATCCAGGTCGCGATCCCCCGCACCGTCTTCACCGCCGCCAACTCCTCGACCACCGACTCGTCCAGCTCGGACGCCCCGCCGCCCGCA
>NZ_KB893733.1 GCF_000374165.1 Parafrankia elaeagni
GGTCGCGCTTTCATCATCCGACTGGAAGGCCACTTCCGTCACTACGGCTGGCCACGTTTTCGGTAATTCGGCTGCCGGAGTTTCTCCGGTGAAGCTCTGCGTCGTTTCCTCGGAATTTGATCCGGGTGTGCGTGGCCTTGATTTGTGCGGCCCATCCCGGGCGAGCGTGGCGGGATCGCATCCAACTCGCTCCGCTCCGCGCAAGGCACCTTGAGGCGCCCCACAACGTGGCTACGGAACGTCACTGATCACAACCTGGTGCGATCTCTGCGCAGCCCTGGTATCCGCGGGTGTTCACAGCTACGTCGTCGATCTGGCCACGCCCGACACGCCGACACTGCTCATGACGCGGGTATGCAGTGAACTCGGGGTACCCCAGATACTCGTGAACTCGGCAGGAGTCTACTTGGCACACAGCCTTCTAGAGACCGAGATCACATATCTGGACGAAGTCTATGCGGTCAATGTACGCGCTCCTATACTTCTCACCCGTGAGATGGTCGCACGTAACATCCACGCCGGCTCGGCGGCGAGGATTGTCAATGTCGCCTCGGTGAGCGGCCAGATCGGCAGCCCAGATGCCGCCTATGGAGCATCCAAAGGCGCCCTCATCGCTTTCACCCGGGGCGCGGGGCGCGCATTCGCCAGTAGCGGCATCCGCATAAATGCCGTAGCACCCGGAATCGTAGACACGGATATGGCTCGCGTGATTCCGGAAGATCGCATCAGCTCCTACCTGTCCGATATTCCACTGCACCGTCTGGCATCTCCGGAGGAAGTTTCTGCGGCGGTCGCCTTCCTCCTTTCCGAACAGGCCAGCTATCTTGTCGGAACGGTTGTCGACGTTAACGGCGGCATGAGCTGACCTCGCACCGGCCGGCCCACCCGGCCCATCCAGATTCCAGACTCTGACCGAGGTCCGGCCGCCGACGATCCCCGCTCCGCGGACCAGCCACCACCGCCACACGCCGCCTGCCCGCTGAGCAGAGCGGACCCGTCCAACCACGGGTCCCGACGGCCCGTCTGTCGAACGGATACTCCCCGCCGTGGTTCCTGGCGGGCATCGCGGATCATCGCGCCGCGACATTCACGCAGGCGCCGAGGGGGATGCCTCCGCCAGCGCGCAGGATTCGGCAGGGCCGCCACACAGTCCAAAGATCGGGGTGCGACCCTCCGACCCTCCCCTGCCTGACCCACACGTCCGATTCTCCATCCCACTACTCTCCTGCGAGGAAGTTTAACATATGTGGCTCCCAACAAGTCCAAAATATCGGGATTTCGTCGAGGAGTATTTTGATCTGCACGGCCGCTACGTCACGGGTGCGGTCTCCGACCAAGAACTGCACGACTGGTCGGAGAGCCAGCTACGCAAGGTTGTCGCGCTCGCCAAGGAGGGTTCTACCTTTTACCAAAAGCAACTTGCCTCGATCGACGCCCGAAGCCTCCAGCTCGGCGACCTTCAACAGCTTCCCTTTACTACTAAGGAGGACCTGCGGAATCAGATGATGAACATGCTCAGTCGAGACCTGGACGAGGCGTGCTTCTTCTACGAGACGACCGGCACGACCGGCCGCGCCACCCCCTGCCCTCGCGATGCACGGGAGGTGATGGCAAGCAATGCGCACGTCACAGAATCCTGGCGCAATATTTTCGCGAAGCACTTTCCCGGGCGGAATCCCCGGGTCGGCCTGATGGGCCCCACCGAGGTCCACTCCACCGGAGACACCCTTGGCGACATCGCCCGGAACGTAGAGTCGATGGTCGCCAAGATCTGGCCTTATTCGCCTGTCATGGGCTTCCGCAGGGCACTCGAGCTGATGCATCAGCTCCAACTTGACGTCATATTTTGTACCCCCAACGTCGCTATGACCCTCGCCAAGGCCGCATATTTTTACGGGTTCGATCCTCGCAAGGATTTCGCAGTGAAGGTCTGGCTAGTTACCGGAGAGCTCTGCACTCCGGCTCTCGCGCGACAGATCGACACCGCATGGGATGCCAAAACCTACAACGCATTGTACGGGGCTCAGGAGAGTCTTGTCATCGCCTCGGCATGCGCAAACGGCCGGCTGCACCTGGCCGCACCCAATTACGTAGCCGAGCTCATCGACCCGGATACGGCGGAGCTCCTCGGTAGCTACGGCAGCGGAGAGCTTGTCGTGACGATGCTGATCGAGGGTGCCAAGCCGCTTATCCGGTATCGGACGGGCGACTACGTGCATATCGCACGGAACAACTGCGGCTGCGGCATTTTCGGGCCTCTGATCGAAATCGCGGGCCGCACTCTGGATCGGCTTGCTTTCGGAGGACGCAGCTGGCGTGCGTGGGATGTGGAGGAAGCCGTCCTTCGCGGTGTGGAATCCTGCCTCGGCTACCAGGTCGAGATCGGCCGTGACGAGCATGGCGGCGATGTGCTGCGGGTCCGGCTCGACGTCCGCCAGCGGCCCGGCCAGGCCGCGGTGCAGGCTCATGCAGCGAGGATCTCCGAACAGCTCGGCGTGCCAGCGGTGGTCGAGCACGTGGACGAGCTCGACCCGGTGACGACGACAGGGGCCTTCGTGAGCTGGAAGGCGGCCCGCATCAAGGACACACGTCACACGGACGACAACGAGACGAAGGCAGCGGTGGCCATGGCCGGCAAGCGGGGATACCGGTCTTGACAGCGCCCGGCAAGATCGTCAAGGCACCGCGAACGGAGGAGAGCTCGATCCGCTGGGAGCCAAACCTCCTGGCAGAGGATCTGTTCGGCGATGGACTGACCGTACCGATAGCGACGCTCGGCCCCCGGGGAACATCGGCGATGGCCGCGCTGGACTGGTTCGCGGAACACGTCCAGGCCGTCCACCGGACGGTGATCCAGCCCCGGGCCTACCCGAACTTCGACGAGCTGCTCGAGGCCGTGACCAATGGCGGGCCGCGATTCGCCCTGGTGCCCAGCGCAGCGGAATCGGCGACGCGGTTCTTCTGGTCGCCGCGGCTGCGGTTGCTCGGCTCGTTCAGCCGGCCGACACCACGCTATGGCCTGGCGGTCCGACGTGGCTCCAGCCTTCCTACAGGCTCTGCCCTGCGGGTGTCGTCGTTACCCGAGACTGAGGGGCTCATCGAGCTCCTAGAGCCCCGGTTCGCGCCTGATACCGCGGACAGCTCGCCCGGTGGCTGGACCGTGGAGTGGGTGACTGCGTCGTCGACTTACCATGCGGCGCAGCTTGCCCGCCAAGGCGCAGCCGACGTCGCCGTGACGAACGAACCGGCACGAGCAGCCTGCGGCCTGACCTTCCTGAGCAGCCGCTCCGGCATCGCCATGATCTGGCTGCTCTTCGGACAGCGTTCTGCGTGAACTCGAAACTTACTCCCACCGGCGCAGAAAACGGTGAAGACGTTCTAGGACGTACAAGGAGCACCATGAAATACGGCCCTCGACTCCTCCTGCACAACGTGACATTGCAGGAAGGATGTGGGACGGTGTCGAAACCCGCCCATTCTGTCCTGCTGGCCGGGGAACGGATCGAGGCGATCCTTCCGAGCGGCGCCGCACCACGGGACGGCGACTTCCTCTCCTGGGATCTGGCCGGTGCGACGGTGATGCCGGGGATGACACTCGGCCACACGCACATCGCTTATGTTGATGTCACCAATGCGCGGGAGACGCTGTTCAAGTACCGTGTTCCCGAGCTCGCGCTGCGTGCCGCCGGGCACGCCAGAGGTCTCCTCGAACGAGGCTACACGGCATTTGTCGGGGCCGGATCGGTGGCCGGCATCGACATGGCTCTGAAGAACGCGATCGAGGCGGGTAGCGTACCCGGGCCGCGTGTCACCCCCTGTAGTCGGGACCTGATGGTGTCCGGTCCACCGGACCGCCGGACACCTGAACTTTCGAAACGCATGCCAAGGGAACTCATGCCAGTGGTGGACCTCGTAGGCGACATGGTCACCTACACGAACGAGGAGATCGACCAGGGCGCTGAAATCATCAAAGTCTTCTCCTCCGGCGACGACACCTTCCCGAATGCCCGTTCCAAGGAGCTGCTGTTCAGCCTCGACGAACTGCGCACCGTCGTGCGGATCGCCGAGGAGCGCGGCGTGCGCGTGCGAGCCCACTCCCGTGGGATTGCCGGGATACGCAATTCCCTGCTGGCCGGGGTTCATATCATCGACCATGCGAGCTACGCGGATGACGATGCTCTGGAAAAGATTGCCGAGCGCGGCATCTTCGTCGTGCCGAGCCTTTACCAACCTGTTCGGCTGCTGGCGGCCGGCATCGAACACGGGAAATCTGTGGAGTACCTGGACGGCCTGGATTTCAACCAAGAGATCGAGAATACGCTGACTTTCCTACCCCGCGCAGAGAAGCTAGGTCTTCGCATTGTTCCCGGCGACGACTTCGGATTTGCCTGGACACCACACGGCACGTACGCGGAGGAACTGATTACCTACGTTGAGAGGGTGGGGATCAGCCCCGAGACGGTACTGAAGTGGGCCTGTAGGAACGGCGCGGCGCTAGCGGGCAGGGGCAAGGATGCCGGCGTTCTCGCGCCCGGCCGACTGGCCGACATTGTCGTCTGGTCACGGGACCCCGCTACCGACATCTCGGTGCTCCGGGAGCCCGACGCCCTGCGTTCGGTGCTGATCGGCGGCAGGCACGTGGCTGGACCCGAGGCACCGCCGCGCACAGCACCCGGGCAGACGGCCGATGCGCTGCCTAGGGCCACGCCCGCCACGATGGCAGCCAGCCACTAAACGCTCACAGTACTCCCAACCCCAGGGGAGCAGACATGCGTTTTACCTTCATTTCCGGCTCGGAACGTGCCGGAGGAAACACGGACATGGTGGTCGACTACGCCGCCGAGGTGGTGCACCGCCTCGGCGGCGAGACAGATATAATTTCCCTCCGAGAGTTCCGGATAAATCCATGCAGCCCATGCGGGGACTGCAATATCAGGACCACGCCATGCGCGATCGAGGACGACGTCCCAAATCTGCTGGATCGGATGGTCCAGGCAGACGCCCTGGTATACGCGGCACCGGTGCACGGATTCGGCTTGTCGCACCTTATGCAGATTTTCCTCGAACGGGCAGGTGTCGGGTATCTGCGTTTCGATCGGCCGCTGGCCAACAAACTGGCTGGAGTCGTTGTCACCGGACGGCGCTACAGCCACTCCGACGTACATGCCCAAATAATGAACAACCTGCTGCTCAACAGGACGATTCTGGTTGGGAGCGGTTATCCGGTCACGTTCACCGGCGGCGCTCCGGGGGATGCACTGCGGGACCAGGAGGGCTTGGACGCGCTGTGCAGCATGATCGACCGGATGGCCGAGTTCGCCCAACTGCTCGGCACACCGTCGGCCGGTGGTCGGAAAGCCCTGCCAGCACCAGCGGAGCGCAACGAGCGGGAGACCTCCCGGCTCCGCCATCTGGTTCCGCCCACCAGCAACCTGATCGCCCGGGCGCCGGAAGCGAACGGTGCGAACGTCGCCACTGCGCAGGAGTAGACATGGGATGCCAGCTGGGCGCCGGGTGAACCCGAGAATCGCCCCCCCGGCCGGCTGTGGCGCCGCACGGGCCGCCGGATGCAAATCAGGCCGATGAATTCGGTGCGATTACACGCGTCGGCAGAACGGGGCCGCAACGTGCCACCAGAATGCCACTCAGCCCTGCCCTCCGCTCACAATCCCTGGAGACATCCGTGCGGCTGCGCCTTGCAGTTCTCGCCCTGGGTATGTTTATCATCGGCACCGACAACTTTGTTTTTGCCGGCATTCTCGACTCCGTGGCGGACGACTTCGGCATCCCGACAAGCGCCGCGGGTCAGCTCGTCACAGTCTTCTCCCTTGCCTTCGCGCTGCTGTCTCCCGTGCTCGCCACGTTGACCGCTGGCTGGTCGCGCAACCGAGTCTTGCTGTGCGCGCTGGTGGTGTTCTCAATCGGCAATGCCGCCACAGCACTCGCCCCAAACTACCCACTCATGCTGCTCTCCCGCGTGGTGGCGGCCGCCGGCGCCGCACTCTACACACCGAATGCCGCGGCCTCGGCGACGATGCTTGTGCCCGCCGAGCAGCGTGGTCGTGCCCTGTCCGCGGTCTCCGGGGGATTGGCGGCCGCAGCCATTCTTGGCGTACCGGCCGGTACCTGGCTGGCAGGGAGGAACTCCTGGCAGTGGGTTATGTGGGCGCTAGTGGGCTCGACGGCGGTTGTCGCGGCCGCGGTGGCTACGGCCCTGCCGAGGCTGGCTCCAGGACCAGCGGTCGGACTGCGACAGCGCCTACGGCCGCTCCGCGACAGCCGCGTCCTGGCGGTCCTTGGGGTGACCTTCCTCATCTTTCTCGGTGCGTTCACGGTGTACACCTACATCGGCGACGTACTACGACCCGTCACCGATGGCCGAGGTTCGGTCCTCGCACAACTGCTGGTGGTCTACGGCATCGCCGGCGGGGTGGGCACCTTCATCGCCGGCCGTGCCACCGATCGCTTCGGGACGTCGGCCGTACTGATCACCGGATTGACCGGGCTCACCGCCGGCCTGCTGCTGCTGCCGGTCACCGGCGATACCTATCCTGGTGCCGTCGTGGCGCTCGCTGTGTGGGGTGTCGCGGGATGGAGCGTCACGGTGCCGCAGCAGGCGAGGCTCCTCGGCGCCGCGCCCGAGCACGGCCCGCTGTTGATCTCGCTGAACAGCGCAGCTCTCACTCTCGGCGTGGCCGGCTCAGGCACGCTCGGTGCCTTCGGGATCGAGACGCTGGACGCCTCGTGGCTCGGACTCATCGGCGGAGCGGCCACGGGAGCTGCGCTGCTACTTGCCTGCACTACCTACCTGCGCGGACGCATCCCTGTCGCGGCCGCCGCTGCCCCCCCGGTATCGGTGGGAACGGCGGCGAGCGCCCTGCGGGACCGCGGGTGAACGTCCGTCCCACCGTTGACGGCTCGCCCCTCCCAGACGTCCCCGGGCCGACAGGTGCCATCAGCAAACGTCCCGTTCCACGCCTCGTGTGACGGCAGTCGTCGGTCCCCTGGCCGCAGGCTCCTACGCGCCCCCGGAACGGCGCCTCCCCACAACCGAAAGGACGCAGAGTGAGTGCAGCATCGCCGGCCATGCCTGATGTCTACGTCGACCGTTGGGCAGGCATGACGCCTCGCGCCGCAGCCGTCGTGGACAGAGGCCGTTCCCACGACTGGGCCAGGCTGGCAGCCGACGTTTCCCGGCTCGCCCACAGTTGCCGGCGGCACGGTCTCGGGCCGGGCGACGTCGTACTCATGACCGGCGTTCGCTCCTACGAGGCGGTGGTAACCATCCTCGCCCTGTGGCGCGTGGGCTGCGTCTACACCCCCGTCGACGCCGAGGACACCTCCGCACGGACGCGCCAGATCATCCGCGGGGTCGGCGCCCGCGCCATCATCATCCTGAGTGACCGGCCTGTGGATGACATCGGCCTCATGACGCTGTCCTACCCGGACCTGATGCGCCAAAGCTGGGATGATCAGCCATCGCACCCTGTTGTGTTCCCCCGACCGAGCTCGGCGGCCTACATCATCCACACATCCGGCTCCTCGGGCGCCCCGAAGGGCGTCGTCAACTCCCGGGAAGGGCTGAGCCGAGCCGTCGACAGCATGAGGGAGCTTCACCTGCACGCGCGGGACCGTGTGCTGCACCACCTGCCGCTGACCTTCGACGCCTCTCTGTTCGAGATATCTCTGGCCCTCGTCTCGGGCGCGGCGCTCTGCATCGCGGCACCCGGTGTCCTCCCCGGAAGGCCATTGGAGGAGTTCCTGTCGACGGCCGGTGTCTCCGCGGTGGCGACCACGCCGTCCATTCTGCGCACTCTTCATGCCGGTCGTCTCCGTTCGGTGCGCACGGTCATCACGGGGGGCGAGCGGTGCGATGCCTCGCTCGTCGATGACTGGGCGTCAGGAAGGCATTTCTTCAACGTGTACGGACCAACGGAGGTCGCGCTCTGGACGACCTTCGATGAGGTGTTCGCCGGGTCCCCTCCCAGCATCGGAAGGCCGCTTCCGGGCCTGAAGCTGTCCATCGAGGACCGGGAGGGGCGGGTTCTCAACAACGGCGAGCAGGGCGAGCTCGTGGTCACTGGGCCCAACGTCGCCCTGGGATATCTTGACCTCGCCCAGACCACGGCCTTCTTTGGTGTCGCCGGGCAGGGCGAGCGCCGATATCGGACGGGAGACTTGGCCGTTCTACGTGACGACGGTCGATACCAGTACCTGGGGAGAGTGGACCGCCAGATCAAGGTACGCGGCTTCAGGATCGAACCCGCGGAGGTCGAGGCCGTCCTCGGCGAGCTGCCGGAGGTGCTCCAATGCCACGTGATGGCGAGGCCTGATAACCAAGGCTCGCTCGTCGCGTATGTTACACCCTCTGCGGAGCTTGTCGCGCGGACTCGATATGCCGGCTACATCGGCGCCGTCCGGAGAATGAGTGACCAGGAGTACAACGGCCGGGATGACGTCGCCGGGAAGGCCCTTGACTGGTGCCCCCCTACAGAGGCAGAACACAACGGATGGCGGTCTGGCCGGCATGGGACCACACTGCCCGTTTCCGTCGTGTCGGAGTGGCTGGAAGCAAGCACACTCCGCGTTCTGGCCGAACGGCCCCGGTCGCTCCTGGAGATAGGCTGCGGTGCCGGCTTACTTGGACGGCGGCTGCTCGCCGCATCGCGGTCCTACGTCGGCGTCGACGTGTCCGAGCCGGGGCTCGACCTTTTCCGATCGTGGCTGGCCAGGAACGGCCGGCCACCGGCCACATTGCACGCTCTTCCCGCACACGACGCCTGGGATGTCGCGGCCGAGGACACAGATATGGTCGTCCTGAATTCCGTCGTCCAGTATTTCCCGGACGCAACCTACCTGCGAACAGTCCTTCTGCGAGCCGCCAGCCTCTTCCGAGAACAGGGCGTCATCTACCTCGGAGACCTCCGGGATATCAGGTCCGCTGCAGCGCAACTGAGATTCCGCGGACGGCTGTGCGAGGACGCCACGGCGGACGAGGTGAGCCGAACGCTCCGCGAGGAGCAGGAACTACTCGTAAATCCGGCCTGGTTCTACAGGGAACTACCCGACCACTGGAGAGTGCTCTGCCGACCCCGGTCTGGTACCCGTGACACCGAGATGGGCCGGTACCGCTACGACGTCACGATCTTCTGCCCGTCGCCGGCAGCCGACAACAGCCGGGTAAAGGAGGGTACACAGACGCATGACGGATGGGCCTACACCGCGGATATCCCGAACCGGCGGCTGCGCGATGACGCGCTCCGCGACGGCGATCCGTCCGTAGTCGAGCGGACGGCGCTGCTCGACCCGGACGACGTCACCGCGCACGACCGCCCCGGCACGACGGCCATCGCGGTCACCTCCCTCACCGACCACCGGCTGTTTGACATCGTGCACGCCCCTCTGGAAGCGGACATGCGCGCCGTTGCAACCTTCTGTCACGAGCGCAATCTTCAGCGGGCTTCCCTCGCGCTCGATGCCGGAAGGCCGGTTGTGACCGACCCGCTGGGGGTAGCCGTCGGTCAGGAGCTCAGGGCGACGGTACGCGCGAGTGCGGCCGCCAGACTGCCCCTCCACCTGCGGCCTTCGGTGGTGGTTCCCCTCCGTTCCTTTCCCATCACCGACCATGGCAAAGTGGATGAGAGAAAGCTTGCGCCGGAGCCAGCCTCGGCGCAACGAACAATAGCCGGCCGGACCCCCGAGGAACGCGCCCTTGCAGCCGCATGGGAGGACGTTCTCGGGACTACCGTGCCCTCGTTCTCAGCGCTGCTCAGCGATGAGGGCGCCACGTCGCTACAGCTGGTCGAACTCGTCGACCTACTGGAATCCCAGGGCTACGATTTTTCGGTCCGGGACCTTCTCGAGGATCTGCCCTTCGACCAGACAGCGCGACTGATGGCCGAATCTGGCCAGCGAACCACCGCCGGCCCACGCTGCATCAGAATGCGCAATGCGAAGGAGGCGGGCGGACCCCATCTGATCTTCGTGCATGCCCTGGGTGGATCACCTGTCTGCTACTCCAGACTTGTGGACCTCCTGCCGAGTGACATGACCTGTTACGGAATGGCTGCGTCAGCCCAGAGCGGGAGGCTGGCGATCATGGATATCGCCCGGCAGTACCTCGCGATCCTGGAGAAGGAGGTGCCACCGGGCCCGGTTCACCTGGTGGGTTGGTCACTCGGTGGGGTTATCGCCTATGAACTCGGGCGTCAGTGGCAGCATGAGGACAGAGAGCTGCGCCTCACCCTCTTGGATGCCCCGGCACCCATGGCCAGCGATCCGGATCGTGAGACCCGGTGGGATTGGTTGCGGCGGAGCAACGGTGGACTCGCGCTGACCCTGACGGACGGGCGTCGGGAAAAGCAGGCAAGGGCCTTGGTCGATGCCTGCGATGCCTACCTGCCACCGTCGTCCACCACACCGATCAACATCGTCGTGGCGGCGGATCGGTCCACGGCGGAGGCCCGTGACCGCCTCTTCCGTCAGGGCCGTGCACTGGGTTGGGACCAGCACGCTCCCACCCGGGTGTATTCCACGCCTGGCGATCATTTCAGCCTGCTTGAGGATCCGCACGCCGCGGAGCTCGCCCGTCTGATTACCGCTCTCACCCCCAAGTGACCGCGCAGCGGGGCAGGCGAGAAGGCCGCAGGGCGACATGGTGTTGACGCTGGGCTCCCCGGGCCCCGGCGACCTCAGCCGAACGCAGAGGTCGCTAACCGCCCGCGTCGATCGCGCTCGTCAGCAGACCACCTCAACGGACGAGCAGCACCACAGCCACGACAACACCCAGTATGACGACGGCGGTACGCAAAACGGTGGCGGGCAGGAGCCGGGCGGCGCGCGCGCCGAGTACACCGCCGCAGGCCGACGTCACCACCAGGATACCGGCGAACGCCCAGGACACCTGTGCGGCAACCAGAAAGATCAAGACACCGACCGCGTTCACCCCGAAGGAGAGTAGCGT
This sequence comes from Parafrankia elaeagni, assembly GCF_000374165.1. GTDB lineage: Bacteria > Actinomycetota > Actinomycetes > Frankiales > Frankiaceae > Parafrankia > Parafrankia elaeagni. The sequence goes on from NZ_KB893733.1 coordinate 10,964, forward strand.
TTTGAGCGCATTCGTCCGCTGCAGCTCGTCGACCAGCAGGATACCGAGAACCCCCAGCAGAAGGACGCCGAGCCCCGCGCCGAAATAGGAACCGTAGACTCCCGCGACAAACACGCCGATTCTCGTCGGCCAGGTGATGTCGTTCCCCGCGACAGCCGGCGTGACGGCGGTGGCCGACCTAGAGGCGGTGACCGATGCGGTAGAGGGTGCGGACGCCACCGTGGCCGCGCGCCGCCGGGCGACCACGGCGGCGAGCCGGGACTGCACCGCCAGGAGCAGACAGGCGGCCAGGACCAGGAACGGCACCGCCCTCTTGAAACCGTCGGACGGCGTGAGCAGAAGAACGATGGCGCCTACCAGGCCGCCGAACAACGCCGGGGGCGCCAGCGCCCGGAGCCGGTGGGCCTGACCGCGCAGTTCCCTGCGGTAGCCGAAAGCTCCGCCGGCGTACCCGGTGAGAAGACCGACCGAGGAGGTGATGTTGGCGGTGAGAGCCGGCATTCCGGTGGCGAGGAGCGCGGGGAAGGCGATCAGCGTCCCGCCGCCCGCGATGGCGTTGACCGCGCCCGCGAGCAGTCCGCCCCCCGCGACCAGAGCCGCGTCGGATGGTTCCACAGGTCCTCCGTCGGGTCGTGACGAGCCACCGACGACTCGTCACGACCCGCGGCGACGCGGCGTCCGTCGGAAGGCCGCCGACTTTACCCTGGTCCGAAGGAACCGCTCAAGCCAGGCATTGCGGCCCAGGTCACGGTCGTGTCAGCCGGAAGGCCCGGTGCGTGACGGAGACACCCGAAAACCCGACGGTGGTCAGAGTCGCGCCCTGGTCAGAGGTCGAACTCCTCCGGGTTGATTCCCACCGCGAAGCACGCCTCGCGGACGATCGCCTGCTCGGTCTTGTCGAAGTTGCCGTCGGCGCCGCCGATCACGATCCCGATCTGGATCACCGCGCGCGCCTCGGTCGGCTTCTTCTTGACCTTGCCGATCTCCTGCAGGACGGACACCTTGCCGAAGTCGAAGTCGGCCTGCAGCTTGCCGAGGTAGTCGTTGAACCGGCGCTGGAGATCGTCCGCGGCGAAGTTGGACAGGACGTCGTTGCTGACGATCAACGAGGCTACCCGCTGGCGCTCGGCCGGGTCGATGGTGCCGTCCGCGGCGGCGACGAGCGCGCACATCGCCATGCTCGCGTCCCGGAACGCGCCGCTCTTGAGGTCGTTCTTCTTCGCGTTGAGCTGGCCCTGCATGCTCTGCGCGGACTGTCGTAGCTGGTTCCAGATCGGCACCTGTGCTCCTTTGCCGGTGGCGTGTCCGGTGTCGGTGGAGACCCTGCGGTCTCTGATACGGATCAGGTCAGGGCCGGGCCCCGCCCGAGCCAGGTCAAGCGTCCCACGAGGTCAACGTGCGGCAATGGGGCAACGCTCCCCCGCCGCCCTGCCGCGATCATCCCGCACCGTTCAGGCGGTCGATCGCCAGCGAGGCGTTGCCGATGTTCACGAAGTCGACGGCGATGAACGTCGGGCGCCGGCCCTGCGCGGACTCGCAGGCCCGCGCGCGGCCGAGGATGCTTTCGGCGCTGTTCGCGACCAGCGCCGCCTGCCGGCTCGGCGCCGCGTCCGTCACCCAGTGGTTGAGCAGGAGCAGCGGGGCGCCCGCGGAGCCGCGTTCCCGGGCGCAGCCGGTGAGTTTGTCCGTCGTGTCGATGGAGAACGGCGTGTCGGAGGCGTAGCGGTAGAAGCTGCGCAGGAAGGTTCCGGGCAGATCCTGGCTCTCGGTGAAGACGACGAGGCGCCGCCCGCTCTCGATCATCTCCCGCAGGCGGGGCCACCGCTCCCCCTCGGCGGGCGGCGTGACGACCAGGGGTGACAGGCCGGCCTGCGCCACCGCGCCGGCGATCTCCGGCGCGGGCACCTGGTCCTGGATGAGGAGGGTGACCACCTCGGTCGGGTTGCGGGCCATCCACTCCCCGACCCGGGCGAGCTCGGCGGAGAGCTCCAGGGCTCCGAGCTGACACAGGTTGTGACACAGCCACAGCCCCGGCCGCGACGACCGGGCGTTGCGGGTCAGCGGCTCGATCGCGGACCGGGTCGACGGCGGCAGGGTCGCGAGGACCGCGTCGACCTGCTCCGGTGTCGTCCAGTGGTGGACGTCGATCAGCAGGCCGCGCACGCCGAGATCAAGCTGGTGCACCAGCGACGGGTCCTGGGTCGGGCCGAGGAAGCGGTCCTCACTGGTCGCCATGGCGTTGTGGGCGGCGAGGTTGGTCACCTCGTCGTAGCGCCGGTCACACAGCACGGTCTGGCTGTTACACAGGTCGCGCGCGTTGGCCGCGGCGCCCGGGAACGCGAGCCAGGTCAGCGCAGTCATCACCGGCACGGTCACCGCGAGGCCGGCGACCAGCCGGCGCCGGCGGCCCGCCTGGCTCCACGCCCGCGACACCCGCAGCAGGAACGCGGCGCCGAGGACCACCCCGCCGACGACCAGCGTCCAGCCGACGATGCGCAGGAAGTCGGCCTCGATGTCGCCGTAGGCGTGCCGGGAGAAGTCGGCGAGGACGGCGCCGGCACCCGGCGGCAGCGGGCCGCCAGGCTTCTCCAGCGCCAGCAGCGGGTTCGGCAGCGTGATCCGCAGGACGAGCCCGAGCAGGGCCGCCGCGACGCCGGCGGTGAGCACGGCGCCCGCCACCGCGCGGATCCGCGAGCGCCCGCGCGCGCCCGCGACCATGACGATGCCCGCCCCGATCAGCCCGACCAGCGCGAGCAGGGCCACCGTCAGCCCGTCGAGCGCCGCCGCCACGTCGTGCAGCCGGGACACGGCGCTGATCGCGGGTTCCTCGCGCAGGTCGGACAGCCGCAGCCCCAGGTCGAGCACGGCGCCGTCGGCGAGGTGCGTCTGGAGCTGGCCGATCGCCTGCTCGTCGCCCTGGAACAGCAGCGGGCCGATCAGCGCCAGGGCGCCGGCGATGTTCCCGGACCGCAGGTCCGCACGCAGCGGGCCGGCCACCTCCTCGCGCTCGGCGGGCGGCAGCCGGCCGAGGACGGCGTCGACCACCCGGTCGGTGTCCTGCGCCGACAGCTCCATCGTGGGCAGGTCCGCAGGGGGGCGACCAGCCATGATCTCGTCGATGGCGGTCAGCACGGCACGGGTGAACTCGGTCACGGACTCGACCCGGTAACTGGTTCCCGACCCGAGCTCACCGGCGATGTACCGGTTGGCGAGACCGGAGATGTTGCCGAAGATCGGGGTCAGGTCGACGCTGAAGGCCAGGTCGTCCTCACGCGCGGCCAGGTAGTCGACGACCCGCCGGATCTGCTCGTTGGTCATCTCCTCCACCGTCGACGGCGGGAGGACCGTCCGCAGGTTCGCGGTGACGAGCGTCGAGTCGATCGGCAGGCCGGAGAGCAGCCCGTCCACTGCCGGGTCGGGCAGGACCTCGGTGTAGAGGCGGTCGTAGGCGTCCGCCCGGCTCAGCGCCTGGGAGTAGAAGTCGGCGCTGAGCACCGTGGTGCGGGCAGTGGTCAGCACGACCACCGGTAGCCACACCAGGGCGAGCAGCACGGCGAGGGCCCACTGCGCGGCCCGAAGCCGCTTTCCGCCCGTCGGCGGCTCGCCACCCGCGGCGCGCGGGCGGCCCGGGCTCCCGCCTCGCCGCGGCCGGCCCTGCGCGCTCTGCCCGCGGCCACCGCCACCAGCACCGGGCCCGGCCTGCCGGCGTGGTTCGGGAACCGCGGCTACCCCGGAGCCAGGCTCGACCGCGGGGCCGGGTGTCTCTGCCGAGAAGCTCCCGGCGGCGGGTTCAGGCGGCGTGGAGCGACGCAGGAGACGCCCACGGAGCCCAGAAGCCATCGGTCATCCCCGACCTGTCACCGTGTCCGTCACTGACGGGTCCCAACTTATCCCGCATCTCCCGGTCCGAGATCACCTGACCGGTTTCGGGGCACGGGAAGGCCACCTCAGGGACGGCTGGCCCGTACCTCCGGGTGCGCCACGGCGGCGAGCACCTCCTCGATGCGGGCAGAGACCTCGTCCGGCGACCCGGAGCCGTCGACGCTGCGCAGCAGGCCCTGCTCCGCGTAGTGGCTGCGCAGCGGAGCCGTCTCCGCGGCGAAGACCTTCAGCCGCCGGCGCGCCGTCTGCTCGGTGTCGTCGCGGCGGCCCTCGGAGACGGCACGCCGGCTGATTCGCTCGAGCACCTCGTCCTCGCCGACCACGAGGTCGACCACGAGGTCGAGCGGGCCGCAGGAGGCGCCGAGCATCCGGTCCAGCGCCTCGGCCTGGGGCACCGTCCGCGGGAAGCCGTCGAGCAGGAAGCCCACCTCGCAGTCGACGCTGGTGGTGAGGCGCTCCGCGACCATGTCGAGCACGATCTCGTCAGGGACCAGCTCGCCGGCCCGGACGTAGTGCTCGGCCCGGCGGCCCAGCGCCGTACCGGCGGAGATCTGCTGGTCGAAGAGCTGACCTGTCGAGATCGCCGGGACACCGTGCCGCGCGCTGATGCGGGCGGCCTGGGTTCCCTTGCCTGCGCCGGGCGGACCAAGCAGCACGAGCCTCATGGCCAGCACGTTACCGGCAGTTGAGCATGCGGTAGCCGCACGGGAGGAGACCGCCGCCCCCGGACCGGATCCGAGGCGCTCCGACACACCCTGCTCATCCGGGCGTGAGCACGGCGTATCGGCCGATCTCCCCGGCCGGGACCCGGCCGGGGATCACCCCGCGGGGACGGCGGGGACGCCCGGACAGGTGGAGCCAGATGGCAGGGCCGGCCGTCTGGACCCGGCCGACCGGCGGTAGCTCAGGGACGGCGGGTGGGCAGAATCGGCGCGGGCAGGTCGGTCGACCCGGTCAGGTAGCGGTCGACAGCCGACGCCGCCGACCGTCCTTCGGCGATCGCCCAGACGATCAGCGACTGGCCCCGGCCCATGTCGCCGGCGACGAACACTCCGGGGACAGAGGTCGACCAGCCGAGGTCGCGGGCCACGTTGCCGCGCGCGTCCAGCTCGACGCCGAGCTGCTCCAGCAGCCCGGCCCGGTCCGGCCCGACGAAGCCCATCGCCAGCAGCACCAGGTCGCACGGCAGCTCGATGTCGGTGCCCTCGACCTTCTGGAAGCGGCCGTCGACCATCGCGACCTCGTGCATGAGCAACGCCCGCACGTTGCCCTCGTCGTCGCCGAGGAACCGCTCGGTGGACACGGCGAAGACCCGCTCGCCGCCCTCCTCGTGCGCGCTGGAGACCCGGTAGATGATCGGGAACGACGGCCACGGGTTCGCCGGCGGCCGGCTGGCCGGCGGCCGGGGCATGATCTCGAGCTGGTGGACGGAGGCGGCGCCCTGGCGCAGCGAGGTTCCCAGGCAGTCCGCCCCGGTGTCACCGCCGCCGATGATCACGACCCGCTTCCCGGCGGCGGAGATGGTCGTCTCGGCCAGGTCCCCCTGCTGGACCCGGTTCGCGGGGACCAGGAACTCCATCGCGAGGTGGATGCCCCTGAACTCGCGCCCGGGCACGGGCAGGTCGCGGCCCACCGTCGACCCACCGGCGAGGACCACCGCGTCGTAGGAGGAGCGCAGCTCGTCCGCGGTGATGTCGACACCGACGTTGCAGGACGTGACGAACGAGGTGCCCTCGGCCTCCATCTGGGCGAGCCGGGTGTCGAGGACCCGCTTCTCCATCTTGAACTCGGGGATGCCGTAGCGGAGCAGCCCGCCCACCCGGTCCGCACGCTCGTAGACGACCACCTCGTGGCCGGCGCGGGTGAGCTGCTGGGCGGCGGCCAGACCGGCCGGCCCGGAGCCGACCACCGCGACCCGCCGGCCGGTCCGCGCGGACGGCGGGATCGGTACCACCGTCCCGTCCGCGAGGGCGCGGTCGATGATGGTGACCTCGATCTGCTTGATCGTCACCGGGTCGTCGCCGATCCCCAGCACGCAGGCCGCCTCGCAGGGGGCCGGGCACAGCCGCCCGGTGAACTCCGGGAAGTTGTTCGTCGCGTGCAGTCGCTCGATGGCGTCGGTCCAGTCCGACCGCCGGGCGAGGTCGTTCCACTCGGGGATGATGTTCCCGAGCGGGCAGCCCTGGTGGCAGAACGGGATGCCGCAGTCCATGCACCGGCCCGCCTGGTCACGCAGCGCCGGCTCCGGGAACGGCTCGTACACCTCGCGCCAGTCGGTGATGCGCACGTCCACCGGCCGGCGGGTGGGCAGCTCCCGGCGGTGCTTGAGAAAGCCAGTCGGGTCAGCCATGCCGCTCCTGTCGGTTCCATGTGGCCGCTGTGGCGTCTCCGCCCGGCGACCCGGCGGGCCCGGCCTGGTGCCGGGTCGCCGGAGCCGCGCGTGCTCGGCCGTTCTGGTCAGTCCTGGTCGTGTCTCGTCTGGCTGGTCGGGCTGTCCGTCCTGAGTGGACAGCCCGACCATCGGTCGGTGCCCGCGGCGACCGGGTCAGATCCGGGCCGAGGCCATGATCTCCTCGTCGACCGACAGACCCTGCTCCTCGGCCCGCCGCCTCGCCGCGAGCACCCGCTTGAAGTCCCGCGGCATGACCTTGACGAAGTGGTCCTGCTCGGTCGCCCACTTCGCGATCAGGCGCGCCGCGACCGCGGACCCGGTCTCCCGGTAGTGCTTCTCCACGATGCCGCGCAGCGCGGCGAGATCGTCCTCGGCGAGCGGGTCGACGTCCACCATCTCGGTGTTGATCCGCTGCCGCACCGGCTTGTACAGGTAGGCGACGCCGCCGCTCATGCCGGCGGCGAAGTTGCGCCCGATCGACCCGAGGACGACCACGACCCCGCCGGTCATGTACTCGCACCCGTGGTCACCGACGCCCTCGACGACGGCGACGGCGCCGGAGTTGCGCACGCAGAAACGCTCCCCGACGATCCCGCGGAAGTAGGCCTCACCGGCGGTCGCGCCGTAGAGCAGCACGTTGCCGGCGACGGTGTTCTCCTCCGCCCGCAGCGGCGACTCCTTCGGCGGGAAGACGATGATCCGCCCGCCGGACAGCCCCTTGCCGGCGTAGTCGTTGACGTCGCCCTCCAGGGTGAGGGTCATCCCGCGGGGGACGAACGCGCCGAAGCTCTGCCCCGCCGACCCGGTGAAGCGCAGCGAGATCGTGTCGTCGGGCAGACCGGCCGCGCCGTACCTCTTCGTGACCTCGTAGCCCAGCATCGTGCCGACCGTCCGGTTGACGTTGCGGATCGGCATCTCCAGCCAGACCGGCCGGCCCTCCTCGATCGCGCCCTCGCAGAGCTGGATCAGCGAGTTGTCCAGGGCCTTGTCCAGCCCGTGGTCCTGGCTGGCGGTGCAGTGCAGCGCCCCCCCGAACGGCCGCTCCGGGATGTGCAGCAGCGGCGTGATGTCGAGCCCGGACGCCTTCCAGTGGTCGATGGCCGCACGGGCGTCAAGCAGGTCGACCCGCCCGACCGCCTCGGCGATGCTGCGCAGCCCCAGGGCGGCCAGGTACTCGCGCACCTCCTCGGCGATGAAGGTGAAGAACGCCTCGACGAACTCGGGGCGCCCGGTGAACCGGGCGCGCAGCTCCGGATTCTGGGTCGCCACGCCGACCGGACAGGTGTCGAGGTGACAGACCCGCATCATCACGCAGCCGGCGACGACCAGCGGCGCGGTGGCGAACCCGAACTCCTCGGCGCCCAGCAGGGCCCCGATCAGCACGTCCCGCCCGGTCTTCATCTGGCCGTCGACCTGCACGACGATGCGGTCCCGCAGGCCGTTGAGCAGCAGCGTCTGCTGGGTCTCGGCCAGCCCCAGCTCCCAGGGGGCGCCGGCGTGCTTGAGCGAGGTCAGCGGGGAGGCGCCGGTGCCGCCGTCATGCCCGGAGATCAGCACGACGTCCGCGTGGGCCTTCGAGACGCCCGCCGCGACCGTGCCGACCCCGACCTCGGCGACCAGCTTGACGTGCACCCGCGCCTTCGGGTTGGCGTTCTTCAGGTCGTGGATGAGCTGGGCGAGGTCCTCGATCGAGTAGATGTCGTGGTGCGGCGGCGGGGAGATCAGACCGACACCCGGGGTGGAGTGGCGGGTCTTCGCGATCCACGGGTAGACCTTGTGCCCGGGGAGCTGGCCACCCTCCCCCGGCTTCGCGCCCTGCGCCATCTTGATCTGGATGTCGTCGGCGTTCGCCAGGTACTCGCTGGTCACCCCGAACCGGCCGCTGGCGACCTGCTTGACCGCCGAGCGGCGCAGGTCGCCGTTCTCGTCGGGGGTGAAGCGGCGGGCGTCCTCGCCGCCCTCGCCCGTGTTCGACTTGCCGCCCAGGCGGTTCATCGCGATCGCCAGCGTCTCGTGCGCCTCGGCGCTGATCGAGCCGTACGACATCGCGCCGGTGGCGAACCGTTTCACGATCTCCGACACCGGCTCGACCTGGTCGATCGGGATCGGGCCGCGCCCGGTCTCGCGCAGCTCGAACAGCCCACGCAGGGTCGCGTTCTGCCGGGCCAGGTCGTCGACCATGCCGGTGTACTCGCGGAACAGGTCGTACTGGCGGCTGCGGGTGGCGTGCTGGAGCAGGAAGACCGTCTCCGGGTTGAACAGGTGCAGCTCGCCCTCACGCCGCCACTGGTACTCGCCGCCGACCTCCAGGTTGCGGTGCGCGAGCTCGGACGGGACCGCCGGGTAGGCGCGCCGGTGCCGGGCCGCGACCTCCTCGGCGATGATGTCGATGCCGACGCCGTCCAGCCGGGTCGGGGTGCCGGCGAAGTACTGGTCGACCAGCTCCTGGGACAGCCCGATGGCCTCGAAGACCTGGGCGCCGGTGTAGCTCGCCACGGTCGAGATGCCCATCTTGGACATCACCTTGAGCAGGCCCTTGCCCAGAGCCTTGATCATGTTCTTCTCGGCCTGCTCACGCTCGATGCCGGTGAGCTCGCCGCAGGCCAGCAGGTCGTCGATCGACTCGAAGGCCAGGTACGGGTTGACCGCCGCGGCGCCGAACCCGGTGAGCAGGGCGATGTGGTGCACCTCGCGGGCGTCGCCGCACTCGACGATGAGACCGACCTTGGTCCGGGTCTTCTCCCGGATCAGGTGGTGGTGCACCGCCGCGGTCAGCAGCAGCGACGGGATCGGCGCCTTGTGCTCGTCGGAGTCGCGGTCGGACAGGACCACGATGCGGGCACCGTCGGCGATCGCCTCGCTGACTCCGGCGCAGATCTCCGCCAGCCGCGCGGCCAGCGCGGCACCGCCGCCCGTGACGTCGTAGAGACCACGTACGGTCACCGACGCGAAGCCGGGCATGTCACCGTCGTCGTTGATGCCGACGATCCGCGCGAGCTGGGTGTTGCTGATCACCGGGAACGGCAGGTGGACCATGCGCGCCGACGCGGGCGACGGCGCGAGCAGGTTCCCCTCCGGGCCCAGGGTGCGCGCCAGGCTGGTGACCAGCTCCTCCCGGATCGCGTCCAGCGGCGGGTTGGTCACCTGGGCGAACAGCTGGGTGAAGTAGTCGAACAGCAGCCGCGGCCGGTTGGAGAGCACGGCGACCGGCGTGTCGGTGCCCATCGAGCCGATCGGCTCCAGGCCCAGGCGCGCCATCGGACTGATGATGATCCGCAGCTCCTCCTCGGTGTACCCGAAGACCTGCTGGCGGCGCATGACAGACGAGTGCCCGTACAGGACGTGCTCCCGCTCGGGCAGATCGTCCAGCGAGATGACGCCGGCGTGCAGCCACTCCTCGTACGGTGCGGCGTGGGCCAGCTCCGACTTGATCTCGTCGTCACTGACGATCCGGCCCTTGCCGGTGTCGACGAGGAACATCCGGCCCGGCTGCAGGCGTCCCTTGCGCACCACCCGGTGCGGCGGGATGTCCAGCACGCCCACCTCGGAGGCCATCACGACCAGCCCGTCGTCGGTCACCCAGTACCGGGACGGGCGCAGGCCGTTGCGGTCCAGCACCGCGCCGATGACCGTGCCGTCGGTGAACGCGATGGACGCCGGGCCGTCCCACGGCTCCATGAGCGCGGAGTGGAACCGGTAGAAGGCCCGGCGGGCCGGGTCCATCTCCTCGTGGTTCTCCCAGGCCTCCGGGATCATCATCAGCACGGCGTGCGGCAGCGACCGCCCGCCCAGATGCAGCAGCTCCAGGACCTCGTCGAAGCTGGCCGAGTCGCTGGCGCCGTCCGCGCAGATCGGGAACAGCCGGGACAGGTCGCCGGGGATGAGGTCGCTGGCCAGCAGCGCCTCGCGCGCCCGCATCCAGTTCCGGTTGCCGCGCACCGTGTTGATCTCGCCGTTGTGGGCGATCAGCCGGTACGGGTGGGCCAGCGGCCAGCTCGGGAACGTGTTGGTGGAGAACCGGCTGTGCACGAGCGCGATGGCGCTGGCGAACCGCGGATCGTCCAGGTCCGGGAAGTAGGCGGACAGCTGGTGGGTCGTCAGCATGCCCTTGTAGACGATGGTGCGCGACGACAGCGAGGGCATGTACACGCCGGTCTCACGGCGCACCCGCTTGCGCACGCAGAACGCGCGGCGCTCCAGATCCATCACGTCGAAGTCGGTGCCGCTGCCGGCCGCGCCCCCGCCCTCCGCGCCGGCACCCGCGGCGGCCTCGGCCGCGGCGGCGCCGACCGGGACACCGGGCCGGGTGAGGAAGATCTGCCGCATCCACGGCTCCACCTCCCGGGCGGCGTGGCCGACCAGGTGCCCGACGGTCGGGACGTCGCGCCACCCGAGAAGGCGCAGGCCCTCCTGGCGGACGATGCGGCTGATCGTCCGGACCGCGTCGTCGCGCTGGCCCGCCACCTGCGGGAGGAACACGGTGCCGACGGCGTATCGCCCGGGTGCGGGCAGCGCGAACTCCACGACGTCGCGGAAGAACCCGTCCGGGACCTGGACGAGGATTCCCGCGCCGTCACCGGTGTCGGGGTCGCTGCCGGACGCACCACGGTGATCAAGATTGCGCAGTACCGTCAGCCCCTGATCGACCAGCTCATGGCTGCGCCGGCCGTGCACATCGACAACGAAGCCGACGCCACAGGCGTCGTGTTCGAACGTGGGGTCGTACAGACCTTGCGCAGTCGACATCCGGAGGTGTCCTGTCCATCTTCAGGGGCCGATGGGGGCGGACGACGCTGTCCGGAGGGCGGCACGACTTCGATGACGGGCTGGTCGTCAGCTCCGCGCCTCTCTCGAGTGTGCCATGTGTGCGCCCCATCCGCCGTGATCGCTCATGTCCGCCAGGTCACAGGGATATTTCGGCAGATTTCCTGGACGATCAACGAACCTCCGGTAGAAGGCCCGCCAGGCGAAACATGTCACAGGAACGCAACATTCTCGTCACCGAGAGCACCATCTGGGGGCAGAGCATCCCGAAGTGGGCGGGGAGCGTGAGGATATCCTGCCCATCCGCAGTGTACGGATCCAGTTTGCCGTAGATCCGCCGCCAGCCCGCCCGATCTTCGCTGTGGACGTCCGGCGGAAGCCCGGGGCCTAGCGCCCGTCCTGCGCCGCCGGGCCGGCCGGCTCGGCAGCCCGGTCGCCTGGCCGCTCCTCGTCGCTCGAGGCGGTGGCGCCGCCAGCACCCGTGTCCGCGACGGCGGTCGCACCGGACCCACCCGCCGGCGAGCCGGTCACGACCGAGGTCGCGGTGGACGCCGGAGCGGTGGACGCCGGGCCGCCGGTAGGCGGCGTGACGGTCTTCGGCGTGGTGGTAGGTGGCGTGGTCCCTGGTGCGGGGTCGGCGGTGCCCGCCGGCGCGGTCTCCGCCCCGGCGGTGTCGGCGGCGGCGTCCTCGGTGGAGCCGGTGTCGGAACTGTCGGTGCCGCCCGCCTGCTGCCCACCGGTGCGCCTGGCGCCTCCCGCCACGGCCGGGGACGTCCAGCCGATGTCCGGATCGACGGGACGGCGGATCAGGGCGAGGACCAGCAGCGCGATCAGGAAGACCACGATCGAGACCCAGATGTTCACCCGGAGCCCGAGGACCTTCTCGGCGGTGTCGATCCGCAGCGCCTCGATCCACAACCGGCCGGTCGTGTACAGCGCCACGTACAGGAAGAACAGCCGCCCGCGGCCCAGCCGCCACCGGCGGTCGACCAGCAGCAGCAGCCCGGCGATGGCCAGGTTCCACAGCGACTCGTAGAGGAAGGTCGGGTGGTAGGTCTCGACCCCCGGGATCATCTGGTGGGCCGGGTCGATGCGGACCGCCCACGGCAGGTCCGTCGCCCGGCCGTACAGCTCCTGGTTGAACCAGTTGCCCCACCGGCCGATCGCCTGGGCGAGGGCCAGCCCGGGGGCCATCGCGTCCGCGAACAGGCCGAACGGGACGTCCATGCGCCGGCAGGCGAGCCACGCGCCGAGCGCTCCACCCGCGACGGCCCCCCAGATCGCCAGACCGCCGTTCCAGACCTCGAAGACCGCGAGGGGGTCGCCGTCCTCGCCGAAGTAGGCGTCGGGGCTGCTGATGACGTGGTAGATCCGCGCGCCGACGATGCCGAACGGGACCGCCCAGTACGCGACCTCGCTGGCGACCACGGGGTCCACTCCGCGGGCCCGCAGCCGCCGGGCGGTCACGACGACCGCCACGATGATCCCGACGACGATCATCAGGGCGTAGGCGCGCAACGGGACGGGTCCCAGATGCACGACCCCTCGGGATGGGCTGGGGATAGCTGCGAGCACCACGAGCGTCAGGCTATCCCCGTCCCTGTCCGCGCCTGTCAGGCGGATGCCGCGCGCACGCCGGCGGCGAGCTCCGCCGCGAGTCGGGTGACCGCGTCGACACCACCCCCGCCGCCTTCGCCTTCGCCGTCACCGGTGGCGAGGGCGCGGACGAGCGCGGAACCCACGATCACGCCGTCGGCGAAGCCGGCGACCTCCGCGGCCTGTGCCCCGGTGCTCACGCCCAGGCCGACAGCCACCGGCAGGGTCGTCACCTCGCGTACCCGGGTGACGAGGTCACCGGCCCGGGCCCCGACCGCCGCCCGGGCACCGGTGACGCCCATCGTCGACGCCGCGTAGACAAAGCCGCGGCTGTGCGACGTGACCAGGCGCAGTCGCTGCGGAGTCGAGCTCGGCGCGACCAGGAAGACGGGGTCGATCGCGTGGGTGGCGCAGGCCGCGAGCCAGGGGCCGGCCTCCTCCGGCGGCAGGTCGGGCGTGATCGCCCCGGCCCCTCCGGCCGACGCCAGGTCGGCGGCGAACGCCTCCAGGCCGTACCTCTCCACCGGGTTCCAGTAGGTCATGACCACGGTGGGGGCGCCCGTGTCGGCGACCGCCTCGACCGTGCGCAGCACGTCACGGGTGGTGACGCCGCCGCGCAGCGCCACGTCCGCGGCGTCCTGGATGACCGGGCCGTCCATGGTCGGGTCCGAGTAGGGCAGGCCGACCTCGACGAGGTCCACGCCTGCCGCGACCATCGCCCGCATCGCGGCGATGCCCCGCTCCACGGTCGGGAACCCGGCGGGGAGGTAGCCCACCAGGACAGCCCGCCCCTGTGCCCGGGCCGCCGCGAAGACCTCGTCCAGCGGGCTGCGCCCGGCCCGGGCCGCCTCCCGCCCGGCCGGGACCGGCCGGGCCGCCGCTGCCGGGCCGCCGGCAGGCTGCCCCTGGGCCGGCTGGTCGTGTGCCAACTGACTGCGCACCGTGGGTCCGTTCCTCGTCGTGATGATCGGGCGGGGGTGATCGGGCGGAGGTGGGGGCACCCGGGTCGGGGCCCCCACCCGGCTAGCCGGCGTCCGGGTCCAGCAGGTCGAACCAGCGGGCGGCGGTGTCGACGTCCTTGTCGCCGCGGCCGGAGCAGTTGACCAGGACGACGCCGTCGGGGCCGAGCTCGCGGGCCACCTCGAACGCGCCGGCGAAGGCGTGGGCGCTCTCGATCGCGACGAGGATGCCCTCGGTGCGCGCCACCAGCGCCAGCGCCTCCATCGCGGCCGCGTCGTCGACCACCCGGTAGCTGGCGCGGCCGGTCTCGTGCAGCAGCGCGTGCTCGGGGCCGATGCCGGGATAGTCGAGCCCGGCCGAGATCGAGTGCGAGACCTGGGTCTGCCCGTCGGCGTCCTGCAGCAGGAAGGTCCGCATGCCGTGCAGCACTCCGGGCGCCCCGCCGGCGATCGCGGCCGCGTGCCGGCCGCTGGCCACTCCGTCGCCACCGGCCTCACAGCCGATCAGCGCCACCTCGGCGTCCGGGATGAAGCGGTGGAAGACACCCATGGCGTTGGACCCCCCGCCGACGCAGGCGACGACCGCGTCAGGGAGCCGACCGAGCAGGTCGAGGGTCTGCTGGCGGGCCTCGACGCCGATGATGCGCTGGAAGTCCCGCACCATCATCGGGAAGGGGTGGGGCCCCATGACCGACCCGATGCAGTAGTGGGTCGAGTCGACCGTGGCCACCCAGTCGCGCATGGCCTCGTTGATGGCGTCCTTCAGGGTGCGGCTGCCCGACGCGACGGCGACGACCTCCGCGCCGAGCAGGCGCATCCGGGCCACGTTGAGGGCCTGCCGGCGGGTGTCCTCCTCGCCCATGTAGACGACGCACTCCAGCCCCAGCAGGGCGCAGGCGGTCGCCGTGGCCACCCCGTGCTGGCCGGCGCCCGTCTCGGCGATGACGCGCGTCTTGCCCATCCGGCGGGTGAGCAGGCACTGGCCGAGCACATTGTTGATCTTGTGTGAGCCGGTGTGCGCGAGGTCCTCCCGCTTGAGCAGGATGCGTGCGCCACCGATCCGCTCGGTCAGCCGGGCCGCCGAGGTCAGCGGGGTCGGCCGACCGGCGTAGGACGCCAGCAGGCCGTCGAGCTCGGCGGTGAACGCCGGGTCGACCCGGGCGGCCTCGTAGGCGGCCGAGAGCTCGTCGAGGGCGGCGAACAGCGCCTCCGGCACGAACCGGCCGCCGAACCGGCCGAAGTGGCCGGACGTGTCCGGCACCGCCTGCCAGCTCTCGGCGGCTCGGGCGGGCGACCAGTCTCCGGCGGCACCCGCGGCATGCTGGTCGGCCGCGTCGGCGGCGCGGGAGGAGTCGGCGAACGTTCCGGTGGGTCGAGCTGTCACGGCCCCGACTGTACCGGCGCCCACCCCCACCGAGGTGGCGTGCGCCACCAGCCGGGCGGCCGGGGGCGCACTCCGCCGGCCGGTCGGCCGGCGGGCACCCGTGACTCAGTGAGCGATGCGGGTGGCCGGATGGGTTCCGGCGGTCACCAGGTCGGCGACGAACTGGCGCGGGTCCCCGCCCGTCACGGCGGCCTCCCCGACAAGGACGGCATCCGCACCGGCACCCGCGAAGTGGAGCAGGTCGTGCGGCCCGCGCACACCGGACTCCGCCACCTTCAGCACGCCGGACGGAACCATCGGGGCGAGGCGCCCGAAGGTGTCCCGGTCGACCTCGAGCGTCCGCAGGTTGCGGGCGTTGATCCCGATCAGCCGGGCACCCGCGTCCAGCGCCCGCACCATCTCGGCCTCGTCGTGCACCTCGATCAGCGCGGTCATGCCGAGCGACTCGATCCGCTCCAGCAGGCCGATCAGCCGAGGCTGGTCGAGCGCGGCCACGATCAGCAGGACCATGTCCGCACCGTGGGCCCGCGCCTCGAGCACCTGGTACGGAGAGACCACGAAGTCCTTGCGCAGCACCGGTATGTCGACCGCGACCCGGACAGCGTCCAGGTCTGCGAGCGAACCACCGAAGCGCCGCCGTTCCGTGAGGACGCTCACCGCCGCCGCACCCGCCTGCTCATAGAGCGAGGCGAGCCCGGCCGGGTCGCTGATCGTCGCCAGCGCACCCTTCGACGGCGAGCGGCGCTTGATCTCCGCGATCACCGATACCCGGGGTGCACGCAGCACCGCCAGCGCGTCCCGTGCATCCGGTACGCGTTCCACTCGTTGCTTGAGAGCTGCCAGGGACGTTGCTCGCTCGCGTTCGGCCAGATCTGCTCTGACCCCGTCGAGGATCTCGTCGAGAGCGTTCATCGCCCCGCGCTCGCGCCACTCACGGCCATGCCGCCGATGGTAGGGCAGGCACGCGGTGCTGGCCCGCCGCCCCCGCCCATGGCGCCACCCGGTCACCACCCGTTGTTGTTCTCGTGTTGATCCGAACGATGTGCAGGCTCCTGACATTGACGTCGAGGCCAGACAGAACAGACGTATCCCCCGACAGGTGACAGACCGGGTTACTTCCGTAGTCGTGGGCCCGTTGCTAGTACCACCCGCAGCGACCGTGCGGACACGCCCCGAAACGGGCACCGATCGGCCGCCCGACACGCCTGCGACCCCATTGCGTTGACGGCCCGCACCCGGCCCGTATCATCGAACACACGTTCGAAGACAAGTGCTACCGGGAGGCGTGATGAGGGAACTGGCCGACGTGCCGCGGAGCGACCAGCCGACGGGCCAGGATGCCGCCGTCCCGGCATCAGGGTCAGATCCGGCCGGTCCGGCGTCGTGGGGCGGCGGGTCCGCGGAGCCCCTGGCGGGGTGGGCCACGGCCGCCTCACGGGTCGCTCGGCGCGCCGGCGCCCCTCGCGGAGGCTCCTACGGGCGGCCCGGTCCGAGCGGGCCGGAAGGTGGTATGGAGGAGAGGACGGAACGGAATGCACGATCATCGCCGTACCCGCCGGGCGGGCCGCCGCGCGGCCTCGCGCCCCGGGTTCCGGTGGGTGTCACGGCTGCCGAGCCCTCGGGCGCGCCAGCGCCCGGCGCAGCGGCCACCACGGCCCCCGGCCCGGTGGCGGGCCCCGCGAAGGCTGCCGGCAGCCCGGCGGACCACACCCGGATCAGGGCCCGGCTCGAGGAGCTCGACCAGCGCATCGCCCGGATCGACGTGCTCATCGGTCTGATCGAGGCGGACGTCGAGCGCAACCGTCTGCTGCTCGACGCGGTCGGGGCGGTCGGCGGCTACCAGCCACGCCGGTTCCCGGCGCCGCGGGTCGCGGGTGGGCCGGGCCCGGGGTCCCCGCTCCGCCCGGGCGGAGCGGAGGTTCCCCGATGATCAGGTGGGGTCCTGGCCCCGCTCGATGGCATCCCAGGCGTCGACGGGTGCGGCTACACGGGCCTGGTAACGGCCGGACATGGCCGGCCAGGTCCCGGCGCGGGCGACGACGATCGCGCCCGTGACCGCCAGCACGAGCCCGCCCAGCACCGCGAACCACGGCCCGGCACCGCTCGACAGCCCGAGGATGGCCGGTTCCCCCACGGGCACCACGGCCTGGACCTCGTCCGTGCCGCGAACTGCCCCCTCAGGGTCGAGAGCGATGCCACCGGCGGTCAGCACGATGCCGAGACCGGCGAGCACGACCAGCACGCCGACCACGATCCGCCCCAGGCGCCGGGTGGCGATGATCGCCACGGTCCCGGCGAGACCCAGCAGTGCCAGCCCGGTGACGGCCGGCGCCAGGGACCCGCCTGACCAGCTGACGGGCAACGGCGCCGCCACCACCTCGTTTCCCGCTCCGGTCGCCGCCTGCACCCGGGCGGAGACCCAGGTGGAGCCGGCGCTGAACAGGACGGCGGCGGAACCGAGCAGGCAGGCGACGACGGCGAGTGCCCGCTCCCGGCGGGCACGCCGGCCCGGCCCGGAGATCGGGGCCGGGCCGGGTGGTGTCGCGCCGGCGGGCGACGACCCGGCGGGGGGTGTCATACCGGCGGGCGGAGGGACTCCGCCACCTCGACCGCGCGGAGCACCGCGGCGGCCTTGGTCCGGCTCTCCAGGTCCTCCGACGCGGGCACGGAGTCCGCGACGATTCCCGCGCCGGCCTGCACGTAGGCCATGCCGGACCGCAGCACCGCGGTGCGGATGGCGATGGCGGTGTCCAGGTCACCGCCGAAGTCGAGATAGCCGACCACACCCCCGTAGAGGCCCCGCCGTGTCGGTTCGAGCTCGTCGATGATCTCCATCGCCCGCACCTTGGGCGCACCGGACAGGGTGCCCGCGGGGAAGGTCGCCGCGAGCACGTCGATGGCGCTGCGGTCGGGCTCGACCTGCCCGATCACCGTGGAGACGATGTGCATGATGTGCGAGAACCGCTCGACCGCGGCGAACTCGACCACCCGTACCGAGCCGGGAACGCAGACCCGCCCCAGGTCGTTGCGGACCAGATCGACCAGCATGACGTGCTCGGATCGTTCCTTGGGATCGGCGAGCAGCTGGGCGGCCAGTTCGGCGTCGCGTTCCGGGGTGCCGCCGCGCGGCCGGCTGCCGGCGATCGGGTGCAGCAGTGCCCGCCGGCCCGTGACCTTGACGTGCGCCTCCGGCGAGGAGCCCACCACGTCGTGATCGGCGAACCTCAGCAGGTACATGTACGGGCTGGGGTTGGAGGCGCGCAGCACCCGGTAGACGTCGAGCGCGTCCGCGGTGGTGGGGCGCTCGAACCGCTGGGAGATGACGATCTGGAAGCACTCCCCGGCCCGGATCTCCTCGATGGACCGCTCGACGGCGCGGTGGAACCCGCCGGGTTCGGTGGCCGAGACGAAGTCGCGGACACCCGTGACCGCCCCCGTGGTGGTCGCGACGGTCGGCTCGCTCCACTTGCCGAGATCTGCCGTCATCACCTCGATGCGGTGCACCGCGTCGTCATAGGCCGCGTCGAGCTCGGCCCGCCGGGTGGCGGCCTGCCGGGTGGCGGCCTGCCGCCCCGTCCGCGGGTCGCCCGGTTGGCTGTCGCCCGGCTCCGGCGGCGGATCCGCGGCGCCCCGCGGGCGGGTGGCGCCGGTGAAGACGTTCGCGACCAGCTGGCAGGAGCCGTCGGTGTGGTCGAGGACGGCGAGGTCCGTCGTCAGCAGCATCCTCAGCTCGGGGATGCCGAGGTCGTCGGCAGCGTTGGCGGGCAGCCGCTCGATGCGCCGGACGATGTCGTAGGACAGGTAGCCGACCAGCCCGCCGAGCAGGGGCGGGGTGCCCTCCGGGCGCGGCGAGCAGAGCTGGCGCTCCACCGCGCGCAGAACCTCGAGCGGGTCGCCCCCCTCGGGAACGCCGGGCGGCGGGGCGCCGTCGACCCACACGGCCTGGCCGTCACGCTCGGTGAGAGTGGCCGCGGCCCGGACGCCGACGAACGAGTACCGCGACCACATGCCGCCGTGCTCGGCGGACTCCAGCAGGAAGGTTCCCGGGCCGCCGGCCAGCTTGCGGTAGACCCCGACCGGGGTCTCCCCGTCGGCGAGCAGGCGCCGGGACACCGCCACGACGGCCTGCCGGGCCGCGAGCTCGTGGAACTCCTCCCGACTCGGGATGATCTCGCCGGTCGTCATCGAGTCGCTCCCGTCGTCGGCACGGGCGCCTGGCTCGCGGTCGGCGCCGTGTCGGCCCGCTCGGGGCCGAGCGGGAGCTCTCGGCCGGTGAAGCAGGTCCGCTCCCCGGTGTGGCAGGCGGGGCCGGTCTGGTCCACCCGGACGAGCACGGTGTCGCCGTCGCAGTCGAGCGCGACCGAACGCACCTGTTGGACGTGCCCACTGGTGTCGCCCTTGACCCAGTACTCGGAACGGCTCCGGCTCCAGTAGGTGGCGCGGCCGGTGGTGAGCGTGCGGTGCAGCGCCTCGTCGTCCATCCAGCCGACCATGAGGACCTCCCCGGTGTCGTGCTGCTGGGCGACGGCCGGGAACAGGCCGGCGCTGTCGCGTTTGAGCCGGCGGGCGATGGTGGGATCCAGACGGGAGGCGCGTGCGGTCACCCGCCCATTCTGCCCGCCGCGGCCCGGCCGGCCGTGTCCCCGCCGGCACCGGCCGGCCGCAGACGCTGCCGGCCGCCGACCGGACACCCGTCGAGCCGCCTTCCGGGCGGGCCGCCGGAGTCGCGGCCGCCTGCCACGCGGGCCGCCGCGCGTCGGCCGGCAGCGGTCAGCCGGCCGTGACTCCGGCGGCCCAGGATTCGTGCAGGCGCCGGTAGACGCCGGGGACGGCGACGAGATCCGCATGCGCCCCGCGCTGGACCACCCGGCCGGCGTCCATCACGATCACGTCGTCGGCCGCCTCGGCGGTCGACAGCCGGTGCGCGATCGTGACCGAGGTCCGGTGCCTGGTCAGTGCGAGGAGCGCCGCGGCGATCCGCACCTCGGTCGCGGGGTCGACGGCGGAGGTCGCCTCGTCGAGGACGAGCAGGTCGGGGTCGGCCAGCTGGGCGCGGGCCAGCGCGACGAGCTGTCGTTCGCCGGCGGAGAGCAGCTCTCCGCGTTCACCGACCGGTGTGCGGATACCGGCGGGCAGGCCGGCGAGCCAGTCCCCGAGTCCCAGCTCCACGAATGCCCCCTCGATCTGCGCGTCGGTGGCGTCGGGCCGCCCGTAGCGGGCGTTGTCCGCGATGGAGAGGTCGAACAGGAAGCCGTCCTGCGGCACCATGACCACGCGGCGGCGCAGCGAGCCGAAGCGCACGTCGGAGAGGGGGACACCGCCGATCAGCACTGTTCCGCTGGTCGGGTCCATGAGGCGGGTCAGCAGCTTGGCCAGAGTCGTCTTGCCGGAGCCGGTCTCGCCGACGACGGCCACCCGGCCGCGCGGCGCGAGGTCGAGGGTGACCTCGTGCAGGACCGGAGGGCCGCCGGGGTAGGCGAAGCCGACCCCGTCGAAGCGGACACCGAGCGGGCCGGCGGGCAGCGCGCGGCCCGCGCCGTCCGCGGCCGGGTCACGGATGTCCGTGGGGGTGTCCAGGACGTCGAGGACACGGCGAAGCCCGGCGAGGGCGTTGGAGCCCTCGTTGAGCACCTCGGTCAGCGACTGGATCGGCATGATGAACAGGGTCAGCAGGAACAGGAACGCCACCAGCTGACCGGTGGTCAGCGAACCGTCGACACCGAGCAGCACGCCCACCACGACCACCGCCGCCGTGGTCAGCGCCGCGACGCCCTCGACGCCCGCGAACACCCCGGCCACCAGCGTCTGCGCGCCGGTCTGCGCGGAACGGTAGTTCTCCACCGTGGTGTCGATGCGGTGGGCGGTGCGGTCCTGCGATCCGTAGGCCCGCACGACCTGGGCACCGACCACCGACTCGGCGATCGCGCCGAGCATGTCACCGACCCGTTCGCGGACCACGCCGTACCGGCGGGCCAGCCGCCGCTGGAAGCGGTGGGTGGCCAGGACCAGCGGGACGAAGAAGGCGTACACGAGCAGGGCGAGCTGCCAGGAGTAGACGAACATCAGGACCGTGGCGATCAGCATCTGCCCCGAGGCGACGATCAGCATCACGCCGCCGAACTGCAGGAACTGCGACATCGTGTCGACGTCGCTGGTCACCCGCGAGGTCAGCGACCCGCGCCGCTGTTCGGACTGGCTCAGCATCGACAGGTCGTGGACATGGCGGAACGCGCGGATCCGCAGTGTGGCCAGCGCGCTCTCCGAGATCCGGTAGAGCCGCACGTTCATCCGGAACGCCGCGAAGCCGGTGACCAGGATCGCGACGGCCGCGACAGCGACGGATGTCCCGACCAGGCCGAGGTCGGCGCCGTCGTCCCCGACACCGCGGTCGAGCGTCTGCTGGACGACCACCGGGATGACCACCTTGCCGACAGTGGCGAGAGCGGCCAGCGAGAGCGTCCCGAGGATACCGGCGGTCAGTTCCGGCACCAGCCGACGCAGGCGGCCGGCAGTCGCCACCAGGCCGTCGCTCATCGGACCCCGTCCCTGTCCGCCGCCGGCACCCGGTGGTCGGCGAGCGGGGCCGGCTCCGCCGCCGGATCCGCGGCCAGGTCCGGCGGCTGCGCCGGTACCGTTCCGTCCGCCGGGTCGGCAGCGGCCACGGACGATGCGAGGAGATCCGCCACCTGAGCGGGTGCCGGCGGGACGGGCGGGACGGGCGGGACGGGCGGGACGGGCATCGCCGCCAGCGCGTCCGCCCGCGCCCGCGCGGCGCCGTCGTAGGCAGTGAGCAGCTCGGCGTAACCGGGCGAGCAGGCCAGCAGTTCGGCGTGGGTTCCCTGGGCTGCGACCCGGCCGTCGGCGAGGAACACGACCTCGTCGGCGAGCTCGACCGTCGAACGGCGGTAGGCGACGATCACGACGGTGGACGCCCCCGCCCGCTGCCGCAGGTCGGCGAGGATCGACGCCTCGATCCGCGGATCGACGCTGGAGGTCGCGTCGTCCAGGATGAGCATCCGCGGCTGGCGCACCAGCGCGCGGGCCAGGCCGATCCGCTGCCGCTGACCGCCGGAGAGTGTGGTGCCCCGCTCCCCGACCCGGGTGTCGAGGCCGTCGGGAAGGGCGCGGACGAACCGGTCCGCCTGGGCCCGCCGCAGGGCCTCCCACACCTCGTCGTCGCCCAGGTCGAGCCCCAGGGTGACGTTCGCGCGCACGGTGTCGTCGAACAGGAAGGTCTGCTGGGGGACGAGCGCGACCGCGCGGGCCACTTCGCCGGCGGCGAGCTCGCGCAGGTCCGTGCCGTCGACGCGGACCGTGCCGGCGTCGGGGTCGACGAGCCGGGCCAGCAGGTTGACCAGAGTCGACTTGCCGGCTCCGGTACGACCGGTCAGAGCCACCACCCGGCCGGGACGTACCTCGAAGGTGACCGCGGCCAGTGCCTGCCGATCGGCGTCGGCGTCGGCGTCGGCGACAGCCACTGAGGCGGAGGGGGAGGCGGAAGCGGGGCGGCCGGCCGCGTCGACGGACGGCGCGTCGGTGGCGGGCTCGGAGGGGAGCAGATCGGTGGCGAGCGCTTCGGTTCCCGCGGGCGGGGCCGGTGCCGCTGCCGGCTGCGGATAGGCGTAGCCGACGCCGGTGACACGCAGCGTGGCCGGGTCGGTCCCGTTCAGGGCGGCTGTCCCGTGGCTGAGCCCGCCGCGGGCCGCCAGCACCGCCGCCACCCGCTCGTAGCCGACGACGGACCTCGGAAGCTCGCCGAAGACCCATCCGATCGACCTGATCGGGAAGGCGAGCAGGGTGAACAGATAGGCGACCCGCACCAGCTCCCCCACCGTGAGGGAGCCGTTGTCGATGCGCACCGCGCCGACCAGGATCACCGTGAGCACACCCAGGTTGGGCAGCGCCTCCATGACCGGGTCGAACAGGCCACGGATCCGGCCGGCGCGGACCATCGCGTCCCGCAACTCGTGGGCCTTGCCGGTGAAACGCTCCGTCTCATCGGCCTCCCGGCCGAGGGTCTTGACGACGAGCGCCCCGTCGAACGACTCGTGGGCGACCGCGCTGACCTCGCCGCGCAGCCGCTGGACCCGGCCGTACAGCGGTGACACCCAGCGGCCGTAGACGATGTTCACCACCCCGAAGGCGGGGAACACGACACAGCCCACCAGGGCGAGAAGCGGATCGGTGAGGATCAGCAGGACGAGCGCGGCAGCCAGCATCACCAGCACACCGACGGCGAAGGGCAACGGGGCGATCGGCGCCCAGGTGGCCTCGACGTCCGCGTTCGCGTTCGACAGCAGCGAGCCGGTCGGGTGCCGCTGGTGCCAGGCCAGCGGCAGGTGCAGGTACTGGCGGGTGACACGGCGCCGGTAGGTGGCCTGGAGCCGGTACTGCATCATGCCGGAGACCAGGCGACGGAAGAACAACCCGCAGGCTCGCGCGAGCCCGATCCCGACCATGATCGCCCCGACCGCGAGGACGGTGCTCCAGTCGGCGTGCTCGTTCCGGATGCTCGGCACGATCACCTGCTCGGTGATCTCGCCCAGGGCGAGCGAGCTCGCCACTGTCGCGAGAGCGTAGAGCGAGCTTCCGGCCACCGCCGCGACGAAGATCCGCGGCTCCTCGCGTACCGCGATCGCGAGGACACCCAGCCCGCGCCGGATCACCCCGTCCTGGGCTCCCCCTGCCGACCTGCCCCCGGCCGAGGCGTCCCCGGGCGTGCTCGGGGCCGTCCGCGGGGTCACCTCGGACACCTCGGACACCTCGGCGGAGCGCGTCACGTGACGAGGAGGCCGGCTGCCGGCGGTGGTGGCGGCGATCGGTGCCCCCTGACCGGGCACCAGGCTGGATGCGGGTTCACCGGGCAATGCTGCTCCTCCGTCTCACCATCGCTACCGGATCGCTACCGCTGTGGGACGCGACGGCCCCGGCTCGTCCCACAACACGGCCAACACGGCCGGCCAGCGCAAAAGTCCCGCCCACCGGTGAGGACGAGTCAGGGATCCGGCCTGCGGCCGGTGAGCCGCGGTGCTCGTGCCGGCGCCGGTACGAGCCGTCATACTGGCCCGGCGGCCGGGCCCTGACCGCCACGATCGGCGAGCTGACCGCTGCTGGACAACCGATGTTCCGTCGGTGTTCGCGGGCCGCTTTCTGGGCCCTGCGGCACACCCGGCGGCCGGCGGCACGCACGAGCGACCAGCGGCAGGCTCGGGCTGGCAACGGCTGGGCCAGCGCGCCGGAATCGGCACGCCAGGAGGCCGGCACGCCAGGGCGCCGGCGCACCGGGATGTCAGCGCACCGGGATGGCCGCGTCCCGCAGGCGCTCCTTCACCTCGGAGATCCGCATCCGGCCGAAGTGGAAGACGCTGGCGGCGAGCACGGCGTCCGCGCCGGCGCCGACGGCGGGGGCGAAGTGGTCGAGCTTCCCCGCTCCGCCGCTGGCTATCACCGGGACGTCCACCACCGCGCGGACCGCGCCGATCATCTGCAGGTCGTAGCCGTCCTGGGTGCCGTCGGCGTCCATCGAGTTCAGCAGGATCTCGCCGGCGCCGAGCTCGACGGCCCGGGCCGCCCACTCCACCGCGTCGATGCCGGTGCCGCGGCGGCCGCCGTGCGTGGTCACCTCGAACAACGGGCCGCCAGGCTCGCTGGAGCGCCGGGCGTCGACCGACAGCACGATGCACTGGCTGCCGAACTGCAGCGCGCACTCCCGGACGAGCTCGGGACGGGCCACCGCGGCCGTGTTGATCCCGACCTTGTCGGCCCCGGCACGCAGGAGGCGGTCGACGTCGGAGACGGCGCGCACTCCCCCGCCGACGGTCAACGGGATGAAGACCTGCTCGGCGGTGCGCCGGACGATGTCGTAGGTGGTCTCACGGTCGCCACTGGACGCGGTGATGTCCAGGAAGGTCAGCTCGTCGGCGCCTTCGGCGTCGTAGAGACGGGCCATCTCCACCGGGTCACCGGCGTCCCGCAGATCGGTGAAGTTCACACCCTTGACCACCCGGCCGCCGTCGACGTCGAGGCAGGGGATCACCCGGACGGCGACCGTCACGGCGTGCCCGGGACCGCTGGTTCCCGCGCCGCCACTGCCAGCGCCTCGGGCAGCGTGAACGCGCCTGCGTACAGCGCCTTGCCGATGATGGCGCCCTCGACACCGGGGACCGCGGCGATCGCGCTGAGGTCCGCCAGGGAGGAGACTCCGCCGCTGGCGACCACCGGGCGGTTCGTCGCGGCGGTCACCGACCGCAGCAGCTCGACGTTGGGGCCGGTCAGCGTCCCGTCGCGGCGCACGTCGGTGACGACGTAGCGGGCGCAGCCGTCGGCGTCGAGGCGGGCGAGCACCTCGAACAACTCGCCGCCGTCGCGCGTCCAGCCGCGGGCGGAGAGGGTGGTGCCGCGCACGTCGAGGCCGACCGCGATCCGGTCGCCGACCCGGTCGATGGCCGCGCGGACCCAGTCCGGGTTCTCCAGCGCGGCGGTGCCGATGTTGACCCGGGCGGCACCGGTCGCCAGTGCGGCATCGAGCGTCTCGTCGTCGCGGATGCCGCCGGAGAGCTCGACGGCCACGTCGACGGAGCGCACGACCTCGGCGATCAGGTCTCGGTTGGAGCCGCGACCGAAGGCGGCGTCGAGGTCGACGAGGTGGATCCACTCGGCGCCGTCGCGCTGCCAGGTCAGCGCCGCCTCGCGGGGGTCGCCGTAGGAGGTCTCGGATCCGGCCTCGCCCTGGACCAGGCGGACGGCTTGGCCGTCGGCCACGTCCACCGCGGGTAGCAGCGTCAGCGTCACGTGACCACCCTACGGGTCCGCCGACGGTGCCGGCCGTGGTCTCCCCCGCGAACACCTGGCCGCCCCGCCGACATGTTGACCAGAATCACCGGTGTGCCGGACCCGCGAGCCCTACGTTGGCTGTGGTGATCTCTGATCCGGCGAGTCCGGTCGCGGCGGCCGCACGCCCGTTCGGGGGCAGCGCCGCGGGCTGCGCGCGGATGTGGTGCGCGGTCGCGTCCGCCGCCGCGCGCCGGATGCTCTGCTACCGCGCGACGATCGCGGCGTCCATCCTGTCGAACATCATCCTGACCGTGCTGCGCGGGCATGTGGCGCTCGCCGTCTGGGAGCAGCGGCCCGGCCTCGCCGGGTACGACAGCACGGCCGCCATCACGTTCACCGTGCTCGGGCAGTCGCTGGTGACGACCTTCGCCGTGTTCGGCGGCATGATCGACATGCCGTGGCGGATCCGGAACGGGTCGATCGAGGTCGACCTGGTCCGGCCGGTGGGGTTCCAGCGCTGGTGGCTCGGGCTGGAGGTGGGCCGGGCAGCGGTGTACTTCGCCAGTCGGGCGGTGCCGGCCGCGATCGTCGGCGCGCTCCTGTTCGATCTGCGCCGGCCAGGGTCGCCCGGCGCCTGCGCCGCCTTCGCGGTGGGCCTCGGCCTCGCCCTGCTCGTCAGCTTCGGGCTGCGCTACCTGGTGGGCCTCAGCGCGTTCTGGATGACGGACGCCCGGGGCGTGCAGGCGGTCTCCGCGCTGGTGATGATGTTCTTCTCCGGGGCGGTGCTCCCGCTCGCCCTGTTTCCCGGGCCGCTCGGCACGATCGCCGGGCTGGCGCCGTTCGGGGCCGTGGTGCAGGTCCCGATGGATCTCTACCTCGGCACGGCGGACGGCGGAACACTGCGCGCCCTCGCGTTCCAGGCCGTCTGGGCCGCTCTCCTGCTGCTCACCGCCAGGGTGCTGACGACCGCGGGCCTGCGCCGCCTCGTCGTACAGGGCGGATGAGGGCCGATGAACGAACGGACCGGCGAACGGACCGACAGGCGGACGGGCGAACGGACCGGCGAGCGGGCCGGCGAGCGGATCGGGCTGCTGCGCACGGAGGCCGGCAGCTACCTGCTGCTGGTCGGCGCGGCGTTCCGCTCGGCCGCGCAGTACCGCGTCTCGCTGGTGCTCTACACCCTGGTGGAGATGGCGGGCGCGGCCCTGGACCTCGCCACGATCAGCATCATCTTCGCCCACCTGTCGGACCTCGACGGCTTCTCGCTGGCCGAGGTCGCGTTCCTCTACGGGACGTCCGCGCTGGCGTTCGCCCTCGCCGAGGCCATGGCCGGCCCACTCGACCAGCTCGGCTGGCACATCAAGGAGGGCAGGATGGACGCGGTGCTCATCCGCCCGGTCAGCGTGCTCGTGCAGTGCGCGACGATGGACTTCTCACCGCAGCGCCTCAGCCGGATCGTCCAGCCGGTCGCCGTTCTCGCGGTCAGTGTCGCCGCACTCGACGTCGACTGGACCCCGGCCCGCGTCGCGCTGCTCCCCGCGATGATCGCCTGCGGGACACTGATCAGCATCAGTCTCGCTGTCGGCATCGCGGCCGTTCTGTTCGTCGCGCCGGACTCGAGCCTCGCGGTCAGCGCCGTCCGGCAGGGCTCGGCCCTGGCGACGCAGTACCCGCTCACGGTCTACGGGCGCCGCGCCGCCCTGCTGATGACCGTGGTCCTTCCGATCGCCTTCGTGAACTGGCAGCCGGCGCTGTTCGTCCTCGACCGGCCGGACCCGTTCGGCCTGCCGGCGTTCACCCGCTTCCTCTCCCTGCCCGTCGCCGTCGTCTGCGCCGCCGCCGCCGCGACGGCGTGGCGGTCGGGGATCCGTCACTACCGCGGCGTGGGGGGCTGAGCCGAATGCCTGACGGCGACACCGACGGCAACGTCGCGGACGACATCGCGGACGACGTCGCGGACGACATCGCGGACGACATCGCGATCGACGTCCGGAACGTCACCCGGACGTTCGTGCTGCGGCGGCGCACCGGCTGGATGCGCCGGGAGAGATCCGTCCTGCATGCCGTCTCGGACCTGTCGTTCACCGTGCGGGCCGGCGAGATGGTGGGCTACCTCGGGCCGAACGGGGCGGGCAAGAGCACCACGATCAAGATGCTGGTCGGCATTCTCACCCCGTCCGGCGGGCGGTTGCGGGTGGCCGGGCTCGATCCGTCCCGGCAGCGGCTGCGGCTCGCCCGGCGCATCGGCGTCGTGTTCGGCCAACGCTCGGCGCTGTGGTACGACCTCCCACTCCGCGACAGCTTCGAACTGGTCCGCCGCATCTACCGGATCCCGCCCGACCGGTACCGCCGGAACCTCGACGAGTTCGTCGACCTGCTGGACCTGGGGCCGTTCATCGACACCCCGGTGCGCCAGCTCTCGCTGGGGCAGCGGATGCGCGGGACCATCACCGCGGCCTTCCTCCCCAACCCCGAGATCGTCTACCTGGACGAACCGACGATCGGTCTGGACGTGGTCTCCAAGGCCGCCGTCCGTTCGTTCCTGGAGCGGACGAACCGTGAGCAGGGGACGACGATCCTGCTGACGACCCACGACATGGGCGACGTCGAACAGCTCTGCCGCCGGGTGATGGTCATCGACCACGGCCGGCTCGGCTTCGACGGTGAGCTGGCGGCGCTGCGGGCGCGCATCGGCGGTGTGCGGACGCTGCGGGTCGACCTGGCCGTGCCGATGCCGGCGATGGCTGTGGAGGGAGCTGAGGTCGTGCGCGTGGAAGGGACTCGGCAGTGGCTGCAGTTCCCGGCGGACAGGAGCGCGGCACCGCTGGTCAGCGAGGTGGCGGCCCGTTATCCGCTGGTGGATCTGACCGTCGGCGAGCCGGCGATCGAGGACATCGTCGCGCGCCTCTACACGACCGACCGCCTCCCGTTGCCGAGAGTCGGGTGAGACTCCGCGGCGGGCGGGATCGCGGCGGGCGGTCAGTTCAGGGTGCGCAGCCAGTTCTCCAGGACGTGGGCACCGGCGTCCCCGGACTTCTCCGGGTGGAACTGGGTGGCCGTCAGCGGACCGCGCTCGACCGCCGCGGCGAAGGCCTCGCCGTGCTCGGCGACAGTGTCCCCGGGCCGCGGCCGGGCGGCGTAGGAGTGCACGAAGTAGAAACGCGTGTCGGCATCGACCCCCGCGAACAGGACGGACGCGGGCGGCGGCGCGACGACGTTCCAGCCCATGTGCGGCAGGATGGGCGCGGACAGCCGTTCCACGCTGCCGGCGAGCACACCGAGGCCCTCAGTCCGCACCCCGTGCTCGTCGCCGAGCTCGTAGAGGATCTGCATGCCGACGCAGATCCCGAGGACAGGCCGCCCGGCCGCGAGCCGCTCGTGCACGACAGCCTCGCCACCGACCGCCGTCAGGCCGGCCATGCAGGCCGCGAAGGCACCCACGCCGGGAACGACGAGGCCGTCCGCGGCCCGCGCGGCGTCGAGATCAGCCGTCACGGTCACCTGGGCACCGACGCGGGCGACGGCCCGCTCGGCGGACCGCAGGTTCCCCGAGCCGTAGTCGAGAACGACGACGTTCGGCTGCCCGCCGCTCACAGCACACCCTTGGTGGACGGGACGCCGGCCACCCGGGCGTCGAGGGCCACCGCGTCACGCATCGCGCGGGCGACGGACTTGAACTGGGCCTCGACGACGTGGTGCGCGTTGCGCCCGGACAGCACCCGCACGTGCAGCGCGATCCGCGCCGAGGCGGTGATCGACTCGAAGACGTGCCGGGTGAGGGTCGTGTCGTAGGTGCCGATCAGCCCGACCAGCTCCGGTTCGACGTGGACGCAGTAGGGCCGGCCGGACAGGTCCACCGCGGACTGAACGAGCGCCTCGTCGAGCGGCACGGTCGCGTCCCCGAACCGCCGGATCCCGGCCTTGTCGCCGAGGGCCTCCCGCAGCGCCGCCCCGAAGGCGATGGACGTGTCCTCGACCGTGTGATGGGCGTCGATGTGCAGATCGCCCTTGGTCCGCACGGTGAGATCGAAGCCGCCGTGCTTGCCGAGCTGCTCCATCATGTGATCGAAGAACGGGACGCCGGTCTCGGACGACGCCCGGCCCGTCCCGTCGAGGTCGAGGTCGACGAGGACGTGCGATTCCTTGGTGCTGCGCTCGATCCGGGCGGTGCGTGCCATGCGGGTCCCTTGCGGCTTCTGTCGGGTCTGCGGTGACGGTTTCGGGGTCGGTGTTCGCTCAGCCGACCGGCGGGCTCACCGGTGCTGTGCGCAGCAGGGACGGGCGGTCGGCGAGCACCGTGCGCAGCGCGGCCAGGAAGGCGTCCGTCTCGGCGGGCAGCCCGGCGGTGACCCGCAGCCAGCCGTCGAGGCCCAGATCCCGCACGAGCACGCCGGCGTCGAGCAGGCCCTGCCACACCGCGTGCTGGTCGGTGAACCGGCCGAACAGGACGAAGTTCGCGTCGCTCGGCGCCACCTCGCAGCCCAGCTCCGGCAGGGACCGTACCAGCAGGTCACGCTGGGCCTTGACCGCGTCGACGGTGCCGAGCAGCTCGTCGGCGTGCGCCAGCGCGGTACGCGCGACCGCCTGGGTGAACGAGGAGAGATGGTAGGGCAGCCGCACCAGCTGCAGCGCGTCGACGACCGCCGGGTGCGCCGCCAGGTACCCGACCCGGGCACCCGCGAGCGCGAACGCCTTGCTCATCGTGCGGGTGACCACCAGCCGGGGCTGCGCCGGCAGCAGGGTGAGGGCGCTGTGCACACCGGCCCGGCGGAACTCCCCGTAGGCCTCGTCGACCACCACCACACCCGAGCCGACCTCGCCCATCGCCTCACAGGCGGCGGTGATGACGTCCAGGTCGATCGCGGTGGCGGTGGGGTTGTTCGGTGAGCACAGGAACAGCAGCGCCGGGCGGTGCCGGTGGATCGCGCCGGCGACCTGGTCGGCGCCGAGGGTGAAGTCCGCCGCCCGCTGCTCGGCGACCCAGCCGGTGGCCGTGGCCAGCGCGATCAGCCGGTGCATCGAGTAGGACGGCTCGAAGCCGACGGCGCTGCGCCCCGGCCCGCCGAAGACCTGGCAGAGCTGCTGGATGATCTCGTTCGACCCGTTGGCGGCCCAGACCTGGGCGGCCGTCACCCCGAAGCCGGCGTCCGGGGTCAGGTAGTAGGCGAGGTCGGCGCGCAGCGCCTCGGCCTCGCGGTCCGGGTAGCGGTTCGCCTCGGTCGCGGCCAGCGTCGCGGCCTTGCCCAGGGCGTCGACGAGCCCGGGCGACGGCGGGTGCGGGTTCTCGTTCGTGTTCAGCCGCACCGGGACGTCGATCTGCGGCGCCCCGTAGGGCGACAGCCCGCGCAGGTCATCGCGCAGGGGCAGGTCGTCCAGTGTGACGACCCGCCTGGCGGCACGTTCGCCACCGGCGACGGCCGTGCCGGCGGCGGCGCCTCCCGCCGCGCTGGTGCTGCTGGTGCTGCTGGTCATCGCGCCCGAACCTCCACCGCATCGACGTGCCCGATCAGATCCTCGGCGCCGCCGAGCGCGGCGATCCGCGGCGCGATGTCGGCGAGCGCCTCGTCCGTGCACTCCACGACGTGAACCTGGCGCTGGAACGCGGACACGGCAAGACCACCGGAGTGCCGCGCCGTGCCACCGGTCGGCAGGACGTGGTTGGAACCGGCCAGGTAGTCACCCAGCGGCACCGGCGCGTACGGCCCCACGAAGATCGCACCCGCGTTCCGCACCCGGGCGGCGACCGCCGCGGCGTCCATCGTCTGGATCTCCAGGTGCTCCGCGGCCCACGCGTCGACGACGGCCAGGCCTGCGTCGAGGTCCGCGACGAGCGCCACCCCGCCCTGGCCGGCCAGGGCCTCGGCCACCCGGTCCCGGTGTCGGGTGGCGGGGACCTGCTTGTCGAGCTCGACGTCCACCGTGTCGGCGAGCTCGACCGACGTCGTGACCAGCAGGCACGCCGCCATCGGATCGTGCTCCGCCTGGGCGATCAGGTCGGCGGCGACGAAGTCCGCCCGGGCCGAACCGTCGGCGAGGATGGCGACCTCGGTCGGCCCTGCCTCGGCGTCGACCCCGACGATGCCGCGGAGCAGGCGCTTCGCCGCCGTCACGTAGACGTTGCCCGGGCCGGTGACCACGTCGACCGGCGGGCAGCTCTCGGTGCCGTGGGCGAACATCGCCACGGCCTGGGCGCCCCCGGCCGCGTAGACCTCGCCGACGCCGAGCAGCGCGCAGGCGGCCAGCACGACCGGGTGCGGCAGCCCGCCGTTGTCGACCTGCGGCGGAGAGGCGACGGCCAGCGACCCCACCCCGGCCTCCTGAGCCGGGACCACGTTCATGACCACACTGCTGGGGTAGGCGACCCGCCCGCCCGGCACGTAGAGGCCGACCCGCTCGACCGGAATCCACCGCTCGGTGACCGTCGTGCCCGGAGCGACCTCGACGGCGACCGGTTCCCGCAGCTGGGCGCGATGGACCAGCCGGGCCCGCCGGATCGCCTCGGTCAGCGCGTCGCGGACCGCCGGGTCGAGCTCGGCGAGCGCCGCGGCGAGGACCTCGGCCGGCACCCGCAGGCCCGCGGGGCGCACCCGGTCGAACCGCTCGGCCGCGTCGAGAACGGCCGCGTCACCGCGGTCGCGGACGTCGTCGCAGACGGGGCGGACCGCCTCGATCGCCACGTCGACATCGACGGCTGCCCGCGGGAACAGCCGGCGGACCTCCGCGGCGCTGGGAGTCGTGGAACGCAGATCGAGCCTTCTGAGCACGCCCATGAGCGTATCGGCCCGGCCGCCGATCCGAGGAGTGGAATTCTTCGGGAATACCACAACACGGCACGACAATGCGTCCGATCCGACAGATTCTCCACGAAGAACGGGTCAGTTCCGTCACCTCTCGGCAGCCGCGCCGACCGACCGGTGGGCTTGACGCCGGAGGCAGATCAGGTCCGATAGCCTCGGCCGGTGACTGACAGCGCGGACGTCGCCCCGACCAGCGGGAACACCGACTCCGGCAAGTCGGGCTTCCTGCCTCCGGCCCTGCGGGGCTACCTGGTCGCCCACGGTTCGCCGCCGGACGACATCCTGGTCGACCTCGCCGCCGAGACGGCGGCGCTCGGCGACGCCGGGCGGATGCAGATCCCCGCCGAACAGGGTGCGCTCCTGACGATTCTGACCGCGGCGCTCGCGCCGTCCCGGGCGATCGAGATCGGGACGTTCACCGGGTACTCGTCGCTGTGCACGGCCCGGGGCCTGCCGCCGGGCGGGCGCCTGCTGTGCCTCGACGTCAACGACGAGTGGACGTCCGTCGCGCGTCGCTACTGGGAGCGGGCCGGGGTGAGTGACCGGGTCGAGCTGCGCCTGGGGCCGGCCGCCGAGTCACTGGCGGCGCTGCCCGAGGAGCCCACCTTCGACCTGGCCTTCATCGACGCCGACAAGCAGTCGTACCCGGCCTACTTCGAGCTGCTGCTCCCCCGGATGAACACCAACGGGCTGATCATCGTGGACAACGTGCTGCAGTCCGGGCGGGTGCTGGACGAGGAGGACGCGGAGGACAGCCCCAACGTCCTCGCGATCCGTGGCTTCAACGCGGCGCTCGCCGTCGACGCCCGGGTGCAGGTCGTCGTCCTCCCCGTGGCGGACGGGCTGACGATCGCGCGGAAGCTGCCGTAGCGGCCGGAACAGCCGTCCGCCGCACGGCCCTGGCCTGGACCTGGACCTGGACCTGGGCCTGTGGGTCCTGGCCCGGGCACATCACAGGTATTTCTCCGGGCGGCCGATCCTGACGCCGACGCCCGGCGAGTAGTGCGCGAGCGGGTCGCCCGGCGGCGGGGTGAGTCCGGCCGCCCGCAGCAACCCGTCGTCGAGCTCCGCCACCTGCGCCCGGTACAGGGGCCACGGGTCGTGGCTGGCCCGGATCGCCCGGTGGGCCGGCCCGGTCGCGCTGTACAGCCGCCAGCGGGCGGTGAGGAAGTGGTCCAGCGGGCCCAGCTCGTCATCGCGGTAGGCCGCGCCGATCCGCACCCGCAGCCGGCAGGACGCACCTCGCGGGCCGGGCCAGCGGCGACGGCTCCCGTACCGGATCTCGCCGGGCCCTGGCCCTGGTCGGGGCCCTGGTCGGGGCCCTGGTCCGGGCCCGGACCCGGGCTCCGCGGGCAGCCCGTCAGGTCCGGAGAGCGTCATCGCGGACCACAGATAGGGCAACCGGTAACCGTTCCGAGCCACCAGAACGGCGCCGAGCCGGGCCGCGTCCAGAGAGAAGAACCAGACGCCGCGCCGGCCCAGGCGGTCCACGACATACGTCCGGACATTCGTCTCCGGAAACGTCGACGCCCACGGAACCGACCAGCCCCGGCCGGTCGCCACCCGCATGGTGAAGGGCACCAGGCTGACCCAGGCGCGACCGTCGAAGGCATCGACCTCCAGCTCCGGCGGCAGCAGTGCGCGCACCTGCTCGGGCTCGAACGGCCAGTGCACGAACGTCAGCCGCTCCCAGCGCTGGAGCGAGGCGGGCCGCTCGACCGTGAACGGACAGACGGGCCCGACAGCGGGCCGCTCCGAGGCCGGCGGAACGGAGCCCTCCACCCCTGCCGGATTCGTTTCATCCGCGTACATAGGGCGATAATGGACGCCCCGCGCTTCTGGATCGCTCCGAACGGTGCCGGCGACCGGTGAACACCGCGATCAGGCGCGGGCAGACCCATCGCAATCAGACCCGTCGGAGTCGCTCGGCGCAGCCTGGCGTCCACCGGGCGGGCCAGGTTCAGCTGGCCACCACCATGAGGGCCGGGTCCGCCCACCACCGATTCGTCCTGCGGGCCCTGACCGTCAGCTCTGCCGGGCGGACCGGGCCAGGACCCGCCCTGCAACCCCGGCCCGCCCGGCACTCCCTGCCAGCCCGGCCAGCCCGGCCAGCCCGGCCAGCCCGGCCAGCCCGGCCAGCCTCCGTGCCACCAGCCCGTCGGCGGGATGGGGCCCGGCGGCCCCGGTGGGCCCCACGGCACGGCGGGCCCGGCCGCGTACTGCCGCACGTAGAACTCGCGGCGACGGCGCAGCCACCAGAACCCGCCGGCGAGCAGCCCGCCGGCGAGCAGCGTCAGGGCGGTCCCGGAGACGCCGGTCAGCGGAAGCTCGCCGCCGGGGTCGGCGGTGACGGCGGGCTGCCCGGTCCCCGCACCAGCGACCGCGCCGGCACCCGCACCGGCCGCCACCGGCCCGGGCGGCTGCGCGACCGGCACCGGCTCCTCGGCCACGGCCTCCTCCTCGACGGCGGCCACCTCCTCAGCCCCGAGCAAATCACCCAGCGCGAGTTCCGCCCCCAGGCCGGGCGTTCCCGTGCCGCTCACGACGGCGGAGCCCCGCTGGTTCGCCTGGCTCTGCAGCAACGCGAGCAGCGCCAGAACATCGGTCGGGGTCAGCCCGCTGGACTGCGGAGGGGGCCAGGCGCCGCCCCGGGCCCCGCTGCCGGCACCGGCACCGGCACCGGCACCGGCACCGGCGTCGCCGAGGGCACCAGCACCAGCACGGCCACCAGTGGCCGCGGCATCGGCGACACCGGTCAACCCGATCACGAGCACCGTCACGGACAGGGTGCGTGGCGCGGCCACCGCCGGCGAGGTTCCCGGCGACACCACCTGTCCCAGCCCCGCCCCCGATCCGGAGGCAGGGGTGAGGCCGGACGGACCCGGCGGCCCGGCACCTGCGGAGCCGGGGCCCGGGTGGCCCGAGGCCCCCACCGGGGTGAGGCCTGGCGAGGCACCCGACGGCAGCACGGGCGGACTTCCGGCGGCTACGGCGGGCGGCATGCCCAGGCCACGGGCAGTGATCAGCCTGACGCCCGGCGACGCGAAGGAGATCTGTGCCGAGACCCGCCCGGCCTCGTCTGCCGTCACCGCCCGCAACACCCGACCGCCGGAGGCGATCTCGACCACCGTCCCGGGCCCGAAGCCGCATCCGTCAAAGGTCGTGATCTCCCCGACCAGCAGGCGGGAATGGCCGACCCGGGCTCCCAGGCACCCCTCGCCGGCGAGGCCCGTCGCCAGCCCGGCCGCGGGAGCGGCACCGGCACCGGCACCGGCGAGGAGCACGAACGCGGCCAGGACCAGGCAGAGCGCGGCGCCCCGGCGCAGGCGGCCCCGGGGGGGCGGAGCTGCGACCGGCTCCACACATGCGCCCATCGACCGACCACCCCCACCCGTCGCGGCTGGCGGCGAAGCCGTCAACAACGGAGAGCTTAGAAAGGACTACTCTCCGTGTCCATAACCTGCGGCTCAGAGCCGGGGAAACTCCCGGCCGGCCTGCTCACCCGTCTCCAGCAGGCCCGCGGCCGGTCCGACGATGCGCGGGTCAGGGTGCCCGATGACCGAGTCGTCCCGGCCGGTGTAGTCAAGCCGGGAAAGGACATGGCGCAACGCCTCCACCCGGGCGCGGCGCTTGTCGTTGCTTTTGATGACGGTCCACGGGGCCTCGGGAATGTCCGTGTAGAAGAACATGGACTCCTTCGCCTCGGTGTAGGCGTCCCACCGGTCGAGGGCGGCCAGGTCGACGGGGCTCAGCTTCCACTGCCGGACGGGGTCGATCTGACGGATGAGGAAACGGGTCTGCTGCTCGCTGCGCGAGACGGAGAACCACAGTTTGATGAGATGAATGCCGCTCCGGACGAGCATTCGCTCGAGCTCGGGCGTCTGGCGGAGAAACTCGCGGTACTCGTCCTGGGTGCAGAACCCCATCACCCGCTCGACGCCGGCGCGGTTGTACCAGGACCGGTCGAACATGACGATCTCGCCGGCCGTGGGAAGGTGTGCGACATAGCGCTGGAAGTACCAGGACCCGCGCTCGGTCTCGGTCGGCTTCTCCAGCGCCACGACCCTCGCCCCGCGTGGGTTCAGGTGCTCGGTGAACCGTTTGATGGTGCCGCCCTTGCCGGCGGCGTCCCGCCCCTCGAAGAGGAGGACCAACCGCTGACCGGTCTCCTTCACCCAGTACTGCAGCTTCAGCAGCTCGATCTGCAGCAGCCGCTTCTCCTTCTCGTAGGCGTCACGTGACAGCCGCTGCGTGTACGGGTAGTTCTCCCGCCAGGTGTCGATGGAGGTCCCGTCCGGGCGCAGCAGGGTGGCGTCGTCGGCGTCCTCCTCAACCACCCGCAGTTCGTCGACATTCACGCCGAGATACTCGATCGGCAGCTCGCGGGGAAGTGTCCAGACAGGCCGCGGACCGGATGTTTCCGTGATCAGTTCGCTCATCGCAGCCTCCGGTGGAGTCTCGCTCGGCATCACGGGCGGCGCGCGTCCGTCAGTTCAGTGCCGTACCCGTCCCGGGCATGCGGAAGGGGCGTGCCGGGCTGGCCCCGGCAGCGCCTGGTCAGGCCCGGATGTGTCGTGGCCCGATCCCATCATCAGCCCGGCCGGATGGGTCTGCCCCGAGCTGGGTGTTCATCACCTGTTTGCCGAGGAAGCACCTCGGCGGGCCCGTCCGGGCGCTGGCTCCCGGGCCTGGGCAGGCCGATGTCGCGCCGCTCCGGGTCGCCCGGGGGGACCGGTCGCTCTCAGAGGCGCCGGTCCCACACCGTGAACCGGATGGTGCTGACCCTGCCGTCGTAGGACTGCACCTCTCCCGCGGCGATGAGGGGTGTCTCCGTCCCGAGCAGGCAGAACCGGGCCCCGGGATGGTTGACGAGAGAGTCCACCGGACGCAGGCGCAGCTCCTGGGCACAGTCGGCGGCGGTCGGCGCACCGGGGGCGTTCCACTCCGCGAGCCGCTTGCCGAGCAGTCGTCCCGACAGCACGTGGAAACTCGCGGACGCGTCCGTGACAACCAGCGGCAGCGAGTCGATGACCAGCGAATCCCGGTCGTAGGCGTCTTCCTGCAGCAGCAGCACCTCCTCTGCCAGCAGCCCCGCCTGCGCCGGCCCCGGCGGGGCCGGCGGGGAGTCCGACAGTGCGGCGACCGGCGGATCCGCCGCCGACGAAGCCTGAGCCGGCGAGGGAACTGGACCCGCGCCGGGTTCCGCTGCCGCGAGGGGCGCAAGCTGGTAGCGGGTGATCTCACCGGCGACCGTGGCGGGCAGCCAGCCCTCGCCGACCCGCAGCCGTTCGTCCGTGGACGCCTGCCGGCACAGCTCGATGAGTTCCGCCGGACGCGGACGATCCCCCGGCGCCTTCTCCACGCACCGGGCCAGTACCGCCCGGATCTGGTCGGGGCAGCGCCGCCAGTTCGGGCTCTCGTACGCGATCCGGTGGAACACCGCGCTGTCGACGCCGAACGGCAGCTCGCCGGTGGCGGCGTAGTAGGCCGTCGATCCCAGCGCGAACACGTCGCCGGGGGGACCCAGATCGTCGCCGCGCACCCGCTCCGGGGCCATGAACGCGGGCGTCCCGAAAAGGACGCTCGGATGGGTGCGCGAACTCGAGCCCTCGACAGCCCGGGAGATTCCGAAATCGATCACCCTGGGGCCGTCAGCAGCCAGAATGATGTTTCCTGGTTTCAGATCGCGGTGGATCAGGGTTCCATGACGAGGCAGGTGGTGCTGGCCGTGGCCACGACGCGGCCGTCCACGTCCCGGACGTCGCCTTCGGCAAACGCGGCCCGGCGGCCGGGCCGCACAATCCATCCGTGCGCGGTCAGCGTGTTCACCCGGCCGGGGATGAGGCGGACGGGACGCACATAACTGACCTTGAGCTCCAGGGAGGTGTAGGCGACTCCGGCGGCCAGCGTGGTGTGCACCGCGCAGGCGGAGACGGTGTCCAGCAGAGTGCAGACGAGCCCGCCGTGCACAACGCCGATCGGGTTGTACGCGGACTCGTCCGGCTCGCAGGTGAAGACCACGTCACCGACCTCGACCGAGACCGGGCGGAAGTCGAACACCTGGGAGATGGGCGGCGGCGGAACCGTCCCGGCCACCATGCCGCGCAGGAAATCCAGGCCGGACATTCCCATACCCAGCGCAGCGGTGGCGGCGGGGTCGTCCCAGCTGATGGTTTTCCGCCGCCGGCCAGCGGTCCGCTGTTCCCCGATCTCTCCGGGGGGAGACGTTTCCGGTGACACTCCACCCTGCCCCGGCTCGGCGGGCTGCAGCTCGACGGGTACGCGAGTTTCCGGGGTCTGCGATGGCATGGTCCGGAGCCTAACCCGGGCCTGCGGGCCCTTCGAACGGATGCGGACAATCATCGGCACCCGCCCGCACGGACCGTCAGTCGGTCGCGGCTCCGGCTCCGGCTCCGGATGCGGCGCCACCAAGTGCCTCGCCACCCGGCATGCCGCCACCCGGCGCGCCGCCGTCGACGGCCGCGATCAGCCGGGACGTCCTGGCGGTCACGTGGGCGGCGAAGCGGTCAGCCCAGTCATCGGTCACGGAAGCCGCGGCGACCAGTGCGGACAGCGCGACGTCCAACAGTTCGTCCACCAGATGCTGCTCGGAGGAGAACCCCTTGCGCGGGTTCTGGCCCCGCAACCCGATCAGCGCCGCGCTCGCCTCGCCGCACTCCTCCGCCACCTTGACCACCCGCAGCGCCAGCGCCTCGTCGGGGCCGATCGACCGCCGGCCGTCGTTCACGTCGAGCGCACGCACGACGGCGTCGATCGCGGCGACAGGCAGCAGGGCGCCCGGCCTCACCGGACTGCTCGGGGGGATGTCCACCGCCCCGACGGTACCGGCCCGGGCAGGTGGCTCAGCCCGAGCAGGTGGCTCAGCCCGAGCAGGTGACGGCGCCCCGCCGCAGCGCGTGGCTGGCGTCGTTGCTGTCATCGGACCAGACGACAGGCTTGCGGCCCGCCGAGCAGGTCTCCGCCGGTGCGATGGCGAACCCCTCGTTGTTGTAGTTCGACATGCCGGTGGGACGCGTGTACACCGCGGTGGCGGCGAACCGGCCCTGGGCGTTGACAGCCAGCGTCGCGGTGCGGCCCTGGCAGGTGTCGTCGCAGGCCGCCCACAGGTGGCCGGTCGCCGGCTCGTACTCCAGGTCCATGACGCCCGCGAGACCACTGGTGATCGTGGCGATCCGGGTGTAGCCGCCGCCGGCCTGGTCGAGCGCGTAGGCGTAGACCGTCGCGTTGGCCTCGAGCCCGACGAAGTACAGCCCGGTGCCGTGGCCCGGGTAGGCGACCGGGTTGTAGACGGCGCCGGCATGCTCGTCGTGGAAGCCGTGTGCGGTGAGGTAGGAGTCCGGGATCCAGGAGATGGCCTCGAGCCCGCTGTTGGCCGCCACCGCGGGCAGATCGGCGGTGAGGTTCCACTCCGCGGTCGCGTTCAGCGAGGTCGCCGTGGAGGCGATGTCGTAGCGGAGCACCTTCAGCAGGCTGGTACTGCCGCTGCTGTTGTTGCGCTCGGTGGCGACCAGCGCGCCGTCCGGGGTGATGACGACACCTTCCGCGTCGGGGTCGCCGGACCCGTTCGCGTAACGCAGGGTCTTCCCGCTCCCCCAGCCGCCGGACGTGTCAGGGGCCCAGTTCGTGCCGTTCGTGCCGTTCGGGACGAGACGGTAGAGGCGCCCGGCGCCGTTCTTGACCGCCCAGAGCACACCGGAGCTCTCGAAGGACAGCCCACTGAGGTTGGTTCCGAACACGTTCGTGCCGTCCGCGACGGCCACGGCGGAATCGCCGGGCCAGGCAACGACGGGCACCGGGCACACGTTCGCTGCTCCGCGGGTCGGCGCCGTCGTGGTGGCGAAGGTGCCGGTGCCGTCCGGGCACCGCCCGTAGGTCGTCGACGCATGCGACG
Source organism: Parafrankia elaeagni (assembly GCF_000374165.1). GTDB lineage: Bacteria > Actinomycetota > Actinomycetes > Frankiales > Frankiaceae > Parafrankia > Parafrankia elaeagni. The sequence continues at coordinate 51,423 of NZ_KB893733.1, forward strand.
TCCAGGAGTACGAGTCCACCAGCGACGTGCCGCCGGCCTGGTACAAACGCACCGAATCCGAACTGCCGAGGCCGAACTCCGGGTCGACGTCGAGGACCACCCGGCCACCGGACGCGAGCGACGTTCCCGACTCGACCGCGAAAGCATGCGAGTTGTCGTTATCCTTCACGACCCAGCCGGAAATACTCACCGACGTCCCGCCGGTGTTCACGAGTTCCACCCAGTCGCCGGGCGAACCCCCGCTCGACTCGACCTCGTTGATCCGGACACTGGCCGGGCCGTCCGCCGAGGCCGGCAGGACAGACAGGCCGAGCGAGACAAAGGCCAGGAGAACAGCGACGGCCAGTCGCGTTCTTCCACGGGAGGATCCGGACACGCAGCCACTCCTTCTCGCGGGTCAACCGGCAGGAGAAAGCACACTGTGCTCATTGCCGAGCCTCCCGCGCCCCGCGGACCGGAGCCTGAACCCGCGGCCAACACGACCCGCAGTCTGGATGACCACACGTCGCGGCGACGCAGGGTCGGCCCGTCAGGCCCGCTGGTTGCGGCGCTGCTCGCGACGAGCCCGGGCGCCGGGCGGTGCCTGCGGGACCTCGTCGGCGCGGCTCGTCAGGTGCTTGTGGCGGTAGCCGTGCTCGTCCAGCCATGCCAGCGCGCGGGTCTCACCCCGCGCTGCCACCGCGGCCGATTCGATGTTGGTGCCGGCGGCGGTGTCGACGTCGACGGTGATCTCGAACCGGAAGGTGAAGAACGGCCGGGCGTCGATCTCGTAGGTGAGGGTGCCCTCGGAGGTGAAGGCGGCGCGCAACGGCTCATGCTCCGCCGCGTGCGCCGCCAGTTCGGCGCGCTGCTCCGCGGTGAGGTCGGCGAAGGCGCCGCGGACGATGACTCGGAAGGTTCGGGCACTCACCGGCCTCACGGAACCATCCCGGCGCGCTCACGTCCACGGAATTTCGGGCACCCGGAGACGTCCGACGGGTCTCGGTACGCCGCCCCGGCGCGGGGCAATCGCACAGGCGGGCCACCATCATCGCGGGCTGCAACGGACCGAGAGGAAGATTTCCCGGGTCAGGGCAGTATGGCCTCAGCAAATCGGCGCAACAACCCACCGAAAGGACCGGAACCCTTGTCGCCACCGGCGTCACCGGTGATACGCAGGACAACCTGGTCAGCTCCGGCGGCATGGTACTCACGGACGCGGGCGACAATGGAGTCGACGTCCCCCCAGGCGGTCACCGCGTCGAGAAACCTCGGTTCCAGGCCATCGATCTCCGGCTCCGTGAACCCCATGCGGAGGAAACTGCGCCGGTAGCCAGGTGTGGTGACGAAGAACCGCAGGCTCTCCGCCGCCGTCGCCCGCGCGGTGGCCGGATCGACCTCGGGAATCACCGCCAACAGCACCGCCAGTGCCGGGCCCGCGCCGAGAGTCGCCCGTGCCTTCCCTACATAGTCCGGGGTGACCAGGTAGGGATAGGCGCCGGACGCCCGGTCGCGGGCCAGCGCGAGCACGGCCGGACCGAGCGCGGCAAGAACCCGTGAGGACGCGGGCACGCTTCCGGCACTGGTTCCAGCGTCACGCCCGTCCAGGGTGTCGAGATAGGCATTGAGGGACCGCAACGGCCGGGGCCCGTGCGCGCCGCCGAGACCGACCACGAACCGGCCGGGGAACGACTCCTCGAGGTCCGCGTAGGTGCGCGCCACCTCGGCCGCCGGCACCACATCTACCGGGATGATGCCGCTGGCCGCCTGGATCCGCCCCGTTGCCCGCACGATCCGGTCGATGACGGGCAGGTTGTTACCCTGGCCGCCCGCCAGCCACACCGTGGAGTAGCCGGCCGCCTCCGCCTCCCGCGCGAGGACGATCTCCGCGTCGGGCCGGTCCGCCGCAAGTCCGGATGCCGCGATTCCCAAGGGTCCAAGAGTCACCACGCTCCGCACAACCGCGACCCACCCGGCCGTGTTCCCCGTCACCCGGCCGGTCTCAGCCTGCCTCGTTCTCCCGCGCCTCGGCGAGCAGTGCACGAAGGTCGATGCCCTCCTCCGCGTGCACCCGGCACCGTGTGTTCGCCGTGTCGCCGGGAAAGTAGCTGATGGCCCACCGCCACTCGGTCCCGGGCGGATGGTGCTGACGCAGCAGGACGAGAAGCGGCTCCGCGGATCCGACGACGTCCAGATGGTGCTGTCCGCGCCAGGGGCGGTGCCGGGGCGCCGGCACCTCGGGGACCCGCGTCCCTCGCCGGCGAAGTTCCTCGACGACCTCGCCCGCCGAGGTGCCCAGGTCTACGAGCACACCGCCGATGACGGTCGGATCCGCGTAGAGGACAGCGAGAAGCCAGTGCTCCCGTTCGGTCTCCGGCCACCCCCAGGCAAACGCGAACCCCTCCGCCCTGCCCTTGATCTCGTGAGCGCTGGGTCCGAGAGTTGTCGCTCTCCCCGCGTCGCGTTCCACCTCCGCCGGGTCGTATCCGAGCTGTTCAGACCGCATGCGGACACGCTCGGCACGTACGGAGCGAAGACGTTCGGAAGTCACCCCGAGATCAGCCAGCAGATCACGGACACCGGACGGCTCGGTCGCGAGCGCAAACAGGACGTCGAACCCGTCGACAGAATTCCCTGCGCTCTGCCCGGCCTGGGCGAACGCCTGCTGAACGATGGTTACGGACATCCGATCCATGCGGGTCACACTATCGCCCGCGGGAACACATCCCGAACCACAGGAATGGGCATCCCGTAAGCGGTCGCGAGCACCGGTCATCCCATGCCGCCGCAACCGGTACGTCCTCACCCACAGTCGGCCAGAACACCGGTTCCGCGGGACGAACGGGCCGTCCCAGGCGTGATCTACAGCGTCGCGCCGGGGCCGCGCGAGGAACTGTTCGAGCCGTATCCGGTGGAGGCCGCCAGGCTCCTCGCGGCCGAGCGGGTCCGCACGCCCCTCACCTGAGCCCACCGACCCGACCAGCCCACAGACTCGGCGACGCTCGTCCCGGCGCAGTAAGATCATGAGTATATTCTGACGATATGAGCATGGAGGAGATCCGTGAGCCGACCTTCCTGGTCCTCGCGGCACTCGCCGACGGGGCAAAGCACGGCTACGCGTTGATCAAGGAGGTCGAAGGCATCTCCTCGGGTCGGGTGACACTGCGGGCGGGAACCCTCTACGCCGCCCTCGGCCGCCTGGCCGAGGGCGGGTTGATACACCAGAGCGGCGAGGAAGTGGTCGACGGACGGCTCCGGCGCTATTACGACCTCACCGAAGCCGGCGCCGAAGCCCTGGCCGCACAGACCACCCGTCTGCGGCAGAACGTCGTCGAGGCCGACCGCCGGCTACGCGCGCGGGCTCGCCTGGGAAAGGCACCGGCGTGACCGCGCGTCTGGAGGCGGTCTACCGCCGGCTGCTGCGTTGCTACCCACCCCGGTGGCGGCAGGAGCACGAGGACGAGATCGTCGCCACGCTGCTGGACGTCGCGGACGCCGGCCAGCGAACCAGGCCGAGCGCCGGTGAGATCGCGAACCTGGTCGCCCACGGCCTGGCCGCCCGACTCGGCGCTTCACGCGGCCTGGTACCCGCCGTGGTGTGGCACCGGGTCGCAGTCCTGGCCCTCGCCTCGGTGGCCACCCTGTCGTTGAGCCTGTTCATCGTGGCGGAGGTACTGCCCGTGCCGTTCTCGGCGGCCGGAGGCTACGTACCGGACCGCTCCGGGCTGACCTTCGGCCCGTTCGTCACGCTCGGCGCAGCCTTCTACCCCCTGCCGGTCCTCGCCTTCGCCGCCGCCGTGGTCGGCGCCCGGCGCACGTCCCGCGCGCTGTTGGGCCTCACCTGCCTCGCGGTGTGCGCCGTTCTACCGGCCGCGGCGTGGAGCGACGCCGAACGGCCCGTGCTGTACCTGCTCGTGACGTTGGGCCTACTGGCGGGGATGGCTGCGGTCGGCATGCCACCGATGGTCCCCCGCCGCGACCTGCTCGCCACCACGGCGCTGTTCGGCCTGCTGCTGGCCTGCGCAGCCGTCTACGGTGTCGTGTACTACCGCCCGACCTACCCTGGTAACGGCTGGAACCTGCCGCTCGTCGCCTACCGCGGCCACTATGGACTTCTCGCCGCGGTCGGGTCGACGGTGCCGGCCGCCGTCATCGTCGGCGCCGCCGTCGCGACCGTGGCCAGTGTGCGGCGTCCCGGCTGGATCGTGGCGGCTTTCGTGGTCGGCGGGTCGTGGTCAGTGATACCCGTGGCGGCGTCGATCCGCTACCCCCGCTGGGGATGGGGGTACGACAACTACGCCATCCTCGGCTTCGTGTTCGTCTTCGCCCTCATCGCCCTGGCCGCCGCCGTCGATCTGTTTCGCGCCGCGGACCTGAGAATCGTGCGGAACCCGGGCCTGTCATCCACCGGCCGCGACGCCGCCGAGCCCGAGTAGTGTGCCGGCGGAACCAGGGTGAAAGTGCATGCCGTACGTCGCTCCTGCCGGGACATACGATTCATGGCGTGGGTGGGTCCACGCATAGCCCGCCGCATTTCCTGGACGTCGACGGGCCGCTCATTCCCTTCGGTGGATCGACGACCGACCACCCGACCTAAGGCCGCGTTCCCGGTACGTCCGGCCGGAACGGCCGTCAGCCATCCGGCCTCGGCGTCACCAGCTACCGGCACCGGCATATATCGATCGTCGGTATATGCTGTCGAAGTGGGTATCGAGGACATCCGCGAGCCGACCTTCCTGGTCCTCGCGGCACTCGCTGACGGGGCCAAACACGGGTACGCGGTGATCCGGGAGGTCGAGGCCATCTCCGACGGCCGGGTGACGCTGCGGGCGGGCACCCTCTACGCCGCTCTCGGCCGACTGGCCGACCAGGGGCTGGTGCGTCAGAGCGGCGAGGAGGTGGTCGACGGGCGACTCCGGCGCTACTACGACCTCACCGACGCCGGCGTCGAGGTTCTCGCCGCACAGGCCGCCCGCCTGCGACAGAACGCCGCCGAGGCCGACCGTCGACTTCGTTCACGGCCTCGTCCAGTGCAGGCACCGGCATGACGGCCCCGCGGCTCGAGATCGTCTACCGCCGTCTGCTGAAGTGCTACCCACCCCGGTGGCAGCAGCGGCACGCGGACGAGGTCGTCGCCACGCTCCTGGACGTCGCCGACGCGGAGGGACGCACCAGGCCGAGCCCCGGCGAAGCCGCGAACCTGCTCGCCCATGGCCTCGCCGCCAGGTTCGGCGCCTCGCTGGACCTGCTGCCCGCGACGGTGCGGAACCGCGTCGCGGCCATGGCGTTCGCTTCCGTCGCCACTCTCCTGCGCCCTTTTCGTCGTGGCCGAGGTGCTACCCCGGCCGTTTCCGGCCGACGGGGGTAACTGGCGGGACGAGTCTGGTCTGACCTTCGGCCCGTTCGTCACCATGGGCGCGGCCCTCTATCCCCTGCCGGTCCTCGCCTTCGTCGCGGCCGCGGCGAAGGCCCGCCGCGTCGCCCGCGCCATGCTGGGGCTCACCTGCCTCGCGGTCCTCACGATTCTTGTGTTGCCGCTGGCCACCCCTTCGATGGACGCCGAGCGGCCGCAGTTGTATCTGCTCGCCGTGCTGGGCGTGCTGGCAGCGCTGGCGGCGGGCGGATACTCGGCGGGGGTTTCCCGCCGCGACCTGTTCGGCGCCGTGGCGCTACACGGCCTGCTCCTCGCGGGTGCGACAGCTCTCAGCGTGTCGCTGTTCCGCCGGACCTACCCCAGCGACCACTGGAACTGGCCTCTTCACGCCTACCGTGGCTACGGCGGCCTGCTCGACACCGTCGAGATGATCGTGCCGGCCGTCGTCGCCGTCGGGGCTCTCCTCGCGACCGCGGCCAGCGTGCGGCGACCCGGCTGGATCGTGGCGACCTTCACCATCGGCGGAATCTGGTCGCTTCTCCCGATCGCGGATTCCATCCGCTACGGCCGCTGGGCCTGGGAGAACACCTACGCCGGGCTCGGATTCCTGTTCGTCTTCGGGCTCATCGCCCTGGCGGCGGTCGTCGATCTCTTCCGTGCGGCCGGGCTGAAGGTCGTGCGGACCTCGGATCCGCCACACAACACTTCTGGCTCACCGGCCCGGGCCGAGCCGAGCACCTTCACCACGAGGTCGACGCTGCCGGGCCCGCCACCAGCACCGTAAAGCCCTGGCCTCGTCACTCGAACAACGCGATCGGTACCGGCGGAGCGCCCGCACCGCGGCACCGAGTGCGACGGCCGCGACGACGGCGAGCGAGCCGTGCGGTACCCAGTCGCCGAGGCAGGCGTACAGGGTGCGGGTCGCACCGGCCAGCGGCAGGTCGACGACGTAGGCGCCGCGCTCGTCCGTGCCCAGGCGGAACAGCTGCCGGCCCGAGGTGTCGAAGGCGGTGGACACGCCGGTCAGCGTGGCGTGCAGGACGGGCCGCCCCGACTCCACCGCCCGCAGCGCTGCCAGGCTCGCATGCTGGTCGGGTGCCCAGCTGTCCTGGAATGTCGAGGTGGCCGACTGGACGACGACCACATCCGCGCCGTCGTTCGCCAGATGACGGGCCAGGTCCGGGAAGGCCGACTCGAAGCAGACCAACGGACCGAGCCGGACCGTCCTGCCGTTCAGTTCCCCCGCGTCGAGCACGGTGAGCCGGTCACCCCTGCGGCGGTTCTCGGCGGCCGCCTCGGTCACTGCGGTCAGCCAGCCGAGGACGGGGCGCAGCGGGATGTACTCCCCGAAAGGCACCAGCCGCATCTTGTCGTACCGCCCGCGCGGGCCGTCCGGGCCGACCAGTACCGCCGACTTGTAGATCCCCCCGCCCCCGTCGTCGGGGCTGGCGTCCTCGCCGGCACGCCGCGCGTCGGTGTTGACCAGGATCTGGACACCGAGCGCACGGGACAGCTCCTCGATCTGGCGCAGCCGTGCCTGATCATCGACGAGATCGAACCCGACGCTGCTCTCCCCCCACACGACCAGGTCGACTCCGGCGCCGGCCAGGGTCCTGGTGGCCCCCACACCGTCGGTGAACCGCGCGTCGGCACCGTGGACGACGCCTGGCTGGACGACGCCGACAGTGAGCGTGCCGGTGGTGGCCGGGATGGGGATGGCCGCCGCGCATGCCACCATCGTGGTGACGAGGAGGCCGGCGGCGAGCGCGGGGCCGGCCCGCCGCCAGTCCCGGGACGGTCCCCGCCGCGGCGGCCGCGCGCCTGGCATGACCGCGGCGGCCACCAGCAGGTTGACGGCGGCGAGCAGGAAGCTCAGCAGCCATGTCCCGCCGACGGCGGCCAGCGGCAGGACCGGTCGGGCGTTCCACTGGCTGGCTCCGAGCAGCGCCCAGGGCCCGCCGAAGCCCTCCCACGACCGGACGAACTCGCCGACCACCCAGGCAGACGGGACGACCAGCACCCAGCCGAGACGGCACACCCCGGGCAGGCGGGGGGGCAGGCGCGGGCGCAGCGCCGTCCAGACCAGGACGCCCCACGGCATCCAGGTGGCGCCGAGCGCCAGGCCGAGGAGGACGAGAAACGGACCGGTGGTGGGCGCGAGCCAGTAACAGGTGACTCTGCTGCTTAATTCGCGGTCGGGGTTGTGCGCTGCTGGCTGAGGCGGGTGAGTCTGCTGGTGCGGGGTGTGAAGGGCGGCTGGTGGGGGTTCCAGTGGGCGTCGAGGCGGATGACGTTGACCGCGGTGGCGGAGAAGGCGTGTTGGAGGCGGGTCTTGGGCAGGCCGCGGTAGCGGGCGTTGCGCAGGCCGGTGACGTCGAGGGCCTGGTTGATGGTTCCTTCGATCCCGGCGCGTAGGGCGTAGCGGGTCTTCCAGGTGTCGG
>NZ_KB893734.1 GCF_000374165.1 Parafrankia elaeagni
AGCACCGGCTGTTCTCCCGGATCACCGCGAACTGGCGTGGCCGGCCGCTGACCACTTTCCAGACCATCGTCAGTCTCATCGCCAACACGACGACCACCACCGGCCTCACAGTCCGCTGCGAGCTCGATCCCGGCGACTATCCCACCAAGGTCAAAGTCACCACACAGGACAGGGAGAGAATCCCGATCAACAGACATGACTTCCACGGAGACTGGAACTACACGATCAACCAGCCAGACGATTAACTTATATCAATCCGAACCCTAAGGGGCATCGCGTCGGCGTTGACCATGATCGTGGTCGGGTGCACGGCGGTGGTGATGAACACGCCGGCGGCCTCCGCGGCGACGGTGGACACCAGCGCCTGGTACGTCCTGGTCAACCGCCACAGCGGCCAGGCGCTGGACGTCTACGACCTGGCCACCCACGACGGCGCGCGGATAGCCCAGTGGCCCCGTAACGACGGGTACTGGCAGCAGTGGCAGTTCGTCGACTCCGGCGGCGGCTACTACCGGCTCCGGTCGCGCCACTCCGGCAAGGTCCTCGAGATCTACGAATGGTCCACCGCCAATCTCGCCCCCGCGGTGCAGTGGACCGACCTCAACGGCGCCAACCAGCAGTGGCGGCTCAGCGACGTCGCCGGCGGTTACGTCCAACTGGTCAACCGCAACAGCAACCGGGTGCTCGAGGTGCTGAACTCCTCCACCGCCAACGGTGCCGACGTCGTCCAGTACCGCAACCTGAACGGCAACAACCAGCAGTGGCAGCTGGTCAGGGTGGGCGGTGGCAGCAGCGGAGGCGGTGGGGGCGGCGGCACCACCCCGCCGAGCTGGCCGAACGCCACCGGCAGCCAGGCCGTCTCCAGCACCATCCGGGTGAACGGCACCTACGACGGCGGCATGCGCCGCTACTACGGCAGCGGTGCTCTCGGCGGCAGCAGCCAGGAGGAGGGCCAGGACGCCCTGTTCGACCTTCCCGCCGGCGCCACCCTCCAGAACGTGATCCTCGGCTCTCCCGCCGCTGACGGCATCCACTGCGCCGGCACCTGCACGCTGCGCAACGTCTGGTGGGAGGACGTCGGCGAGGACGCCGCCACCTTCCGCGGCAGTGGCTCGCCGACCTTCCTCGTCGACGGCGGCGGGGCCCGCCAGGCCTCCGACAAGGTCTTCCAGCACAACGGCGCCGGCACCCTGACCGTCCGCAACTTCCAGTTCCAGAACATCGGCACCGCCTACCGCTCCTGCGGCAACTGCTCCACCCAGTACGCCCGCCACGTCGTCTTCCAGAACATCTGGGTGACCACCCCAGCCAACCGCCTCGCCGGCATCAACACCAACTACGGCGACACGGCCAGCTTCTCCGGAGTCACCATCCGCAACGACCCCAACCGCCGGGTCACCGTCTGCCAGAAGTACGTCGGCAACGACGACGGCGACGAACCGAGGACCAACGGCAGCGGCGCCGACAGCACCTACTGCCGCTACACCAGCTCCAACATCACCTACGTCAACTGAGCTCCGCGCGGTTCCGGAGTGACTGAGCCGTTCCCGCCGGCCGGAGGTGGCCCTGCCACCTCCGGCCCCGTCCTCGGCTCACGGTTCTTCCAGATCTCAGGGAGTGTGCATGATGAGGTGCGGAGACGGCAGGCGGTTGTCCTTCTGGCGGAAGGTCGCGGTCACGGCCGCGGTGACGGCGTGCGCTGTGGTCGCACCCGGCCCCCCGGCTCTGGCCGCCTACCCGGGACCCGGTCGTGTGACAGGAAACGTGACCGTGCACGACCCGTCCATGGTGCGGATCCCGTCCGGATATCTTCTCTTCTCCACCCACAACGGCATCGAGACCCGTTCCTCCGCCGACCGGGTGAACTTCACCTTCGTGGGGCGGGCCTTCCCCACCCCGCCGTCCTGGGTGTACTCCTACAACAGTTCGGGTGACCTCTGGGCGCCCGACGTCTCCTACCAGAACGGGCTCTACTGGCTCTACTACTCGGTATCCAGCTTCGGCAGCAACAACTCCGCGATCGGGCTGGCGACGTCCACCACCGGCCTGCCCGGAAGCTGGGCGGACCGGGGAGTCGTCGTCACCTCGACGAGTTCGAGCAACTTCAACGCCATCGATCCGTCGCTGCTCGTCGACAACAACGGCAGATGGTGGCTCTCCTTCGGGTCCTTCTGGAGTGGGATCCACATGATCCGGCTGGATCCCTCGACCGGAAAACGGCTGGCCTCCGACACCAGCCGGTACCACCTCGCTTACCGCCCGCCCGACCCCCACGCGGTGGAGGCGCCGCAGATCGTCTACCGGAGTGGTTACTACTACCTTTTCACCTCCCACGACCTGTGCTGCCGGGGGACGTCGAGCACCTATCGGATCACGGTGGGGCGTTCGACCAGCCCGAACGGGCCGTACCGCGACCGGGCCGGGGTGCCTCTGCTCAACGGGGGCGGCACCGAGGTTCTGGCGACCCACGGCGCGGTGGTCGGGCCAGGTGGGCAGAGCGTGCTGCGCGACACCGACGGGGCTCTCCTCGTCTACCACTACTACGACGCGGGCGCCGGGGGCCGGGAGACGCTGGGCGTCAATCTGATCGGCTGGAGCGGAGGCTGGCCCGCGGTCTACTGAGACAGGCCGTCCGTGCGCCGGACCTTGTAGGCGTCGTCGAGCCGGAGCAGGGGTGGTCCGGCTCGACGTGCCGTGACCGACAGGGTTCGCCCCGTCGGTCACGGCAACGGCATTGGTCCATGGGGCAGCCCCGGCCTGCGAGCCCACAGGAGCAGCCCTCCTCTGCATACCGGGTATTCTCCGTCGTGCATACTCGGTATGCAGAGGAGGGAGACCTGGCATGTCGGTCCGGAACGGGCTGCTCGCGCTGCTGGCGGAGCGCCCGATGTACGGCTATCAGTTGCGGGCGGAGTTCGAGGCCAGGACAGGATCGACCTGGCCGCTGAACATCGGGCAGGTCTACACGACGCTGCGCCGCCTCGAGCGGGACGGCCTCGTGACGGGCGACGGTGCTCCCAGCCGAGCGGACGCGGCCGCCCCGGACACTCCGGCTGCGGAAGGGCCGGCCGCGAGCGCCGCGGCCAGGGCCATGCCGGTCACCGGCACTCCAGCGGCGAGGACCGCGGTCATGAGCCCGGAGCACGGCGGTGACGGCGGCGACGGCGGCGACGGCCGGGGGATCGTCTACCGGCTCACCGCCGCCGGCGAGGTGGCGGCCCAGCGCTGGTGGGCGACCCCGGTGAGCCGGCGGATGGCGGGCCGCGACGAGCTCGCCATCAAGCTCGCGCTCGCTGTCACCCTTCCCGAGGTGGACGTCCGATCTCTGGTCCAGCGGCAGCGGGTGGAGACGCTCCGGGCGATGCAGGAGTACACCCGGCTACGCCGCCAGGCCGACGACAGCGCCGACCTCGCCTGGCTCCTCGTGCTGGAAAACCTGATCTTCACCGCGGAGGCGGAGATCCGCTGGCTCGACCATGTGGAGCTGCGCCTGACCCGCCGTGGCCTCGGCGTTCCCCCCGGAACCGACCGTGAGGACAACCGATGACGACGGCACTGACCAGCCCGGACGCCCAGGCGGAGGTCGGACGGGTACCCGCCCTGGAACTGCGGGGTGTGCACCGGGAGCACGGCCGGGGCGCGAGCAGGGTGCAGGCGCTGCGCGGGGTGGATCTGGTCGTGCGTGCCGGCGAGCTGGTGGCGGTGATGGGCCCGTCCGGGTCGGGCAAGTCGACACTCCTCGCCCTCGCCGGTGGCCTGGACGCCCCCACCTCGGGTGAGGTCCTCGTCGCGGGCACGACGCTGAGCGGCCAGTCGCCCAGGGCCCTGGCCGCGCTGCGGCGGCGGGCACTCGGCTACGTCTTCCAGAACCTCAACCTGATTCCCGCGCTGACCGCGGTCGAGAACGTCATGCTCCCCCGGGAGCTGGACGGGATCTCCGCCCGGGCAGCCCGGCGGGAGGCGCACGCGGCACTGGGGGAGGTGGGTGTCGCCGACCTCGCCGACCGGTTCCCCGACGACATGTCCGGTGGCCAGCAGCAGCGGGTGGCCATCGCCCGCGCGCTGGTCGGCCCGCGCGGTCTCGTCCTGGCGGACGAGCCGACCGGCGCGCTGGACTCGCACACCGGCGAGGCGGTGCTGCGGGTGCTGCGGGCCCGCTGTGACGCCGGCTCGGCGGGGCTGCTGGTCACGCATGAGGCGCGGCACGCGGCCTGGGCCGACCGGGTGATCTTCCTGCGGGACGGCCTGGTGGTGGACTCGACCGGCACACCCGCGACCCCGGAGTCCCTGCTCGGCTCCGGCGGGGGCCGGCGATGACGGCCGGCCGTCTGCGGGCCTGGCGGGTGGCGCTGCGCCTCGCCCGGCGCGATGCCCTGCGTGCCCGCGGGCGTACCGCGCTCGTCCTCGCGATGATCGCGGTGCCGGTGCTGCTCGTGTCGGCGGTCGACGTCATCGCACGGTCCAGCCAGGACGGCCCGGCCCAGATCGCTCACCGCAAGCTGGGCAAAGATCCGTCCGTACAGGCGGGGGTCTGGCTCTACGGGCTGGAGGGGCCGTTGTCCCAGAGTCCCGACGGCAGCGAGATAACGACCGAGGAACCCCCCTCGCTGGCGGGTATCTCCCCGGTCCCGCCCGATCCCGCCGGCGCGCAGCGACGGGCGCTGGCGGCCCTGCCCGCCGGGAACACGGCCGTCATCGAGCTGCGCCACCACCTGAGGTTCCGGATCAGCGACGGGTCGCGACACGACCGGGCCGTCACCACGAACGTGCGGGAGACCGACTGGACCCGGCCGGAGCTCGCGGCCCTGGCAACAGTCCGGGCCGGCCGGCTGCCCGCCGCCGCGGGCGAGGCCGCGGTCAGCCGGGCGCTCGCGCGCCACGCCGGCCTCGGAGTCGGCGACACACTCACCGCGACCGCGCTCGCCGCGGGCGAGACCCCCGGTTCCGGGCCCGCGCTGAGGATCGTCGGGGTCGTCGAGGAAACCCTCGGGCCGCAGGAGAGGACGGTGCTGCTCCCACCGGGCACGCTGGCTCCGGTGGCGTCGGAGGCCATGCGATCGTTGTACGTCGTCGGACCGCATCCCGTGGACTGGTCGCGAGTACGCGCCGCCAACGCCGTGGGCGCGGTGGTGGTGAGCCGGGCCGTGCTCGCCGACCCGCCCCCCGACTCCCAGCTGCCGGCGGCCTCCTCGACCGGCCCGGAGGCCGGTGTGGTCGCGGCGACGGTGCTCGCCGCGGGCCTGGCGCTGCTGGTGGTGGCGCTGCTCGCCGGCCCCGCGTTCGCGATCGGCTCCCGGCGCAGCCGCCGCCAGCTCGCGCTGATCGCGGCCGGCGGCGGGGCACCCGCGCACCTGCGCGACATCGTGCTGGCGGGCGGTGTGGTCATCGGCCTGACCGCGTCGCTGCTCGGGGCGGCCGTCGGCGCTGGGCTGGGCGCGGCGCTCATCCCGGCCCTGGTCGACCGCGGCTGGGCCGACATCGACATCGTGCACACCGACGTCCGCGTTCTGGATCTGCTGGCGATCGTGGCGGTCGGCACGCTCACCGCGATCGCCGCCGCGGCCGCCCCGGCGATCTCCGCGAGCCGGCTGGACGTGCTCTCCGCCCTGGGCGGGCACGGCGGTCCGGCCCCGATGCGCCGGCGCGTCCCGGTCGCCGGGAGCGTCCTGGTCGGCGCCGGAGCGGCCGTGACCATCCTCGGCGCCGGCGACCAGAACGGGCTGCTGGTCCTCGCCGGGACCACACTGGCGATGCTCGGCCTGATCGCCGTCGGCGGCGCCCTCGTGGGCCTGGTCGCCCGCCTCGCCGGGATCCTGCCCGTCGCCGGGCGGCTGGCCCTGCGCGACGCCGCCCGCCAGCGCGGCCGCACCACCCCGGCGATCGGAGCGGTGATGGCCGCGGTGGCGGCCTCGGTCGCCGTCTCCCTGTTCGTCGCCGCCATGGACGATCACGACCGCCGTGCCTACCAGCCCATGCTGGGCGACGGCGTGGCGCTGATAGGCCTCGCCGACGACTCGCGGGACCAGGCCGCCGCGGCACGGGAGCTGGCCGCCGCGGAGCGGATACTGCGGGAGCACCTGCCCATCCGGGCGGTGCACGTGGTCGAGCGGCCCGTCGACGCCTCCGGCCGGATCCTGCCGATGACGCTGGCGCCGCCCCTGCCGGAAGGCTGTTCACCACCGACCGGAGCGCCGCCCGCGGACGACCCGCGATGTGAGGCGGCCTTCCGCGGCTGGGACAATACCGCCCCCTACCCCGTCATCCTCGGCCGCGGCGAGGTGCTGGTCGACGACGGGACGGGTCTGGAGATGGCCCTCGGCCGCGCCGAGCCCGCCCTGCGCCGGGTGCTGGCGGGCGGCGGCGCGGCGGTGCTCGACGACCGGCTGCGCTGGCCGGACGGGACCGTGCACATCACCGTCACCCTGGACGGCGACGGCGACGGCGACAACGCGGGCGGGGAAACCCTGCGGGAGATCGTGGTGCCCGCCGAGCGGGTCCCGACATCGGCACCCTCCTCCGACCTCACCTACGACGGCCTGGTCCTTTCCCCTGCGGCCGCCCGGGACCTGGGCCTGCGCAGCGCTCCGACCCAGATCGTCGCCTCCACGGACCGCACGCCCACCCAGACCGAGGTGGAACGTCTCCAGGCGGCGGCGGAGAACCTCGGACTCGGCTACCCGGTGGTGGAGCGCGGCTACGTCAGCGAGTTCGGTATCGGCCTGCTGGCGCTGGCCGCCGGTGCCGGCCTGATCACTCTGAGTGCCACGGTGATCACGGTCGGGTTGGCGGCCGTGGACGGCCGTGCGGACCTCGCCACCCTGGCCGCGGTCGGCGCCAGTCCCGGCCTGCGCCGACGGCTCGCGGCGAGCCAGGCTGGTGTGGTGGCCGGGCTGGGCACCGTGCTCGGCGGGATCGCCGGCTTCCTGCCCGGCGCGGCCACGGTCCTGATGATGCGGCAGGGCGACGGCGTGGACGGCCCGCCCTGGCGGCTGGTCATCCCCTGGGAGACGCTGCTGATCGTCACGGTCGCCGTGCCGCTGCTCGCGATCGCTGCCGGCTGGCTGTTCACTCGGGCACGGCTTCCGATGACACGGCGCGCCATCCTCTGAGAGCCACCTGCCCCACCACCGTGCGTCGTCGCGCCAGCACGCCAGCACTTACATAAGTGCGGTTATGATAACTGTGGTTATGAAAGTTTCCGGGAGGTGTCTGGTTGGGAACGCTGTCGCGGCCGGTCGGCATGTTCGACCGGGAGTTCGAGTGGGAGGCGCTGGGGCGGTTCGCGCTCGACGCCGGGATGGGTGCGACGCTGGGTGTGGTGTCCGGCCGGCGTCGGCAGGGCAAGACGTTCCTGCTTCGTGCCCTGTGCGAGGCCACCGGGGGGTTCTACTTCGGGGCGGACGAGGCCACCGATGGGGAGTCGCTGCGCCGTGTCGGTGCCGTGCTGGCTGACCGGCTGGGCGCACCGGCGCCGCTGGCGTTCGACGACTGGTACCCGGCGTTCGACGCGCTGCTCGAGCTGGGCCGAGATCGCCCGGTGCCCGTGGTGATCGACGAGTTCCCCTATCTTGTGCGGGCCAACCCACGGCTGCCGTCGATCGTCCAGAACGTGCTGGCGCCGCGCCGGGCGCAGCGGGACGCCAGCCGGGCCCGGCTGCTGCTGTGTGGGTCCGCGATGTCGTTCATGGGCGGCCTGCTCGCGGGTAGTGCTCCGCTGCGTGGCCGGGCTGGTCTCGAGCTCGTCGTTCCGACGCTCGGCCACCAGCTCGCGGCCCGGTTCTGGGGCATCGACGATCCGGTCACCGCGTTGAAGGTCAACGCGATCGTCGGTGGCACTCCCGCCTACCGGCGCGAGTTCGCCCGCGACGACGTCCCCTCCGGCCCCGACGACTTCGACGCCTGGGTGACCCGTACCGTGCTGTCACCGACCAGTGCGCTTTTCCGTGAGGGTCGCTATCTGCTCTCCGATGAGCCGGACCTGCGCGATACCGCGCTCTACCATTCGGTGCTCGCCGCGATCGCGGAAGGTAACGCGACACGCGGTGGCATCGCGTCCTACCTGGGGCGGAAGTCGGGCGACCTCGCCCACCCGCTCACCGTGTTGGCTGACTGTGGGCTGATCATGCGGGAGCCCGACGCTTTCCGTGACAACCGGACCCAGTTCCGCATCGCCGAGCCGTTGGTGACCTTTTACCACGCGGTGATGCGACCCATGTGGTCGGACCTGGAGCATGCGCGCGACAGCCGCAGGCTTGCCCAGCTCTGGCGGATCGGCCAGCGCAGGTTCGTTGGTAACGTGCTCGGGCCGCACTTCGAGCACGTGTGCCGTTACTGGACCGCGCACCAGGTCGTGCCGGAACGAATCGGCGCGGCCCTGGTGAGCCGGGTTACCTCGGGGGTCGTCAACGATCCGTCAGCCCGCGCGAGCCATCAGCTCGACGTCGTCGCCTTCGGTTTCGACGATGACGACCAGGGGCAGGAACGGCTCCTGGCGATCGGCGAGGCCAAATGGGGCGAAACCATGGGGCTCGCCCACCTCGATCGGCTCCGCCGGATACGGGAGTTGCTCAGCGCCCAGGGCCGCCCCGGCGCGGCCACCGCCCGGCTTGCCTGCTTCAGCGCCGCGGGCTTCGGGGAACAGCTGCAGGCGGCCGCCGCGCAGTCGCCGGATGTCCTGCTGGTCGGCCCGTCGGATCTCTACGCCGACGGCTGACGCGTACGGGGCAGGCGGCGCCCCCCGCCCCGCTCTCTCAACAGGCGACGGCCAGCACCAGGGACGCCACGGCGAACCCGTCGCATCCACGATCTGATGTGTGGAGCCCGGGGTGGCGGCCGTCTCCGCGCGATCGACCAGATCGCGGCCGATCGCGGTCAGGCCACGGCGGAGGCACCCAGCAGGGCCTTGAGATCCCCCATCAGCGCGGCCGTGCGCTGGACCTTGTAGGCGTCGTCGAGCCGGAGCAGGGTGGTCCGGCTCGACGACTGCAGCCGCAGGTGGACCTCGGTCGTGCCGGGGTGGTCGCCCAGCACCTCACGCAGCCGGTCGACGGTCGGCGGGTTGACCCGGTACGCAGGCAGGGTGATGACCACGGGCGGGCTCAGCGCGTGCTCGCTGAGGTCGGGCACGGTGAGGTCGGAGGCGACGAGGCGCGGGGTGTCCTCCCGCTTGTCGATCCGGCCCTTGACGATGACCACCGCGTCCTCGGAGAGCTGGGTCGAGCAGGTCTCGTAGGTGGCCGGGAAGAACATGACCTCCAGCCCACCCCCCATGTCCTCGACGGTGGCGAGCGCCCACAGCTTGCCCTGCTTGGTCACCTTGCGCTGCAGGCTGGAGATGATCCCGCCGATCGTGACGACCGAGCCGTCGGGGTACTCGCCGCTGTTGAGCGAGGCGATGCCGCAGTCCGCCTTCGCCGCGATGATGTGCTCGACGCCGAGCAGCGGATGGTCCGAGACGTACAGGCCGAGCATCTCCCGTTCGTGCGAGAGCAGCAGCGACTTGTCCCACTCCTCGTCGGAGAACTCCTGGACGCCGAAGAGGGGCGCGGTATCCTCGGCGCCGTCCTCGCCGTCGAAGGCGAACAGGTCGAACTGGCCCTCGGCGTTCTTCTTCTTCACGCCCATGACCGCGTCGATGGCCTGCTCGTGCTTCTCGACCAGGCCGCGCCGGGTGTGCCCGAGCGCGTCGAACGCCCCGGCCTTGATCAGGGACTCGACGGTCCGCTTGTTGCAGGCGACGGCGTCGACCTTGTCCAGGAAGTCGGGGAAGGAGGCGAATCGCCCCTTCGCCTTCCGGTTGCGCACGATCGACTCGACCACGTTGACACCGACGTTGCGGATCGCGGCCAGGCCGACCTTGATCTCGTTCTCCCCGTGCGGGGTGTAGTCGGCATCGGAGGTGTTGACGTCCGGCGGCAGCACCCGGATGCCCATCCGCCGGCACTCGTTCAGGTAGATCGCGCTCTTGTCCTTGTCGTCGCGGACGGAGGTCAGCAGCGCGGCCATGTACTCGGCCGGGAAGTTCGCCTTGAGATAGGCCGTCCAGTAGGAGACCAGCCCGTACCCGGCGGTGTGCGCCTTGTTGAAGGCGTAGTCGGAGAAGGGGACCAGGATGTCCCAGAGGGTCTTGATGGCCTCCGCGGAGAAGCCGCTGGCCTTCATGCCGTCGGAGAACGGCACGAACTCCTTGTCGAGGATCTCCTTCTTCTTCTTGCCCATCGCCCGGCGCAGCAGGTCGGCCTGGCCCAGCGTGTAGCCGGCCACCTTCTGCGCGATGGCCATGACCTGCTCCTGGTACACAATCAGGCCGTGCGTCGTGTCCAGGATGTCGGCCAGCGGCTCGGCGAGCTCCGGGTGGATCGGGGTGATCTCCTGCTGGCCGTTCTTGCGCAGTGCGTAGTTGATGTGCGAGTTCGCGCCCATCGGCCCGGGCCGGTAGAGCGCGAGCACGGCGGAGATGTCCTCGAAGTTGTCCGGGCGCATCATCCGCAGCAGCGAACGCATCGGCCCGCCGTCGAGCTGGAACACCCCGAGGGTGTCGCCGCGGGCCAGCAGCTCGTAGGACGCCGGGTCGTTGAGCTCCAGGCCCATCAGGTCGATGCGGAACCCGCGGTTGGCCTCGACGTTGCGCACCGCGTCGTCCATGACGGTGAGGTTGCGCAGGCCGAGGAAGTCCATCTTCAGCAGGCCGAGCGTCTCGCAGGTCGGGTAGTCGAACTGCGTGATGATCGCGCCGTCGGCGTCGCGCCGCCACACCGGGATGTGGTCGATGATCGGCTCGGCCGACATGATCACCCCGGCGGCGTGTACCCCGGCCTGCCGGATGAGCCCTTCCAGGCCCTTGGCGGTGTCGATGACCTTGCGGACGTCCGCGTCGGACTCGTACAGCCCGCGGATCTCACCGGCCTCGCTGTAGCGGGGGTGCTTGGGGTCGAAGATCCCGGAGAGCGGGATGTCCTTGCCCATGACCGCGGGCGGCATCGCCTTGGTGATCCGGTCGCCGACCGCGTAGGGGTAGCCGAGGACCCGGGAGGAGTCCTTGATGGCGGCCTTCGCCTTGATCGTGCCGTAGGTGACGATCTGCGCGATGCGGTCGTCGCCCCACTTCTCCGTGACGTAGCGGATCACATCACCGCGCCGACGTTCGTCGAAGTCGATGTCGATGTCGGGCATCGAGACGCGGTCGGGGTTGAGGAACCGCTCGAACAGCAGGCTGTGCGGGATGGGGTCGAGGTCGGTGATGCCGAGTGCGTAGGCGACCATGGAGCCCGCCGCGCTGCCGCGGCCCGGGCCGACCGGGATGCCCTCGTTCTTCGCCCACATGATGAAGTCGGCGACGACCAGGAAGTAGGACGGGAAGCCCATCGAGAGGATGACCCCGAGCTCGTACTCGACCCGGGTGCGGTGCTCCTCGTCGAACCCGTCCGGGAAGCGCCGGGCCATGCCGGCCCAGGTCTCCTTGCGGAACCAGGACTCCTCGGTCTCGCCGTCGGGCACCGGGAAGCGCGGCATCAGGTTGTGCTTGGCGAACATGCCGGCCGGGTCGACCCGCTCGGCGATCATGAGGGTCGTCTCGCACCCCTGCTGCCAGGCGTCCGAGGAGTCGATCGCGTACATCTGCTCGGCGGTCTTGAGGTAGTAGCCCGAGCCCTCGAACTGGAAGCTCGGGTTCGCCACCGTCGACGCCGTCTGCACGCAGAGGAGCGCGGCGTGGGTCTGCCGCTCCGACTCGAAGGTGTAGTGCGAGTCGTTGGTGACCACGAAGCGCATGTTCAACGCGCGGGCGATGTCGACCAGGCCGTCGCGGACCCGGCGCTCGATCTCGATGCCGTGGTCCATGATCTCGCAGAAGTAGTTCTCGGGCCCGAAGATCTCCTGGTAGGTGGCGGCTGCCTTCAGCGCCTCCTCGTAGTGCCCCAGGCGCAGCCTGGTCTGCACCGCGCCGGACGGGCAGCCCGTGGTGGCCATCAGGCCCTCGGAGTGCTCGGCGATGATGTCGTGGTCCATTCGTGGCCATTTGATGTAATGACCCTCGATGGACGCCCTGGAATTGAGCCGGAACAGATTGTGCAGGCCGACCGCGTTGCGTGCCCACATTGTCATGTGGGTGTAGGAGCCGCCGCCGGACACGTCGTCGCTCTTCTGATGCGGATCACCCCAGCGGACCCGCTGCTTGAGCAGGCGTGACTCCGGCGCGACGTAGGCCTCGCAGCCGATGATCGGCTTCACGCCGGCCGCGGTCGCCTGCCGGTAGAAGTCGTACGCCCCGTACATGTAGCCGTGGTCCGTGATCGCGACGGCGGGCATGCCCTGCCGGGAGACCTCGCCGAACATGTCCTTGAGCCGGGCCGCTCCGTCGAGCATCGAGTACTCGGTGTGAACGTGAAGGTGGACGAAAGAGTTCGCCATGTCGTCAGACCTTCCCGCGCGCGGAGGGCACGCCGGTCGCTGCTGGGTGGGGACACGTCGGTCAGGACGATGGTGCGGGGGCGGGCCGACGCGGCCGCCGGGGCCGACCCGGCGCGCTGCGGCCCACCCGACGGGGCTCGGACGGGCTCCGGTGGGGCAGAGGAAACCGCGGCAAGAATCGACTAACTTTCTCGCCTGATTGTTCTTGAGTTGTTTCTTATTGCCAGGGTGACGTCATTGTGTCTCTCGGTGGTGAACTCGGCTGTCGGCTGTCGTCCGGCGGCATTGATGCAGCCTAGCCCGGCCCGCTGACAGGACTCCGAGAAGATGCCGAGGTGTCCCGTCCGGCCGCCGGACCGGGCCGCCGAACCGGGCCCGGGTGCGCCGCGCGCGGGTGTTCACGCGCGGGCGCGGGCGGTGATCGCGGCGGTGGCGATCGCGGCGACGGCTCGGTCGACGTCCGCCTCGGTCGTCATCCAGTTGCAGACCGACACCCGCATCGCCACCGCCCCGCGCCACACCGTGCCGGAGACGAAGGCCACCCCGCCGGTGACGACGAGGTCGGTGGTCGCGCCGGTGATCGCGTCGTCGTCGTCCACCCGGACCAGGACCTGGTTGAGCTCGACCTCGTTGAGCACGGCGACCCCGTCGAGGCCGGCCAGCGCGGCGGCGAAGCGGCGCGCGTGCCCGCAGCACCGGTCCACCAGGTCGGTGAGGCCGGCCCGGCCCAGCGAACGCAGCGCCGCGTACAGGGCGAAGCCGCGGGCCCGCCGGCTGAACTCGGGTGTCCACTCCAGCGGGTCGTGTTCGCCCTCGCCGCCGTGCACCACGTAGTCGGCACGGGTCGACATGGCCGCTCGGTGCGCGTCGGAGTCGGCGACGATCGCGATGCCGCAGTCGTAGGCCAGGTTCAGCCACTTGTGCCCGTCGGTGGCCCAGGAGTCGGCCTGGTCGATGCCGGCGACGAGCGCGCGGCGCCGCGGGGAGGCCGACACCGCCGCCCACAGCCCGAACGCGCCGTCGACGTGCACCCAGGCGCCGTGTTCGCGGCCGAGGGCGCAGATCTGCGGCATCGGGTCGAACGCCCCGGTGTTGATCTCTCCTGCCTGGGCGATGACGATCGCCGGGCCGTGCCCGCCGGTCAGTGCCGCCCGCAGGGCGTCCGGGCGCATCCGCCCCGCCTCGTCCGCGTCCACCACGACCAGCCGCCGGGTGCCGAAGCCCAGCAGGCGCAGGGCGGCGTCCACCGTGGTGTGCCGGGCGGCACCGGCGAACACCCGCACCGGCGGCGCGCCGTGCAGGCCGTCGGCCTCGACGTCCCAGCCGTACCGGGCCAGCACACGGTGCCGGGCGGCGGCCAGCGCCGTCACATGGGCCATCTGGGTACCGGTGGTGATCCCGACCGAGGCGCCGGCGGGCAGGCCGAGCAGCTCCCTGACCCAGCTTCCCGCCACCGACTCGGCGGCCGCGGCGGCGGGGGAGAGACTGGCGAGGCCGGCGTTCTGGTCCCAGGCGACCGCCATCAGGTCCGCGGCCAGCGCCGCGGGCAGTATCCCGCCGATGACGTAACCGAAGAAGCGCGGTGAGCCGGTACCGGTGAGGCCGTCGGCCGTTCCGGCGGCCAGCGCGTCGACGACCTCGACCGGATCGGTGGGGCCGGCGGGCAGCGGGACGTCCAACTGCGCACGGATCTTCCCGTACCCCGCGGTCGGGGCGATCGGGCGGGTGCTCAGCCCGGTCAGGTAGTCCGTGATGTGCTCGAATGCCCGCGTGGCTGCGGCGCCGGTGTCCCGCGGTGGACCTGCCGCCATCGGCTCTCCTTCTCGCGACCCGTGCTGCGTGCTCGCGACCCGTGCTGCGTGCTGCCTGGGCAGGGCCGGCCGGCTCGGTGCGTCGGCGCCTGTTCGGATCAGGGCGCGTTTCCGAGGATGCCGGAAGTGGCGATGCTCCCGCCCGGCGACGTGACGATCCAGACGGCCCCGCCGGGCCGCGTGGCCCGCGGCACACCCACCCGTAGCGGGTCGTCGCGGGCCGGCCTGGGCTGGCTCCGCTGTGACCGACGCCACCTACCGCGCTGGGCGGCGTGCCCACTGGATACCGTTTTGCAGTATCCAGTGTCGATTCGATGACTCTTCGGAAGGTGTTGCGCATGAATCAGGACGAGTCGGTCGACCCCACGCTGGGGTCCGCGGTGCCCGTCCAGGGGGAGGCGGTTCCGGTGGCGGCCGAGGGTGGGGAGCTCGCCCAGGCGTCCACCGAGGGGCTGTCCTTCGGGGCGCTGGCGAACCCGAACCGGCTGCGGCTGGGTGCCTCGCGCTCCCTGTGACCACCCGGGCCACCGGCGGCTGATCCACGAACCTGTGGGAGGAGCTCGCATTCGGCACCCGGACCGCGCGAACTCCGCGGACGGAACCGATGAGACAACGGACCCGATGAGACACCAGTGCTGAGACACCAGTGCTGAGACAGCAGTGCCCCAGAACGCCGAAGCGTTCTGGGGCACTGTCGTGTCCGGGCCCGCAGCACGGCGGGCCGCACCGTTCACGATCTCGCTGGTGGGTCGAACCTCGGCTCTCCCGGGGAAGCGGGTCGTACGCCCGTCCCCCGGGAGAGCCTCAGCCTCTTCCGGGGACGTCAGCCGCCCGGCGTGGGCTGCGGCTCGATGCGGGGCGCCGGGCGGGTGAAGCTGCGGGCAGGCCGGCTGCCCGGGCGGTGCCCGTCGACACGGGGACCGTCGACGCGGTGGCGTGCGCCGTCCCGGTCGGCGCCGGTGCGGGCGCTCGGCCCGCCGCGGCGGTGACCGCCCTCGCGGCCCGTGCCCTCGCGCCGGCCGCCGTCACGGAAGCCGCCTTCCCGGCGCCCCCCGCCGTCGCGGCGCCCGCCCTCACGCCGGCCGTCGCCGCGCTGGCGGCGGGCCGTGATCGTGGCGGGGTCGACCGGCGGTGCCGGCGGACCGGCGAGCTCGACGACGAGCGGGTCGTCGGGCGACGTCGGCACCGGCTGGGTCGGGATGCCCACCGCGCGCAGCAGTGACCGGGCCTTGCCACGCTCGGCCGGCACGGTCACGAGCACGTCGGCACCATCGGCTCCGGCCCGTGCGGTGCGCCCGCCGCGGTGCTGGTAGGTCTTCGCGTCCTCGGGCGGGCCGAGGTGCAGGACCAGGCTGATGCCGTCGACGTGGATGCCGCGGGCGGCGACGTCGGTGGCGACCAGCACCCGGTAGAAGCCGTCGGTGAAGCCGGCCAGCGCCCGGGTGCGGGCGCCCTGGGGCATCCCGCCGTGCAGCGGCTCGGCCGGGACCCCGCCATCGGTGAGCGCCTGCGCGACGCGGTCGGCGTCCCGCTGGGTGCGGACGAAGACCAGGGTGCGCCCGGCACCGCCGGCCAGCGCGGTGATCAGCCGCAGCTGCGCGTTGCGGTCGACGGACTCCATCGCGTGCCGGGTCAGGGTCGAGACCTGCGACACCTCCGGGTCGACCGCGACCAGCACCGGCTCGGGCAGGTAGCTGCGGACGAGGACCTCGACCTCACGGTCGAGGGTGGCGCTGAACAGCAGCCGCTGGCTGTCCGCCGGAGTCATGTCCAGCAGGGCCTTGACCGCCGGGAGGAAGCCGAGGTCGCACATGAAGTCGGCCTCGTCCAGCACGGTGATGTCGATCTCGTCGAGCAGGCAGGCGTCCCGCTCGACGAGGTCGGTGAGCCGGCCGGGCGTGGCGACCACCAGGTGCACACCCCGGCGCAGGGCCGAGATCTGCCGGCTGATGGAGGTACCGCCGTAGACCGGCGTCATCCACAGCCCCAGCGCCCGGGTGAGCGGGGCCAGCACGTCGTTGACCTGCTGGGCCAGCTCGCGGGTCGGGACGAGGATGAGCCCACGGGGCTGGCGCGGCCGGGCGGCGCCGGTCGTGGCGAGCCGGGCGAGCATCGGCAGGCCGAACGCCAGGGTCTTGCCCGAGCCGGTGCGGGCCCGGCCGAGCACGTTCTCGCCGGCCAGCACGTCGGGCAACGTGGCGGCCTGCACGGCGAACGGCGCGTGGATGTCGCGGGCGGCGAGTGCCGCCACGAGCTTCGGGGGCAGCCCGGCAGCCTCGAACGTCTCGGCGGGCGGGCGGGGGGAACGGGTGGCGAGAGCCGGCCGCGCGGCCGGGCGCTCACCGCCTCGGAACGGGACAGGGCGGGACCCGCCACGGCCGTGGCCGGTGGCACGGGTACGGCCGCCCCGGGAGGGACGGGCCGAACGGTGGGCGGGGGTGGGCTGGGTGCTGCGGGGCTGAGTCAGGGGATCCGCCGATCAGGTCAGGGCCGACAGAACACACGCCACGTCGGTTCCACGCGCCATGCGGCGTAGTTCACGAACGCGGAAAGTGTCATCCGGCGGCCAGGGGGCGGCCGGTTTCACGCGACCGGACCCAACCGCGGTTTCGGACCGCCATGGCGCTCGCACCGACCTTGGACATCCGACCCGTCTGGCCGGATGTCCCAGAGATCTTGTCTTCGCTCCGTGAGCTGGTTGCCCTCGGTGACGCCGACAGGAAGACGTTACCTCGTACCCGGGCATGATCGGGGGCCTCGAGGTGTGTGGTTAACCATCAGGGGAGGAGGTTCTACGTCACATCTGCCCCGGTGAACCACCGAACTGCGGTTCGAGGTCGCCTCGGCGACATTTCCTCTTTGTTTGATCTTCGGGATGCGGGCATAGGCCGTCATGCCGATGCCTGGCGTGCATCTGTTACCGGGGGTGCATCCGGCCCGATCGGGTGCCGGATGCACCCGCGGCCGGCGTCGGCGCAGACCCCGGCCGGGCGGCTCGACCGGACCGCCCAGACCAGCAGCGCCAACACCCCCACGAGCGCCCCGTAGGCGCCGATCACCCGCTGGTCGTCGCCGTGCGCGCGGGCCAGCGCCCACAGCACCCAGCCGACCCCGGCGACGAGGGCCACCACGAGGGCCACCACGGGGGCTGCCGCCAGGCCCGCTGCCCCGACCACCCGCGGCCGGGTGCCGGGACGTCCGGCCCGCGGTCCCGGGGCCGGACGCAGCAGCGGAACCGCGACCAGCGGACCGACCACGGCGGCCGCAAGGAACAGGTCCATCGGCGTGCTCAGATGGGGGGTCACCAGCAGCCAGCTGCCCGCGGTGAACAGGGCCAGCGGCCGGTCGGGATCCCCGCCGCGGGCCGCGGCGATCCCGGCGGGCCCGCGGGCGATGGCCAGCAGCGGAGCCGCGAGCAGCAGCAGGTAGTGGCTCCACACGATCGGGGAGGCCACCAGGGCCGCGGCCACGACGCCGGCGAACAGCAGCCCGTCGCCTTCGGCCCGCCTGGCGCTCCGCGCGTACCACAGGCATCCGGCGAGCAGTGCGCCGGCGATCCCCCGCGCCGTCCAGGTGGCGACGTCCAGGCCGAGACCGGTGTTCATCAGCAGGCCGGTCAGGCTCAGCCCGTCCGGAGCCTCCTCGCGTGCCAGTACCGCCAGCATGTCCGCGTAGGTGCGGGCCGGCACCGGGCTGTAGAGCTCGCCGACGGCGAACAGGACGCCCAGCGCGGCGACGGCGACGGCGGCCGCCCGCGGCCGGCGGGTGACCGCCAGCCAGAGGACGACCGGAACCAGGAAGAGCTTGCTGTACACCAGCAGGGCCGCCAGCACTCCGGCGGCGACCGGGGCGTCACGCACCCGCCACAGCGCGACCAGACCACAGAAAAGCAACGCGTTGAGGGTGCCCATCTGCAACCCGGTGATGGTGCAGGACGTCCCCAGGACCAGGGCGAACGCCCACCAGCCCGCGCGGGCGAGCCGGCAGGCGGCGAGCAGGGCGACGACCGACAGCGCGATGAACAGATCGTCGGCGCCCGGCAGCGCGGACAGTGGCACGAACGGCAGGGACATCAGATACGGGTAGACGAAGGCGAACCCGGAGTAGACCTCGGGGGTGCCCGGTGGGGGATAGGGGTCCTGCCCGTCGGCGACCGCGGCGCCGGCCCGAAGGAAGACATCCACGTCGAAATGCGCGATCGGTGCGACGAAACCGATCCAGACCAGGCCGATCAGGGCCGCGAGCACGAGCGGGCCGGCCGCCCTGGCAGCGCCACGGCCGGCACCGGTGGGGATCTCGGCGCCGTCGCGTCGCCGTGGGGGCAGGTCCGTCCTCATGACACCCGCTTCGGTCGGCGTTCCACCCGGTCTCCAGGGTCGTCGGGGCTGCGACGGTCATGGTCCCATCCGGGGACGGACGGGTGACGACAGAGGCGGCCCGCCGCGTCACGCCGCGCACCGGGCCCGGCCGCCGTCCCGGCCGACCGGGCTGACCAGGCCGACCGGGCTGACCAGGCCGACCGAGCCGACCCGGCCCGGTCGGCTACAGCAGTACTTCGGTGAGAAGGTGGATCACCAGGCCGGCGAGTGCGCCGACGATGGTGCCGTTGATGCGGATGAACTGCAGGTCGCGGCCGACGTGCAGCTCGATGCGCCGGGACGTCGCGGCCGGCTCCCACCGGGCCACCGTGTCGCCGATGACGGCGGCGATGTCCTCGCGGTAGCGACGCACCGCGCGGGTGGCGACGTCGGCTGCGGCCCGGTCCACGGTGGCGGCGAGCTCCGGCTCGGTGACCAGTCGGCCGCCGAACGCGGCCAGCGTCTCGGTCGCCCGGGTGCGGGCGGCCCCGTGCGGATCGGTGGTGAGATCGAGGAGCACCCCACGGGCGGTCACCCAGATCGCCGTCACCGCCCGGTCCGCCTCGGGATGGGCGACGATCCGCCGTTTGAGGGCCTCGACCTTCTCGCCGAGCTCCGGGTCGGTGCGCAGCCGCTCGGCGAAGGTCAGCAGGAAGGTGTCGATGGCGCGGCGCAGCCGGTGCCCGCGGTTGTCCCGCAGGTCGGCGACGAAGCGCAGTGCCTCCGCGTAGGCGCGGGCGGCGACCGCCTCGTCCACCCACCGCGGCGACCAGGTCGGTGCCTGCTCGCGCACCAGCCGCAGGACGGTGTCGGGGTTGGCCCGCAGCCATTCGTCGGCCTCGCTGACCAGCAGGTCGACCAGATGGTGGTGTGTTCCCTCGGTGACCACCCGGTCGAGGGCCAGCCCGAGCGCCCCGGCCCAGCGCCGCTCCAGCAGCCGCGGCAGGACGGACTTCTCGACCAGTTCGCGGACGAGGTCGTCCTCGATGCCGGAGATCATGGCCGCGGCGCGGCTGGACACCTCGGCGGTGATCCGCTCGGCGTTCTCCGGGCGCCGCAGCCAGGTACCGACCCGGGCGGCCACGCCGAGCTGGTCGACCTTCTCCCGCACGACGTCCTCGGCGAGGAAGTGCGTCCCGACGAAGCTCTGCAGGCCGCGGCCGAGCGCGTCCTTGCGGTGCGGGATGATCGCGGTGTGCGGGATCGGCAGCCCGAGGGGGTGCCGGAACAGCGCGGTGACCGCGAACCAGTCCGCGAGCGCACCGACCGTGCCGGCCTCGGCGGCCGCCGCGACGTAGTCGACCCAGCCGGGCGCGCCCGAGGCTCCCCACCGCCAGGTGATGATGTAGATGGTGACCATGACGGCAAGCAGCGTCGTCGCGATCACACGCATCCGCCGGAGCCCGTGCCGCATCCTGGCTTCGGCGGCCGGGTCCCCGGCGGCCAGGAGACCACTGGACGGATCACTGCCGGGACTGCCCCCGCCTGCCACCTCATCTGCCATGCGAGCCGGTCCACCCTCCGCCCTGATCACGCTCCCGACACCCTACGAGGGATGACGGCCCTCCCGGCGCGCCGCCGCACGACGGTGGATGACCAGCAGATCGACGAGGGCCGTCACGGCGATCGCCGCGAGGGCCACCGCCGGCCCGACCTGGCCCGAGACGGCGAAGAGGCCGGCGGTGACGGAGCAGAACAGCAGGCCGAAGAGTGCGAGGGCGCGGCGCAGCGTGAGTGCGCTGGCCGCCGGCGCCGCACCGGTACGCCGGTCGCCCCATGATCCCAGCGTGCGCCACCATGGTTGTGAACCTGTTGGGCGCCCGGTGCGTTGATGGGGTACGTGGCGGGTCACGCCAGCGGTGTGCCCGCGTCCGGGGCGGTGAACCGGGGTCAGATGGTGGTTCCGTGGCACGCACCGCCCGGGTAGTCAACATCCCGACGAATGTCGGCAGGAAGCTGCCGATCCGGATGTGTCGGGGCCTGGGGTGCTGCGGTCAGCGGCCCCCGTTGCGGCTCGACCCGCTCGACCCGCCCGATCCGCCCGATCTGTTCAGATCGTCCGGCCGGTTCGGGCCAGACACGCCCTGGCGCTCGGCGAGGGCGTCGACGAGCAGCTTCGTGCTGGTGAAGTCGACCGGGACCTCGATCACCCGGACCCCGGGGCCGCGCAGCGCCGCGGCGAGGCGCTCGCGATGGTCGGCGCCCGAGCGCAGCCCACCCCGGTGCCCCCACACCTCGACGACAAGGCCGACGTCCAGTGCCGAGGCGAGATGCAGCAGCGTGGCGGCCGGCCCGACCGGGGGGCTCCCGACCACCACCACCCCGGGGCGTCCCTGTCGGCAGGCCAGCAGTGCCCCGGCGAGTGCGGCCTCCCCGCCGCCGCGCAGCACCCGCACCTTCCCGGTGGCCGGGCCCATGACCTGACCCACCCAGAGCCCGACCGGGCCCGGTTCGGCCACCACGATGCCGTCGGGTGGCAACGCGCCGGCCAGGTCGGCGGCCGCGCGTGCCGGCGTGAGCGGAGCATCGTCCCGCGCCGCGAGCTGGCCGATGAGAGCGCGCGACTCCCGGCCGAACCGCGAGAGCGGCGTTTCCGGCGCGAGCGGATCTTCGGGCGCGAGCGGATCTTCGGGCGTGACAAGATCTTCGGGTGAGGACGGGACCCCCGGCGGGAGTGGAGCGTCCAGCGCGAAGTCGGGCCGCAGTCGAACCTCGCCGGTGCCCGCCCGCCGTATCGCCTCGGCGGCGCGCAGGACGTCACCCGGTGTCGCGGGCGGCGCCTGCGGGCTGGTCCCGGACGCCTGCGCGGCGACGCCGGACAGCAGCGTGAGGACGGCTCCGTCCCAGCAGGCGCCAATGCCGTGACCGAGCTCGGCGGAGGCCGTGGCGAGCAGCCGTGCGCAGGTCTCGTCCGGCGCGGGAACCAGCTGGACCGCGGCTGATCCCAGAGCTGCCCGGGGGAGTCGTGTGCCGGAGGCGGTGACCAGATGGCTGACTCCGGCCGACGCGAGCAACTCTCCGAGGGTCATCGACGCGCGCTCCTCTTCTTCTTGCCCCAGGTTGAGGGCGGGCGGGAGCCGCACCGATCCGCCCGCTGACCGAGGGTGGTCGGGCGGTCTCCTCCTGTTGGCACCATGTGTCCGTGCTGTCCACGGTGGCCTGCCGGCGGCGGAGGGGAAAGCGATGCGGAGTGGATCGGCCCAGGTCAGCAGCGGTCCGTGACGGGCGGGGCAGCCCACGGCAGGTTCCGGAGCGGTCCGGTCGGGATCGGCGGGGGTTGTCGAACGGATCCCGCCCTCCGGGCGCTCTGTGTCGGGAGTGGGTGTCCCGCGGCGGTCGGGCTCACCTGCTGGGTCGACCGGGGCTCGCTTCCGTGATGACTCGCGGTGAATGCCCATTTCATTCGCTTTGCAAGGAATCGTCGCGTTGCTCGCAACGTCAACGGACGTCCATGCTGGTCGGCCGGTCCCCGGGCCCGGCCGGCGGGCCGCGGCGAGCGCTCTGTCGACACCGTCTCCGGGCCTGGGACGTCGCTCCGGACCATGAACCGGCGCCCGACCTGCACCCAACAGGCGCCGGACTTGCTCACGCGCGGCGCTCCGGAATGTGCCGCCGGGCCCGACGGGCGCGGGCCCGGCCGGACGTGGCCTATCTCGCACGTCACCGGCGTGCTACGGCCGGAGAACGCCCTCCGCGGGCGGTCTCTGCGCTGGTGGACTTGTCCCTAAGACCAGTGTCTTCTTTGCGTCTACGCAGGTAGAGACTCTGTGGGCGGGCATCCAAGGCAGGCTGCGGACATGCCTGATGTGAGATCTGTCACCGTCACTGTACGCATTCCTGTATATCAATGGTGTTCAGGTATTAGGGGGTGCCGATGGTCCCGTCGATTACAGTGTGTGATTCGGTGATTCCTGCTGGGAATCTTGCTTCTGTGGGTCCGGTTGACAATGGCCGGAGCACCTCGCCGGCGTGGTCGGTAGACGGCAGGGTCTTGTTGAAGGGCTTCTGCGCGCGCTCGCTAGAGTTGTCCGACGTCGGACGCTTTACACGTTGAGCGCGGACCGGGCATGAATCATGCGCACGGCCCGCTCTTGTCGCGCGCCGTCCGTCGCGGATCAGCATCGATTGAGCGATTCGCTCACCCCGCACACGAGGCGCCCACCCCTACGGCGTCGGACGAGAGGACTGGATGCTCCGGAATTGGCCCATCCGCTCGAAGCTGGTGGTGATTCTCATCGTCCCGCTGGCCGCACTGGCCGTGCTGAGCGCGATACAGGTGCGCGGGGACGTCGACAACGTCCGGGCCGCGGACCGCATCGAGGCGCTCGCCAACTTCTCGATCAAAGCGAACGATCTGGTCAACGCCCTTCAGGGCGAGCGCTACGCCACTAACGCCTTCGCCGGTTCGAACTTCAGCGTCCCGACTCTCAACCAGACCGTCATGGACCTCCGCCCGCCGGTGGACCAGGCTCTCGCCGTGTATCGCGCGGACGAAGAGCGCCTGCCGCAGTCGGCCCGCCAGGAGCTCGACGGGACACTGTCCGTGATCGGAGAACATCTCGATCAGCTTGCCGAGCACCGCCGGCAGTTCGACGCGCGGCAGATGCAGCTCGCGGCGAACGTCACCTTCTACGACACGGCAGTAAAAGACCTGCTGGTGCTGAACGCACGGGTCGCCTCAGGTAGCACCGACGCCCGTCTGGTGAACGGCTCAACCACCCTGGCCGGAATCTCGCAGGCGAAGGAACAGGCCTCGCAGCAGCGTGGTTCCGTCGCCCAGATGCTGTTCCTCGCCATGCAGGGCGTCCGCGTGACGCCACAGGCGATCTGGCAGCTTCAGGCCACCGCCGGCGCGGAGGACGCCTGGATCGAGCAGTTCGGTACGACGGCCACCGCCGAGCAGCAGGAGTTCTTCAACACAACGGTCGGCCGCTCGCAGGGCAACATCGATCAGGTGCGGGACCGGATTGTGGAGGCGCTGGCGAACTCCCAGCCCATCACCATGAGTCCCCTCGAGTGGGCGGGCCTGGCCGACGCCAAGATCGAGCAGATGCGCGAGGTCGAGCGCCGGGTCGCCTCCGACCTGGGAGCCACCAGCAGCAAGATCTCGGGTGACGCCTCGCGTGGAGCGCTGTTCGGAAGTATCGGCGTCGCCGCCATTCTGATCGTGTCGATCGTGATCTCGCTGCTCGTCGCCAGCCCGATGATCAGCCAGCTGCGGCGGCTGCGGCGCGGCGCCCTCGACACCGCCACCGAGCGCCTGCCGGCGGTCGTCGAGCGACTGCACCGAGGTGAGCCCGTCGACCTCGCCGCCGAGGCCTTCCCGGTGCCCGCCACCAGCAAGGACGAGATCGGCCAGCTCGCGGATGCCTTCGCGACCGTGCACGAGGTGGCCGTGCGCACCGCCGTCGAACAGGCCGCGATGCGCAAGAGCATCGGGGACACCTTCCTCAACCTGGCCCGCCGCAGCCAGGCCCTGATCCACCGCCAGCTGAAGATCATCGACGCGCTGGAGCGGAAGGAGACCGACCCCGACGAGCTGGAGGAACTGTTCCGGCTCGACCACCTGGCGACCCGTATGCGGCGCCACGCCGAGGACCTCATCGTCCTCTCCGGCTCCAAGCCCGCCCGTGGCTGGCGCCGGCCGGTTCCGATCAAGGACGTCGTCCGCGGTGCGGTAGCCGAGGTCGAGGACTACACCCGGGTCAAGGTCATGCCGATCACCGGTGGCGCGGTCAGCGGCCACGCCGTCGGTGACGTGATCCACCTGTTCGCCGAGCTGATCGAGAACGCGACCTCCTTCTCGCCCCCGCACACCCCGGTGCAGGTCTCCGGGCACCCGGTCTCCAACGGGTTCGTCGTCGAGATCGAGGACCGCGGCCTGGGAATGAGCCAGGAGGAGATCGACGCACTGAACCACCGGCTGGCGAACCCACCCCCGTTCGACCTGTCGACCAGCGAGCGGCTGGGGCTGTTCGTCGTCGGCCGCCTGTCCGAGCGGCACGCCGTTCAGGTGCTGCTGCGCTCCTCGCCGTACGGCGGCACGATGGCGATCGTCCTGCTGCCGGACACCCTGCTGCGGGCCTCGGACGACAAGGGGGAGGACACCGGTCCTCGCGAGCTCGCGGCAGTCGGCGCCGGAGCGTCGTCCGCGGGTGCGCAGCCCGGCGGCGTCGCGGCACTCAACGGCGCCGGTGACCACCCGGAGATCGCCGGAATGGCCGGCCTCGACGCCGCCCCGAGCCCGAACGGTCGCTGGCACGGTGACATCGCCGGCGGCTCGGCACAGGGCGACGCCCAGGGAGCGCTGGGAACCGCGCATCCCGCCGGGCCCCGTACCGACGAGACCCTGCTCGACGACCTGCCGGTGTTCGCCACCGCGCGGTCGAGCTGGTTCGTCGCCGACCGGCCCCGCGGCGGGCTTCCGGGCGACGAGGACGGGCCTGACGGCCCGCGCGAGCCGGGTGACCTGACGAGCCCGATGCCGATGTCCGAGCTGACCGATCCGGATGAGGAGCCCGGCACCGAGGACGAGCCCGGCTCGGCCGGAGCGGACCAGGGGTGGCAGGGAGGCCGTTACGGCCGGGCGGAGCAGGAGCAGGTCGACGGGCGGTACCATGCGCCCGGCTCACCGGGATCCCTGTTCAGCGCGCCGCCCGACACCGGCCAGTTCTCCGGCTTCGGCCCGTCCGGCTACGCCTCCACGGGGTACGACTCCACGGGGTACGACGAGGGCGCCTACCGCAACGGCCAGGGCGGTGCCCACGGCAACGGCAACGGCGACGGCGACGGCTCGGGACGCTCGAACGGCCGTGGCGCCGGCCGTTACGACGCGCAGGACTACCTGGCTCCGGACTCCGGCGCATCGGGCTTCGGCGCGGGGGGCTTCGGTACCGACGCCGGCTTCGGTGGCGACCCCGACCGTTTCGGTTCGGCGGACGGCGGCTTCGGTACCGGTTCCGGTTTCGGTGCCGAGAACGGTGCCGGCTCCAGCAGGCTGCCCGGGACCGGCGACGGCTTCGGCGGCGTGGGCTTCGGCCAGCGTTTCCCCGCCGACCCCCGGGAAGGCGGGTCCGGGCAGTCACCGCTCGCGGGCGAGCTTCCGTCGCGCCGGCGGGGAGGGCGTACCAGTGGTGACGGGGCTGGCCTCGGCCGGTCCCGAGGAGACCGGTTCGGTGCCGATCCGCTGGGCAGCGACCCGCTGGGCAGCGATCCGCTGGGCAGCGACCCGCTGGGCAGCGACCCACTCGGTGGCGACGACCCGTCCGGGGGGTACCGGGAGCCGCGGGCCGACCGTGGCTCCGGCTACGCCGGCCGCCCGCCGCGCGACGGCGGGGCTCGCGAGGGTGGCGCCCGCCCCGGGGGCAACGGTGGCTACGCCGGGTACTCCCGCCCGGGCTATGACGACAGCCCTCCCCAGGAGGACGGTGGCTTCGGCGACGGCGCCTACCGCCAGGCACCGCGGACGTCCCGCGGCACCGGCGGGGGACCGGGCCTCCCCGGTCGCTCGGCGCCCGAGCAGGGCCAGGCGGGCGTCCCGCCGCAGGCCGGGGATCCGCACAGCGAGCTGGACGAGCTCGGCCTGCCGAAGCGGCGGCGGCGCGCGAACCTCGCGCCCCAGCTGCGCCGGGAGAACGCCGACTCGAGCCGTTCGGCGATGACCGCGGGCCCTCGTTCACCCGAGGAGATCCGCAGCATGATGTCGTCCTTCCAGGCCAACTTCGGCCGTGGGATTGAGGACGGAACGGTGTCCAATGACGGAGATGATGTGGGGAAGGTAACCTGATGCGTCCGCTGGGGCCGTCCGAGAACATGAACTGGTTGCTCAACAACCTGGTCAAGAAGGTCCCCGAGGTCACTTATGTGATCGTGCTTTCTTCGGACGGTCTGCTGCTCGCGACCTCGCGGGGTATGGACCGGGCCACCGCGGACCAGTTGGCCGCGGTCGCCTCCGGATTCAACAGCCTCGCCCGGGGCGCCGGCCGTTTCTTCGGCGGCGGCAACGTGCGGCAGACGATCGTCGAGATGGAAGCGGGGTTTCTGTTCGTCACCGCGGTGGGCGATGGATCCTGCCTCGCGATTCTCAGCAGCCCGGGCGCCGATATCGGGCTGATCGCCTACGAGATGGCGCTGCTGGTGACGAGGGTGGGTGAGTTTCTGACGCCGGAGCTTCGCGCCGAGATCCAGTCGGCGCTGCCGATCTAGGACCTGTCCGCATGCATGCGGGACGGCACGCCACGACCCGCCCGGGCCTCCATCCCACGGGGGCCCGGGCCCGTGTCGCGCCGACCGCCGGCACATGACCGATCCAAGGCAGGAGGACCGCGTTGTCAGGGGATGAGGAATGGTTCGACGACGATGCCGGGCCGGTGGTGCGGCCCTACGCCGTCACGGGGGGGCGTACTCGTCCCAGCAACCGGGCTCTCGATCTGGTGGCCTTGGTGACCACCTCACCGCAGGGCCGCGCACTGGCCAACACGCTGGAACCGGAGCAGCGCGCCATCGCCGTGCTCTGCCACCGGCTCCAGTCGGTCGTCGAGATCTCCGCCCGGCTCAACCTCCCGGTCGGAGTCGCGCGCGTACTTGTCGGCGACATGCTCGATGCTGGGCTGGTGAGTGTGCACCGGCCCGAACAACCATCGGACCGCCCCAGCGTGGCGATTATCGAGAAGGTGCTCAGTGGACTCCAGGCTCTCTAGGGCCCGAGCGGCCGAAACACCAGCGCCGCATCCGGTCAAAATCATCGTGGCCGGAGGTTTCGGAGTAGGGAAGACGACGTTCGTCGGTGCTGTGAGCGAGATTCCGCCGCTCACCACCGAGGCGGCGATGACGGCCGCGAGTATCGGTGTCGACGACACCAGCGCCGTGGCCTCGAAGACGACGACCACGGTGGCCATGGACTTCGGCCGCATCACCCTGGTCGACAGTGTCATTCTGTACCTGTTCGGGACGCCTGGCCAGGACCGTTTCTGGTTCATGTGGGACGAGCTGGTCCTCGGAGCGATCGGCGCGGTCGTGCTGGTCGACACCCGGCGCCTCGCCGACTCGTTCCCGGCGATCGACTACTTCGAGGAGCGCGACATCCCGTTCCTCATCGCGCTGAACCACTTCGACGGCGCCCGCCAGTACCGCAGTGAGGACATCCGGGCTGCTCTGGACCTGGACCCGCGCCGTCCGATGGTGCTCTGCGACGCCCGTCAGCGGGAGTCCGTCCGTCAGTCGCTCATCGCTCTCGTACGGCATGCGCTGGAGGTGGTGTCGGCGGAAAGCCAGCGCCCGGGGCTGCCGACCGGCTCCCGGTGAGCGTCCCCGCGCGTGCCGCCGCGGCGCCCGCGGATCCGTCGATCCGAACCGGGAAAGGGACCTTGCTCGAGTTCCTCGGACTTGACGACGTCACGCTTGCCGCCTATCGGCTGTGGCTGAGACATCCTGAGATGGATGTCGACGGCGTAGCCACCGCGGTCGGCCAGGCGGCCGGGACGGTCCGCCGATCACGGGATCGGCTCGTCGAGCTGTCGCTGCTGCTGCCGTCGACCGAGCGCCCCGGCCACCTGGTGGCCGTCCATCCGGAAGCCGGTCTCGAACACCTGCTCCAGGCCCAGCACGAGGCGCTGATCCGCCGCCACGAGCGGCTGGTCCGGGCACGCGCGCAGGTCAACACCTTCGTCTCGGAGTACCTGGACAACCGGCCCGGCGGGGACGGCGCGGAGGTCGAGCACATCGACAGCGCCGACCAGGCCCGGGTGGAGCTGCTCACCCTCCTCGGCCGGGCGGAGAAGGAGGTGCTGGCCCTGCACACCCACCAGGGCCTGCCCCCGTCGCTGACCGCCGAGGTCCTGCCGGTCGAACTGCGCGCGCTGCGGCGCGGCGTGTCGATGCGCAGTGTCCTGCCCCGCACGGTCAGCACGGACGAGACCGGCGGCGGCTACGTCCGGACGGTGGCGTCGCACGGCCTGGAGGCGCGCCTCTCCGACGATCCCCGCATCGACGCGATGACGGTCGACGGCCGGATCGGCCTCGTCCAGTTCGCCTCCCTCGGTGCGGACCCGCTTGCGCTGGTCGTGCGCTCGCCTGCCCTGGCGAGCCTGGTCACCCAACTGTTCGAGCAGGTCTGGGAGACCGCCGAGCCGCTGGTGGTGAACGGCGCCGACTCGGCCGACGGGGCCGATGACCGGCCCAACGACACCGAGCGCCTGCTGCTGCGGCTGCTGAGCCTGGGCGTCAAGGACGAGGCGGCCGCGCGGCACCTGGGGGTGTCCGTGCGCACAGTCCGGCGCATGGTCGCGGACCTGATGATGCGCCTCGATGCGCGCAGCCGCTTTCAGGCCGGCACGGTCGCGGCCCGGCGAGGATGGTTGTAGCCATGTTGTGGTGACCTGGTTCCCACGTTGGCAGTAGATGGTCAGGGCAACTTCCTGCCAGCTGGTTTGGCGGACAGAAGTGTCGAAGCGACGCATGATTCCGATGAGCGACCGGAATTGTGCAGACCTGACACGTACCACCACAGCAGGAACATGTCAGGGGGTGCCGCCGACCGGCGGACGCGCGAGACCGGCCACGCGTGTGTCCATGCCGAACGCGGCCGACGCCGGCTTCCGGGATCCTCGGGTCGGCCGGCGGCGGGCGACATGTCTGCGAGCGCTCGGCGCAGCCTGTTCAACCTGACTCCGAAAGAGGAGATCGAGTGCCGACGGAATCCGCCTCGGTTCCGAACCAGAGCACGCCCACCCAGCGGACGCTGATCGTCGCCCGTATGAATCCCGAGGACGCCGGTGCGGTCGCCGATGTCTTCGCGGAGTCGGATGCCGGTGAGCTACCCCATCTGGTCGGGGTCGCCCGGCGTGACCTGTTCGAGTTTCACGGCCTGTACTTCCATCTCATCGAGAGCCGGGCGGACATCAGAGGGACGCTGCCGCCGGTGCGGGACCATCCGCTCTTCCTCGATGTGAACAGCAAGCTGGAGAAGTACATCGCCGCCTACGACCCGCAGACCTGGCGCGGCCCGCGGGACGCGATGGCACGCAGCTTCTACACCTGGCTCGCGGACTAGGCGCCCGTCGGGGCCCGCCGTGCAGGACCAGCCGTGCGCACCGCACCGGGCGTGGACGCCAGCCCCCGCCGGGTGGCCGCGGCCCTCGGCCCCTGGCCGGCGGCCGCCGGCCACCCGCCGTGGAAGCCGTCCGGCCCGCCCGGCCCGGACAGGGCCCGCGACCGTGGGCGGACGCACCGTCCGCGTCCGCCGGCGCCCGGCCTGCCGCACGCCGCCGCCGGCGAGGCGCCTGACGGCCCACCATCCGGCCCAGATCTGCCCGTGCCGCAGCGACGCGCGCCCGGGCAGCCCGGGCCCGCCGCTGGTGGCGTCGGCACCCCTGCTGCCGCACCTCCCCGTCGGAACCGGTGGCCCCCGGATCCCGCCCTGCCGGTCGACGTCGCCCGGTCGCGCGGTGGCATGGCAGCAGGACGGCCCGCCGCATCGCGGTCTGTCCGTGCCGTCGGGCGACCGCGCCTCCGGGCCGTCACGTCGTCGCGCGACCGAACCACCGGGCCGCCCCGCCGGCCGGCCGGATGCATGGCACCGCCGCTGAGTTTCATGTCACAACCGTGCCCCGTGAACGCGGAAAATGTGGAAGGAATACGGCACATGTCAATGCAGTGGACCGCTGACGAGCTTCTGGGATTCCTGGTCGAGCAGGCTGGTCTTCCGCCGGAGGACCTGCCCGTCGACCTCGACGTGACGTTCACCGACATCGGCCTCGACTCTCTCGCCTATCTGCAGCTCCAGGCCGAGGTGCAGGCGCGTTTCGACGTCGAGCTGCCGAACGAGGCGCCCGAGGGATACACGCTCGCCGACATCCTGGGAACCGTGAACAACGCCCTTCTGGAGCCCGAGCCCGCCTGAGTCGCGCCGATGGCACCGAAACACCGGCCGCGCGTTTCGGCCGGCTGTGTGCCGCGCGCCGGGTGCCGTCGCGAACCCCCTTCTTCACGCTGCCAGCAGACCGGAGAAAGACGTGAGCGGACACACCGACAACTCGATTTTCATCAATGCCGACATCGACCTCGTCTGGTCGATGACGAACGACCTGGAGTCGTGGCCCGAGCTCTTCACCGAGTACGCCTCGGTGGAGATCATCGAGAAGACCGACAACACGTTCAGGTTCCGGCTCACGATGCACCCGGACGAGTCGGGCACGGCGTGGAGCTGGGTTTCCGAGCGGGTCCTCGACCCGGCGAACCACAAGGTCCGCGCCTACCGCGTGGAGACCGGCCCGTTCGAGTACATGCACATCGAGTGGACGTACGTGCCGGAGGGCACCGGGACCCGGATGCGGTGGGTCCAGGACTTCCACATGAAGCCGTCGGCGCCGGCGAACGACGAGCAGATGACCAACCGCATCAACACCAACACCCCCCGCGAGATGGCCTCCATCCGCGACAAGGTCGAGCGGGCCGCCGGCGCGTCCGCGCAGGCAGCGAGCCAGATCCCCGAACAGGTCTGAGGAGTCAACCCCGGTGAGCACCGCAACCACGTCCGCATCCCTGACGGTCCCCAAGGTCGTGTCGATCCACGACGTTCCCGCCAACCGGCGTCGCGGCGGCGACATCCGCACGCTGCTCTCGCCGGCGACGGTCGGCGCCAAGTCCGGCTTCCTGGGAACGCTCACCCTCCAGCCCGAGGAGGTGGTGACCGAGCACTGGCACCCCTACTCGGAGGAGTTCCTCTACTGCGTCTCCGGGTCGGTGACCGCCCGTCTGGACGGTGAGCACACCGCCCTGTCGGCCGAGCACGGCCTGCTGATCCCGATCGGCATGCGGCACCGGATCGTGAACACCGGTGACGAGGTGGCCTTCCTCGTGTTCCACCTCAGCCCGCTTGCGCCGCGGCCGGACCTGGGCCACGTCGACACCGAACCGCTGCCCGAGCAGCAGCCGTGAGCGAAGCGATCAGGCGGTCGCGGCCGGACGGCGCCCTCGGGCCGGCGTCCAGGGGCGGGGGTCCGCGCCGCACCGTGGTGACCGGGATCGGCGTCGTCGCGCCTGGTGGCTCGAGCCGTAAGGAATTCTGGACACTGCTCACCGACGGCCGCACGGCCACCCGGCGGCT
This sequence comes from Parafrankia elaeagni, assembly GCF_000374165.1. Lineage (GTDB taxonomy): Bacteria > Actinomycetota > Actinomycetes > Frankiales > Frankiaceae > Parafrankia > Parafrankia elaeagni. The sequence continues at coordinate 31,683 of NZ_KB893734.1, forward strand.
GTCCTTCTTCGACCCCGCCCCGTTCCGCTCGCAGATCGCCGCCGAGTGCGACTTCGACCCACTCGCCGCCGGTCTCACCCGCCAGGAGATCGCGCGCAACGACCGGTTCGTGCAGTTCGCGCTGGCCGCGGCGATCGAGGCGGTCGCCGACAGCGGCCTCGACCTCGGCTTCGCCGCCGGCGAGGGCGTGGTCAGCGGTGAGCGCGAGCCGGGCGACGGCCCGGTGGTCGGGGTCAGCATGGGCAGCGCGGTCGGGGCGACCAGCCGGCTGGAGAACGAGTACGTCGTCGTCAGCGACAGCGGCAAGCTGTGGGAGGTCGACCCGCGCTACGCGAGCTCGTTCCTCTACCACGCACTGGTGCCGAGCTGCCTGGCGACGGAGATCGCGTGCCGCTTCGGCGCGCACGGGCCGTCCTTCGTCGTCTCCACCGGCTGCACGTCCGGTATCGACGCCGTCGGCTACGGGCACCAGCTCATTGTTGACGGTGAGGCGGACATCGTGATCGCCGGGGCGTCGGACGCCCCGCTCTCCCCGATCTCGATCGCCTGCTTCGACGCGATCCGGGCCACCTCGGCGCGCAACGACGACGCCGAGCACGCCTCCCGGCCGTTCGACGCCAGCCGGGACGGCTTCGTGATGGGTGAGGGCAGCGCCGTCCTCATCCTGGAGGAGCTGGAGAGCGCCCGCGCGCGCGGCGCCCACATCTACTGTGAGGTCGGCGGCTACGCCTCCCGGTCGAACGCCTTCCACATGACCGGCCTGCGCCCCGACGGTGTGGAGATGGCCGAGTCGATCCGGATCGCCCTCGACCAGGCCCGCCTCGACCCGACCGCGGTGGACTACGTCAACGCCCACGGTTCGGGCACCAAGCAGAACGACCGGCACGAGACCGCCGCGTTCAAGCGGTCCCTGGGGGCGCACGCCTACCAGGTGCCGGTCAGCTCGATCAAGTCCATGGTCGGCCACTCGCTGGGCGCCATCGGATCGATCGAGCTCGCCGCCTGCGCGCTGGCGATCGAGCACAACGTCGTGCCGCCCACCGCGAACTGGACGACCCGCGATCCCGAGTGCGACCTCGACTACGTCCCGAACATCGCCCGCGACCACCAGGTCGACGTCGCGCTGTCGGTCGGCAGCGGGTTCGGCGGGTTCCAGTCGGCGATCGTGCTCGCCGCGGCGGAGACACCATGACCGTTCTCGACACCGCCGCGGGCCCGGCGGCCACCGCCGGCCGGGAGGCCGACGGCGGGCGGGCCGGGGCGCGGGTGCGCCCGGTCATCACCGGGCTCGGCGTCATCACACCGAGCGGCATCGGCGTCGAGGAACACTGGGCGTCGACACTGCGCGGCGAGCTGCGGGTGGCACCGATCACCCGCTTCGACGCCGGGCGCTACGACATCCACCTCGCGGGCGAGATCCCCGGGTTCGTCGCCGAGGACTTCGTCGACCACCGTTACATCGTCCAGACGGACCGGTGGACCTGGCTCGGCATGGCCGCGTCCCGGCTGGCGATGGCCGACGCCGCCTACGACCCGGCCGAGCACGACGCCTTCGAGACGTCCGTCGTGTTCGGCGCCGGGTCCGGAGGCAACGACTTCGGCCAGCGGGAGCTGTCCCGGCTGTGGACCCGCGGGCGCACCGCCGTCAGCGTCTACCAGTCGATCGCCTGGTTCTACGCGGCGACGACCGGCCAGACCTCGATCCGGCACGGGCTCAAGGGACCGTCCGGTGTGCTGGTCAGCGACGGCGCCGGCGGCCTGGACAGCCTGGCCCAGGCGCGGCGCACGATCCGGCGCGGCACCTCGACCGTGCTCGCCGGCGGCGCCGAGTGCGGCCTGACGCCCTACGCGGTGACCTGCCATCTCAGCAGCGGACGGGTCAGCACCGCCGCCGACCCGACAGCCGGCTACAAGCCGTTCGACACCCGCGCCAACGGCTACCTGCCCGGCGAGGGCGGCGCGACGCTCCTCGTCGAGGACCCGGCCAGTGCCGCCCGCCGCGGCGCCAGGGTCTACGGCGAGATCGCCGGCTACGCCGCCACCCACGACGGCACGCACCACGAGGAAGCCCCCGGGGACGCCCGCTGGCTGGCCACGGCGATGCGGCGCGCGCTCGCCGACGCCGGCCTGCGGCCCGCCGACGTCGACGTCGTGTTCGCCGACGGCGCCGGCTCGCCGGATCTCGACGCGCTGGAGGCGCAGGCCCTCCGCGAGGTCTTCGGCGCCGGTGCCGTGCCGGTCACCGCCCCGCAGGGGCTGATCGGACGCCTCTGCGCCGGTGGTTCCGCGGTGGCCGCGGCGACGGCGCTGCTGTCCATCCGGGACGGGGTGATCCCCGCCGTCGGCAACCTCGACGACCCGGACCCCGCCCACGGGCTGGACCTCGTGCGGGTTCCGCGGGAGGGCCGGGTCAGGGTCGCGCTGGTCAACGCACGCGGCCACGGCGGCTTCAACAGCTCGCTCGTGCTGCGGTCCGTCGACGCCGACTGACCACACGGGCGCACCCATCCATCCCACGGGCGCACCCCACCCCACAGATCGTCACATCTCCGTAAGAGGTAGAGAGGAACACTGATGTTTCCAGACCTGGCCGGCAAGCGTGCCCTGGTCACCGGTGGCACGCGCGGTATCGGCCGGTCCGTCGTCCTGGGGCTCGCCCAGGCCGGCGCCACCGTCGTCGTCGGTCACCAGCGCGAGACCGAGGAGGCGGAGAGCCTGCGCCTCGAGCTCAAGGCCACCGGCAACGACCACCTGCTGGTGCAGGCCGACGTCGCCGACCCCGCGCAGATCACCAAGCTGATCGAGGCGACCAGGGCCCATCTCGGCGGCCTCGACATCGTCGTCAACAGCGTCGGGACGATCAGCCACATCCCGTACGCGCAGTTGCCGCTCGAGGCGTGGACGCAGGTCCTGACCACCAACCTCACCGCCACCCACCTGGTCACCCAGGGCGCGCTCGAGCTGCTCGGCGACTCCGGCACCGTGGTCAACATCGGCTCCGGCGCCGGGCTCGTCGGCGTGCCGCTGCGCGCCCACTACACCGCGGCGAAGACCGGCCTCATCGGCCTCACCCGCTCGCTCTCCAAGGAGCTCGGCACCAAGGGCATCCGGGTCAACCTGGTCTCCCCGGGCGTCATCGAGACCGACCAGGCCGCCGGCATGCCCGAGGCCGCCCGCACCGCCTACACCAACCGCATCCCGCTCGGCCGGCTCGGCGAGGCCCACGAGGTCGCCGCCGTCGTGCTGTTCCTCGCCAGCGACGTCTCCGGCTACGTCAACGGCGCCACCTTCACGGTCGACGGAGGCATCTGATGGGTCACCCGCAGCCGTTCCGCATCATCCTGACGATGCACATCCACCCCGGCCGGGAGCAGGAGTTCGAGCAGACCTGGCTGCGGATCGGGGACGGGGTCACCAACCACCCGGCCAACCTCGGCCAGTGGCTGATCCGCTCCGAGGACGAGGCGAGCACCTACGTCATCATCAGTGACTGGGTGGACGAGGCGCAGTTCCGGGAGTTCGAGCAGAGCCCGGGCCACCTCGAGCACCGGAAGATCCTGCACCCGCTGCGCGCCAGCGGCTCGATGGTGACCGGGACGGTGCTCGCCCACCTGCCGGGCGCGGCGGCCACATGACCGGCGGCCGGGTCCGGGTGATGCTCTGGGCGGTGGAACCGGCCGGCGACCCCGGCGCGGTGGAACGGGCCTACCACGAGATCAGCTCCAAGCTCGTCGGCACGCCCGGCCTGCTCGGCAACCGTCTGCTGCGCTCGGCGGCGGAGCCCTCCCGGTTCGCGGTGGTCAGCGAGTGGACGAGCATGGCCGAGTTCGCGGCATGGGAGTCCGGCGCCGAGCACAAGCCGGCAACCTCCCCGCTGCGGCCGTTGCAGGACCCGGAGATGCGGGCGGTCATCTACACCGAGGTCGCCGCCTACGGCCCGGACGGCCCCTTCACCGGCCCGGACGGCATCTGAACCACCTGACGGACACCCGCGGGGCACCCTGACACCCGCGGGGGCATGCCTGGCCCGGCCGGGGCGGCGGGAGACCTCCCACCGCCCCGCCGGGCCAGTGGTGCGTGCGCAGTCAGCCCTCGCTGTCGTCGGGCGTCTGCCGCCGGGCCTCTGCCGCCAGGCCCGATGAGTGAGCAGTGCCGCTCAGCCGGCGGCCTCGGCCGCGGTCGTGACCAGTTCCCTCCAGGCCAAGGCCAGCCGAAGGTGACGCCGAGCCCGAGCGTGGGCATCTCGGTGCCGTTCAGAGCCCGGCGGAGCCGGAGGAGTAGGCGAGCGTGCCATCGACGAACGTGGCGACGACGTCCGTGGCCTGCGGGTCGGTCAGCGCCTCGTCGAGGGGGAGGCGAAGCAGGCACAGGTCCGCCGGCATGCCCTGGGTGATCCGGCGCGGCCGGGCAGGGTCGTCGGGGGGACCGAGGAACAGGTCGAGGGCGGTGCGTCCGTCCACCCGCTCGGCCGCCCCGAGCAGGGTGCCGGCGGGGGTGCGCCGGTGGACGGCGGCCCGGACGGCCCGCCACGGGTCCGGGTGGCCGAACGGCGCGTCGGTCCCGGCGGCGACGGCGATGCCGGCGGCGAGCAGTGACCGGCACGGGTAGAGCCAGGGGATGTCGTCCGGGTCGACCTCGGCCAGGTAGGCGTCGCCGCGCTCGGCCACGAAGTTCGGCTGCGTGACGACGGTCAGCCCGGCCGCGCGGATGAGCGCGGCCAGCTCCGGGGGGATCACCGCCCCGTGCTCGATCCGGTCGGCCGGCCGGCCTGGCACCAGGCTGCTCGGGCTGCTCGGGCTGCTCGGGCCGGTCGATCCGGTCGATCCGGTCGGGCTGGCGGGGCCGTCACCGACGCGGGACCGGGCGGACTCGATCGCCGCGAGGGCCACCACGAGCTGGACCCGGGTCACGCAGTGCACGGCCACTGGCACGCCGGACCGGTGGGCCGCCCGGATCCGCTCGGCGAGGCTGTCCGGGTCCGGCAGATCGGTGTCGTCCAGCATGATCTTCAGTGGCCCCGCCGTGAGCCGGGGCTGCCGCCGTGAGCCGGGCCCTTCCGCCGTACCGCCCGGTGCCCGCGCCCCGTCCGAGCCAGGGGTCTCGGGCCGGACGGGCCGCTCTGTCTCCGCTGTCTCCGCGCAGGAGCGCATCAGGGTGAGGCGCTGCGGCAGCACCCCCGCGGCCACCGCCTCCGCGAGTGCGGCTCGATCGGAGGGCCGCCGCTCGGGCGTGGCATCGGTGAAGCCGGTGACCCCTGCTGCCAGCGCGGCCTGGCCGAGCGCTCCGAGATCGACCGCGACGCGCGGGACCCGGGCGGCAAGCCAGCTGTCGAGCCGCCACAGACGGCCGGTGGGCGTCCCGGCCGGGGTCCGCTCGATCCCCTCGCCGGCTCCAGCGCTGGCTCCGGTGCCGGCGTGCGGGCTTAGGCCGACCTCGCGCAGCGCGGCCGAGTTGAGCACCCACAGCGCACCGCCGCGATGCTGCACCCTGGTCGGTACGTCGCCGGTGAGGGCGTCGAGGGCCCAGCGGTCGAGATCCCCCGCCGTGGCCGGGTGGTAGCCGATGCCGCGCACCCAGCCGCCGTGGGGTGACCTGCGCGCGGCGCCGGCGGCCTCACCCAGCCGCTCGGCGAACTCCCGCGCGTCGGTGACCGCGGGCGGCCCGAGGAACACCGAGGCCATCGACGCGGCCAGTGACATCAGGTGCAGGTGATGATCGTGCAGGCCGGGCAGCAGCGCGCCGCCGGCGGCGTCGACCTCCTCCTCGCCGGGGTGCCGGTCCAGACGCCGCCCCGGCGGCCCGATCTCGGCGACGGTCCCCCCGGCGAGGCGGACGTCCACCAGACCGGTCCGCGCCGTTCCCGGGCCGGGGCCGACGCCGACGGCGGATGGGGCCGCGAGGATCTCGGCGCGTCGGACCAGCACGGAGATCACCTCGTCTGGCGGGCCGGTGAACGATGAGCGGTGAACGGGCATGCCGAGCGTACGGAATCCGTACGGTGGGCACGGTGAACACCGCCTGCACAGCGCCCGCCGTCCTGGAGCCGGAGGAGGCGCTGGTCGCGCTGCGTGCCGACCCCGAGATGTTCGCGGCGTACAACGGGAGTCCGCTGCTCGCGGTCCGGACCCGGGGGCCGCGGGCGGTCGAGGTCGGCGCGCTCGCCCGGTGGCTGCCGTGCGTGCTGGTGGGTGTCGCCCCCGACCTGTCGGACCTCCCCCCGGGGATCGAGACCGCGGGCTTCGACATCCTGCTGACCGATCAGTCCGAGCCGCCGGCGCCCTGGGTCGGCCCGGTGGGCCGGGGGAGTGACGGCCAGCCCGGCGGGACGGCGGAGGCGCTCGCGGCGATCGCCGCCATGACCCGCGCCGTGCCGGCGGCCTCGGTGGCGTTCACGCAGCTCGTGCGGTACTCGGCGGGCCTCGATGTCCGGGACGCGGTGATCGCGGAGTCGTTCGTCTACTCCACCCTGCAGGCCGGCACCGAGTTCGCGGCCTGGCTCGCCGGCCACCGTGCGGCCCGGGCGCGCCGCGCGGCGGCATCGGCGGCGGCGGGCGCCTCCGGTGTCCCCGGTGTCCCCGGTGTCTCCGGGGCCTCTCCGGTGCCCACCGCGCCGGCCGTCCTCGTCGATCGTGACGGCGACGAGCTGTGGGTCGAGCTGAACCGTCCGCAGGTGCGCAACGCTGTCAGCCGGGACCTGCGCGACGGCCTGGTCCAGGCGTTCGCCCTGGCCGCCGGCGATCCCGGCGTCAGCGCCGTGCGGCTGCGGGGTGTCGGCCCGACCTTCTGCAGCGGCGGGGATCTCTCGGAGTTCGGCACGCTCCCCGACCCGGCCGTCGGCCATGCCGTGCGGACGTCCCGCAGCATCCCGATGGCCCTGCTGCGGTGCGCCGACCTGACAACGGCCTACGTGCACGGGACGTGCGTGGGCGCTGGAGTCGAGGTCCCCGCGTTCGCCCGCCGGGTGGTCGCCGACCCGCGGACCACGTTCCGGCTGCCCGAGCTGGCGATGGGGCTCATTCCCGGGGCCGGCGGGACGTCCAGCATCGTCCGCCGGGTGGGCCGGGAGCGTACCGCCTTTCTGTCGTTGACCGGCTGGGCGCTCGGCACCGCGGCCGCTGCCGCGTGGGGGCTGGTCGACGACGTCCGGCCGGTCAGCGGCGATACCCGTCCACCGTCGCCGGAACCGGGCGGGCGGTGAACGGCCGGGGGCCGTCGGGGGCGTCCGACGCGTCGGTGAAGAAGAGGAAGCAGCGGGTGCCGACGAACTCGCCGTCGCGGGTCACCGTGCTGGAGTAGACCTGCATGGGCAGCAGGGTGCCGTCGAGACGGCGGATCGTGGTCGGGTAGTTCAGGATGGCGTTGTCGACGGTCATCGACTCGCCGAGTGCGACCAGATCCTCCTCGACGGCGAAGATGCCGAGCAGGTTCTGCCCGACGAACCTGGTGGGCTCCTCGGCGCAGCCGAGGAACGCCAGGTGGATCAGGTTGGTCCGCCTGACCTCGGCGGTGCGGGCCATGCCGTGCAGGGGCACGGGCAGCAGCTCGAAGAGGTCCTCCAGCTCCTTCGTCAGCGCGGTGACCGCTGTCTCGCCGAGCCCGCCGAGGAGCGGTCCGACCTCGGTCTGGCTCCACTGCTTGTGCCACGCCCGCGTGTCGGCCTCATCCGGCCCCGGCAGGGATCCACTGAACGCGGGGCGGGTGACCAGACGGAGAACGCCCCCGTCGGCATCGCCGTTGGCGTCGAGCAGGGCGGCCACCGTCGACCCGTCCGCCCGCCGCAGGTCGACCGCCACGTTGTGCAGGGCGTGCCCGTCGACCGCCGCGGCGGTCACCTGCTCCCACACGTCGTCGCCGAGGAGCGTGCGGGCCGACGGCCTGGCCGTGCCCGACGGCCTGGCCGTGCCTGATGACGTGGCCGTGCCTGATGACGTGGCCGTGCCCGCTGGCCCGGCCGCGTCCGACGGGGCCCAGCCGGCGATCCGGCGCTGCGCCGGGTTCGCCCGTCTGACGGCCCCGTCGAAGCGGGTGACCATGATCCCGATGTTCGCGTTCTCGAACAGGTCCAGGAGTTCCCGCAGGTAGTCGGTGGCGGCTATCCCGTTGTACTGCGGCGCATCGATGGGCATTATGGTCGGCCTTTCCCTGGCGCGGTCGGGCTGTTCCCCGGGGGCCGCGGCGGACTGGTTCCCGCCGCGGCTTCTGACGCCGGGAACGATCGCCCGAGCCGGTAGCGCGCCCCTAACGGGCTGGTAGCGCGGTGCCGCTACCGGCAGGTGCGGGCGGGCGGGTGACGGCCGCCGGGCGTTGCCCCCAGGCCGTGTGCGGGTGGGCCCCGGGCCGGGCGGGCCGGGCGGTGCCGACGCGGCGCTGGTAGGCCGACGGTGTCTCCCCGCAGTACTGGGTGAAGGCCCGGGCGAACGCGCTGCCGTTGTCGAAGCCGACGGCTGTGGCCACCTCCAGCACCGATCGCCCGGGCACCGAGAAGAGCTCCATCGCCCGCAGAATGCGGGCCTGGAGCAGGTAGCTGCGCCAGGACAGCCCCAGCGTGGCGCGGAACTGGCGGCGCAGCGAACGCTCCGAGACTCCGACGGCTCCGCTGACCTCCCCGACCGTCACCGCGCCGAGATGCGCCCGGGTGTAGGCCATGGCCCTGGACAGGACCGGGTCTGCCGAGGTCGGAAGGCACAGCGGTGCCTCGTGGTCGAGGGCCTCGGCGACCAGGTGGCCCAGGGCGCGGAAGAACTCGTCCGCCACGCTGTCGGCCGCGGTCCGCGTGATCGGCCAGCGCAGCGAATAGATGATCATTTCCCGGATGAGTGGGGAGACCGCCAGGATCCGCGCCCGATCGCCGGGGCTGGGGACGACGGCCGGGTCGAACATCACCGCGACGGTGCGGGTCGCGGTGTTCATCGTGGCCTGGTGCGCCAGCCCGGCCGGGATCCAGGCGGCCTGCTGCGGAGGCAGGAGATAGTGCGCGGTGGAGGTCTCGACCTCCACCACACCGGCGATCGCGTACTCGATCTGGTGCAGGTCGTGCGCGTGCCAGCCGGTGACGAGCCGTTCTCCCTCGTACGGATGGCTGCCCCCGACCGCGCCGCCGCCACGACGCAGGTCAACCAGCGCGGACGATTCTCCCGGCCCCCCGGACAGGTGTGCTGGGGATGTCATGGCGGTGAAGCGTACAAACACCCGCCAGAGCGGTCCAGAGTGGTCGCGAGTGGCCGATTCGGTGGAATTTATGGCCGATGCCGCCGCGACGGCCACGAATAACCGGAGTAGAAACAAGAGTACGCCCGCTGGCCGTGAACGCCAGTGCAACGGCGTGTCATCCGGCCTGTTCGCGATCCCGAATCGAGGAGGGGCATGCGCCTCGACGGTGCATTTCTGGTGCGCGATGACAGTTGTCTGGTCGAGTAGCTGGCCGAGCCGCCGGGAATGGCTGCCACCGTGTTCGGGTCTGGCTTCCCACCGGCCCTGACCAGCACCGGAGCGGCGATCCGCACCGGTGGGAACAACGACGCGCCGTCGTGACGGGAACGGGTCGGATGGTCCCGGGAATCCTGCCTGCGAAACCTGCCTGAGAAACCAGTCGGCGACCCGAGGAGAGACGTGAACCTGTACGAAGGCGCGCCGCCGCGCGCGGCCTCGTTCCGCGCCGGAACGGACCCCGCTCCGTGAGCGCCCCGACAGTCGACACGCCACCGACGGACAACTCGCCGACGGACAACCCACCGACGGCGGCCTCGACGGTGCAGGCCTCGTCGGCCGGGTCCGCCACGGCCCCGCCGGTGGCGGTGCACAGCGCCGGGTCGGTGCTGCGCCGGGCGCGCCGCGGCCAGTTACGCCACGTGAGTGCCTCGTCGACCTTCCTGTCCTGCCACCAGGTCGCCGAGGCCCTCGTGCCGATCACCATCGGTCTCGCGGTGGACCGGGCGGTCGCCACCGGGGACGGCGCCTCGATGCTGCGCTGGCTGGCCGTGCTGCTCGGGCTCTTCGTCGCCCTCACCTGCGCGATGCGGTGGGGCTTCCGGGCGAACCTGCGGGCTGTCCAGGGCGCCGGCCACGACCTGCGGATGCTGGTGGCCGACCGGGTCCTCGACCCGCGTGGCGGCGCCAGCGCCGACCAGCTCCCGGGGCAGCTCGTCGCCCTGGCGACCGGGGACGCCCTGAAGGTCGGCATGTTCAACTACGCGCTGGCGATGGCCATCTCCGGCATCGCCGGGGTCGGGGTCGCCGTGGTCGTTCTCGCCCGCTTCTCGCTGTCGCTGACCGGTCTGGTCGTGGCCGGGACGCTCCTCCTCATGGTCATCACCCACTTCCTGGGTCGGCCGCTGGAGCGGCGCAGCGCCGCCGAGCGCGCGACGATGGCGGCGGCGACAGGCCTCGCCGCCGATCTGATCGCCGGACTGCGGGTCCTGAAGGGTTTCGGTGGGGAGCGCCCGGCCGTCGAGCGCTACCGGACGGCCAGCCAGCGCGCGCTGGGCGCCACCCTGCGGGCGGCAGCCGCGGAGTCGACCATCAGGGCGGTGGCGGTCGCGCTGGCCGGTGGTCTGCTCGCGGTCGTGACACTGGGCGCGGGCCGCCTCGCGGCCGGCGGGTCCATCAGTATCGGCGCCCTGATCACCGCGGTCGGCCTGGCGCAGTTCCTCGTCGACCCGCTCAACCGGATCACCGGGTTCGGCGCCCAGCGGGCACAGTCCCTGGCGTCGGCGGGCCGCATCGCAGCGGTTCTGAACGCCCCGCCGGCGGTTGTGGAGAGAGCGCCCACGGTGCCGGCCGGTGCTGATCGGCAGGCGGGTCCTGCCCGGCCGGAGAGCCGGCTTCGGCTGGAGAAGGTCACGGTGGGCTCCGTCCGTGATCTGGACCTGGAGGTACGCGCCGGGGAGTTCCTCGGTGTCGTGGTGGCCGATCCGCACGAAGCCGCAGCCGTTCTCGGCGTGCTGGCCCGAGACGCCGACCCGGCGTCCGGCGCGCTGCTGCTGGACGGCACCGCGGTCACCGACCTGCATCCCGACACGGTGCGAGAGGTCGTTCTGGTCGCCCCCCATGACGCCGTGCTGTTCGAAGGCACCGTGCTGGACAACATCCGGTCCGCGACGCAGGCGGAGACCGGCGGCGACCTGGGCCCCGTGGTGACGGCGGCCGGGCTGGACGACCTGACGGAGGTGCTGGCCGAGGGCCTGCACACCCGGCTGCGCTCGGGCGGGACGTCACTGTCCGGCGGGCAGCGCCAACGGGTCGCGCTCGCCCGCGCCCTCGCCGCGGCCGCGCCCGTCCTGGTGCTGCACGAACCCACCACCGCGGTGGACTCGCTGACCGAGCGCCGGATCGCCGAGGGCCTGCGGCGCCTGCGCGGCGGGCTGAGCACGGTGTGCGTCACCTCGAGCCCCGCGGTCCTGGCCTGCTGCGACCGGGTCGTCGTCCTCGACGGCGGCACGGTCACGACCGAGGGAACCCACGCGGACCTCGTCCACACGAACCCGCGCTACCGCGAACTCGTCCTCGCGTGACCGGCCAGAGCAGCGTGACCGGCCAGAGCAGCATGACCGGCCAGGACGGGTGATCCCCATGCGAGGTGACAGCGTGCGAGAAGAACACTCCGGCGACGGCCTGCTCCCCACCGCGAGCACCGGTGAGACGTGGCGGTACCTTCTTCGGCTCCTGCGGCCGCGGTGGGCGCTCGGCGTGCTCACGGTCCTGGCGCTGACCGTGGGAACCTGCCTGCAGCTCATCGTGCCCCGGGCCCTCGGCTGGGTCGTCGACGCGGCGATCGACGGCGACCGCGGGGCTGTCCTCTGGCCGGTCCAGGTTCTGGTCATCGTGGCGGTCGGCGCCGCGGTCCTCCTGGTGGTGACCAGGGTGCTGATCGCGCTCGTGGCGGAGCCCGCGCTGGCGTCGCTGCGTGAGGACGTCCTGGAGCGGGCCCTGCACCTGCCCGCGGGCGAGGTCGAGCGCACCGGCTCCGGTGATCTGGTGGCGCGGATCAGCGGTGACGTCGAGGTGGTCACCACCGCGATTCGCACCACCGTGCCGACGCTGGCGATGTCGGTGTTCCTGGTCTGGATGACCGCGGTCGGCCTGGCCGCGATCGACTGGCGTTTCGCGGTCGTCGCGCTGCTCGCCGTGCCGACCGACATCTACGCGCTGCGGTGGTATCTGCGCAGGTCACGGTCGGTCTTCGCGGCCCAGCGGGTCGCCGAGGGCGCGCGGGCCCAGCAGCTGCTGGACTCGATCGGCGGGGCGGACACCGTCCGGGCGTTCCGCCTCGGCCCGCGCCATCTGCGGCTGACCGCCCAGCGGTCGGAGGCTGCGGTGGACTGCGCCTACCAGGCGATGCACTTCCGGACGCGGTTCTGGGGCCGCATGCACCTGTCCGAGGCGATCGGCGTCGCCGCCGTGCTGGCAGCCGGCTTCTACCTGGTGCGCGACGGTGCTGTCACGGTCGGCGCGGCCACCGCCGCGGCGTTCTACTTCAGCCGCCTGTTCGAGCCGGTCAACATGATCCTGATGATGATCGACACGATGCAGGAGGCCGGCGCCGCGCTGTCCCGCCTCGTCGGAGTGGCGCAGGTGGCACCGCCGCCGGCGCCGGAACGGGCGGTTCTCGGCGAGCCGGCCGTCCAGGTGCGCGACGTCCGCTTCGCCTACGCGGACGATCACGAGGTGCTGCACGGCGTCGACCTCGCCGCGCGCCCGGGGGAGCGGGTGGCGGTCGTCGGCGCGAGCGGGGCGGGCAAGACCACGCTGGCCAACATCGTCGCCGGCCTGCATCCCGCGGCGTCGGGGGAGGTCCGGCTGGCCGGTCTTCCGGTCGGCGAGCTCGGTCCGGACGACCTGCGGACCACGGTGGCCCTGGTGACCCAGGAGGTCCACGTGTTCGCCGGCCCGCTCGTGGACGATCTCCGGCTCGCGCGGCCGGACGCCTCGGCGGCGGACATCGACCACGCGCTGGCCCGTGCGGGCGCGGCGAGCTGGGTCGCCGCACTGCCGTCCGCGGAGCGGACCGTCGTGGGCCGGGGCGGGCACCGGCTCACCCCGACGCAGGCGCAGGAACTCGCGCTCGCCCGGCTGCTGCTCGTGGACGCGCCGATCGTCGTCCTCGACGAGGCCACCGCCGAGGCGGGCAGTGCCGGCGCCCGCCGGCTGGAACTGGCAGCCGAGCGGGCTCTGGACGGACGCACGGTGATCGCCGTGGCACACCGGCTGACCCAGGCCGCGTCCGCCGACCGGATCCTGGTCCTCGACCGCGGCCGGGTCGTCGAGAACGGCTCGCACGACGACCTGGTCGCTGCCGGCGGCCAGTACGCGCGGATGTGGTCGGCCTGGTCGTCGGCAGGCGCGGCCGAGCCGCAGTCGGCCGACGGCCCGCCGGCCGACTCGCAGCCGCTCTCCCCGGTATCGGCGCCGGCCGCTCCTGGTGCGGTGTAGGCACGGGCGGCGCGGGTCAGGAGGCGATCGTCGCGGCCGCGTCGAGCGTCGCGATGCCCACCCGGAGCTGCGTCGCCCGCGGGTCCGCCAGATCCTCGAAGATGCGCAGCGCCTCGGTCCAGGAGCGCCGCGCGGCGGCCGGGTCCGGGATCTTCAGGTAGCTGTGCCCGAGGAGGGTCAGGGCACGGGCGCTGGTGTGCCGGTCCCGGATGCCATGGGTGAGTGCCAGCGTCCGGCGGCACACCAGGGCGGCGCTGGCATGGTCGCCACGGGCCAGATGGTCCTCGGCGAGGCCGATGTGCGCCAGCCCCAGGCCCCACTCGTCGCCGAGGTCGCCCAGGATCGCGGCTCCATGGCGGTGACAGGCGATCGCCTGGTCCAGGTCACCGAGGTTGCGGTGGGCACGGCCGAGCTCGATCTGCGTCAGGGCGAAACCCCAGGAGTTACCCACCTCGCTGAAGATCTTCTGAGCGCTCTGGTGGTCGGCCATCGTCCGCTTCGCGCCGCGCACGTGGGCGAGGCTGAGCAGGCTGACCGCCTCCCCCCACTGGTCCGCGCTGTCCTTGCCCACCGACAGCGCCCGTTCGAGCATCTCCAGCGACCGCCCGTACATACGGAGGTCGTCGTAGGCCAGCCCGGCGCTCACCAGCAGCGCGGACTCACCGAACCGGTCCTGTGCCTGCCGCGCCGACGCCAGCCCGATCTCCGCGGTCGTGATCCAGTCCGTCCACCGTTTGCTGACGTGGAAGTAGCCGGTGAGCGCGGCGGCCAGGCGCCACGCGAGGGCGTGCTCACCCGCGGTGGCCGCCATGCGCACCGTGGTCATGAGGTTCTCGTGCTCGGTGGCGACCCAGACCGATGCCTGCCGGTAGCTGCCGAACGTCTCCGGCGGGTGTTCGTCCGAGGCCGGGTGCAGACCGGGCCGCCGGCCGTAGGGATGCAGCACGTTCCCGGCCTCGACCGTGCTGCGCAGGTACCACCCGCCCAGACGCCGCAGCACGGCTCCCGGCGCGGCGTCGTCGTCCCGCCCTGGCCCACCGGTACCGGTGGGGGCGCCGGCCCTGGCCCGGCCGAACAGCCGGACCATGGCGGGCAGCCTGAACCGGTCCGGCGTGGGGGATTCCGCGAGCTCCTGATCGATGAGAACCGCCAGGTCGCGGCGGACGAGCGCCGGCGGCCGGCGGAGCACCGCGCAGACCGCCGCGAGCGGCAGATCGGCGCCGCTCCAGCCGCTGAGCAGACGCAGCGCCCGGGCCGGATCGGGGTCGGCGCCCGTCTGCGGCGAGGGCAGGCTCTCGTACCTGCGTGCGAGAGCCTGGTGGACGGCGGCGGGCGGCGGGGACGGGGGGGACGGGGGGCCTGACGGTCGCGGGCGGAACTCTCCTGCGGCCGCGGCCGCCACCGTGGTCAGGCCCGTTCCGTTCGCCATGGCTGTGGCGGTCGCCAGGGCCGGGTTGGTCGCCAGCGCGGCGGAGGTCGTCATCATGGTCGCGGTCGCCGGTTGCCCGGAGCCACCGGTGGCGGTCGACCCGCCCGTACCGGTGGCGGGGCTCGGGAAGAGCAGCTCGTCGTCGGACAGCATGTGTCGCTGCAGCTGCTGCAGACCGCGGCCGGGATCAACGCCGAGCTCGTCGCGCAGGACCCACCTGACCCGGCGGTAGGCCTCGAACGCCTCGGCCTTGCGACCGCACCGGAACAGGGCGAGGATCAGCATCTCCCAGGGGTGCTCCCGGATGCGGGTCTCCTCGACGAGGCGCCGCAGCTCCGGCAGGGCACCCTGGTGGTCGCCCAGCATCACCTGGGCGGTCAGCGCCAGTTCCCGCAGCCGCAGCCGGGCCTCGGCCAGGTGCGGTGCCTGCTCCCGTCGCAGCCGTTCCACCGGTATGTCGCAGAACGGGTCGCCGCGCCACAGGGCGAGGGCGTCCCGTGCGTCACAGGCGGCGCGGGCCCAGTCACCCCGGGCCGCGGCCTCCTGCGCCCGTCCGGCGAGGTCCGCCTGGATGACCAGATCGACCTCGAACCTGTTCCGCGGCTCGATCACATAGCCCGGGGAGCGGGTGATGATGCGTCCGCCCAGCACGGGCCCGAGTAAGCGGCGCAGCCGGCTGACGTAGTTCTCCAGCGTCTTCGTCGCGGACGGCGGTGGCGAGCTGTCCCAGAGCAGATCCGAGAGCCGGTCGGCCGAGACCACGGTGCCGGCGTCGACCAGCAGCGTGGCGAGGACACCGCGCTGCTTCGGAGCGGAGACCGGAACCGCCCGGCCGAGGTCGTCGCGGACCTCGAGCGGGCCGAGCAGCGCGAACCGGGGACTTCCACCTGTCGACGTGCTTCCGGCTGTCATCTTCCGTCCTCCAGGACTGTCGGCGATCTGACCGGCTCCGAGCGGGGAACCTGCCGTCAGCACGGCAGGGCCTGCCAGATCCCCGTCGCGCCTTGCGGATCGAGGGCGGCGACCGGCCGCCGGGCCGGGCCGCCGCGTGCGCGCTCGGCCCAGCTCGCCAGGTCGAGGGCGAAGGACGGATCTCCCGCAGCGGCGATCCGGCGGCTTGCGGTGTCCAGAAGGCCTGCCCAGGCGGGGTCTGCCGCTTGCGCCTGGTCCGCTGGCTCGCCGGGGGCGGCGTGACAGGAGGCGGCCGGCGCGGCGCGCAGGCAGTGCGCCTCCAGCATCAGGCGCAGGCCGACCAGTGGGTCAGCGGAGGCGGAGAGGATGTCGCCGGCCAGCCGGCCCAGCATCGTCGCGCAGGCCGCGGCCGCGACGGGGGTGGGCCCGTTCGGCCGGGCCGCGGTGATCCTGCCGTGCCAGGTCGGGTCCGTCGACCAGCCGGGTGGCGTGCCGTCGGTTTCAGGGGCGGCCAGCGCCTGCAGCAGGGACGAGGCGGTCCCGGGGTCACCTCCGCGGCGTTCCGCCACTCGCAGCGCGCCGCGCAGGCCGAGGGTGAGGTCCGGGGGGAGCGGTGAGGAGATCCGCTGTTCCAGGAGCGTTGACGTGGGCGGCGCGCCGAGATGCGCGGCCGCGGCCGCCAGCCGGCGCGCGCGGTCGGCCTGCCCGGGGCCGCGCGCGTGGCGGATGACCGCGGCGACGCGGCACGCACGCGCGAGATAGCCCGGGTGCGGTGAGCCTGGCCGGTTGGTCGGGAACGTGCCGGTGGGGCGCGTGCCGGCCGGGAACCTGCTGGTGGGGCGCGTGCCGGCCGGTGCTGCGACGGCCGGCCCCAACAGGGCCCGGACGGCGCGGTCCGAGGCCGCGAGGGCCAGGTCCGGATCGCCGAAGGCAGCCAGGACGTCGCCGCAGAGCGCGAGGACGCGAGCGGAGCCGGGATCGTCTCGCCCGTCCGGGCGGCCCAGCGGGTCGGGAGCCGCGCGCAGGCCGAGCAGGGCCGCCTGCGCGTCCACCAGCGCGGAGGCACCGTGCCCCTGCGTGGCGCGCACGACAGCCCGCCGGGCCCGCACGTCCGCCAGCGGCCCGGCCGCCGTGGGTGTCCGGCGGACGAGTACCGCGTAGAGCTGCTCGCTCGCGTCCAACGCGCGGACCGCGGCGCCCGGATCGCCGGCCCTGTACCGCATGGCCGCCAGGTCGTATTGAACGCCACCGAGCATCCACGCCCGCCGCGGATCGGCCGGCGATTCCGCGTGAACTCCCGCGATAAGCAGCACGGCGCGGGATTGGAGTTCCGCGGCCCGCCGCACGTCACCCGCCCGGGCGGCGTGCCGGGCATCCAGGAGCAGCTCCGCGAACCGCATCCGCGGAGCGGGCTCTTTTCGTCGTCGCCGTGAGGAAAGAGCCTGCTTCGCGCTCCGGCAGGACGGTTGGTGATCCGCGGCACCACCGAATCCCGCGGTGGTCTGGATTGTCGTCGCGCGATTTCTCTTCCACGACACGGCCGAATCCGTCCCTTCCGCGTTGGGCCGTGCGGCGTCCGGCCGTCGGGACGGCCTTTCCTGCCCGCATTTCGGCCATGCCGACCGTCGGATCGTGCTAATTGGACGTGAATCAGTCCTTTGTTCGCCAGTCCGACTAGGAGTTTGAATTGTCCCCGCAGCCCTGTCAATCGCCTACCGGCTTGTGTTGAGGTGGATATCTGTGCTCCGGCGCACGTTGTTCATCTGTTTCGGTTTCCGGCGCTTCCGGTCGATGTCCACACCGGGAAATGGGTCCTCCGCCGCTGACTCCGGAGGATCCTGGGGCCGGTATCCGGCTCAGGCCGGGGCTCAGGCCGGAACATCCGCCCCGGCGGAGTGCCCCGGACAGGTGCCGGCCGGCCCGGTCCGCACCTCGGGGGCCCGCCGGTCCGGGCCCAGCAGCGTGGCGAGGGCCTCCCTGGCAAGGCCGCCGAGGCGCCCGGCGTTCCCGTCGGCGGCGTTCCCGTCGGCGGCGGCCAGGGCGGTGTCGAGCAGGGTCAGGTCCTTGGTGAGCAGGGCGGCGAGCGCGGTCAGGGACGGCCCGCTACCGGGGAGGCCGAGCGGCTGGTCTCCCGGGGGCAGCGGGCTGGCCGCCGCGCTGCACGTCCGGAGAGCCACCCGCACCCGGTCCTGGTCCAGGCCCAGCCGGACCGCCTCCCGCAGCGCCTCGACCGCCGCGCCACGGTGCGCGAGGAACACGGCGTTGTTCAGCAGTTTCACGAGCTGCGCGCTGCCCACCTCGCCGATGTGCAGCACGGTGTGCGCGAACAGGTCGAACACCGGCCTGCATCGCCCCAGCTCGCGCTGGCCGCCGCCGAACATCACCGTCAGCGCGCGCCCCCGGGCGTCGCGGATCCCGTTGCTGACCGGCGCGTCGACCAGCGCGAGGCCCCGCTCGTGGGCCCGCGTGGCCAGCTCGACGCACACCTCGGGTGAGCAGGTGCTGTGGACGACGATCAGGCCGCCGCGGCGCATCGTCTCCAGCAGCCCGCCCGGCCCGGCGACCACGGCACGGACGTCGTCGTCGGCGAAGACGCACACCGAGACGACGGTGGCGTGCCGGCCCAGGTCGGCCAGGCTCGGCGCCGCCGTGACTCCGCTGGAGCGGACCTGTTCGACCCGGTCGGCCCGCAGGTCGAACACGATTGGCCGCACCCCGCCCACCGCGCAGAGCCGGACGATCTCGGCTCCCTGGCTCCCGAGGCCGACGAACCCGTAGGTCTCGGCAGCCGGCGTGCCATCTCCCTGCGCGTCAACGCCGTGCGCGCCGCGCCGGGCGTCGCTCCGGACATCGCGTGGAGTGCTCTGAACATCGCTCCGAGCGTCGGCCGGAGCGTCGCTCCGGGAGGTGGCGGTGTGCGCGGCGTGCATCGTGAGGTCTCCTCGGTGTGGGTGGGCGCTGGCTGCCCTGGGCGGCCAGCAGGGCGGAGCGGGACGGTCCTGGCGGGACGATCCTGGCGGGGCATGCCGGCCAGCGTGGGGCATGCCGGCCAGCGCGGGGTGTGCCGGCCAGCGCGGGGTGTGCCGGTCAGCGCGGCGGGAGCGGGCGTGACCCGTCCCGCAGGACGGCCGCGGCTGGGGCGGGTGCCCGGCCCTCGATCTCGGTGAGGAGATCCCGCAGGTCGGCGGCGGACAGGTCCGCCGAGTCGAGGGCCGAGCGGACATGGTGGCGCAACGGGTGGACGGCCTCGGCGGCCGCGCAGACGACGATCGCGACGATGCGGCGTTCGCGCGTCGTGAGGCCCGGCCGGCGCCACACCTGCCCGAAGACGAAGCCGAGCATGCCGGCCTCGACGAAGGGACTGCCCCGGGGTGGCGCCTCGCTGCGGTTCACGGCACGGAACGCCTCCTCGCCGGCCCGCAGCCGCTCATCGCGGCTCTCCCGATCGAGGGAGGTGGCGGCCGGCGCCGGCCAGGAAGCGGGATCCGTGCCCGTGTCGCGGCAGTGCAGTGCCCACTGGCGCCGCACGACCCCCTCGAGCTCGGACCCCCGCGGCCAGCCGGCGTAGACGGCGTACTGCAGGACGAACTCCAGCAGATCGCCGAGGCCGCTCTCGTCTCGACCGAGGATCTGCCGCACCCGGGCGGCGAGCGCCTCGGCCGGACCGGACCACGCCAGGCTGGCAAGCTGCGCCCAGTCGCGGTCCCGGCTCCCGAGCCCGGTGTGCCCGGACTGCCCGGACTGCCCGGTCTGCGTGACGGTCACCGCCGCCGCCTCCTCTCGACGGGGGGCACCTAGACCGACCTGCTGGCTACCAGCGGCGCGGGAGCTGCCTGCAGCGCGACCGGACGGTTGGCCTCCGGCACGGGCAGTGGTTCCGTCCGCTCGCGGAACACGCGCTTGAGCGTCTTGCCGGTGACGCCGACGGGGAACTCGCTCCACGGCAGGATGTCCACGGCCACCAGCTCCTCCTCGGCGCTCAGCAGCGCGTTCAGCTCGTCGCGCAGCCGTGCCGCACCGATCCCGGACCCGAACCCGGACTCGAACCCGGACCCGGGCCGCAGGGCCACCGCGGCAGCCGGGCGCTGGGTCCCGTCCGGCTGGCGCGCCCCGTAGACGCAGGTGTCGAACACGGCCGGGTGACGGTGGATCCGCTCCTCGATCGGCAGGCTGTAGACGTCGCCGCCGCCGGTGCGGATCACGTCGACCTCACGGTCGAGCTGCACCACGTGTCCGCCCGACCAGCGGGCGACGTCCCCGGTGAAGAACCAGCCGTCCCGGACCGCCTCGTAGGTGAGCGAATGGTTGTTCCAGTAGGCCTCGAAGAGCGTCTTCCCGCGCACCTCCAGACGGCCCACCTGCCCGCGGGGGACCGGCGCGCCGTCGCGGGCGATCCGCACGGCGGGGCCGAACGGAGCCGAGTGGCGCCGCCCGATCCGGCGGTCGTACCGGCGGGTCAGGCGCGAGTAGTACCGCAGGACGGACGGCGTGCCGACCTCGCTGGACCCCTGCGCGTCGAGGTAGACGGAGCCACGCAGCGGCAGGCCCAGCCGGCGGAAGGTGCCGCCCACCTGGACGCACGGCCGGATCATCGCCTCGTGCGCCGCGTCGGCGGTGCTGGCCCAGAACCGCATGGCCCGCAGGTCGTGGTCCGCCAGCGGCACCTGGCGCAGCTGGGTGTAGGTGATGGGAAAGCCGAAGAAGCCGGTGTAGCGGTCGCGGGCCAGCTCCTCGACCACGCCCACGGCGTCGAAGTCCCGGCCGGTGGCCGCCGTCCAGTGCGCCCGCACGCCCAGCAGCAGCATGCAGTGGAAGGTCAGGATCACCGCCTGGTGGTTGTTGGGGACGGCCATGTACCCCCGGTCCCGGCGGGGCGAGACGTGGACGTAGCACAGCCACCCCCGCATGGCCCGGGACTGCGGGCCGTTGCGCAGGATGACGGCCTTCGGGAACCCGGTCGTCCCCGACGTGTGCACCAGGTAGAGCGGCTCCCGGGGGCCGCGCCGCACCGCGGGAGCGGGTTCGGTGGCCGCGGCGAGCAGGTCCTCGATCCAGTGGACGGCGGGCGCCGTGCCACCGTCCGGGGCGCGGCGCAGGGCGCCGTGCAGCTCCCGCACGTCGGACTCGGGGACGTCACCCACCCGCCCGACGAGGACGACGGTGTCGACCCGGCCCGGCGCGCCACCCTCCCGCAGCACCCGCAGCAGCGTGGGGACGTCCGCGAACAGGATCCGGGCGTCGATGTTGACCAGGTAGGGGGCCACCTTGTCCGCGGCGAAGGCGCCGTTCATCGGACAGGCGACCCCGCCGGCCCGCACCACCCCCAGGTGCAGGAGGTGGATGTCGAGGTGGTTCCGCTTGAGCACGGCGACCCGCTGCCCGTGGCGCAGGCCGAGCGCGTGCAGCGCGGCCGCGAGCCGTCCGGCCGTCGCCTGGATGTCGCGTGCCGTCCACCCGTCCGGGCCCGGCCCGCCGGTGCCGGCGGTTCCTCCGGTGCCGGCGGTGTCCCCGGTTCCTCCGGTGCCGGGCAGGGACCACGAGCACGGCTCGTCACTGGTGAACAGGACACGGCCGCGGTGCCGGCGGGCGGCCCGGTCAGGTGTCCGTTCCAACGACATGGGGCTCAGCGCGAGCCGCAGCCGCCGCGGCAGGGCGAGCGACGCGCAGACGAATGCCAGGTAGGCGGCGAGAAGCCCGAGGAGAACGAACAGAGCGATGATCATCGATGTCCCCGGGTCTCAGGCGACCGGCTGGATGGTGCGCTGCTCCGGGAGCGTGGCGGCGATGCCGTCCCACAGTGCCGCGCGGGCCCGCAGACAGCCGTTCACCACGCTCGCGCACTCCCGCCAGCAGTGCGGGTCCTCGCCGGCCAGGGCGACGAGCATCGCCATCGCCATCGGCGTGTGCTGCTCCCCGTCGACGGCGACATGCCGGGCCAGGTAGTCGCGGAAGGTGCGCAGCTGCACGTTGCCTTCCAGGACCTGCGAGAACATCTCGGGGATCAGGTCCTCGCGGCCGAACGCGAACGCCGCGGCCAGCGCATGCGTCGGCGCGGTTGTCAGCAGCTCCCAGGTGGCGCGGACGAACGTCGCCGCCGGTGCGGGCACCCCCGCGCGGACGACCGCGACGGGTACCGCCGTGCCCATGGCGAGCTCCGCGAGGAACCGTCTGACCGGGCCCGTGTCCGCCCCGGCCTCCTCCATGCCCGCCAGGTAGAGCTCGAAGTGGCTGATGTAGGACTCGCCGTATTCGTCGCTCTCCTCGACGAGGACGATCTCGTTGATCAGGCGTCGGCACTCGCGGTGGGTGGTCGGCACCCACGGCACGTCGACGCAGGTGAGCTCGCGCTGCAGGGTCTTCAGCAACGACATGAAGTCCCAGACCGCGAAGACGTGGCTGGTCATGAAGGCGGTGACGTCGTCCGCCGTCACCAGCCGGCCGTACATGGGATGGGCGAGCACGGTGTTGCGGGACGCCGCCGTCTCCGCCGTGAGCCAGGCGATCGACGGATGGGTACCGCCCCAGGAATAACGACTCGGCACGTGTCATCAACCCCTTGCGTGAACGATGAGGAAGAACCGGATCAGGCCGGACCGCGGCGGCGGACCTGTCGGGACGCCGTGGCGCCGGCCCCGTCGCGTCCAGGAGGGGCCGGCCCGGCCGGCTGCCCCGCGCGACGGACCACCGGCGGTGGCCGGTAGCCGGCAGGTTCCCGGCAGTCGGTAGCGCCCCGGTAGCGTTGCGGCAGCAGGCCGCTGCTACCCCGCGGGCACCCCACGCAGAGCCAATGCAGGGCCACGCCGCGAGCCTGTGGCGCCGCCCGGCCGGCCGCCGGTTTCAGAGCCCCCGGGTTAGCCGGGCCCGCGAGCCGGGCAGGGGTCAGGACAGGTCCGACCTCGTCGAAACAGGTCCGACCTCATCGAAGCGGACGAAGGGCGCGGGTGATGATCGACAAGCCTCAGGTGCTGGATGTCGAGAGTGCACACGCGGAGATCTTCTTCCGCTGCCGGCGGTGCCATCACAGCTGGCACCGCTCGTTCACCGTCTCCCGCTGGTTCGAGGACGACGGCGGGTTCATGGAGGTCTACCGCCACCACGGTGTGCCGGTGCCGTCGCCGCGGAGTGGTCTGATCTGCGTCTTCTGCGAAGGGCTTCCGGTCGACTGGGCGGAGACCCCGCTGCCGCCGCTGGCAGCGCGTGAGGAGCAGCCGGCCGCGGCCGGCCGGGTGGCGGGATCAGCGGCGGGCCGGACCGTTCCCTGGCCCTCGTGGCGCACCCCGGCGCGGGACGAGTGGCCGCCGCGCCGTCCCACCTTCCCGTTCCTGCTCCCGCTGCGGCCGCAGCTCCACCCTCGTACGTTCCACTTCCCGTGACCGGACGGGAGGCCGGCCACCAGCCGGCCCTGCGGGTGGCTCCGCGGAGCCACCCGCAGGGCGGATCTCAGCTCTCCACGGCGTCGCCGGGCGGGGGGTAGCCCTCGCGGTAGCGGCGCCCGTCCGCGGTGTAGCGGATCGGCGCGGTGACGGCAGCGGCCCCGTAGCGGCGGCGGTCAGCGCGGTGGTCGCGAGCAACAATGATCATAGGTACGGCGAACATGACGGCGAGCAGGGCGACTGCGACGAGCAGCCGGCCCCATCCGAAGTCCGGGTCCATCTCGACTCCTGGGAGCAGGCCTCGGGACGGGCACGGCAGGACACGCCTCCGGCGGGCCCCGGTTCAGGTCCTCGAGGCATGGGCGGCTGTCAGCGGCTGGAAGCCGCCGGAGGGCCGCGGGATCCGGGGCCGCCGCCGCCGCGGTGCGGGGTGCGCCCGGCCGCGCCAGGTCGGGCCGCCAGCCAGGCGGCGCCCAGAACGAGGACGCACAGGGCCGCGCCCAGCCCGAGCAGCTGATGTTCCGAGCGCTGGTGGTGGCTGGTCGCGAGCAGCGGCTGGGCGTCGAGCCATGGGCGCAGGGTGTTCCCGCGCTTCGGCGCTGCCGCGTTGACGGGCTCCGCGACCGCCGCGGCCCTCCGCGAGACGGTGGCGGACCAGACGGCGGGCGCGAGATGGGCGGACCACTGCTGTGGAGCCGGATGCCCGTGCCCACGGGGCAGCGCATCCGGTGCCCCCACCAGCCCCAGCACCGCGACGATGGCCACGAGAAGCGGCCAGGCGCGCCTGGTGAGGGGGGTTGGCATCACCTAGAGGGTAGCTTCGCCGCTGCCGCCCGCGGCCCGGTCGGCGTGGCCGGGGCGCAGCAACCGGGCCACCGAGCCGTACCGCCGGGCGACCTCCGACTCCGCCGGGAAGTACTGGACCAGCCCGTGCGCCGAGCCGGCTCCCGGCGGCCCGGGCCCGTCGGCCCCGGGCCGTGCGCTGACCGGCTGGTCCTGGGCGCGGTCCACGGCGCGCAGGACGGCCTGGGCCTCCCGCTGGGTCAGCCAGACGATCCGGCGGCCACCGGCTCCGGGATTGGGACGTGGGCGTAGCACGACAGCGGCCTCGGGGGCGAACTCGGTGTCGCCCACGGATCCGCCCGGCGCGGATCCGTGGGCCGGGGCGGCCGGAGACCAGCGATCACAGGGGTCGATGGAGATGACCCGGGCGCGGCCACCCGTCGCGCTGATCGGCACGTCCCGGGCGAGCGCGAGCGCGGCGAGGACGGCCTCGGCCTCCTCGCGGCGTACCCAGCCCGCGTGCCGGAACCCGCCCGGTGGGTCGATCGTCGGGCCGGGGCCCGGGTCGACCGGCGGGACGGGCCGTTGCCCGGGTACCGCCGGCCTGGCGGTGGCCGGCGCGGTCGACAGTGCCCCGGACGGAGCGGGCGTGCGGACTGGAACCGGCAGGGGCGTCGGCGAGGGAGCCGGGAGGGACAACGGAGCGGGAGCCGGAACAGGCCTGGTCGCCGGTGTGGGGCGGATGCCCATCTGGTCGAGCCGGTGCCAGAGGCCCTCGAGCGTGCGGGTGGGCTGCCGGTAGAACTCGGAACCCCTGATCCGCCAGAAGGTCCAGCCGAGTCGTTCGAGGATCCGCTGGCGGCGTAGGTCGGCCTCCCACTGGTCGGGACCGTGGTAACGGTCGCCGTCGCACTCGACGGCGAGCCGGCTGGACTCGCCTTCGATGACCAGGTCGATCCGGAACCGCCCCACCGGATGCTGCGGGCGCACCCGGTAGCCGCGGGCCAGGATCTCGCGCAGGACGGCCCGTTCGAACTCGCTCTCGCACAGGTCGACGAGCCGGGTGACCTCCTGTGCGGCCGGCGCCGCGTACATGTACTCGATCAGCTGGCGGCGGACGTCGTCGTCGCGCAGCGTCTCGGGTGCCACGGTGTGGAACACCCAGAGCTGGTCACGGGCCCGGCTCGCCGCCACGTTCACCCGTTGCATGTCGCGCCGCCGGGTCGCCGCCGAGCGGTTGTCGTCGGCGACGACGGACAGGAAGATCACGTCGCGTTCGTCGCCCTGGAACTGGTACGGGTCGCCGACGCGGATCCGGCGCCGGACGTACTCCTCCTCGCCCAGCTTCTCGACCAGGCTGTGCTCGATCAGCCGCGGCTGGCCGGCGCCGAGCAGGGTCACGACTCCGAAGGTCATGCCGTCATAGGCGGGATCGGCGCAGCAGGCGATGATCTGGTCGACGACGGCGCCCGCCTCCACCTCGTTGGCGTCGCCGAAACGGCCCGGCGCCCGGCCCCCGCCCGCGACCCGGACCGGGCGCAGCGCCGGCCCGACCGTGACCTGCGGTGTCTCCCGCAGCGGCAGGATCTGGTGGTCGTAGAACCGGTTCGAGAAGCCGATGATCTCGGGCAGGCAGCGGAAGTGCTCCTTGAGCACCACCGTCCGCGGGAAGACCCGGGCGGCGGTGTCGTAGAGGCTGGCCTCGACGTCCAGCAGCGAGCGGTGGGCGACGTCGGGCAGGTGATCCTCGATCAGGGTGAACACCCGCTCCCGCGGGATGCCGACCGCGGAGGGGCTGGTCTGCTGGTCGTCGCCGACGACGACGGCCTTGCGGCCGAGGCTCAGCACGCCGAGCGAGAGCACGTCGCACTGGCTGGACTCGTCGACGATGACGACGTCGAACGGGTCGTTCACCCGGGGATCGAAGCTCTCCATCACCCGGTGGATCGGCATGATCCAGATCGGGACGGCGCCCATCGCCGCGGTCATGTGGGTGCGGGCCTCGGCCCGCCACCGGCCGGCGAACCGGCCCGTTCCCTTGCCGACACGGCTGAGTGCCTGGACCCAGCCGGTGAGTGCCTGGCGTTGTTCCGAGCCGAGGTTGCGGGCGAGCGCGAGTCGGGCCGAGCGGCGGGCCACGTCGAGCACGAGGCGGCGGCCGGCCTCGGTCGAGGCGTCCAGACGTCGTTGCAGGGCCGGGATGTCCGCGCCGGCGTGCAGGTCGGCGAGCCAGGTCTCGGCCTGGCGCCACCGCCACAGCGCCGCCAGCTGTTCGGGATCCCCGCAGAGCGCCGGGTCCGCGCCGGTGGACAGCACCCGGGCGGCCCAGCGGGGGGCCGCGACGGCGAGGCGCCCGGCCAGCTCGGCGCGGCGGTCGACCGCGGGCCGCAGCCCCCGCAGCCGGGCGGCGGTGTCGAGCGCGCGCGCCCAGCCGGCCAGATCCCGGCGGGAGAGCGTGTCGCCGAGCTCCGACCACAGCGGGCTGGCCGCCGCCGCGGCGCGGCCGGCCCGCACCTGTTCGGTGAGCCCGGTGAGTTCCGCCTGCGCCGCCAGCTGGGCGATCCGGGTGCCGGCGAGGCCGAGCAGGTCGGCATGGCGCAGCAGGTCGGCGGAACTCGGACGGGGCGGCACGTCCCGGAACAGGGCGGCCAGCCGGGCCGCCAGTTCCCGGCCGGGACCCGCCTCCCAGGCCAGCGCGGACGTCATCCGGTCGCTGGCCGCGTCCAGCGCGGGAAGCGCGGCGAACGCCGCCTGCGCCGGACTGCCGACACCTGGACCGCCGCCTTCCGGACCATTGGTGCCGTAGCCGCCGAGTGCGCCAGGGCCGGGGCCGGGCCCGTCGGTGATGGGAGGGGCACCAAGCTGGCCAGCCATGTCCGTGTAGCGGCCGAGGACGGCGCTGACCCGGAGCCGGCCGGTGATCGCGGCGGCAGCGACGTCCAGGTCCTCGACAGTCCGCGCCGGGTAGCCGTCGATGTGGAGCTGGTCGGCGAAGTCGCGGAGCTCCCGCCCGCCGAAGCGGGGCAGGCCGCGGCCGGCGGCGAAGCGGGCACGCAGCTCGCCGAGCAGGTCCAGCTGGGCCCGGGGGTCGCCGCCGGGAACGTCGACGCGGTGCCCGAAGAGCGCCCCCCGCAGGGCGTGCAGGTCGGCGACCGCTGCCGCGAGCTCCTGCGCCTGCACCCGCCAGAAGTCGGCCAGCCGGGGCGAGGAGGCGCACTGGTCTCGCAGGGTCACCAGCCACGGCTCCTCCAGCGGGCCGAGCGCCGCGGCGCCCGCCAGGACCTCGGCGCGCAGCGCGGCGATTCCGGCGTCGCCGAGCCGGTCGACCGCCGCGGAGGCCAGCCCGGCCCGC
>NZ_KB893735.1 GCF_000374165.1 Parafrankia elaeagni
TCGGCTATGACGATCTCGGTCGTACGGTGTCGGACACGCTGACCGGGCCGGGTGGGACGCTGCGGGAGCAGTCGTACACCTACGACGGCAACGACAACCGGCTCACGGGCACCCTGGGTCCGGCCGGGGTCGCCGGGGCGGGTACCCAGTCCTACACCTACGACCGGTCCGACCGGCTGACGTCGTGGACGGACACCTCGTCGTCGACGACGACGTACGGGTGGGACGCGGCGGGGAACCGTGTCGCGGTCGGTACCGCGACCGCGACGTTCGACGAACGTAACCGGCTGCTCTCCGACGGCACCGCCACCTACACCTACACCCCGCGTGGCACCCTGACCAGCCGCGTCGAGGGTTCGACCACGAACACCACGGTGTTCGACGCGTTCGACCGNCTGGTCTCCGACACCACCGACGGGACCACCACGGCCTACGGCTACGACGGCCTGGGNCGTCTCGCGGTCCGTAACAGCACCACCCGCATCGTCTACGGCGGACTGGAACGNGAACCCGTCGTCGACGGGTCGGCCTACTCCCGCGACCCCGACGGAGACGTNATCTCCATCGGGACCGCCGCGGGGAACTGGGCGACCCTCACCGACACCCACGGCGACCTGACAGCAGCCTTCCCGACCAGCGGCGCCGCCCTGACCGACAGCCGTTCCTACGACCCGTTCGGGGAACCCCTTGTCACCGGCAGCACCGCGATCCGGGTCGGCTACCAGGGCTCCTGGACCGACCCCACCACCGGGAAAGTCTCCGCCCAGGCTCGCTGGTACACCCCCGGCACCGGTGGTTTCGCCTCCCGCGACCCCGCAGACCTCCCCTTCACCGGCTCCGCCAGCACCAACCGTTATCTCTACGCCAACGCAAACCCCCTCGCATACAACGACCTGTCCGGTTACGGACCGATTGGCTGGGTCAAAGGCAAGGCCAAAGCAGCGGCCAACACCGTCAAGGACGGCGCGGTCTGGCTGAAAGACAACATCCTGCCTGGGGACAGAAACGGTGGAACAGCCACCATTGAACCGGAGCCGCTTCCGCGGTCGGTCCCCACGTACAGCGGCAACGTCAAGTCCCCTGACATGAGTTACCTGCCCGCTCCGTCCTACGCGCCGGATCGACCGACCTACAACCCTCGGGCGTACGGCCCGCCGATTGTCGGGGGGAGTGGCCCGGCCCGCCCAGCGGGTCCGACCGCCGCACCCGTACCGTCACCCACCGCCGCCCCGGTCACCGCTCCGAGCCGGTCGGTGAGCACCGTCCGGCCGGTCCCCGCCCCCGTGGTCTCCCCCTACGTGGTGAACCGACCGACAAGCACCACCCCGACTGGCGCGTTCCCGATCGCCGCGCCTGTCACCGGACCAGCCCCGGGCCCCGCCGCGGGCCCGACCGGCGGAGTCCCCCAAACCCGCTACGTCGCCGCACCCGCCTACACCGCACCCCAGGCGACCACCCCCGCACCCGCCCCGGCCAGCCCGCCTGCCCGCAGCTACGTCGCCGCACCCGCCGGAGTCTCGTCCGCCGGCGCAGGCGGAGCCCCCCTCGCCACCGCCTACACCGCCGTCCGACCCGTCACCGCCCTCACCCGACCCACCCCGAAACCCGCCCGCGCCGCCGCGCCGGAGAAGCGCTGCAGCTGGCGCGACCTGAAATGCTCACTCGGCGGCGCCCTGTCCTGGGCCAACGACCACAAAGTCGACATCGCCCTGACCGTCGCCTCCTTCATCCCACCCGCAGCCCCCGCAGCGGTCGCCGCCCGCGCCGCTATGATCACCTACCGGGGGACGCGAGCCGTCACCACCGCCACCCGCGCAGTCCGCCCCCTCACCACAGCCCTCCGACCCGCCGCCACCACCGAACGCGCCGCCGGCCAAACCAGCCGCGCACTACGCAACTGCGTCAGCAACAGCTTCGACGGCGACACCCCCGTCCTCCTCGCCGACGGCACCACCACACCCATCGCCGACATCAGAATCGGCGACCGCGTCCTCGCCACCAACCCCGACACCGGACAGACCGAACCCCACACCGTCACCGCCCTGATCATCGGAACCGGCGACAAAGACCTCGTCGATATCACCGTCGACACCCCCACCGGCCCCGCCACCCTCACCGCCACCGCCGGCCACCCCTTCTGGGACACCACCGATCACGAATGGGTCGACGCCGAAGACCTCACCACCTCCGACACACTCCGCACCCCCGACGGACACCAAGTCCCCATCGCGAGCACCCACGACTATCACCAGCACGACACCGTCTACAACCTCACCATCGACACCCTCCACACCTACTATGTACTCGCAGGACACAGCCCGGTACTCGTCCACAACACGCCACCTAGCCCATGCTCGCTGATAAGTGCAGCCGATGCTCCTATCATCAACAGTAAGACCATCTTCACTGCGCGAGAAAGATCTTTTCGGGTTGATATCGAGAACCAGAATCCGGGTCATCCAGGGGCTGCAATTCATCTTCAGTTCATGGGTCGTGGTAGCGATGCGAAAAAGTACTACTTCAATCCAAGTAGTAGAAATTGGATGACCGAGAATAGTGAAATACTCTCGTCGCGGATTGCGCGCCAGGTTCCGGACAGTGTGATTAGAAAAGCATTCCGATATCTCGGGCTGGATGGGCCGTGAAGACGAATCTCTTGATGGAACCTCTGTGGCCTGCTGGCAGACCTGCCGAGGTCGACCTTCTTCCCGCCGAGCTTCGCGACCTCCTGGATGGTGGTTGGATGCGTGGACCGGTAAACTCTCTGCTCCTCCGATCCGCATTTGGATCTGGATGGTCCTCAAGCTGGAATGCAGAGGATGTGGCATTGCATGAGTATGAGGTGAACGACGTCTGGATCCCGCCGGATAACATTCCGCGGGCACGAGACGTATTTCTCCCCGCGATGGTAGGGCGAGCTCGCGATTTCACTTTCCATGCGATGCGGCTGGCGGAGGATGTCCAGGGTGTAGATCGGCTGGTAGCTATTATTTCTGTGGGAATTGATTCGGATTATTTGACGCATGGTACGACGGTAAAATTTTTTACTCGCCGAGGCCGCCACCTAAGCTTCTATGACGACCTCGATCGTTATCGAACGGAGGCCATCGCTCTTGTCGAGAAAGGCGGCATACTTTCTGAATGCAAAGGATCTTCGGTCTTTATGTCGCAGGAGCCTCGGTGATCAACTCTCCTCCTGATGTTGGCAGATAGGGCAGCGCAGCCGCCTGGCTCGATATATCTACCCAAACAAATTTGCTTCGACCGACTTGAGATCGTAACCGGTCGGGTCTCGTAGATCGTCTAACTGGTCAGGTGTAAATTTGATCTTGGATTAGCTGGTTGTGGATCGTGGTGGTGTCGGTGACGGTCGGGCGGGATCTGGCCGGTGATGGCTGGGTGGGGGATCGGGAGGTCGAGCCGAAGGCGCGGTGGCGGTCGTTCACGGCGGTGTGCAAGCTGCGGATCCTGACCGAGTACGAGGCGGCCGGTGACGCCATGGCCAGCCCGGCGGCCCGGGAACCGGGCCCTTGGTGACCCGGGTGCGGTGACGGACGGTTGTGAATGTGGGCTCGATCGGGTTCGTGGTCCGTAGATGCACCCAGTGTTCGGCGGGGTAGTCGTAGAACGCGAGCAGGATGTCCAGATCGTCGCTGATCTTCGCGACGGCTTTGGGGAACTTCGCCCCGTAGGCGGCGGCGTAGGGCTTGTCCTCGGCGTTGTAGACCTCCGCGAGGTGCTTCTTCGCCCCGGGGTGCGCCGACTTCGGCAACGCGGCCAGGACGTTCGCGGTCTGCTGGACCCAGCAGCGCTGTTGCGCCGCGGCGGGGAAGACCTCGCGTAGCGCGGCCCAGAACCCCTGCGCGCCGTCCCCGACCGCCAGCACCGGCGCGGACATGCCCCGCCGCGCACAGTCACGTAGCAGGTCCGCCCACGACCCGGTCAACTCCCGGTAGCCATCGGTCAGCGCGACGAGTTCCTTACGGCCATCCGCGCGCATGCCGATCAGGACGAGCAGGCACAGATTTTCCTCCTCCAGGCGAATGTTGACGTGGATTCCGTCGGCTGGTTCCGCGGCGGACGATGCCACTGGCCCCGATGAACGCGAGGGCATAGCGGTCGCTCGACGGGAGCGGTTCGCGCGCTACGCGTGGTTCGTGCTGTACGACCTGGAAGTCGACGCGGACCGGCTCGCCGCGGCCGCGCGTGTTGTCCACGCCAGGATGGCGGCCGACCGGTCGAGATGGGGCACGGCCGGCGAACTGGTCGACACCGCGATCGACAGCCTGCGCGCAGTCGGAGCCGACCTCGACTCCACCGCCCGTGAGCGGCTTCGCGCCGAGCTCACCACCGAGAACAGCTGGAACCCGGAGCCCTACAGACAGGGGCCATGGCACCGCTTCAGCCGGCCGCGGCGCGTCCTGCGCCGCTTTGATCCGCGGTACTGGACGCGGCGGCTCCATGCCCGAGCTGCTGTCCGGATGGTGCGCCGCACCGCCGCCGGGAACTACCAGCGGATCGCGATGATGCTCGGCGACACGCAGATCGGTCGACTCGACTACATGATCTGTATCGACTGCCGGGTCGGCTTTGTCGGCAAGATCTCGATCGATCCCGAGATGCAGGGCCGAGGGCTGGGTACTCGCGCACTCCATCTCGCCCGCCGTGAAGCGTCCGACCTGCGGTGGTGCACCAGCGGCCAGTACATGACTGCCAGGACCTTCTGGAGCTCTCTCGGTCGCCGCACCGGCCACGGCTACCGGCCCGCCGATGATGACCTTGGCCCCTGTATCCACATGGGTCTGTCCCGAGGAACTGGGCGACGACGGTAGTTCCGCCACCAATCTGACGCGGCGCGTTCCGAGTCCTGTCGCTCACGTCTGTGGAGGCGTCGGCATGCGCGCTTCCCGAAGGTCATCTTGAGGTGCTGTGGGAGCGGTGCTGCGCTTCCGCGGACTGTGACTCCTGCACTTCCTCATCGAACGGCAAGCCGTCCGGGAGGAGGGCTCCGCTGCGCGGCGACGGGCGTGCGGCGGAGCCTGGGCCCTGGGTTGCTCGCCCGAAGGTGCCTGTGGATATCGCCTTGACAGGCGCGGATGAATGAGCGATGTTCGGCGTATCCCCATGCAAACGAAGCTAAATGCACGTAAGCATGATCTCTGGGGGTAGACGTGACCCAAAATCCTCCTCCGAACGCCTCTTCGCGATCGAACCCCGCGCGCTGCCGCATGGCCAGGTGGCGTCGGGTGCGGCATCTGGGCGCGGGCCTGTCCGGCCGAGGCCGAGTGCCCCTGATGACGGCAGCTCGGGCCGGAAGCCTCGGCCTGTGCCTGACGGCGTCTCTCCTCGCGACCGCTGCGGGATGCGGAGAGGATGGCCCACGCCCCCTGGAGAATTCGGGCGGCGACAGAGCCCGCGTGCGGACCTCGACCTCCCCGCCGAACGCGTATGCGATCGCGGAGCGGGACGTCCGTGCGGCGGTCGAGCGGTATGACCAGGCGTTTCTGGCGGCGGTCGCGGCGCCTGAGGACCCGGACAAGACCGAGCGACTGCTCTCCCTGTACGTCGCCGGAGCACCCGAGCGGGACGGGATGGAGGAGCTTCTCCAGACTTTCCTCGAGCGCGGATGGGCGGCCCGCCAGGGGGCGCTCGGATATCAGACGGTGGAAAGCGTCGAGGTGGAGGAGCTGCCGCCCGCCGGCCGCGCGACGTCGGTGACGTGCACCTTCGACGACGCGGTCGTTTATGACGCGGTGAACCGTGCGCCGGACGGCGGCGAGATGGTCGTGAGCGGCGGCGGCGACACTGCCCGCACCGCCTGGACCTGGGTCTTCCAGCAGGGGGCCTGGCGGATTTCCGAGGCGAGAACCTTCGAGACGTGGACGGGTGAGAACCGGTGCCCGCCGCAATGAGGCGCCGCGTCGGCGTGGCGGCCTGTGCGGCTGCCTCCGCCTGGCTGCTCGTCGGAGCGGTTCCGGCCTGGTCCAGCACCGGCCGCGGCACTGAGAGACACACTGAGGCCACGGGGACGTCCGATCCCGCACTCGGGCGTATCGAGGCGATGGCCGGCACCACAGCCGTGCCGGACACAGACGGGGGCGCCGGTACCGAAGTACCGGACTCGTGCGAGTGGTTTCCGGCGGACCTCTACCTCTACCTGGAAGCGGAAACGAGTCCGACCGAACGGACGGCACCCGACGGGACGCGGGAGGTCCTGTACGCGCGGGTGTGCGATCCCGCCGAGGTCACCTATCACTGGGTGCGCGATGACGCGGGCCCCACGCAGGCGGTGGCGATGGCCATGGCGGTCACGCGGGAGAGGATCCCCGCCCCCGAGGCGGTGTTCGTTCCCGATCTCGACGGGGGAGCGACTGCTTTCGTCAGGGCCCCGATCCGCTTCGGTATCAGCAACGGTGGCCCCGTGACGGCGAGCGCGTCCGTTCCGGGCGTGACGGCAACGGTCACCGCCACACCGTGGCGGCTGGAGTTCGTCCCCGGCGACGGTTCGCCGCCGACGGGCTGCGACGCCTCCGTCGCGAGCCAGGCCACCGCGAGCCAGCCCACCGCCGGCCAGCCCGCCGCTGCCTGCGCGTACACCTACCGGGATTCCTCGACGGTCGCTCCGAACGGCCAGTTCTGGCCGGCACGTCTGCGCGTCGAGTGGTCGGTGCGGTGGTCAGCGACGACGGGGGCCGGCGGCGTCCTCCCCACGGTCACGACGACAGCGGACCACGCGGTGCCGGTCCGGGAGATCCAGGCGCTTGAGCACGCGGACTGACCTGGTTCCGCCTCCCCGGTGATCGCCCTCACCGGGGAGGCGAACCGCGACGAAACGGATGATGCGTGATGACGACAACGGTCGCTGCCCCCGGCCCTTTCACCCCTACCGGGGCGAGTCCGTCGCAACAGCGACGCCTCCGCTCACGCCGCGGCATGGCTGTGGCGGCCTTGCTGGTCCTGATCGGCGCCGGCACCGGCGTCTGGGCCGTCACCTGGTCGGGTGACGAGGTGGATGCAGTGGTGCTGATCCGGCCGATCAACCGCGGGGAGCTGATCGAGACCGGGGATCTGGCTGTCGCCCGGGTATCGGCCGGTGGGACGGCAGTGCGGCTGGCGTCGCCGACTACTGCCAGGGAGGCCCTCGTCGGCCGGCAGGCGTTGCTGGATCTGCCGGCGGGGACACTGGTCACCCCCGAGATGGCCGGTTCGGCGCTGCCACCGGCGGGCGAGGCCCGGGTCGGCCTGCGCCTGGCTCCTGAGGCCCTGCCATCCACGCAGGTCCAGGCAGGTGACTGGGTGCGGGTCGTGCTTCCCGACGAGTTCTCCGGCGAGCCGGCAGTGATCGCGGATGCGGTGCAGGTCGCCGCGGTGGCACCGGCGGACGGCAGCGGCAGCGGAACCGGGGGTGGCACACCAGACGCGGGCGGCGACACGGTGGTGCACCTGGACGCGCCCGAGGAGGTCGCCGCGTGGATCGCCTCGGCGGCCGCGCGGTCCCCGCAGGAGCTGCGGCTGCTGGGGGTGCGGCGATGACGGGCTGCTGGGCGGTGGCGACAGCGGGGCCGGGTTCGGCCGGCGCGACCACCCTGGCCCTGACCCTGGCGTTCGCGGCGAACGGTGTTGCGATCGAGGCGAATCCCGATGGCGGGGTGCTCGCCGCACGGCTCGGACTGTCATTGGGCACCTCGGCGCCGGGCCTGGACAGCCTGGTGGCCGAGCTGGGAACGATAGACGGGCCCGCCTCCGTCCTGGAGCACGCCCAGTGGGGCGCGAATCACCTGCCCGTGATCGCCTGCGCGTCCACGGAGGAAACCGCGGGCGGCGCGGTGCGCAGTCTGGCCTCCCTGATGCCCGCGCTGCGGCTGTGCGCTGTGGAGCTGTTCGTCGCCGTGGACGTCGGCCGGTTCCGCGCGGAGATGTCACGTTCGCTGGTGAGCGGATGCGACGGCCTGGTGCTTGTCACCTCGGCGGCGGCGGAGAGCCTGGCGTGCGCGTTGGTGCGTCTGCCAGTCCTGGTGGCGACGGTGCCGCGACTGGTCCTGGCCGTGCGTGGCCGCGGACCGTATCCGCTGCGGGAGATCACCCAGGTAGCCCGGCAGCGGGCGGGCGCGGAGGTTCCGGTTGTGGCGGTACCGGACGATCCGCGGGGAGCCACGAGGCTGATCCGGCGGGGCACGGGCCGCCGCCCGCCACCGCTGCTGCAGTCGGCCTGGGAACTGATCGATGTGTTCACCGTCCTCGGTGCCTCGGCGGGTGCGAGCGGCTCTGCGGCCGTCGCCGCCGCGTGGGGAGCGCCGACATGAACCGGGCACCAGGCGCGGGGGAGCCCGCCGCGGACGAGGTGACCGCCGCGGCGGTCGCGGACAACCTCCGGGGCTGGCTGCTGGCCAGCCTCGCCGCCACCGGAAGTTCCGGCGCGGAACGGCAGACCCATGCGAAGGAGCTCATCGATCGCGGGGTGCGCGAGGAGCAGGTCCGCCGCACCCGCAACGGTCAGACCATCCTGGACGCGGCAACGGAGCGCGCGGTGCGGACCCGGCTGCGCCAGGACCTCTCGCCACTGGGGCCGATGACCGCGGTCCTGACCTCGCCGCAGTGGTCGGATGTCGAGGTCAACGGCGCGGTGACCATGATCTGCACGGAGCGGTCCGGCGGGTCTCGTCACCGGTTCGCCAGCCCCTTCCGCGCCGAGGACGAGGCGTTCGCCTGGGCGGCGGCGCAGGCCGCGACCCAGGGCCGCCGCTTCGACGAGGCGAACCCGTCGGTGCGTGTGCGACTGCCGGGCGGGGCACGGCTGCACGCGATCGCCCATGTCACCGGCCGGGTGCACCTGTCCTGCCGACTGTTCACCCCGGCACTGACCACGGTGGACGGGCTGCGGGCGGTGGGTATGTTCGGCCCGGACGTCGCCGGCGTGCTCGCCGCGACTGCCCGGATGACCGACCCGTTCGGCCTGATCATCTCCGGGGCGACCACCGCGGGGAAGACGACGCTGCTGCGCGCGGTGGTCAACGCCCATCCCGACCGGATCGTCCTGGACCGGGTGGTCACCGTCGAGGACGAAGCGGAGCTGTTCCTCGACGAGAGCCGCTTCGCGAACCTGGTCGCCTTCGAGGCCCGTGAACCGAACCTGGACGGCAGGGGCGCCTATTCGGTGGAGCGTTTCCTCTCCGCCGATCTGCGACGGCTCACCCCGGACCGGGTCGCGCTGGGGGAGCTCAAGCCCGATGGCGGCGTGATGCCGCTGCTGCTGGCCCTCGGCCAGGGTGTCGCCGGCGGTGTCGCGACGACGATCCACGCCCCGTCCGCCGCCGACGTCATCTCCCGCATCCGCACCTATGCGGCGTTCGGCTCCCGGCGGGTCGCGGACAGCGTCGTGCTGGACACCATCGCCGCGACCGTCGACCTGGTGGTGCAGGTCGCCCGGATCGACACCCGACGCGTCGTCACCTCGCTGCTCGAGATCGCGGGCCGGGGCGAGCGCGGGCTGCTGGCCGGGCAGCTGTGGGGGTGGAACCCGGACGCAGGCCGGGCGACGCGGACCCGGGTGGAGGCGTCGGACCGGTTGGCCGCGAAGTTGACCGCGGCCGGTCTGGACCCGAACGTCCTCACCCGCGACCGGGCGTTCCCCACGGCGGCTGGACGGGAGCAACGATGATCGCGGGTCGGGACGCGACGGTGCTGCCGCTGGTCGGTGCGCTCGGCGGCGCGGCGGCCGGGCTGGGCGTCTGGCTGTTCGTGGCTGCCGCCCGTGGAGCGGTTCAACTGCCGGGCCGGCGGTCGACCTGGCCCGGCCGGCTGGGTCAGGGACAGGGCCAGGATCAGGGACTCGCCCGGCGGATTCCGACCCGCTGGCTGTGCACGGTGGCGGCCGGCGCACTGCTGGTCGCCGCGGTCACGCGGATGCCGGCCCTCGGGCTGATCATCGCCCTGCTCGGCTACGTGGTGCTGGAGAACCACAGCGGTCCGTCGGCGCCACAGGTAAGCCGGCTGGGAGAGGCGGTTGCCACCTGGGCTGAGCAGGTCCGTGACGGCCTGCAGGCCGGGCAGCACCTGCGCGCCGCGATCGTCGCGTCCACAGAGCATCCCCCGGCCGAGCTCGCCGGCCCGCTGCGACGCCTCGCCGCCCGGCTCGACGTCATGCGGCTGCCTGACGCCCTGTGGGCCCTGCGCGGGGAGGTGCCCCACCCGGCCCTCGGCCCGATGATCGTCGCGCTCGACGTCGCCTACCGCCGTGGCGCCGGAGACCTCCCGGCGCTGATGACCTCGCAGGTGGCTGCCACCCGCCAGTCCGTCGCGCTGCTGCGTGACCAGCATGCCCTGCGGGCCCGGCACCGCCGGGCGATGACGCTGCTGCTTGCCCTGTTCACCGCAGCGATCAGCGTGCTGCTGGTGACCTGGCCGGTTTTCCTGGAGCCCTACCGCGACCTGCCAGGTCAGCTTGCCCTCGCCGTGATCGGCGTGGGAGTGGTCCTCTCCGTACGCTCCTTGGCCGCAATGTCCCGGCCTCCGCTCACCCCGGACTTCTTCCCCGCCCCCGCTGCCGCCGCCGACTCCGCGTCCGACCCCGCGTCCTCATCCGCATCAGATCGTGCGTCCTGATGATCCGGACGGTGGTGGCGGCACTCGCCGGGGCGATCGTCGGGTATGGCCTGTTGACGGCCGGTCGGGCAGTATCGGCGCGCCGTCCGGAGCTGGTCGACGACCTCGCGGTCCTGTTCGCCGACGAGGCCGCCTCCGGCCCGTCGACGCTGGCCCGGTGGGCGGGTCGGACCATCCAGCTCGTGCGCGCCCGGGGCTGGGACCGGCTGCTGCGCGCGGACGACGTCGTGATCGCCGGCCGAACCGTGGACGCGCACACGGTCTCGCGGATCGGCTACCTGCTCGCCGCCACCGGTACGGTCACGCTTCTGATGCTGCCGGGCGCGATGGCCCGGCTGGTGCCCCCGGCAGCAATGCCGCTGCTGCTGCTTGCCGCGGGCATGACCGGCGTTCACCTCGCGGATCGGCCGGTGGTGCGGCTCGCCGCCGCGCGCCGCACGGACGCCGCCCTGGCGGTGGCCGCCTACACCGACCTGGTCCGCATCCTCGTCGTGGGAGGCCTGCCGTTGCACGCGGCGCTGACCGCCGCCGCGGACACCGGCACAGGATGGACCTTCGAGCTGCTGAGGCGCAGCCTCGACGACGCCCGACTACGCGGCCTACCCCCGGATGCCGTGCTGGCAGACCTCGCCGCCGGCCTGCCGATCCCCGCCTTCGCGGACCTGGCCCGCACGATCGCCACGGCCCTGCGCGGAGCGTCCCCCGTCCTGGCGCTCGAGGCCCGGGCCGCCGCGATCCGCGCCGAGGAGAGCGCCCATGTTCGCGGGACAGAAGCCGCCGCCGACGCGCAGATGGAACTGCCCGCCACCGCGGTGGCGATCGCCTTCGTGGCGTTCCTGACCTACCCGCTCCTCGTGATGATCAACAGTGGTGCCGGTTTCTGAGCCGGTCCGAGCTCCGGGAGAGAGACGCCATGATCCGCCGTCTGAGCACCCATCTTCTGATCCTGCTGTCGTACGTCATGGCGTTTCTGCCCGACGCCGAGCGGCGTCACCGCGCACCCCACGACGACCGCGACCGCGGCGATGCCCTGCCCACCGCTGTCATCGCCGTTGGTCTGGTCGCCATCGCCCTCGTTGTGATCGCGATCCTGCGGGACCGTGCCACCGAGATCGCCCGCAACGTCTGCACGTCCACCGACCCGGCCGAATGCCGGTAACAGACCATGCCAGCAAGAACCACAGCGAGAACCACAGCGAACACCCCCTGCGGCCGACAAGCCGCCGGGGTGGAGCAGGACCCCGCTGAAGACACGCACGCGGGAACCGGCCGCGACGACCCCGTGGACGGCGGGCACGTCGTCGCACTCGCCGCCATCGTCGGCGCTGTCCTGGTCCTCCTCGCGCTTCTTCTCGCGCTCGGGGTCCGCTGGCTTGCCGCCGAAGCCGCGACCGCGGGCAGCCAGCGAGCGCTGGAGATCGCACAGGCACCCGGCGGCACCGACGGCGACGCGCAGGCAGCCGCCCGCGGCCTCACGACCTCGGTGAGCCTGATCACCGACGTCGACGTGACCATTGCCCGCGTCGGCGACCTGGTGACGGTCACGGTGACCGCGCACGACCGGCTCGGCGGCGCCGTCAGCCGTTCCTCCACCGGACCGCTGATCCGCTTCGTCCCTCAGACGCGGGCGGTCCCATGATCCGACGGCCGGCCGAGGCCCGCTTCCGCCGCGGACTTCGGCGTCGAGCGGAGCAGGACCGAGGCTCGTTCGCCGTCGAGTTCGCCGCCGGCTTCGGCATCGTCATCGCCGCGCTCCTGCTCATGGCCATCGCCTACCAGACCAGCCAGAGCGGCGCCGTCGTGACCAGCGCCGCCAGGGAAGCGGCCCGCGCCGCCTCCCTCACCGCCACCACGAACGACGCCCGTCACGCCGCCGAGCACCTCGTCCGCACACGGTTCGCCGACACCGGGACCTGCGCGCAGGTGACGGTGAAGACGACGACGTCCCGGTTCCGCGCGGCGGGCACCGTGCTGGTCACCGTCACCTGCCGCACGAACGGCCTGATGGGCTGGCAGCGCACCTTGCGAGCCACCGGCGAGGCGACCATCGACCGCTACCGCGGAGGCCTCCCGTGACGCCCATGACGCCCGTGGCGCCCGTGACCCGACCGGGCCGGGCTGCGCCAGCGGGCGTCGGACGCCGTGCGCGTTCCGCGGCGGACGAGGGCTCGATCAGCCTGTTTCTCATCCTGGTGCTGTTCGGAGCCGGCCTGCTGTTCGCCGCGCTGCTCAGCGACCAGGCCCGCGTGCTGTACGCCAACGGGCAGGCATTCGACCTCGCCGGAAGCGCGGCCCGTGTAGGCGCGCAGCAGCTCGACGCCGCTGCACTCGCCGACGGGACGATCCAGGTCGATGCCCAGGCCGCGACATCCGCGGTGGAGGCCTACCTGGCCGCACACGACATCCACGACACCGAGGTGACGGTCACCGGGGCAACGGTGACCGTCACGGTGACCCAGCACGTCGGCTTCCGGCTTCCCCTGGTCCCGGGAGCGTCCGGTGCGGACGTCACCCAGACGCGATCCGCGACTGCCACCGCTGGGCCCTGACACAGGATCGTGAGGTTGGAACGCGATGCCAGAGCACCGAGCCGCTGGTCGCAGCACCAGCCGTCCGCCAGGGCCGGCCGGCCGTAGCCTCGCAACGGACCGCGACTTCGGGAGTGACCTCGGCATGACGGCTGCCCGTCGTCCGTCGCTCGCACCCGTCCACTCGAGAGCCCGTGCCGTGGTCGGCGCCGCACTCGCCCTGGCCGCGCTCGCGGCGTTCGTGATGATCCCGCTGGCGCTGTGGGCCTGGCGGGGAATGCCCCTGCCCAGCACCTGGGAACCAGCCAGGTGGATGACCCTCGCCCGCCGCGGCTACCTGCACCCAGACGTGCTGCCCAACGTGCTTGCGGCCCTGATCTGGGCCATGTGGGCGCAGGTCGCCCTCGCGCTGCTCCGCGAGAGTGCGGCCAGACTGGGACGCGGCGCGTCCGCCACCCGCACGACGCTGCTGCCC
The DNA here is from genome assembly GCF_000374165.1 of Parafrankia elaeagni. Lineage (GTDB taxonomy): Bacteria > Actinomycetota > Actinomycetes > Frankiales > Frankiaceae > Parafrankia > Parafrankia elaeagni. The sequence goes on from NZ_KB893735.1 coordinate 13,606, forward strand.
AGCGTGATCCAGCACCTCGCGGGCAGCTGGATCGCCTCCCTGTCGATCCTGCTCAGCCTCGCGGCCGGCCGCACCGCCGTGGTCGCCACGTCCCTCGACATCCACCTGGCCGACTCTGCTGGGGGAGTCACACAGACCGTGGCCGCGCCCGCCGCTGTTCCTCCCGACGGATCGGAAGCCGGCCTCGCGGGCCCGGCGACCCGGCCGGTCACCGATGGAACAGGCCCGGCAGGCACTGTCGATCGCAGGCATGTCGTGGCACCCGGCGAAAACCTGTGGATCATCGTCGACGACGAATATCCCGATCTGGAGCCGGCTGACCTTCCGGCCGCCGTCGCAGGGGTCTTCGAGACCAACCGCGGCGTCACCGACCCTCACGGCCGCGTCCTACGTGATCCCAAGCTGATCAATCCGGGTATGGAGCTGCGACTGCCCGCTTTCACCGCCGGGCATCACCCCGGCGCGATTGACCAGAACGATCGGAACGATCAGACCGACGGGAGTGACCGGGCCGACGGGATGCCGCGGGACGTAGCACCCACGCCGTCAGAACCACCGCCTTCGCCCGCTCCACCGCAGCCGGCTGCAGAGACACCGGGCCAGGACGCGCGCGACTCGTCGACATCCTCTCCGGGATCAACGTCCTTCCAGGAACGTGGCGTCGCCCCAGCCCCGCACCCGTCCCCAGCACCAACACCGTCGACGGATCCCGGCGAGCAGAGCGGCATCCCCACCCCGGCAACCGTCACTCCGGCCATCCCGCAACCGTCACCAGCGGGACCGGCCGCTCACCACGGCCATCCCGCCGCCTCTCCCGAGGCCGAAGCAGAGGAGAAGGGCGAGGGCGAACCAGCAGTCTCACCCGTCACCTGGATCGGCGGCGCCGGACTCCTCGCCACCACCATCGTCGGCCTGTGGGCCGCGCGACGGCGCCGCCGCGACAACACCGTCACCCCGTCCCAGCACATCCCTGCCCCGGACCAGGTCACGGCCGATCTGCACGCAGCGCTGCTCGACGCGGACGATCCCGATCTCCTCGATCGCCTGGACGCCGCGCTTCACAGCATCGGCGCCGCTCACGACGGCCAACCCGACGGGCCGAGCCCGCAGATCCTGCTCGTCCACCCCGATCAGAGCATCGAAGTATTCCTCCATCCCGACGGCGCTCACACCCTGCCGCCACCGTGGGAACCCGGACCCGACCCTCGGCTCTGGAATCTCCCCGCGACCGAGACCCCCGCCTCGGATCCGGCGTACGCGCCGATCTGCCCGGCGCTCATCCAGCTCGGCACCACGCCCACCGGCGCGGCTGTGTTCGCTGATCTTGAAGCCCTCGGCTCCCTCGGCATCGACACCAGCCCCGTCGACTCCGATCAGCTGGCCGACCTCGGCCGGGCCATCCTCGCGGCGATCGTCGCCTCACCCTGGGCCGGCCTCACGACGGTGCGCACCGTCGGGCTCAACCCGCACGCCTTCACCGGAGAGGAACGCGTCCAGGCGACGGACGACGTCGTCGAGCTGACGGAGCAGGCCCGCTCCGATGCCGCAGCTCTCGACGCTGCCCTACGACAGGGCGGTTACCGCAGCACGCTCAACGCGCGGATCGCGGAGCCAGGTGAGGAGTTCGACCCGACCATCGCACTCCTTACCTCCCTCCCGGACACGGACGTCACCCGCGCCGCGGTGGTCGATCTTGCCGCCGCTGCAGGCAGCGGCCGGCGCGGCCTGGCCGTCGTCCTGCCGGCCGAACCCGGCATCCCCACCTCGTGGACACTGCGCCCGAATCCCGATCACGCTAGCGGCGGACTGTGGCGGCTTGATCCCCTCGGGGTGACCCTCATCCCGACCGGGCTCACCGACACCGATCATGCCGCGCTCGGAGCACTCATCGTGGACGCGGAAACGCCGCCCGTCGACCTGCCGCCGGACCCGCCAGCCGAGACACCTGAGCCGTTCGTCCCGCCGCCCTGGGAGGTCATGGTGCGCCTGCTCGGACCTGTCGACGTCACGTCCCGCGACGGCCGCACCGCACCACAGGACGAGACCCGCGAACGGACCAACGAGGTCCTCGCCTGGCTGGTCACCCACCGGCACGGCACCCGCATCGACCTCGAGTCCGCGCTCTGGCCACGCGGCGCCACACCCAAGACGCTGGCGAACGCGCTGAGCCGGGTTCGGCGCCTGCTCGCCAACCTCGTCGGTCCGGAGGCGCAGGACTGGCTTCCCCGCTTTGACCGCACCACCCTCACCCTCGATCGTCGCGTGGTCTCTGACCTGGAGATTCTCCAAGCTCTCCTCCGCCACGCCATGGATCAACGTGACCACCGCGAGACGGCTATCACTACGCTGCATGAAGCACTTGACCTGATCCGCGGCGTGCCCGCCGGCTACCCGTGGCTCGACGCCCAGATGGGCTCGATCCTGACCACCACGCCGGTCAACGCCGCGATCCTGCTCGCCGAACACCAGCTCGCCACTGGCGACGTCAGCGGCGTGCTGGCCACGACCGCCCGCGGCCTGGAACTTCTTCCAGCCCACACCACCTTGTTCGCGCTGCGGATGCGCGCGCATGCCGCCGCTGGCGACACCGCAGCGGTCAAAGCAGAATACCGCTCCTACCTGCGCGCCGAGAAAGCCGAACCGCTCTGGGACGGCGACACAGACCGCGAACTCGAGGCCCTTCACCACAACCTCACCCACCGCGGCCAAGTCGCGTCGGCTTAGATCTGGACTGTTTCAAGATCGGGTGGCCGGCCCTCCGGCTCGATCCACCTGTGCGGCCTGGGTGTAGGTGGCGGGTGTGGAAGATCGATGAAGGCGGTGTTCTGTGGTGAGTGGCACTGGGTGTCTACATGCCCAGACCGGGCTCCGGCGATTCGGGTACTTCTTCTGCTTGGTGTTCAGGGCTGCTGAGGTCGGGATCTGTTGCGATGCTGTCTTTGGTCTCAGGGGTGGATCCCGATCTGGCGGCGGATGCGTCGATTATTTCGTCGGGGAAATGTCGGGCGGCGAGAGCTGCTAGGGTGACGAGTGATTCGTCGTCACCGAGGTGTAGATCGGGGGCCGGGATGAGGAGCTCGATAAGCTTTTCTCTGGGGTAGGTGAGTGCTGTTTCAAAAGGCTGATTAGGTGCGATGAGGAGCTCGTGGCGCGGGTCGAAAACGCGGACGTAGTCGTCCTCGATCACGATCCGGGGCGGGGTGGTGGTTGGTGGAATTCCGTAGTTCGGCAAGGCCGGGAGATCAGGAGAGTCGGGGTCGAGGATCGGGTCGAGCGAGGGCCATTCCTGCGCGGGCAGGGCCGGCTGTGGGCCGGTGGGTCCGTCGGTGACGAAGGTGGCTTCGCGCAGGGTGATAAGAAGCTCGCCGTGCTCCAGAGGAATGCCGGCTTCGGTGCGGGCGTCCAGGAGCGCCTGCACGGTGGGCCACGCGGTGCCCGCGAGCGGCTCGACGGCGGCGGCGGGGATGCGGACGAGGTCGGGTGAGTTGCCGTCGGGTTGGACGTCGTAGGTGGGCGGGCTGTCGGGTTTGAGGATGGCGCGCAGGACGGTTCCGGTGGCGAATCTGGGGTCGTCGATGGTGCGGACCTTCGCGCCGTAGGCGAGGATGTCCGGGGCCTGGGTGCCGGTGAGGCCGGCGTCGGGCGAGCTGAGGGTTGGTTGAACGTGCTGGGCGGGGGCGAGGAGTCGCCTGTCGAGGAGCCTGCCCATGGGGTGGCCGGGTAGGCGGGCGACATCCGGGCGCCAGCCGTAGCGCAGGGAGCCGTCGTCGGCGACGACGGTATCGGTGATGATTCCGCTGGCGGGGGTGGCACCCGCCAGGCCCCGGACCTTGACGCGGCTCCCGATCGGGTAGGGCGCGGCCGGTGGAGTGAGCAGGGACTGTAACTCGTCGCTGCGGTGGGTGAGGAATTCTCGTTGCGAGGCGGTGAGCGTTCGGCGTTTCGCTCCGGCGAGTACGTGGTCGGCTATACGCCGCAGCGTGCCGTCCCCCTGCAGGTCGGATCCGAGGGGCGCGGGCAACGTGTTGGCGGCGAAGATGACGCGCTCGTCGTGCCAGATGCGGTAGGCGACTCGCAGGGCGGGGTTTTCCCGGTTGTTGAAAGCGAGTGTGCTGTCCACGACGTCGATGCGGTATGGCCCGTTCTCCCAGACACGTATGGGGGGATCCAGGCTCAGGAGCGACCCGTAGGTGGTGAGTCCTGAGAGCTGAGGGAGGACGACGATGCTGGCCCGCCAGGGCTGGTAGTCGGCAGTGCGAATCCATGACGAGGGTGCTGAGACCGCCGGCCTTGCGGCCGGAGTCACTGGCATTTCCTGTAGCGTCTTCTGGACGTCGGTGGGCAGTGCGAATCCGAGCCGTTCCTCGATGCCCCACAGCGTGGAATCGGTCCGGTAGACGGAGGCCGCCTCCTTCGAGGTTCCGTTTCGGAGAACCAGCTCCGCGGTAATCAGGTCGGTGCGGCGGGCAGAGCGGATGAACATCCATGCCCCGGCAGGTACTTCGATGCCGACAGCGGAGTTCGGGTGGTCAGAGTTGCCACCATTGGTCGCCATACTGATCGTGGGTTCTTTCTGCTGCAGGCAGGGCGGCACATCGACGGTCTGGCCGCCCTGCGGAGCCTGGTCGGAGACGGAGCTCAACGGCGTTCACCGACGGCTGCCGGCGCATCGCTGTCGCCGGGAGGCGATGGCGGCTCGATGCGGCTGCACCGGCGGTGAAGCCGCTGGGTTGGTGGTCGTGCACGCAGCAGGGAGTGCGGGTGGCCCGCCGCGGCGGAAGCAGCCGGGATCTGGAAATCGCCGGAGCTGGGAGCACAGTTCGTGCGGGGCCGGGAACGTTCGTGGGGCGGGACGTTGTGATGTGACGTCGGCGGGGAACGTGCGCCGGAATGACGCGGGGATCGCCGTGGCGAGTCTGCGCGGTCATGACGAACAGGACCTTCACCGGCAGCAGTCCCAGTCCCAGTCCAAGTCTCGGCATCCGGCACCGGTCTCCGTCACCGTGCCTGACGCGGTGGTGGCGTGACTGGACCGCATGGGCGGACAGCCAGGACGCAATGAACGCGGTCAGCCGGTGGCGGGAGCTCTCGCCGTTGATGGCCGGGTTCGCCGGGGCCGAGGAGGTGGTCGACGGCTGCGGCAGGGACCGGACCGTCCCGGACACGGCGGCGAACAGTCGGCTGCTGTTCCTGCTGCGCCGGGCGGGTGAGGGCGACCAGGCCGCTGCCCGGGTCGCGGTGGCCCGAGCGGTTCCGGCGCTGGTCACCAAGGCGGCGGCGCACAGCCGGAGCGGAGGCCGCGGCTTCGACGCGATCTTCGACGATCTGCTGGCGGCGGCCTGGATCGTCGTGGCGACCTACCCCGTGGTCCGCCGCCCCGAGAAGACCTGGATCAACATCGTTCTCGACACCGAACGGGCGGTCTTCGGTCGACGGCGGCTGGTCGACCGGATGACGGTGCTCGTCCCGCCGCCGCTGCTCGCCGAGCATCTGGCGGCCCGCCGGGCAGCGGTCATGGACGGTGCCGCTCGTGCCGGTGATCCACTGCTGGAGCTGGTGGAGCTGCTGGCCACGGGCCGACGCCGCGGGCTGTCGGACGCCGCGCTGCGCATCCTGATCGAATTCGGTGTCGACGGTCTGAGCTCGCAGCAGGTGGCCGCCCGCGACGGGGTGACAGACCGCGCGGTGCGACTGCGTCGCCAGCGGGCTGTCGCGGAACTGGCCGTCCTGCTCGATCTCCGTGGCAGCGCCGAGGGCTCAACGTCTCGGCCGCCGAGTACCGGCAAGGACGCCTGCACGCGGAGCGCGTCCGGTCGACGGCCTCGACCGGATGGACGAGCAGCATGACGATGGAGCGAGGCCGGTTCGGGGTCGTCTCCGGGGTGGATGCGGAGATCGTGGCCGTCGCCGCAGTGGCTCTGGCCGCGCTGTCTGCGGGCGCGATCTGGGCCGGGGCGCAGCTGGCCGCGCTGCTCTTCGGGACCCACCGCCCGCTGAAGGTGGGCCCGGGCGACGGGCTGGCAGCGCTGCCCCTGCTCGCGGTCGATCCGGCCCGTCCGGCCCGCGCCTGGCCATCGCACGCCGCGGGAGGGCTGCCGGGGCCGGTGGGGTACTGGGCGGCGACCGCGGTGCCGCTGGTAGCGGCGGCTCTGCTGTTCGGGATGGTCGCCTGGCTGGTTGTCGGCGACGGGGTGGGGGTGGCCCGGCGGCGCCGGCTCGGCATCGACCCGGAAGCACGGTTCGCCCGTCCGATTGATCTGGCACCGCTGTGGGTGGGGGCCGCTCGGCGCGGCCGAATGATCCTGGGGCGCGTCGGCGGGCCTCGTGGACGGCTCGTCGCGACCGAGGACAGCCACAGTCCGCTGGATCCCACGGTGCCCCGATGGCGGGTGAGGCGAGCGGCGCGTCGCCGAGGTCCGCGCGGCAGCGTGATCGTCCTCGGCCCGTCCCAGTGCGGTAAGACCGCCGCGCTGGCGATCCCCGCCATCCTCGAATGGGATGGTCCGCTGATCGCGCTGAGCGTGAAGAACGACCTGCTCGGCGCGACGATCGCTCGGCGCCGTCAGGTCGGTGACGTCGCCGTGTTCGACCCGGCGGGCGCCACCGGCGAGGTCGGCGCTTCCTGGTCCCCGCTCGGGGCGGCCCGCACACTGGCCGGGGCACGGCGCGCGGCCCGCTCGATCGCGAACGCCACCTCGTGGACGTCGGCATCGTCGGGTGACATGAGCTTCTGGACCGCGGCGGCCGAGGACCTGCTCGGCCAGCTGTTCTGGACCGCGGCCGCCGTCGATCTGGGCATGGACACCGTCGTCGGCTGGGTGGTGTCCATGGACAGGAACACCGTCAGCACCCTGCTGACCCCGCTGGCCTCCCACCGCAACCAGACCCTGGCCGCCGACGGCGCCCAGGTCCTCGCCGGGTTCGACGGGATCTGGGCCAACGACCGCCGGCAGATCTCCTCCACCTACCTGGTCGCCCGCCAGATGATCCAACCCTGGCAGGAACCGCGGATCGCCGCCTCCGCCATGCCGTCCCACCTCGACCTCAACTGGCTGCTCGACACCGGCCCCGACGGGCAGACAGCGAACACCCTGTATCTGAGCGCGGATCTCGACGACGCCGAACGCCTCGCCCCCGTCCTCGGCGGCCTGCTCGACGACCTGATGCGTCAGGCCTACACCCGCGTCGGCCACACCGGCGCCCCACTCGACCCGCCGCTGCTGGTCGTCGTCGACGAGGCCGGCAACTGGCCGATGCGCAACCTGCCCGGACGGATCTCCACCTGCGCCGGGATCGGCATCCAACTGATGCTGATCTACCAGAGCAAGGCACAGATCGACGCCGCCTACGGCCCGAAAGCCGATGTCATCATCTCCAACGCGGTCACCAAGGTGTTCTTCGCTGGCCTGTCCGACCGCTCCACCCTCGAGTACGCCGCCGGCCTCCTCGGCCAGGAACACATCGTGCAGACCTCCACCTCCGCCGACAGCACCGGCCTGATCGATCCCGGTGGGCGGCACGGGGTCTCACACAGCCCGACCCGGGTGGAGCTGCTGCCCTCCGCGCTCCTGCGGCAGGTCGCCCCCGGCCAGGCCCTGCTCATCCACAACACCCTTCCGCCCGCCCACCTGTTCGGCCGCTACTGGTATCTGGACGAGGACCTGCACGCCCTCGCCACCGGCTGGCGGACCTCCCACCGTGACCTTGCCCGCCAGGCCACCCGCCGCCGAATCAGCCCGGATGACGGCCCCACCCAGCGGGGATCCCCGACCGCTCGGGGACACGCAGCGCCGGAGCTTCCGAGCGACGACCAGGACGGCGGCCCGTCGGGGGAACAACCGTGGGAAGCCTTCCGGGACCTGCCGAGGTCTCCCGTCAGGCCGCCTCGGCTATTCCACCGGCTTCGTGATCCGCGCGGGGGAGCGCTCGGGAGACGGCCCAAGACTCCACGGCGGCACTGGTGACGCTGGCCTCGCCGACCGCGCCGGACAACACCCCGTTCCACTCCTTCCGGGTGGCCGGCGGATCGGTCGTTCTCGATCTGCCCTTCCGCCCGCCGCCCGGCTGGAGCGTGCGCGCCGCGACCCTCTGGCCGGACTCCCGCTCCGCCCATGGCTGGGGAGCCGACCACTGGGCAGCCGGACCCGGGGGGCGCGGATTCGTCCCCGGCCTCACCGACGTCGGTGACGTCCTCCAGTTCGCCGCAGAATCCCCGACCCCGCAGCGTGAACTGACGGCGAACGTCTGGGCGCCCCCGGAATCACGGGACGCCCCGCAGGCCCGCACGGTCCACTCCTGGTTCGGCTACCTCCACGGCATCACCCGGACCTCACTGATCGTCCGCGGGCCCTACCAGACACCCGAAGCCGCGTACTACGCGGCGCAACGCGCCCTCCAGATCGACCTCGCCCGCACCGAGGCCGCCCACGAACCGACACGCCCGGCAGAACCGCTACACCCGGCCGCGCCACCCGTCGCCGTCAGCCTCGATTACCACGGCGACACCGCCACCGTCGGAGACCCCTACCACGGCTGGATCACCATCCCCAGCCGCGACCTCGCTAGCGCCCTCATGCTTCCCCACCACGAGCTCCTCCGCCACCTGCACCGCCACGTCCCCCACCTCAACGGACGGGAACCCCAGATCACCCTCGCCGCCCTGGCCGCCCGCCACCTCCCACACCAGCTCCCCGACCTCCTTGCTCAGCCGCGCGGGGGAGCGCCCTCCGAGCCCGACGCCTCGGCACCCGCCACGCCCACGCCCACAGGACCAAGTGATGCCACTACAGACGGACAAGCCCCGCCGTCGGCAACAACCCGGAGCGCCGGCCCGTCGGATGAGCGCTACGACATGGCGGAGGCAGCGGAAGCAGAGCCACCTGATCCACGTAGACCAGCAGGAACGTCACCTGATCAGGCCGATGCGCCACCGAACCATGACGCCGCCCTGGCGGCTGCTCGTTTATCTCCGAGGTCGCCGGGCGCCGATCCGGCCGCCGAGACTGCCGCCGGGGAGCCCGGCACCGGCGACGCTGCTGCCGATCTTGCTAGTACCGGCTGGACCCCACCCGATGCGATGCCTCCCGATTCGGGACTAGAAGTGCCGTGAAGCGCATCGCTGAATGCCGCCTTCATGATCATAGTTGACATCAGGCTTCTGATGCCCACTGTGAGGCCACGTCGCCGATCGACGCCGGTCTCCTCTCCCTTGACTGGTCTCACGTAGCCGAACGTTCAACATCATATTCATGGCGCTACGATCTCTGCTTGGCCCACTTGAGTGCTATCGCGCTGATGTGGTGCTGAGGGCGGTCGAAGCCTGACTGGTGGTTGAACGCTTGGAACGCAAGAACTGAGCGACCGGACGCGAGAGGACGCTGCCGGTGGCGGGCCTGCGGGGGGTGGGACGTCGATGGTGAGCGGTGCGCCTGAGCTGATCGGTCGTTACGTCGTGGATCGGGAGCTCGGCTCCGGCGGCATGGGCGAAGTGTTCCTCGCCTACTCGCCGGCTGGTGATCCCGTGGCGGTGAAGCTGATCCGTAGTGATCGGTTGGACCCGGTCGCGCGCGACCGGTTCGAGAAGGAAGCACAGATCGCCAGGACGATCGTCGGGACGAACCGGGTGGCACGGTTTCTGGACGCCGATCCGTACGCCGCCCGGCCCTGGATCGCGATGGAGTACATACCGGGCAGCACCCTGGCCGCCGAGGTCGATGCTCACGGGCCGCTGTCGGTGCCGCTCGTGGCGAGTCTGGCCGCGCTGCTCGCCGAAGGGCTGGAAGCTGTCCACACGGCCGGCCTGCTGCACCGGGACCTCAAACCGCAGAACGTCATCCTGGGTGAGTACGGCCCGGTGCTGATCGATTTTGGTCTCGGGGCCTTCCTGGACTCGGCGAAGGGCAGCCTCTCGCACACCGGCATGGTCATCGGCACGGTGCGTTCCATGCCTCCCGAGCAGGCCACAGGCAATCCCAAAGTCACTCCGGCCGCGGACGTCTACGGGCTGGGGGCGGTCCTGCTCTATGCGGCCACGGGACATAGTCCGTACGACGGCGTTCGGTGGGAGGCCATCGCCAGTCAGGTCGCCGACCCCAACCACCTTCCCGACCTTGGCGGCCTGCCGGCAGAGCTGGTGCCGTTGGTTTCGTCGATGCTCGCCTACGAGCCTGAGGTCAGGCCTGCGCTGAGCGCTGTCATGACCCAGAGCACAGGACTGCTGACCGAGGCTGGTATCTCGCCGGTGGAGGCCCGCTATGCCCTGATCGATCGGACGAGGGAAGACCGGTCGGCAGCGCACGTACCGGCCGCGCGTAGAGATCTTCTGGTGCGTGTCGCAGAAAAAGTTGATCTCTCGGAGACGGATGCACGTCTGCGTAGTCCGCTTGACCACCCACCGCAGGAACGCGAACCGGAAACGAAGGCCCTGCCGGAGACAAGATCCGGTCGGGAACAGCCCGGAGACGTCGACTCTGGACCTGCTCCCCCTGGCGGAGACGGCGGGAAGAAGCTACCTGCGTCGCGGCGAGTGGCCGAGGAGCTGCGAGAGCAGTACGCCATGCGGCTTGAGCTGTAGTCGAGCTGTCGCTCGACATCTGCAGGCAGCACAGGAGAATGGCAGGCTGCGTTCGAGACGAGGTGGGCGGGGGCTTGACCAGAGTGACGGAGACGCGGGACAGCGAAGCGGGTCCCTGCGGCTTTGATACGGAGGATCACGCGGACACTCCGGGACGGGCGGGCAGGTTCGCACCAGGGGCTCAGGTCCGGGTCCGGGACGAGCAGTGGCTTGTCCGCAAGGTGAGCGTGACCCGGCACGACGGCTGGATGCTCGACGTCACCGGGGTCTCGCCGTTCGTCCGGGGGACCGACGCCGTCTTCTACGAGGAACTCGACGACATCGAGGTTCTCGACCCGCGGCGGACCCGGCTCGTCGTCGACGACTCCCCGAATCACCGCCGTGCTCGCCTCCACCTGGAGGCGACGATCCACAAGACGGCCCTGCCCCAGACCGAGTACGGGCTCGCGATCGCCGACACCTTCCTGATGGATCGGCAGGCCCATCAGCTGCGGCCCGCCGCGCTGGCACTGTCGATGCGCAACCCGCAGCCGCGGATCCTGATCGGCGACGTGGTCGGCCTGGGCAAGACCCTGGAGATCGGCATTCTGCTCGCCGAGCTCATCCGCCGCGGGCGGGGTGAGCGGATCCTGGTCGTAACGCCGGCACACGTGCTGGAACAGTTTCAGCGCGAGCTGTGGACACGGTTCTCGATCCCGCTGGTCCGGCTGGACTCCACCGGGATCCAGCGGATGCAGCAGGAGATCCCCGCCGGCCGAAACCCCTTCGCCTACTTCAAGCGCGCCGTCATCTCCGTGGACACGCTCAAGAGCGACGTCTACGTGCATCACCTCGGTAGCACCGACTGGGACGCGGTCGTCATCGACGAGTGCCACAACCTGGTCAACCGCGGCACCAAGAACAACGACCTGGCCCGCCTGCTCGCTGACCGTACCGATGCGCTGATCCTCGCCTCGGCGACCCCGCACAACGGCAACGCCCATTCCTTCGCGGAGTTGATCAGACTTCTGGACGAGGCCGCGATCGCCGACCCGTCGAAGTACGAGGTGGCCGATCTGGAGCACCTCTACATCCGGCAGACGAAGACGTCCCCGGAGGTGCGGGACTCGCTCAAGGGCTCCTGGCCGGACAGAGGACCGTCCCTGCCGATCCTGGCCGTGGCGACGGAACGGGAACGGGCGGTGCTGGAGGAACTCGCTACCCGCTGGATCCCCGGTGAGGTGAGCGCTCGATCCGCCAGTGACCATCAGCTCTTCCCCTACACGCTTTTCAAGTCGTTCCTGTCGTCCCACCGGGCGCTGCAGGAAACGATCGCGACGCGCCTGCGCACCCTGGAACAGCCGTCGACCACGGGCCGCACCTCGTCCCGGCAGGTTGACCGTGAGGCATCCCGGCAGGCCGAACGCGCTGCTCTGCTCGACCTGCGAGGGCTGGCCGCCGACATCGACGACGGCGACTCGGCGAAGCTGACGGCACTGCTCGACGTGCTGCGGGAACTGTCGGTGGGCCCCCGCTCCGACACCCGAGTCGTGATCTTTTCCGAGCGGATCCCGACGCTCACCTGGCTGGCCCAGGTGGTGCCGGCCCGACTGGGTTTTCCCGCGACAGCGAAGAAGGACCAGAACAGGCCGTGGTCCGTCTACGGCGGGGCGGTGCAGGTGATGCACCGCGAGGCGACCAGCGACGACGATCAGCAGAAGATCGTCGAGAGGTTCGGGTTGCGCGACGACCCGGTGCGCCTGCTGTTCACCGGTGACGTGGCCTCCGAAGGGGTCAACCTACACCAGCAGTGCCACCAGCTCGTTCACTACGACCTGCCCTGGTCGCTGATCCGAATCGCACAGCGCAACGGTCGGATCGACCGCTACAACCAGCAGCACCCGCCGGAGTTCCGGGCGCTGCTGCTCACCAGCGACGTCGTCTGGCGCACCGACGAGGAGACCGGAGAGCCCCTCCCGTTCGATGATCGTCTTGTCGGCGCCAAGCTGCTGCGGCGCGAGGAGCAGGCCCACCGGATCGAGGGCTCCGTCGAGGCTGCCACCGGTATCTACCGGGAGAAGGAGGAAGAGGACCGGCTCACCCGGGATCTGATCGCCGGCCGCACCGTCGATCAGTCGATCGCCGCGTCGCGCCAGGACGCCCCCGACTTCATGGCCGGGCTGATGGGCAACGTCGGCGCCGACCCGGGAATCGCCCCGGTGTCCGTTGCCACCGTCCCGACCCTGTTCGCGTCCACCGCGGCGTACTTCGAGGAGGCCCTGCGCCAGATCTGCCCGACGAGCCCCGAGAACGACCTGGCCGTGCGCTGGGAGGACGACGGCACCATCGCCTTCGAACCACCCACCGACCTGCAGTACCGGCTGCGCGCACTGCCACGTTCCTACCTGAGCGAGCAGGGGATCATACCAGGCCGGACGGAACCCGGCCGGCTGCGGATCACCTTCTCCAAACCACTGGGCAAGAAGCGGCTCGCCGCTGCATTGACGTCGTCGGCGACGCAGTGGCCCACCGTCAGCTACGTGTCGCCCATCCACCCGGTGCTCGACTGGGTGACGGACAAGGTCCTGGCTTCCCTCCGCTACGACGAGGCCTTCGTCCTCGCCTACCAGCCCGATCTCACCGAGGCCGGTAAACGCGACGGGTACCGGTCCGAGGACCTCGCCGGCCCGGCTTTCCTGGTCCAGGGCATCTACTCCAACGCCCTCGGCCGGCCGACCATCGTGGAGTGGATGGCCATCCTCGGCCTGCCTGGCGCCGGTCGGGTGGTTCCGATGAACGCCGACTTCCTGACGGTCTTCGGGGTCGGCCCGCAGATGCCCGGCCGCCGGGCCACCGCGCAGGAGCTGGACGATCTGCAGGGCCTCGTCCCGCAGGCGGTCAGGCACGCCCAGCGACACCTTGAGCTGCGCGCCGACGAGTACGCCGAACGTATCGACAGGGTCCTCGCCCCCTACCAGCGGCGCGTCCAGCGATGGTCGCAGGAGGCCCTGTTCGCCTCCACCGACCGGACGGAGACCGTACGCAGGCGGGAGGACCTCGTCGCCTCACTGCGTAGCTCCGGGGCACCGATGATGCGCCTGCTGGCGGTACTCACCCCCCAGAGCCCCGCCGCCGTCGCAACCGACGACACCACGGCGGTGGGGCGGTGAGCCTCGACTTCGACTCGCTCACCAACCGCGGTGAGTACCTGGCCGCGCACTACTTCGCCGAGCAGCTCGACCAGGACCTCAAGAAGGGCTTCTTCGAATCCTGGACCCGCCGCGAAGGTGACGAGCACGACCCGAGACGGACCCCGCGCCAGCTGCTTCGCGAGCTGCGGGGTGACTACCTGTCGGAATCGTTCCGCCGGTTCTTCGCCGCGGCCGCGCTGCAGGACGCCGAAGCAGTCGCTGCCGGCGACGAAATCGGCTCCCAGCTGCGCACCTACAGCAACCCACTGTGGACGGATCGGATCAGGTCCTGGCACCGGAAGGTCCTCGGAGCGCTCGGCTTCGCCCCCGGCCCGGACCGGGACCGCCTGACGGTGCACCGCGCCGGGCGTGAGCACGAGGTGAGCGTCGCCTGGCACGGGGACGGCATCGTCGCACTGGACTGCGGATGGGCGGCAGCCCCCGACACCGCGCTGGATGCCGACGGCCCCGCACGGCTGCTGCACCCGCTGCGGGTCAGCGCGGGCGAGTTCTACCCGGCCGGCCCGGCGCTGGCCACCTGGCTGTTCCAGAGCAGGCTCGGCGGACCGGACGGCGCGTACCCACGGTTCGTGCTCCTGCTGTGCGGCGGCGTGCTCGTGCTCGCGGACCGCCGGTCCTGGGCCGAAGGCCGCTTCCTCGCGGCGAACCTCGACGTCGCCCTCGAACGCAACGACCAGCGCCAGCTCGGCGAACTGGCCCTCATCGCCGCCCTGTTCAGCCGGGAGATGCTGACCCGCGCCGAGGACGGCGAAGACCCGCCGATCGACCTGCTGCTGAAGGCTTCCACGGAAAACGCCGTCGGGGTCTCCTCCGAACTGCGTGCGGGCCTGCGCCGCTCTGTCGAGATCATCGCCAACGAGGTGCTGGCCCGCCTCGACGCTGCCGGGGTCGAACCCCGCCAGGTCGAGAACCCCCGCATCCCGTTCGCCCGCGAGCTCACCCGGGAGACGCTGCGCTACCTCTACCGGATCCTGTTCCTCCTCTACGCCGAGGCACGTCCCGAGCTGGGCATCCTGCCCGCCGACGACGGCAGCTACGAGGCCGGCTACTCGGTGGCCCGGCTGCGCGACCTCGTCGAGCGTGACGAGCAGCTGCCCGAGGAGGAGAGCCGCAACGGCTTCCATCTCTTCGCCTCCCTGGACCTGCTCTTCGACAAGGTCAACAACGGTCACCGCCGGTACGGGACGGAACCCGGCGACGATCTCCCCGGAGACGATGCCCAGACCCGGGCGCACAAGGCGAAGGAGCGCAGCGAGGACCGCGGTCTGCGGTTCGAACCACTGCGCAGCGAGCTGTTCGAACCGGCTGCCATCCGCCTGATCGGCCGTTCGCTGCCCGACCCCCGGTATGCCGAGGACGACCCGTCGCGGCGACTCGACCTGCGGCTGCGTAACGTCGCCCTGCACGAGGTGCTGCGGCTGCTGACCATGAAGAAGGCGTCCCGCCGGGGTGACCGCGGTGGCTTCATCTCCTACCGCAACCTCGGCATCAACCAGCTCGGCGCCGTGTACGAGGGCCTGATGTCCTACACCGGCATCATCGCCACCGAGGAGCTGTGCGAGGTCGCCAAGGGCGGCGACCCGGAGAAGGGGTCGTGGCTGATCCCCGCGAAGCGGCAGACCGAGTACCCGCCGGAGACCCTCGTCCACTACGACGAGCACGACATGCGCCGAGGCCGGCGCGGGCCGAAGCGCTACCAGCCCGGCGAGTTCGTCTACCGCCTGTCCGGGCGGTACCGGGAGACGACCGCCTCCTACTACACTCCCGAATCCCTGACCAGGGGCACCGTCGAGCTGGCCCTCAAACACCGGCTTGACCAGGAACGCAGCGCCGACGACAAGGTGATCGAGACGCCTGCCGCGGAGCTGCTCCGGTACCGGATCTGCGAGCCGGCGCTCGGGTCAGGAGCATTCCTCAACGAGGCGATCAACCAGGTCGCCGAGGAGTACCTGCGGCGCCGCCAGAAGGAGCTCGGGGTCAGCATCCCGGCAGCCGACCTGCTGACCGAGAAGCAGAAGATCAAGGCTTACATAGCCCTGCACAACGCCTACGGCGTGGACCTGAACGAGACCGGCGTCGAGCTCGCCGAGGTCTCCCTGTGGCTCAACACGATGCACCCGGGTATGCAGGCGCCGTGGTTCGGGCTGCACCTGCGCCGCGGGAACTCCCTGATCGGTGCCCGCCGCGCCGTCTACGCCGAGGCCGACATCGACTCGGCGAAGAAGGAGTGGCTTCGGGCGAAGGACACCCTGACCCCGACAACGCTGCCGTTCCGGCACGGCGAGCAGCACCAGCCCCTGCCGAAGGGCGCCGTGCACCATTTCCTGCTGCCGACCCCGGGCTGGGCGGCGGTCACCGGATCGTCGGAGGCCAAGAAGCTCGCCAAACCGGAGGTGGAGCGGCTCGCCGCCTGGCGGAAAGGCGTTCTGCGGCGCCCGGCGAAGAACCAGCCCGCCCGGCTCCGTGACGCCGCCCGGCGCGCCGAGTTCCTGTGGTCGCTGGTCATCCGGCGGATGGAGATCTCCGAGGACGCGATCGCCCGCCGCATCGACGTGTGGGGGGACGACCCGAAGGACCCCGCGTACAAGTTCCTGCGTCGGCCCGCGCACGCCGTTCCCAAGGAGAAGGTCTTCGAGGACCTCTTCAACGCCGTCGACACCCCGTACTGGCGACTGAAGACCATCATGGACGCCTGGTGCGCCCTGTGGTTCTGGCCGGCGGCCCAGGCCGGGCAGCTGGACGGCACCGCCCCGGCCTACGCGGAACGTCCCACCGCGAGCAGCGCCGCCGATCTCTCCAACCTGCTCGGTGGAGCCCTTCTGGTCGACGAGGACCTTCTGAGGGCCGCACGACTGCTTCCCTCCGCACCGGACGACCGCTACACCGCGGAGACCCTCGACCTGTTCGATGTGACGACGGAACCCGCGCCCACCCCGGATCTAACCGGCGACAGCACGGGCAGGGCGAAGCGGAAGCATCTGGGGCTGGCGCCGGACAAGAAGCCGACGGTTCCGACCCGGCGGCCCGTCATCGCGCTGAAGGACCTCGACGACTGGCTGGACTTCCTGGAAGCGATGCTTGGAACGAGCGACGTACCCGCCGGAACCCTCATCGAGAGGTTCACCACCCTCGACGCGCTCAAGGAGTTCGAGAAGCAGCTGCCCGGCTTCATGAATATGGACAGCTCCGACCCGGAACAGCGCTTTCCCTGGCTGCACACCGTCCGCGACATCGCGGTCGAGCAGGGCTTCCTGCACTGGGAGCTGGAGTTCGCCCTTGTCTTCGCCCGCGGCGGCTTCGACCTGCAGATGGGCAACCCGCCCTGGGTACGGCCCCGCTGGGACGAGGATGCCGTCCTCGCCGAGTACGAGCCCTGGTTCAAGCTGGAGCAGAAGGCCTCAACCGCCGACAAGACCCGGCGGCGCGATGCTCTCCTCGCGGAAGCAGAGCCGTCCGCGTACGCTCTCGCGGAGCAGACGAGTATCGGTGCCCAGGTCGCGCTGTTCGGCTCACCGCAGATGTACCCGCTGCTGGTCGGCACACAGCCCGACCTGTACCGGGCGTTCATGTCCCAGGTGTGGGCCCATGCGTCGGGCGCGGGCACCATCGGTATGGTCCATCCCGACACGCACTTCACCGGGGAGAGCGAGGGGCCTATCCGGGCGGCGGCCTACCGAAGGCTGCGTGTCCATGGAGACTTCGTGAACGCCGGCCAGCGCTTCTTCCCTGAACCAGTCGGCCACACCGCCCACTTCGGCGTGCACGTCTACGGCGCCCCCCAGGAGATCGACTTCGACCATCTCTCCTGGCTGGTCTCGGTGGACGCACTGCGGCATTCGGCAGCCGACGACGGCTCGGGCGAGATACCGGGAATCCGGTACCAGAACAAGAAGTTCGACGAGCGCCCGCACCGGAGCAGGGTCGTCCGCGTCACCCCCGCCCTGCTGGCGACGTGGCAGCGCCTGCTCGGCGAGCAGGACAAGCCGGTGGAAGAGGCCCGCCTGCTGTTCCCCGTCAGCACCGCGGAGGCAACGGCGATCGAGGCTCTCGCGCAGTATCCGACGCGGCTGGCCACCCTCTCGCCGGCAATCACACGTGGATTCGACGAGGCTGGGGTGAAGGACGGAAACCTCATCGACTACAACCGCCCGGACCCGGCGACTGATCGTGAATATCAGCCCGACAGGTGGCGGAAGGTGGTCCTGAAAGGGATCCAGCTCGGGGTCGCGACTCCCGTGTTCAAGCGCCACGACGCCAACAGCAACGATCCCTACGGGATCAATCTGGTCGACCTGCCGCCGGACTTCGTGCCGGACACCCAGTACGTGCCGGTGGAGGGCTGGAGCGGGGTGTATCGGGTCGCGCAGGAGCGCTGGGTCGACCAGCGGGCGCTGGCCCGGTTGCGCTCGAACGAACGAGCGGCTGTCCGTGCGCGGGGGGTGGTGGCCCTACGCCGGGCTATACCGGAGGCGGTGGTGGATCCGACCGAGGTCGACGCGCTGCTGGTAAGTGCGGCGCGGCGCCGGTACACGACCTTCTACCGGCTCGCCTGGCGCAGGCAGGTCGCGCCCAACACCGAGCGGGCCCTGTACGCGGCGCTTATCCCACCCGGCCCAGCGCATGTAGATGCCGTGCACAGCTTCACCCTGTCGGACACCGCTCTGCTTGCGTTGATATCGGGCTTCTGGGCATCCCTGCCGCTTGATTACTTCCTGCGGGCCACTGGTCGAGGTGATCTCAGGGTTGCAGGAGCGAAAGCGATGCCGAGTCCGATGCCGGACCACCCGCTTGCCCGTCCTCTGCTGCTTCGGACGCTGCGACTGAACTGTCTCACCCAGGCCTACCGGCGGTTGTGGGCGGAGGTGTATGACCCCGCCTGGGCGGAGTCGGAGCGGTGGGCCGTCGACTGGCCGGGGCTGCAGCCGCTGCATGACGTCACGCCGGAGTGGCGGGCGGAGACTCCGCTGCGCTCCGAGCGGGCGCGGCGCTCGGCGCTGGTCGAGATCGACGCACTGGTGGCGGTCTGGCTTGGGATGGACGCCGACGCTCTGATCGCCGCCTATCGCGGGCGGTTCCCCGTGCTGCAGAAGTACGAGGCGGTCACCTGGTTCGACGCGGACGGCTGGAAGCTGGCCGGTAACGCCCGCACGTTCGGCCAGCGGCAGTCGAAGGTGAGCTGGGCACAGCTCGAGGCGTTCCAGGCCAACCCCGGCGCTGTGCCGCCGCCCGACGGTTACACCGCACCGTTCTACAAGGCCGAGCGGGAGGCCGAGATGCGCGCGGCCCACGCTGTCTTCCAAGAGCGTCTCAACGCTGCCGTCGCCCGAGGGGAGTGGGACCCGGCCACCCAGGAGGTGCCGCACCGGTGAGGCCGACACTGGAGGCGCGTGGGCTCAAGGAGAGCCTGCTGCAGTACCTGTCGACGACCTACGCCCTCACCGACGAGGGGGCGCGCGAGTCGCTGCACCGGTTCCTCGGTGACGAGACGTCCGGCATGTTCCGCGGCCCGTTCCTGAGGATCAGGACGCCGTTCACCGTTGCCGGCCCGGGCTGGCGTGACCTGCTGGGCTGGACCCGCGCCGACGGCTGGACCCCGTACACCCACCAGGCCCAGGCGTTCGCCCGGCTGAGTTCCGCCGGTGGCCGCATCCCCCGGCCGACGCTGATCACCACCGGCACGGGTTCGGGTAAGACCGAGGCGTTCCTGTACCCGGTGCTGGACCACTGCGTGCGGGAACGGGCCGCGGGGCGCCGCGGGGTCAAGGCGATCTTCCTGTACCCGATGAACGCGCTGGCCACCGACCAGGCGGAGCGGATCAACACGCTGCTCGCCGAGCACCTGCCGACCAGCGGTGTCCGGGCCGGGCTGTACATCGGCGACCGGGCGGTCACCCACTACGAGCGGGTCCACACCCGCCGCGAGGACATGCGGCTGCTCCCGCCCGACATTCTGATCACCAACTACAAGATGCTCGACCTGCTGTTGCTGCGCGCCGCCGACATGCCGCTGTGGGCGGGGGCGGACATCCGCTATGTGGTGGTGGACGAGTTCCACACCTACGACGGGGCGCAGGGCACCGATGTGGCGATGCTGCTGCGCCGACTGGCCGCCGCGGTGGGGGCGGCGCGGCCGGGCGCGCCGCTGGGCGCGATCTGCCCGGTCGCCACGTCGGCGACCCTCGGTTCGGGTACCGGCCCCGCCGGGACGCGCAGCCTGCTGGAAGTCGCCTCGCAGGTCTTCGGTACCACATTCGACGCGGATTCGGTGATCGCGGAGAGTCGTCAGACGGTCGAGGAGTTCATCCCCGTCAGTGACTTCGACCGGTACTTGCCGATGCCGCTGCCCGAACAGCTCGCCGCCCTGCCCGACCCCGCGAGCGGGGAGGAGGCGCTCACCGACCTCGTCGAGGCGGTGACCGGGGCGCGAGACCTGGATCCGTTCCAGCTCGGCGAGAGACTGCGGCGGCACATGCTGACCGCGGCGGTCATGCGGTCCCTGGACGGCGGGGTGCACACCGGCCCCGAGGTCCTGGACATGATGTGGCGGATCGGTGCCCAGTCCTGGGTGCAGACGATCACGCGGCAGCCGGAGGTCGCGGCCGTGGCCCTGGCCCGGTTCGTGGCGTTGCTGTCGACCGCCCGCGATCCCGGCTCGACCGCCGAACGGCCGCGTCCCTTCGTGCACGTCGAGGTGCACCAGTGGGCCCGGTCGGTGTCCCGGCTGGTACGCGGCGTGCTGCCGTGGCCGAAGGCGGAGTTCCGCTGGGACAGCGCCGGCGTCGTCGACTCCCACAGCGGGAGCCCGACCCGGACCGCGCCGGTGACGGTGGCGACGTCCGGGCAGTCGGCGAACCTGTTCCTGCCCGCCGTGTACTGCCGGGAGTGCGGGCGGTCGGGCTGGGCGGTGTTCTCCCCGGAGAGCGACGACCACGCGTTGCACTTCGACACCCACAAGATCCGCCGGGCCTCCACCAGCCAGGAGAAGATCCGGGTCCGGAACCTGATCACGGCCACCGACCGGGAGGCACGGGAAGGGTCCGGCACCGCGCCGCTGGCCGTGGCCCGCGCCGGGGGGAAGAAGAGCGCTCTGACCACCGGCGGCGGCGGGACGCTGATGGTGCTGGACGGTACCGACTACCGGCTGCGGCTGCCCGACCCGGTGAAGGACTACGACCCGACGAGCGGTGAGCCCACCCTGGCGGCCCGCAACTCGGCGTTCGTCCTGGTCACCATCGGGGAGACGGCGAACACCGCGGCACGTGAGGACTGGTGCCCGGCCTGCGGGGAACGCAACGCGATCCGCTACCTGGGGACCGGCGCGGCAGCGCTCGCCGCGGCCTCGATCACCCACCTGTTCACCGGTGGGGAACTCGACGAGGACATCGGTGAGGACAAGACGCTGATGTTCAACGACTCGGTGCAGGACGCCGCGCACCGGGCCGGGTTCGTCGCCAGCCGCTCCTACACCTTCTCCCTGCGCGCCCTGCTCAAGAAGCATCTGAGCGAGGACCGGCCGACCGCGCTCAACGACCTGATCGCGGACGTGGTCGCCGAGACCACCGACCCGAAGACGCTCCGCGCCGTGGTCAGCACCGACCTGCACGACTTCCCCGGCGTCAGCCGGCTGCTGTCCGGCCAGGGCCGTGGCGGTGACCTGCGGACATGGCGGCTGATCGGCGAGCGGCTCGCGTTCGAGTCGCTGATGGAGTTCGGCTTTCGGTCCCGTAACGGACGGACCCTGGAACTGACCCGTACCGCGGCCGCCCAGATCCGCATCGCCGACCCGGCGGCAGCGGCGGCCCTCGTCCGGTCGGTGCATCTGGAACCCGTGCGGGGCGGGCTACCGCCTGTCGAACAGGACGACGCGCGCTACCTGGCCTTCCTGCGGGTCCTGGTGGAACGGCTGCGGACCCGCGGCGCGATCAGACATCGGTGGCTGGCGGGATACCTGCACGAGGCGGGCACCAACCGCTACCGCATCTGGGGCGGCCGGCCGGCGGGTATGCGGGCGTTCCCGAAGGGGGTGGCCGCGCCGGTGTTCCTGCTCGGCCGGCCGAAGGCCGGCAGCGAGTTCGACGCCGCGACCGGCCGGTTGAGCTGGTACGAGCGCTGGGCGCAGCGCTGCCTCGAACTGCCCCGCGAGCAGATCCCCGACTTCTGGAGCCGCCTGCTGCCAGAGCTCGTCTCCGCCGGGCTGCTGTCGGTCGGAGTTCCCGCCGACAGTTCCGCGCGGATCTACGGGCTGCACCCGGGTGCCGTCGACATCCAGCTGCTCGGCGACGACGAGGTGAACAGCGCGTTCGTCCGCTGCCCGGTGTGCTTCTGGGAACAGACGGTGCACCCCGCGACACTCGGGCAGTGGCATGGGCAGCCCTGCCCGTCCTACCGCTGCCGCACCGGCCGGCTCGTCGCCGGCGACCAGCCCGCGGAGCTCGGGATCCACCATCGGGACCGGGACTACCGGGCGGACTACTACCGGCACCTGTACCGCCGGGCCGGCACCTACCAGGTGATCACCGCCGAGCACACCGGCCTGCTCAGCCGCCCCCAGAGAGAACGCGTCGAGGCGGCGTTCAAACGCGGCGACGGGTTCAGGGACCCCAACGTGCTGTCCTGCACCCCGACCCTGGAGATGGGCATCGACATCGGTGACCTCTCCGCCGTCGTGCTGGCTGCGCTGCCGCGACGCCCGGCCAACTACGCGCAGCAGATCGGCCGCGCCGGGCGGCGCACCGGCAACGCGTTCCTGCTGACCATCCCCGAGCGCAGCCGGCGGGACCTGTACTTCCTCGACCAGCCCCGCGACATGATCGACGGTCTGATCGTGCCGCCCGGTTGCTACCTGTCCGCCATCGAGATCCTGCGCCGCCAGTACCTGGCGCATCTGCTCGACCTGGCCGCCGGTGGGCGGCTGCCCCGCCCTGATGGTGCTCCGCTGCCGGCCCTGCCATTGGCCGCGCCCGCACTGTTCGGCCCGTCCGGCTACCTCGCGGACCTGGTGGCCGCCGCGCTCGCCCAGGGGGAGCAGCTCGTCGAAGGGTTCCTCGCGCTGTTCCCGACCGGGGTGAGTACCCAGGCGCAGAGCGAGCTGTGGACCTACGCCACCCGGGGGCTGCGCAGCGCCGTCGAGGAAGCCGAGCGGGAGTGGCGGCGTACCGAGGAGATGCTGCGCGGCCGCCTGCGGATGATCGGTGAGGCGCAGCAGGAGCTGCACGACTCCGACCCCGCCCAGGCGCGGCAGAAGGACGAGCTCGACGCCGAACGCCGGGCTGTCGGCAAGATCCTCCATGAGCGCGGGATGACCCCTGCGCAGAACGCCCTGTGCGATCTGGGGCTGCTGCCGAACTACGCCCTGATCGACACCGTGACCACGCTCAACGCCTCGCTGTACTGGTCGGAGGGCAAGGATCCGAAGACCGGGCGGGAGCGGTTCATCTCACGGCCATGCTCCTACGACCGGCCCCGCCGCTACGCACTGTCCGAACTC
This sequence comes from Parafrankia elaeagni, assembly GCF_000374165.1. Taxonomy (GTDB): domain Bacteria; phylum Actinomycetota; class Actinomycetes; order Frankiales; family Frankiaceae; genus Parafrankia; species Parafrankia elaeagni. Next base: position 36,857 of record NZ_KB893735.1, read on the forward strand.
GCTCCCGGCAACACCTTCTACGCCAACGGCTACCGGCACCAGATCACCGGCATGGAGGTCGGCACCCAGGCTCGCCCCCGCTGGCAGACCTGGCGGTTCTGCCAGGACTGCGGCTATGTCCGCACCGAGAACGCCGCCGCCGACCGCTCACCGTGCCCGCGCTGCCACAGCGCCCGCATCGCCGACGACGGCTCCTGCCTGCACCAGGTGGTCGAACCGGCTGTCGTCACCGCCCGTGACAAGCGGGAGGACGCCCGGATCAGCGACGACAAGGACGACCGGGAGCACCGCTACTACACCGTCATCGACGCGGTCGACATCCCGACCGAGGCCATAGAGCCGGACACCTCCTGGCGGCACACCACCGGAACCTTCGGCGTCGACTACTGCCGCACCGCGGTCATCCGACGGATCAACCTCGGCCCGGCACGCTTCGACAAACACCCTGAGGACGATCTCGCCGGCCAGCCCGTCCGGCTGAGCCCCTTCCACGTCTGCACCAGCTGCGGGGCGGCCACCGCCGACGGCAAACCGGTCTTCGACCACGACACCGACGCGCTGGACTCCTCGGCCGCCCGCAACCCCAAGGTCAAACACCACCAGCCCTGGTGCCCACTACGCCGCGGCCGTCGGCCCGAGTCCGTACTCCAGCAGCCGGTCCTGCTGGCCCACCAGCTGCGCACCGAAGCACTGCGGGTGCTGCTGCCCGCCGCGACCGTCCTGGTCGACGAACGGATCCACTCGTTCCGGGCCGCGCTGCGCCTGGGCGTGGACGCCCACTTCGGGGGAGACCCGCAGCATCTGGACACGACCCTGGCTGCGATGCGGGACACGGCGACCGGGGAACGGCGCCACTTCCTCGTCCTGTTCGACCGCCTCCCCGGTGGCACCGGCTACCTGCATCGGCTCACCGACTCCGACGCGTTCGGCGCCACGCTGGTCGAGGCCCGCCGCATCCTGCTGGCCTGCCCCTGCCAGGACGAGGGCCGACGGGCCTGCCATCGCTGCCTGCACCGCTACACCGACGAACGCTTCCAGGACATCGTCTCCCGCCGCGAAGCCCTGGAGATCCTCGCCGATCTGCTCGGTCCTGTGGACGAACTCGGCGCCCCGCTCGTCGACGGCGACGGCAACCCCGTCAGCCACTGGAAGACCGAGAAGCTTGCGCACACCGGACTGGTCGGCCTTGACCGCCAGGTCGAATCCGACCTGGAAGCGCGGTTCCTGGCCGCACTGCGCGAGTGGGTCTCCGTCGAGGACGACGCCACCCTCGACGAGGACGGGCGGGCCAGCGGCTACCTGCGTTTCGTCGACCCGGCCGGGGTCATCAACTGGCGGCTGACCGCCCAGCAGGACCTGAACTACACCCGCACCGACTTCACCTTCCGCCGGGTCGGCGGCCCCGACCAGACCGTCACGGTCTTCCTCGACGGCTACCGGTACCACGCCACCCGTCGGCACAACCGGATCGCCGACGACGCCGCCAAACGCACCCGGCTACGGGCCGACGGCCACGCCGTCTTCCAGATCACCTGGGACGACCTGGACCTCTTCGAGAAGCGCGCCACCCGCGCCGAACCGGTGTGGCCGCCCTACCAGGGCATCGCCCAACAGCAGGCGAAGAGCGTCTACGAACAGCTCGGCGGGCAGCGCGCGCACCTGGCCGACGCGGTCTTCGTCAACCCGATCGACACTCTGCTGGCCTACCTGCGCCGCCCCGACCCGGCTGTCTGGGCCCGAAGGACGGCCGCCGTCACCTCGGGGCTGATGGCCTCGTCCACCCCGATTGCCCGGGGCGTCACCTCCGCGCAGGCCCTGACCACACTGCAGGCCGAACTCGCCTCCCACAGCCCCGGTAGCGCCACGCCGGCACCACCCCCCGCTGGCGGCGCGGTGGGCGGTGGCCCGGTGCACCTGCTGCGCGGCACCGACCTGCACGGCTTGGTGGTCGTCTTCGCCCTCGACTCGTCCCACGGAACCGCCGCGCAGGACGTGCGGTGGAGCGCGGTGACGATCCTGAACGACTCCGCGGACGCCCTCGAAACCGACCCGCACCGGCTGCGCTGGCGTGCCTGGCTGTACTGGTCGAACCTGCTGCAGTTCCTCCCGCACGCCGGCGGCGACGGCCTGCAACTCGCCGGCAGCCAGGCCGTCACCTACCCGGTGGAGACCCTCGCCGTCTGCAGCGGCGCTGCTGGAACCCGCCGGCCCGTCGCCCAGCCCGCACCGGTACCCGGCAGGGAAACACCGGAAGCGGACAGAACCGCGGCTGCCGGGCGGCGTGACCCCGGCTGGGACGAGGACATCCTGCCGATCCTCGACGAGGACGAACCCGACTCACCCCTGACCAGACTGGCGCACCAGCTTGCCGACCAGGGCAGGCTCGCCCCCGTCTTCGGCTACGAACTCGGCGAGCGACGCTGGCAGGTCGACTTCGCGTGGACCGTCCCGAAGATCGCCGTTGTCGCCGACACTGCCGACGATCAGCATTCCACCGCCGCCGACGACGGTGATGGCGATGAGGGTGGTGGCGGATCGGGGGAGGAGGCGCGCAGACGAGACGCCGCCTACGCCCAGGCAGGTTGGACGACACGCACCGCGGCACAGTGGCTCGACCAGCTCGACGCCCTGCTGCGCGTGCTCCCCGAAGCGGAAGGTAACGCCACCCGATGACCGTGCAGCTGAGCCTCTACCGCAAGGCCGAGCAGGAGCTGTACCGGCTCGACCGCTCCGTGAAGGCCAAGTTCTACGACTTCTGCCACATGTTCCGAAGCAACCCGGACCATCCCGGACTCGACCTCAAACCGCTCAGGGGCGACCGCCGGATCTACCGGGCGAAAATCGACCAGTCCTACCGGGCGCTGCTGGCCAAGGCCGGCGTCGACGAACACGGCCAGGAGAACTGGCTCGTCGTCGCCGTGCGCCACCGTAAGCACGTCTACGAAGAACTGTCCGTCGCGATCAACCGGGTCACCGGCGAGATCGAGTTCGTCGACCTCGCGGTCGTCTCGGTCAGCGTGCTCCGACGGGCGGGCATCACCCTGACCCCGACCGAAACCGATACAGGCAACGACGAGCTGACCACCGAGCCGCAGCCGCAGCCGCAGCCGGGGCCGGGACCCACGCCGAAACCCGAGGTCGACCTCGGGCACACCGGCGACCAGCCTGCCCCGCCCCCACCGTTGCTGGCCGATGTCACCGCCGAGGAGCTGCGAGCCCTCGGCGTCGCTGAACAGCTCATCAACCTTGCGCTGGCCGTCACCGACAGCGTCGAACTGGACCAAATCCTCGTCGGGGCACCGCTGCTCTCCACCGACGTCCTCACCGGGCTGGCCGCCGGCATGAGCATCGACGACGTCCGCAAGGAGATCACTGCCCCTGTCCAGGTCAATCTCGACGACCAGGAAGCCGACGATCTAGGGACAGCCCTGGCCCGGACCACCGTCACCACCGTCGACGACGCGCTCCGAGGCGTGATCGAAGAGGGGGACTTCCGCGCGTGGAAGGTCTTCCTGCACCCCGCCCAGGTCAAGATCGTCAGCCGTCGCTTCACCGGCCCCGCTCGGGTCTCCGGTGGCCCGGGAACCGGCAAGACCATCGTCGCCCTGCACAGGGTCAAACACCTCGTCGAGCAGCTCGACCCCGGCCAGACCAAGCCGATCCTGCTGACCACGTTCACCAAGAACCTCACCACGGACCTGCGCGCCCGGCTGGCCTCGCTGCTGGAACCCGAGCAGCTGGCCCGGGTGGACATCACCCACATCGACCAGCTCGCCGCCCGCGTCCTCAGCGAGAACGCCGGCCCGGGCGCCGGGAAACAGCGCATCTACGACACTGCGGCGCTCGGCCTGCTACGCCAGTTCCTCACTGAAATCGATGACCGCCGCTGGGATCCCGAGTTCCTGCTGGAGGAATGGGACCAGGTCGTACTCGGCCAGTCCCTGGCCACCCGCAAGGACTACTTCGCCGCCCGCCGTGCCGGACGCGGCCGATCCCTGACCCGGCCCGAGCGCAACGAGATCTGGAAGCTGCTGGAACAGCTCACCGCCCGCTTGGACAAGGACGGCCTGGAGACCTGGGGGCAGGCCGCTGAGCGCGCGGCCCGCTTCGAGATTGAACGAGCAGCCCAGGTGGTGGCCCGCAGCCAGCCGGGAGGCGACGATCCGGCTCACCGCGACGACAGCTCCGGCACCCGCTACCTACGCCACCGCTATCGGCACATCGTCGTAGACGAAGGCCAAGACCTGCGCGCCGCACACTGGAAGATGCTGCGTGCCATGGCCGCGCCCAGCCCCAACGACCTCTTCATCGCCGCGGACACCCATCAGCGCATCTATGACCACCAGGTCACCCTCGGCACCGTCGGGATCAATATCCGCGGTGGCCGCTCATCGCGACTGACGCTCAGCTACCGCACCACCAGGGAGATCCTCGGTCAGGCTATCGGCATGATCGATCCTGGCAAGGTCAGCTATGACGATCTTGACGATGGTGTCGACACCCTTGATGGTTACCGTTCCGTCCTACGGGGCCGGCGCCCCGAGCTCGTCGCCTGCGAGTCCTGGGAGGACGAGCTCACCCAGCTTGCACTGGTCATTCGGAAGTGGCGCGAGGAGATCTCTACTGGCAGCAACGGCACCCGGCATGCCCCCCGCGGCACCATGGCCGTCTGCGTCGCGGACCGTGACATGGTCATCCACGTCATCAACCACCTGACCGGCAACCAGATCACCTGCGCCGAACTCACCAAGGACGGTCCTCGCGGCGACGGCGACGTACACGTCGGCACCATGCACCGTTTCAAAGGCCTCGAGTACCAGAAGCTGGCGATCGTCGGCGCCCGCGACGGCGTCATCCCCCGCACCGCGGCGATCGAGCGCTTCCGCGAGGACGACCCTCAGCGCTACGCTCGAGAGGAGCGTAAAGCGCGGTCTCTGCTGTTCGTCGCCGCCACCCGCGCCCGCGACACCCTCCGCATCACCTGGCACGGAAATCCCAGCCCGTATCTACAGTTCTAGCGGGCCCCGGAATCCTTATCTGTGTGATGTATGGCCGGCCTTGCCGGCGGATTTTGTGAGGAAAGGGGTCGGGCTTCAGGTGATGGATTCTGCCCACTACCTCGAATGGCAGATCGTCCTCGAGGAGACATTTTTTAACCTGGACTGGGCCGGCCAGCCGGTGATCCTTTATGTCGACGACGACGAGGCGGTGGCGATCCAGAATGAATGGGGTCTGGAGACATCGCTGATCGAGGCGGTTCGGCAGGTAGTTCGTCTAAATTCCGCGAAACCGTACTGGGTCGTCGAGGAACTGATACGCGCTCACGGGCGGCAGGACGCTGCCCCGCCCGTCCTGCCGTTGCTTGCCTGTGCGGTTATCGCCGCGACACGGATGGCGAATGACGGCGTCCGCCGCGCGACCAACTATCATTACCACTTCTCGACGATGCTGGCCGGGCAGGCAGGGATCCTGACATCGGCCCACTACGAAGTACTGGTCGGCATGTGGGAAGCACTGGCCGAGTGGCAGCTTAGCTGGGGGACCTCCCGTGGTCTGTGCACGATCCCGATGCGCGGCTACCTACCGGTCAACCAGTCGAGGATCGGCTACGCCCTGTCTCAGGCGGTGTTGCGCGACTCCGACCGGCAGTTGCTACCTCGGCTTTTTGAGACCTTGCGTCAGCGGGGCAATGGAGCCTGGCCCCAGCCGGGCTCGGTTGTCGCCAGCGCCGCGCTCCTATGGGACCAGTACGACCGGTTCTCCCGGGACTTCCGCCTGGCCGTCGAAGACGAGGCGACTCGTCCCGTCGTCGAGCGGCTCTTGGACCAGTTCGCGAGCACCTGGGACGGGTCTCCAGCCCTGGATCGGAACGGCGTTCCTACGGCAGACCTCACAGTCCGGTTCGAGAACCGGGAACTGACATGGCTCGTCCGTGTGCCGCGCCAGGACGCGGACCGATACGATCTCCCGGACGGTGTTCGGCTGCATCGCATCGCGAACACCGAGTATTACGAGGTGCGTGGACTGCCCGCGCCCGACGGCGGATCACTGCGCACCGACATATGTCTTGTCGGGGAGACACTCGCCCTGCGCCGGCCACCATCGCCGCTGGTCCTTCTCACCGAGAACGAGGCACTCGACTGCCTGAGCAGCGTGGATCGTATTGCTCCCAACAGCGACTACATGATCTTGGCTGCACCCGAGGCGGCGCGTGATGTAGAGGCGGTCTTGAACAGAGCGGCGGCGCCGGGACGAGCCAAAGCAGCAGGACGTCTCGCCTGGGTGCCTGCGGGGTGGACTCTCCATCACGGGGTGCGCTTCGACGACGCGATGACCTTGCGGCAGGCGATCCGCGGAGTGCGAGGGCATCTGTTAGCTGCAGCGCCGGCTCCGCGGTTCCGATCGACCTTGGAAGGTGGTCTGCGGCTGGCGCCGGAGCTCGGCAGACATCTCTACCTCGTCGGTGGTGAGCCGGAGCTGGTCGTCGCGGACCGGCGGCCTTCCGACGGCGCCCGTGAGACGGAGGTCGAGATCCTCCTGGACAGGGCCCGCCTGGTCCTGGCGCCTGCCGATGATGGATGGGTTGCTCCGGTCCCCCTACACGACCGTGGCCTGCCAACCGGGCGTCATGTCGTCACTGTCGAGGATGCCGAGCTGATGTTCGACACGGCCGAAGGCGCTCCCGATGTGGTCGAACCCGCAAACGTCGTCGGCTTCCCGGCCGCGAATGGCTACCCGATGGTCGTCGCCGCCGGGAAACCCGTGCTGCGAGGCGCCGTGCTGACCGAGGTCCAGGGATCTACCGCACGGCAAGCCGACGGGTCCCCAGACATTGCGCTGTGTCGTCGCGGCGCGCAGGAGACCCGCTTCGTCTCCGCCGATGGCCGCGTCTGGCAGATAGGCGAGCCGGCCGTCCCGGCCTGGTGGTCCCGGCTGGGCCCGTCGTCATCCGTGCCGACATGGTTCGAGGTGACGGTTCCCGTTGGCGGTGGCTGGATTCTGCAGCTGCGGGAAGATGTGTGGCGAGCCGAACCTGTTCAGCCGGCCGAACCCGAGGTCCCGGCCCCCAGCGGTAAGCGGATCTGGGTGCAGACGGTTCTCGGCGCGGCCGACGGCTCCAAGGACCCCCGATGGCAGTCCTACGTGCGGCTAGCCGAGGCGTTGGACGGGGAGACGACGAAATGACCAGGGGGATACCTGCGCTGGCAATCGGCGACCTGTTGCTGCGGTGGGTGAGCGAGCTCGGGTCCGGACGGCTGCGCGACCTGCGCACTTCGGTGAGGAGCGTGGCACTCGGCCGCGGCATCGATTGCGCACCCGGCGCCGAATCCCGGTGGGTGCGGGATCTCGCTGCGCTCGGTTATCTTGACGTCGACTGGCATCGAGACTGGTGGTCGGTCGCGCCCTCCGTGCTGACCCGGCTGCCGCATTCGGACGGCCTAGCCGTCGTCGTCGGGCGGCGAACAGCCTCCTTCGACCGGGCCCTGATCGACGCGGAGTCGTGGGCAACCCTGATCCGGGTGGCCAATCCGGCCACGCCCGGCGACATTCCGGTACCGGACACCATTCTGCTGCGTTACGAAGACCCGGCCTGCCTTCCCGACGACGCCCGCTGGCTGGATTGTGCGTTCACGCCGTGTGCCGCGCTCCAGCTGGCAGAGCTGCTACCGGAGATTGAAGAAGGTCCCCTCGCGGCGCCGCCGGCACCGGATAACGCCTTCACAGTCCAGCGTTTCTCGCTCGCCGATGGCCGCTACGAACCCACAGCTCTCTATGCTGCTGACGGCCTCTATCGCTGGCGCGGCGCCGACTGGAGCCTACTCATCCAGGTTCGCCGCGGCGATGCCTGGCGGACGGTCGAGCACGAGGTCGGGGTGTACCTGGAGCTCGCAGGCCGGATCTCCGTACTGCGCTGGGCCGCGGAACCCGGAGCCGGTCGCTCGCTGACCGGCTCTCTGACCTGTGACCGCGCCGCGCCGTTGCCACCGCTGCACTCGCGGGCAGCCGTCCTCTGTAGCGGGCTGCGGCCGAGGGCCGATCGCACCGCGCGGACGGTTTCGTATGACAATGTGCCGCTGCAGGTCGCTGAACGGATCGCGACGTCCTTGCGGCAGCGCCTCTCCGACATGTCGAGAAAGGATCATGGATGACCGGCCAGGAGCAGCGGCCAGGCGGCGCACCGGCACGGGACGTGGTCGGTTCTTTCAACGCCCTGCGCGAGACCTATCTGCGGTACTACGAGACGCCGTTCGCCCTGGACGACGCATCGGTCACTGCCGAACGGCGGTCGTTGCTCGACGAGGACGGTGGCGCCTGGCGTGAACCGCTCCTGGAGCTGCGCCCGCAGTACGCCTTGTACGACCACCCTCTCCCGGAGTCGTTCAGGGTCGCTGGAGCCCATCCCGAGGCGGCGGACTTCGCGCGCTTTGCACTGCCTGACGACGTGGACACCCTGTATCGGCACCAGCACGACGCGCTGGTCGCCGCCTGCCGGGATGGGCGCGACGTCGTTGTCACGGCGGGCACCGGCTCCGGCAAGACCGAGACGTTCCTGCTTCCCGTCCTCGCGGACCTCGTTGCGGAGTCAGCGAGCTGGGGTGGGCGCGGCGCACGGCAGTCGGCCTGGTGGGCTAGCGGACCTGATTCCGCCTACAGGCCGAGCCGACAGGGCGAGACCGGTCATCGGCCGGCAATGCGTGCGCTCATTCTGTACCCAACGAACGCGCTCGCCGACGATCAGCTCGTACGGCTACGGCAAGCGCTCGACAGCGATCCGGCCCGCGACTGGCTGGACCGCCACCGGGCCGGCCACCGCTTCTATTTCGGCCGGTACACCGGCGCGACCCCCGTCCCGGGCCAGCCCACGTCAAAGCCGGCCACGGACCGACTACGTGGCTACCTGAGCGAGCTCGCGGACCGCCAAGACCGTCTTCGTGAGGCGCATGCCTTCATCGCGCGGGTCGGTGGTGCGGAGATGCACGCCCGCTGGGACATGCAGCACGCCGCGCCAGACGTCCTGGTCACCAACTATTCGATGCTCAACATCATGCTCCTGCGTCGGCAGGAGGCCGAGATCTTCGAGTCGACCCGGCGCTGGCTTGCCACCACCCCGGGCGCACGGTTCACCCTGATCCTCGACGAGTTGCACATGTACCGTGGCACGGCGGGGACCGAGGTCGCCTACCTGCTGCGCAAGCTGCGTCACCGGCTGGGCCTCGACGAGGCGCCGGAGAAGCTACGGGTACTGGCCGCCTCCGCCTCGTTGAAGGCCGGGCGTGACGACGACTTCGTCGAGGCCTTCTTCGCACTGCCCCGCGGGCGGCACCTGGTCGTGCCTGGTGATCTTGTCCTGCCGAGTCCACTGCCGGATGCCGGACAGGAAGACGCCGACCTGTCGGCCCATGTGGCGAGCCTCGAGGCGGCGGTGGATGGGGAGCTCGATCCGTCGGAAGCCTTCGCGCTGCTCGCCGGCACCGCCGCGGCGGACGCGCTCGCACGGACATTGGCACCGGCCGGAGAGCCGACGGCCATCGCGTTGACGAGCGCGGCGGATCGGCTGTTTCCTGGTGTGACAGACGCCGGTCGTCGGGCGGTTGCGCTCCACGGGCTGCTGCGTGCCCTCGGCATCGCGCATGCTTCGGGCCTACCCAAGATCCGGGCGCACATGTTCTTCCGGAACATCGACGGCTTCTGGGCCTGCTCGGATCCCGACTGCCCTGATGTGCCCGTCGAGCATTCGCCACGCCGACGGGTGGGCCGGCTGTTTCGCCAGCCGACGCCGCGGTGCAGTTGCGGGGCGCGGGTTCTCGAGATGCTGTTCTGCCAGAACTGCGGAGACTTGTTCCTGGGCGGTTTCGCCGTACCCGCGAAGCTGGGGAAGAAGCTGTTCCGCGACTTTCTGCACACTGACTTCCCCGACTTCGACCAGCTGCCCGACGAGGGGTCCGCGACACCGAACGCTGGCAACTACGTTGTCTACTGGCCTCGACCTGAGGCCGTGACCAGGCTCGACACCACCGAGTGGACAGGATCGCTGGCGAACAAAGGCGCGACTGTCCACTTCCAGTTCCGGCGGAGCAGCTATCAGCCCGCGACAGGGCGTCTCGCCAACGTCGAGCAGGACTTCACCGGCTGGTCCTTCCATGCGGTCCCCCTCCATTCGAAGGATGGCCGGCCAGTCGCAGCGCTGCAGGACCTCCATGCCTTTCCGACCCGTTGCCCCGCCTGCGCGGCAGACTGGGAGACCCGTCGCAAGCGCAACGTGCGCACAGGGTCGTTCGAACCGATCGGCATCGATGATCCGGCCCGGCTGCGGACCGCGCCGATCCGTCGGATGCGCACCGGCTTTGAGAAGATCAACCAGGTGATCACGACAGAGGCGCTTGGTCATCTTCCCGCGGACCAACGCAAGATCATCGCTTTTTCGGACAGCCGCGACGACGCCTCCGAACTCGCGAGCGGTCTCGCTCTGCGCCACTACCAAGACCTCCTTCGCCTCCGAGCAAACGAGACCGTCGTCGCACAGGGCGACCCCTACGGAGACCTGCAGCTGGTCAAGGCCCACTACCGCGGAGATCCGGTGGACCGTGACCAGGTTCGTGCGGCCCTGCGGCGGCTGACCGAACGGCACCCCCACGAGGTCACGATGCTCAAGGCGATCCTTACCAACGACATCGATGCCGAACCCGATCGGCTGCCCCAGATCGAGGACGTACTCGGTCGGCTGCCGTCTTTGACGGATCTGCGGTTCGACCTGCGTGGACTACTGCTCGGCGCCGACGGCCCAGCGACCAACCCAGGCGGCCCAGCCGCGTCCCTGCAAGAACGGGATGGGGCGCGCTGGACCGCGTTGTTCGATTGGCAACAGGACCGGCGGCCGCGCGTCGGGCTCACGCAGCCGCAGAGGGAGTTCCTCGACCAGCTCGACGATCGGCTCGGTGAGGAGCTCATCGAAGGGCTTTTCGGCGCCACCGGCCGTGATTTCGAATCGCTGGGGCTCGGCTGGCTATGCCTGACGGGCGACCGGCAGCCTCTCGACCTTCCTGCGGACACGGACACGGCGATCGCACGCGCGAGTCTGCGGGTCCTTGGGCAGATGCGCCGCTTCACGGGGCAGCGAGCCGGTGCGGAGAAGCCGCCGGGCGCGCTGGGCCGGTACTGGAGGCAGGTCGCGCGAAGCCTTGATACCGATGCCGAGTCCATCCAGACCCGGGTCCTCGGCATCTGGGGGGCGGTCGTCGTCCAGTACTGTGTCGATCCCGCCCAGGTAGCGCTGCGTCCCGGGGATGGTCGGGCCTGGGTCTGCCCGACGTGCCGACGGCCCCACCTACATCGTGGCGGTGGAGCGTGCACGCGCTGCCTGTCGCTCCTGCCCGACGAGGCCCGGCCGTTCGGCAGCACGGACGACGACTACTACGCCTGGAAGGCGCGGACCCGCACCGGTGACTTCCCGCTGCGCGCAGCCGAGCTCACCGGACAGACCGACCGAATCGACGCCCAGTCCCGGCAGGCTCGCTTCCAGGACGTCTTCCTCGGCGAGCAGGATGTGGACGTCGCTGACGGCATTGAGGTGCTGTCGGTGACGACGACCATGGAGGCCGGCGTTGACGTCGGCGCCCTGAACACCGTGATGCTCGCGAACATGCCGCCCACCCGGTTCAACTACCAGCAACGAGTGGGTCGGGCCGGCAGGCGCGCCAGCCCGACCGCGAGCGCCATCACCGTCTGCCGGGGCCGTAGCCATGATGAGCATTACTTCGCGCATCCCGATGAGATTACGAACGCGCCGACCCCACCGCCCTACCTTGCGCTGAACATGCCCTCGATCTTCAAGCGGATCCTGCTTGGCGAGGTACTGCGGCAGGCGTTCGACGCGCTCGCCGCCCGATCTGCAGGCTCGGACGACGAGCCGGACCTCACCCGAAACGTGCACGGAGAGTTCGGCCTGGCCGCCGAGTGGACCACGCACCGCGGCTTCGTGCGCCGCTGGGTCGACAGCCACGGAGACAACATCGCGTCCGCGGCGCAGGCGCTGCTGGCCGGCACGCCCGAGCCGGTCGCCTCGATCAATCCGGACAGCTGCGTCCGGCAGCTGCTCGCAGATATCGACGCCGAGGCCGCGACAGCAACAGGTCACGTCGACCTCAGCCAGCGGCTCGCCGAACGAGGCCTGCTGCCAATGTTCGGCTTCCCGACCCGTGTCCGGCTCCTCTACACGAAGCGCCCCACGAACAGCTTCCCGTGGCCGCCGGCGGGTGCAATCGACCGAGGGCTCGCGGTGGCGCTCAGCAAGTTTGCTCCCGGCACTGAGACCCTCCGCGACGGTCGCTGGTATCGGTCGGAAGGCATCGCGTCGTTCGCGCCGGGTGGTTTCCGGCCGAAGGCGGTCGACGAGCCGCTCGGCGTCGAGACCAAGGTCGCGATGTGCCGACTGTGCGCGCATATCCAGGTCCTGGACGATGCGCCCAAGCCGGAGACCTGCCCGGCCTGCGGCGCCTCCGAGCGGTACTACACGGCGTTTCCTGTCCGTGAGCCGCTCGGCTTCCGCGCCGATGCGCCTCGCGACTATGACGGCATCCGCGACGGGATCGGCGGCGCGACAAGCTCACGTACGGCGACCGACCTCGAACGGGACGCGCCCCGCGTAGCGCGGGCCGTCGACGACTGGCTCGTCGCGCACTGCGGCAGCGGCGACCGGTACACTGTCAACCCGAACAGTGGCCGGCTGTTCCGATTTCGGCGCGACACGACGACCAACTGGGGCGGCTATGTGGTCGTCCGCGACCCATCTGCGCCTGCGGACGTGGAGACGGCGCTGGGGGCGGTCGAACATACTGACATGATGTTCGTCGGTGCCCGCGCCGCGCTCGATCCCGAGCGTGGCCTCCGGTTCGACATGGCCCCCTATCAGCAGCTCGACGGCTTCCCGGAAAGTCATCATGGGCGTCGTGCAGCCTGGTACTCGCTGTCAGCGCTGTTGCGCCGCGCGGCCGCCCCATACCTTGACGTGCAGCCGGACGAGCTGAGCGCCGGCATCCACGGCTCGGCCTCGGCGCCCTCGCCGGTCTTCGCCTACCTGGCCGACACCTTGGAGAATGGCGCCGGATTCAGCACGCGTCTGGGTTCCGCCGACCACATCGACGACTTCCTCCGGGCCGTCGACCGATATGTCGCCGAACTCCGAGCGGACCACGCCGACACCTGCCGCGGTTCCTGCTACCGGTGTCTGCGGGACTACTCGAACATGCGGCTGCACCCGTTGTTCGACTGGAGGCTCGCCGCCGACCTCATCGGAAGCCTCCGGGGCGAAACGCCCGAGACTGACCTCGAGGTGCACGCTCGGCTGCTGGACAAGTGGGCGCAGGACCGGTCCGCCCTGCACATCGCGCTGCGGGACACACCGCATGGGCCGATCGCGGTCGCCGACGGCGACCTGTCGGAAGAGCCTGTCGTCATCGTCGTGAAGCACCCGCTCGAATCCGGCGGCGCGCTTACCGGATCGGCGTCCACCTCGGGGCTGGCCGGCTGGAATGGCCCCGTTCCGCTGACACCGCGGTTGGAGAAGCTGCGCGACTACGTCCGCACCACAGGGCTGGCCACGCGAGTCGCGTTCGTCGACGCGTTCAGGCTCGACCGGACGCCCGGCGCGGTCACGAGCGCGTTGGTCGAGTTCGCGGAGGACGAGTGACCACCGGGCCTCTCGACTTTCACACAGAGCCAGCGCACGTGTCGAGCTCCCGCGAGGAGGCAATCCAACGCGAGCTACAACGTCGCCGTGCCCTCCAGGCGGGACGCAACCACCCACAGCCGCCTGCAGTACCTGCCGGCTTCACGTCACGGGCGGTCTGGGAGGCGGCATCGCATGCGGCGGACGCGCTGGCCGCCGCTGTCAGAGACGCGGAGTATCCCGCCGACGCGCTGGTTCATAGGCGCGCCGATGTTCCCGCCCACGAGTTGGCGCGCCTCGCCGTCGACGCAGCCAGTCCATTGCCACCGGTCACCGCGGTGCGACTCCTTCTAGACGCATTCCCCTCGATCCCCGGTCTGTTCCCGGAACTGGAGGCCTCGCGAGCAACCGAGCTCGTTGGAAGCGGGATCCCCACCCTGGGGGACGACTCGGTACGTGACGACTTCTCCGACGGTGCCGTCCCCGGTTTGCGCGCGGCTGACACCGCCTGGCAATGTCATGTCAGCTACGAGCGGCTCCGCCGTCATCTACCGATCAGTCCAGCCGAGCAGCGCGCGCTCGCCACCTACCTCCCGGAACCGCTTGTCGACGATCTCATCGAGGCCCGGCGGCTCGGAGTCAAAGCAGTTCCGATGTACGGAACTCGCGCGCTCTATCTGCTGGCACGGCTCCGACCAGGCGACGTCGCGGACGACGATCTGACGGAACTCGGATGGACCGACGAGCGGGCACGCCGTGACTTCTGGTACCGGGTCAGAAATGGCGACGTCACCGTTCTCGACCACCGACGTGGACTGGATCCCGAGCAGCTCAGCCTGCTTGACGACCTGGACCGGGTGAAGGCGACCCGCCGGGTCCCGTCCACTCTGACGAGTCAAACCTGGCTCTGGCGGATGCTTGAGCATCTGACACAGGGCCAAGCTCAGAGCCAGGCCGGCCAGGACCACGGATTTGGCTCCTGGATTAGCGTGCGGCGGCTGCTGCGTGTGCTCCGGGTCGCGCACCAGCAGGAAATTCGTGGCAACACCATGAACGCGGTCAAGCTCTTCGAACAGGTACGTGCGCAGGCGGTGCAGAACATCGGCGTGCTATCGCCCGCTGGTTGGGAGGCCCGCAACATCGCCGCCTACCTGCTTGTGCGCAAGGACCGGAGCGGGCGATACGTCAAGGACGCGCTCGCGGAGATCAGCCCGGGACTCGACAGTCGACATCTACCGGAAGATAAATTGCCGTCATCGACCCGCCGAAACTTGGACCACAATCGAGCGGTGCTGCGCACGCTCAACTCCGGTCTGGAGTCCGGGCATGTGCTCAATCCCTTCCTGGTCCTCGGCGTGCCGGACCAGGCACCCACGGATGTCTGGCGAAGTGCCTGGCTCACACTGCGTCGTGATCTTGACGAAGACGGTGAAGCGTTGGCCAACGAGGCCAAGGACGCCGTTCAGGCCATGGAGCGCGGTCACGCAGCGCCTGGACCGTTCCTCGTCCCGCTGAACCAGCAGCGCTGGCAGGAACCGTCGGCCGGCGCGATGCCCGCCCTCGGCGCGGCTCAGCCCATGCCACGCCGGAACCCGCCTGCGACCGCCGAGCAGAAAGCGTACGCCATGGATCAAGCCGCCAAAGGCCTCATCAACGCGGCCCGCCACCACACGGGGTTGCCGGTCCTCACTGGCATCAACGACGACCCAACGTCAGAGGGTGGCAATCAGTGAACGGCGCATCCAAGGGAAATGCCCGGAACATGCCCAAGCAGGTGCGGCCGACCAAGGGGAAGCCGAAGTCCCCGGACAAGGGGCGCCCGGAGAACCATAAGAAGCGAGAACCGCAGATAGTCATCCGCTTCGGTGCCGGCCACCCTCGGTTCGAACCCGGAACCTTCGATGCCCGCGCGCTCCTCACCTCCGTACTAGCTGCGGTGGAGCCCCGGCTGGACGAAGGCCTGCGTGTGCTCACCGATGCCGCGCTTGAAGCGGGGGCGGACCGTGAAGATCTGGCGCGACTCGTCCAGACCGCGAGTCGTCAGATCGCCGACGCGGTGCGGTCCGGCGTGATCGACGGTATGCGGGTGCGAGACCGCCACCTGGCTCAGATGGTCGTCATCGACCGTGCCGCAGCGCACGCGGAAAACTTGACCAGACTCCAAACCCGTATCGAGCACGAGCTCGAGCGTGCCGGCCTGCGCCGGGTTTCGGACCCGGCGGACATAGCGCCGTTCAACCTCGTTGAAACCGCCACAGGCTCTTCTGCGGTGTCCAAGTCTGGACAAGAGTACGAAATCATCAGCCCCGCATATGTCGACACCGAGACTGGAAAGACAGTCGAGCGAGGCTGGATCCGCCAGGTGCCCGAGGAAGCAGCACCCCCAGGTGGCAAGCAGCACGGCCGCTCCTCCCGCCCGCACCAGGCACCCCGTCGGGCGGGTGCCGACGAGCAGACGACTGCTGACGAAGCGGCAACGACAGGGCGGGAGACTCCGTGACCTTCGGCATCGATTTTGGGACGAGTAACTCGGTCCTCGCCCGCTCCAACGGCCGGGACGTTGAGATCGTGCCGGTCGACAGCGGGCAGGTCCCCGCGCAGTGGCGTCAGCCTGAGTTCGAAGATCTGTTTCCCTCGGTGCTCGGGGTACGCCCGCTCCAGCGCACGCTGTGCTTCGGCTGGGCCGCGAAGACCGTCGGCAGCGAGCCGGTCGACGCTGTGAAGCGCATGCTGGGGACGAGAGCAGCGGGCAGCCAGCAGGTCGACGACGGAACGCCACAGCTGGAGGAGCACAACATCTGGCTCGGCGGTGAGCCGTTCCGCAGCACCGTTGCGGCAGCGTCGCTCTTCGCAGAGATGAAGCTGGCAGCGGACCGCAGCTTCCTCGATCTCGACCAGGCGGTCGTGACCGTGCCGGCGAACGCCACCGGCGGTGCCCGGTACCGCACCCGGGCCGCCGCCAGGCTGGCAGGGATCAAGGTCAAGGCGCTGCTGAACGAACCGACCGCTGCTGCCGTCTCCTACGTTCACGACATTGCCGTCGAGGGCCGCCTGCTCATCTTTGACTGGGGTGGGGGCACTATCGACGTCACGGTCCTCGAGTACGACGGCAAGTTCTTCGAGGAACGGTCCTCACGTGGCATCGCGGCCCTGGGCGGACTGGAGTTCGACGAAGCACTGGCACGGATCCTCATCACGAAGCTCGGACAGACCCCGGAGAATCTGTCGAAGGCGGAACGTGCGCGCTGGCGGCGTGAGGTCGAACTTACGAAGATCGCGCTTTCGCGGCCGGACGTCAGCGAGCTGCCCTTCGACCTGCCGGCACGCGGAGTCAGCCTGACGGTGGCACGCGCCGAGTACGTCGACGCCGTCATGCCGTTGATTACAAAGGCGATGGAGCCGCTGTACCAGTGCCTGGAAGACACCGGCATCGGTCCCGACAAGATCGATGCTGTCCTGATGATCGGCGGCACATCGCAGATCCCCGAGGCACGCGAGGCAGTGGGGAAGGTCCTCTCACCGGAGAGCATCGTCTCCGCAGAGTTGTGCCATCCGATGACGGCAGTGGCGCGAGGCGCGGCTATCTATGGGGCCGCACTCGACGATCCCGACCAGCATGGCCAGTTCGCTCTCGTGACAAGCTATGATCTTGGCACCGCCTTCGATGCTGGCCCTCGGAAGGGCTTCAAACCCGTCATCGGGCGCAACCGCACGCTGATCGCGCTCGGAGAGAAGCGTTTCGTGCCAAACCGGCCCTACGCGCATGCGCTCAACATCGAGATCGTCGAGGGCGAGGCGGGTTTCCCGGCAGACAGCGACCGTGCCTTCCCGTTGAGCAACCTGCAGGTAATGCTGCCCAGGCGGGAGGCCGATCCGGAAGCCAACGCGGTTATCGTGAAGTTCCGATACGACCACAGCGGGATCCTCAAGGTCACAGTCGTCCACGAGAAGAGCGGCCGGGAACTGCTCTCGGACGAACTCGACTCTTTCGGCGAGGACGGCACCCCCCTGCGAACCGGCCTACGCGAAGAGCTGATTCGGCTCCTCGGACACACGGACGTTCCTTTTTCCGAGGCTGGATCGGACGAGCCAGCGTTCGAGGTCAAGGTGCGCGTCTCAGGCGAAGTCACGCCTGCGTTGGACCCCGACCTCACTGTGAATGGTATCCCTCAACCGCGACTTTGACCGCTCGCTGACAGCACGTCCTGAGACTTCAGCTGGGCGGAGGGTGGACGTGCCGGTCGTGGCGGCTCTCCCAGCCCGAACAAGATCCACCATCTGTCGGCGGAACTCCTACGTGTAAGGCGGTTTTGATCTCGGCACCTGCACTCCTCCCCGGGTTCATTATCCCAAAGAGCCCAGGCGTGAACAGGATCGGGTCAACTTCACCTGAGCCCTCACATTTTGACAGCTCTCCTCGCGGCCGATCGCGTCGAGCTTTCCGACTGTCTGGCCCCGAGGTTGTGCCTGCTAAGTATGTGCTCCGGCCTGCTCGGCGTGGTCGCGGTCGATCGTGGGCCTCTCGGTGTCGGCGCTGGTGGTCGCGTAAGAACGGCTGCCTCTGGTATCCGGTGCCGCGGGCAGCGCCCGCCTCCAGCGTCGCTTGGGATCTACCAGGCGCCGTGCTGTTGGCCGGCGGCCGTGACCGGGTGTGTTGGTGGCCCGTCGCCGCCGGGCAGGTGGTCTTCGACGTCGAACCCCGAGCCCGCACCCTGGAGATCAGGGGCGACCGGAGTTTCCTAGCCGTAATCGCGAACAACCTCTTGACCTTCACTCACGACGTCACCGCACCCGGGCAGCACTTATGCACGCAGCGTCGACGGCTCGCGGACCACCGGTTCAATTGCGCAGTCCGCCGTCGTCGTGCTACACGACGCCGGAGTCGCAGCCGTCGCGAGAATCGGTGATTAGCCGCCGTAGAGGTATTGCTGACTCACCTGGTCCCAGTTCGATCGATCTCCTGCCACCGCTACAGTAACTGGATTCAGCGGGGCTTCCGCGGGCCCAGATCATTGGTCCTCGACGAGGCGGCTCGCTTCGGGTGCTCGGACGCCTCGACGTGGTAGGTGGCGTGCCCGCCACGCGGGTCCTCCCCGCTGACGTCGATCATCCGCGGCACCGCGACGGAAATTCGAGCTCGTCACGCAACCGCGCCACGACAGGCGCCACGTCATCTGTGAACGTCAAGGTTGATCTTGGCTTCTGGCGCCGCCCCCGCATGCCTCCAGTCCAGCCGCCGCCACCAGG
Source organism: Parafrankia elaeagni (assembly GCF_000374165.1). Taxonomy (GTDB): domain Bacteria; phylum Actinomycetota; class Actinomycetes; order Frankiales; family Frankiaceae; genus Parafrankia; species Parafrankia elaeagni. The sequence goes on from NZ_KB893735.1 coordinate 55,770, forward strand.
GTGTCTGGATGATCTTCACCTAACACTCGTCGACGACGGGCGAGAGTGTCCTCATACAGGGCGTGGGCGCCGGCAGCGTCTCCGAGCTCCGCCAGACACGCTGCCAGGCCAGCCGCTGAGATCAGTGTATCCGGATGATCTTCACCTAACACTCGTCGACGACGGGCGAGAGTGTCCTCATGCAGGGTCCGGGCCCCAGCCACATCCCCCAACGACCTCAGATCCTCGGCAAGGTTGTCCACTGTGCGAAATGTCTCGGGATGGTCGACACCGAGCACTCGCCGACGACGTTCTAAAGTGTCTTCGTCTAGCCTTTGCGCGCCCGCTGCATCTCCCAACTTCCGTAGGTCCTCCGCGAGGTTATTCGCCGAATGCAGCGTGCTGGGATGGTCGCCACCGAAAATTCGGCGGCGACGAGTGAAGGCGTCCTTGCTGAGGGCACGCGCACCTGCTATGTCTCCCATCCGCCGACGATAGATGGCAAGGTTGTTCGCCGAGCGCAGGGTGTCCGGATGGTCATCGCCGAGCACCCGTCGACGATGGGCAAGAGTCTCCTCGCTGAGCGCGCGCGCACCGGCGAAGTCTCCCGTCGCCCAAAGACATGCGCCGAGCCCGTTGGCCGACTGCAGGGTGTCCGGATGGTCGTCGCCGAGGATCCGTCGACGACGGGCGAGGGTATCCTCGTGCAGGGCGCGGGCGCCCGCTAGATCTCCCAACTGCCGCAGGTAGATAGCGAGATTATTCGCCACCCGCAAGGTGTCGGGGGCGTCCGCGCCCAACGTTTGTGCCCAGCATAGACGGGTCTGCTCGGCAAGATTTCGCCCTGCGGCCGATTGGCCCGACACATACTGGTAGCGGGTTGTCGCGAGCAGCAACTCGCGGAAAGGCTTCGGCTCGATTGCCGCGCCATCCTCCTGAGCGCTGAGAGTGTGGACGTGGGGGACAAGGGCGGCGTAGGACGGCCAGGAGCCCGGGTCGTCAGGGTCACCGGGACTCGCCGACGCGACCAGGAGCTGAGCGGCCTGCCGGCTCGCCATTTGTTCCTCGGCGGAGAGCTGGGAGCGAACCAGCGCCTGAACGAGGCGATGCGCCTGCAGGGTCGTCCCGACGTGTCGGACCAGTCCCAGACGGGTGAGGTGCCGCACCGCGCCGGCTGTCGCCGCTGCGTCACCGAACTTCGCACCGAAGCGCTCCGGGAACCCGACCCGCATCGCCCGCTCGCGCCGGGGCGTGAGCGAAAGGGGCTCGGACGCACAAAAGGCGAGCTGGTTGAGCAGAGCGGCGGCGGAAGGACTTTCGGTATTCAGTCGGGCACGGTTGGCGGTCACTACCGCGACCAGGCCCGGATGGCGATCGAGGGTGCTGTCCGCCAGCCCTGCCTGCGCCGGCTGCGTCGCCAGCAACTCGAGATAATCGTCGACCTCGATACGGGTATCGGTGAGAAAACAACCGGCCTGCTCAACCGCCAGTGGCAGGTCCCCAACCGCGGCCGCGACCCGGTCGGCTTCCGCGTGGGTGAGGGTTGGAGACCGTCGCTGAAGCAGCGCGATCGATTCGTTGCGATCAAACTCGCCGACCTCTATTAGGTCCGCGAGGCGATGAAGGGTCGGACTGCGGCTTGTCAGGAGGAGGTTGCCGCCCTGGGGAGGACGCAGTTCCGCGATACTGGTCGGGTCGTCGACGTTGTCGTAGACAAGCAGCCAGTCTGACCGGTCGCGCAGTTCGGCCCACAGCCGGCGAAGGATGGTAGACGGCGGGCCGTCCACCGGCAACGCGAGTGCTCCGGCAAGATTGACTAATCCAGCCGTCGCCAAGGCTGGGTCGTCGGCATTGACCCACCAGACGATCCGGTACTCGCCAGGATGGCGGTGGGCATATTCAACGGCAAGCTGGGTCTTACCTACTCCGCCTATGCCCTGCAGCGGCGCCACCGCGACCGAACCGCCGCCATTTTCAGCGGTTTGGCGCAGCCTACTGTGCAGGATGTCGAGAAGACGGCTTCGGCCGGTAAAGAATGGGTTCCGTGGCGGCACGTTCCATATCGAGGTTGTTCTCCGGGGAAAGTGCTGGTCGCCGATTGGCACTATTTCGGTCGAACCGGGCAACTCAACCGTAGGTCTCCGGGGCGCGGACGGGGCGAGGACGCCGGCGAACAGCCGCCGCCGAGCCTCGTCCCGGTCAAGCCCGGCCAGTACTATTCGGACGAGTGGTGCGTATAATTCAGGAACCTTGCAGTCCTCGACAAGTATCGGCACGACGCGCCCGGACCGACCCTCCACCGCCGCGGTAAAGGCGGCGGTGTGCTCGACCTGGGTGTAGCGGCCGGCGAAGTAGGCGTCGGTGTAGATCGCCAGTACCCGGTCCGCGCGTTCCAGCGCGATGCGCATAGCGTCCACGAAGTTCGTGCCGGCTGCCCAGTCCCATACGTCCAGCTCGACGGTGTACCCGGCGTCAATCAACTGCCCGCCGATCCACTCTGTGGTGTGCCCCGTTAATTCCGGACAGGCGTTATTAAGCTGATCTACGCAGCAGACTGTCTTTTCAAGTACTCATCGTGGACTTGCTGTGGGGTTCGGTAGTCGAGGGCCGAGTGGCGGCGTGTCGTATTGTAACGGAGTTCGATGTATCGGGCAATGTCGCGTCGGGCGTGTTCGCGGGTGGGGTAGACGGTGCGGTGAACACGTTCGTTTTTCAGGGTTGCGAAGAACGATTCGGCCATCGAGTTGTCGTAACAGATCCCGGTCCGGCCGACGGACTGGCGGATC
>NZ_KB893736.1 GCF_000374165.1 Parafrankia elaeagni
GACGGCAGTAGGCTTTCACCCGTTCGCTCATCTTCCTGATCCCCACCTGCCCGGGTCTTACCCGGACTTCTCCCAGACCGTTCAGCACCATTTCCAGTCTTTAGCTAAGGCACCGCTGGGTGGTTTGAAGCCTCCCCCCGCAGGGCGACTCCGGAGGGCCGCGCGGCACCCGATACGAAGGGACGCCGCTTCCTCCATCTCTCGTACAGCATCACGTCAGGTAAACGTGCCATCAGCTGTCGCTCACCTTCCATGTTCATGCTCACAACGACCTTGTTCCACTTCGACGTCCCCGGCGGGAAATGACACACCGTGATCGTCAGGCCGGTCTCGAGGGCGAACGCGGCGAGCTCGGTCTTCCATGCGCGGGTGCGGTAGCCGTTCGAGCCGCCAGCGTCCGCGGTGATCAGCAGCCTGCGCGCGTGCGGGTAGGACGCCTTGCCCTGCCCGTCCCACCAGCGGCGCAGCGAGGCGACCGCGAACGCGGCGGTGTCGTGGTCGGTGCCGACGCTGACCCAGCCGGCGTCCGCCGCCAGGTCGTAGATCCTGTAGGGGACGACTTTGCCGAGTTCCTTGTCCGGGAAGTCGTGCGTGTCGACCTTCACCGGGTCGCCCTTCGGCCGCCACTGACGGCCGCGGTTGGCGTACTCGCCGACGAGCTCCTTTTTCTTGGTGTCGACGCTGACGACCGGGTCGCCCGCGTTCAGGCTGTCGGTGACCTGGGAGTTGATGTAGCGGAACTGCGCGTCCCGGTCGGGGCTCTGCGCGCCTTCCAGCGTCTTGCTGTTGCCCTGGAGGCTGAACCCCTCCGCGCGCAGCAGGTCGCCGACCGTGTCCGCGCCGACCCGGTGGCCTTGCCGGGTCAGCTCCTCGGCCAGTTTCCTGGTCGACTTCGTCGTCCACCGCAACGGCGACATCGGGTCGCCCCGCTCGTCCGGCTCGACCAGGGCCAGCAGCGCCGGCCGCAGACCAGGGTCGACCTCAACCGCCCGCTTACGGCCCCCACCCGGCCGGCGGACCCGGCCCAGCGGCGGGGCGCCGGCGTCGAGCTCGTCGACTCCCCGCGACACGGTGGCCTCGCGGACTCCCGTAGCCCGAGCGACCGCCCGGATCCCCCCGTGCCCCAGCGCCCGCGCCTCGGCCGCCATCACCAGCCGGCGCTGCCGCTCATCCAGGTGCGGGAAGACCGCCTCGAACTTCGCCGCGAGCACCCGCTGAACGTCCTCCATGGAGGCCATACCACACCAAGACGAGTGATCCTGGGAAGCTACGGGTTATTTTTCGGCAAGCCCTAAACGGCATTGCATCCAGACCCGGGCCCACGTCACCGCGACTACGCGCGGGCCCGGACCTCGGAGAGCCTTCTTACACCGCCTCCGCGGTGTCTCATTGCTGGGCATCACGCCGGATGATGGCCCCTGCACCCCTCTTTTTGACCTTGAAGCCAATCTTGGTCTTAGCCAGGAACGGCAGGGCGTAGGAGATGAGAGTCGCGATGTCGCCAGCGGGTGCGGGATCCGCCAGGCCTTCGGGCTTTTTCGGGCCGGCTGGTGCAGCGTCGAGCGCGAAGTTCAGCAGCAGCGCCCCGCGGGTCGCCGTATGTAGCGCGAGCGCTTCCTCGCCCCCACTCGGGTCCAAGACCGTCCCAGGTCCGGACGGGTTGTCGATCAGGACCCCAGAGATCGTCTTCATCGCGTCACGCTGCCGGCGGTAGCTTCCGTTGAAGCCCGCACGATCACCGGAGCGTCGCCCCAGGGTGGTGATCGGCAGAGGCTCGGGATGGTCCCCTAGGCGCTTGTGCACAACCTTGAGTAAGGGCACGAAGACGACGAAGTCCCGCAAGCTGCCATCGTTGATCAGCTCTTGGACGGCTGCGAAGCGAGGGCGCGGGTCCCAACTGGGAAGCCAACGGAACTGTTCCATAACATCGTGTACCAGCTGCGCTGATACGACGCCGAACCAAGCCGAGTATTTTCCCTTCTTACCGCCAACGCCGGCATCCTTGTCGAAATATTGGAACTCCGCCTGCCTGTCCAGCGCCGCGAGCAACGGCTGGATCGCGGTCAGGTTATGGGCGTTACTCGATCCGTCACCACGGTCGGGCAGGAGGGTGAAATCCTCCACTTTTCCGCCAGCGCCCTGCCGGACAAGTTCGGCGTTGTACATTTTGCTGCCGGACGTGGGCTTGAGCCAGGGAAGCTGCTGGAAGACCATCGGAGGGACATCTTCCGGTCGAACGCGGGGAGATCCGTCGGACGCCGGCTCGGAGTAACGGCGCAGCTCCGCACGAAAGTCCTCCTCATCTTCGACGGTGGCTTGGAACGCCTCGTAAAGGTCGTACTCCCTGTTTCCAATGCGGACGTTGCGGCCTATGTAGAGACGGACGAGGTCGTGGTATCCACGGCGGAAACCGAACCAGCGACCCATCTGCATGAGCGAGTCGGCCTGGCCCGTTCTTCTGGTGTAGTAGGAGACCGTGAGGCCCTCGACGGTGAAGCCACGACTCAGCTTGGTGCCACCGACGAGAATCTTCCAGACGTCACCGGCCTGGAAGTCGAGCTCGTCCTGCTCGTAGTCCTTCTCCTTGCTCCCGTTGACGACGATGACCGGGGAGCGTCCGGTCTCTATCCGGTCGAGCACGGATCCAATCTTGCCAACGAGGTCGTCGAACGTCGCGGGCGCAGGTAGGGCATCCGGCGGCTCTTTTCCCTCGGATTCGGCGCGTGCCACGGCTCGGCCGTGTAGCGCGGCGATGACGGGTTCGAAGTCCCCTTCGAAGAGCTTACGCAGCCGGGCCGTTCCGCTCGGCCCGTCGTAACCGGAACAGCGCCAGAGCTCACAGATCCTGTCCGCGAGGTCCGCGTGATCAACGACCTTGACGGATTCGTGGACCAGCATCGTGTGGTGTCGGAACCTGTAGCGGGGTGACACGGCTTCACGGTAGAGCTTGATCGCACCGGAGAGCACGAAGGCGTCGAGGGCGCCCTGCATCTCGTCGCGCCAGAACTCCTCGTCATCGACCGAGGCGGTCAGGTCCCGGACGTAGGCCTTCTCATTGGAATTGTGGATTGTCTTGGCCTGATCGCCGTAGTCGACGCCGAGGTCGTGGAAGTCTGTGGCGCCCATGTACCCGTCAGGACGTTCGAGGGCGAGGATGAAGTCCTTCGGGAAGATGTCCTCAGAGTCATCGGGATCGACGAAGACATTGGCGAACGGAGTGGCCGTGTAGCCGATGTACTGTGCTCGGCTCAAGACCCGCAAAAGTTGCGAGATCTGCTGATTGACAGCGGTTCGCTCCCGCTTCTCCTGCGATGTCGGGGGTTTGCGGGTGTTGACAGAAGCCTGGTCCGCCTCATCGTCAATGATCAAACTCGGGATCTCGCCGAGGTTCGCACGGATCACCCTGAGGTCGGCGACAAGCTTCTTCAGGACGGTGCTGTTCTTCTTGACCACTGCGATCCGGACATCACTGGAGAGGAGATTTTCGGAGCGGTAGAGAGGAACTAGCTTATTCTTGAGCTGGTTTTGCGCGCGGAAATCGAGCACGCCGAGACCCTGCTTGAGCCGCTTGTAGTCCCCGCTGTAGGTACTGAGCCGGTGAACGGCAGGGACCTCGTCGAGATTGCCGATGTCGACACCGTGGCGCAGAAAGTGGCCTTCGTGCCAGCCGGTGTCCTCGTGGTAGTCGGTTTCCGCGAACTGCGCGGGGTCCTTCTCATCGACGCCACCGAGGATGTTCTCGACGCCAATCAGCTCCATGTCGAGGCGTCGCTGCGTCTGTTTGCGCAGAATCTCGACGGTACCGGTCAAGACGATGACGAGCCGGAAGCCGGCGTCCATCGCCTTCGCCACGACTCCGGTGAAGTTGGCGGTCTTGCCGCTCTGCACATAGCCGACGACGAGACCGCGCGCCTGGAAGCGCTCCTCCCAGGTCGGATCAGCCAGACGTTCGATTACCGCAGTGGTCGCCGTGTCGAGCCGGCCAAGCGCCGAGGCACTCCACCCCTGTCTGGCCAGAAGAAGGCCCGAGTAGGCCTTCCAGTAGAAATCGTGACCGGCCCGACGTTCGGCGGTGTACCAGTGGTGCCAGTCCTTGTCCCTGGCCTCGATGACGACACCCGCTGGATCGGGCGGATAGACCGCTTCGATCGCCGGCCAAGAGGGCTCCGCGAAACCGAGCGCGCGGTAGACCACAGCCCGGCGTTCGGCCGTGTGATGCCTGGTTCCTTGTGCCCAGGAGGCGTCATCGCCTGTGACCGCGTCCCAGCGCGCGATGAGGATTTGAAATTGGACCCGAATTTCGTCGTTGGACCCCTGCGTGGTGAGGGCGGCGACTAGCGACCTTTCGTCACAGGTCGAGGCGCCCCTCTTCACGGCGAAAAAGTTGACCGTGTCGAGCAACGCCGCCGGCGCCTCGTCCAGCATGCTGTTCAGCGCCGGCGGCAGGCCGACGACACCACCGCTCATAATCAGGAAACCCCCGTGAGGTAAGAACCGGTGAACCCGTCGAGTGCCGCCGGTGGTGTCTCCGGGGGCCAGCTCGTCAGGTCGAGGCGGTACGAGACGGCCGTGACATGTTCCGAATGGGGGATCACGGCCTCGACTCGGGCCCGGGTAATCGCCGGAAAGTCGTCGTCGACGAGGTAAGCCGCGGGCAGGGTTCGTGGAAGGTAACGCTCACGGTACAGATCGGCATCGGCCTCGCGCCAGCCAGCAGAGCGCAGAAGCTCGTCGAAAGCCATGGTCTCCGCAATGAGCCGTCGGCGTACCCTGGCGACGAGTTCCGGCAGAGTGAAGCTGTCGGGGCTGGGCCCGGTCCGGGTCAGCTGGATCGAGACGAGCCACAGCGGGCGGTACGGGTTCGCCGTCAGCTGTGTTTCGCTTCCGATCAGGTGAGACCGCCGCTCGTACAGGGTCGCTTTCACCTCGAGGTCGACGTCGTTCAGCGCGAAGTCGTGTTCACCGCGACATGGCCCGAGCCATGCCCCGACGGCCGTCGATTCGCCGATACTGGTCAGCAGTTGCTCGAGCACCAGGAGCTCAGCGAGTAAACCGATGGTTCTCTCCTCGCTGAGACGCCCACGGGTGGCCAGCAGATCGTGGAACGACGCGATGGACTGACCCGTGGCCTGACGTAGAGAGTTGCCGGCGACGAGGTTGTCGACGACGGCCTCGACGAGCGCATACGCCTCGACGCGAGCCCGGTGCGCGTCGACACCGAGCACGAACCAGGGCCCCTCGCCTTCCCGTCGCACAGTGGCAACCGAGACCCGGCTGAACGCTGCAACGTCAGGCTCAGCACCGTCGACCGGTGTCCACAGCTCAAGTCGGTCGTCCGCCGGGGTGATCTTCAAGAGACAAGTCGGCCGGTCGGCAAGCGACACCGTGACCGGGGATCCTGCGCCGAAGTACCTCTCCAGTGTCTCCGGGGTCAGATGCTCCCGCAGGTTCAAACTCACCAGTCCTCTCTTTGCTGACCGAGGCCTGCGTCGATCTGCGCGTGCACGGCCCGGTAGAGGATCTCCTGCCACGCCGCCAGCTCGGCCTTGGCCCGCGGACCGAGATAGCTGCCCTGGAACAGCTGGTTCGTCAGCAGGTGCAGCAGCGCCTTCACGACGGGTGCGTCGTCTGGATCGTCGCTGTCCCAGCCGACCAGCGCCTCCCGGTACCGGCGGTTGAGCACCAGCTCGGACTCGCTCCGATCAACCTCGAACACAGTGCGTCGCGGCAGCCACCGCCAGCGGATCGCGATCGGCGCGACGCCGGAGGCGAACTCGACCGCATCGGCGTACCCGGCCAACAGTGCGCCGGGCAGTCCACCGGCCGGTTCGACGACGGTGACCGGCTGACGTTGACGAGCGCGCCCCCGCTTCTCGACGGCCGCCGCCACGTCGAGGTACTCGAGCAGCGTCTCGCCGGTGACCACGCATCGGGCTGTCTCCAAGGCTCGGCGCAGATCCGCGGACAGAGCAAGGCCCGACTTCTCGGGGTTGATCGTCGCATGGCCGCCGCCGGTCCCGACGACGTCGAGCGCGATGCGTGCGAGTTCCCATCCGGGTCGGTCGGCCCACAGTCCGCACCAGCCGCCCTTCTGCAGGAGCCGGTCACGGCGGTAGGCGAAGATGCCCTGGAACTTGCCTCCCGGATCGCCGCCGAGTTTAAACTGCGGGGCCTGTGACCGTGCTGGCCAGATGTGCGCGACCGCCCTGATGGGCTCGGATCCGTCGGGCAGCTCGATCCGTAGCCGCTGAGGGAAGTCCGGCTCGCCGGCGAACGGATAGGCGAACGGGTCGATCACCTCGACGGTTCTCGGGACCCCGGTGACACCGAGAATGACGTCGAAGGTGTCCACCTTGATGCGTGGTGCGGAGGCACGCGCGAGGAGGCGATGAAACACGACGCCCAAGTGGTTCCGGATGTCGAGGATTGCTCCCTGAAGCCAGCGTCGTTGCTCGTCCGGGTCACGGGTACTCGGAAAGGTCCGCACGTCGCGCCACTCGATCAGCGTCCCGGTCCCGCGTCTAGCCCCGGTCTCGATGCCGTCGAGTCTGGCCGCCGCGTCCGCGGGGCTGAGAACGCCGACCAGCGGCGCCGTCATGTCACCCGACCTGACCAGCTTGCGTCCCACGGGAGTCGCGCCGGCCGCACGAGAGCAGATCAGAACAGTGTCGGCCCGGCTGAGTGAGGCCGCCTTGAGGCCGACACCGAAATGCCCGAGGTCGGTGTCGCTGTACTCACGTGCGCCCGCGTACGTCATCGCCGCGTCGACCGCAGCCTCGTCCATGCCACGGCCGTCGTCGACGACCTGCAGGCCGACGGGCGCACCGTCAGCGAGGAGTATCCGAACCCGGATGGTCCGGGCACGGGCGTCGATGGAGTTGTCGACGAGGTCCGCGACCGCCGAGGCGAGCGTGTGGTGGAGGCCGATCGTGTTCGCGAGCGCCGCGTCCATCTGCACAGCGTGCATCGACCCGACAGCAGCCGGAACCTCGAACGTCGTCATGAACCCCCCGCCCATGATCAACCACTCACCCGACATGGACCACATGATCGAGCTGATGAGGACGATATGATACGGGACCGCTCGGTTCGCGCGAAACTTGCACCCCGATTACACAGAGTGACAATCTGGGGCCCGGATTTACCGTCTGACTAGATACTGATCTCCAACAGACCGGCAGACAAAGCCCCGGATCTACTCGCTGCCTCCATCGCGGCGATCTGCTCACCGATGCGCCGAGCGAGCAGGCTGGGTACTGCGTTGCCGACCTGCAGGGCCATGGCCTCGACACCGCCGGCCAGCTGCGCGTCCGACGGGAAGGTCTGGAGCAGCATCGCCTCGCGGAGTGTGATCGCGCGGTCCTGTTCGGGATGGGCGAAGCGTCCGCGTGTGACGTTGGTGCATCCCGAAGTGAGGGTCGGCGCGACCTGGTTCCACCACATCCGGCCGTAGATGTCGTAGTGACCCTGGTGGTCGCGATGACAGGCGAGCACCAGGTCGTCAGGAAGGTCGGCGCGTCCTCCGCCCTCCGGGACCGCCCGCAGCCGTCGGAGCGCGATCTCGCTGTGCCGACGGGCCACATGAAACCGGTCGTCCGGGTCCCTCTGGCCGGACGCGAGAGGTCGCAAGGCGCCGATCGCCTCGCGCACCGTTAGATGGAGACGCTGACCTGGCATGGGCAGAGCGTCTGGGGCATGGTGGGTCGCAGGTGGCAGTTGCGGCTCGGCGACACGGCTGGCGACCACCAGGACACGCTTGCGACGTTGAGGGACTCCATAGTCGGCCGCGTCGACGACGTGCGAGACGGCTTTGTACTCGAGGTCGGCAAGCATTTTACGGAAGACTTCGAAGTAAGAGCTCCAGCGGCCGGTGACCAGGCCGGGAACGTTCTCGAACGCGAGGTGCCGGGGGCGCAGTTCCCTGACCATGCGCAGGTACTCGTAGATGAGGTCGTTGCGACGTCGGTCGTAGGCGCTTGCATCTTGCCCGCGGCGCAGGACTGTGAAGCTCTGGCAGGGCGGGCAGCCGAAGAGCAAGGTCAACTCACCGGGGACCACTCCCGCCGCGCGGAGGTCATCCAGCGAGACATCCCGGATGTCTCGCACGATCGGCCTAAGGCCGAGGTTGGCCTCATAGGCCGCAGCCGCGAGATCGTCGATCTCGACTGCGGCCACTGGCGCGAACCCGGCCTTTCGGAAACCCATAGAACCGCCGCCACATCCCGCGAAGAGATCGACGACCGTGTACACGAATCCGTCACCCTTCCCGCAACGCCTCCGGCCCGACACGCCAAACCCCTACAGAAGTCCAGCAGAAATCTCTGTCAGATTAATGGCCATTCGAAAGCCATTTTAATCCGCCAATCACTAGGTATCATACCCGACCGGTGATCCGATTTCAACCACCGCTAGATGTTGTAGTGATTTTGATATAAAACGCTACATGTTGTTGGAAATAAGCCCATGTGTGGCCGGTAAGGTGAATCGGGAGAGCTTCGGTCGATCTTTCCCGCCCGTTCAGAGGATGGCAGGCTTTCCCCCTCGGATGACCTCCGCAACTCTGTGTGCAGCCGCACGCGGGTCCTCGTGCTCCCACACTCGGATCACCCGCCAGCCGGCCTCCTCGAGGAGATGATTGGTGTGTAGGTCTCGCTCCCGGTTCGCGCGGATCTTCTCAGCCCAGAAGTCGGCGTTCGTCTTCGCCACAGTGTGATGCTGCGGGCAGCCGTGCCAGAAGCACCCGTCGAGGAACACGACCACCCTCGCCCGGGAGAACACCAGGTCGCCCGTACGCCGGACTGCCGGTAGCGGCCGCGTGCCGACCCTGTACCGCAGGCCGAGGCTGTGCACAGCGGATCTCAGGGCCAGCTCAGGTTTCGTGTCGCGCGACTTGTTGGAGCGCATCGAGGCCCGGACGCCCGCCGAGGACGCCCATGACTCCCGATCAGTCGTCACGAAGTCCAGCCTATCGAGATCGACGGTCGTCCAGGCGACGGACGTCCCGAGCCCGGAGCCAGGATCACGGGACGCACCGCCTCCGGCTCGTTCGCGCCCGGTTCCCACCGAGTTGGTGGGAACACATCGCCGGCAACGGGTGCCACGCCTCGCGCTCATCTGGTCGGAACATCACTAAATGGTGGCCGCGGTCTGTCCAGGACAGATACCGTTTCCGCGTGACCACTTCGAGGGCGGCACACGCACGCAAGTTCACGATCAGCGCAGCAGTGAGCGGCGGATTCAGCCGCGAGAGCCGCAGGCCGGCCACAACGCGGACGGTGCCGGATACCGCGGTCTGTCGGTACGTCGATGCACGATGTGTGGACCTCGGAACCCGAGGACCGGAGCTATGACACCGGACGCCGAGCCCCGCGAACTGCCGTCAGCGCCCGAGCCACCCTCACACAGTCATATACTTCCGCGTATCGGTATCCACCTCCATACCGAACCGCCTGACGGCTTCGAATACTGGATCCCTACCGCGGAAGAGTTGGACAACGACGAGGGCGGCCTCGGTTTCTTCCACGAGACCTGGATCATCACAGGACTGACCCGCGAAGACGCCGCCGCCATCGTCCGCGCCGAGTCGGCACTCGTCCAGCTCCTGATCGCCACCTCCGACGGGCCGGATCAGTTCGACCAGCTCGCGCGAGGAATCGAGGGCAGCGGGGAGTTACCCGACCGATTGGAGGCCGACCACGGCGGACCTGTATCCGCCGATGTGGACATCGCGGTCCTCAGCGCTGTCGAGGTCGGCGTCAGCGGCCTCGTGCACGTGCTCGCCGCCATCGGCGCATATCCCGCCGCGAGCTGCCGCGGGCACACAGGAGCCGACGCGTGGGCGAGATGGCCCGTCGTCTACTTCACCGCACGTAAAGAACTCGTCCGAGACATCCGGCCACTGGTCGCCCAGTCGGGATGCGGCTTCAACCTCGATGGGGAGAGACCGGAGTTTTTGGTCATCGAGGGGCCGTCGATACGGGAGACCATGCTGCTGGCCGGACTTCTGCTCGAGCACCCCATGGCATCCCACGACTGGACCCAGATGTCGATCAGCTGGCCTCGCGGTGAGAGCGTCCCGAGCGAGAAACGAGCCAGGCGACATGTTGATCGGGCCGACGAGCGATAGTTCACGGCGGCTCTGTTGCGTCCGGCCGGGGCAGGCCCGCGAGCTGGCGGTCGGGCATGATCAGGTGATGAGTCGAGGGACGGTCACTCCGCCGGTGCCGGTGTCGGAGTTCGTGGGCTTCCGGTTCCCGCCGGAGGTGACCGTGCTGGTGGTCCGCTGGTACCTGCGGTTCGCTTTGTCGTACCGGGACGTGGAGGAGCTGCTGGCCGAACGCGGTCGAGGTCAATCACGTCACGGTCTACCGGTGGGTGCAGCGCTTCACGCCCCTGCTCGTTGAGGCGGCCCGGCCCTGCTGGCACCGGCCCGGGTACAGGTGTACGTGGATGAAACGTATGTGAAGGTCGCCGGCCGGTGGACCTACCTGTGCCGGGCTGTCGACCAGCACGGACAGGTCATCGACGTCCTCGCCAGCACCCACCGCGACCAGTCCGCCGCCCGCCGGTTCTTCCCCCGAGCCCTGTCCCATGGCCGCCCGGTCGAGGTCACCACCGACAGCACCGGTCTACCCGCGGATCCTCAACGAACTACTCCCCGAGGCCTGCCACGTCGACGCCGCCCGGGAGAACAATCGGATCGAAGCCGACCACGGCCGGTTGACGGCCCGGCTGCGGCCGATGCGCGGGTTGAAACGCCCCGGTCTGCCCAGACCGTCAGCGCGGGGCACGCCCTGGTCCAGAACATCCGCCGCGGACACTACGAACTCGCCCTCGACACCGACCCCCGCCTTCGGCTGGTAGCCGCGTTCACCGAGCTCGCAGCAGCTGTCTGATCCAGGCCGCCAAGGCCCTGGCATGTACTGTCTTCCCACAACGTAACAGCGCCGTAACAGGTACAAACGAGACCAGAACTCAGACCACGAAACCCGCCGATGATCTCGGCGGGTTTCGTTTTACCTGCTGGTGTGGGTGGGCAGGGGCGGGGTCGAACCGCCGACCTTCCACTTTTCAGGCGGACGCTCGTACCGACTGAGCTACCTGCCCATGTTCTACTTTGTGTCACTAATGTACAACGCGGTCCCGACGGGATTCGAACCCGCGACCTCCGCCTTGACAGGGCGGCGTGAACTCCAGACTTCACCACGGGACCATGTTTGTCTTCAGTTGTCCGCTGCCCATCCTAGAGGATCGGATGGCTTTGCACCAAACCACTTCCCCAGCGGATCAGGTCAGCTGCTGTCGAACTGGAGGTCATGCTACAGGACTCCGCACCCCATCCGAGCGCTGGGGGCCAGGAAGTTTTGGCGACGTGGCACGAGGCGGGTGGCACGAGGCGCGCGGGGGCCCGGTCCGCGGGGGGCTGCTGCAGCCGACCCCGCAGGCTGGCCGGAGCTCCGCGCGCCGCACGAGCCACCCGGGAGACGGGGACGTCCACGATCTTCCTGGCGGGTCCCTCACACTCGGGTCCGGACGAATCCGGCGGCTCCGCTGACCTTCGCGATCAGAGCCTGTCGGCTAGGTGACTGTCTTCCGAAGATCGGTGCTTACAGAGCACAATCGGTCACGGTCGCATGATTTGGATCTTTCGCCGAGAAGCGGGTGAGTTCATGGCATCCCAGGCGCCCGGCTGCGAGGAGGAACCGGACGCGGCTCGGCCGGGAACGCCGGCGCCGGCGGACCGGTCCTTGCAGCCTCGAGCGGCTGCGCCAGGCGGGCAGGCGGAGGACGGCGCTACTCGGCTGATCGGGAACCCGCCGGCGCCGCCGCCGGGTGCGGAGAGCTTCGTGCCGGACGCCGCCCACCGGCCTGTGGTCCTGCCCACCGGGGCGTCACCTGCGGGGAACACCAAGGCAGCCGGCCCTGAGGGTACGGAGGGTCCTGAGGGTACGGAGGGTACGGAGGAGGACGTCAGAGCGTGCCCGTATCCGGGGCTGCGGGGGTTCGACGAGTCCAGCGGGCAGTGGTTCTTCGGCCGAGAGCGGATGGTCTCGGATCTGGTGGCAAGGGTGGCCACGACCGCCCGCGCCGGCACCTGGGCTCAGGATCACACCCGGGCCCAGGCCTCGGCCCACGTCCGAGGCCACGGGCAGGCCTCCGCCGAGGCGGCGTGGCACGGGCCGCTGGTGCTGGTGGGTGCTTCGGGGTCCGGGAAGTCGTCGTTGCTGCGCGCGGGGCTGCTGCCGGCGCTCGCCGGCGGGGCGCTGGCCGGTTCGGCCGATTGGCCGCGGCTGGTCATGACGCCCGGGGAACGTCCGCTGGAGACCCTCGTCCAGCGGACGGTCGAGGCGATCGGCATGCCGGCGATGGCGCGCCTGCTGCGCGACAGCCTGCGCGGGGAGCCGGAGCGCTTCGGCGAGGTCATCGGCGAGCTGCTCACCGGACGTCCCGCGGAGGACCGCCCGGCCGACGGACGGCCACCCGATGGGCGGCCAGCCGACGGGCGGCAGCCGGACGGCCAGCAGCTTGACGGGCGGCGGCGAGTGGTCATCGCCGTCGACCAGTTCGAGGAGATCTTCACCCAGTGTGATGATCAGGCCGAGCGGGAGGCGTTCGTCCGGGCGCTGTGCTCGGCCGCGGCGGGCGGGGGCGACGCCGTCGTGGTGCTGGGGCTGCGGGCCGACTTCTACGGTCAGTGTGCGGCCTTTCCTGAGCTGGTGGAGATGCTGCAGGTCAATCAGGTCGTGGTGGGGCCGATGGCCGCGGGCGACATCCGCGAGATCGTGGTGCGGCCGGCGCGTGCCGCGGGACGGGACGTCGAGCCGGGGCTGGTGGAGCTCGTCCTGCGCGACCTCGGGGCTGTCGTGTCTCCGCCTCCGTTGGAGGGAGCGGGTTCGGGGGACGCCGGTGACGGCGGTGACGCGGTGGCGGGGTTCATCGCCGATCCGGGAGCGCTGCCGCTGCTGGCGCACGCGCTGCGCGCGACCTGGCTGGCCGGGCCCGGTGACACCCTCACCGTCGCGGACTACCTGCGGGTCGGCGGGCTGACCGGCGCCGTCGCGCAGACAGCCGAGGCCGTCTACACCGGTCTGGACGCCGAGGCGCAGCAGGCGGTGCGCCCGTTGCTCATGCGGATGATCCGGATCGGGGAGAACGGGGCGGACACCCGGCGCCGGACGAGCCGGGCGACGCTGCTGGCCGAGGTTCCTTCGCCCGCCGCGGCGTCCGCGCTGGACGCCCTCATCGCCGCCCGCCTCGTCGAGGCCGACGCCGGCGACCACTTCGCCGCGGGAGCAGCGGCCGGCGCAGGTACCGGCGCAGGTACCGACACGGGTACGGACGAAGCCGGGCGGGGCAGCGTGCAGATCGCGCACGAGGCGCTGGTGCGGGCGTGGCCTCGGCTGCGCGAGTGGCTGGACATGGATCGCACGGGGGCGGTGGCGTTGCAGCAGCTCGGCGATGCCGCCGAGGTGTGGGAGCGCGGGGGGCGTGACCCGTCCTACCTGTTCTCGGGCAGCCGGTTGGCGGCGGCGCGGGAGTGGGTGCGGGAGGCGAGCGGTGATCGCGGGCTGTCTCCGGTGGCACGGCGGTTCTTCGAGGCGAGTGTCGCGGCGGAGGCGGAGCGGGAGCGGGCGGCGGCGCGGCGGGGTCGGCGGCTGCGTCGGCTGGTGGCGGCGCTGGCGGTGTTGCTGCTGGTGGCCGCGTCGCTGGCGGGGCTTGCCTACGAGCAGAGCGTGTCGTCGGCGCGGGAGCGGGATCGGGCGTTGTCCCAGCGCATCGCCACGCAGGCGCAGGCTGCGCGCCGGGACAATCCGGCGTTGGCGGCACAGCTCAGCCTGGTCGCGCTGCGCACGGCGGACACACCGGAGGCACGCGGCGCCGTCCTGTCGGCGTTCAACGGGGGTGCGGGCGTCCCGTCCCGTTATCCGGCGCATGGGAGGTCGGCGGGCGCGGTGGCGTTCAGCCGGGACGGGGCGCTGATCGCGATGGGGAGCGACGACTGGACGGCGACGCTGTGGGATGCGCGTGATCCGCGGCGGCGGACGCCGCTCGCCCGGCTGCCGGACGAGCGGGGTGGGGGGCACGGCCGGGCGGTGAAGGCGGTGGCGTTCAACCGGGACGGCTCGGTGCTCGCCACCGGCGGCGCGGACGGGCTGACGAAGCTGTGGGACATCACGGACCGGTCGGCGCCGCGGCTGCTGGCGACGCTGCCGAGGGCGGGTGTCGAGGTGTACGGCCTGGCGTTCGACCCGGTGGCCGACCGCCTGGCCGTCGGCGGCTACGGGAACACCGCCCACCTGTTCGACGTCTCGGACCCGGGACGTCCGGCGAAGCTCGGTGAGCTGTACCTGCACCTGGCGCCGGTGGTGGCGTTGGAGTTCGCCCCGGACGGCCAGTTCCTGGTCGCCGGGGACAGGGGCGGCTCGGCGCTGGTGTGGTACGTCGGTAATCCGTCCAGACCGTTGCCAGTGCAGGTCCTCGTCGAGGATGGCGGGCCGAGCCTCGATCAGGCGGGCGCGGTCCGGTCGGTGGCGTTCGCCGACGACGGGCGGACGGTCTACACCACCGGGGAGAGCGGCTACGTCCGCCGGTTCACCGGTCCTGATCTGCTGAACCTGCGGTTCGCCGGGCGGGGTGGCACCGGGGAGTCGGAGATGACGACAGTGGCCGCGGCACCGTCCGGCGGGCTGGTGGCGGTCGCCGGGCCGCGGTTCCTGGGGGCCTCGCTGTACGACCTCACTGCCGGCGAGCGTCCGCTCACTTTTCTACAGGAGGGGCCGAACGTCTGGGACGTCGCCTTCAGCCCGGACGGGTCCCGTCTGGCGACGGCGTCGTCCGACGGGTCGCTGCGGGTCTGGGAGGTCCCCGGCCCGGCGCTGATCGGGCGGGACGGTGAGCAGCAGGAGGTGGCGGTCAGCCCGGCCGCGGACCTGGTCGCGGTGACCACGGACACCGCCGTCGAGCTGTGGGATGTCACCGACACCTACGCGCCGCGGGCCCGCGGAGTGCTGCGCGACGCCGTGGTGGACGAGTTCGATCCGACCGGTTCGGCCGCCTTCAGCCCGGACGGGCGGACCCTCGCCGTCGGCACCGCGAGGAACATCGTCTTCTATGACGTCGCCGATCCGGCGCGGCCGGTGCGGATCTCGGCGGTGGCGGGTCCGCTGGGTGGCACGTCCCGGGTGCTGTTCAGCCCGGACGGGCGGACCCTCGCCGTCGGCGGGTTCGTGGCGGCTCCGGCGCCGGCCTTCGAGGTCAGGGTGGAGCTGTGGGACGTCGGTGACCTGGCCCGCCCGCAACGGCTTTCCTCGACGGTCGGGCACCGCTCGGTCGTCCGCTACCTCGACTTCTCGCCTGACGGGGCGTCGCTGGTGTCGGTGGCGGACCGGTCCGTGCGGATCTGGGACGTCTCGGACCGGCGGCAGGTACGGCCGCGGGCGGAACTGCCGGAGTTCCCCGGCGGCGTGTGGGAGGCCCGGTTCGCCCCCGACGGACGGACGCTGGCGGTCGGCGGTGCCGGCCCGTTCGCGACGCTGTGGGACGTGACCGACCTGGCCGCGCCCCGCCAGCTCGCGGACCTGCCGGGACACACCATCTCGGTGCTCACTGTGGCCTTCAGCCCGGACGGGCGGTATCTCGTCACCGGCAGCAACGACAACACGGTACGGGTCTGGGACGTCACGGACCGGGACGACCCGACGCTGGTCGAGCGGCTGGCCCGGTCGTCCGGGGCGGAGGCCGGGGTCGGCGCGATCGCGTTCACCCGGGACGGGGAGCGCCTGGTGGGTGTCGTCTACACCGAGCCGGGTGTGGTCTGGGATCTCGACCTCGACCGGGTCCGGGCCCGGATCTGCGAGCGGGCCGGGGTGGGCATCACCGAGTCCGAGTGGCGCCAGTTCGTCCCGGATCTGTCCTACGATCCGCCATGTGACTGATCGCCGCCGTCGGCGAGTCGAGGCGGCGCTGCCCGGCTACCAGGTGCTCGGCGTTCTCGGGTCGGGCGGCTTCGGGGTGGTGTACGAGGCCCGCCACCTGCGACTGGAGCGGCACACGGCGGTCAAGGTCCTCGTCCTGCCCGACGCCGGCGAAACGGGCGGGACGGGCGGGACGGGCGGGACGGGCGGCGAGGGGTTCGCGGCCGAGGCGCGGCTGCTCGCCCGGCTGCGCCACCCACACATCGTGGAGATCTTCGACTACGTCGAGGCCGACGACCTCTGCATGATCATCATGGAGATGTGTGCCGGTGGGACGCTGCGTGCCCGCGCCGCGGACGGCCTGCCCGTGGCGGACGCCGTCGGCTTCGGCCTGGCGATCGCCGCGGCCCTCGACGAGGCACACCGCCACCAGGTGATCCACCGTGACATCAAGCCGGACAACATCCTGTTCACCTCCCCCGTCGACGGCACCGGCACCAGCGCCTCGGGCACGCGAGGCACCCCGGGCACCCCGGGCACCCCGGGCACCCTCAAGGTCACCGACTTCGGGGTCGCGAAGCTGGCCGCGGGCACCGTGGGCGGGGCCGGGCCGCACACGATTGTCGGCACCCCGGCGTACATGGCACCGGAGCAGTTCAGCGGTGCGGCGCTGAGCCCCGCGACCGACCTCTACGCTCTCGGCGCCGTCCTGCATGAGCTGCTCACCGGACGGCGGCCGCCCAGCCCGGGCGCGATGCCGCCGGCGATCGGCGCCGTCGTGCACCACGCCCTCAACCCTGACCCGGCAGCCCGTCCAGCCAGCGCGCTGGACCTCGCGCTGGCCCTGGCCCGCGCGGCCGTACGCGACCTCGGTTCGGGCTGGCTGCGCACGTGTTCCGCTTCGCTGCACATTCCGGACGCCGTCCGCACCGCGGCGACTGCTGCTGCGGCGACTGCTGCTGCGGCGACGACGGCCGTGCCGGCGGCGGTGACCATTCCGGCGCCCGAGGCGACGGCGCCGGCCGATTCCAGCCGGGGCAGCTGGTGGCCACGACGCCACCGGTCGGAACCCGGAGCCGAGCCAGACCGCCGCCGCGGCAGCTCCCGCGACCGCCCCCGCGGCTCCCGCGCTGGCTCCCGCGCTCCGGCCACCGGCAGCGGGACGTCCGGTGTCGTGCACCTGGCGGTGGACGGGCCGCTCGGGCTGGCGGTCGTCGCCGGGCCCGGCAGTGCTGGGAGCAGCAGTGCCGGGAGCGGAGGCATGCTGTACGTCTCGCAGCCGCTGCTGCATCGGGTGATCCGTGTCGACAGCGCAGCCGATCCGGTGGTACCGATCCTGGTGGCCGGGTCGGGGCGGGGCGGTCACTCCGGTGACGGGGGCCCGGCGACGGCGGCGGACCTCGACAGCCCGGCGGGTCTCACGGTGGCCTCCGACGGTGCGCTACTGATCGCGGACCAGTTCAACGACCGGATCCGCCGTGTCGCCCCGGACGGGACGATCACCACGATCTCCGCGTCCCTGCCGTTGCGCCGGCCACGGGCCGTGACCGTGGCCGCGGACGGCGCGCTGCTGATCGCGGACACCGACGGGCACCGCGTCTGGCGGCTCGCCCCGGACGGATCCACCGCCGAGGTCCTCGCCGGCACCGGCTCCCCCGGTTTCTCGGGGGACGGCGGCCCGGCACGGCACGCGGCGATCGGACGGCCCGCATCGCTCGCGGTGGACCAACAGGGACGCCTGTTCCTCGCCGACCCGGAACACCGGCGGGTGCGCTGCGTCGAGCCGGACGGGCGCATCCGGACGTTCGCCGGCACCAGCTACGGGGGCCGCCCCGCGGCCGAAGGCGCCGCCGCGGCCAGCACCGACATCGGCACCCCGACCGGTGTCGCGCTCGCCGACGACGGGACCGTCTATCTGGCCGACCCGTCCGGCCATCGGGTCCTGGCGATCCGCGTGGACGGAACCGTGCGCGTGGTGGCGGGCGGGCCCAGCCCGATACCGGTGCGGGACCCCAGGCAGGTCACCGCCGGGCCGGACGGACAGCTGTTCATCGCCCAGCCGGGCCAGCGCCGGATCACCGTCATCGCACCGCCATCGCCCCCACCAGCCTGAACGCCTGACGCCACCCGTCTGGCGCAGAAGACCACGGGCGGGACCACAGTGGTCTGTATTCCGCCCGAACACGGAACGGAGCAGGATGGGCCCCGTGGGGGATTCCGTCACCAGAAGTGCCTACTCGCGCACGCAGCCCACTCTGGGTCGAGGCGCCGGCCCATGAGCGGCTCGGCGACGTCCACGCTGGCGAACGCCGCAACGACCCTCGCGTATCTCGCGATCTGCCTGTCGATCGCCCGCGGCCTGTGGCACTCGGGTCAGTGGCGTAACAACCCGCTCGGCCTGGCGACAGCCGCGATCTTCTTCACGTGCGCGATCGGCCACGGCTCGCACATCTTTCACGACCCGCACCACACCAGCCATGGTGGGCACGGCGTCACCGGCGGAACCGGCCTCGGCGGGACCGATACGTCCACCGGGACCGATACGTCCACCGGGACCGGCACGTCCACCGGAACCGGGGTGGCGGCCGAACCGAGCCTGGTCGACATCCACTTTCTCGCCACCAGCTGGGATGTCCTGACTGCCACGGTGGGCATCTGGTACTGGACGTTACGCGGCAGGTTCCCGGCGCTCGTCCGTGGCGCCGCCCTGTTCGAGGATCTCCGGCTCCGAGAGGCCACCCAACGGACACTGCGCGAAAGCGAGGAGCGCTACCGCGAGATCGTCGAGACGACCTCCGACGGCGTCGTCCTCCTGAGCGCCACCGGTGAGATCACCTACTGCAACACCCAGTTCACCGCACTCGTCGGGCGACCCGCCCCCGGCACTCCTTTCATTGACCTCGTTCTGGACGTCGACCGGGCCGAGGCCCTCGACGCGCTCGACGCCATCCGCGGCGGTGCGGCCCGCCGGCTGGAGGTGCGGCTGAGACACAGTGAGGCACGGACGGTCTGTGCCCAGGTGGCGCTGACCGCCCGGGTCAGCCCCTCGGGCGCCGTCGACGGGACACTGGTGATCGTCACCGACGTCACCGAGCAGAAGAACATCGAGGCCCAGCTGCGCCAGGCACAGCGGCTGGACGCCCTCGGGCAGCTCGCCGGCGGCATCGCGCACGACTTCAACAACCTGCTCACCGTCATCGACGGGTACGCCACCCTCGTGCTCGCGCGCGGCGACCTCGACGGCGGCGTCCGCCAGGACCTGACCGCCGTCCGCGACGCCGCCGCGCGCGCCACCGGGCTGACCAGCCAGCTCCTCGCCTTCTCCCGGACGAGCGACGTCCGGCCCGGGCCGGTCGACCTGAACGACCTGGTCCGCGGGCTGGAGGCCATGCTGCGCCGGCTCATCCGCGAGGACATCGACCTCGTGGTCATCCCCTCGCCACGGCCGGCCGTCGTCCGGATCGACCGGGGCAAGCTGGAGCAGGTACTGGTCAACCTGGCCGTCAACAGCCGCGATGCGATGCCGGAGGGCGGCCGGCTGCTCATCCGGGTCGACCTCGTCGACGGGACCACACCGGCGTACGGCTTCACCGCGCCTCGCGGCACCCTCACCCAGCCGTTCGTCCGCCTCACCGTCGCCGACACCGGGCACGGCATGCCGGACGACGTCCGCGCCCGCATCTTCGAGCCGTTCTTCACCACCAAACCACCGGGCAGCGGCACCGGGCTGGGGCTCGCGACCGTCTACGGGATCGTGCGGCAGGCCGAGGGCACCGTCGGCGTCGACTCCGTGCCGGGACTCGGCGCCACCTTCCGCGTCGACCTGCCGGCGTCGTCCCACACCCGCCCGGACAGCCCGCCCGGCGGTTCACCCGGCGGTTCACCCGGCGCCGCCGGAGCCGACGGCGCCGTCGGAACTGCCGGTCAGCTGGCCGCAGGGGCGTCGGACGGCAACGTCGCCGGCCTGCGGCCTGCTCACTCACGGGAGATCACGCCGGCGTGGCCACTGCCCCGCGACGACCGGCGGGCCAATCGCGGGCGGGCGACCATCCTGCTCGCCGAGGACGACGACGCCGTGCGCGAACTCGCCGAACGGGTCCTGCGGGCCGCCGGCCACCTCGTGGTGTGTGCCGCGGACGGCCGGATGGCGATCGATCTGGCCCGCGGCCTGACCCTCGTCGACCTGCTGGTCACCGACGTCATCCTGCCCGGCCGCAACGGTCGCCAGCTCGCCGAGGAGCTGACCAGGATGTTCCCCGGCCTACCGGTCGTGTTCACCTCCGCCTACAGCCGCGGCATGCTCGCCGGCCACGGCGCCAGCCTCGGTGTCGGCTACCTGCCCAAGCCGTTCACCCCCGACGTCCTGGCGGAGGCCGTCCGGGTGGCGCTCGACGCGCCGGACCCACTGAACGCCCTCGACCGCCGCGATCCGCCGGACCGTTCGGACCCCCGGGATCCCCGGGACCCACCGGATGGCCGCCGGTCAGACAGCCACTCCCAGCCGGGACCGGCGGCAGGCATCCCCTCCGCCCGGATTCCACCGATTCGCCTACCCAGCACACCGCCAGGTCGACACAGGGAGCGACGAACCAGGCGTGGCCCGTAGTAACTGGGCTTTCAGTGGCCTCTTCCCATCCAGACAAACTTCGCCGCTCCTCACAGAGGGCGCCGTTTCGCCTCCACGGACGACACGGAAGGCACGAGAATGGGGGTGTGAACAACGGGAGCGCACTGACGCGCGCAGCCGTGTCCAACTTCGTGCCCAGCATCCATGCCTTCGCGTTTGTCAATGCCTTCCCCCGCCAGCCGGTCCTGCGGATCCCGGTGGCCGGCCTGGGCTCGATCCCGATCGGGGACGCGAGCCGAGGCCTGTGCGGTGGAATGATCTATACCGTGCGGGACCTGTTCGAGTTCGGCCTCGCGCCCCCGCCGGCGTCCAGCCCGCCCGCCGCCGAGACACCGCTGTACCGCTACCTCGTCCGGCGGCTGTTCGACAGCTTCGACGGCCCCCGCGGGGTCTACCGCTACTACCGCCTGATGAGCGCCGCCGACACCGACACCGAGCTCGCCCGCGGCCGGCTGCGGCTGCCCGGCGCCTCGTCGACCAGCGTGGCGAAGGAGTGGCCGCTGATCCGCCACGACCTGGACCGCGGCCTGCTCAGCCCGCTCGGCATCATCACCACCCGGTCGGCCGACCCGATGCGGCTCGGCCTGAACCACCAGGTCCTCGCCTACGGCTACGAGCAGCGTGGGCGCCGGGTCACCCTGCGGGTCTACGACCCGAACACCCCGCGGCCCGCGGCGGACGACGTCACGCTGTCCTTCGACGTCCTCGGCCCGGCAGGCGCCGCCGCGCCGCTGCGCATCGAGCACACGATCGCGATCGGCGGACGTCCCGTCCGCGCGTTCTTCCGCTCCCGCTACCGCCGCGCCGACCCGCGACCCGCGCTCACCCCGGGCTGGGAGATCCTCCGCCGCCGCTGAACCGGGCCGATCCGTCGAGACCGAGCGATCCGTGCCGCCGGCGGCGTTTGTCGGCGGCACGGCCGATCGCCTATGCTTACCGGTGTTCTGATGCTGGGCGCTGCGGTGGTCACCCACCTCATCCCCGGTTCGCGGCCCCCATCGTCTAGCGGCCCAGGACGTCGCCCTTTCAAGGCGGTAGCACGGGTTCGAATCCCGTTGGGGGCACACTCCGATCATCAGCTAGAACCCCCGTCCTACCAGGGGGTTTGACCTCGCTGAACCTCCTTTGGCTGTCCGGCCGTGTCCGGTTGGTACCGGCGGACTCCGGCGGTCCGCGCCGAAGTGGTGCCGAAGTCCGCCGCTCCCCTACCCGCAGTCGGATCCGCCTCCTGGATCCGGTTCGGCAGGCTTCCAGCCGAGGGCTTCCTCGATCCGGCCTCGCATGCGGACCTCCTCACCGTCGAGGCACTTCGCGTAGATCTTGAAGAGTACGTCGACACCGTGCCCCGCCCAAGCGGCGACCAGCGTCGGGGGAACACCGGCGTTCAGCCACGTGGACACCGCGGCGTAGCGGAGGTCGTACGGCGTCTTCGCGAGCACCGACGCGGCGACCTCGGCTGTTCTCCGGCCGCCGTCACGAACAGCCGGCCGCCGGGGCCAGACCCCGAACAGCCGAAGATGGCGGTGCCCTGTCTGCGAGGCGAGCGGGGCTGTCGCGGCAAGCGGGGCATCAGGGGAGATGGCCCCCCGCCTCCTGGAGGCCTGCGAGACCCGCCGGGGGGCGCCGGGGGGCGCCGGACCCAGCTGGGTCCGGAACCGCCAGGACCGACTCGGCTACCGCTGTGGAGGCGGAGGCCATCTCCCCTATGACGGGCCCTGCCGACCCAATGGGCGCGACGACCGATCTGCTGATAGCCGGCGGGGCAGCCGTGCTCGCCGGCGTGATGGGCATCGGTGAGCGGACAGAACACGGCCGCCGCCGTTCTGGCCGCGGTTGGGGTACTGCTACCGGTCGTGGCACTCCTCGCAGACAGGGCAACTGCTCGCTCGGGTGACCTGGACATCGAGAAGGTGGCCGACCGGCTTGCCGACCTTGTCCGCGACCAGTGGCCGAGGGGCGAGGCCATGGCAGCCTCGGGACCCTGCAGGGTCCAGCTGCCGAGGGCAGAGGCTACCTGTGGGCACAGGGGAATCCCCGCGTCGAGCGCACAGGGCATCACGGCCTTGGATGCGGGCGGGGCCAGAAGGGATGCGACGAGCGGTTACCTGGTCTCGAAGACGGATGATCGGATTCGCCGATCGGCCGACTCGGTACTACTCGGCTAACCATCCGCACGGGGTTACCGCTCTGGCCCGGCCCACAGGGCAAGCCTGGTGCAGGAGACGTGGCGAGAGCGAGTGGCCATCGCCAAGGCTCAGGATGGGGATGGGGATGGGGATGCTACGAGACCACGTCGAGCGAGGTGAGCATGTGCCGCGCGCGCGTGCTCGACATCGAATATCTCGCTTTTCCTGGTCGACCAGGAGCGTACCGCGGAAACTACATCACCGGCGTTCGCCGCGTTGCAATGAGCACTGGTGTAGTGGACCGTGGCGAGAAGCTCCAACCCCCAGGGAAACTCGTAACCAGCGATTGTTCGCTGAAGTTCCTCTATAGCTAGCCAATAGTCACGGTCCCCGTCGAGGAGATCATGCGCTTCGCGTACAGCCTGCGGATCAAGTGTCAGGACCGCTTTGCTACCCGAACTGCCATCACCGAAGCCTTTGATGAAGTGCCCTTCAAGGCTTGAGATCAGCTGGTTCAAAGCTTCCGAATAGGGACCGTAGTGCCCGCGGGCGAACTTCATCCCTACAGGCCAACCAGATTCCTGGAGAAGGTAAGCGATCTTGTGCGCCTCAATTAGTGAGATTCGCGCTTCTATCGAGAGACCCGACGCCATGCTGACTACGATGTAGCGTTCGAATGCGAGCAAGATGGCAGCCCGAATCCTTGTCATCCTGGGCCTGGGAGTTCGTACAGGCATCGAGGCTGAATCGGGTGCGCCCGCCGGCCTGTAGAGGCGGACGTCGACATCGGAGAGCGTGGAAAGCGAATCCACAATGATCGGGCGAACTTCCGACCATGCTAGTCCGCCGTTCCCACACCCCAACGGAGGCACCGCGATCGATGATATATTCAACTCACGAATAACCCTGACGAGATCAGTCAGCCCTTCGGTGATGCTTGTAATGCGAGATTTCGACTTCCAATGCGACTTCGTCGGGAAGTTGATGATGTAGTAAGGGCTGCTCAGGCTATCCAATTTTGACACGAACATACGGCCAAGCTGAACCTCGCCATGGCTGCACGCGGCACTGTAGGAGTCGTAGTTCTCAGGGAAAGCCCTCTTGAACTGGAGGGCAATACCCTTCCCCATAACACCAACAGTGTTGACTGTATTGACCAGCGCGTCCACGTCCGCGGCGAGAAGATTGCCCTCCACCTCAGTCACTGGCATCGCGTCCCCTCCAATCCTCCTAGTAGTACCAATTATCCCTTACCGCAACCGGTGTGGCTGCAGGTACACAGGCTTGCGCCTGAGCTTTGTAAAAATCGCTTTTAACTACAA
This sequence comes from Parafrankia elaeagni, assembly GCF_000374165.1. Taxonomy (GTDB): domain Bacteria; phylum Actinomycetota; class Actinomycetes; order Frankiales; family Frankiaceae; genus Parafrankia; species Parafrankia elaeagni. The sequence continues at coordinate 23,990 of NZ_KB893736.1, forward strand.
TACCCCTGACGCAACTCCATGGCAACTCCCCACGAACGAGAAATTCCGCCATTCTGCGGCGCATGCGATCGCCGTCTTCGACCGTATCTCTCCACATAATTTCCGTCATAATCTGCCAATCAACAGCATCTTCCAGCTGTTTTCGATCATTGAAGTGCCGCGTTACACCGGCGGCACAGTTTCCGTCACTACCCACCCACCGAAGGCCGGCCTGTTGAACAGTGCCGATCGTCGTTACGATGTAAGCCAAGGGATCCTGGCCCCCGTCATACCCGTCCACGTTCCCTTTATAGATCTTGTAGAGCATCGGAGAACGTGGCGCGTAATAAAAAGGGACGTATTCGCCTACTACACCGTAGGGGTCAACCCGAACAGGCTTCGCTCGCCGGTGCTCTTTGATATCCCTGTCTGCGCATTCGTGCACGGCCGCACCTTCAGCCTTCAGCCTGACGTCGGCGCGCAGGCCGCCGTCTCGGACAATGGACTGCAGATTGGCCACATGCGTGAAGTGCATGACAGTTCGATCGACAAGATCCGCCACGAGGGCACAGTACGCCCGACCATGCCGAGGCTCGGCCTCAGGGTCGCATCCAGGGAGGAAGTACCCGAACGGTGGTACTGGAGTGACCCACTCAGGTTCATGGACCCCTCCCCGGTTGTGACGCTACGAGGCGCCGCGCCCCACAGTCTCTGGGAATATCGCACATCTGTTCGCCTCGAGGGAGGCTTCAGGGCAGTTTTACCCGATTTAGCCAATAGTACCGTTGACAGAATGCATGTAGATCGCGACCTTGAGTCACCGAAGTGACGCTCGTCGACGAAGGGGTTGGCCTGAGTAACCATGGCGACCAGGTGTATCCGCGTCTGCACGTGGAGGCACAGTTCCTCCTCCTTAGATCTCAAGATCTACAGAAACTGCGCGGGTCCTCGACGCTCGCTCTGTCGTAGGACGGAGGAGTGTCCCCACACGACGAGCCGGGCCACCAAGCGCTCCGCGCGATGTCCCGACGGCCGGCACCACGAAACTCCAAGCGACTGCGCGGGGTCCCGACGGAGCGCGGGCTTCGACCCCAACTCTTCATGATCACGCCAAATACGTGCCGAAACTCGATCCGCAGATGGTCGCCATTCGACAAAAGACCAGTTCAGAAGGGGTGCAGTGACCGGGTGTCCGTCGCCCTTTCAAGGCGGTAGCACGGGTTCGAATCCCGTTGGGGGGCACACTCCGATCACCAGCCAAAACCCCGCCCCGCCAGGGGTTTTGGCCTCGCTGAACCTCCCTGGGCTGTCCGGCCGTGTCCAGCTGGCACCGGCAGACCCCGGCACCCCGGCCGGCCGTTCCGAAGCGTGGGCGCGGATCGGCCAGGCCTGACACCGGCCGGGCATGGGGTGCGACCCACCGCAGGGTGTCCCGCATCTCGTGCGGTGGGCGCCTCAGCGAGGGTCCGCCTCGTGGCCGCGGCGGCGCGGCCACACTCAAGAGCCATGGGGCATGGGCATCACCACAGCGCAGGTGCGGGGACCGGCGAAACATCACAGTCAGCCACCATCGTCATGGCGGTGGCGGTGGCACTGTTCCTCATCATCACCACGGTCGGTCTTGTCCTGCTCTGGCCCTCTTCCGACACCCCGGAGATCTCCGAAGACCTCCAGGGCCTGGTGGGCGGAGCCAGCCAGCTCGTCGACGCCACCATCGAACGTGCCGGGCGAGGTCCTTGCCCTGATCTCACCGGCACGGGGGCACCCCCGGCGACCTGCGACCAGATCGACGTCGTCCTGGACGATGCGTCGGAATCCGACGGCCGGCTTCACCTTGACACCCTGGTCGACCCGACCGGTCCCGTCCTGGAAGCCGGCGACAAGGTCCGTCTCGCACCCACCACCAACATCGCGGGCCAGGCCACCTACTACGTGGCGGACTTCCAACGCTCCGCACCCATCGGCTGGATCGCGTTCCTTACCGCCGTGGTGGTCGTCGTGGTGGCCCGTTGGCGCGGACTGGCCGCACTCGTCGGCCTCGTTCTCAGCTACCTGGTGATCGTCGAGTTCACGTTGCCGTCCCTGCTCGACGGGCATTCGCCCGTCGCGGTGGCGCTGACGACAGGCACCGCCCTGGTCGTCGCCCTGCTCTACCTCGCCCACGGCGTCTCCGCCCGCACGACCGCCGCCCTGCTCGGGACCCTTGCCAGCATGGCACTCGCCGGCGCGTTCGGCGCACTGGCGATCGATGTCGCCCGAATCACCGGGCTCGGCTCGGACGAGGACGTGATGCTCAAGGGATTCGCCGGGCAGCTCAGCCTGCCCGGCCTGATCCTCGCCAGTGTCATCATCGGCTCCCTCGGCCTGATCAACGACATGACGATCACCCAGGCCGCCGCGGTCTGGGAAGTCTCCGACGCGGCCCCGCAGGCCTCGTTGCGACACCTGTACCGCTCCGGGATGCGTGTCGGACGCGATCACATCGCCTCCAGCGTCTACACCCTCGTACTCGCCTATGCCGGCGCCGCGCTGCCGACCCTGCTCCTGTTCACCCTCGCCGACCGCAGCAACACCGACCTGGCCAGCACCGACCTCGTCGGCGCCGAGATCGTACGGACCGCGGCCGGCACCATCGGCCTCGTCGCCTCGGTCCCCCTCACCACAGCCATCGCCGCCCTCGCCGCCTCACGACGACACCCGTCAACCTCGGCGCCCTCTTCCCACGACACCGACCCAGCCGGTCACGCAGATGCCGACACCCGGCCCCTCACCTACCGGGCCAGCTACTGACAACGGACCTCGGGACCGGCTTCGGTTGCTGCGGCAGGCACCTGGCGGGCTGTCATCAGACCAGCGCCGCCCCGACAGGCTCACTCCACCAGGCGGCGCAGGCGGGCAGCTGCCTCGCGGAGCACGTCCTCGCGCTTGCAGAAGGCGAACCGGACCTGGGCGCCGCCGACACCGGGAGTGCTGTAGAAAACCGAGTTCGGGACGGCGACCACCCCGCACCGGGTGGGCAGATCCCGGCAGAAGGCCAGCGCGTCCCGCTCGCCGAGCGAGGTGATGTCGGTGGTGATGAAGTAGGTGCCCGCCGGCCGGTAGACCTCGAAGCCGGCGGTGACCAGCCCGTCGGCCAGCAGGTCGCGGCGGGCCCGCAGGCCGTCCCGGAAGGCGGTGAAGTAGTCGTCCGGGAGATGGAGGGCCTCGGCGACGGCGTACTGGAACGGGCCCGAACAGACGTAGGTGAGGAACTGCTTGGCGGTGCGCACCGCCGCTACCAGCTCCGGGGCGGCGGTCACCCAGCCGACCTTCCAGCCGGTGAACGAGAAGGCCTTGCCGGCCGAGGAGATGGCGACGGTGCGTTCCCGCATGCCCGGCAGACCGATCAGCGGAAGGTGCCGGCCGTCGAAGACGAGATGCTCGTAGACCTCGTCGGTGACGACGAGGAGATCACGCTCCACGGCCAGCTCGGCGATCGCCGCCAGTTCGGCGTCGGTGAGGACCATTCCGGTGGGATTGTGCGGGGAGTTGAGAAGCAGCAGCCGGGTCCGCGGCGTGACCAGGGCCCGCAGGGCGTCGAGATCGGGCCGGAAGTCGGGCGCCCGCAGGGTCAGCGGAAGCAGCCGGGCACCGGCCATCGCGACACAGGCGGCGTAGGAGTCGTAGAACGGCTCGAAGGCGATGACCTCGTCACCGGGTTCCAGCAGCGCCAGCATCGCCGCCGCGATCGCCTCGGTGGCACCGGCGGTGACCAGGACCTCGGTGTCGGGGTCGACGTCCAGGTCATAGAAGCGCTTCTGGTGCGCGGCGATGGCGACACGCAGCTCGGGAACGCCGGGACCGGGCGGGTACTGGTTGCCGCGGCCCTCCCGCAGCGCCCGCACCGCCGCCTCCCTGACCGCCTCCGGGCCGTCGGTGTCGGGGAAGCCCTGACCCAGGTTGATCGCACCGGTGGCGGCCGCCAGCGCGGACATCTCCGCGAAGATGGTCGTTCCCATCCCGCCCAGCCTGCTGCTGAGCAGCCCTCTCGTGCGCACGGCCAACAGATCCCCGTCCTCGTCGCCCGCCAGGAACATACCCCCGCCCCCCGGCCGGGTGGCCCGTCGAAGTCGGCATCGGCGAGCCCGAGGGCGATGCACCGCACAGGGCTCGCTGACCCTCAGCCGCGTGACCCTCAGCCGCCTGGCTCGCTGACGGTCGGCTCGGGGTCGGTCGGCTCGGGGTCGGTGTCGTTGTCGGCGCTGCTCAGAGTCGATGCCGGGTTGGAAGTCGGGCTCGGGGTCGCCACGGCGGTCGTCGCCGGGGCGGTCGTCGCCGGGGCAGCTGGCGGCGGGCTGGATGGCGAGGCCGGCGGCGACGGCGGCTCGGTGGGCACGTTCGGCGACGACGGAGGCCGGGTTGGTGCTGGTGCTGGCTGCTCCGTCGGCGAGGCGGGCTGAACCGGCATGGCGCCAGGTGCCGGGGTCGCCGAGGGCGGGGCGCTGGGCGGTGGGACCGGCGTGCCCGGGCTGCCAGGGTTCGGGCTGGGACCTGCGGGACTGGAGCCGGCGCCGCCGGGGCTGGAACTGGGGATTTCGGGGCTCGGGTTCGGCGTCGGCACGGCTGTGGGCACTGGCGCGGCCGTGGACGCCGGCGCGGTGGGGATGGGCGTGCCGCCACTCGGCGCGGTGGCGGGTGCTGCGGGTGGCACGGCGTTCGGGGTGAGGAGCGTGACCGAGAGGGCGTCGGGGACCGAGGTGCCCCCGGGCTGGGCTGTGGCTCCGCCCTGCCGGTAGCCGGCCATCCAGGTCAGGACGGACCGGACGTAGGCATCGGAGGGGTTGTACGAGTGGATCGCGGCACGCAGCTGGGCGGGATCGGCCAGGTCGCGGCCGTGGGCGCACAGGTAGTGGCCGGCGGCGAGGGTGGCGTCGTGGATGTTGTGCGGATCCCTGCGTCCGTCGCCGTTGCCGTCACGTCCGGAGCCGGCCCAGGTGGTGGGGATGAACTGCATCGGTCCGACGGCGCGGTCGTAGCGGGCGTCACCGTCGAGGGCGCCGTCGTCGGTGTCGCGGATGAGCGCGACGTCGCCCAGGCCGTTGAGGGCCGGGCCGAGGATGGGACGGGTGACGGTGCCGTCCGCGGCGAGGGGCCGGCCGGCGGCATGGCCGGACTCGACCCTGCCGATGGCGGCGAGCAGTTCCCAGGGCAGGTGGCAGCCGGGCAGGTCGGCGGCGAGCTGGTCGGCGGCTTCGGTGTAGGCGGCGAGGACTCGGGCGGGGATCCCCGTCGCACCGGCGGAAAGGGTGACGGGCGTCGCGCCTGAGCCACTCGACGAGCGGCCCGTCGTCCCGGCGGCGCCCCGCGCTGCACCGGAGTCCGCGGCACCGGAGTCCGCGCCGGTCGCCGCGGTGCCGGTCGCCGCGGCAGCCGCCTGCGCTGCGGCAGCGGCCAGGGCACTGGTGGAGAGCGTGGACGGATCAATGGTTCCGTTCCGGACGAGATCGGGAACCGCCCAGACGCCAGGCCGCGGAGGCTGCTGGTTGATGTCCGACGTCCTGACGGGTTCCCGAGGGACGGCGGCCGCGCAGCACAGCAGCACTCCGGTGGCGAGGGTCACCGGCAGCACCGCCGCCCGCACGGAGCCCTTCCGGCTCCCGGGACGCCTCGCTGGTGCCAGGTGACGTGCCGGTGCCCGCTTACGGCGGTGACGTCCGCGACGACTCACCAGAACTTTCCTTCCGAAATCGGAGAGATCCGGACATGGGTGTCAGTGGCTGTGGGAAGGAAGAACGACGGCCCCGGATGGTGTGCGTGAGGGGATGCCGCACACAGGGTCCGGGGCCGCCGGCTTGGGGCGAGGACTCCTCCTCGTCGGCTACCGGGCCGGGCCGGCCGCCGGGCCGGGCCCGCGCTCCGCGGCGCCCCGGTCACGACAGCGCCGCGTTGTTCTCAACCGGACGCGGCCGGAGCCTGCTCCTGGGGCCGGGCCTGCGCCTGCGCCTGCGCCAGTTTCTGTTCGAGCCGCCGGCGCTGGCGCCGTCCTCGCCAGAAGCCCGCGAGGATGAGAAGCACCCCGGCAAGGATGATCAGTTGGGGCCAGGGGACGGCCCAGGCGACGAACGTCCTCGTCACCGGCTGGGCCGGCGCTGCCGCGTCGCCCCCGGCGGAGACGGTGGGTGCCAGGGTGACCTTGCCGGTGACGATGCCCAGCGGCCAGACCCTGGTGACGGTGGTGATCAGAGATCGCCGGTCTCCCGGCAGAAGCTCCGCGGGCCCGGGTCTGCCGTTGCTGCTCCGGGACTGTTCGGTCCTGCCGGCCGCCTCCACCCCGGCGTCGACGGTCAGGTGCGTGTTGCCGTCGTTGACGACGTCATAGGTGACGTCGAGGTCGCCGGGCTCGAAGGGGTTCCAGCTCAGCGCGTACGACGTGGAGATGTCGTCGATGGCCACGGACGGGCTCAGCTCTCCGGTCACCCGGGTCATCACCCTGAATCCGACCCTGCTCTCGATACCGATGTTCGCGCCGCCGGGCGCCTGGCTGACCGACATCAGCGAGGCCGCGATCCCGGCCGGATGATCTCCGGGGGTGGCGTTACGGGGAACAGTGACGGTGAACGGGAGAACGGCGCTCCCGCCGGCTTCGACGGTGACCGTGTCCGGTACCTCCACCCAGGTCCCCGCCTCCCGGGAGGGCCTGGCGGAGGGAAGCATGTTGAACCGGCCTGTGTCGGTGAAGTAGCCGTCCGCCGCCGTGATCGAGAACGTCGCGGGCGTACGGCCGAGGTTGCGCACAGCGACGTGTTCCGTCGCCGACTCGCCGGGGTCAAGGGTGAGCTCGACCCAGGAGCGTCCATCCGGGCCCTGCTCGTCGGCAGGCCTGACCGTCCAGGTGACGGTCGCAGCGCGCTCTCCTTCCGGGACGGCGCTCGGCGCGCTGCCTGGCAGAGCCGCACCTTCCCGGGCCGCACCTTCCCGGGCCGCACCCGCCGGGGCGGCACCCGCCGGCGGCACGGAGCCGGCGACGACGAGGAGAGGCACGGCCAGGGCGATCAGCGCGCGGAGGCACGCGGTCCGCCGGCGGCCGGTGTGTGGGTGCATGCTCGTGGGTCCGTTCCTCGGCGGGCGTGGCCGCGGGCCGCTCCTGGCGTCCACGGCCACGCCCGCGCGATGACTCTCGCGGCTATTCGAACAGGGAGAGCGTCAGCGTCGCCGCGTAGTTACCGGCGGCGACGGTGGTGGGGGTGCGCAGGAACAGATCCGCGTTGGCGGTCCACTGCCCCTCCTCCGCGACGGCGGCGGAGTCCGCGGCGAGCGCGAGCAGTTCCTGGTCCACCAGGCCCGGCCCCGCCTCCGCGTCGAGGACGGTCCCGACCTCGTCGCCTTCCGCCACGAGCCCGGACTCGCCGCCGTCGATCAGCCGCGGCGCCCAGCCCAGGTGCCCGGCGGAGATCGCCTCCTGCCCGTCGTCACCCGTGAAGTCGGTGGACGTCCCGAGGACGTACCAGAAGGCGCCGTCGGGAATGTCGTCCGCCGAGCGGGTGTCGGTGACGGTGACGGACGGCAGCGTCCCGGTGAACTGCCGGACCAGCGCGTCCGATCCGTTCTCGGTGAGGGCGCTGGTGGTGCCGGCGACGCTCAGCGCGAGCACCCCGGGCTCCTCGATCTCGGGGATCTCCACGTTGACCGAGACGCCGCTCTCGCCGTGGCTCACCTGCGCGATGGCCACCCCTGCGACGCTCGTGAGCATGAACACCCCGGCGGTCACCGCCGAGACGCGCAGGAGGCGTCCGTCGATTCTTGTCATTGTTCTCTCTCCGTCCCTACGGCCGTATCCGCGATCCGATCCGGCCGTGGGCCGGTCAGGCGGCTGATGATGAGTTGTCGGGGGCGGTGGGGGCCCGCCGCTGCCGGCGGGCCCCACCCCTTTCTCACCCGCAGGAGCGGGCCTCGTAGGCGGCTTCGGTGGTCACCGACACCGGGGTTGCGTCGACCGTGGCCGAGGCCACGACGGTCACCGAGCCGGCGGGAATGCTGGCGAGTCGGGTCGTGAAGGCGTGGAAGGCGTTCGTTCCGGGCGCCACCCCGGTGAAGTCACGCGTTCCGTACGTCGTCTGGATCGAGACGTCCACCGGGACCTCGTCCGTGTTCGTCACGGTCACCGCGGGAAGCACCCGCCCCGCGATGCAGCGCGTTTCCGCTGCCACCTGCACGTTCAGCGACGGCTCCGGAATGGCCTCGTCGGAGAAGGTGAACGAGTCGACTTCGACGCCTCCCGAGGAGGTCACGAACAGCTGCCCGGTTTCCGTGGGCGGAGTGGGCAGCGCGGTGGCGACCGTCGCCCATTCCGCACCGGCGGAGACCGGTACCGTGGCGAACGGCTCGGCGTCCGCCGCGTTCCAGCGCAGCGACAGGGTGCCGCTGCCGCTGGCCCTGGTCTGCAGCTGGGTGACACCGGTGAAGTTCACCGGGTCGTAGGCGATCCAGTCCTCGGAGTCCAAGGACGTGAGGGCCCGCAGGCCGGACGCGGTCTCATCGTCGGTGACCGTCACACCGCTGCTGCTGTCGGCGTGCTCGGCCTCCATGAGCCGCGGGTTGAGAATGACCTGGGCCTCACCGGTGGCGCCCGGGATGCCGTTCGCCCCGTTGTCCCGGTAGGTCACGCCCAGCACTCCGAAGACGTTCTCGGTCTCGCCGTGCCCGGCGTCCGCGGGTGTCGGGACGGTGCCCTGGCAGCCCGTTCCGCTGTTGATCGGGTGGGCGTGCTGGTTGTGTCCCAGGCCGAAGGTCCAGGAAACCCGGCTACAGGTCACCGCGGTCCCGTCCTCGGGGTCGGTGATCTGTACCTGGAAGGGAATCCCTTCCCCCCAGGAGAAGAACAGTCCGTTGACCGGGGTGGTCAGGGCAACCGTGGGGGCCGTGTTGCCCACGGTGATCTCCTCGGAGGCGAGACCGATTCTCCCTTCCGGATCGGTCACGCGCAGGCCGGCGAAGAACTGGCCGTTCGCCGGATAGTTGTACGACGCCGAGACCCCGGTGGCGTCATAGGTGCCGTCACCGTCGAAGTCCCACTCGTACGTCAGTGCCCCTTCTTCGGGGTCGAACGAGGCGGCGGCGTCGAACTCCACCGCGAGCGGTGCCTGCCCCGAGGTCACGGAGGCGGCGATGCGGGCCTGCGGCGAGAGGTTTCCCGGCGCGTAGTCGATGCGGTAGAGCCCCGCGTCCGGGTTCTGGCGGAAGAAACCGTCGCCGTACTCCAGCACGTAGAGCGAGCCGTCCGGGCCGAACTCGAGGTCCATCGGGTTGTCCCAGAGGGGCTGCGCCGCGGCGGTGAGCTCCGCGTTCGGCAGGAAGTTCTCGATCGCGGTGACGCTGCCGTTGTTGTCACCGAGGGTGAAGGCGGCGATGTAGTCCTGGGAGAACTCACCGAAGAACGCCTTGCCGTCCCAGTGCTCCGGCAGCTTCGACGTCAGGGGGTTGGCCTCGTCGAAGTGGTAGATCGGGCCACCCATCGGCCCCTGGCCCCCCGAGGCGCCGAAGGCGGTCAGTTCCGGCCAGGGCTGGTCGGTGTCGTTGTCCCCGTAGTACAGGTCGGCGCCCTCCGAGGCGCCTATCTCGGCGAGGCCGGTGTTCCACCGCGAGTTGTTGACCAGAGCGTTGCAGTCGAACATTTCGCCGGGAGTCGCGGTCTCGAAGTTCCACTCGTTGTAGGGCCGGCTGTCCGCGACGCAGTAGGGCCAGCCACTGTTCACCGGCGTGGTGATCGGTGTCTGGTTCCACTCCACGAGACCCATCGGCCCGCGTTCCGCGGAGGGTGTACCGGCGTCCGGACCGTAGTCACCCCACATGACCGACCCGGTCTCGGCGTCGACATCCATCCGGAACGGGTTGCGCACGCCCATCACGAAGATCTCCGGGCGGGTCTCGGTGGTTCCCGGCGCGAACAGGTTCCCGGCGGGAACCGTGTAGGTGCCGTCCTCCTCGACGTGGATCCGCAGGATCTTGCCGCGCAGGTCGTTGGTGTTGCCGGCGCCGCGGCGGGAGTCGAAGCCGGGGTTCATGCCGGGTGCGTCGTTGTTGGGGGCGTACCCGTTCGCGCCCGGGGTCGAGGCGGGGGTGTTGTCGCCCGTCGCCAGGTACAGGTTTCCGTCGGCGTCCCAGCCGACGTCACCGCCGACGTGGCAGCACTGGCCACGCTGGGTCTCGACCTGGATGATGACCTGTTCTGTGGACAGGTCGAGACCGTCGCCGGTCCACTGGAAGCGGGAGAGCTGGTTGTGGCCGCGCCACTGGTCCCAGTACGACTCGTCCGCGCCGGCGGGCAGGGAGTTCGGCGCGGCACCGGCCGGAGTGTTCAGCGGCGGGGCGTAGTACAGGTAGACCCAGTGGTTGTTTTCGAAGTCCGGGTCGATCGAGACGGTCTGCAGGCCGTCCTCGGAGTTCGCGTACACCGGAATTGTGTTGACGATCCTCGTGACGCCCGTCGACGGATCGGTGAGGCGAATGTCGCCGTTCCGTGCGGTGTGCAGGATCCGTCGGTCCGGCAGGACGGCGAGGTCGATCGGCTCGCCGACATTGCGGGTCAGCAGGATTCGTTCGTAGCTCGCCGTTTCCGTGGCGGCGGGGTCTTCCGGGTGCGGGTCGTCCGGGTGTGCCTGCGCCGGGCGAACCATGGCGACCAGACTGACTGCGAGTAATGCGGCGACCACCGCGGGCGCGACTAATCGTCGCAGGTTAGAATGCATCAGACGCTTCCTCGGCAGGAGGTGTCAGCAGGAGGGTGGCCGGACCGCCCGTCACACCGGGGCTACGGTGGGACAACTGAAGGCGGCCCGGCCGCTTGCCGTTTTCACGGCAGGCGGCGGTTCATCGTCGGAAGACGGTGCATCTCGGGGATTCACCCGAAGGCTGGGCGGGATCTCAGCCGCGCAGGTTGGCCATGGCCTGGAAGCTGCGTTCGGCCGCCCCGAACGAACCGGGCGGGTTGGGCAGCGTGTTCGGGGCGGTGTCCTGCTCCCAGATCGGCTTGTACGGCTTTCCGGTCCTGTTCACCTTGCGCAGGAAGTCCGCGAAGGGAAGGTCGCCGGCTCCGAACTCGACGATGTCGAAGCCGTTCGGGTTGTCCGGGTTGGTGTCGCCGTCCTTGATGTGGAAGAGCGGGTACCTGCTCTTGTTCGCCAGGACGTAGTTGGCGGGGTCGAACCCCGGGAAACGGTATGCACCCACGTAGGCCCAGTAGATGTCCATCTCGAGGTACACCAGCCTGGGGTCGGTGTGCCTCAGGAAGACGTCGTAGAGCCGCACCTGTGGCTGGTCCGTGGCGAACGCGAACTCGCCGGCGTGGTTGTGCTGGTAGAACTTGAGGCGCCGCCTGGCCGCCGCGGCCCCGATCTGGTTGAACACGTCGGCGGCCGCCCGGTAGCCGGCCACGGTGTTGTCACCGGTCGGCGCGTTGGCCGTACCCACGTAGCTCAGGCCCAGGATCTGGGCGTTCTCGAACTCGATCTCCCGCTGGGTGGGGTTGGTGAAGTTGCCCAGGCCCACATGGCTGCCCGCGCCGACGAGGCCGTTGTCATCCAACAGCTGGCGGATCTCGGGGACCGTGATCTGTCGTCCCAGGATCGCGGTGTTCTGGGTGTAGCCGGCGAACTCCACCTCCCGGAAACCGATCCGCGAGAGCTCTTCGAAGACGGCCCGGAAGCCCAGCTGGCTGACCTTGTCACGAATGCTGAACAGCTGGATTCCGAGCTTGTTCCTCGGGAGCAGCCGCCCCTTCGGCGCACCGTGTGACACGCCATGTGCCGCGCCGTGTCCCGGGGAACCGGCTAATGCGGATGTCGGGCCGGCCAGAGTGGCCGCGCTGACGGCGACCGTACCGCCGATCGCAGCCTGCAGCAGGCGCCGACGATCGATTTTTTCCCTTGTCATGCTTTCTCCTCGCCCAAGAAGTGGGAAGTCTGGTTTCGATGCATCGGGGACTCGGGTATCTCCCTTCCGGTGTCGGTTCCTTCCGCGGACGGCCCGACCGAGTACCGGCCCGCCCGTCGGGGTTCAGGTGAGAAGGGAGGCGGTGCCGCCGTCGACCGATGCCGAGACAACGGTGTCGATCTCCTCCCAGCAGCCGTTGCGCGCGGCACTGCGCTCCACCGCGGCGAGGACCTGCTGGACCCGCAGGCCCTCGGCGAAGGAGGGCACCGGATTGTCGCCTCGACCGAGGGCCACCAGAAAATCCCGGATCTCGTGGATGAAGGTGTGGTCGTAGCCGAGGCCGTGCCCGGGCGGCCACCAGCCGTCCAGATAGGGATGGGTCGGCTCCGTCACCAGGATGCGACGGAATCCGGCGGTGGCCGGATCCCCGGTGTGATCATGGAACGACAGTTCGTTCATCGCCTCGAAATCAAAGGCAAGGCTGCCGGCGGATCCGTTGATTTCGAGACGGATGGCGTTCTTGCGGCCGGACGCGAATCTGGTGGCTTCGAAGGAGGCGACGCCGCCGCCCGAAAGCCGGCTGTTGAACAGCGCGCAGTCGTCGACCGTCACCGTTCCCAGCTGTTCCCCGGGCGGGGCCACCGCGTCGCCCACCGCTGCCGGCGGCAGCGGGCGTTCCCTGACGAAGGTCTCGGTCAGGGCCGAGACGCCGGTGAGCAGCTCCCCGGTGACGAACTGGGCCAGGTCGATGATGTGCGCACCGATGTCACCGAGTGCGCCCGAGCCGGCCCGGTCACGGCGCAGCCTCCACACCAGCGGGTACTCGGGGTCGACGATCCAGTCCTGGAGGTACTGGGCCCGAACGTGTCGGATCGTTCCGAGCCGGCCCGCCGTGACGATCTCGCGGGCGAGCGCGATGGCAGGTACCCGGCGGTAGTTGAACCCCACCATCGAACGCACCCCGTGGCGGGCCGCGCGCTCGGCGGCCCTCGTCATGGCCACAGCCTCCTCGACCGTGTTGGCCAGGGGCTTCTCGCACAGGACGTGCTTGCCGGCCTCAAGCGCCGCGATGGCGATCTCGGCGTGGTTGTCGCCCGGTGTGCACACGTCCACGAGCGCAACATCGTCGCGCTCCACCAGCCGACGCCAGTCGGTCTCCGCAGACAACCATCCGAGGCGTCCTGCCGCCGCGTTCACCTTCTCGGCGTCGCGGCCGCAGACGACCGTCATCTCCGGGGTGACGGGCAGATCGAAGACGTGGCTGACATTGCGCCAGGCATGCGAATGCGTAGCGCCCATGAACGTGTAGCCCACCATGCCGACGCCCAGCGTCAGCTTGTCGTCCTGAGACAAAAGAAACCTCCGCCCGGTCCTCGCCTTCTACCTCGCGGCGAGGAACTACTCGAAACCGACGGCCAGATAGTCGTCGACGTTGTCCCTGGTCACGACCGCCGAATAGGTCGTGATCGACGCCGGGACCTCATGCTCGGCCATACCGCTCAGCCCTGATCCCTGAGCAAGCAGGCGGGCCAGCGAGATCGCCGAGGAGGACATGCTCGGGCTGTAGAGCACCGTGGCCTTGATCACGGCGTTGTCGCTTTTGATCTGGTCCATCACCCTGCGGGATCCGGCGCCTCCGACCATGAAGAACTCGTCCTCGCGGCCGGCCTGCCGGATCGCGGCCTCCACCCCGATTCCCTGGTCGTCGTCGTGGTTCCACAACGCGTCGATCTGGCCCTCGGCCTGCAGGATCTGGGCGGTGACCTCCTGACCGGTCGCGGCCGTGAAATCGGCCGCCTGCCGCGCGGCGACCGACAGGCCCCGCGCCTCCAGCGCCTCGCGGAAGCCCCGGCTGCGCTCCTGGGTCAGCTCGAGGCTGTCGATGCCGGCGATCTCGACGATCACGGGGTTGTTGACGTTGCGGCTGCGCAGAGTGTCGGCGATGTAGCGGCCGGCGTTGGCGCCCATGCCGTAGTTGTCGCCGCCGATCCAGGTCCGATAGGCCAGCGGCGAGGCGAAGACGCGGTCGAGGTTGACCACCGGGATGCCCGCCGACATCGCCTCTGTCGCGATCTCGGTGAGGGCGTTGCCGTCGAAGGGCAGGATGACCAGCGCGTCGACCTCCCGGTCGATCAGGGTCCTGACCGCGGAGATCTGCTGCTGGACGTCGTTGGTTCCCTCGGTGGCCTGCAGTGTGACGTCGGAGAACTGGTCCGCCTGGGCCGTGGCGTTCAGGCTGATCGCGCCCATCCAGCCGTGGTCCGCCGCAGGCGCCGAGAACCCGATCGTGACGGGTCGCCCGGGCGCTGCGGAGGCGTTGGTGGCCGTGGTCGTCGTGCCGGACGAGTCCGAGTCGTTGCTCGTGCACGCGGCAAGTGCTGCGGTGGCACCCGCGGCCGCACTCCCCAGGAAAAAGCGACGGTTCAGTAATCTGGGGGATAACTGGGTCATTTTTTTACTTCCTTAGGTGTCGAGGTCCCGGCGACAGCCTGGATGAGATGGTTTCCGTTTTTTGCGCGGGGAGGGCAGGGCAGGGCAGCGCAGATCGGCCGGCTAGGAGGATCGCGCTCTTCCGCGCCGTTGCAGCAGCACGGCCGCCACGATGATGGCACCTTTGGCGATGTTCTGGATGGGCGTCGACAGATTGTTGAGGATGAACAGGTTGGTGATGGTGGTGAAGATGAGAACACCGAGAATGGAGCCGATCAGGGAGCCGCGTCCCCCGCTCAGCAGCGTCCCGCCGATGATGACGGCCGCGATGGCGTCCAGCTCGTAAAGGGTGCCGTGGGTGCTGGCCCCCGTGTTCGTCTGCGCCGTCAGCATGACTGCGGCAATGCCGCAGCACAGCCCCGACAGCAGATAGAGCAGCGCGGTGTGCCGCCGCACGTTGATTCCGGCGAGCCGGGCCGCCTCCGGGTTCCCGCCGACGGCATAGGTACGGCGACCGAACGTGGTGCGGTTCAGCAGTATCCAGCCGAGTACGCAGACGACGGCGAGAATGTAGACCAGCATGGGGATGCCGAGCCATTTCGCCAGGGCGATGTCGGCGAAGGTGTTCACCTCCACGACCTGGGAGCGGCGGTTCGACATCTGTTCGGCGAGGCCGCGGGCGGAGGCGAGCATCGCGAGGGTGACGATGAACGGAACCAGGCGGCCGTAGGCGATCAGTGCCCCGTTGATCAGGCCGGCGCCCGCGCCGACCACCAGCGCGGTGAACACCATGGCGGCCAGGCCCAGATCCTGGGTGGCGACGGTGGTCGACCAGACCGAGGCCAGCGCGATGATCGCGCCGACGGACAGATCGATGCCTCCCCCGATGATGACGAAGGTCATCCCGACCGTGACGATGCCGATGACCGAAGCCGTGGTGAGGATGTTGATGACGTTGGATCTCGTGAGGAAGGTGTCGGCCTCGGTCACCGCGCCGATGACTGCGAGCACCGCCAGGACCCCGACCAGGCTGAGGATCCGGGACTCACCAGCCAGCGCCAGCAGCTTCCCCGGAGCCCGCGGAACCCGGGCCGGTGCCGTGGGCGTCCCGACCGGGGTCTCCTCCTTCGCCGGGACGGAGATCTGCCCGTTCATACGACGGCACCGCCTTCCATGACAAGATCGAGAACGGAGCGCTCGTCGAGGGCCTCCGCGTCCGCCTCCCGCACCACCCGGCCCTCTCGCAGCACGAGCACCCGGTCGGCCAGACCAAGCACCTCGGGGATCTCGCTGGACACCAGCAGGACGCCCAGTCCGGCGTCGGCAAGCTGGCGGATCAGCGCGTACAACTCCGCCCGTGCCCCGATGTCGACACCTCGGGTGGGTTCGTCCAGCAGCAGCAGGCGACATTCCCGCAACAGCCACCGCGCGAGCACGGCCTTCTGCTGGTTGCCGCCGGACAGCAGTCGGGCGAGGCGCTGCGGGGCCGCGGGGCGAAGGTCGAGTGTCCGGATCAGGCGGGTGGCGTCATCCCTTTCCCGACGCCGGTCCAGCCAACCCAGTCTGGAGTAGCGCGACAGCGAGGCCACACTGACGTTCTGTGTGATCGAATGGTCGAGAAACAGCGCCTGGCTCTTGCGTTCCTCGGGGGCGAGCCCCATGCCGCGGGAGACCGCGGCGGAGACAGTGCCCGGGCGCAGCACCCTGCCCTCGAACAACACACGGCCGCTGTCGGCTCGACGTGCTCCGTAGATGGTCTCCAGGATCTCCGACCGTCCGGAGCCGACCAGACCGGCGAGCCCGAGGACCTCCCCGCCGCGCAGGGTGAACGAGATGTCGGTGAACTCGCCGTGCCGGGTGAGGCCCTCCACCCTCAGTACCTCGTTCCGCTCCGGCTCCGGCTCGCTCCGGTCCGCCGGATCCAACGGGTTCAACGGGTTCAAGGGGTTCAAGGGGTCTGCCGGGCCCAGCAGGTCCCCCGGGTCCGATGTCTTCTCCGTGGCCGTGCGGGAGCGGCGCGGCGGAAAGGCGTTCTCGATCGACCGGCCGGTCATCAGGGAGACGATCTGCGAGGTGGGCGTGTTCTTGGCGTCGATTCCGGAGGCTGCGGTGTGCCCCTCCCGGAGCACCGTCACCCGATCACCGATCTCCCGGATCTCCGCCAACCGGTGCGAAATGTAGAGGATGGCCACATCTCTGGCGGCGAGTTCCCGGATCACCCGGAAGAGATTGTCGACCTCGTCGGCGGCCAGAACGGCGGACGGTTCGTCCATCACTATCATCCGTGCGTCGCGAGAAAGCGCTCGAGCCATGCTCACGATCTGCTTCGCGGCCGCCGATAATCGACCGACCTCACGCCGGGCCGGGATCTCGCTGTGCCCCAGTCGTTCCAGCAGGCCGGCCGCCGCGGCATAGGTGTCGCCGCGGCGGACGAAGCCGAGGCTGGACCGTTCGTGCCCCAGGAAGATGTTCTCGGCCACGGAGAGCCCGTCCACCAGGTCGAGCTCCTGGTAGATCGTGGCCACTCCGAGCCGTATCGCCGCGACCGGCGTCGCGAGACGGACCTCGGCGCCCTGCCAGCGGATGGTGCCCTCGTCCGGCTGCTGCGCCCCGGCCAGAATTTTGATCAACGTGGACTTGCCGGCACCGTTCTGCCCCAGCAGGCAGTGGACCTCGCCGGCCCGTACCTCCAGGTCGACGCCGCCCAGCGCCCGCACGCCGGGGAAGATCTTGACGATGTCGGACATCGCGAGCAGTGGAGGATTCATGCCCGGTCCTCCGGATACGGCCGGGACGAGGGGTCGGCCGAGAAGACCTGGTCGCTGATCAGGCGAGCCGCGCCAACGACGCCCGCGTCCTCGCCGAGTTCGGAGAGCACGATCGGCAGATTGCTCGTCGCCAAAGGCAGGGAGCGGCGGTAGACCACGGACCGGATCTCGGCCAGAAGCCCGTGCCCGAGACCGGCGACGCCACCGCCTATCACGATGAGGCCGGGATTGAAGAAACTGACCAGACCGGCGAGGACCTGGCCCACCCGGCGACCGCCGTTGCGGATCAGCTCCATGGCGGCGGGGTCTCCGATGGCCACCGCGTGGGCCACATCCGCGGCGGTCAGCTGCCCGGCGTTCGCGAGCCGTTCGGCGAGGAAAGGCGAGTTCCCTGTCCGCGCCGCCGAGGTGGCGTCCCGGGCGAGGGCGGCCCCGCCGAAGTACGCCTCCAGGCAACCGGTGTTGCCGCAGGCGCACGGCGGGCCGGAGGCGTCGACGCTGATATGCCCGATGTCTCCGGCGCTGCCGTCGACTCCCCGGTAGCAACGGCCGTCGACGAACAGCGCCGCGCCGATACCGGTACCGATCTTCAGGAAGAGGAAGTCGTCCACGGACCGGGCGAGGCCGGCATGCCGCTCGCCGAGCCCCATGACGTTCACGTCGTTGTCCACGAGGACGGGACATCCCAGCGCCTGGGTCACCACGTCCCGGACCGGGAACTTGTGCCATCCGGGCATGATCGGCGGGCTCACCGGGACTCCGTCGCGGAAGCTCACCGGGCCGGGGACACCCACTCCCGCGCCGTGCAGGTCATAGACGGTCTCCTCGGCCCGGAGCTTCTCGGCGATCCGCAGGACCTCCGAGAGCACGGCCTTGGGTCCCTGGCTGACGTCGAGTGGCTGGGACGCGCGCCGGACGATCTCCAGCCGACCCGTGGTGATCGCGACGTCGATCGAGGTCGCTCCGATGTCGACGGCGACGAAGCGGATGTCGGAGGACAACTGGACGATCGATGACCGACGGCCGCCCCGGGATGCGGCCAGCCCAGCGCTCTCGACCAGTCGGAGCTCCACGAGCCGGTCGAGCTCGCCGGCCACCTTGGATCTCGACAGTCCCACCGCCTCGCCGAGCTCGGCGCGGGAACGAGGCCCCTCATCCCGCAGTAGTCGGAGCAGGCGCGCCTGGTAAGCGTTCTCCGGCCTGACAGGCATCAACCTCAACTCCACCCTCCCCCCATGGGGCAACGATTCGGACGCAAGCGTACGCCGTTTTGGCGCAACAAGGAACATGTTTTACTGGATCTCGTTCGACTTTCGTTTCGCAAAGAACAAAGTCGGCGTCGTGATCGTTGAGACCAGTACCCACTCGGCACTCCGGGCCGCCCGGCAGGCCGGTCGACCGCACAGAGCGCCCCAGAAGGGAGGGCTCGGCTACGGGATCCACCGATACCGCTCACCAGGAGTGACCCTTCGGCGTACTTATGTCGACAACCAGACAAAAGCGGGCGTCGATAGCAGAGAGTCAGGTGGAAAGACTAGGGTCATGGCGCCTACATCCAAGGTCGTACGTTCTCCGACCCAACGGTCGGGAGGGGCGGGCGAGCTCTTCCAGCTGCTGCGAGACGGCCGGCCGCAGACCCGGGCGGACCTCGCTGCCCGCACAGGTCAGGCCCGTTCCACGATCGCCGCACGTGTCGAACAGCTGCTGGCCTCGGGTCTCGTCACCCCGACGGGAGAGTCCGCCTCCACCGGAGGGCGGCCACCCACCACCTTCGTCTTCAACCCGGCCGCGCGCCTGGTGGTGGCCGTCGACCTCGGAGCCCTGCACGGGCACGTCGCGATCACGGATCTCGCCGCGAACGTCCTGGCCGAGCGCAGCGAGCCACTTCCGATCAACAACGGGCCGGACGACGTCCTCGGCTGGGTGGCGCGGACGGGGCTGGACCTGCTGGCGCAGAGCGGACGTTCGCTGACCGAGGTCGTGGGGGTCGGCGTCGGCCTGCCCGGACCGGTGAACCACGAGACGGGCCGGCTGACCAACCCGCCGATCATGCCGGGGTGGGACGACTACGACGTCCCGGTTCGGCTGAGTGCGGTCTTCCGGACCTCCGTGCTGGTCGACAACGACGTGAACATCATGGCGCTGGGCGAGTACCACATGGCCTGGCGCAACGTCGACCACCTCCTCTTCGTCAAGATCGCCACTGGTATCGGCGCGGGCATCATCAACGACGGACGGCTGAGTCGCGGCGCCCAGGGCGCGGCCGGCGACCTCGGCCACGTGGCGGTGGCGGGCCGGGAGGACGTGCCCTGCCGGTGCGGCAACGCCGGCTGTCTGGAGGCCGTGGCCAGCGGCCAGGCCATCGCGCAGTCGCTGCGCGAGCAGGGCCTCGACGTGCCCGGCAGCGACGAGGTCGTGGCGGCCGTACGGGCCGGAAGCCTCCTCGCCGGCCAGACCGTGCGCCAGGCCGGGCGGGACATCGGCGGCGTCCTGGCCACGTGCGTGAGCCTGCTGAATCCGGCCGTGATCGTGCTGGGTGGCGTCGTGGCCGAAGCCGGGGAGTATCTGCTGGCGGGTATCCGGGAGGTCGTCTACCGGCGTTCACTGCCGCTGGCCACCCAGCATCTGCGGATCGTCTCCTCCCAGGCGAAGGGACGCGCCGGCATCGTGGGCGCGTCCATCATGGTCACCGACCACGTACTGTCCCCGACGGCCGTGGAGGCCCTGCTGGCCTGAGCCGTCAGCTGGCCTGAGCCGTCAGCTGGCCTGAGCCGTCGGCTGGCCTGAGCCGTCAGCGCCGGGTGGAGAACGCGGCGTCGAACGACGCGGCGGACGGCTGGATCGCGTTGAGGCCCCGGATGTACGCCAGCGCCTCGGGGGCACCGACGAGCCGGTCCATCCCGGCGTCCTCCCACTCGATCGAGATCGGCCCGTCGTAGCCGATGGCGTTCAGCGCGCGGAAACTGTCCTCCCAGGGCACGTCACCGCGCCCGGCCGAGACGAAGTCCCAGCCCCGGCGCGGATCCCCCCAGGGCAGGTGCGAGCCGAGCCGCCCGTTGCGGCCGTTGCCGACCCGCCGCCGGGTGTCCTTGCAGTCGACGTGGCAGATCCGGTCGGCGAAGTCCAGGATGAACGCCACCGGGTCGAGGTCCTGCCACACGAAGTGGCTCGGGTCCCAGTTCAGCCCGAACGCGGGATGGCGGTCGACGGCGTCGAGGGCGTGCAGCACCGTCCAGTAGTCGTACGCGATCTCACTCGGGTGGGTCTCGAAGGCGAAGCGGACCCCGACCTCGGTGAAGACGTCGAGGATGGGGCGCCAGCGGTCGGCGAAGTCCCGGTAGCCCGCTGCCACCGTCTCGGCGGGCACCGGCGGGAACATCGCCACGGTGTGCCAGATCGACGAGCCGGTGAACCCGACGACGGTGCGCACCCCGAGCTTCGCGGCGACCCGGGCCGTGTCCGCCATCTCCGCGGCCGCCCGCTGCCGGACGCCTTCGGGCTCCCCGTCCCCCCAGATCCGGGCCGGCAGGATGGCCTGGTGACGGTCGTCGATCGGGTGGTCGCAGACGGCTTGGCCGACGAGATGGTTCGAGATGGCCCAGACCCGCAGGTTGTACTTGTTCAGGATCTCTAACCTGCCGGGCAGGTAGTCGTCCTCGGTGAGGGCGCGGTCGATCTCCAGATGGTCGCCCCAGCAGGCGATCTCCAGCCCGTCGTAGCCCCACTGCGAGGCCAGCCGGCACACCTCGACGAACGGCAGGTCGGCCCACTGGCCGGTGAACAGGGTGATCGGACGGGGCATGGCGGGCTCCTCCTGCGGAAGTCGGCTGCCGGGGCGAGGCCGGCGGGGTCGGCGAGGTCAGCGAGGCCAGCGAGGCCGGCGAGGTCAGCGAGGCCGGCGGGGTCAGCGGGGGCCGGACGGGCCGGGTGGGGCCGCCGTCCGCGCCGCGGGGAGCGGTGCGGCGAGCCCGGCGAGCCGGAGCAGCAGGTCCTTCACCTCGGTGGCGCGGATCGACTCAGTGCCGGCCTCCGGGTCGGAGCAGATCAGTACCGGAGCGTCGTCCGCCGAGGTGGGCAACCGGCCGTGGCTGCCCCGCACGCAGGACGGATCAAGCGGAACGACCTGCATGCTGTAACGCAGGCCGAGCTTTCTGCGGGCCAGCGCGGCGCCGGCGCGCACCTTCGCCCACGGATCCGCGGGGTCGAAGAACAGCTCGGCCGGGTCGTAGCCGGGCTTGCGGTGGATCTCGACCGTGCGCGCGAAGTCCGGCGCCCGGGTGTCGTCCAGCCAGTAGTAGTAGGTGAACCAGGCATCCGGTTCGGCCACCAGGACGAGTTCACCGGAGCGCGGATGGTCCAGCCCGTACCGGGCCTTGCCTCCACCGGCGTCGTCGAGGACCTCGTCCACCCCCGGCAGCCGGGCGCACAGGTCCCGGACCCGGGCCAGCTCGTCGGGATGACGGACGTAGACGTGCGCGATCTGATGGTCGGCGACGGCGAACGCCCGCGACGCCCACGGGTCGAGCAGCTCCCACCCGTCCTGGACGTACACCTCCAGCAGCCCCGCCCGGCGCAGCGCCCGGTTGATGTCGACGGGACGGCGCACGGCCGTGATCCCGTACTCGCTCAGCACCACCGCCGTGGCCCCCCGCGCGCGGATGTCGTCGAGCAGCGGCCCCAGCACCTCGTCGACCTCGCGCGCGGCGACCGCGGCCCGCGGGTCGTCCGGGCCGTACCGCTGCAGGTCGTAGTCCAGGTGGGGCACGTAGACGAGCAGGCAGTCGGGTCGATGCCGGTCCAGGATCGCTCGCGCCGCGGCGGTGATCCACCGTGACGAGGCGATCCCCGCGGTCGGCCCCCAGTACTGGAACAGCGGAAACGGCCCCAGCTCACCGGTGAGCTCGTCGTGCAGGTCGGCCGGACGGACGTAGCAGTCCGGCGACTTGCGGCCGTCCGCGTGGTAGACCGGCCGGGGGGTGACGACGATGTCGGTGGCCGCTCCCATCGCGTACCACCAGCACACGTTCGCCACCCGCCACCCGGGGGCGCGGGTCCGGGCGGCGTCCCAGAGCTTCTCGCCGCCGACCAGCGCGTTGTGCTGACGCCACAGCATGGGCTCGCCCAGGCCGCGGAAGTACCAGCCGTTGCCGACGATGCCGTGCTCACGGGGAAGCGCACCGGTGAGCAGGGTCGCCTGGACCGAGCAGGTGACCGCGGGCAGCACCGGATCCAGCCGGGCCCGGAACCCGCTGCCGGCCAGCCGGGAGAGGTTCGGCATGTGCCGCAGCAGTCGGGGGGTCAGGCCCACGACGTCCAGAACGACCACAGGTGTCGCACTCATCGGTCAGCTCCTCACCGACGTCGCGGGGGCGGCGAGGCCGGCCTGACCGAGGCCGGCCTGACCGGCGCCACCCGGAGCGGCACTGCCCGGAGCGACGCTGCCCGGAGCGACCGCGCTCAGGCCGACGGCGGTCAGGTGGCGCCGGGCCCAGTCGAGTTCGGCGGCGATCCCGGCGACCAGACCCGCGTCGTCGGTGGGACGCTGCCCGGCGGGGAGCACGTCCCAGGTGTAGGTCTCCACCTCGAGGTGATCGGTCCGGGCCGAGCTGTCGCCGAACAGCCGGGTCAGCGTGTCCACCAGCACCGGGCTGGTGCTCGCGAGCGGCGCCGGCGGCCGGGCGTGGAGCGGCAGGTGGAAGTGGACCCGCCAGGGTGCGTCGGTGCGCAGCGCCCGGGGGCCGTGCAGCGCCTCGGCCAGATCGTCGACGCCGACCGCGACGCCCGCTCCACCCCCACCGCCACCGTCATCCCCGCCCGGGGGCGAGACCCGGGTCTGGTGCAGGAAACGCGGCTCGACGAACCGCTCCAACCGGGTCCGGCTGGCCGGATCCGCGGGGTCGGCCACGTGCAGCGCGCAGGACGCCTGCGCCTTGACGATCGGCAGCCCGGCGGCCTCGAGCCGGGCCAGCGCCGTCGCCGGGTCCTCGAACGCGACGGCCAGGTGGCAGATGTCGAGGCAGACCCCGATGCGGTCGGTGTCCACCGAGGCCAGGTGCACGACCGCGTCGTTGATCGTCTCCGCGACGCAGCCCGGTTCGGGTTCCAGCCCCACCCGGATCACCCGGCCGGTCGTGGCCTCCAGCCGTTCCAGGTGCTCCGCCAGCTCGGCCAGGTGCCGCCGGGCGGCGTCGCCCCGGGCCGGCGTCCAGCCGGAGCCCCACCCCAGGGGCAGGGTGGAGATACTGCCCCGGGCCTCGTCGGGCAGCAGGTCGGCGAGCACCTCGGCGACGTCGGTGGTGTAGTCGAGCCGGGACCGCTCGGTCCAGTCCGGTGCGTACACGGCGTGCCCGACGACCGGGGCGTGGAAGCCCCGGTAGGGGAACGCGTTGACGGTCACGACCTCCAGCCCCCGGGCCTGCAGCTCGGCGCGCAGCCGCCGGCGCGCAGCCCCGTCCCGGGCGAGGCCGGCGGCGGTGTCGCGGGCGAGCCAGAGACCCACGCCGAGCAGGTCGACGCCGAGCCGGCGGCGCACCGGTTCGGCGAAGCGGGCCAGCTGCCCCACCACGCCGTCGACGTCCTCCGCGGGGTGCACGTTGGTGCAGTAGGCGAGGTGGACGGTGGTGCCGTCCGCATGACTCAGCCTCATCGCCGGTCAGCTTTCCGGCCGGGTGCCGCGCAGCACCGAGTTGCCCGCGAAGGTCGCCGTGGGCTCCACCGGCACGACGCCCCCGACGCCCCCGACGCCTCCGACGCCTCCGACGTCTCCGGTGCCCCCGATGTCGTCGCCGACGTCCAGCCGCCCGCTCTGCGCGAAGAAGGCGACCGGGTTACGCCACAGCACCGTGTCGACGTCGTCGTCGGTGAAACCGGCGGCGAGCATCGCCTGCCCGGTCCGGTGGGTCCGTAACGGATCGCTGCGGCCCCAGTCGGCGGCCGAGTTGACCAGCACGGATCTGGTGCCGTACTCCCGCAGGATCGCCACCATCCGGTCGGGGTCCATCTTGGTGTCCGGGTAGATGGAGAACCCCATCCAGCAGCCGGAGTCGGCGACCAGCCCGACGGTCACCTCGTTGAGGTGGTCGACGATCACCCGGTACGGGGGGATGCCGGACTCCCGGATCACGTCGAGGGTACGGCGGGTTCCGCTGATCTTGTCGCGGTGCGGGGTGTGCACCAGCACCGGCAGGTCGTGCTCGACGGCCAGTTCGAGCTGGCGGGCGAAGGCCTCGTCCTCCTCGGGCGTCATGGAGTCGTAGCCGACCTCGCCCACCGCCACCACGCCGTCCTTGACCAGGTAGCGCGGCAGCTCGTCGAGCACCTCCACGCAGCGCGGGTCGTTGGCCTCCTTCGGGTTGAGCGCGATCGCGCAGTGGTGGCGGATGCCGAACTGGGCGGCGCGAAACGGCTCCCAGCCGATCAGGGCGTCGAAGTAGTCGACGAACGACCCGACGCTGGTACGCGGCTGGCCGAGCCAGAAGGCGGGTTCGACGACGGCGCGCACGCCGGCCGCGTACATCTGCTCGTAGTCACCGGTGGTGCGGGAGGTCATGTGGATGTGGGGGTCGAAGATGCGCATCGGATCTCCTGGTCACCAGAGAGGACGGGCGTTGGCTAATCGGCCCAGCAGCACCTGTGCGTCGGCGGGCAGCCGGCGGCCGGCGGCCGCGCGCTCGGCGGCGAGGTCACCGAGCATCCGGCCGAGTTCGGCGTCGGCCCGCCGTTCGAGGTCCGCCACCACGGTCAGATCCACCTCGAGGAAGACGCACTTGAGCACGCCGTGACGCCATGCCTGGTCGTCGAGATGACGGGCCGCGTAGGGCCCGAGCGCCGCCGCGACGAGCCGGGAGTCGTTCGTGCGCAGCGCGTCCCGGGTGATCACGAGGGCTGCGTCCCCGAGGTTCAGCAGCGGCAGCGCCCGCAGCACGCCTCGTTTCTCCGCCGCGTCGCCGCGCTGGTAGATCCGCGTGACCGCCGCGACCCTCGGCTCGGTCGCGGTCGGCAGGGCCGCGAGCAGGACGGTGCGGGCGGCGTCCTGGACCTGCCAGCCGTCCAGGTCAGTGCGGGGCACAGGCGTGTCGGACGTGGGCGTGTCGGACGTGGGCGTGTCGGGCACGCCCCGCTGCCCCGCGCGGCCGGGGGTGAGCGGCTTACGACCGCACCAACGGCCGGCCTGGGGAAACAGGCTGGTCAGCGTGTCCGGATCAGCGGCGACGGCCGCCGTCGCGGCGGCCAGCCACCGGGTGGCATGGGGGTCCAGCCGGGGCGCCAGGACCCGACACAGATCGTCCAGCCCGTCGGGTTGGCCAACGTCAGGTTGGTCAACGGGGTGGAGCTGGTCGAGTTCGATCTCCATGGAGTCACACCTCCTGCTGGCCGGGCCAGCTCCCGTCCGCGGTGCCGGTCCGGCGGCCGGCGGTGGGGACCACCGTCGGCCGCCGGACCGCCGCGGCGCGCAGAAACTCGATCGACCGCCGGGCCACGTCGGGGGCGGCATGACTGTGCCGTGGCAGCTCGACGGCGACGAGACCCCGGTAACCGGTCTGTGCCAGCGCGGCCAGTACCGGCGGAAAATCGATCTCTCCGGCCCCGAACTCGAGATGGGTGTGGTCGCCCCGGCACATGTCGTCGATCTGGACATTGCGCAGGTGGGGACCGGCCCGGTGGACGCAGTCGGGCACCGGGTCCGGTTCGAGGCACCGGACGTGCCCGATGTCGAGCGTCAGGCCGAACAGCGGCGGCGCGCCCAGCTGGGCGCGGAGCCGCTCGAAACCGGCCACGTCCTCGACGAGCATCCCCGGCTCGGGTTCGAAACCGAGCGGCATGCCGCACCGGTCGGCGTGGGCGGTCACGGTGGAACAGCCGGCCACCAGCCGCTCCCAGGCCGCCCCGGGGTCGACCTCGGGCCGGCGCACACCGCTCCAGAACGACACGGCCTCGGCCCCGAGGTCGGCGGCGACGTCGACGGCAAGACACAGGAACTCGGTCCGGCGGGCCCGGCCGATCTCCGCGACCAGCGTCGGCTCGTGTTTGCGCCGCGGGTCGAGCAGGTAGCGGGCACCGGTCTCGACGACCACCGCGAGACCGAGGTCGGCGAGCCGGGCCGCGACCGTGGCTGTCCGGCGGGTCAGCCCGGGTTCGAACGGGTCGAGGTGCGCGTGGTCCAGGGTGAGGGCGACCCCGTCATAGCCGAGGTCCGCGATGATCGCGAGTGCGTCCTGGAGCCGGTGGTTGGTGAAGCCGTTGGTGCCGTAGCCGAAGCGCAGGGCGCTCATGTGGGGGACACCCGCCGCGCCAGCAGCCGGCTCAGCGGGTAGGACGCCATCACCGCCGCCGCGGCGACGGGCGCGCCCGACCGGGCGATCAGTGCCGCCTGCAGGGGGATGAGGCCGAGGATTCCGCCGCCCACCGCGCCGCGGATGCGCCCCGCGGTGGGTTCACGGACGGCCTTGACCTGCGCCGTTCCCACGGTCGCGGCGTAGCCGGCGGCGTACGCCAGACCCGCCAGTCTCGCCAGTCTCTCCAGCCCGTCCGAACGGTCTCCCGGCTCGCGGCCCGGCTCGCCTCGACGAAGGCCGGCGAGTGCGGCGGAGCCGGCCGGACCCGCGGGGCCGGGGTGGGCGGCGGGTGCGGCGACGAGGACGGCGGTGACGGCGCCGGTGATGCCCAGCGCCAGCACGGGCACGGAACGTCTCGCCCCGGTGACCTCCCCGCGCGAGAGCACCGTCGTGGCGAACGTGTGGGCGCTGACGGCCAGGGCGCCGCGTGCTCCCGCCCGGATCGGACCCCCGCCGGCCGCGACGGGGACGGTGGCGGTAGCGCCGAGCAGGACGTCGAGCCCGCGGGCCGCGGCCATCGCCGGCGGGCCGGCCGCAGTGTTCTTCAACGCCAGGTCGTAGGCCCACACCACCCCGGCGAGCGGCAGCGCGGTCCGCAGCGCCGGCCGTCCGCCGGTGGCGCCGGCCAGGGCCAGCCCGGCGGCGGTGAGACCGGTCGCGAGCCCCAGCGCGAAACCCGCGGACGCCCGGCCGGAGGGAAGGGGACGCTCCGGCCGCTCGACGCGGTCCAGCTCCCGGTCGGCATAGTCGTTGAGCGCCATCCCGGCCCAGTACAGGCAGACCGAGCTGGCGGCGAGCCCGACGGTACGCGCCGGCCGGGCCGGCCAGCCGGGCCGTGCGCCCGCCCCGGCCACCCGGAACGCCCCGGCCACCCGGAACGCCCCGTCGGCCCGGAACGCCCCGTCGGCCCGACACGCCGCGCCGACGAGGACGTCGCCCGGCACGGTCAGCGCCGCCGGGGCACGCACCAGCTCGGCCAGGACCGCGGCGGTGGGGACGGGCATCAGGCCGCCCCTGCCGGTCCGCCCAGCGCGCAGGCCCAGTCCCGCAGGATGCGGTACTGCTCGGGAAGCCGGTACTCCGTCGTCCCGAGCGGATCCTTGAAGTAGTACCCCAGCGCGCCCAGCGGGCCGCTGCATCCGGCCTCGTGCGCGTGGGCGGCGAACCGGGCGAGGTCGAGCACCAGCGGGGCGGCCAGCGCCGAGTCGCAGCCCTGCCAGGTGACCTGCATCGTCATCCGCACACCGAGGAAGCCCTCGAACAGCACGTGGTCCCAGGCTGTCTTCCAGTCGCCCAGCGCCGGTACGTAGTCGATGCGGGTGTCGCCGTCGGTGCGGTGCCCGAGCATCCCCCGCAGTCCCTGCCCCTTGGAGGTGGTCTTGCTCGCCGCGGCCAGTGGATCGGCGAGAGTCGCGCCGTCGCCGCCACCGAGCAGGTTGGTGCCTGACCAGGCCAGGACCCGCAACGCCCGTCCGGTGAACATCGGCGCCAGCGCGCTGCG
Organism: Parafrankia elaeagni; assembly: GCF_000374165.1. GTDB lineage: Bacteria > Actinomycetota > Actinomycetes > Frankiales > Frankiaceae > Parafrankia > Parafrankia elaeagni. The sequence goes on from NZ_KB893736.1 coordinate 51,910, forward strand.
TAAGAGGGTCTCCCCGGTCTTGCCGTCGCTGCCCGCGTACGGCAGTGCCCGCTCCCGCGCCAGCAGGCCCAGTGCCGGCAGCCGCATCCCGGTGGAGGGCGTGAAGTCGACGAACGGGCAGCCGGCCTGGATCGCCGCGTACGCGTAGAGGGAGCTCGGCGGAAGTACGTCGCGGCCGCCGCGGAGCGCGCGTCCAAGCGCCACCGGGTCCTGGTGTTCCGGGCCGGCGGCGAACCGCGGCTCGGTCGACGACACGTTGACCACGACGACCCGCCGCAGCTCGTGACGGTCCCGGAAGGAGCTGATGTCGTCGGCCAGCCGCCGCGCCGCGGTGGCCTGGTCCTCGTGCTCCCGCAGGGGCCCACCGGCGCCGTCGCGTATCTCGGTGTCCGCGGCGGCCAGCTCGTCCTCGACGAGGCTGACGAGACGGGCCGGGACGACGCCGGCCTGGGCCAGCTCGGCGGCCCGCTTCGGCAGGGGTGTCGACGCCACGTCGTGGCCACCGAAGACGAGGTCGTCGAGGCTCGGCAGACCGACCCCGGCGAACTCGGCCGTCTCACCGACCATGCCGACCGGCGGAACGAGCCGAACGCGCATCGCGGACGCGCCGGTGACCACGGTTGTCGCGACAGAGCCGCGGGCTCCCACCAGCCACACACCCACCCGTGGGCGTGGCCCCGGTCCGGTGGCGCCCGGTCCGGTGGCGCCCGGTCCGGTGGCGCCGGTCGGCCTGCTGTCGGCGGGCTCGGCCTTCACCTGGGTTGGGTCCATACCGTCATCCCTGATCTCCTCGGAGGAGGCGTGAGGACCGGGCGAGGCATGCGAGCTCCCCTCGGCCCGACCACCGACCCGAGCCACCGGTTCGACTTCAGTCGCGATGTTGCGCGAATCCGTCTTACACGGCGACTCTTTTCTTAGATCTTGCTCTAGTTTCGCCGGAGAGAAGGCAAAAGTCGAGACATCGTCAGACCTCCCGCCTGTCGGAGGCAGCCGACGGCCGCGTCGACCCGCCGGTCCGAAAGCTCCCCGGCAGGCGTCCACGGACGGACCACCGCGGCCGAGTCCGGCAGACCGGTCCTGTCTGCGAGGATCGAAGTATGGACGAGACGCACGCGGCCGCGACGCGGCGCGACGCCGTCACCGCGCTGCGCCAGGCGGGCGCCCGATTCGCCTACCTGCACGGCAGTCGCGCCACCGGGCAGCAGCGAGCGGAGTCGGATATCGACGTCGCCGCCTACTTCGGCGGGCCGCGGCCTCCCAGCTCCTTCGACATCCTCCTGCCAGCCGGCGTCGATCTCCTGGTCCTCGACCACGCGCCACTCGAACTCGCCGGCAGGGTCGCGGTCGGCGGTCAGCTCCTCTTCGAGGATGACCGGGTCGCCCGGGTGCACTGGGAGGCGATGACCAGAAAGATCTATTTCGACGAGCTCCCGCGGATCACCCGTGCCCATCGCGAGTTTGCCGCCGCGCTGCTCGCCGGGGAGATCTAGCCGGTGGTCGACCAGGCCCGGGTGCTGCGCCTGCTCCGCGCGATCACCGACGACCTGTCCGTGCTCCGCCGCGAGGCGGGTGCCGACGACGAGCGCCGCGCGGATCCGATCTGGTTGCGAGGCGTCAAGTACACCTTCGTCACCGCGATCGAGGCCTGCGTCGACGTCGCGCAGCACATCTGCGCGACGAGAGGCTGGGGACCACCGGCCGACAACGGGGACTCGATCCGCCTCCTCGGGGACCACAGCGTGCTGACCCCGGCTCTCGCCCGGTCGCTCCGCAGGGCCGTCGGTTTCAGGAACGTCCTCGTGCATGACTACGTCGACGTCGACGACGAAATCGTTGTCGCCCGACTGAAAGCGCTCGACGACCTCGGTGACTTCGTCCGGGAAACAGCGGTCTACATCTCCGGCCGACAGGAATAGCCTCCGGCTCCCGGCTGGGGCCACCTTCGACCTCGCGTTGACGACGCATCGATGTCGCGCGCTGATTCGGTACCGACCTGCCCCATCCGCGCCAGCGACCGAGCAGCCAGCAGCCAGCAGCCAGCAGCCAGCGCCGGGCGAGCCAGTAGGGAAACCAGGCATCGGGTATTCCTGGGAGCCGGTCTCCGATCATAACAGTTACCTTGTTCACCGGCACCCGGACGCATAACAGGAGACCCGTCTCCGACTTCTCCGGGAGGGTTATACCTCTTCCCAGATAATCCGCCCAGAGTGGTTGACGTACCTCACATCCGTCGGTCATGCTGACCCACCTAAGCAGCTTCTCGGGCGCACAGGAGACGGTTGCTCATGACCCCGTGACCGTCACCGACGACTTACCTCCGCCCTGCTTTCAGGCACCCACAGGACCACGGCGGAGATGTCTCGCCGTCCTGTTTCGGCTGCGTTCGCCATGACGCATCCACGGCAGTCAAACGTGACAGCCACCAGACTGCCACGTTATCGCCGTCCCCAGCATCTCCGCTGGTAGTGGGCTCACAAGGGCCCGCCATCAGGTGGTTCACCGACCAGCTCCCTCCGCGGTACCCCAGTACCGATGTGCCATTCGTCAGCGGCCGCCGATGAATGGGAAACAGCACCCGCCAGCTCCACCTGGAAGGAGTTCGCCATGCGTGGCAGAAAACTGTTCGGAAGTGCCAGCAGACGACTGAAACTGACGCTTGCGTCGTCGATGGCCGCGGCGTTATGCGCCGGTGCCGTGGCCGCGGCGCCGGCCCAGGCCCAGGTCGCCAACCCCTACGCCAAGGGACCCAACCCGACGGAGGCGAGCGTCACCGCGACCACCGGTCCGTTCGCGGTGACGACATCGAACATCTCGTCGCTGGTCTCCGGTTTCGGCGGTGGCAGGCTCTACTACCCGACCGCCACCAACCAGGGCACCTACGGTGCCATCGCGCTCTCCCCCGGATTCACTGCCGGCTGGTCCAGCATCGACTGGCTCGGGCCGCGGCTGGCCTCGTTCGGGTTCGTGGTCATCGGCATCGAGACCAACAGCCGGTATGACTACCCGCCGTCCCGGGGCCAGCAGCTGCTCGCCGCCCTCGACTGGGCGGTGGAGGACAGCCCGGCTGCCAGCCGGATCGACCCGACCCGGCTGGCCGTGGGTGGTCACTCCATGGGTGGCGGTGGATCGCTGGAGGCAGCCTCCGACCGGCCGTCCCTGAAGGCCGTCCTGCCACTGGCGCCGTGGAACTCGGACAAGAGCTGGAACGAGGTCCAGGTGCCAACCATGATCATCGGCGGCGAGTCCGACACCATTGCCTCCGTGGGCTCCCACTCGACGCCGTTCTACAACTCGCTCAGTGGCGAGAAGGCCTTCCTCGAGCTCAACAACGCAAGCCACTTCTTCCCGCAGTCCCCGAACAACCTGGTCGCGAAGATGGCGATCTCCTGGGCGAAGCGGTGGGTGGACAACGACACCCGCTACAGCCAGTTCCTCTGCCCGGGCCCGTCCGGCGGCCTCTTCAGCGAGGTCCAGGCGTACCAGCAGACCTGCCCCTTCTGATCTGCCTGATCTGCCTGATCTGATCTGCTCGTTCGAGGTATCCGTCCCTGATCTCCGGGGGCTTCCCGGTTCCCGGTGACCTTCCTGGCGCCGTGACCGGCGGGACACGCACCGTCTGAAGCGGGTCCTTCCGGTCACGGCGCTTCGCCGTGCGGGGGGTGCGGGGCACACACGGCGTTGCGCCGGGTACGGCATACGGTCCCCGCCTGCCGCCTGCCGCCGAGCGCCGGCTCTCGGCGGGCCGTGCCGTGGAGCTCGCCGGGCTGGAAGGGTGCCCGAGTCGCACGGCTGGTCGGGCTGCCCCACACTCGGATACGTCCGCATACACCCGAGCACGCGGCGACAGCGGCGGCTCACGGCCATGGCAGGACTGATCCCCAGTTGACGGGACACCAGACGGCGCGGGCGTTTCTCACCCGCCAGCCGATCCTCGTCGAGCTGGACGAACGCCTGCCGTACTCGGAGACGCAGGGTCTCGCGTTCCTCTACCGGCACTTCCAGATTCGGTCCGCGATCATCGTTCCGCTGCTGGCTGGCCGTAACTGCATCGGCTGCGCCGGGTTCGCGGTCACCGCCACGCAGCCCTACGACGAGGCGGACGTGCACACCGCCATGGAGCTGGGAAGCCGGATCGCGGCCGCGAACGCGAACGCGCGCACGTTCGACTACCAGCGCACCACCGCGCTGACGCTGCAGCGGGCCCTGCTTCCGAGGGACATCCCGCAGGTGCCGAACCTCGACCTGGTCTGGCGCTATCTGCCCGGTGCGTCCGGCGCCGAGGTCGGCGGCGACTGGTTCGACGTCATTCCGCTGCCAGGTGGACGGGTCGCGCTGGTCATCGGCGACGTGATGGGTCACGGCCTGCAAGCCGCCGCCGCCATGGGGCAGCTGCGTGCCACCACACGCACCCTGGCCCGCCTCGACCTTCCACCCACCCACGTGCTGACCGAGCTCGACGACGTCGCTCTCCTGCTCGCCCGCTCCCGGGGAGACACCCGGGCCGCCACCGGTTCATAGTCCGCTCCCAGGCCGACCCCAGCCCCGGTTCCGGCTCCGGCTCCGGTTCCGGCCTCCTCGGCTCCGGGATCGGGATCAGGCACGGTCGAGGCCGTTGGCTGTGCGGACGATCTCGGCGATACCCCGCATGATCCCGGTGAGGCCGTAGTCCTTCGGAGTGAACACCGCCGCGACCCCGAGCGCGGTCAACGCCTCCGCGTCCGACGGCGGAATGATCCCCCCGACCACCACCGGAACGTCACCGAGCCCGGCCTCCCGCAGCCCGTCGAGGACCTCGGGAACAAGGTTCATATGCGACCCCGACAACACCGACAGACCCACAATATGAACATCCTCGTCGACCGCGGCGGCGACGATCTGCGCCGGAGTGAGCCGGATCCCCTGATAGACCACCTC
>NZ_KB893737.1 GCF_000374165.1 Parafrankia elaeagni
GGACCTCCGCCCGGACCAGGCGATCGTCGTGACGACGGACCCGGTCGGCGCCGCCTACACCGGCTTCCAGCTCATGGACCCGTGGATGCTCGGCCCCAACGCCAGGAAGCACCAGGTCTCGCTCAACCTCGCCCAGACCGCACCCAACCCCGACGGCACGTTCACCTTCGTCCTCGCCCACGAGGACCCCGGGATCGCCAACTGGCTCGACACCACCGGCCTGCGCGAAGGGCTGGGGCTCATCCGGTGGCAGGCGGCACCGCCCGGCGCGCCGATCGACCCGGCCATGCTGGTGCGCGACTTCCGGGTCGTCTCCCTCGCCGACGTGGACGGCCTCGACCTCCCCCGAGTCACCGCCGAACAGCGAACGGCCCAGCTCACGGCCCGGGCCGTGGGCTACCACTCCCGAACACTCTGAAGGCGGCCGATGCGCGGGTACATCCCGCGCTGACTGCTCAGCGGCGGCGGTGGGCGATCATCGGCACACCGCCGCGGGGGCGCAGCGTGACTGACGGCTCAAGCTGGACCGGGACGTCAGCGGCCGGAGTCAGCGTCCAGTCGCGTGCGATCGTCGCCAGCGCCAGGACGCCTTCCGCGACGGCGAAGGTGTTTCCGATGCACTGGCGGGTGCCGGCCCCGAACGGGAAGTAGGCGAACCGTGGACGGGAGCTGGCAGCCCCGCCCGCCGGCTCCAGCCAGCGGGCGGGATCGAAGCGTTCCGGTTCCGGCCACCAGCACTCGTCCCGGTGGATCACCCACTGGCTGAACAGCAGCGTCGACCCCGCCGGCAGCTGGTAGCCGGCCACAACCCGGTCCTCCACGAGGTGCCGGACCATCGCCCAGACCGGCGGGTAGAGCCGCATCGCCTCCTGCAGCACAGCGTCCGTGTACGTCAGCCGGGACAGATCCGCGAACGTCGGCAGCCGGTCACCGAGGACGCCGTCCAGCTCCGCGTGCAGCTTCGCGGCGACTTCGGGTGCCTCCCCGAGCAGGTGGAACGTCCAGGTCAGCGCGTTGGCGGTCGTCTCGTGGCCGGCGAGCAGCAGGGTGACGGCCTCGTCGCGGATCTGGGTGTCGCTCATCGGCTCGCCCGTGTCGGCGTCTCGCGCGGCCAGCAGCAGCGACAGCAGGTCCGTGCCGACCTCGCCGGTGGCGCGCCGGGCGGCGATCAGCTCGTACACGGTCCGGTCGAGGGCCTCCCTGGTGGCCCGACGACGGCGGACCGCCGGCAGCGGGAGCCGCGCCAGCTCCCCCAGCCCCGGCAGGCCGGCCTGCCGCACGGCCGGCCCCGCCATGGCTTCCGCGAGCGCGGCGCGGACGACGTCCACCACCTGGTCGTCGAGGTCGACGTCGAACAGGGTCCGCGCGACGATCGCGAGCGTCAGCTCCGTCATCTCGGTGTGGATGTCGAGCCGCTGCCCGTCCTGCCAGGTCGCCGCGGTCGCGGCCGCGAGGGTGGCGAACTGCTCGCAGTAGCCCGCGATGCGCTCCCGGTGGAACAGCGGCTGCAGGAGCCGCCGCTGGCGCAGGTGGGCCTGCCCGGAGCTGGTGAGCAGGCCGTCGCCGAGCATGAGGCGCAGCGGCTGGACGACGCGCTGCCGCGAGCCGGGCCCACGCAGCACCGCGCCCTTGCCGTAGCAGCGCTGGTGGGTGACCAGGGCGTCCGCGACCGCCTCCGGATCACTCACGAGAAACATCGACACCGGCCGCCGGACCAGGCGCACCAGTGGTCCGTACTGCCTGGTCAGGGCTGTGAGCTGCGACAGCGGTTCGCCGCGCAGACGACGGGCGGCGACAAGCGGTCCACCGGTGGGGCCGGGCACCTCGTCGACGGAACGGGCCGGGCGCAGCGAGGACGACGTGACCGAGGAGGGAACACGCGGAGAAACAGACATCACGCGCACCTTTCAGTGGGTGAGAACAGCGGGTGAGAACAGCGATCAGAGGTTCGCCGGTCGCGGAGTCACAGCGGCGGCGACGAGCCACGGCGGCGGTGTCAGTGGGGAAGCAGGACGATCCCGACCAGCAGCACGATCTTCAGCGCGACGGCGAGATCGCCGGCCCGGCCGCTCAGGTGCGGCAGGCCGAGCGCGGCCAGCACCCGCAGGACCGCGGCCCGGGCGGTCGGCCAGAGCACCATCAGCAGGCTCGCGCCACCCCCGACCAGCGCCACCCGGACGCCGAGCGAACCCGGCGCGAACGCACCGGTCAGCGTCACCGCCGCGATGAGCGCGAACGTCTTGACCCCCGCGAACGCGGCGAGCGGATGCCGCCGCCCGGCCAGCAGCACGGTCAGCCCGCCTGCCACGGCCACCATGACCAGCGCGGTCAGCGCGGTCAGCGGGTCGGCCTCGACCTCGCCCAGCCGGGCCACCTGCAGCGTCGGGGTCGGCTGTCCCAGTCCGGAGGCGGACATGACCAGCACGGCGAGGCTGGCCACCGCGGCCTGGGCGGCACGCAGGACCACGAACGCCGAGAGGATCATCAGGAACCGTCGCAGCCGCGCCCGTGGGCTCGGTCGGCGCCGCCGGGCACGCCAGCCGCGCCAGCGGTTCGGGGTCTCCCGCGGGACCGGCGGTGGACCGTGGACGCGGGAGCCGGTCAGGCGGGCGAGGTCAGCCACGGCAGCCCTCCCCCAGCAGGTCCGACAGACGCACCGCCGCGCCCCCGTCACCCGCCGCCGCGGCCGCGGCCGTCAGCACGGAGCCGGGGACGGTCACGACGAGGCGCAGCCCGTCCGGCACCGCGCTGACCGCCTCGAGCCGCGCCCCGGGCGGAAGGCCCGCGTCGGCGAGGACCCGCGACGTCATCGGCCCGGTTCCGGCCGAGCCGGCGGCCCGGAGCCGAAGCGGCCACGGCACGCCCGGGTCGGCACCGGAACCGGAACCGGAACCGATGCCGGAACCAGCGTCGCCGCGACCGTCGACGGCGCCGAGCCGCAGCGTGCCGGCGAGGGTGATCGAACCGACGGTGACCGAAGGCCGCCCCCTGCCGACGAGGAGCCCGAGCCGACTGGAGATCCGCAGGTCGTGGAACGTGACGGTGGGATCGGCCAGCCGCGGCGCGGTGGCGACCGCGTCCGCCGCGACGGTCACTGCCCGAAGCCGGCCGGACGCTATCTGCGTGAGGAAGGGGAAGCCCCCGATCCGCACGCCCCGGTCGCCGCTCAGCGCCCCCGGGCAGCTCAGCCGGCTGGCGAGCCGGTGCTCGACGAGCGCCAGCGCGACCCGGTCGGCCACCAGCACGGCCGCCACAACCAGTACCGCCGCCGTCCCCCGGCGCCAGGGCCCGTGACGCCGCGACCAGCGGCGGTACTGGCGCCACGGCCAGGGATGAAAGGGCTGTCTCCCCGTGGGGACGGGCGTGGCCGGCATCCGTGCGCCCGGTGCCAACCCGGTCGAAGCCAGCACGGTCGAAGCCGCTGAACAGGTCTGCGCGCCGGCGCCCGGCGGGTCCTCACCCATGGCGACGAGTAGACGTCCGCAACATGTGGAGGGTGTGTGAGCCACCGGCGAAACGTGGGATCCGGCGGCCGTGACAATGACGCGCCGTCGTCACGGCCGGTCCTGCCCGAGCCGCGTCCGTGGGCCGGCGAAGCCGGACGGGGAGGTGATCCAGCAGGACACAGACCGCTCCTCCTCCGCCACCTGGACATCCTGCCGACTCCGCCGCGGGACACCCAGGCCGGGCAGATGTGACCCTTCGCGGACTGGGTAGACCTCCTCGTGCGCCGAGTCGGCGGTCTCCCGCCGGCGCAGGCAGCCCTGCCCCGCCACTGAGCCCGCCGCCGACAGCCAGAGAGGAAGCATGTCGTGAGCTGGTGGCTTTGGTTGATCATCGCAGTCGCCGTCCTGGTGATCCTCACAAGTGGGTTTCTCATCGCCCAGTACCGCCGCCGTGGTGGGGGTGCCGTGTCGGCCCGGCCCACGCCGAACCGGAAGGAGCGGCCGTGACTCTCCTGGTACGCGCGAAGGACCTGGCCAGGCGTCCGGTCGTGACTCTGGCCGGTGACGACGTCGCCCAGATCAAGGATGTGGTCTTCGACAGTCACAGCGGTGCGGTCGCAGGGTTCACGCTGAGCGGCCGAGGACTGTTCGCGGGTCCTCTGAAAACCGCTCTCCCGGTCTCGGCCGTCCGTGGCGTCGGCCTTGACGCAGTGATGATCGACGACCAGGAATCCCTCGTCGAAGGCAGCGACATGCTCGATCGGCGGGACGTACGTGAGCGTGATGTGCTCGGCGATCACGTGGTGACCGACACCGGTGTCGAAGTCGGAACGGTCACGGATGTGATCCTGCGCGGCGGGCCGGCTCCAGAAGTCGCCGGCTACGAGGTACAGACCACCTCCACCGTCCAGCCGGCGGACCGGAAGGTCCTGATCCCGCTGCCGGACACCCTCGCGGCCTCGGGTGAGGCCGTGGTCGTCCCGGGGCGGGCACTCGATTTCGCCGCCCACGACATCGCAGGCTTCGGGGCCGCCCTCGCGGAGTTCCGCTCCCACCACGACGGGGAGAGCTGATGCTGTTCAGCGAAGCAGCCAAGCGCCGTGTACTGAGCACGAAGACGGCGCAAAGCGTCGGCGTGCTCGCTGGATTCGTCGTCGATCCGACGGCGGCGAGGATCGCGGCGCTGCGGGTGAAGAAATCCGAAGGCCCCGGTGACATCCTTGGTTGGGAGGACCTGACCGCCTTCGGGCAGGATGTGATCACCGTCGCGTCGGCCGAGGCGATCGCCGACCCGCACGGCCGGGTGGCGGATCTGCTCGCCAGGCCCGGCGAGCTCCTGGGCAAGCGGATCCTGACCGACGCCGGCAACGAGATCGGTACCGTCACGGACGTCGACTTCGACCCCGCCGAAGGAAAGGTGCTGTCCCTGCTCACCACCGCCGGCAGGCTGGCCGGTGATCGGCTCGTCGGGTGCGGCTCGTACGCTGTCGTCGTGCGGGAGCAACGGTCCTCCGGCACGGGCGAAGGGGCCAGGCAGGACTCGGACCGCACCGGCTGATCGCCGGTGCCCCGCCCGAGCAGCGCCAGCGGCCTTGGGAGCGCCGCGACGTCATCGGCTCGGTCCCCCACGTGGCCCGAGGCAGCCGGAGCGGGGCCGGACGTCCAGAGCCGGGCTGTCCCGGATGTCCGGATGTCGCCCTGTGCCGATCAGATGCCGGACCCGCCGACAGATCGGCTGACGTATCCGCGGGCAGGCTGGTGCACCTGCCGCGGTCCGCCGGCCGGTCAGCTGCGGGTACGGCCCTTCAGCACGCGCAGCTCCAGATCGCGCTCGATCACGGCGTCCTCGGCCGAGGCCGGGAGCAGGTCGTAGGTGTGGCAGACGAAGTCGTTGACCCGGTTCGCGGGCAGCTCGATCAGCGCGTGCCCACCGGGGCTGGTCAGCTCGACCAGCAGCACCCGGCGCCGGTCCCGCACCAGTGGGCGGATCCGCACGTCGCCGAGCCCGGCGCAGCGCCGGGCGCCGTCGACGAAGAGCCGTCGGGCGAACGTCCACACCACGGCTCTCTGGTCGGTGACCCACATGCTCATGGTGATCGCGACGGGATCGACCGGGTCGTAGCGCAGGCTCGTCGGCAGCGGCACCCGCTCACCGCTCGCAGCCAGGTACGTGGCGTTGAACTCCCATGTCACGGTGTCTGACACGATCGGACGGCGGCTCATCAGGCCCCTCCCACCCCTGGCGGCTGGTGCTGTGGAGACACCCTTGTCACACGACTGGTGTCGTTACAGAACGGTGTCATCCAGGAAAGCCGTCATCATCCGGCCTTTGTCGTCGGGGTGGAGTACGAACGACCCGGTTCGGCGGGACGCCGCCCGCCGGCCGCCACCCTCCCGGGTCAGCGGCCGGCGATCACGCTCGACCGCCGGCGACCGGCACCAGACGGCGCCCGCCCAGCGACCGTCCGCCCAGCGACCGTCCGCCCAGCGGTTGCGCGCTAGCGGTCGCCGGCCCAGCGGCGGTCCTCCTCGTCCCACTTGTCGTTGCGGCGGTCGACGTCGTCGCGCCAGTTCTCGGCGTCCGCCGCGGTCGGGTACGGGCCGAGGCGCCGATGGCCCGGCGAGTCCGGCGGGTTCTCGACCCGGTTGTGCTCCATGCACCACCACCATCCGGACGGATTCCACGACGAGCTGTCCACCTGATCCGGGTCGGGCGTCCCGGACGCCTTCCGGCGCAGCCACTTCAGCATGGTGGATCACCTACCCAGCCGACTCCCGCCGTATCCGGGCGCGGGGCCGGACTCCGGCCGGCGTACTTCTCACAGGAGCCGCCGCCAGCCACCGGCCCCGGGCACCGGACCCCTGTCCGCCCGGGCCGCGGGGCCGCCGGCTGCTCCCGCCCGGTCGCCCCGGTGCCGGAAGGTTCCCACCGGAGGACGGCCACCAGGCAGCCGGTCTGGTGAGCAGGCGCGTCTTGTGAGGGGGACGCGCCCGTTCCCAGGCCGGTCGCCCTGACCACCCGCCTGTTCGTCCGGTCGGCCGCCCTGACCGCCCCGCCGGGCGCGGTGGCTATCGCTGGTCGCGGTGGCTATCGCTGGTCGCGCGGTTCGGTGGCCCAGCGGATACTCGACACGACGCCCTGCCCGGCGAGCCGCCACCAGGTGCCCTCGACGACGGGCAGGTACGGCAGGCGCAGCGGCCAGCGGGTCCAGGCCGGCATGAGCCCGACAGCCGCGGCGGCGAGGGCGCTGTAGGGCACCCGGGCGAGCGCCGGCAACGGCGCCCGCAACAGCAGATATCGGGCTGCCTCCCGGGCGTGTGGGGTGCCTTCCAGCTCCGGGCGGAAGGCTGCGAGCTGGTGGGCGAGCTCGGCCCGGGTGCGCGGCGGGTCGGGCACACCGAGCCGCTTCGCGACGACACTCGTGTCGAGGACGTAGCCGTCGCACTCCCGCGGGCTCAGGGGCCGTGCGCCGTAACGCTGGTGCGCGGCGAGGAAACTGTCGACCTCGGCGACGTGAACCCAGTGCAGCAGGTGGGGGTCGGCCGCCGAGTAGGGCCGCCCGTCCGGTGCCACGCCGTGGATGTGCCGGTGCACGGCCTGCACCCGGGCGACCGCCTCCTCGGCGTCGCCGGCCGGGCCGAACGTCGTGACGGCCAGGAAGTAACTGGTCCGCTGCAGCCGGCCCCACGGGTCATGCTGGTAGTCCGAATGATCCGCCACTCCCGCCATCGCGAGCGGGTGCAGCGACTGGAGGAGGAGCGCCCGCAGCCCACCGACGAACATCGCCGAGTCGCGGTGCACCCGCCGGATGGGCCGGTCCGGGCCGAACCACCGCTCGCCGGCGGCCTCGTGAATGCGTTCCCGGCGCTCCGGCCCCTGGGTACCCGCGACTCTGGTGAACACCTCGCTGGCCAGTCTGGCCCTCAGGGGTTCCGTGTCGATCCGCAACCTCAGCAGCACCACTCCTCCATCATGCTCCCGAGCAAGGCCGCGGGAACAACCGACCGGAATCATCCCGTCCCGGCCTGTACCCGCACGGTGCACCCGCGGCACCCCACGGCACCCACGGGTCCCCTGCCGGTCCCACGGGTCCGACAGGCCTCCGCGGAGATCGCGGAACTCCCCGTCCACCGACCGCGTCGCGGCGCGGCCCGGCGCGGCCCGGCGCGGCCCGGCGCGGCCCGGCAGAAGCCGGGTGACACGACCCCGGCATGGTTCAGTGACGGCCATGGGGGGCGCCGGGCCGTCGGGCACTGATCACGTGATCGTGTGCGGGCTGAACTCACTCGGCATGAGCATCACCGAGCACCTGGACGCCGCCGGGGTCCGCGTCGTCGTCGTCGACGACCGTGGTGGGCCCGGTCTGCGCCGCCGGCTGGAACGGCTCGGGGTCACCCTCGTCCCGGAGGGGGCCGAGCACGCGGAATCGCTGCGGGAGGCGGGCCTCGACCGGGCGCTGGCGCTGGTGGCCTGCGGCGGCAGCGATCTGGAGAACCTGCGGACCTGCCTCGTCGCCGCCGAGGCGGCCCCGGGCACCAGGATCGTGGCCAACATCGACAATCACCAGCTCGGCAGCCAGCTCCAGGACACCATCGCCGAGGTCCGGGTGCTCAGCGTCGGTGGGCTCGCCGGGCCGGGCTTCGTCGAGGCGTGCCTGCAGTCATCGGTGATCCACGCCTTCGCCCCCGGCGGGACGTCCGGCGAGGCGGAGATCCTCGCCGTGGTCGACGAGGACGTCCCCCGACGGGCCGCGTTCCGCGAGCTGTACGGAGACCTCACGCCGGTCTCGTTGCGGCGTGCCGGCGAGCGGCGCGCCGACCTCTGCCCGCCGCGGGACGTCATGGTCGCGCCCGGCGACCGGCTGGTCGTCCTGGGCCGGCTCTCGGACCTGCGCACCCGCGGACTGTCGTCGGACGACCTGTCCCACGCCCGCATGTTCACCGCGCTCGCCACCCATGCGGCCAGGGCCGGCGCCGGCACAGCGCCCACAGCCGCCACCGGGGCGCCTGGTTCCGCCGCTCCGACTGCCGACGGCCGCGCCGACGCGGCCACGGCCGGGGTCACGGCCGGGGTCACGGCAGGCAGGGGCGCCGGGCGGAGAGGTGCCCGCCAGCCCCGCGGCAGGCGCCTGCGGGGACTCGCCGCCGTGATGCAGGCGGAGCTCGACGCACCCTTCCGGCGGGCCCTCGCGGTCGTGACCGCCGTGACGGCCGTGAGCACCGTCGTCCTCGCCCTGACCTACCGGAACAACAACCCGGCCGCGCCGGCCGACTTCGACACTCTGGACGCGCTCTACCTCACCGTCGGGACGATGGTCACGGTCGGCTACGGCGACTACAACTTCGGCACGGCCGACACCTGGCTCCAGGTCTTCGGCATCTGCCTGATGCTGTTCGGGGCGCTGGCGGTGGCCGTCGTCTATGCCTTCATCACCAACGTCATCGTCAGTCGCCGGCTGGAGCGGATACTCGGCATCGGCCAGGCGCGCACCGTGCGTGACCACGTGATCATCTGCGGGCTCGGTCCGGTCGGCGTGGCGGTCATGGATGGACTGCTGCGCGCCGGCCGGCCGGCCGTGGTCGTGGAACGGGACGAGAACAACCGCTACCTTCCCGTCGCCCGGGAACGCGGCGTCCCGGTGGTGATCGGCGACGCGACGGTGGGCTCGACGCTGATGGAGGCCGGTCTGGAGCGCGCGACCACGATCGCGGCCCTGACCGGCGACGGCCACGCGAACCTGGAGACCGTCCTGTCCGCCCGGCAGGCGCGAGCTCCCGGCACCGGCGACCTGCCGCTGCGCGTCGTCGCCCGGGTCCTCGACACGGCGCTGGCGGACGACATCGAGCACCGGTTCGGCATCCACACCGCACGCAGCGCCACCGCGCTGGCCGTCCCGTACTTCGTCGCCGCGGCCGTCGGCCAGGACGTGGTCAGCTCCTTCTACGCCGAGCAGACGCCGTTTCTGGTCGTGCGCATGCCGAAGCGTGCCGGCGACGGCGACGGGATCGGATCAGACGCCGACGAGGGCGCCGGGATCCGTGTCGTCGGGGTGGGCGGGGCGGGTGCCGGTGACGGGACCGAACCGCTCGTCGTGGGGCCCGCAAGCAAGATCATCAGCCTGGGGCGCCGCGACCAGCGTCCCCCTGCTCCCCCTGCTCCCGCCGGCCCGCGTTGAGTGCCTGCCCGGGCCGCCGGACGGCGCCGGCTGTGGTCCGCGCCGGCGGGCGTTCCGGGCCCGACGCCCGACGCCCAACGCCCGACGGGTAGGCGGCGGGCCTCAGGGTCAACGGGTGGCGACGCCCAGCAGGCCTGTGCGGATGCGGTCGGCGACCGCGGTGAGCTGCGTGCTGAGGTAGAAGTGCCCGCCGGGGAAGACGGCCAGATCGAAGTCGCCGGTGGTGTGCGGGCGCCAGGCCAGCGCCTCGTCCCGGGTCACCGCCGGGTCACTGTCGCCGATCATCACCCGCAGCGGCGCGTTGATGACGGCGCCTGGCTCACTGCGGTAGGTCTCGATCGCCTGGTAGTCGGCGCGCGCCGACGGCAGGATCATCTGCCTGAACTCGGGATCGTCCAGGAGACGCGGATCGGTGCCGCCGAGCCGCGCGATCGACGCGAGAACGGCGTCGTCGTCCCGACCGTGCACCGAGCCGGGGCGCCCCCGCGACGGCGCCGGCCGGGCGGACGGAAACAGGACCAGCGGCTCCGGAGCACCCGGGGTGTTCTCCAGCCGCCGGATCACCTCGAAGGCGACGATCGACCCCATGCTGTGCCCGAACAGGGCGAGCGGACGGTCCCCGAAGGGCATCAGGTGCGCGGCGACCACGTCGGCGAGCGCCTCGATGCTGGTCAGCGGCTGCTCGGCGAGCCGATCCTGACGGCCGGGGTACTGCACCGCGACGACCTGGGCAACGTCGGCCAGTGCCCGTGACAGCGGGTGGAAGAAGGTCGCCGCGCCACCCGCGTGCGGAAAGCACACCAGCCGCGGGCCGGACTCGTCGGCGGGTCTGAACTGCCGGATCCACCGGTCGACGTCGCCGGTCACGGTCACCACCATCGGGAGAGGGAACAGCGCAGGCACGCGGCTCACCTGCGGACATAGTCATCACATCACGCATTCCGGCCACCGGTCACCTGACGTCTCCGCGGAGCCGAGGGACGCCTGCCCGCCTCCGGCGGCCAGCCGTCCCTCGGCTGCCCGGGAGACGCCGTGGTCCACGGCAACCCGGCCCGGCAGCAGAACCGAAGCCACAGTGCCGCACATTCAGGTCGACCTATGATAGAAAAACGGTGACACTCCCTCTGTCCTGATCGAAGTCCTATGATTTTCGGAGACGGGCGGCAGCCGGCAACAATGCGGAGCCCGGCCGTCGGCTGCCCGGAGAACGCGGCAGCCGCATCGAACGTGTGCCATTCGGGGGTTTGACATGGAATTGCAAGGTCGACAGCCACCTGCCGGGTGTATCCGACGAAGACCCGTTCCAGCACCGACCGGCTGAACCGGGCGGCAGGTTTCCGGAAGCGCGCGTGGGCGGCCCTCCGAATCCACACCCCGCCGAATTCACACCCCGCCCATCCAGAATCTGCCCATCCAGACATTCGGCGTGATTGAATTGCCACGCCATGCCGGAGCGTTTGGCCGGCCTTTTCCCTTCCGGGTTCCCGCCACCGCCCCGGGGCCGCATCTCTCCCCACGTTCCCGCACGCATGCCCGTTCATCTTCATTCCATCTGCCGTTGGCACACACTTTCGGCCCAGGTCAGCGGCCACGGCACGGTCGTGCCCAGCAGTTCGCCAGCGCCTTCGTGCGACCCGGACTCCACTGAACCCGTCCGTGCGCGCATCCATGGCCCGTACCGACACCCGGCCCGGCGATCACGCCACCAGGAACCTTCCAGAGACAGCATGTCGGTAACAGTGAGAGTTCGAAGAGGAGCACATGGTGGTGTTCGATCGCGACGCGGATCAGGCCTCCGACCCGACGCGGGCGGAGCACAGCCCCTCCCCCGACCGGTCAGGCGATGATCATCGGGCGGGCCGCGCCTCCCGCCGGAGCCTGCTGCTGACCGCGACCGGCCTGATGGCCGGGGCCACGGTGGCGGCCGGCGGGACAGCCGCCGCCGTGACCTCCCCGGCACCGGGCCCGTCGTCGTCGCTGCTGCCCGGCCAGCCGGGCGAGCCGGCCGGATCCCGCCGGGAGATGCCGCTGCGCATCGACGTGCACCACCACGCGATGATGCCGGTGCCCGTCCGGGACTGGCTGATCGCCCACGGAGTGATCCCCCCCTCCGGCGGCCCCCTGAACACCCAGTGGGACATCGACACCGCCATCGCCACCATGGACCAGTACGGCATTGCGCTGGCGCTCGTCTCCGCGGCCGTCCCCGCCGCGTTCATGCCCACTCCGGCGCTGGCCGTCGAACTGTCGACGATCGTCAACGACAGCCTGAGCGCCATCTCGGCCGCCCGTCCGGACCGCTTCGGCTGGCTCGCCACGATCCCGTTGCTGGACGCGGCGGACGCCGTCCGGGAGATCAACCGGTCCTACGACGAACTCGGAGCCGACGGGGTGCTGCTCACCACCCACGTCGGCACCCGCTACCTCGGCGACCCGACGCTGGAACCGGTGCTGGCGGCGCTGAACGCACGGGACGGCGTGGCGCTGGTGCACCCGTACGACCTGCCCGGTGCGTCACCGATCGCGGTACCGGCCTTCCTGATGGACTACGCGGCGGACACCGGACGGGCCGCCGTGCAGCTCATCGTGTCCGGCGCACTCGACCGCCATCCACGGATCCGCTGGATCCTCGCGCACGGTGGCGGGGCCTTCCCCTACCTGGCCGGCCGGCTCTCGCTGGGTCGTGCGCTGGGGTACGGGGCCGACCCGGCAGTCGTCCGGTCGGCGCTGCGCCGCTTCTGGTACGACACCGCCGGCCCCATGTCGCCGTACTCGACGCCGAGCCTGCTCGCCGCCGCCGGCAGCGACAAGATCCTTTTTGGATCGGACTACAACGCGATTCCCGCGGCCACACTCGGCGACGGTGTGGCGGCGTTGCGCGCGGACCCGGCGCTCGACTGGCAGGCCCGCGCCGCGATCGCGCGCGGCAACGCCCTGCGGCTGTTCCCCTCCCTCGCCCACCGGCTGCGCTGAGCGGCCGGCGCAGGTCGGATCAGGTCAGGGCCGCGCTGGCTGTCAGAGCTACGCCGACTGCCAGCGCAGTTCCACGGTGAGGCGTCCGTCGTCGACGTCCACGAGCGCCTGGACGGCACCGGTGAGGGCTGGCGGCTCGCGGCCGCCGGGCCAGGCGGCGGAGACGAAAACGCTGCCACCGCCGGTGCCGCTCCACATGGTGAGCATCGCCCGGTTCTCCGGCAGGATCGCCAGGGTGCGGTCGAGCAGATCCACCAGCCCGGCCCGCAGGTCGAGCGGCACGGCAAGCGGCACAGCGCCCGGCTCGCCGGCGATCTGGACCTCGACCGTCATGCCCCGCCCCTCCGCGGCGGCCACCACGGCCTCGATGTCCTCGGCGAGCGTGGCCAGGGTGGCGCCGGCGCCGTCCCGCGCGAGCATCCGCCGGATGCCCGCCGCCTGCCGTGCGCACAGCCGGCGCCACCGCGGGTCCCGCGGATCGGCGTCACCACCGGCGAGGGCGTCCAGCATGGGCAGGACCTCGCCGCGGATGGCGCCCAGCCAGCGGGCCCGCTCCGCGCGGATCATCGCGTCCGAGTCCTGCCCGGCGAGCATCTCCGCCTCGGTCCGCACGGCCAGAGCGGTGGTGTCGGCCGTCCGGCGCAGCAGCGGCCCGATCATCGCCACCATGAGCTGCAGCCCGAGGATGCCGTAGGTGAGGGACAGCAGGCGCGAAAGCGTCAGCGGGTCGGTCGCGCCGCGGACGACCACCGTCACCACAACCGCGCCCAGCGCGACGGCGCAGGCGGCGATCGCCTGCGCGGCCGTCCGGGAGGCGGTCACGAAGGCCAGCAGCAGCGCCACCACGATGAGCGGCCAGTTCGTGATGCGCAGCAGCTCGGTGTTGTCGACGTTGACGCTGGCCAGCACCGCGCCGACCGACAGCGCGGTCAGGGCCGCGGCCTCCGCGCCCGACAGCGGCCGGGGCCGGGACACCCTCGCCACGGCGAGTGTCCCCAGCCCCAGCGCACACCAGATCCCGAGGGCGGCGAGCGGGGAGCGCACGCGCCCGAGGGTGACGACCAGCGGCACCAGCATCAGCACATGCCAGGCGAGCGCGACACCGGCGACGACGGCCCGCAGGCCGGAGCTGTAGTCCCGGCGCAGGGCCACGGCGGTCATCTCCCGCACCAGCTCCGCGCCGGCCCGCTCGCCGTACTCCGCCGCGTATCCCGCCTCGGCCGCCGCTGCCGCCGCCGACACCGACGGACCGGCCGGCCAGCGCATCGTGACGACGGTGCCCCGCCCGGGCGCCGAGTCGACGGTGGCCAGGCCGCCGGCGTCGCGGACCCGGGCGAGCACCGACTGGCGCACCCCGAGCCGGTCGGGGGCGGCCCGGCCCGGCTGGAAGCCGGCGCCCTGGTCACGCACCCGGATCGTCAGCCGCCCGGGCGCCCGTTCCACCCGCACCCAGGCCTCGCCCGTCCCCGCGTGCCGCGCCACGTTCGCGAGTGCCTCACCGGTCGCCCCGGCAAGCGCGGCGACGACCACCGCCGGCGGCTCGTCCGACGCCGCCCGCACGGACCGCTCGAGTGGCGCGGTCCCCTGCAGGTGCACGACAAGACCGCGGTCGCCGGCGCTCGCGACGGCCGCGGCGAGCGCCGCGTCGAGCCCGACCGGTGGCGGCCCGAAGTCGTAGGCGAGCAGCTGCCGGATGGCATCCGCACTCGCCCCGCACCGGCGGCGGGCCAGAACGACATCGCCGCCGCCGCCCCAGGCGAGGCCGGTGAGCGTGTTCAGCACGGTGTCGTGCAGGACCCGCTGGCGCTCACGGCGGTCATGGTCCAGCGTGAGCACGAGCAGCCGGGCGCGATGGCCCAGCATCGCCGAGGTCAGACGGTCGTCGGCGCGGCGGCCCGCGGCCCGCAGCCGCACCGCGGCACACGCGAACAGCACCGGCACCACGATCGTGAACGTGACAGCGGTGAACACCTGCGGGCGCCCCTCGTGCCCACCCACGGCCACCGCGACGACCAGGCAGGCCTGCGCCACCGCGAACCGGCGTGGGGACAGCGCCCACCCCGCGGTCAGCCCGGCGTGCAGAACGGCGAGCAGGACCCAGCTCCCGGTATCGCCGATCGATGGCGGTGGCAGGCAGAACGGGCTGAGCAGCACCGGGACCGCGGCTACCGCCACCGTCGCGGCCGCCATCCGCTCACCGACACCGTGGCGCAGGCTCCGCGCGACGAAGAACGCACCCCAGGCCGCGGTGCCCACGATCACCAGCACCGCGGCGGGCTTCTCCTCGTACCAGGACCGCCACAGGAACAGGTAGATCACGGTGATGAGACACACTGCCGCCCGCAGCCCCGCGAGCGAACGGACCACCGACCGTTCCAGCGCCGCCCCGGCCCGCGTCGACCCGGCCGGAGCAGGGTCGCCCGGACGCTCCAAGCCGCGGCCGCCGGCCCGCCGCGGAAACGGCGCCGGGGCCGCGGGCGCGGCCCCGGCAGGGACCGCTGCCGGCTCCAGTGCCCCCACGGACGCCGGAACACCCACCGGCGCCGCCGGCGCCGCCATGCCCCTGTCGCGCGTCCCCATGCGTTCACCCTGCCATGGCCGAGGTCCGTCGGAGAGCGGGCGACCCGGAAGCCTCCATTCACCCACGCTGATCGTCAATGACGCGCGCCCGCCAGCAGTCCATCATTCTCTACCTCTTTAAACGAGATGTTGGAGCCCGGGAAGCGTCGGTGCCGGCTGGAGGTGACGACTGGAACTGCGCGAGGTTCCGCGGGAGGAAGCCGCCCGGTCATCTCGGAGTGAATGAGGGCCCATAACCGTCGGCTTGCCGCACAGCGTCACTGGCATGACGGTGATCCGCGCGCCGCGCCGGCCCCGGGTCAGCTGCCCGCCACCATGGCGGACCATGGCCGCCTTCGCCGTCGTCCGCGCTGCCACAGCCGCCGCGCTCGTTCTCTGCGCGTTCGCGGCCTGCGGGAGAGTCGTGCCCGCCGCGCGCGGCTCCGACGCTCCGGGCACCGCCCCTCCCACCGCGACAGCGCCGTCCATAGGCAGCTCGCTCATCGCGCTCGGACCACGGCAGGGCACACTCGACGAGGCCGCCGGCCGGCGGCTCACCACCTGGCTGACGGTGATTGTGCTGGCCGGTGGCGGCCAGGAGGCCACGGGCGATCCCGGGGCCAGGCCGAACGGATACGGGCGGTGGGCGTCACGGGTCTGGCTTCGCGCCGCCGGCAGCGGCACCGCCGAGGGCCGGGTGTCCATCGACGTGTACGCGGACGTCCAGGACCGGGAACGCTGGCAACGCGAGACCACTGCCGGCTCACAACATCTGATCGCGGGGCCACTGTGGACGATCACCACCTCCAGCGAGAGGAACGAGGCACTGATCCGCCGCCATCTCGCGCGGGCATCCGCCAGGACCACTCCCCAGGGAGCTGCCGGAAAATAACTTCAGGCTTTGATGCTGCTCTTGTCGAACGATGACCAGCAGGACGTGGCCCGCAGGTGCCGAGGGCAGGATCTGCTCCCGAAACGGCCCGCCGGCCACGTGTCGCTCATGCGTCTCGACCGACAGAACGCCACTCCTCGCAGGAAATTTCACACTATAAAAAGTTATTTTACAATCATCAAACAAGAGGTTTGCTACGGGTAGTTATTAGGAATCTTGGGTCGCGGGTGTCAGTCACCCGTATTCGGGCATCGAACTACAGTAACCGACGCCATCGAGAGAGGAGAGCTACGTGCCTGCGCTCACCGAATACGATCGTTGGCCGGGCTGTACAGTCGTGGACTGCGACGGCATGAAGATCGGAACGGTCGCGACTTTGTTCGTCGAATCGCCCGATAACGGCCGTCCCAAGTTCGCCGCCGTGCACACCGGGATGTTCGGCACGAAGACGACCGTCGTACCACTCGACAATGCGTCCACACAAGGAGACGACCTCGCTGTTCCCTTCACCAAGTCCCAGGTGAAGGACGCGCCGAGGATCGACGCCGGCGCGGATATCTCGCCGCGCCAGGAGCAGAACATCTACTCCTACTACGGGTTCGATGACGCCTCGTCCCGCGGCATGAGCGGCCGTGAGCAGACGCGGGACGAGAGGAGTACGCGGACCGGCCACGCCGGAGGCCCCGACGCCCGGGCCAGCCTCGGCGGCGACGATGCGATGACGCGGTCGGAGGAACGGCTGCACATCGGCACGGAAAACGTCGAGACCGGCCGGGCACGGCTGCGCAAGTACGTCGTGACCGAGAACGTGCAGCGAACTGTCCCGGTCACGCACGAGGAGATTCGCGTCGAGCGCGAGCCCATCACGGGCACCACCCGGGACGCTGCCCACACCGGGCCCGACCTGACCGAGCAGGAGCGCGAAGTGACGCTGCACGCGGAACGCCCCGTGGTCCAGAAGGAGACCGTCCCGGTGGAACGCGTCCGGCTGAGCACCGAGCAGGTCACCCAGGAAGAGCAGGTCAACGAGCAGGTCCGCCGAGAGGAAATCGACATCGATGTCGACGACCCCCCCGGCCGCTGAGCGGTTCCCCGACGTCTCGACAGGGGAGCGGTCTCGCCGCCAGCCTGATCATGGCGCCGAGGCCGGACCGCCCTGCCTCCACCGCACCCGGAGCGGTTCACCGCGTGCCGGTCACCGCGTGCCGACGTAGTCGGCGAGGTGCTGGCCGGTGAGAGTGGAGCGGGCGGCGACGAGGTCGGCCGGGGTGCCCTCGAACACGATCCGGCCGCCGTCGTGCCCGGCGCCGGGGCCGAGGTCGATGATCCAGTCGGCGTGCGCCATGACCGCTTGGTGGTGCTCGACCACGATGACCGACGTGCCGGCGTCCACCAGCCGGTCGAGCAGGCCGAGCAGCTGCTCGACGTCGGCGAGGTGCAGGCCGGTCGTCGGCTCGTCCAGGACGTAGATGCCGCTCTTCGTCGCCATGTGGGTGGCGAGCTTGAGCCGCTGCCGCTCACCGCCGGACAGCGTGGTCAGCGGCTGGCCGAGGCTGAGGTAGCCGAGCCCGACGTCGGCGAGCCGGCGCAGGACGGCGTGCGCGGCCGGGGTGCGGGCGTCGCCGGCGCCGAAGAACTCCTCGGCCTCGGCCACCGACATCGCGAGGACCTCGCTGATGTCACGCCCGCCGAAATGATGGTCGAGGACGGATGCCTCGAACCGCCTGCCCTCGCACTCCTCGCAGGTGGAGGAGACCCCGGCCATCATCCCCAGGTCGGTGTAGATGACCCCGGCGCCGTTGCAGGCCGGGCAGGCGCCCGCCGAGTTGGCGCTGAACAGCGCCGGCTTCACGCCGTTGGCCTTCGCGAACGCCTTGCGGATCGGGTCGAGCAGGCCCGTGTACGTCGCCGGGTTGCTGCGCCGGGAGCCGCGGATCGCGCTCTGGTCGACCGACACCACACCCGCGCCGGCCGGAATCGACCCGTGCACCAGCGAGCTCTTGCCGGAACCGGCCACGCCGGTGATCACGACCAGCACACCGAGGGGGATGTCGACGTCCACCGCGCGCAGGTTGTGCGCCGAAGCCCCGCGGATCGGCAGCTGGCCGGTGGGAGCACGGACACTCGCCTTGAGGGCGGCCCGGTCATCGAGGTGGCGGCCGGTCAGGGTGTCGCTCGCCCGCAGTCCGTCGACGGTGCCCTCGAAGCAGACGGTGCCGCCGGCCGCCCCGGCGCCGGGGCCGAGGTCGACGACGTGGTCCGCGATCGCGATCGTCTCCGGCTTGTGCTCGACGACGAGGACGGTGTTGCCCTTGTCCCGCAGCCGCAGCAACAGGTCGTTCATCCGCGCGATGTCATGCGGGTGCAGGCCGGTCGTCGGCTCGTCGAACACGTAGGTGACGTCGGTCAGCGACGAGCCGAGATGGCGGATCATCCTGACCCGCTGCGCCTCGCCGCCGGACAGCGTGCCCGACGGCCGGTCCAGCGAGAGGTAGCCCAGCCCGATCTCGACGAACGAGTCGAGGGTGTGCGCGAGCGCGGCGAGCAGCGGCGCGACCGACGCCTCGTCGAGCCCGCGTACCCAGCCGGCCAGGTCACTGATCTGCATCGCGCAGAGATCGGCGATGTTGACCCCGCCGATGCGCGACGAGCGGGCCGCCTCGGAGAGCCGGGTCCCCTCGCACTCGGGGCAGGTCGTGAACGTCACCGCACGCTCGACGAACGCGCGGACGTGCGGCTGCAACGCGTCGACGTCCTTCGACAGGAACGACTTCTGGATCCGCGGGATGAGGCCCTCGTAGGTCAGGTTGATGCCGTCGACCTTGATCTTGCGGGCCTCGCCGTAAAGGAACTCCTGGCGCTGCTTCTTCGTGAACGCCGAGATGGGCACGTCGCCCGGCACCACCGCGGCGAAGATGCGCCCGAACCAGCCGTCGGCGCTGTACCCGGGGACGGTGATCGCCCCTTCGGTGAGCGACAGCGACTCGTCGAAGATCTGGGTGAGGTCGATGTCGGAGACCGAACCCCTGCCCTCGCAGCGCGGGCACATGCCGCCGGTCCGGGTGAAGGTCGTCTTCACGGTCTTACTGGAGCCGCGTTCGACCGTGAGCGCGCCGCTCGCCCGCACCGACGGGACGTTGAACGAGTACGCGTTCGGCGAGCCGATGTGCGGCTGCCCGAGCCGGCTGAACAGGATGCGCAGCATCGCGTTCGCGTCGGTGGCGGTGCCGACCGTCGAACGGGGGTCGGCACCCATCCGCTGCTGGTCGACGATGATCGCGGTCGTCAGCCCCTCCAGGACGTCGACCTCGGGCCGCGACAGCGTCGGCATGAAACCCTGGACGAAGGCGCTGTACGTCTCGTTGATCATCCGCTGGGACTCGGCGGCGATCGTGCCGAACACCAGCGAGCTCTTGCCCGAGCCGGAGACGCCGGTGAACACCGTCAGCCGCCGCTTCGGCAGCTCGACGCTGACATCCTTCAGGTTGTTCTCACACGCGCCCTGCACGCGGATCAGGTCGTGGCTGTCGGCGAGGTGCGGCTCCGCCGTGCTCATCATGTCTCCATCTGTGCCCGTCGGGGAGAAAGCCCCCGCGTTCTTCAGGTCGAAGCCCTGTCCGTCAGGTGGAAGCTCGGTGTCTCGTCAGGGTGGGAGGTCTCGTCAGGGTGGCAGGAAGGCGGGTCAGCGCGGTTCCGGGTCAGCGCAGTTCCTGGAGGCGGATCAGGTTACCCGCGGGGTCGCGGACAGCGCAGTCACGCACCCCGTACGGCTGCTCGGCCGGCTCCTGGACGATCTCGGCGCCGCCGGACTGCAGCTGGTCGAACGCCTTGTCCAGGTCGGCGGTGGCCAGCAGGATGCTGGCGTAGGTGCCCTTCGCCATCATCTCCGTGATGGTGCGGCGCTCGTCCTCGGTGATGCCGGGGTCGACAGCCGGCGGGTGCAGCACGATGGACGTCCCCGGCTTCCCGGCGGGGCCGACGGTGATCCAGCGCAGGCCCGAGTAGCCGACGTCGTTGCGGACCTCGAAACCGAGAACGTCCCGGTAGAAGGCGAGGGAGGCCTCGGGGTCGTCGTGCGGGAGGAAGGTCGAGTGAATGGCGATGTCCATGGCCGTCACGCTACGTGCGGCCCCGTCACCGCCGCTTCTCGATTCCTGACCGGTCTGGCGCCCCGGACCGGCCTGGTGACCTGCTTCGCCACGCACGGCGGCATCCCCGCGGTGGCGCGGGACGCCTCCCGCCGGTAGACACTCGGCGGCACACCGACCAGCTCGGTGAACCGGGTACTGAACGTTCCGAGCGACGAGCAGCCCACCTCGAAGCACACCTCGGTCACGCTGAGATCGCCGCGGCGCAGCAACGTCATCGCCCGTTCGATCCGCCGGGTCATCAGGTAGCCGTAGGGCGACTCGCCATAGGCGCGCCGGAACTCCCGGCTGAGGTGCCCCGCCGACATGTGCACGCCGCGGGCGAGCGCCTCGACGTCCAGCGGACGGGCGTGCTCCCGGTCGATCCGGTCCCGGACGCGGCGCAGGCGGGCGAGGTCACGCAGATGCCGCTCGACGGCGTTGCTGCTCGTCACCTGCGCAATCGTGCCACGCCCGCCACCGTCACCCAACACCGCCAGCGCCCCTGGCGCCGTATCGGCAGGGCACCAGTCCGTGCCGGGCCTACCCGCCTCGGCGTGGAATCATGGCGCGGTGGCCGAACCCGCGCTGATTCTGTGGGATATAGACGCGACGCTGCTGACTGTGCGCCCGCTGGGCCAGGAGATCCATGCCGTGGCCTTCGCCGAGGTGGTCGGGCGGCCGTTGCGCGAGCGGGCAGGCACGACAGGCCGGACGGAGCGGGCCATTCTCCTCGAGACGCTGCGGCTCAACGACGTCCCGGCCGACGAGGCGACTCTGGCCGCGCTGTACGACGCGATGGGGCGGGTGGCCCGGTCGGTCGAGGGGCGGATGCGGGAGATCGGGCGGCCGATGCCGGGCGCGGCGGAGGCGGTCGCGAGCTTCGCGGTCGCCGGCGCGGTCCAGTCGGTGGTGACCGGTAACCTCCGGTCTGTCACCGAGTCGAAGCTGCGCGCGCTGGGGCTGACCGACCATCTCGACCTGGCCGTCGGCGGTTACGGCGACGACAGCCACGACCGGGCGGAGCTCGTCCGGCGGGCGGTCTCGCGGGCCGGGGCCGTCTACGTGCGGGTGTTCGCGCCCGCCCGGGTCGTCGTCATCGGGGATACGCCGTACGACGTGCAGGGCGCACGCGACGCGGGGGCCCGGTCGGTCGCGGTGGCGACGGGTGGGACCACGGTGTCCGAGCTGGCCGCCGCCGGCGCCGACGCGGTCCTGCCGGATCTGACCGATGTCGCCGCGCTGGCACAGGCGGCGTTCGGCGCCGTCGGGACCGACAGCTCACCGGTGTAGTTGAGACGGGACGGGGCAGATGCAGGGATTCCAGGGCCCGCCCGGCCAGGGGCTGCCCGGCCAGGGGCTGCCCGGCCAGGGGCCGGGCGCGGGTCGGGCCGGGCGGCTGGCCGGGCGGCTTCCGATCGGGGCGCCCGCAGCGCCGGCGCCCCCGCCGCCGGTCCAGGGCCGGATCGTGTTCGACAGCGCCTGGTTCCCGCTGCGGGAGCACGCATCCAGTGGTTTCTCCCTGATGGGAAGCCGCCGAGTACTGATCACCGACCATCCGGCGGTGTACGTCCACGAGACGAGCGTGCTCGGCGCAGGTGCCGTCTGCGCGCTTGAACCAGCCGTCGACCCGGACGTGACCGTCGAGCTCGTCGCGTACAGCAGCCGCCTCGTCGTCGACCTACGGCTTCCCGCGGGGCGGACGCTGAGCGCGTCCACGCCCGGTCCGCTGCCGCCTGAGGCGCTTGCCACCCTCACCGGCCTGCACGGCCGGCTGTTGCCGGATGCCGTGTCGACGACGTTCGTCAGCCCGTGCGCGGTGTCGGTGACGCCGCTGTTCGAGGATGACCCTGTTGCCGCACCGGCCGGGCCCGGGCCGGTCACCGCCACCACTGCCATGACCGCCGCCGCTGGCTCGACGGCCGTCGCCCCCGCCGCGGCGCCGGAGCTGACGGCGTACGTCGTGGTGCGCGGTGGGCGGCTGGAGCTGCGGTCCCGCGGGCGGACGCTGGTCGAGTGGCCCCGGAACCGGATCGAACTGAGCGCCGCCGGCCCGGCGGCCGCGCAGCTGCGGGGCGGCGCCGTCCTCGACGGCCGTTTCCTCACCGGCGCGATCCTGCACCTGGTCACCCCGCAGGTGCTGCACGCCTTCCTGAGTGCGACGGCGCCCACTCCCGGGTCCGCCACCTCGGTCTCCGCCGGCGGGACGGCGCCCGGGCCCACGGTGGTTCCCGGGGGTGGACCGGTGGCCCTGACGAAGCCCGGTGACGCCGGGGCCACGGCACTGCCGCCGACCGCCGACACCGCCAGCAGCGGCCCGAGCGGCGTTGCTGGCGACGTCGGCGCGGTGGTGGCCACGGCAGGTATCGCCGGCGCCGGCGCACCCGGAACATCAGCCCCCGGAACCTCAGCCGGCGGAACCTCAGCCGGCGGAACCTCCGCCGTCGGGACGTCCGCGCCGGTCTCCGCGCGGGGCGTGGCGGGCAGCTCCGAGACGGCCCGGCTCGACTGCGTGCTCCACGACACCACCCTGGAGCTGCAGGAGCTGCACAGCTCCCAGGTGGTGGCCCGCTTCGACCTGGTGGACCCGCGGCTTCGGGTCGCCGGCTCCGCCGAGCGGTTCGTGATCTTCGACCCGGACCAGGGCCCGGTGACGGTGCAGAGCGAGTCGGCGGTGTTCGGGCGGCGCCTGCACCAGCATCCGGCGCTGCGCACCGCCGCGGAGCTGACGCTGGCCGAGGGCCCCTACCCGGCCGAGCTGGCGGACGGGCGCCCGGTCGCCTGCGCGGTGGCGGCGGACGCACTACGGGTCCGTGGCCCCGGCGTGGACCTGCTGCTGCCGCACACCGACCTGCGGCTGGTCGACGGGACGTCCACCGAGTCGCGCGCGGAACTGCGGGTGGCCACCGCAGCGGCGGAGACGACGATCGTGGGGCAGCTGGAACTGGTACGGGCGGTCCACACCGAGATCGTCGCCGGCCGGCACGCGCTGGCGGACCCGCGCGACATCCCTGACATGCTGCGCGCGGCGGTCGGGCTGGAGGAGGACTACTTCCTCTACACGATCTTCGGGCCCTTCTACGAGCTGCACTCCGCCCTGCTCGGCAGCGCCGGCGCGGGCGTGGATGTCAGCAGTGGTGGTGGCGGCGGTGGTGGTGGTGGCAGTGCTGGAGCGGGGCTGGGTGGGCGGGTGCCGCTGCCGGCGGATGACGAGAGCC
Source organism: Parafrankia elaeagni (assembly GCF_000374165.1). Lineage (GTDB taxonomy): Bacteria > Actinomycetota > Actinomycetes > Frankiales > Frankiaceae > Parafrankia > Parafrankia elaeagni. Next base: position 23,392 of record NZ_KB893737.1, read on the forward strand.
GGGCACGGACGGCCGCGATGCTCGCCGAGGGCCTGGTCGAGCTGCAGCGGCACCTCGACCAGGTCGGATCCGTCCTGCCTGCGTTCGTCCGGCACCGGGACGCCCGGCTGTTGGAGCCGCTGACCGGCGGGCGGGAGCCGGCCTGGCTGAAGGCGCAGGAGACCCGGCTGCGCTCCGCGCTGGCTCCGGCGCAGCGGGCCGCCGCCGAAACCGGCCAGCTGGCGGCGCAGGTCGCGCGACTGTTCGACCTCGACCCGGCGGCGCTTCCACGGCCCGACTACACCAGCGCGGCGGTGTCACTCGGCGTCGCCGCCCTGCTGAATCCGGTGTTCCTGGTTTCGGGTGCCAGCCAGGTCTACACCCGTTACGCGCAGGGCGAGAAGCGCACTGCCGCGGTAGGGGCACAGTCGGCGCGCGGGTGGGCCACGGTGCTCGACCGGTGGAACACCCTGGTGACGACCACACTGCCAGTGCTGGGTTACGTCCTCACCGAGAACCTGTTCGCGCTGCGGTGGGAGACGGCGCGCCGGCTCGCCCAGGAGCTGCGCGGCGCACCCGCCGACAGCCGGGAGGCGGTCCTGCGCGGCGTCGGGCGGCGGCTCGCCCGGCTGGACGTCCTGCGGCGCTACCCGGCGAACGCCGGGATCCGGGTGGGCCGGGGCGCGATCGCCGACCATGTGCGCGCCGCCCGGGACGCCGTCAGCACTCCCCGGTTCGCCGACTTCTGACCGCGGAGGCAGCGGACATGTCGATTTTCAGCAGTCAGTTCGACCGGGCCCGCCCGCACGTCGACACCTACGCCGGGCCGCACGACGACCCCGGGCTGCCCCCGGCCCGGCACGCCGACGACCCGGCCGCCGACCACACCGACGCCCATCACGGGTGGGGCGAGGGCTGGGACGGCGGCTGGGACGGCGACCCGCACACCGGCCCGGCGCACGAGTCGAACGCCGGTGCGGCCATGGTCTCGGACGGCCACGCCGCGAGCGCTACCGACGCCGGCGACCACGATGGCGCCGGCGACCACGAGAAGCACCGGGAGTCGGACGGGACGAAGGCCGCCGACGATCACGAGCACAGCGTCAGGCACGGCGGCGACGGCACTCCTGACGAGGGCAAGAACCGCGATGACCAGGCAGACCCGGGCCTCGGGCACGACGACCCCGCCGCCACCGAGGATGGTTATCCCGGGTTCGACGACCCGACGGAGAACGACCGTGAGTTCGGATCTGACCACGACCACGCGGCCGTCCATGACGCCTACCACGACGTCCAGGCGTACCCGGACGATCTCGCCGGTGGCCCGGACACGGTGATCTGAGACAGGGTCTCGCGGACGGGGCTGCTGCCACCGCGCCCGGCCACCACGGCCGGCAGGACGCCTGCACCGGCCCGTTCGGCCGCCCACCCGCTCAGCCGCGCCCGGGGACCGCGCCGCTCGCGATGAGTGACTCGGCGGTCTCGACGATGGTGGTCCGCACGTCGCGGGTGATCCAGCCCAGTTCGGCGCGAACACGGGCGGACGAGGTGCGGGCCGGTGTGTCGAGGAGTGGTAGCGCGAGTCGCAGGGTGGGGTTGACCCGCGAGCCGAGCCGGACAGTCCAGCTGGGGATCGGCCGCTCCGGGACGCGGAAGCCGCGGGGGTTGTACTCGCGGGCGAGAGTCCGCGCGATGTCCGCGAGCCAGATGGCCTCGGTCGCCAGGATGTAGCGGCGGCCGGCGGCCTCCGGCGTCTGAAGCGCCAGTCGGTGTGCGGCGGCCACGTCGCGCACGTCCACGGGGGCGAAGCCGAGCCGAGGCAGCGCCGGCAGTTGCCGGGTGAGCAGTTGCCGCACGACGTCGACCGAGACGTTGACCTCCGGGCCATGGACCGGGCCGAGGATGAGGCCCGGGTTGAGTACGACGAGTTCCAGCCCGAGTCGTTCGGCCTCCGCCCAGGCGGCCCGTTCGGCCAGCGTCTTGCTCTTGGCGTATGGCTCGCAGCGTTCGACGACCGACCAGTCGTCCTCGGTGCACTCCCGCCCGCCGGACATGTCGTGCCCGCTGCGAACGGCCTCGACCGACGAGGTCAGCGCGACCCGCCGCACTCCGGCCCGGCCCGCGGCCCGGAGCACACGCAGGGTGCCGTCGACCGCGGGACGGATCAGTTCCTCCTCGTCGCGGGGACGGTACTTCGGTGCCGGCGACGCGACGTGCTCGATGACCTCGACGCCGTCGACGGCGGCGTCCCAGCCGGGGTCCTCGAGCAGCGAGGCCGGGACGAGCTCGAGCCGCCCTCCGGTCCGCTGTGCGGCGGCGCGCAGGTGGTCGACGGGTGCCCGTGACAGGTCGCGGACCGTGCCACGGACGTCGAAGCCGTGGTCGAGCAGGTCGATCGCGCAGTGGCCGGCGACGAAGCCAGTCACGCCGACTCGGGCGTCGACCCCGGTGGGCGGCCCTACCACCACGGCGCGCTACGCGCGCGACTCCTCGCCGCCGGTCTGGACCTGGTGGCGGTGGAAGGTGTCGGGGCGCTGAGCCTGCGCAGGCTCGCCCGGGAGGTCGGAGTCAGCTCGGGCGCTCCGTACCATCATTTTCCCGACCGGGCTGCGCTGTTCGCGGCGATTGTCGTGGACGGGCACGACCTGCTGTTCACTCGGCTCGACGCCGCGCGGGCCGGCAGCTCCGACGCCGTCGCCACCCTGCGTGAACTGCTCGTGGCCTACGCCGGTTTCGCCGCCGATCATCCAGCGCACATGCGCGTGATGCTGCGCCCCGAACTCGCCGAACCGGCCGCGCATCCGGAGGTGACGGCGGCAGGAGTGCGCCCGATCGAGTTGCTACGGTCGGCTGTTCTGGCCGCACAGGACGAAGGCGCCGTTCCTCCCGGCGACCCGGAGCCCGTGCTGCACATGTTCTGGTCGCTGGCGGTCGGCTACGTGACGCTGTGGCTCGACGGCCCGGTCGAGGCCCGTTGCGCTGTTCTCGGCACGACGCCCGACGCGATGATCCGCCGCGTTGCGTCGGCCGTCGAGGAACTGCTGCGACGACCGCCCGCCTAGAGCCGTGACCACGGCCACGGTCACGGCATCGGCACTGATCAGTTCTGGGCCGGACGGCGCCGGGGCGGCACCGAGATCCCCGCGACGGGGCGGGTACGGTACGGCGCCTCCAGGCGGGCGACCTCCTCGTCGGTGAGCAGGAGGTCGAGCGCGGCGACGGCCTCGTCGAGATGGTGGGGCTTCGTCGCGCCGACGATCGGTGCGACGACGACGGGGTTGCGCGCGACCCAGGCCAGTGCCACCTGGGCCCGGCTCACACCGCGCTCGGCGGCGATCTTCGCGACCTCGTCGACGATGTGCCGGTCGTCATCCTGATAGAGCGCCCTGGCGAAGTTGTCGGTCTCGGTGCGAGTGGTGGCGGTGTCCCAGTCGCGGGTGAGAAGGCCACGTGCCAGCGGGCTCCAGGGAATCACTCCGATTCCCTGGTCGGCGCACAGCGGGAGCATCTCCCGCTCTTCCTCCCGATACACCAGGTTGTAGTGGTTCTGCATCGCGACGAAACGTGTCCACCCGTGGCGCTCGGCGGTGAACAACGCCTTCGCGAACTGCCACGCGTGCATCGACGAGGCGCCGATGTACCGGGCCTTTCCGGCACGGACGACGTCGTGCAGGGCCTCCAGAGTCTCCTCCAGCGGCGTCGAGTCGTCCCAGCGGTGGATCTGGTAGAGGTCGACGTAGTCGGTGCCGAGGCGGCGCAGGCTCGCGTCGATCTCCGTCATGATGACCTTGCGCGAAAGGCCGCCGCCGTTGGCACCGGAACGCATCCGCCCCTGGACCTTCGTGGCGATGACAACCTCGTCACGCCGCGCGAGATCCTTCAGTGCCCGGCCGGTGATCTCCTCACTGCGACCCAGAGAATAGACGTTCGCGGTGTCGAAGAAGGTGACGCCCGCCTCGACGGCACGCTGGAAGAAAGGCCGGGATGCCTCCTCGTCCAGGGACCACGGGTGCGTCCCCTTCCCGGGCGTTCCGTAGCTCATGCAGCCCAGGCAGATCCGGGAGACTTCCAGACCGGTCGACCCCAGCTTCACGTACTCCACGAGATCAGCGTCCTCTCCGCGACGACGGCAGGGCAGGGACCCGGCCATCACTCTGCCACGAGCTGCCGACAGGACGGGCCGGCTGTCTGCCGCGCACCCGGGCGTTCCGATGGCTCCGCGCCGCCGGTCAGTCCTCGGCGTCGACCCCGTAGGAACGTGCCAGCGCAGCCAGTCCGTGGTCGTGGCCCTGCCCCACCGCACGGAACCGCCACAGTCCGTTCCGGCGGTACACCTCGGCCAGGATGAGGGTCCGCTCGGTGGTCGCCGCGTCCAGCGTCGCGGTCAGCCACGGCTGACCGTCCGGTGTACGGGCCATCACGCTGACCGGACCGATCTCCCCGAAGGTCCGGCCGGCGCCGAGCGCGGCGGCGACGACGACCCGGTGCACCGAGCTCGGCAACACGGCGAGATCGAGGGCGATGGCCTGCTCGGACGGTCCGTCGACGCTGAGCGTGGCAGCGCCGTCGTCGGTGCGGGGCTGGTTGAAGAACACGACATCGTCGTCGTCGCTGACCAGCTCGTCGGCACCGACCAGGAAGGCGACCAGGTCGATCTCCACGGTGCTGTCCCAGGCCCAGTTCGCGGCGACCGTCCACCGCGTGCCGGCCGCCGCCGTCGGAAGATCGACGACCGCTCCGCGGACGAGCGCGCGAGGCTCTGAGGCCGTGGTGCCTCCGGGTGGCCGAGGCCCGGCGGCGGCCAGGTTCGCCAGGAGGCGGAGGAAGGTGTCCGCCGTGGTCACGGGGAGCCCCCGACTCCGGATGCGGGTCATCCGGCGGTCGGTCTCACCGCCGGGCAGGCACACCACGTCGGTCACGCTCGCGGTCAGGTTCACCGCGGCGAGACCGCCGGACTCGATGACGCGTTCCCGGACGGCGGCGGCGTCCGCATGCGGCCCGCCCAGGACCAGCACACGCCGGACACCGAGCGGTCGTGCCGCCGAACGGGCTGCCTTCCGGCCGCCCGAGGCCACGCGAACCGGCGAACTCACCGAGCCTCGCACGTCCTGGGACCCGCTACCTGGCGTTTCAGCGAAGCGCGTCGATCCGTCAGCGACAGCCTCCTGGGACGCTGGCACCGCCGTCGCAGGCACCGCCGTCGCAGGCACCGGCGAACCGGTGTCAGCCCCGCCGGTATCGCGGGGCGTTCCCGCCGTGACACCGGCGAGCAGGCGGAGGAGGGTCGCCTCGTCGATCACCGGGATGCCGTGGTCGGCCGCGGCCTTGGCCTTGCCGCTGCCAGCGGCGCTGTCGTTGGCGACCAGGACGCTGGTGCGGCGGCTGACAGCATCCGCGACGGCCAGTCCGGCCTCGGTGAGGAGCCGTTCCAGGGTGGCCCGCGGGGTGCCTGTCTCTCCGGTGAGAGCCACGCGCATTCCCTGTACGAGTCCGGCGGCGGTGAGCTGGCCCGGGTTCAGGAACGCACAACGGGCCCTGGGCGCCTGGGCCGAACGGAGCACCGGCACCCGGCCGCCGGTCGCGATGGGCAGCTCCACGTCCTGCTCGACGGCGAGGGCCAGCATGTGCGGCAGGATCTTCGCGACGACCCGGGCGTCACACAGCGCGTCATGCTGCCGTTCGAAGGGGACCGACCAGAAGTCGGCGACCGTCGCCAGCCGGAAGTCGGGCAGTGGCAGATCGAGACGGCGGGCCAGCACACAGGAACACATCCGCCGCTCGACCGGTAGGTCCCAGGCAGCCCGCGCGGCCTCCGTCGCCAGGAACTGCCAGTCGAAGGACGCGTTGTGCGCGACCAGCACCCGTCCCGCCAGCTGGGCATGCAGCCGGTCAACGATGTCCGGGAAACGGGGGCTTCCCGCGAGCCGCTCCCGGGTGAGGCCGTGGATGTGCACCGGACCGGGATCGCATCCCGGGTCGAGCAGCGTCGACCACTCCGCCTCCACGGAACCGTCCGTGTCGACCTGGATGACGGCGATCGACAGGATCCGGTCCCGTGCCGCCGCGAGCCCGGATGTCTCCACGTCCACGACCGCGAAGGGGGCCGGCAAGCGGGCGGAGCGCTGACCTGGGCTGTTCAGGTTCGAGCTGTTGAGGTTCGACGCGGGCGGTACGGGCAGCGGGCACACAGCAGTAGTGTGTGCGAACACAACCCGTCACGGTTCACATGACGACCACACGAATCACACAAATCGCTCGCAGCGCACCTGTGTGGCCAGGGTCACCCGAGGCGGGATCCACAGCTGCCCCAGCCCGCCCGCGGATGCGCCGAAGGCCGCTGACCTGCATCAGCGCGAGCCCAGGCCGGCCCGCTGCGCCAGGCCGCAAGGCCGCGGAGCGCACCTCCGCACGGATATCCGGGGCGGCACGATCAGGTGCGGGAATGCCGGCGCCCTGTCCGGACTTCGCTGTGACCGATGGCTTTCGAGCTGGCAGACAGCGAACCTCTCCTCCGGCTGGCAGCCGGTGGGCGCGGCCGGGCCGGCGAACGCTCAGGGGAAGGGGCCCGGTGACGCCACCAGCCGACCCGGCGATACCTGATCCACGACGGTGGCGGGCGCTGCCGGTGATTCTGATCGCCAGTTTCATGAGCCTGTTCGACGTGTTCGTCGTCAACGTGGCGGCGCCGAGCATCGGGACGGACCTGGGGGCGTCCAACGCCGGCCTCGAACTGGTCGTCGGAGGCTACTCGTTCACCTACGCCGCCGGACTGGTCACCGCGGGGCGGCTCGGTGACCGTTTCGGTCGCCGCCGGATGTACCTCGTCGGCATGACGCTGTTCACCGCAGCGTCGGCGCTGTGTGGACTCGCGCCGAACGAGGGGGTGCTGATCGCCGGCCGCCTGTTGCAGGGAGCGGGTGCGGCGGCGATGGTCCCCCAGGTCCTCGCGCTGATCAGCGTGACCTTCCCGCCCGCCGAGCGACCGCGGGCCTTCGCGTTCTTCGGTGTCACGATCGGGCTCGGCGGAGTCTGCGGGCAGGTCCTCGGCGGGGTGCTGCTCGACCTGGACATCTTCGGCCTCGGCTGGCGCCCGATCTTCCTGGTCAATGTTCCGGTCGGGCTGGCGGCACTGATCGGCGCGCGGCGTCTGGTCACCGAGTCACGGGCGGCTCGCCCGGAGCGGCTCGACCTGGTCGGCCTCGGCACCCTGACGCTGGGTATCGGGCTGGTGCTGATCCCGCTCACCCTCGGCCGGGACGAGGGCTGGCCGTTGTGGACGTGGCTGGCGCTCGCCGGCGGGGTCCTCGTGCTGGGCGGGTTCGCCGGCTGGGAGGCCCGGCTGGCCCGCCGCGGCGGGCACCCGATCATCCCGCCGTCGGTGGTGCGCTCCCGCCCGGTGGTCGGCGGCATGGTGATGAGCGCGGGTTACTTCCTCTTCTTCGGTGGCTTCCTGCTCGCACTGACGATCTTCCTGCAGGTGGGGCAGCACCGCTCGCCGCTGAACGCCGGGCTCATGTTCGCGCCGCTCGGCGCCGTGTTCGCGCTCTCGTCGCTGGGTGCCCGCCGGCTCGTCGCCGTGCACGGCCCGCGGGTGCTGACCGCGGGCACGCTGGTCACCGCACTGTCGCTGATCGGCATGGCCGTGGTGACCGCGGTGGAGGGTGTCGGCATCTCCGCCTACGAGCTCACTCCGTTGCTGATGCTCGCCGGCGCCGGCAACGGGCTGGTGATTCCCGCGCTGGCGGCGAGTGTCATGGCGGCGGCACCGCCCGACATCAGCGGCACGGTGAGCGGAGTCCTCACCACGACGCAGCAGTTCGCCTCCGCGCTGGGTGTCTCCGGCGTGGGCGCCCTGTTCTTCGCCGAGAGCGCGCGGAACGGGCCGGACGCCGGCCTGCTCGCCACGGTTCTCGTGGGCCTGGCCGCGGTCGGTGTCGCCTTCCTCGGCTCCCTCGTCCTTTCCCGCCGTACCCCGGAGACGCCATCGGGGATGCTGCTCATACAGTGAAGGCACGAGGCGGACACGGTTCGAGGCGGGATTGTTCATGTCCAGTGCGCGCGTCGGCAGAGAACGGAGCATCGGCGACGCCGAGGCAACCACCGGTTTCCAAGGCGGTGACGACCTCGACGCTCTCGGCCTGGTGCTGACCGAGCTCGAACGGCTGGTGCGACGCGGGTCCGAACTGGCAACGCAGGCCTTCGGCCAGTTCACCGCGCCTTCCGGGCTGGTCGAGCTCGCCGATCCCGAGTTCCTCGACAGCCAGGGTGCTGGTCTGCGGCCCTGGCTGTCCGATCTGCGGGCCGCCGCGCGGGCCGGTCACGACCAGGCCGTCGCGGTCGGAGTCCCCGCCTGGCGACGACTCGCCGCCGATGCCGAGGAGGTCGTCCAGAGCCTGGTGGACGCGAACGACAGGGCCGTCGGGGAAGCGACGGCGTCACTGGCGGAGCTGCGCCAGCGGCTCACGGGTTTCCAGGCCAGGGCGGGGCGGTACGGCGTCGTTGAGGACCCCGCCCTGCGCGCTCTGCACGCGGCGGCGAGTGAGGCGCTCACCCGGCCACCGGTCGACCTGGAGGCGGCCGGTCGGCTGGTCGCGGAATACGTCGCGGCTGTGAACCTGCGCGCTCCCGGCACGGCCCGCTGATGGCCGCCGAGCTTCCCTCCTGCCCGGTCTGCCGCACGCCGCACAACCTGGCAGCACGGTTCTGTCTCGGCTGCCGACTCGAGTTCGCCACCGGCCTACGGCCGCAGCCGCCTTTCCTGGTCCCCTTCCGCGGAAGACGCTGGGAGCTGCACATCGACGCCGACCGCGACTACTACGATTCCCTCCCCCAGGACCCGGACTTTCCGGCGGAACCGCGGCCGACCCAGGTCATCCCGCTGCACGCGGCCACCGTCGTGGTCGGCTTCCGCCGCGGATCCGTGCGGCTGCCCGCGCAGACCGAGCTGGTGGAGCCACCGCCGGACCCGGGAATCTCGACGTTCCACGCGCAGCTCGACCGCCAGCCCGACGGCCGGTATCTGCTGCGTGATCCGGGGTCTCTCAACGGAATCCGTCTCGGCCCCGGCCGGCCACGGCTGGCCAGGCAGGATGTCATCCCGCTGAACGAACACGACCGGTTCTTCCTCGGTTCCTGGACGAGGATCACCGTCCGCCGCCGGACGGAACCGCCGAGCCCGCCGAGCCCGCAGGGCCGCACCCGTACCGCCCAGGCATAACGTCCCGCGTTCCACGTCCTCTCTGTACATCTTTTCTATACATCCTGCCCCATTCTCCCTATGCGTTCTGTTGCTTCCGCATATTCTTGAGGGGTCGGACGGCCCGGCTGTCCCAGCGGACGGTCCGGCACCCACGAGCCGCACTGCTCCACCGCAGTCGGCAGGACGACCCGGTCGCCAGGGCCAGCCTGGATCATGCAAGGATTCAGGCCGATATGACCTTCCGCACATGATCGGCACGGTTCCGGGGGTTGTCGATGATCGAAGCATGTTCCCGCCTCGGCGCTGCCATGGCCTCGGCAGCCGTGGTGGTCGGTGCCGCGAACCCGTCCGGCAGCGGAACGACCCGGCGTTGACCACCGATCCCACCGCCGGCGCCTGCGTCCGTCCTGACTGCAACGGCAGGGGAGTGATCGAGCCGAGCGGGCGGTGCGGTGTCTGTGGCCGTCCGCCCAGGCGAGAGCGGAAGGGCCGCAGCGGCCGGAAGCCCTCCTCCCAGCAGTCCGGGGCGCCAGCCGATCCGACCGGGCTGCCTGCGGTGTCAGGAGTGCCGGACTCCGGCCCCCCTCCTGTCATGTCGGACCGGGACCTGCCTTCGGACGCCTGGCAGTGCGCCGGATGCGGTCATGGCCTCATGCCCGACGGGTCGACGACGGCCGCGTATGAAGGCGCCTGCCCCGTCTGTGCGCACCCGTACTCGGTCTCGGTCAAACTGCGCAGGGGTGACGTCGTAGAGGGCCGTTACGAAATCCTCGGCCGGCTGGGCCGCGGCGGCCAGGGCTGGATCTACGCAGCCAAGGACACGAAGTTCCGCAGTGAGGGTGACCGCGCCTGGGTGGTTCTCAAGGGCCTGGTGGACCCCGAGAACGAACAGGCACGGAAGGCTGCGGAGACCGAACGCGTCTTCCTCACCGCCGTGGTGCATCCCGACATTGTCGGCATCCGCGATTTCGTCGCCCACGACGGTGCCGAGTACATCGTGATGGACTACGTGCGGGGAATCACGCTGGACCAGCTGCGGCGGGACCGCGGCGGTCGGCTGGATCCGGCCGACGCGGTGCGGTACCTGCTACGGCTGCTGCCCGCCCTCGGCCATCTGCACCAGCTGGGCCTGGTCTACTGCGACCTGAAGCCCGACAACGTCATGGCCAGGTCGAACGACATCACGCTGATCGACCTGGGCGGGGCACGCCGGCAAAATGACCTGCACTCGGCCTACCTGAGCACGCCGGGTTTCCGCGCGCCCGAGATCGATGACACCGACGAGACGGGCGGCGGGGGCGGAGCCACCGCGCCACGGTCGCTGCCCTCGGTGACCACCGACGTCTACGCCGCCGGCCGCACCCTGGCCGTGCTGGTCCTCGGAACCGGCTGGGGCCTGCGCGGCCGGCACCGGAGCAGTCTGCCGCCGCGCGAGAAGCAGCAGGTGTTCCGCGACCACGAGTCCCTGTACCGGCTGCTGCTGCGCGCGACGGCACCCGACCCGGCGGACCGGTTCGGGAACGCCGCCGAGATGGAACACGAACTGCGCGGCGTGCTGCATGAGATCCTCGCCTGGCAGGAGGCCGACCAGGAGACCGGGCAGGCATCGCCACCACCGCTGAGCCGACGGTTCGCCCCGCTGCCGCACGTCACCGGGGAGGAGGAGCGACTGTCGTCGCGCGGTGTCCTGCCCGCCCCGCTGGTCGACCCGGGCGACCCGGCCGCCGCCGCGCTCGCCGCCATCCCGGTGGACGGCGATCCCTCCACCACCGCCCGGATGCTGGCCGCGTTCCGACCCACGACGGTGGAGGTACGGCTGCGGCAGGTGCGGGCGGAGCTCGACGCCGGGCGGCCGGCCGAGGCCCGGACCCTGCTCGACCGGATCGAGCGGGAGGACAGAAAACCGCGGGACGACAGAAAACCGCGGGACAGCGGCGACCGACGCGCGGCGGGCGGCACGTCACGGGCGGGTGGGTGGCGGGTGGACTGGTACCGGGGACTCGCGTCGTTGGTCGAGGGGAGGCCCGCGGAGGCGGTGGAACCGTTCGACCGGGTGTTCTCCGCGGTGCCCGGCGATCTCGCCCCCCGGCTCGCCCTGGCTGTCGCCTACGAGCGGTCCGGCGACACCCACCGGGCGGCCGAGCACTACGACGTGGTGTCCGTCGCCGACCGGTCGGCGACGAGCGCCGTCTTCGGCTTGGCCCGCTGCCGGTCATCGCCCGCCGATCAGATCAGGGCCTACTCCAGGGTGCCGGAGACGTCACGCTTCCATCCGGAGGCCCGTGCCCGGGTGGTCGAGGCACTCGTCTCCTCGCTGGTCGCCGACCTGGACACCGCGCGAACACCCGGCAGCTCCGCGGAGCAGGCGGAGAAGCGCCTGGACCAGGCCTGCCGGCTGCTGAAGAACGCCCAGCACGACATACCGCCGGCCCGGCGGCTCGGCCTGCGGCTGGAGATCTACCGGACCGCGGGCACCATGCTCGCAGCGGGAGTCCTCCAGCCCGCCGGCACCGTCCTCGACTACCGCCGCGACCCGGCGAGTCTCCTGCTCGCCGAGGAGCGGACGCTGCTGGAGCTGGCCCACGGCACCGAGGACCGCCGCAGCCGGGTGCGGCTCGTCGACGACGCGCATCGGATCCGGCGCTGGACCTGGTTCTGAGATCCGCACCCAGAGGAGTGGCACAATGATCACCTTCGAGGTGACGGCCGACCAGAATCCTTTCCTGCCACCTGGCGAAACCGACATCGACGCCATCGTGAACGTGCAGGCGACGACGGGCGGCGCCGTGGCCGTCCCGGAGCACCATGCCATCGTGCTGATCGTCGACGTCTCCGGCTCGATGGGGTCCCCACCCAGCAAGCTGATGGCCGCGAAGGCAGCGGCACGGGTGGCTGTCGAGAACCTTCCGACCGGAACCCGTTTCGCGGTCATCGCCGGCGACCACGAGGCTCGGGCCGTCTACCCGGCCACCGGCCTCGCCCACGCCGACGCGGACACCCGGCCGGCGGCCGTGGCCGCCATCCGCAAGCTCGCACCCCTCGGCGGGACGGCGATGGACACCTGGCTGGTACGGGCCCGCCAGGTGTTCGACCGGGACCAGGCAGCCGTGATCCGACAGGCGGTCCTGCTCACCGACGGTTACAACGGGTCTCCGCGCTCACAGCTGGAAGCCGCGGTCCGCCAGAACGAGGGCCACTTCCGCTGCGACTGCCGGGGCATCGGCCAGGGGTGGAAGGCCGAGGACCTCCTGTTCATCTCGGGCCGATTGCAGGGCGCCGCCCTCGACGCACCCACCGGCGAGGATCTGCAGAACGACTTCCGCGTCCTGGTCGCGGCGGCGGCGAAGCGGGCGGCGAATGCCGTGCGGCTCCGGATCTGGGTCCCCTTCGGGGCCCACATCCGCTATCTCAAGCAGGTGGCGCCCACGATTCAGGATCTGACCCCGTACGCGGTCCCCGTCGACGGCCAGACGTTCGACTTCCCGATCGGTGACTGGGGAACCGAGCAGCGCGACTACCAGATCGGTGTCGGCGGCCTGCGTCCCGACGAGCCCGACGAGGAGGATGACGAGGAGGAGAGCCTACCGAGCCTGGCCGGGCGCGTCCGGGTCGTTCACGGCGGCCCGGGAGCCGGACCGGACGGCACCGGACCTGCCGCCGCGGAGATCCTCGCCCAGTGGACCGAGGACGTCGTCCGCTACTCCGAGGTGAACCAGCAGGTGGCCCGGTACACCGGGCTGGTGGGCTACGACGAGGCCGTCCGTCTGGGTATCTCAGCGTACGGCCAGGGCGACCTGGAGCAGGCACGCGAGCACCTGGGCCGCGCGGTCCAGCTCGCCTACGAGGCGGGCGAACAGGGCAAGATCAACCTGCTGGCCCACAGGCTCGTCTCGATCATCGACGCCGCCACCGGTGACGTGGAGATCCGCTCCGATGTGAGCGAGCACGAGCTCCACGTCTCGGAGCTGCGCTCACGGTGGACCGCGCCCATCGGCGGCTGACCACCGAAGCCGGCCGCCCGAAGCCGGCCGCCCGGGGCGGGGCGGCCGGGGCGGGGCGGCCGGGGCGGGGCCTCACACCTCCGGCCAGACCGGGTTCTCCTCGAGGGGACTGGCGCGGGGCCCCAGGAACTCCTCGAACCAGGTGCGGTAGCTCGTGGCCCACCGCCCGTCTCGCATCATGTCCCGCAGCGCCCCGTTGACGAACCGGACGAACTCGTCGTCCCGGGCGGCATCCGTCGCCGCCACGCCTGTTCCGCTGCGCCGCAGGGCCACGCCGTACGGCTCGGCCAGGTCAGCCTGTTCCGCGGGCGTGGTGAACGCCTCGTCGAAGGCCCCGGGATCGACCATGAGGTAGTCATCCCGAGCGGCCATGCCGGCGAGGATGACATCGTCGGTCGCGACAGCGTCGGCCTCCCCCTGTTGCACCGCGACCAGGCAGTCGGCGGCGCGCGGACGAACGGTGACGGTCAGCGGCGGTGAGCCGGCGGCCAGCGCCCGCCGGGCGGCGTCGGCGACCTTCCGCTCGGAGGTGCTGCCGGACGTCGAGCAGACCGTGAGACCCGCGAGATCGCCGATGGAGCCGAGACCGGCGTTCCTGGGAACCAGCAGCTTGAAGCTGGATTCGAAGTACACCCCGGAGAACAGGATGCCGTCGTCGTCGGTGTCCGGGTTGTCGGCCTTCCTCTCACAGGTGATGGTGTAGGTCGCGACAACGAGATCGATCCCGGAGTCCGGGTCGTTGACAAGCGGGCCACGGTCGCCTGTCGTCACCGGCCGGAACCGCACCCGGCCAGGATCGTCATCGCCGAACAGGGCGGCGGCGACACCCCGGGCGATGTCGACGTCGAACCCGACCAGTTCGAGATCCGGCCAGTTCATCGAGCCCGCGGGCGGCGAGTCGGTGGTGATGGCGACAGTCAGGTAGCCCCGGCTGTGGATCTCGGCCATCGCCGAACCGGCGGGGAAAGCACCGGGGGGCGGCATCGACGCCGGTGGTGCCGGGCTCCAGCGGACGGGCCGGCCGTCAGCGCAGGTCTGCGCCCTCGGCGTCCCGCCCGCCGCGAGGGAGCCGGGTGCCGTGCCGGTACCACCGCCCGGAACGCGCGCCGACCCTGTGATCGTCACATCGGGCGACGGGCGGGGCGTGGCGACCGGGCTCACGGCGATCTCGCTCGGGAACCGCGCCTCTGTCGTGCCGCAGGCGGCGAGCGCGGTCGCGGCCAGGACGGCGGCCGCGGCGGCCAGGGCAGCGGCTCGCGAGTGCCGCGCACGACGCCGTCTCCCCGGCTCCCGGCCCGTCCCGAGGTCGGCGCTCACCGCTGGTACCGGTAGGCACGGAGACGCCGCGCCATGCCCGACACGACCAGCCCGCTCCCCACGAGCAGAACACCTCCGGCGGCCACACCGAGGGCCGTCAGCACCGGGGAGGTGGCATCCGCCATGTGGGTGCGGAACCTTTCGGTGCTGCTGCCGGCCGCGTCGTCAAGCTCCCCGTCGAGATCGGCGAACAGCGCCGCGCCCGGCCCTGCCGTCAGCAGCGCCGCGTCGCGGAAGGCGCTCCCGTCCGAGCCGACCCCGGAAAGCAGGTCCGTGACCTCCGTGCGGTTCTCACGCCAGCGCCGTAGCCGGCTGTCGATGCGGGCCACGGCCTCCGCCGGCAGTTCCTCGACCGTGAGGGCCCGGTCGAGACCGGCGAGCGAGCCCTCCCACCCCTCGTCGTAGGCGGTGTCGACTCCCAGCGACAGCATGTCGAGGTTCTCGTCGGCGCGGGCCTGCGAGGCGAGGACCCGGGCCTGGGACAGCGTCACCATCGGTACGTATCCTTCGCTCACGCTGTTCTGGGCTCGTGATTCCCGGAGCAGGACGCCGGCGCCGAACAGACCGGCGGCGGCCAGCAGGCAGCCGGTCGCCGCCAACAAACGCGCCTCGAAGACCCGGCGGCTCCGCCGGAAACAGTAGACCTGCAATGCCAGCAGCCCCGTTCCACCGCCGGCGAAAAGCAGCAGGAGCAGCAGATCGGTGCCGCCGTCGGTGGCGGCGTTGAAATCGGCGTCGACCTCGTCACCGGCGATCTGGATCAGATTGTCGACCCGCGGGATGATCTCGTATCGGGCCAGTTCGGACGCTTTCCTGAGATAGGCCTCGGCAGTCGCGCTGCCCGTCCGGACATGGGCCCGGGCGGTCTCCACCAGACCGGTGTACCGCGGGATCAGCTCCCCCAGCCTCGTCAGCAGGTCACCCGCGCACACCGGTGTGGCCGGCGAGCCGCCGGCGCCGGCGCCGGCCAGGCAGCCGGTGATGCCGAGCTGTTGGATCCGGACGATTCTCGCGGCGGCGTCCTCGACATCGCCGGCGGTGGAGGTCCGCCCGGGTCGGGCCAGGTAGGCCGACCGCCGTTCCTCGGACGTGTCGAGATCGGGATCGGTGAGCACGACGTGCTCGAACGCCAGGGCCGCCGCCAGCGCGTCGGCGTTCGACACCTCGCTGCGGACATGCTGGGCCTCGATGACGATCTCGCCCGCCCGATCCCTGGTGTTGGCCAGTGCGGCGCCGCCGAGCACCGTCTGACCGGTCGCCGCCACCGCCGCGACCAGCAGCCACCCGGCCACCAGGAGCGCGGCCCAGCGAAGCCGGCTCGGCGTGTCGAGCCGGCGCCGGACGGCCGCCGAGCGGCCGCTCACGGTTTGCGCCGGAGCCACGCGCTGTACAGTGTTGACCACAATCCGGCAATATAGTCTTCTTCATCAATCATCGGCTTGCCCACCACTCGGGTACCCGCACCGCGAAGAACCACATGACCAAGGTTGGTAACCGGTTGTTTCGGGTCACGCCGACACCAGCGCTGTCCACCCGTCGGCCGGCGGGCGTGTGCCAGCCCACGGGGCCGAGAGGACCAGGCCGCCGTGATGCCCGATGATGGTCGTCGACCACGCGGAGCTCGCCAGGGCACTGCCGCACTACCTCATCGGCGAGAAGCTGGGTTCGGGGTCGTTCGGGCTGGTGCTGGCCGCGACGCACCGGGAGATGGGCCGCCCGGCCGCGATCAAGGTGATGCCGGCCCTGGCGCGACCGGACGACACCGGCGCCGAGGATCGGCTCCTCGCCACGCTGGACCATCCACACGTGGTGCGGGTCTACGACTCCATCAGGACCGACGCCCTGTTCCTGGTGGTGATGGAACTCCTGGCCGGCGGCACCCTGACCCGGCGCCAGGCCGATCTGGGGCCGGAACAGGTGTGCGCGCTCGGCCTGGCGGTGGCCGCGGCGCTGACCGAGATCCACCGCAGCATGCTGCACCGCGATCTCAAACCGGACAACATTCTGTTCACGGCGGACGGGAGGACGGTCAAGGTAAGTGACTTCGGCATCGCGAAGCCTTTGGCCGGAGCGGCGACCACCGCCAGCAAAGTCGTCGGCACGCCGGTCTACATGGCGCCCGAACAGCTCACCGGCGGCCGACTCACCCCGGCGACCGACCTGTACGCGCTCGCCACCGTGCTTTACCAGATGCTCTCCGGCCGGCCCCCGTTCCGCGCGGATCACCTGGGCATCCTCTGGCAGCAGAAGCAGGACGGCCCGCCGCCGCTGACCGACGTGCCCGGCCCGGTCGCCGCGGCGATCATGCGCGCGCTGGCCGCGGACCCCGGCGACCGGTACTCCCATGCCACCGGGTTCTCCCTGGCCCTCGCCCAGGCAGCGGCCGCTGCCTACGGTCCGCGGTGGATCTCCCGTACCGGCATGCATCTGTACCTCGACGACGACGTCCGTCGTGCCGCCGAGGCGCGGCAGCCCTGTCCCCCCACCCCCCCTGACACCCTCGTCCTCCCTGACGCTCTCGTCTCGGCCCACGACCTCGCCATCGACCTCGCCCAGGACGGTCGCGCCGACGCCGCTCACGCCCTCGGCGAGCAGACCTTCATCCGGCGCCGTGACACCCTGGGGCCCGACCACCCCGACACACTGGTCTCGGCCTTCAACCTGGCCGTCTACCTGGGCATGCTCGGCCGGTACCGAGAGGCCCGCGCGGTCGGCGCGGACGTCCTGGCCACCCGCCGCCGGATCCTCGGCCACCTCCACCCCGACACCCTCCGCGCCGGAGAGGCCCTCCTGTGGTGGGTTCAGCAGGAGAAGGAGCTTCCCGCTCCGGACCCGTCCGTGGGCGCGGCGGACCGGGTGTGACGTCAGCAGTCGACGGCGTGCTCGGCCAGCTCGGCCCGCAGTGTGGTGAGCGTCGGGTTGTCCGGCCAGGTGCTGTCGTTCTCGACCTCGTGCTGGGTGCCGCGGGCATCGCGTATCTCATCGACGTCGAAGGCGCCGACGAGGCCCTTGCCGGAGGAAGGCACGTCGTTCTCGAGTTCGACGTCGCAGGTCTGCGGGTCCGCGTCGGTGTTCACGATGATGTGCGCGTCGTAGGCGACAAGACGGGACTTCCCGTTCTTCTTCTCCCGGTCCGCTGACACGTCGACCGTGCCGTAGCCGTGGGAGCGCAGCTTCTCCGCGAACCTGTCCGCGTCGCTTTCGGAACCGCAGGCCGAGAATCCGGCCACCGCGACCGAGGTGAGCGCGACCGCGAGTGCCCGGTTGACGAAAGGTGCCTGCCGCCGCCTGGCCATGATCTTCATCTGCGCCTTTCCTGAGAGGAGGGATCGACACAGATTGCACCGTTCGCCGGATGTGCACGTGTACGTGTCGCCTAACGAACAACGCCAACCCGGACCGGCGGCGCACCGAAAGTGACGCGCCCACCCCGCTGCGCGACATCACAGGAGCGCGGCAGGCCGCACAGCGGCACGGACGCCCGCCCGTCAAGGGGGGCAACGCGAAGATTCACCGGAAGGCAGCCCGCCAAATCAAGGTCAGATCTCTTCGTGCTCACACGTGTCCCACGAACGACAGCCGAAAACGAACGCCGGATCCGACCTTCTCCGGCATCGTGTTGCTCCTCGACAACAACTTTGACGACCGTTCGTGAAACGGCTCGGGTGAATCTCGCGGAGGCAGGAATGGGCGGCAGGCGGCGGGACCGGAGTGTGTTTCGGTCGGTGTCCGGGGGCATCGTCGCGTCGGTGTTGGCGGTCATGGCCGCGGGATGCCAGGAGGGCAGCCTCGCGGCCCTCCCGGCCACGACGCCGACCACGGCACCAGTGGCGGCGCCGCCGGCCACCACCGCGCCCACAGCCGCTCCCGCCCAGGCCACCGGTACCCCGGCGGAAGACCTGCGCGCGGGGGACTACGTGCTCACGGCCGGTCCGGAGACCGTGGACTTCGAAAGCTCGGGCGGCGCCGACGACCCGGACAGCGACAGCAGCGCGATGCGCGCCGAGATCGCGGCGTGTGTCGGCGTCCCCGGCTACGACCCGCCCCCGCCCTCGGACGAGACGACGGGCGACATCTTCACCAACATCGAGGAATCCGACTTCCAGGCGATCAGCCGGGCAAAGATTCTGCCCGCGGAGCAGATCAGCGAGAACGCCGAGATCGTGACGAGCCCCCGTTTCGCCGACTGCTACCGCGGCGCACTGGAGGAGCAGCTGGCAGGTGAGGACTCGAGCGGTTTCACCTACGAGATCGTCGCGGTCGAGACACCGTCCCCGCCACCGGGAGCCACCGCGCTCGTCCGCACCTCGATGGGCATCACGGACGAGTACGGCACCTACGGCTACGTCTTCGACACCGTCTACTTCTACGTCGGCCAGGTCGCCGTCGAGCTCGAGGTCCACAACATCCAGGACGTCCCGCCGCCGGCCGTCGAGCAGGGCCTCATCGACCAGATCGCGGACAAACTGACCAACCAGTGATGATGATGTCGCCTCCCCTGCCGTCAACCCGACCCAGCGGCCAGGGCCTGCTCGCACAGCCACAGCACAGGTGACGCACAGCACCCGCAAGGACGGCTCGAGCAGTGTGGCGGTACAGGATCAGCCGCGCGCCGAGGGAGAAGACATGGCGAACCGTCACCGGTCGAGCCGGACACCGACCTACGAGGGCCGTTCACTGGCCCGCCCCGAGGAGGAGATCGTCGGCCAGGGGCTGGCCTTCGACGTCGGGACGATGGTGAGCCGGCGGCGCATGCTCGCCTTCTTCGGCGTGGGTGCGGCGGCGGCGGGCCTCGCCGCCTGCACGCCGGGCCAGGTCGAATCCTCGGGAGCCGCGGGATCCTCGGGTGCCGCGGCGTCCGCGTCGGCCGGTACCGCGGCGGGTACGGCTGCCGGGGAGATCCCGGAGGAGACCGCCGGCCCCTACCCCGGCGACGGGTCGAACGGGCCGGACGTCCTCGAACAGAGCGGTGTCGTCCGCAGCGACATCCGCTCCAGCTTCGGCGGCGCGACCGGCACCGCCGAAGGCGTGCCCATGACGC
This sequence comes from Parafrankia elaeagni, assembly GCF_000374165.1. GTDB lineage: Bacteria > Actinomycetota > Actinomycetes > Frankiales > Frankiaceae > Parafrankia > Parafrankia elaeagni. The sequence continues at coordinate 42,929 of NZ_KB893737.1, forward strand.
TGGAACTGACGGTCACCGACCTCGCCAACGCCGGCGCCCCCTTCGCCGGGGTGGCCGTGTACGTGTGGCACTGCGACCGCGAGGGCCGCTACTCGATGTACTCCGAGGGCGTCGCCGACCAGAACTACCTGCGCGGCGTCCAGATCGCGGACAGCGCCGGCACGGTCCGCTTCACCAGCATCTTCCCGGCCTGCTACTCCGGACGCTGGCCGCACGTCCACTTCGAGGTCTACCCCGACCAGGCCAGCATCGCCGACTCCACCAGGGCCGTCGCCACCTCACAGGTCGCGCTGCCACAGGACGTCTGCGACCAGGTCTACGCGCAGGCTGGCTACGAGGCCTCGGTGACGAACCTGGCGCGCGTCAGCCTCGCGAACGACAACGTCTTCGGCGAGGACTCCGCCGCCAGCCAGCTCGGCACCGTCACCGGCGACGTCACCACCGGGTACACCGTCGCCCTCGCCGTCGGCGTCGACACCACCACCACAGCCGGCGGAGGTGGCGGAGGGCAGGCTCCGGGTGGAGGCGGCCAGGGCCCCGGCGGCGGGCAGCCCCCGTCCGGCGCACCCGGTGGTCAACCACCGGCCAGGTCCAGCTGACCGACCGCCTCCGGCCCAGCACGAGGCCTGTTCCGAAACCGAGAACCGGCATCACTCCAGCCGGTACTTCGAGGTCGTAGATGCGAGGTCGACGCCGGCGGAGGTCGAGACCCTCATCCGGGTTCCAGCCAGAAGCGTCGGCGTTGGAAGGCGTAGGTGGGCAGGTCCGCGCGGCGGGCGCCGGCCCCCACGAAGAAGGCATTCCAGTCGACCGGGATGCCCCGGGTATGCAGGGCGGCCAGCAGCTCGGTGACGGCGCGGATCTCATCGCGGCCAGGCGACAGCAGCGCCAGGTCAGCGGCTCTCCCCTCCGGTACGACAGCGGACCTGGCGCTCGGTCCGCCGTCCGGCCCGGGCCGACCCACGATCACCGTCGTCGCGTTCGCGGGGATGCGGTGGACGTCCCAGGGAATCGGCCCGGACGAGGGTGCGGGTGACGGCGGCGCCCAGATGAGGGCGCGGGCGTCGTCGAGGGTGAGGGTGCCGGTCAGGTGCGCGGCGGCGATCTCGCCGGATCCCTGGCCGAGGCGGACGTCCGGACGCACCCCCCAGGATTCCAGCAGTCGGGCCAGGGCCACCTGGACGGCGAATCCCGTCCAGACCGCCCGCGAGGTCTCGTCGGGTGCCGGGCCGACGGTGCGCAGTGCGGCCGCGAAGGCAGGGAAGCGCCCGGCGAGCGCGCTGCCGGTTCCCGCGAGCGCGCCGGGCCGGTCGGGGAACACCAGGACGAGCGGCGGTCCGGACGTCGTGCCGTCCGACGTGGGCAGGCCGGTGCCCTCGGTGCCGGCAGCGCCCCGGGTCACCGTGACGGCGGAGACTCCGGCGAAGGCGTCCGGGCCGGTCGTCTCCGGGTCGGAGCCCGCTGCCAGGGCCGCCAGGCCGCGCCGGAAAGCGGCGGAGTCGCAGGCCACGAGCACCGCGCGGTGCTCGAAGGCGGAGCGGCCGGTCGCCAGCGAGTACGCGACGTCGACCGGGGCGGGCTCGGGCCGCTCGGCGAGGTGGGTGAGCAGCCGGTCGGCCTGGCCGCGCAGGCCGGCCGGCGACCGCGCCGACAGCAGCCATGGGAGCACATCCAGCGCGGGCTCGGCGGGGGGCTCGGCGGGGGGCTCGGCGGAAGACTCAGCCTCGGGCTCGGCGGGGGGCTGTTCGAGGATCGCGTGGGCGAGGGTGCCGTTGGCGCCGAAGGAGGAGACGCCGATCCGGCGGGGGCGGCCGTCGGTCGCCGGCCAGGGCCGGGGCTGGGTGAGCAGGGCGATGCTGCCGTCGGACCAGTCGGCGTGCGGGGTCGGGGCGTCCACGTGCAGGGTGCGCGGGAGGACGCCGTGCCGCATCGCCAGCGCCGCCTTGATGATGGCGCCGGCCCCGCCCGCCGCCTGGGTGTGCCCCAGGTTGGACTTCAGCGAGCCGAGCCACAGCGGGCGGTCGGCGGGACGTCCGCGGCCGTAGGCGGCGAGGAGGGCCGCGAGTTCGATCGGGTCCCCGACGGGGGTGCCGGTGCCGTGTCCTTCGACGGCGTCGACGTCGCCGGGGGTGAGGCCGGCGTCGGCGAGGGCGCGGGTGATCAGACGTTCCTGGGAGGCGGCGCTGGGGGCGGTGAACCCGTTGGTGGCACCGCTCTGGTCGACGGCGCTGCCGCGGACCACCGCGTGTACCGGGTGGCCGTGGCGCCGGGCTTCGCTGAGCCGTTCGACGAGCAGGACACCGACGCCCTCGGAGATGCCGGTGCCGTTGGCGGCGGCGGCGAACGACTTGCAGCGGCTGTCCGGGGCCAGGCCCTGGCCCTGGCGGGTCGTCTCCTCCCACAGCTCGGTCGTCGCGAGCACCGACACCCCGCCGACCAGCGCGAGCGAGCACTCGCCGCGCCGCAGAGCCTGGCTGGCCAGGTGCAGGCCGACGAGGGACGAGGCGCAGGCCGCGTCGAGAGTGACGCAGGGGCCTTCGAGCCCGAGTGTGTACGAGACCCGCCCGGACGCGATGCTCCCGGCACTGCCGAAGTAGGTGTAGCCGTCGATGCCGGGCGGGGGCGGGCGCAGCCGGTAGCCGTAGTCGTGGAAGATCACGCCGAAGTACACGCCGGTGCGGCTGCCCCGGGCCGTGCGCGGGTCGATGCCGGCGTGCTCGAACGCCTCCCAGGACGTCTCCAGCAGCAGCCGCTGCTGCGGGTCGGCGGCCAGGGCCTCGTTCTCCGACATCCCGAAGAACTCCGGCTCGAAGTCGGCGGCGTCGTGCAGGAAGCCGCCACCGAAGCAGGGCAGGGCCGAGGTGTCCCACCCGCGGTTGTCCGGGAAGCCGGAGATGGCGTCGCCACCGGCCGCGACGAACCGCCACAGCTCGTCCGGGGAGCGCAGGGTGCGCGGGCCGCCGGGGAAGCGGCAGGCCATCCCGATGACGGCGATGGGTTCGGACGTCGCGGCGAGCTGCCGGCGCAGCCGTTCGTTCTCCTTCATCGTCGCGCGCAGCGCTTCGATGAGCCGGTCAGCGGACGCGGTCACGATGCCTCCGGGAGGGTCGTGCGGACAGGACGGGCCGTGCGGACAGGACGGGGCCGTGCGGACGGGACTGGTCGTCGGCGGCGCCGGTCAGGAGTCGTTCTCACCGAGGGCCAGCCGGATCAGGGTGTCGGCGTCCATCTCGTCGAACGCGGCGTCCAGCCCCGGCCCCACGCCCGCGTCGGTTTCCGCTCCCGCTCGTTCTTCTGCGCCTCCCACCCGCTCTCCTGCGCGCTGGCCGGCGATGGTGACCGGTTCGCCCGCCGTGGCCGGAATCGCGTCCTCGGCGTGGTTCCGGCCGGGAGGGGTGAGGGGGGAGGGGGAGACGGCTGCGGGATCGGCGACAGCGGCGACATCGCCTGGTGTGGTGGTGGTGTTGAACAGCTGGTCCCGCAGGTGACCGGCGATGACGGCGGGGGTCGGGAAGTCGAAGACGAGCATCGGACGCAGCCGCACGCCCGTGGCGGCGGTCAGCCGGTTGCGGAACTGCAGCGAGGCGAGCGAGTCGAACCCGAGTTCCTTGAACGGGCGATGCGGGGCCACCGCGTCCGCGGAGGTGTGGCCGAGCGCGGCCGCGGCGATGGCGCAGACGGCGTCCAGCAGGGTCTTGTCGCGTTCGGCGGCGCTGAGTCCGGCGAGGCGCGCGGCCAGCGTGGGCCCGGTGGCACCGGCGTCGTCGGCGGTACCGGGCACGGTTCGGCGCCGCGGGGTGCGGACGAGGTGGCGCAGCAGCGGCCCGGCGGCGTCCGCGGGCAGGGCCCCCCGCAGGTTGATCCGCATGGGCAGCAGGACGGGCCGGTCGCCGGCGAGGGCGGCGTCGAGCAGGGCCATGCCGTCCCCGGCGGAGATCGGAAGCAGCCCGTTGCCGGTCATCCGGCGGCGCAGCTCGGTGGGGTCGAGGTGGGCGGCCATGGCGCCGCGGGCCGCCCAGTAGCCCCAGCCGAGGGCAACCGCGGGGAGCCCCGCCGCCCGGCGGCGGTGGGCGAGTGCTTCCAGGAAGGCGTTGGCGGCGGCGTAGTTTCCCTGCCCGGGGCTGCCGAAGGTCGCCGCGGACGAGGAGAACAGCACGAAGGCGGCCAGGTCGTGGCCGCGGGTCAGCTCGTGCAGGTGCAACGCGGCGTCCGCCTTGGGGCGCAGCACCCGGTCGAGCCGCTCGGGGGTGAGCGAGCTGAGCACGCCGTCGTCGAGGGTCCCCGCGGTGTGGACGACCGCGGCCAGCGGGCGGTCCTCGGGAATCGCGGCGAGCAGGGCGGCGAGCGCGGCCCGGTCCGCGACGTCGCAGGATGCGACCGTGACCTGCGCGCCCAGCGCGGTGAGGTCCGCCACGAGGGCGGCGGCACCGGGGGTGCCCGGGCCGCCGCGGCTGGCCAGCAGCAGGTGTCGGACACCGTGCGCGGTGACCAGATGACGCGCGACCAGCCCGCCGAGCGTTCCCGTACCACCGGTGATCAGTGTGGTGCCGTCCGTCCGCCAGGGGGCGGGGGTGGCGGGGGCCGCGGGCGCTGCCGACGCGCGGACGAGACGCTGGCCCAGGAGCAGGCCGTCCCGGAGGGCGACCCGCGGTTCCCCGGAGGTGAGGGCCGCCGGCAGGGCGCGCGGTGAGGACGGGGCGGCGTCGACGTCCACGAGCAGGAACCGGTCCGGGTTCTCGGACGCGGCCGAGCCGAGCAGGCCCCACACCGCGGCCGCGGCGAGATCGACATTCTGGTCGCCCGGGACGGCAGCCACCGCGCCGCGGGTCACGGCGACGAAACGGGTGGCGGCGAAACGGTCGTCGCCGAGCCAGGCCTGTGCCCGCTCCAGCGCCTGATCCAGGCCGGCGCGCACGGCCACCGCCGTGTCGGTGGGCTCTCCGGACGTCACCGCAGGCGTCTTCGGCGTCTCCGGCGTCTCCGGCGGGGCGCAGGTGACCAGGACGACGTCCGGAACAGGCTGTGTCGCGCCGTTGCCGCCGCCGCCGTCGACACCGCCACCGCCGCCAGCTGCCTCGGCGAGATCGACGCAGCCGTGGACGTTCACGCCGGCCAGCGCGAGGGCGGTGCGCAGGCCGAACGGATCCGGCCCCACCACGGCCCAGCGCAACGCCGGCCCGACCGGTGCCACGGGCGGAGTGACGGGTAACCAGTCGAGTGCGAACATCGCGTCGGCGACCACGGCCGGGCGGATGTGCAGGCGTTCGGGCTCGGTCTGCCCGAAGGCGATCGCGCCGACGGTCGCGACCGGTGCGCCGGTGTGGTCGGCGAGGGTCAGCGCGACCGTGTCGGATCCCGCCGGGTGGACGTGCACCCGGACGGTCCGGGCGCCGGTCGCCAGCAGGCGCACGTCCCGGTAGGTCCGGGGCAGGACGATCGGCGCGGTGGCCGGCGCCCCGATCGGCGGAGTGCGGTCAGCGGATGCCGACTGACCGGCAGGTACGGCGCTCGGGCCGTTCGCCAGGTGGTGCCAGAGCACGAGCTGCCCGGCGGCCGCGAGCAGCGCCGGGTGCAGGTCGAAGCCCGCTCCGGAGATGTCCGCCTCGGCGTCCTGACCGCCGATGCCGTCGACCTCACCATCGCCAGCGCCGCGGGGAGCGGCGGCGGCTACGGCGACCTCGGCGAACAGGCCTGCCGTTCCCTGCCACACCGCGGTCAGACGTGGGCCGTCCCCCGGGCTGTCGCCGTGGCCGGCCGCGCGCAGATCCGCGTGGAGGGCGTCGACGTCCAGCGGTGCCGCGCCGGCGGGGGGCCAGGAGGTCAGATCGACGCCGCCGTCGAGCGCCCCTGCACCACCCGGCACTGCACCACCCGGCACTGCGCCATCCGATACTGCGCCACCCGGCACCTTGCCGGGCGAGACGTCGTCCTCTCCCGCCGGGGAGGTGCCGTCGGTCAGCGTCGCTGTCGCGTGGGTGCTCCAGGGGGCGTCGGCGGGGGCGTCGTCCGGGCTGGTGTGCAGGGTCAGTGTGCGGCGGCCGGTGCCGTCGGGCGGACTGATCCGGGCCTGGACGCGCAGCGCCCCGGCTCCGGCCTCCGGCAGCAGCAACGGCTCGGCCATGGTCAGCTCGGCGACGCCATCCGCACCGACCTCGTCGCCGGCGCGGATCGCGAGCTCCAGCAGGATGGCGTCCGGCGCGACCGGGACGCCGGCCAGTGTGTGGCCGGCGAGCCACGGATGGGCCGCCGGGGCGATCCGGCCGGTCAGCAGCAGGCCGCCGTCGGCCAGCGGGACGGCGGCGCCGAGCAGCGGATGTCCCGGATGCCCCGGCGTCTCCCGGCCGCCGGCGGAGGCCAGGCCGGTGCCCGGCAGGCCGGTGGACGCCGCGCCGCTGCCGAACGTGGCGGCGAGGTTGGGTGCTGACGTCCGCGGCCAGAAGCGCCGGCGCTGGAAGGCGTAGGTCGGCAGGGCGGCGGGGCGGGCGGACGTGCCTGCGAAGGCGGGCTGCCAGTCGACGTCCACGCCGCGGACGTGGGCCTGGGCGAGCGCGGCGAGGAAACGGTCCGGGCCGCCGCGGCCGCGTTCCAGGGTGGGGAGGACGGCGATGTCGCCGCCGGCCTCCTCCGCTGTCTCGGTGAGCCCGAACCCGAGCACCGGATGGGGGCTGACCTCGACGAACGTGTCGAAGCCGGCGGCGAGCAGCGCCCGGGTGGCGGCGTCGAACAGCACCGGTTCGCGGGTGTTGGAGTACCAGTAGTCGGGGCCGGGCTGGGTGCCAGTGGCGGTGCCGGTGGCGTCCAGCAGGCCGCCGGTGACGGTCGAGTAGAAGGGGATCCGGCCGGCGGTGGCGGTCACCGGCCGCAGGATGTCCGTCAGTTCGGCGCGGATGTCGTCGACCTGGGCGCAGTGGGTGGCGACGGAGGCGGCGACCATCCGGGCACGCACACCGGCGGCGTCCAGTTCGGCGAGCAGTTCGGTGAGCGCGTCGGTGTCGCCGGCGACGGTGACCTGGCGGGGTCCGTTGACGCCGCCGACGGCGAGCCGGCCGTCGAAGCGGGCGAGGCGGGTGGCGACATCGGCGGCGGGCAGCGCGACGGAGGCGAGCGCACCGCGGCCGAGCAGGCGGTCGGCGAGCAGCCGGCTGCGCAGCGCGATGACGCGGGCGGCGTCGTCGAGCGAGAGCAGGCCGGCGACGTGGGCGGCGGCGACCTCCCCCTGGCTGGTGCCGACCACCGCCGCCGGGGTCACGCCGTAGGCCTCCCAGGCCGCGGCCAACGACACCATCATCGACATGAGCGCCGGCTGGATCACCTCGATGGCCTCCAGCGGCGGCGCGCCCACGGCCCCGCCGACGACGTCGAGCAGGGACCAGTCGAGGTACGGGGCGAACGCCTCGGCGCAGGCGGCCATCCGCTCGCGGAACGGTGGGCAGGAGGCGAGCAGCTCCCGGCCCATGCCGGCCCACTGCGACCCCTGCCCGGGAAAGACGAAGGCGACCCGCGGGTCGGGACGGGCCAGGCCACGCACGGCGAGCACCCCCGCGGCGCTGGCTGAGGCAGCGGCACCGCCGGTCAGGCCGGTGAGCGCCGATGGGACGTCGTCCGCGGGATCCGGCTCCGCGCCGAGCCGGGCGAGACTCGCGCGCAGCTCGGCGTGATCGGTGCCGACGAGGACGGCCCGGTGGTCGAAACGGCTGCGGGTGGCCGCGGTGGCGAGGCCGGCATCCGCCACGGCCAGGCCGGGATGGGCGTCGAGATGATCACCCAGCCGCCGCGCCTGGGCGCGCAGCGCCTGCTCGCTGCGCGCCGACACCAGAATCGGCACGGGCACGGGCACGGGCACGGCGGGCGTCGGCGTGACGGGGGTCGACGCGGGTGCGAGCACCGGCGAGGACGCTTCGTGGATCGTCGGGGCGTCGTCGTCGGGCGCTTCACGGACGATCACGTGGGCGTTGGTGCCGCTGATCCCGAAGGCGGAGATCCCGGCCCGCCGCGGGCCGCGCCCGCGCCCGTCGCGCTCCCCCGCGTCCGGCCGCGGGACGTCCGAGGTCGTGCCGGCGGTGGGGCCGGCGGTGGGGCGGTCGGGCCAGGGGGTCGGCTCGGCGAGCAGCTGGACGGTGCCGCTGCTCCAGTCGACGTGCGGGGTGGGTTCGGCGGCGTGCAGGGTCCGTGGCAGCAGTCCGTGCCGCATCGCCAGCACCATTTTGATCACGCCGGCGACGCCGGCGGCGGCCTGCGCGTGGCCGATGTTGGACTTGAGCGATCCCAGCCACAGCGGGCGGTCCTCCGGGCGGCCCCGGCCGTAGGTGGCGAGGAGCGCCTGGGCCTCGATGGGGTCGCCGAGCTTCGTACCGGTGCCGTGCGCCTCGACGGCGTCCACGTCGGCGGGGGTGAGACCCGCGGCGGCGAGCGCCTGGCGGATCACCCGCTGCTGGGCGGGGCCGTTCGGCGCGCTCAGCCCGTTGGACGCGCCGTCGGAGTTGACCGCCGTCCCCTCGACGACGGCGAGCACGGGATGTCCGTTGCGGCGGGCGTCGCCGAGCCGTTCCAGGACGAGCATCCCGACGCCCTCGGACAGCCCGGTGCCGTCGCCGCCGGCGCCGAACGCCTGGCAGCGTCCGTCCGGCGACAGGGCACGCTGCCGGCTGAACTCGACGTACATCAGCGGCGAGGACATCACGACCGCCGCGCCGGCGAGCGCCAGCGAGCACTCCCCCGTGCGCAGCGCCTGCGTCGCCTGGTGCAGGGCGACGAGCGAGGACGAGCAGGCCGTGTCGATGGTGACGGCCGGTCCGTGCAGGCCGAGGGCGTAGGAGATGCGGCCGGACATCACGCTGGCGGCGTTGCCGATGCCGATGTAGCCCTCCATCGGCTCGGCGGCGGCCATCGCCCGCGGGCCGTAGTCCTGGACGTTCGTGCCGACGAACACGCCCGCCGACGTCCCGTGCAGGGTGGTCGGGTCGATGCCGGCGCGTTCGAGCGCCTCCCAGGACAGTTCGAGCAGCAGCCGCTGCTGGGGGTCCATCGCGAGGGCCTCGCGGGGGCCGATGCCGAAGAACTCGGCGTCGAAGTCGGCGACACCGTCGAGGAACCCGCCGTGGCGGACGTAGGACGTCCCGGGGCGCTCCGGGTCCGGGTCGTAGAGGGCGTCGAGGTCCCAGCCGCGGTCGGCCGGGAACCCGCTGATCGCGTCGCGGCCCTCGGCGAGCAGCTGCCACAGGTCCTCGGGGGTGCGGACCCCGCCGGGCAGCCGGCAGGCCATGGCGACGATCACGATCGGATCGGCGTCGACGGCACCAGCGCCGGCGCCGGCCCGGCCCGTTCCCCCGCGCGGCACCGCGACCGCGCCTGCACCCGAAGCCGCGCCCGACCCCGAAGCCGCCGCGTCGACGGTCTCGTCGGCCAGCAGGCCGGCCGGTCCGTTCGCGGCGAGCTCCTCGCGGAGGAACCCCGCGAGCGCCGTCGGCGTCGGGTAGTCGAACACCAGGGTGGCCGGCAGCCGCAGGCCGAGCGCCTCACCGACCCGGTTGCGCAGGTCGACGGAGGTGAGCGAGTCGAAACCGAGATCCCGGAAGGCCCGCTGCGCCCCCACCGCGGACGGGTCGGCGTGCCCCAGCACGGCCGCCGCCCGGGCCCGGACCTCGTCGAGAAGCGCCCGGTCACGCTCGCCGGCGGTCAGCGCCGCGAGCCGCCGGACCAGCGGCGGCACCTCCTCGGCGCCTGCAGTACCTGCGGCACGTGTGGTACCTGCCGGCGCCTCGGACAGCGGGTCGAGCAGTGGGCGGGGCCCGGCCGAGGTGAACACCGGGATGAACCGGTCCCAGTCGATGTCCGCCACGACGACCTGGGTCTCGTCGTGGTCCAGCGCCTGCCGCAGGGCCGCCAGCGCGAGTGGCGCGTCGAGGAAACCCAGCCCGCGAGCCCGCTGTCGCTGCTCCGGATCTCCCGCCTCTCCCCCATCCCCCGTCGCCCCCGCCTCGGTGCCGGTGCCGGTGTCGATGTCGATCGGCAGGGGGCGCCACAGGCCCCAGGCGATCGCGGTCGCGGGCAGGCCGCGGGCGCGGCGGTGCTGGGCGAGCGCGTCGAGGTGGGCGTTGGCAGCGGCGTAGGCAGCGTGGTCGGCGCTGCCCCAGATCCCGACGACCGAGGAGAACAGCACGAACGCGTCCAGGGTGTCGGTGTCGAACAGCTCGTCGAGGCGCCGCGCGACGCCCGCCTTGGTGGCGAGGACGTCCGCGAGCTCGCCGGGTGCGACATCGTCGAAGGGCCGCAGCCCGAGCAGCGCCGCCGCGTGCACGACCGAGCGGATCGTCTTCCCGGCCGCGGTCTGCTCCCGGACGACGGCGGCCAGCGCATCCGGATCCGCGGGGTCGCAGGTGGCCACGGTCAGCCGGAAGGGCCGCGAAGCGGTGCCGTCCGCGTGCAGCGCGGCCAGGTCGAGGTCGTCCGCGCGGTGCGGCCCGGCCAGCACCACATGCTCGGCGCCCTGGTCGGCCAGCCAGCCGGCCAGGTACGGGCCGAGCGGCCCGCCACCGCTGGTCACCAGGACCGTCCCGCGCGGCCGCCACCGCCGTACCGGCGGGCCCGCACCGAGCGGCGCGCGCGACAGGCGCCGGACGAGCACTCCGCCCGGCCGGATCGCGAGCTGGTCCTCGCCCGACGTCCCGCGCAGGGCGGCACGCAGCCGCCCGCGGGCGGCCTCCTCCAGGGTGCCGGGCAGGTCGACGAGCCCGCCCCAGCGGGACGGGTGCTCCAGCGCGGCCACCCGTCCCAGGCCCCACACCTGTGCCTGGGACGGATCAGCCACCGCGTCGCCGGCCTCGGTGGACACCGCTCCGCGGGTGAGGCACCACAGCGGCGCGTCGACCTCCAGGTCGCCGAGCGCCTGCACGAGCGCCAGCGTCACGGCCACCGCGGCGCCGAGGCCGGGCCGGTCGGGATGTTCCGCTCCGGTCAGGGCCAGCAGCGACAGCACTCCGCGCACTGGGGGATCCTGGCCCGCGCCGCAGGCGTCCAGGCGGCGGGCGAGCGCGTCCCGCGTCAGATCCTCGGGACCGAGGCGCACGCTGACCACCTCCGCGCCGCCTTCGGTCAGCGCCAGCGCCACCCCGGTGAGCACCTCGTCCGCGGACATCGCGTCCGCGTCGCCGGTGGGGGGCGCGCCGGGTGCACTGTCGGGTGCGGGTGGGAGGAGCAGCAGCCAGGTGCCGGCCACGCCGGGGTCGTCCGGTAGGAGCGGTTCGTCCGCGGACGGGCGCAGCGGCTCCCAGCCGACCCGGTACCGCAGCCCGTCGAGGACATCCCGGTCGCGGTCGCGGTCCTGGTGATCACGGGCTGGCCCGGTGCGCAGGGCGGGGTTGTCCAGCCAGTAGTGCCGGTGCTCGAACGGGTAGGTCGGCAGGTCTACGGGACGTCCGCCGGCCAGCAGCGGCTCCCAGTCCACCGCCACTCCGCGCACCCACAGTTCCGCCGCGCCGGTGACCAGCCGCCGCAGACCGCCGTCGCCCCGTCGCAGCGACCCGACAGCGACGGTGTCGTGGATGCCGGCCGCCTCCGCGGTGCCCGTGACCGCGGCGGTGAGCACCGGATGTGGGCTGACCTCGAGGAACGTCCGGCAGCCGTCGGTGAGCAGGGCTTCGACGGCGGTGCCGAAGCGCACGGTGGAGCGCAGGTTGCGGTACCAGTAGTCGCCGTCCAGACCCGTCGGGCCCGCCGGGCCGCCGGTCACCGTCGACCAGAACTCGACGTCCGCCGGGCCGGGTGTGACGTCGACCAGTGCGGCGACGAGGCGCTCGCGGAGCTCCTCCACCTGGCTGGTGTGGGAGGCGTAGTCCACCGGCAGCCGCCGGGCCCGCACCCCGTCGGTCTCCCAGCGGGCCAGTATCTCCGCCAGCGCCGCCGGCTCACCCGCCACCGTCGTCGCCGACGGCCCGTTCACCGCCGCCACCTCGACCCGCCCGGCCCACGGGGCCAACGCCGCCTCGACGTCGGCGACCGGCAACGCCACCGACACCATCCCGCCACGACCCGCCAGGCTCTCCCCGATCAGCCGGCTACGTACCGCCACCACCCGCGCCGCGTCCTCCAGCGACAGCACTCCCGCCACACACGCCGCCGCGATCTCCCCCTGCGAATGCCCGACCACCACATCCGGCCGCACCCCCCACGACTCCCACACCGCCGCCAACCCGACCATCACCGCCCACGACACCGGCTGCACCACCTCCACCGACTCCAGCCCCGGCGCCCCCGCAGCACCCCGCAACACCTCGACGACCGACCAGCCCACGAACCGCGAC
>NZ_KB893738.1 GCF_000374165.1 Parafrankia elaeagni
GTCGGCGGGGTCTGGGTGCGCCGGGTGCTGTCGAGCTGGTGGAGGAGTTGACGGCTGCGGGTGCGGCTGTGCGGGTTGAGGCGTGTGATGTGGCGATGGTGACGTCGTTGAGTGCTGACCGGTTGGCGGGGGTGTTGGCGGCGAAGGTGGACGCGGTCCTGAATCTGCGTGCGGTGACGGCGGGTCGGGATCTCAAGGGTTTTGTGGTGTATTCGTCGGCGGCGGGTTTGTTGGGGAATGCTGGTCAGGCGAACTATGCGGCGGGGAACACGTTTTTGGATGCGTTCGCGGCGCGGTTGCGGGTGGATGGTGTGCCGGCGGTGTCCTTGGCCTGGGGGTTGTGGGATTCCGAGGTGGGGATGGGTGCGTCGCTGGCCGAGGGGGATCGGGAGCGGATGCGCCGTGGTGGGGTTCTGCCGTTGACGGTGGCGCAGGGTCTGGCTGCCTTCGACGCCGCCCTCACCGTGGACACGAGCCTGCTCGCCGCCCTGGCCCTGGATCCGGTCGCGCTCCGCCCGGCCGCCGCCGCGGGAATGCTGCCGCCCCTGCTGCAGGGGCTCTTCCCCGCGTCGACGAATCCGTCCGCCGGTGGTGGGGCGCTGGCCCGACAGCTCACCACCCTGCCCGTCCAGGAACGTGCCCGGACGGTCCAGAACCTGGTTCGCGGCCAGGTGGCCGCGGTGCTCGGCTACGACAGCGCGCAGGCGCCGGACCCGGCTCGGGCATTCAGCGAGCTGGGTTTCGACTCGTTGACGGCGGTCGAGCTGCGCAACCGTCTCGTCGCGGTGACCGGCCTGCGCCTCAGCTCGACGCTGGTCTTCGACTACCCGAACATCGCCGCGCTCGCCGCCTTCATCAGCGGTGAACTGTCGGGATCGAACCGGGACGCGGCCGTGCCGGCCCCCCGCGCCGCGTCCCGCTCGGAATCCGACGAACCGATCGTCATCGTCGGCATGGCCTGCCGCTACCCGGGCGGGGTGACCTCGCCCGAGAAGCTGTGGGAGCTGGTGGCGTCCGGTCAGGACGGCATCGGCCTGTTCCCGACCGATCGCGGCTGGGACGTCGACGCCCTCTACCATCCGGACCCGGACAACCCCGGCACCGCCTACACCCGGGAAGGCGGGTTTCTCTACGGGGCGGCGGAGTTCGATCCGGGTTTGTTCGGGATCAGTCCGCGTGAGGCGTTGGCGATGGATCCGCAGCACCGGTTGTTGTTGGAGACGTCGTGGGAGGCGTTCGAGCGGGCCGGGATCGACCCGACCGGTGTTCGCGGCAGCCGCACCGGTGTCTTCGCCGGTGTCATGTACACCGACTACGCCGCCGTCCTCGAACGGTCCGACGGTGACGCCGAGGGCTTCCTCGGCACCGGCGGGAGCATCGCTTCCGGCCGCGTCTCCTACACCTTCGGGCTCGAAGGCCCGGCGATCACGGTGGACACCGCCTGCTCCTCGTCGCTGGTGGCGCTGCACCTGGCCGTTCAGGCCCTGCGCAACGGCGAGTGCGACATGGCCCTGGCCGGCGGCGTCACGGTGATGGCCACCCCGAACACCTTCGTCGGCTTCTCCCGCCAGCGCGGTCTCGCCCCGGACGGCCGTTGCAAGTCCTTCGCGGCCGAGGCGGACGGGACCGGGTGGGGCGAAGGCGTCGGCATGCTGCTGGTCGAGCGGCTCTCCGACGCCCGACGCCTGGGGCATCCGGTGCTGGCGGTGGTGCGGGGCAGTGCCGTCAACCAGGACGGCGCGAGCAACGGTCTGACCGCCCCCAACGGCCCCTCCCAGCAGCGGGTGATCCGTCAGGCCCTCGCCGACGCGCGCCTCACCACCCGTGACGTGGACGTGGTCGAGGCCCACGGCACCGGCACCACGCTGGGTGATCCCATCGAGGCGCAGGCGCTGATCGCCACCTACGGCCAGGATCGTCCCGCCGACCGTCCGGTGTGGCTGGGCTCCATCAAGTCGAACATCGGCCATACACAGGCCGCCGCCGGGGTGGCGGGCGTGATCAAGATGGTGCTCGCCCTGCGGCACGGCCTCATGCCGCCGACCCTGTACGCGCAGACACCGTCATCGCGGGTCGACTGGTCCGCCGGCGCGGTCTCGCTTCTCACGTCGGCCCAGCCCTGGTCCGAGTCCGACGGTGAGCCGCGGCGGGCCGCGGTGTCCTCCTTCGGGATCAGCGGCACCAACGCCCATGTGATCATCGAGGCGCCGTCCGCCGAGGCGCCGGCGGCCGCACCCGCACCCACACCATCCCGCCAGCTGCCGCTCACCCCGATCGTGCTCTCCGCCGCCGACCTGCGGGCCCTCGCCGACCAGGCCGGCCGCCTGCGTGCCGTCCGCGACGCATCCCTCGCCGACGCATCTCTCGTCGATCTCGGCCGGTCGCTGGCCGGGCGGGCAGTTCTCCGCCGTCGCGCGGTGGTCCTCGCCGCCGACCGCGCCGACCTCGACCGAGGGCTCGCCGCGCTGGCCACCGACGCCGCTGACCAGGTGCCAGGCCTGGCACCGCTCGTGGGGGAGGGACGTCCCGGGCGGCTGGGGGTCGTGTTCACCGGCCAGGGATCGCAGCGGATCGGCATGGGGCGGGCGCTGTACGGTGCCTTCCCGGCCTTCGCGGCGGCGTTCGACGAGGTCTGCGACCTGCTCGACACCCACCTGGACCGCCCGCTGCGCGAGATCATCGACGGTGAGCACATCGACGGTGGGCGCGCCGAGCTGCTGGAGCGCACCCAGTACGCCCAGCCGGCGATCTTCGCGATCGAGGTCGCCCTGCTCGCCCTGCTCAGACGCTGGGGAGTCACGCCGGACGTGGTGGCGGGGCATTCCATCGGGGAGATCGCGGCCGCCCACGCCGCCGGTGCGCTGACCCTCGCCGACGCCGCCACCCTGGTCACCGCGCGGGGCCGGCTCATGCAGGAGCTCCCGGCCGGCGGCGGCATGCTCGCCGTCGGCGCCCCGGAGGCCGCCGTCGTGGCCGCCCTCGCCGCCGCCGACCTGAAGATTGACGTCGCCGCCGTCAACGGGCCGGCCTCGGTGGTGCTCTCCGGCCGCCACGACCTGCTCGACCAGGCCGCGCGGCTTGCCGCCGACCGCGGCTGGCGGATCAACCGGCTGCCGGTCAGCCACGCGTTCCACTCCGCCCTGATGGAGCCCATGCTCGCCGAGTTCGAGACGGTGGTGCGTGGCCTGGCCCTGACCGAGCCGACGTCCGCCGTGGTCTCCACCGTGACCGGCGCGCCGGTCGGCCCGGGCGAATGGTCCGACCCCGTCTACTGGGTGGGCCAGGTGCGCCGTCCGGTCCGGTTCGCGGACGCCGTCAGCGCGATGGTCGCGGACGGGGTCACCCGCTTCCTGGAGATCGGCCCCGACAGCATCCTCGCCGCTCTGGTCCAGGACGCCGCCCACACCGTGGCCGGGACCGTGGAGATCGTCGCCGTGCCGACCGTGCGGCGCGGCCGCGACGAGGTCGGCACCGTGCTCGCGGCGGTCGGCGAGCTTTTCGTCCACGGCGTCGAAGTCGACTGGGCGGCTGTGTTCGACGGTACCGGTGCCCGCGCGGTCGAGCTGCCGACCTACCCGTTCCAGCATCAGCGGTTCTGGCCGAAGCAGCGGGTGACGGTCGGTGGCAGCGTCGCCTGGCTCGGTCTGGTGGCCTCGACGCACCCGCTGCTGGGCGCCGAGGTCCCGCTCGCCCAGGGCGACGGAACGGTGTTCACCGGCCGGCTGGCGGTGGACACCCTGCCCTGGCTGGTCGACCACACGGTGCTGGGCCGGGCGATCGTCCCGGGCACCGCCCTGGTCGAGATCGTGGCCGCGGCCGGCGAGCGCCTCGGTACGCCGGTGCTCGACGAGCTGCTGCTGCAGGCCCCCCTGGAGCTGCCGGAGCGCGGCGGGGTCCTGCTCCAGGTGGTGATCGGCGCCGCCGACGACGATGTCCGCCCGGTCACCGTCTACTCGCGGCCCGAGAACGCCGAGGACGAGTCCTGGGCGGTCCACGCCACGGGCGCCCTCGCCCCGGACACCTCCGACGCGCAGCCGCAGGACGACCTCATGGTCTGGCCGCCGGAAGGCGCCGACGAGATCCCGCTCGACGGGTTCTACGACGTCCTCGCGGCCGCCGGGCTCGGCTACGGCCCCGCCTTCCAGGGGCTGCGCCGGGCCTGGAACCGGAATGGCGACGTCTTCGCCGAGGTGGCGACCCCGGCGGCGGCGGACGGCTACCTCCTGCACCCCGCCCTGCTGGACGCGGCCCTGCACGCCGTCGGCCTCGGTGGCCTCCTGCCGATGGACGGCGGTCTGCGGCTGCCGTTCGCGTTCGCCGGTGTCCGGGTGTTCGGCGCCGCCGGCGCCACGCTTCGAGCGCGGCTGAGCCCGGCATCGGACGCCGGCGGGGCCGGCGGGACAGATGGGGCCGACGGGGCCGGCGGGGTCCGCCTCGTGGTCGCCGACGGCTCCGGGGTCCCGGTGGCCCAGATCGACCGCCTGTCGCTCCGAACGGTCTCGACCGGCGAACTTTCCGCCGGCATCGGAAACCGCTTTCTCCACACCGTCGAATGGTCGGCCCAGCCCCTACCGGACGTGGACATCACGACCACCGGTTGGGCGCAGACGACGCTTGGCCGCGCCCTGCCCGGACCGGCGGACACCCTCGTCATCGACTGCACCCAGGCCGGCGCGGGAACGAGCACCCTCACCACGGCCGGCGCGGCGGCCACGGTCCGGCGGCGGACGGGCGAACTGCTGGCGGCGGTTCAGGCCTGGCTCGCGGACCCGGCCTGGTCCGGCAGCCGGCTGGTGATCGTCACCTCGGGCGCCGTGGCGACGCAGCCGTCCGAACCGGTTTCCGCGTTGGCGACAGCCGGGCTGTGGGGTCTGGTCCGCGTGGCCCAGTCCGAACACCCGGACCGCATCCACCTGATCGACGCGGACCCGGCCGCCCACCTGGAGACCCTCGCGCCGCTGCGGGCGGTGCTGGCCGCCGGCCTGCCGCAGGCGGCGATCCGCGACGGCCGGATTCTGACTCCGCGCCTCGTCCGTATGCCGGTTCCCCGGACCGAGTCGGCCGGGGCCGGTCTCGGGTCGGGCACGGTCGTGGTGACCGGGGCGACCGGGACGCTCGGCGCCCTGGTCGCCCGCCATCTGGTCGCCGCCCACGGGGTCACCGACCTGCTGCTGCTCAGCCGCCGGGGCCCCGCCGCGCCCGGGGCGGCCGAGCTGGTCGACGAACTGACGGTGGCCGGCGCCACCGTCCGCCTGGAAGCCTGCGACCTGGCCGATCGGGCGGATACCGACCGGGCGTTGGCCGACGTCGACGTGGCGGCGGTCGTGCACACGGCCGGTGTCCTCGACGACGGCATGCTCGCCTCGCTCACGCCGGAGCGGCTGGAGCGCGTCCTGCGGTCCAAGGTCGACACGGCGGTCAACCTCCACCTCGCCACCGCCGACCGGGACCTCGGCGCGTTCGTTCTGTTCTCCTCCGCGGCCGGTCTCCTCGGCAACGCCGGGCAGGCGAACTACGCGGCGGCGAACAGCTTCCTGGACGCCTTCGCGTCCCGACTGCGGGCGGACAACGTACCGGCCACGTCGCTGGCCTGGGGGCTGTGGGAAACCGAAGGCGGGATGGGCGCCGGCCTCGACGCCCGGGAGCGGGAACGGCTGCGCCAGGGCGGCGTCGCGGCGTTGACGGTGGCACAGGGCCTGGCCGCGTTCGACGCGGCGCTCGCGGTGGGCGTGCCGTTGCTGGCGCCGATCTCGTGGGAGCAGGCCGGCCTGCGCAACGCGGCCGCCGCTGGTCTGCTGCCACCGCTGCTCGCCGGTCTGGTACCGGCCGACGCGGCGAAGTCCCCGGACCAGCGGGCGTTGCGGGCCTTCCATCGGCAGCTCGCGAACCTGGCGCCGCAGGAGCGGCGGCAGGCGCTGGACGAGGTGGTCCGCCGGCAGGCGGCGGAGGTGCTGGGGCACGCCGATCCGGCGGCGCTCGACGCCGGCCGGGGCTTCCTGGAACTCGGGTTCGACTCGCTGATGTCGGTGGAACTGCGCAACCGCCTCGCCGCCGCCACCGGGCTGCGGCTGGCCACCACGCTGCTGTTCGACCATCCCTCCCCGGAGAAGGTGCTGGACCACCTCAACGACCAGTTCACCGACGATCAGCCGGCCCGCCCAGAGCAGCCCCAGACCGCGTTCGCCGAGATGTTCCGACAGGCCACCGCGCAGGGGCGCAACGAGGACTTCCTACGGATGCTGATGACCGCGGCCACCTTCCGGCCCAGCTTCGCCGAGCCGAGCGAACTCGGCCGACCGATTGATCTGGTCCGGCTGGCGAACGGTACCGCGGCGCCCCGCCTTGTCTGCCTTCCCTCGATCCTGGCCATCTCCGGTCCGCACCAGTACGTCCGCTTCGCCAACGCGCTGCGGGGCCGGCGGGACGTGGCGGCCCTCGCCGTACCCGGCTTCCTCGCCGGCGAGTCACTCCCGGCCACCCCGGACGCACTCGTGAAAGCCCTGGCCGACGCGGTGAGCGGCCCCGCCGTCCTGCTCGGACACTCGTCGGGCGGCATGCTCGCGCACTGCGTCGCGGCGGAACTGGAACGTCGCGGCACACCCGCCGAGGCGCTGGTACTGATCGACATCTACTCCCATGACGCCGAGGCGGCCGTGGGGGTCCAGCCGGAGCTGACCGGCGGCATGCTCGCCCGTGAGGGCTCGTACGTGCCGATCGACGACGCCCGGCTGACCGCGATGGCCGCCTACTTCCACCTCTTCGCCGGGTGGAAGCCAACGTCGACCGAGACCCCGACGCTGCTGGTGCGAGCCAGCGAGCCGATGTTCGGGTGGAATCGCGACGGCGACTGGCGGTCCACCTGGGACCTGCCACATGTGGCCCGTGACGCCCCCGGCAACCACTTCACTCTCATGGAGGAACACGCCACCGCCGTCGCTCTCCTCATCCACGACTGGCTCCTGGCCGATGCGCTGGAGACAACACCCGATGTCCGGTGACCGTGTTCTTCCGGACAGCGGTGGAACTCACTCAAAAGAACGGACGCCATCCCGCTATGACCACACCCGTCGATGAGAGCCTGTGGATCCGCCGCTTTCACCCCGCCCCGGAAAGCCGGATCACGCTTGTCTGCTTTCCGCACGCCGGTGGATCGGCCAGTTTCTTCTACCCGGTCTCGGACGCCATGCAGCCCACCCTCCAGGTCGTCGCCCTGCAGTACCCGGGCCGACAGGACCGCCGCCATGAGCGCAGCCTGTCCAGCATCGCTGAGCTGGCTGACGCCACGTTCGCGGCGCTGCGTCCACTGATGGACCGCCCGCTCGCCTTCTTCGGCCACAGCATGGGTGCCACGCTCGCGTTCGAGGTGGCTGTTCGCATGCGGCAGCAGCTCGACACCGACCCGGTGACGCTTTTCACCTCCGGCCGGCGGGCTCCGTCGAGGTACCGGCACGAGACCGTGCACCAGAAGAGCGACGACGGACTGGTGCGGGAGCTGAAGGCGCTGAGCGGCACGGATTCCCGGCTGCTCGGGGACCAGGAGCTGCTGCGCGCGATCCTGCCGGCGATCCGCAGCGACTACACCGCCGCGGAGACCTACCGTTACACGACCGGGCCCAAACTGGAATGCCCGATCGTGGCCCTGATCGGCGACCAGGACCCCAAGGTCGACGTCGATGAAGCGAACGCATGGGCGGATCACACGACGGACACGTTCGAGCTTCGTATCTTCTCGGGCGGCCACTTCTATCTCGCCAGCAACCAGGCCGCGGTCATCAACCTCATCTCGGATCAGCTCCTGTCCCTGTCGATCTGACTCCGGGAACCGGCCATCGGGTCATATCCAGGTGATCCGGTCGGACCGTTTTCGCTCCGGCCGCGAACTCGTTTCCGGCAGCTCTCGGCGAGCCGGGGTCGGAGACAATCGCGCCGGAGGCAATCGCGGAGGAGAGAATCATGGATCTCATCTTCATTGTGGGAACGGGTCGATGTGGTTCGACTCTGATCTCGCGGATACTGAGCCGGCATCCGGACATGCTCAGTGTCAGTGAGTTCTGCACCCTGCTGCGAGCTCGCTTCTACCTCGAGGGGGAGCTCGACGGCCCGGGGTACTGGCGAATGCTGACCGACCCGGACCCGGTGGCCGACGCGATGGTCCGCGACGGGCTCAAGGCGTCGGAACACATCTATCCGTACGGCTCGGGAAGGTTCGATCCCGCGAGCGGCGTGCCGGTGATCAGCCATATGACGCTGCCGATGCTCACCGACGACCCCGATGCCCTCTACGACGAGCTGGCCGCGGAGGTGCCCGCGTGGCCCCTGCGTCCGATCGCGGACCAGCACCGAAGGCTGTTCGGGTGGCTGGCGGCACGCTTCGACCGGACGATCGTCGTCGAGCGGTCCGGGGGTTCACTGGGCGAGGTGGCCGGGCTGGCCGCCGCGTTCCCGGAGTCGCGGTTCGTCTACCTGACCCGCGACGGCGCCGACTCGGCGCTCTCCATGAGCCGGCATCCCGGCTTTCGACTGATGTTGCTCGGCCGTGAGGCCGCGTTGGCGGCGGGTGTGGAGACGCCGGAGAGGCTCGGGCCGGAGCATGCGCACCTGGTACCTGCGGGGCTGCTCCGCGGGCTGGTCCCGCCGTTTGACCCGGGGCGCGTCATGAACGGGGACGTGCCGTTGACCGCTTTTGGTGCGCTCTGGTCCGACATGATCTGTGCGGGTGCTGCCGCCCTCGCCCAGTTGCCTGCCCAGCGGTGGACGACGATGTCGTACGAGGATCTGATCCGGGACCCGAGGGCCGAGCTCGGTCGCTTCGCCTCCTTCGTGGGCATCGCGCCCGACGCGACCAGGGACGACTGGATCAACGGCGCCGCCGCGCTCGTCGACCAGTCACGCCCGGGTGCATCCAGCAGACTCGATCCCCGGCTGCTCGCCGCGTTGCGCCGCTCCTGCGCACCCGGCGCCACCGCCCACCGCGAACTCGTCGACCACCCCTGACCGACCTGCTCAGGACCGCATGCGCTCTGCGCCCGGAGCCGTGCAGACCCCCCCCACCACGGAGGAGGTCCGATGTCACATCGGCTCAGTCTTGAGTTACCGACAGCTTCGTCGTCGATCGCCGTCGCGCCGTCGCGCCGTCGCCTTCGCGGATCAGCCGTGTCGGCATCGTCGGGTGCGGGACCATGGGCTCCGGCATCGCCGAGATCTGTGCGCGCGCCGGGCTCGACGTGCGCGTGGCGGTTGGCAGTGACGCCTCGGCCCCGGCCGGGCGCCGCCGGATCACGAAGTCGCTGGACCGAGGAGTCCAGAAGGGTCAGTTGGCGGCCGACAACCGGGATGTGGCGCTCGCCGCGATCGAGCTGACCACCTGTCTCGACGACCTCGCCGACCGGCAGCTGGTGATCGAGGCGGTCCGCGAGGACGAGGCGGCCAAGGTCGATCTCCTGGGTGCCCGCGCCCAGAACGTCATCGGCCTGCATTTCTTCAACCCGGTGTCGGCGTTGCCACTGGTCGAGGTCGTGTCGTCAGTTCTCACCGAGGACGCGGTCCGCGACCGGGCGGAGCTGTTCGTCTCCGAGGTACTCGGCAAGGAGCCGATTCGCTCGCCCGACCGCGCCGGGTTCCTGGTCAACGCACTGTTGATCCCCTATCTGCTGGGACCGCTGCGGCTGGCTGACCTCATCGGGCTCGACGTGACCGCTGCGATCGCCGACGCGCTGTACGAGGAGTACAAGGAACCGCTCTACGCGCCGCCGCCACTGCTGCAGCGCATGGTCGAGGGCGGTCTGCTCGGCCTGCAGGCGTTCGTCGCCCTGACGGCGTCTCCTGGCGCGCGGGGCTACTACGACGCGCACCGCGCCCCCGGTGCCACCCACCACCAGGCGCTGCGCGCCCTCGCGAACCGGTTCGTCGGGATCCTGCACGGCTGCCTGCGTCACCACACCCCTACGACGAAACCACCGCCTGGCCTCGCCAGAGCACCGACCAGAAGATCGCCGCCTGACAGTCAGAAGCGTGGGATATCTAGAACCGGCGGACAGGTGGGCATAGATTCAGGCTGTGTCAATACGTGATCTTGCCTACACCGTGTACGCCCGCCGGCTCCGCGCGTCACTCAAGGGAGCCGCGCTACCGAGGCACGTTGGCCTGATCATGGACGGCAACCGCCGCTGGGCCCGCCAGATGGGGATGGCCAATCCCAGCCTCGGCCACAAGTTCGGCGCCGACCATGTCGAGGACGTGCTGTCGTGGTGCGAGGCGGCCGGGATCAGGCATGTGACCGTCTTCGTCTGCTCCACCGAGAACCTGGCCCACCGCGAGGATGCCGAGATCGCGTTCCTCATGAAGGTCATCGAGCAGGTTGTCTCCGACAAGATCGCGACTCCCGATCCGGCGTGGCAGATGCACATCGCGGGGCTGCTCGACGCGCTGCCGGACAGCACGGCCCGCGCGCTCAAGAACGCCGAAGAGGTCACCCGATCCTGCTCGACGGGGGCGCATGTCACCCTCGCCGTGGGGTACGGCGGCCGGCAGGAGGTCGTCGACGCGTTCCGGGCCCTCCTGCACGAGCAGGCCGAGACGGGCGCCTCGCTGGCCGACCTGGCCGAGACCCTCACCGCCGAGGACGTCGCCCGCCACCTCTACACGGCCGGCCAGCCCGACCCCGACCTGGTCATCCGCACCAGCGGCGAGCAGCGCATGTCGAACTTCCTGCTCTGGCAGAGCGCGTACTCCGAGCTGTACTTCTGCGAGGCGTACTGGCCCGCGTTCCGCGAGATCGACTTTCTACGGGCACTGCGCAGCTACGCCGCCCGTGGTCGTCGCCACGGCGCCTGACCTGGCGGCTTCCGACGACCCGCCGGCTCTGCCGCCGGCTCGCCGCCCGGTGCCACCGCCGGCGCGCGAAACCACCAGGAGGGTTCGGCGGGGGGCCGACGGAAAAGGACCCAACCAGGGCACCTCGCCGGCGGCCTACCCGACTCTGTGGTAACCCGGGGGTGAGATCCCCCCGGGCTACCCGACCGATATAGTCGGAAATTCCCTGCGCCGGGCAGGAGGTCGGCGGCCTGGACATCGGCGGCGGCGACGAGCGCGGTGGCGTGGAGCGCGGTGGCGTGGAGCAGGCCCGCCAGGTCGGTTCAGTCGATGACGTCGATCATGAGCCGTTCGGCGAACTCGGCCGATTCGACGAACGGTGTGTTGACGTCCAGCATCGCCGTCCAGCAGGCGCGTGCCCGCGCCGCGTCACCATCGGCCAGCGCGTCGATCAGATCGTTGAACTGGGCGGCGAGACGGCCTGCCATCGCGGTCCACGGGTCGTCGGGTGGCATCGCGAGGGCGGGCCGGGTCGACACCCGCACCCACTGCAGGATCTCGGCGACGACGGCGAGCACGGGGTTGCCGGTCCCGGCGAAGACGATCGCCGCGCCGCGCGGCCAGACCCCGGCGAACCAGGGCATGTCCAGGACCCCCGCGGCGTCGGTCAGCTCGGCCGCCACCGCGCGCAGGTCCGGTATCGAGGCCTGGTCGAACCGGGTCGCGGCGAGTTCGACCATGGCCGGCTCGATCAGGCGCAGTGCGTGGAAGAAGTCGCCGAGGGTGGTGCGGCGTGCCTCCAGGACGGTACCGGCGAGCTGCGTGGCCACCTGCGTCGACGGGTGGCACACCAGGGGGCCGGCGCGGTCTCCGGCGCGCAGTTCCAGCAGGGACTCCATCTCCAGGGTGCGCAGCGCTTCCCGAAGCGTCGGACGGGAGACTCCGAATTCGGCGGACAGCTCGGCGAGTGAGGCGAGGCGGTCGCCCTCGGCGAGGCTGCCTTCCGCGATACGCGCCCTGATCTCGGATGCGATCGCGGTCGCCGCTCGGGCCGGCGGCATCGGGCCGCCCAGGCCGGCAGCCGCGGCCCCGCCCCCGCGCGCCCGCCACAGCGGGGCGACGTCGATCGGCTGCTGGCTGCGGCTACGGCTCACCCACAGCCGGCTCGTGGCGAGCAGGTAGTCGCTCCACACCCGGCGGGCCGTTTCCGCGTCGCGCCGTTGCGCGGCGGTGAGGAACTCGCCGTGGCCGGCCAGCGTCCGGCGGCGGACCCGTTCCGCGGCAGGGCCGATCGCAGGGTTGACCGCGGCGAACACCTGCCCGGCGTAGATCTCCCGGAGCATCCCGGCGATCACGCCGATCGAACGGTTGCCGGACAGGTCGGTGACGGCCTGGTCGAACGTCGCCACGGCGGTGGCGAACGCCAGCGGGTCGCTCTCGGCCGCGCGTACCCGCTCATGCAGGCCCATGAGGTGGTCGAGCCCTTCGGTACCGCTGCGGAGCGCGACCAGCTCGGCGGCTGGTGGCTCGAGCACCGATCGGGCCTCCTCCAGATGCGCGATCGTCGCGCCCCGAAGCTGGACCAGCAGCGCCGTGTACCGGGCGACGGCGGCCAGCCCGGGCCGGCGGACGACGACACCGCCGCCACGCCCCCGTCGCACGTCAACGAGATGCTGCGCCTCCAGGATCCGCAGAGCCTCGCGCAGCGTCTCCCGCGAGACGCCGAGCACCGCCGCCATTTCGCCTTCGGACGACAGTTGCTGATCGGCCGCGAAGTCGCCGCGCAGGATCTGCCGCCGCAGATCCGCGGCGACAATGTGGGCGATCTTGCGAGACCGGCGGGACGGCTGGAAAACGGCAGCGGACGGCGAGCCGAGGCCGACTGCCTCCGACCGGCTCGCGGGCCCGGTCACTGCTGCGTCAAGAGCGGCCACGCCGATGCGTTCAGCGGCGGCCATCGTCGGGGGGCGACTCGTGTGCCACCCACGCCAGCGTCCGGATTTTTCATGAAAGTCCGATTCCCTCGGGTGGTTCTGGGGACTCCTCAGACGCCCAGAACATCGTCTGGTAGCCGATGAGACCGTACCCCTCGGCGAGCGTCCGGCCGGGACAGCGATCTTCACCTCGCCCGCGGCCGGTTCGGGCGCAGCGCGTCAGCGGCGGGTGCCGTCACCGGCGAACTGGTCGGGGACCCAGCCGGGTGCCCGCTTCTCCATGAAGGCGCGCATGCCCTCCCGCGGTTCGGGTGAGTTCTGCAGTGACCAGAACATGGTCTGGTAGTCGATGGTTCCGTAGGCCTCGTGGAGCATGCGCTTGACGTGCAGCCGGGCCTCGGACGCCGTCTGGAGGATCTCCCCGGCGGGCCGGTCGATGACGCACCAGCCGATGGCGCCGTCACGCTCGAAACGAAGGCCGGCCGCCCCCAGAATCATCTGTCATCTCTCGTTCTCCTCACCTCGCGGATGGTGGGCGTCGGGAACAGCGGCACTTCGATGCCCGCATCGCGATGCGGGCCGCCCGGTTGCGGCCGTCGTCTGATCCTGCACCAAGAGCCATCCGCGAGACAGCGGAGCTGGCGAGTGACCGGCATCGCAATAGCGTTGACCTAGTCACCTATATGATCGCGCGTTCATCGGTGAGCTCTGAATGGGTCGGTCGGGAGGCAGTGCTGGGCGGGCAGTGGCCTGGCCAGGCTGCCATGGCCTCGACCCGGTTGGCTGGTGCGTCCAGCGAAGCTGTAGACATCTGACGTAGTCAGCTATATCTTCCCTTCTGTCTGGAAGCGACTGGATCACACTGCGGAGCTGTTGGGGCGGAGCTGTTGGGGCGTGGCGCCGCGGGCGGTGGGGTCACGCGTTGCCCTGCTCCACCAGCGCGACCTCCCCGTCGCCTCCTGCGGCGACGAGGGGCCGGTCACCTGGCTTGGCTGGGGGACCGCCGACTGCGGGGGCGCAGTAGTAACCGGAATGGGGTCAGGGCATGCGGCAGGTATCTGAGAGCTGTCCGAGAGAACATCGTGAGGTGATCGACATCGTGATGACCTGCCGGTCCTACCAGCTTGGGTCTGCCGCGGATCTTGCCTTTTCTTCGGGCTTGCGGTCGGTTGATTCGCTTCCGCTGCTGATCGGAACCCCGGGATGACCGCACCCGCGGAGTTGTTCGACCTGACCGGCCGGGTCGCGGTGGTCACCGGCGGGAGCCGGGGCATCGGCCGGGCCGTCGCCGAAGGGCTGGCGAGGGCTGGTGCGCACGTCGTCGTCGCCAGCCGCAAGCTTGCCGCCTGTGAGACCGCGGCGAAGGAGATCGAGGCGGCGACGGGCGGTCGGGCGCTCCCGGTCGCCTGCCACGTCGGTTCGTGGGACGACTGCGACCGGCTGGTCGAGACCGTCTACGACGAGTTCGGCCGCTGCGACGTGCTGATCAACAACGCCGGCATGTCCCCGCTCTACGAGAGCCTGACCTCCGTCACCAGGGAGCTGTACGACAAGGTCCATGCCGTCAACGCCAGTGGTCCGTTCCGCCTGTCCGCGCTGGTGGGCGAAAGGATGGCCGCCGGCGACGGCGGGTCGATCGTCAACGTGACGACCGCGGGGTCGCTGCGCCCGAATCCGAGCGATCTGCCCTACGCGATGGCGAAGGCCGGACTGAACGCGCTGACCCTGGGTCTTGCCGGCTCCTGGGCGCCGAAGGTCCGGGCCAATCTCGTTCTGCCCGGCGCCTTCGACACCGACATCACCAGGACCTGGGGCGAACAGGCCAGGCAGCAGGCGGCGCGGATCAACCCGATGGGGCGCATCGGCGTGCCCGCCGACATGGTGGGGGTCTGCCTGTTCCTCGCCAGCGACGCGTCCGGCTATGTCAACGGCGCCCAGATCCTCGTCGACGGCGGTCTGTTCCGCACTCTCTGACAGCTACGGCAACCGCCTGGGGCGAGGAACGAGGCGGCCGCCGACTGTCTGACGGCGCCGGAGCGCGCCATCACGGTGACCTGACCGGATAGCTGTGGACCATGGTTGCGTGTGAGCGGGCCCGGCGTCCGGCCGTTTCGGTGCGGCCGGACGCCGGGCCGGGTGCGCTACCGGCGGGCTCATTCTCGCCGGCGCGTCGGTCAGGTCTACTCGAGACCGTTGTCCCGCAGCACCTTGCCGACGAGCTCCATGTACTCCAGGTGGCCCTTGAACGGGCCGCGCCTGCCGATGGCGGCTTCCAGGAAGGGACCGTACTCCTCGTCGTTGACGAAGGTCTGCCAGTGCCGGATCTCACCGTTGTCGTTGGTCTCGACGAAGGTGGTCGAGTGGAAGCCCATCTTCAGTCCGTCCCTGGTATGCCCTTCCCACCGGACACGGGCAACGTACCCGTTGTCGGCTGCCCAGCTGGTGTAGTCGACAAGCTTCCAGTCCGGAAAGGTGACCGAGTATGCCTTGGCCTCCTGGATGGCTGAGGCGGCTATGGCCTCGAAAATAAGCGAGGCGTCTGCGCCGCCAGAAATCTCACCCAGGTCGATCACGTCGTGCCCGGTGAAGTACGGCGACGAGTAGATCGCGTCGGGCGCGAATTTCCAGCTGTCGTAGGTTGCGCCGTCCTTCGTCCCCTGGTGGAGGTAGGCGTCCCGATAGCTGTCGGCCATGCGCTGATGTAAGGCAATCTTCTCTTCGAGGTTCATCGCGGTCCCTGCTGGTCGTTGGACTTACAGCCGTCGGCCGGTCGGTCGATCCTGGCCTGCCTGGCTGTCCGGTCGTTGGTCGTGAAGACAATCAATCGATCGTATGATTAACCGTCTGGCGCAGTGCGTGCAAGAGTTTTCTGGCGTCGAGTCGTCCACGGCGGGCTGCGGCGGCCACCACCTGCGTGGCCCGAAGCGGGGGTTGAACTGTCGGTGGTACGTCACGTGCAGTTGGTGACGCTGGGCGAGTCATGAATATGATCATGCCGTCCTGCGAGCTGAGGTCGATGTCGTTGCCGTAGGCCTCGGCGACCTGGATCGGCAGGTCGATGACGGAGAACGTCGGGCGGGCGACTGCGCGGTCGAGACGGTCCGGAATGTCCGGGCGGCCGTCCGGACAGCCTCCGGAGATACGACATGTCTTCTTCACCTTGTCCGACGTGGGAACGAGTGGATTGCCGAATCGTTCTCGGTGAGTAGCCGGCTGACCACACGGGATGGTGTCCGGCAAGGGGGACTCCGATGGTCAGGTTCGCCGGTCGTCGTTGACGCCGAGGAGCTGCCCGGTGATGCGGGAGGACGCGCCAAGGCCCGACGCCCCTCCGGTCATGATCACGGTGGTCCCCTCGAAGGGCATGGGTGTACGTCCTTCCGGTCGTGGAGGGTGGCTTGACGGCACCCGAGTGTGGCGTGCATCATGTCGCTAATCAAGCAATTGGTTAGTTTTCGTTTGCGTCGACGGCGCTGGCTACCCGGCGTCTGGCGTTGCTCTGACATGGACCGCGAGCACCGTGCTCCCGACCGGGCATCCACGGCCACCGCACGGTAGGTCACTGGTGCGCTCTGTCAGGAAGTGCGGTGGGGCACGCATGCGTACCCCTGCGCGTGAAGTCCTCCTGCCCACTGTTTCCCCCGCTTGAGGAGAACTGGACTGATGACGATCGAGGCGACGCGGCCCGGGGAATGGCTCGACGACACGAAGATCGGACTGTCGGGCCTGGATTCCGTCCCGGTCGACTTCCAGTGGAAGATCCCGACCGAGCGTTACACCTCGCCGGAGATCGCGGCGCAGGAGCGTGAGCTGATCTGGACGAAGACCTGGCAGGTCGTCGGCCGGGTCGGTGCGTTGGCGAAGGCCGGCGACTGGAAGACCTACCAGCTCTTCGAACAGTCCTTCATCGTGGTACGCGGCCGCGACGACGTGATCCGCGGTTTCGTGAACGCCTGCCGTCACCGTGGCAACCTGCTGTGCGCGGAGCGATCGGGCACCTCACGGCAGTTCCTCTGCCAGTACCACCTGTGGTCCTATGACCTCGAGGGTAACTGCCGGGGCATTCTGCGCGAGGGCCTCTCGGGAGTCGACAAGAGCGACGTCTCGCTGGTGCCCGTTCCGGTGGAGACGTTCGGCGGTTTCATCTTCCTCAACCCGGACCCGGACGCGAAGCCTCTCGCCGAATACCTCGGTCCCGAGGTCATCGAACTGCTGCGGCCCTACCAGATGGAGCAGTTCATCACCGTCATGGACGTCGAGGAGCCTCTCGAATGCAACTGGAAGGTCGTCATGGACGCCTTCCAGGAGGGCTACCACGTCTGGGGCGTCCACCCGCAGCTCCTGAACGTGATCTACCCGGACCCGGAGAAGGGCCGCTACCGGTTCCTCGGCGACCACAGCGTCGCCACGACACCGTTCGACGTGCCCAGGGGCGAGCGCTTCGGCCCGGAGGAGCAGGTCGCCGGGATCCGCAAGCTCCCCGAGACCTTCCCCGCGGTCCCGCTGATGCTGCCTCGTTTCGAGGAGCTCGTCGCCGAGAACCGCGGAGAGGACGGCACCCTCGTCTTCCCGGAGGGCGTCACCGCGCGCACGCTGCTGCAGCGGGCCACCCGCGACACACTCACCGGCATGGGCCTGGACGTCAGCGGGCTGACGGACAACCAGATGACCGACAACCAGGGCTGGGTCCTCTTCCCGAACTTCTTCATGACGGTCCGCGCCGGCGAATGCCACATCACCATGCCCACGCCGCACCCCTCCGGCGACCCGAACAAGTGCGTCTGGCACGTCGCCAGCTACATGTACCTGCCGGCGGAGCTCACCGAAGCCGCGAAGGTGGACCTGACCGTCGTCAAGGAGCCGGGCAGCCACACCTACTTCGAAGCGCTGCAACAGGACTACGAGCAGATGCAGCGCCAACAGGCCGGCCTGCGAAACAGCCGCCTGGAATACGAGACGATCACTCGGGAGGAGATCGTCGTCGCGAACTTCCACCGCGTTGTCGACCTGTACCTGGCCGACGCCGAATCCTGAGTGGTGTGGCCGACCCTGACCGGTCGGCCGGCGAGACCGGCTGTGGTCCGGCTACACCTGTCCGAAGATTGTCAGCCCCACTACTGGGAGTTATCGATATGGTGCTCGCGCTGCGCGACCTTGACGAGGTCATCGGCGACTACACGGGCCTGTCGCGGGTCGTGCTGGAGTACACCCAGCTGATGAAGAAGCTGGTCGACGCGGGCAGGGAGCCCGGGTTCTCGGTCGACCGTTGGGCGCCGGTCGCCGATCTGGTCGCTGTCGACTCCTTCGAACGGATCGGCCCGTTCAAGGAGACCATGAACTGGTCGGAATACGCCGCGTTCCTCACCCAGTGGGCACAGACCTCCGCCTGGGAATGCTCGTTCAAGCGGGTCACCGAGGTCGGCAACCTGGTGCTGCTCGAGCTGGAGGAACGCAGCACGGTCTCCGGATTCAGCAGCGCCGTGAACTCCGCGACGACCTACGAGTTCGACGCGGACGGCAAGGTAGTCCACCTTGCGGTGTACCTGCAGATGCAACTGCCCGACCCGGAAACGCTCAAGAGCTACCAGGGCATCCAGATCACGGAGTGACGCGCGTAGCCCGGCACCGCGGCCCGCTGACGGGCTGCGGTGAACCGATCCACCCATCTCAGGAAGGGAGTGCTCGCATGGCGCGCATCGAGCCGCTGCGGCCCCGCCAGTTCTCACCGGAGATGCGCTCGGCCCTGGCGGCCATGCTCCCACCTGAACCGCGCTATCCCATGCCCAGTGCTGAAGGGCGGCCCAAGGCACTCGGCATGCTGGGGACCTTCGCGCACCACCCCCACCTCGCGCGAGCGTTCCTCACCTTCAACGGCCAGGTGCTGCTCGCCACGACGCTGAGCCAGCGGCAGCGCGAGATCCTCATCCTGCGGGTCGCCGCACTGCGAGCCTGCGACTACCTGTGGGCCGAGCACGTCCACCTCGCGCAGGAGGTGGGGCTCACCGCCGAGGAGATCGGCCGTGTCGCGGCAGGCCCCGCCGAGTCCTTCAACCCGCTGGATGCCGTGCTGCTGAGCGCCGTTGACGAGATCATCACCGACGGACTGCTCGCGGACGGCACCTGGGCGACCCTCGCCGCCGAACTCGACACCCAGCAGATACTCGACGTCATCTTCACCATCGGTGCCTACGAGACGGTGTCGGCCATGCTCCGAACCTTCGGCATCGGACTTGACGACGCTCCGGGCCCGTCGTGACCTTCGGTCGGCCTTCCAGGTGCCGCCAGGGCACGGTGGTCCCTCGGCAGTCACGACGGCGGGATCCCGAGTCACGACGGCGGGATCCCGTCACCTGGTGTTCGCGTGCGAGACTGGAGGGAACGACAACCAGGAGAAACAGTGGCGAGCACCCCATCGCTGTTGGGCAGGCCGGTCGGCTCCCGAGGCGATCAGACGAGACAGCGCATTCTTGACGCGACTCTGCGCTGTGTCGCCGAGGTCGGCTACGCGCGCGCCACCATCCGCGAGATCGCCCGGGCGGCCGGCATGACCAGCGGCAGCCTCTACCACTACTTCCCGAACAAGGCCGAGCTGGTCAAGGAGACCTTTCGTGAGGTCGCGCAGCAGACGGCGCCCCGTTTCGCTCTCGCGGTGGAAACCGTCGACGGCGTTCTCGACAAGCTCATGGCGGTCCTCGACGAGGCCGACCGGATGGTCCGCGACAACCCCTACGCGGTCCCCTTCGACCGCGCGATCCGGGTGGAGAGCGCCGCGGACCTGCACCTGGCCGAAGAGAGCGACACCATCGTCACCTCCATCCACCGTGTCGTCATCGAGATTCTGCGCGAGGCCGACGAGCAGGGAATCCTCACCGACCACGTCGATCTCCAGGCCGCCACGAACGCCATCGACGTACTGCTCATGGGCCTCTACGAACACGCGCTGACCACACCGGCCGACACATACCACACAACCGTCCACGCCCTGAAACTGCTGATCCGCGGGATGTTCTTCGACCAGGCCCGGCTCTCGACACTCTGACGGGGTGTGGCCGCCCTTCCCGCTGCCTTCCCGCCACCGTCGCCCGGAGTCGCGTTCCCAACCTGGGAGATCGACCACGACAACTGTCGGGTCGGACAGTCGGCGGCGCCGGAGCGTTGTACCGCTCGTGGCGGAACGGATTGTCTGTCAGGGGTGAACCCCACTGCTTGACAGCGACCGATTATCACATGCACCATGCCATCAATCAATCAGTTGATTTGGTTCGGGTGTCGATGGCGCTGCCCTTCGACGTCCGGTGCTGGGCTCGCGTAAGCGCGGCTCGTTACTCCGCGTGCCCCGCTGTCCCGCCCGCGAGACCGTGCCCTTTGTGAGGAGAAGTGGACTGATGAGGACATGAGGACCGGGGCGATCCGACCGATCCGCGAGGAGTTGGGCATCCATGACGACACGGTTTGACGGCACGGCCGCGCTGATCACCGGCGCCGGGTCCGGCATGGGCCGCGCGATCACCCTCCGGCTGGCGAGTGAGGGCGCTGCGGTGATGGCGGTCGACATCGACGAGGGTGGGCTGGCCGAGACCAGGTTCCTGGCGACCGGAACCGTGTCGGTCCGGGTCGTCGACGTCGCGGACCCCGCCGCGTGCGCCGAGGCTGTGGCGGCGGCCGTCACCGAGTTCGGCCGGCTCGACGTGCTGGGCAACGTCGCCGGGATCTACGTCCCGGCGCACGTCACCGAGACCAGTGTCGACCTGTACCGGCGGACGCTGGCGGTCAACCTCGACGGCCCGTTCTTCCTGTCCCAGGCCGCGATCCCACATCTGGTGGCGGCCGGCGGCTCCATCATCAACATCGCGTCGAATGCCGGAGTCCAGGGCGTGCCCTACTCTGCCGCCTACGCGGCGAGCAAGGGCGGCCTCATCCAGCTGACCCGGTCGCTCGCGGTGGAGTACATCAAGACGCCGCTGAGGGTGAACGCGATCGCGCCGGCCGGCACACTGACCAACATCGCCAGGACCGTGAAGTTCCCCGAGGACCGGGACCCGGACCTCGCCCGCCGGATGGGTGGCTACCGCGGTGTCGCCATGCCGGAGGAGATCGCGGCGCTGTTCGCCTTCCTCGCGTCGAGTGAGGCGAAGTCGATCACCGGTGCTGTCTACGCCGTCGACAACGGCCTCACTGCCAGCTGAGAGGAGCATCGGTGGACCTGCAGGCGCTGGCCGACAAGCTCGAGATCCAGGAGCAGTTGGCGCGTTATGCCCGTGGCGTGGACACGAACGATTTCGAGCTGTGGAAGTCGGTCTTCACACCCGAGGCGGTCATCGACTACACATCGACGTCAAGCTCGTTGCCTGTTGCCAAGCGTGACGACATGGCGGTTCTCCTTGAACAGGGCCTGGGCAGGGCGCCCTGGAAGATTCACTACGTCACCAACGTGGAAATCGACCTCGACGGCGACCGTGCCAAGGTGATCGCCCAGTTCTACAACCCTATGCAGGTTCCTGGCATGGCCGAGCCGAGCCACTGCGGCGGCTACTACTTCCACGACTTCGTGCGTACACCGGACGGCTGGAAGAGCGAAAAACTTGTCGAAGAACTCGTCTGGTTCGTCAACAGACCTGGCGACGGGGGTTGACCGTAACGCGTCCGGCGTTTCTCCGGGGCGCGTCGTCGCGTTTTCTCGGACTGTCATGAAAATGCACCCCGCTGGCGGACCCGTCCCGAGACCGGCAGGAGTCGCCGTCCCCGGCGAACCGGTCCGCCGGGGAAACGGATACGTGACGAGTGTGGTGTCGCGCAAAGTGAAAGGAACGGGCATGGTCGACGTCGACTCCATCGACTTCTTCACGGACAACGAACTCCTGCACGATCCATATGACTATCTTGCCGCCCTGCGCGGGGAGTGCCCGGTACGCCGGGAGAAGCATCACGACGTGGTGATGGTCACCGCCTACGACGAAGCACTCGCGATCTACAACGACACCGACCGGTTCTCGTCATGCCTTTCCGTCACCGGACCGTTCCCGGGCTTTCCGGTGCCTCTCGAGGGTGAGGACCTCTCGGACCTGATCGCCGAGCACCGCGACAAGCTGCCGATGAGCGATCAGCTGCCGACGCTGGACCCGCCGGTCCACACCGCGCACCGCGCACTGCTGTCGAAGATGATCACTCCTCGCCGTCTCAAGGAGAACGAGGAGTTCATGTGGCGGCTCGCCGACCGCCAGCTCGACGCGGCGCTGACCGGCGGGCGCTGTGAGTTCATCCGCGATTTCGCCTCTCCGTTCGCCATGCTCGTCATCGCCGACCTGCTCGGCGTACCGTCGGAGGACCAGCCGGAGTTCGTCCAGCGACTCAACCGGCCGCACACCGGCACACTGGGCAGCACCGGCGGCGACCCGATGGCACAGTCGCCGTTGGAGTTCCTGTACGAGAAGTTCACCGGCTACATCGAGGACCGCCGCCGTCACCCGCGCGGCGATGTCCTGACCGGAGTCGCCTCGGCCACGTTTCCCGACGGAAGCACTCCGCCGGTGATCGACGCCGTCTGCGTCGCCGCCAACCTTTTCGCCGCCGGCCAGGAGACCACGGTCCGGCTTCTCAGCACCGCGGTGATGATGCTCGGCGAGGATCCCGAGCTGCAGACGAGGCTGCGGAACAACCGCGACCTGATCCCCAACTTCATCGAGGAGTCCCTTCGCTACGAAAGCCCCATTCGTGGCGACTTCCGCGTGGCGAAGGTCCCGGTCGAGATCGGCGGAGTGCAGTTCCCCAGCGGCACCATCCTGTTCCTGGCCAACGCCGCGATCAACCGCGACCCGGCCAGGTTCCCCGAGCCCGACACGTTCGACATCGAACGTGGCAACGCCCGCAGCCACGTCGCGTTCGGCCGCGGCGTCCACAGCTGCCCCGGCGCCCCGCTGGCCCGTGCCGAAGCCCTGGTCAGCCTGCAGCGGCTGTTCGACCGCACGACGGACATCTGGATCGACGAGGACGAGCACGGCCCCGCCGGAGACCGGCGCTACAGCTACCTGCCCACCTTCATCCTGCGCGGGCTCACCAGGCTCCACATCGGGTTCACCTCCGCCGGCGGTGACGCGTGACCACCGTGTCGATCGACTCGGAACGCTGCGCCGGCCATGGTGCCTGCGTCACGGTCTGCCCCGACGCGTTCGCCCTCACCGGCGACGGCTACGCCGAGTTGACCGTCGATCGAATTCCCGAGGAGCTCGTCGAACTCGTGGAACGGGCGGCGGCCCAGTGCCCGGAGAGAGCGATCCTCCTCGCCGCCCGCTAGTCCGGTTCTCGCGCTGGCGTTCGCGGGTCTGCTCGGCCACCCGGCAGTGGGCGGGTGTGGACGGTGCCGACCAGGTCGGCCTCCACGTCGGTGGTCGTAGACAGCTGACTGGGTCAACTATATTCTTGCGATCGCAGGTGGCCGACATCACGCTGCAGAGATTTGCCCGGCTCTCCGGGGCGCTACAGAGGCCCCGGAGCGACGGCGTCGGCGACGGCGACGGCGACGGCGACGTTGGCAGAGGTCCGCATGATGGCGCCGGTGACCGAGGCCCGACTGTGGGGCACGGCCGTGTGATCGGCCTGACGGACAAGGAGCGGAGAATGGCTGAGGAATTAGTGGGCGACAGCGCGGCCGTCGAGGGAAGCCAGGCCCTGGGCGGCACCTACGGCGGTGGCGTTGTCGAGCTGATGACCATCGACGTCGCGAGAGATCCGAAGCCGACCTACCAGGCGCTGAGAGAGGCCGGTCGAGCGAGGCGGGCGACCGGCATGTTCGGCTCAGCGGTCATTGCCACCGGGCGGCAGGCGGTCGAAGAGATCTTCAAGCGTCCGGATGTGTACTCTTCGGCGGCGCATGCCGGCCGCCTCGGCAATGTGCGGCCGCTTATCCCGATCGAGTACGATCCGCCGCAGCAGCGCAAGTACCGCAAGCTCATCAACCCGATCTTCGCCCCGCAGGCGATCGAACGGTGGGAGGAGCCGGTGCGGAAACTCGTCCACGACCTCGTCGACGATTTCGCCGACGCCGAGGAGATCGACTTCTCCAGGCAGTTTTCGATCCCCCTGCCGTCCCGGATATTCCTCACCCTGCTTGGGCTGCCACTCGACGACCTGCCCACGTTCCTTCGCCTCAAGGACGGTATCGTCCGTCCAGCGGTTCTCCTCGGGCTGCCGGTGAACCATCCGGATGTCTCCGAACTCAAGGCGAGGACCGCTCAGGAGATCTACGCCTACTTCAGTAATGTGCTCGACGAGCGGGAGCGGGAGCGGGAGGACGACCTCCTGAGTCACCTGATCGACGCCGAGGTCGACGGCGAGAGGCTGACCCGCGAAGAGCTCCTTGACATTTGTTTTCTGTTCCTTACCGCCGGCCTTGACACCGTGTCCGCGTCGCTGGACACCTTCATGGCCTATCTTGCCGAGTCCCCCCAGCGCCGCGCCGAGGTGGTCGCCAACCCAGACAACATCGACAACGTGGTCGAGGAGCTGCTGCGGTGGGAATCTCCGGTGATGCTCGTCACCCGCATGGCCACGAAGGATACCGAACTGGCGGGCTGCCCGGTCCACAAGGGCGACGAGATCTATGTGTACATCGGCTCGGCGAATCTCGACGAGGAGGAGCTCGCCGATGCCGGCGAGGTCCGCTTCGACCGCACGGCCAACCGCCACATCGCCTTCGGTGGCGGGGTGCACCGCTGCCTCGGTTCCCATCTGGCCCGAATGGAACTGCGCGTCGTGCTTCGTGAATGGCATGCGCGGATCCCCGACTACCGGATCAAGCCGGGAGCCCGGCTCGATTTCACGCCGGGTGTCCGGTCCATCGACTCCTTCCCGATGCTGCTGGGGGGGAGCGGAGAGTGAGGGCGCCGCTGCCAGCGCCGTCGAGGGCGGCCACTCCCTCGGTCGCGAGGATGATCCGCAATGTCAGGTAGCCCCGTGCTGCAGGGAAAGGTCGCTATCGTCACGGGCGCGGGCGGAGGCATTGGCAAGGCCTACGCGAAGGGACTCGCCGAGGCCGGCGCCGCGGTGGTCCTGGCCGACATCAACATCGACAAGGCTCGGACCGCCGCGGAGGAACTGGCCGCCGCCGGGCATCGGGTGCTTGCGGTAGGCACCGACGTCTCCGACGAGACGAGCGCGAACGCGATGGCGGCCGCGGCGGCAGAGCACTTCGGCTCGGTGGACATCCTGGTGAACAACGCGGCACTGATGGCCGAAATCGTCGGCCAGGGAACGCTCACCACGATGTCGCTCGACATGTGGAACCGCACGATGACCGTGAACCTCACCGGCCCGCTGCTGTGCGTCCGCGCGGTCGTGCCCCACATGAAGAAACAGGGCTACGGAAAGATCGTGAACCAGTCGTCGGGCGGCGCCTTCATGGCGGCCAATGCCTACGGCATCTCCAAGCTGGGCGTCGTGAGCATGACACTGTCGCTGGCCCGTGAACTGGCGCCGTTCGGTATCCGGGTGAACGCCATCGCGCCGGGCTACGTCAACACCGAGGCCGGTGCGGTCGCCGCGCCGCCGGCGCTGCGAGCGATGATCGAGAAGTCGATACCGTTCCCGTTTGGCGAGCCTGAGGAGGTGGTACCAGGCCTGCTCTACCTGGTCGGCCCCGGCAGCGACTGGGTGACCGGCCACACCCTCAACATCGACGGTGGCTGGATACCGCGCACCTGACGCAGTCCTCGCCCCGGCGGCGCCGTCAAGCGGCGTCCCCGTGCGACCCCCGACAGACCTCTGGATGCCGAGAAACGAGAAGATTGTGACGAACGACCAGCTCCCGCGCTGGATCCTGCACGTCGAGTCGGGGCCGGTGAGCCGGGACCCGGAGACGGTCGCCGAGTTCAACCGCTGGTACAACGAGGTGCACGTCCCGGAGATGGTCGCCTTCGAGGGCTATCTCTCGGGTCGCCGGCTCGAGCCGGTCGACGACGACGGCCCGTACATCGCGCAGTACGTGATCGAGGGGGATCCGGAAGAGATCCTCGCTCGCGTGAAGACCGCCTCCGCCGCCGGCGAGCTAAAAATGTCCGAGACTCTGCAGATGAATCCGACCCCGAAAATGCGGCTCATGCGGGTCTCGTTCGAATACGAAAGGTCAGGTACGGAGGCCTGAGCGGCCCGGATCGCTCTGGGGCACCAGCCTGGCCACAAGGGCAGTAGTTCCGGTGCGGCCGCGCTGCAGTGGACTCCTCGGAGTAACGGACAAGGTCCCTCTCGGCCAGGAGGCTGACCAGCGGAGCCCCAGCTCGGGCCGCTGGGGCTGGTCGGCCGTGCCGGGTATCAGGTAGGAGGAAAGCGTCATGAATCTTGACGAGATGATCCTGATCAGTGTGGACGATCATGTCATCGAGCCCCCGGACATGTTCGTCGGCCGGCTGCCGAAGGAGTACGAGGCCGACGCGCCCCAGCTGGTGCACCGGGAGGACGGAACCGACGTCTGGAAGTTCCGCGACACCGTGATCCCGAACGCCGCGCTCAACGCGATCGCCGGCCGACCCAAGGAGGAGTACGGCCTCGAGCCGCAGGGCCTCGACGAGGTCCGCCCCGGCTGCTATGACGTGCACGAACGGGTCAAGGACATGAACGCCGGCGGCCTGCTGGCCCAGATGAACTTCCCGTCGTTCCCGGGCTTCGCCGGCCGGCTGTTCGTCACCGAGGACGTCGACTTCTCGCTGGCGCTGGTCCGCGCCTACAACGACTGGCACGTCGAGGACTGGTGCGGCGCCTACCCGGGTCGGTTCATCCCGATGACGATCCCGGTCATCTGGGACGCGGAGCTGTGCGCGGCGGAGGTGCGGCGCAACGCCGCGCGCGGCGTCCACTCGCTGACGTTCAGCGAGAACCCGGCCGTCATGGGTATGCCGAGCTTCCACGACGAGTTCTGGAACCCATTGTGGAAGGCGTTGTGCGACACGAACACGGTGCTGTCGATCCACATAGGTTCGTCCGGGCGGATCACGGTGCCCGCGGTGGACTCGCCGCCCGACGTCATGATGACGCTGCAGCCGATGAACATCGTCTCGGCCGCGGCGGATCTGCTGTGGTCCCGGGTCATCAAGGACTTCCCGGACCTCAGGATCGCGCTGTCCGAGGGTGGCACGGGCTGGATCCCGTACTTCCTGGAGCGGGCTGACAAGACGTACGACACGCACGCTACCTGGACCATGCAGGACTTCGGTGGCAAGAAGCCGTCCGACGTCTTCCGTGAGCACTTTCTGACCTGCTTCATCACCGACTCGCTGGGGGTCGGACTGCGGCACGAGATCGGCATCGACAACATCAGCTGGGAGTGCGACTACCCGCACAGCGACTCGGCGTGGCCCAACGCCCCCGAGGAGCTGTGGGCGGACTTCCAGAAGTGGAACGTCCCGGGCGACGAGATCAACAAGATCACTTACCAGAACGCGATGCGCTGGTACTCGTTCGACCCCTTCGCGCACGTCACGAAGGAGGAGGTGACTGTCGGCGCGCTGCGCAGGGCGGCCGAGGGGCACGACATCAGCGTCAAGCCGCGTAGCCATCAGGTCATCCAGCCACAGGACAAGCTCAAGCAGTTCCGCCTGCGCGCTCGGGCAGCCGTCGCCGGAACCACGACCAGCCGGTAACGCCGACTCGGCCCCTACTACTCATTCGGACACTCCCCGCCTGGGGTGGCGGGATAGACGCGGCTGACCAGTCCGCGTAGCCGGACCGTCACGACACCGGAGCCCGTCCTACGGCGACCCGGTGGCTCCATCAGGGCCCGGCCGGGTCCTGGCGTAGTGGCGGGCGGCTCGGGCCCGGTTGCCGCAGCCAGCCGAGCAGTACTCCCGCCGCGGCGCGCCGTGGACGAAATAGAGGACGCAGCCAGGTCCGTGGCAGGCCCGTACCCCGGCGCCGGCGGGTCCGCCGAACAGGCACACTGCGTCGTCGGCCAGCGCGGTGAGCGCGAGCGCGACGGGTCGGTCCGCGCAGCTCACCACCACCCGGGGTTCGGGGTCGACGCGCAGCTCGCGCCACCACGGTGTTCGCCGGGCGAGCTTGTTCAGGGCGGCGACCGTGTCGGGATCCGGCTCGCGGCCGTTCGCCGCCGCGCCGGCCAGCGCTCGGACCGTGTCTCGTAGCTCGCGTGCCATCCGCAGGTCGTCCTCGCCGACGGCACGCAGGTCGTCCTCGGTGAGCGCGCCCGTGAGCCGCGGACGCATCGCGCGCATCCAGTCGACCAGGTCCGGCACCGTCCGCAGGGCGTCGCGGGGACGGCCCCGCGTGGCGTGGATGGTGTTGCCCAGCTCGATGGCCGGCGGTTCACCGAGCATCGGTGCGCCGTCGTACTCGGGAGGGGCCTGCTCCATCAATCTAACGCTACCTCCGGGTTGACACCGTTAGAAAGCTCCGGCATCTTTCTAACGGGACGGGTGCGGCCAGGCCGTTAGAACGGCTGATCTGCGAGTCGGAACCAGATCCACACATCGGAGGTGCACATGGGCAATCCTGGGCCGCAGACCGGCCACGTCGGTCTGAACGTGACCGATCTGACCCGCTCGACCGCCTTCTACCAGCGGGTCCTCGGCCTCGAGGAGCTGGGCGGGCAGACCAACGGCGACCGGAAGTTCGCGTTCCTCGGCCGGGATGGCACGCTCCTGCTCACCCTGTGGCAGCAGAGCGAGGGGGCGTTCCCCACGGGGCTGCCCGGGCTGCACCATCTGTCGTTCCAGGTCGCCGACCTCGAGGCGGTCCGCCACGCGGAGGTGGTGCTGCGCGAGATCGGCGTCGAGCCGCTCTACGACGGCGTCGTCGCGCACGGCGAGGGCGCGTCGTCCGGGGGCGTGTTCTTCACCGATCCGGACGGCATCCGGTTGGAGATCTTCGCCCCGACCGGCGCCGAGGCTGCACCCGTGCCAACCCAGGGCGCCCCGACCTGCGGCTTCTTCTAGCAGCCGGGATCCCGACGCGGCCTGCGGTGGCTCTGGGCGTCCTGCCCGGGCCATCGCGGCGGCCATCCCGAACCCCTGCGACGCCGGGAGCCGACACGAGCTGGACCGCCTGCGCGGGCCAGGTGGCGAGCCAACCCGTCCTGACGGAAGGAGCCGGTCATGCTTCACCCGGGCGAACGTTCGGTACAGGCGCGCGCGAGCCTGCCCCCGGGCCCGCGCGGATCGGCCGTCGTCGGCGCCACCATCCCACCGGTGGCCGCGGAGTTCCTCGGGCAGCAACGGATCCTCCTGCTCGGAGCCGCCGACGAGGCCGGCGCGGTCTGGGCCAGCCTGCTGACCGGCACGGCCGGCTTCGTCGCCGCGGTGGACGAGGAGACCATCATCGTCGATGCCCTGCCCGGTGCCGGGGATCCCCTCGAGGGTGCCTTCGCCGCGCGGCGGGACGTCGGCCTGCTCGCCCTCGACCCAGCCAGCCGCCGACGGATGCGGGCCAACGGGAAGGCCCGCTGTGACGGCGGCCGGATGGTGGTCAACACCGACCAGGTCTACTCGAACTGTCCGAAGTACATCCAGCCACGCCACCTCGCGCGGGACGACGCCGAGGCGGCGCGCGGGCCTATCTCAGTGACTACCGGGCTCACCGCCAGCCAGCGGCGCTGGATCTCCGAGGCCGACACCTTCTTCGTCGCGACCCAGGCCGCCGGCCTCGGGGCGGACGCGTCGCACCGGGGCGGGAGCCCGGGCTTTGTCACGGTCACCGACCACGGGCGTCTGACCTGGCCTGATTACCGCGGCAACTCGATGTACATGACACTGGGCAACATCGAGCTCGACCCGCGCTGCGGCCTGCTCTTCCTCGACTGGGAGCACGGCCACACCCTGCAGCTCACCGGCCGCGCCCAGGTCGACTGGAATCCCGACCGGGCCGCGACGGTGCCCGGCGCGCAGCGTGTCGTCGACTTCGAGGTGCAGCGGGTCGTCCAGGTCTCGGCGGCCAGCCCGCAACGCTGGTTCATCGCCCGATTCCCCCGCGACCCGCGAGAACGAGCTCACCGGACAGGCCGATGCAAACAGAACCGCGGGAGACTGTCCGGTTCCTGTTAGCCTGGCGTTGCTTCGCACATCGTTCTCACACTCGTAACGCCGTCTCACACTCGTAACGCCGTGCTCGGCGAGGTGCCTGTGTCACTGCCCCAGCGGAACGTTCCCGGTGAGGATCGGCTGACGTGGCTGTGTGACCAGCTCCGGGCCCAGGGAGCGGTCACGATCACCGGCGCCGCGGCGGAGCTCAACGTCAGCGAGATGACGATCCGGCGGGATCTGGTCCAGCTGGAGGAGCGCGGGGTGGCTCGCCGGGTACGCGGCGGGGCGCGGTCCGTCGGCCCGCGCAGCTTCGCCCAGCGCCGGGATCGGATGGCGGGGGCGAAGGCGCGTATCGCGGCGAAGCTCGCTGGTCTCGTCCCGGACGGGGGCGCGGTGGCGTTCGACGCGTCCTCGACGGTCATGCGGCTCGCCAGCACGCTGACCAGTGCGGATGATCTGCTGGTCGTCACGAACGGGCCCGACACGTTCGGTGTGTTGCGGGACAGGCCGGGGATCTCGGTCCTGCTGACGGGCGGGCGGCTCGATCCGCGGACCGGCAGTCTGGTCGGCCCGCTGGCAAGCCGGGTGGCGGCGGACATCACCGTGCGGCGGCTGTTCGCCTCGGCGGCGGCCCTCGACGAACGGGCGGGGCCGTTGGAGGAGACCCCGGAGGAGGCCGATGTCAAGCGTGCGCTGGCCGTCGGCGCGGAGCAGGTCGTCCTGGCCGTCGACTCCTCGAAGCTCGGCACGCGGGCTGTCGCGCGCTGGCTCGACTGGGACCGCGTCGACTGGCTGGTGACCGAGCTCGACCCGCAGGACGACCGGTTGGCGCCGTACCGGCGGGTGACGCGGATCCGGTGACGCCGCCGCGCCCGCCGGCGCGACGGCCGAGTGTCTTTCCCCCTGGGTCCCCTGGGTTCACGAACGCCCGGTTCACGGTTGCCAGCCATGAAAACTTATGTGAGACTTTACAAGATCTCACAGAGGTCGGAGGGGTTGGCGGCCGGAAGGGCTGGCAGTGATGCGGGCATTCAGCCAGACGACAGAGGACCTCGCTCGGCAGGAGATCGAGCTGCCCTCGTGGGCGTTCGGGAACTCCGGGACGCGGTTCAAGGTGTTCACGCAGCGTGGCATCCCGCGTGATCCGTTCGAGAAGATCGCCGACGCCGCGCAGGTGCACCGCCTGACCGGGCTGGCGCCGTCGGTCGCGTTGCACATCCCCTGGGATCTCGTCGACGACTTCGGCAAGCTGGGCGAGCACGCGCGGGACAACGGGGTCCGGCTCGGCACGATCAACACGAACACGTTCCAGGACGACGACTACATGCTCGGCAGCCTCTGTCACGTCGACGAGCGGGTCCGGGCGAAGGCGATCAGCCACGTCCTCGGGTGTGTCGACATCATGGATGCCACGGGCAGCCGCGATCTGAAGATCTGGCTGCCCGACGGGCTGAACTACCCCGGCCAGGCCGACCTGCGCGACCGCCAGGAGCGGCTCGCCGACGCGCTGGGCCAGATCTACGCCCGACTGGCCGGGCACCAGCGGCTCGTGCTCGAGTACAAGCTGTTCGAGCCGGCCTTCTACGCGACCGACGTCCCCGACTGGGGCACCGCCTACGTCCACTGTCTGGCGCTCGGCGAGCGTGCCGTGGTGTGCCTGGACACCGGCCACCACGCCCCGCACACCAACATCGAGTTCATCGTGATGCAGCTGCTCCGGCTGGGGCGGCTGGGGGCGTTCGACTTCAACTCCCGTTTCTACGCCGACGACGACCTGATCGTCGGCGCCGCCGACCCCTTCCAACTGTTCCGGATCATGACCGAGGTCGTCCGGGGCGGTGGCTGCGACGAGAGCAGCGAGGTGACCTTCATGCTCGACCAGTGCCACAACATCGAGGCGAAGATCCCGGGCCAGATCCGGTCCGTGCTCAACGTGCAGGAGATGACGGCCCGCGCGCTGCTCGTCGACCGGGCGGCGCTCGCCGAGGCGGAGCGGGCCGGGGACGTGCTGGCCGCGAACGCCGTCCTCATGGACGCCTTCTACACCGACGTCCGGGCGGATCTCGCCGCCTGGCGTGCGTCGCGCGGGCTGCCCGCCGACCCCCTCGCGGCGTTCCGGGCGAGCGGGTACGCGGAGCGCG
Organism: Parafrankia elaeagni; assembly: GCF_000374165.1. GTDB lineage: Bacteria > Actinomycetota > Actinomycetes > Frankiales > Frankiaceae > Parafrankia > Parafrankia elaeagni. Next base: position 31,906 of record NZ_KB893738.1, read on the forward strand.
TCGCGACCGAGCGGGTCGGCGGCACCCAGGCAGGCTGGGGCGCGTGAGCGGGAACCAGACCGTCGCCGAGCTCCTCGCCCGGTCGAACCGGCTCGGAGCCGATCCGCGCAACACCAACTACGCGGGCGGGAACACCTCCGCCAAGGGCGTCGAGACCGATCCGGTCACCGGCCGCGACGTCGAGCTGATGTGGGTCAAGGGGTCGGGCGGCGACCTCGGCACATTGACCGAGCCCGGTCTGGCCGTGCTCCGGCTGGACCGGCTGCGCGCGCTCGTGGGCGTCTACCCCGGCGAGGACCGCGAGGACGAGATGGTCGCCGCCTTCGACTTCTGCCTGCACGGCCGGGGTGGTGCCGCGCCCTCGATCGACACCGCCATGCACGGGCTCGTCGAGGCCGTGCACATCGACCACCTGCACCCGGACAGCGGTATCGCCCTCGCGACCGCCGCCGACGGTGAACGGCTCACCAGGGACGTCTTCGGCACGAAGGTCCTGTGGGTGCCGTGGCGGCGACCGGGATTCCAGCTCGGCCTCGACATCGCGGCCGTGCGGCGCGACAACCCCGGTGCCGTCGGCTGCATCCTCGGCGGGCACGGCATCACCGCCTGGGGCGACACCAGCGCGGAAGCCGAACGCAACTCCAGCTGGATCATCGAGCAGGCACGACTCCACCTCGAGCGGCACGGGCGTCCGCGGCCCTTCGGCGCCGAGGTCGACGACCGGCGCGCGCTGCCGGGGGCGCGACGGCGCGCGAAGGCGGCCGCGCTCGCCCCCCACCTGCGCGCGGTGGCCTCGCGCGACCACCGCATGGTCGGCCACTTCACCGACAGCGACGTCGTCCTGGAGTTCCTGGCGAGCGAGAAGCTGTTCGCGCTGGCCCGGCTCGGGACGTCCTGCCCCGACCACTTCCTGCGGACGAAGATCCGCCCGCTGGTGCTCGACCTGCCGGCCGCGGCGTCACCGCAGGAGTGCGCCGGTCGGCTCGCGGAGCTGCACGAGGCCTACCGCGACGACTACCGCGCCTACTACGAGCGCCACGCCACCGCCGACTCGCCGCCGATGCGCGGGGCCGACCCGGCGATCATCCTCGTGCCGGGCGTGGGCATGTTCTCCTACGGCAGGGACAAGCAGACGGCGCGGGTGGCCGGAGAGTTCTACGTCAACGCGATCAACGTGATGCGCGGTGCCGAGGCGGTCTCGTCCTACGCCCCGATCCCGGAGAGCGAGAAGTTCCGGATCGAGTACTGGGCGTTGGAGGAGGCGAAGCTGCGCCGCCTGCCGAAGCCGAAGCGGCACGCGGGCCGGATCGCGCTGGTCACCGGCGCGGCCAGCGGCATCGGGCGGGCCACCGCGGAGCGGCTCGCCGCCGACGGTGCCTGCGTGGTCGTCGCCGACCTCGACGTGGGCAGGGCCGTGTCGGCGGCGGGCGATCTCGGCGGCGCCGACGTCGCGGTCGGCGTCGGCGCGGACGTGACGAAGGAGGGCGAGGTCCAGGCCGCCGTCGAGGCGACGCTCCTCGCGTTCGGCGGGATCGACCTGGTCGTCAACAACGCCGGCCTGTCCATCTCGAAGCCGCTGCTCGAGACCACCGAGCGGGACTGGGACCTGCAGCACGACGTCATGGCGAAGGGGAGCTTCCTCGTCGCGCGGGCCGCGGCGCGAGCCATGATCGACCAACGGCTCGGCGGTGACATCGTCTACATCGTGTCCAAGAACGCACTGTTCGCCGGGCCGAACAACGTCGCCTACGGCGCGGCGAAGGCCGACCAGGCGCACCAGGTCAGGCTGCTGGCCGCCGAGCTCGGCGAGCACGGGATCCGGGTCAACGGCGTCAACCCGGACGGCGTCGTGCGCGGCAGCGGCATCTTCGCCGGTGGGTGGGGCGCCCAGCGCGCGGCGGTCTACGGCATTCCCGAGGAGGACCTCGGCGCCTTCTACGCCCGGCGGACCCTGCTCGGGCGGGAGGTGCTGCCCGAGCACGTGGCCAACGCGGTCGCGGCCGTGTGCTCGGGAGAGCTCAGCCACACGACCGGCCTGCTCGTCCCCGTCGACGCCGGCGTCGCGGCCGCGTTCCTGCGCTGACGATGGCCGCCCGGGTGTTCGCCGCCGTCGACATCGGTGCGTCCGGCGGCCGGGTGATGGCCGGGCTGGTCGAGGGCGGATCGGTGTCCCTGCGGCCGGTCCACCGGTTCGCCAACCCGCTCGTCGAGACCGCGGGATCACTGCGCTGGGACTTCGACCACCTGCACCGCGAGATGCTGCGCGGGCTGCGCCGGCTGGCCCGGGCCTGCCCCGAGGTGGAGTCGATCGGCATCGACACCTGGGCGGTCGACTTCGGCCTCCTCGACGCCGCCGGTGAGCTGCTCGCACCGCCCGTCGCCTACCGCGACGGCGCCGCGGCGCAGGTCGTCGACGACGTACACGCCGCGGTACCCCCCGAGGAGCTGTTCGCCGTCAACGGGCTGCAGTTCCTGCCGTTCACGACGCTGTACCAGCTCGCCGCGCAGCGGCGCGGCCCGCTGTGGGACCGGGCCGCCCACGTCGTCCTGGTGCCCGACCTGCTGGCCTACCGGCTGACCGGGCGGCTGCGCACCGAGCTCACCAACGCCTCGACGACCGGCCTGCTCGACGTCCGGACGCGCCAGTGGTCCGACGAGCTGCTGCGACGGCTGGACATCCCGCGCGGACTCCTGCCGGACCTCGAGACCCCCGGCACCGTCCGCCGCGTCACGCACGCCCTCGGCCCACCGGTCCCGGTGACGACGGTGGGCTCGCACGACACCGCCTCCGCCGTCGTCGGGATCCCGGCGACGACCGACAGCTTCGGCTACGTCTCGTGCGGCACCTGGTCGCTGGTGGGCCTGGAACTACCGGCGCCGGTCCTCACCCCGGACGCCCGCGCGGCCAACTTCACCAACGAGATCGGCGTCGACGGCCGCGTGCGGTTCCTGCGCAACGTCGGCGGGCTGTGGCTCCTCCAGGAATGCCTGCGAGACTGGAACAGCCCCGACCTCGCCGATCTCCTCGCCGCCGCGGCGGTGCTCCCACGCGGCGGTCCGGTGATCGACGTCGACGACCCGGCGCTCATCGCACCGGGAAACATACCGGCACGGATCGCGGCGGCGGTAAGAGACGGAGAAGGCGACGGCCGGGCACCCCGGACGCCGGCCGCGCTCACCCGCTGCATCGTCGACTCCCTCGCCCTCGCCTACGCACGCACCCTGCGGCGGGCCGCGGACCTGACCGGACGAAAGGTCGAGGTCATCCATCTCGTCGGCGGCGGCTCCCGCAACGAACTCCTCTGCAGGCTCACCGCGAACGAGGCGGGAGTGCCGGTCGTCGCCGGGCCGGTCGAGGCGACCGCGCTCGGCAACATCCTCGTCCAGGCACGGGCCCACGGCGCCGCACCGGCCACCCTGGAAGACCTGCGCGAGCACCTCGCGCGCGCATCGACCCTCCGGAGGTACGAACCGTCGTGAACCCCCTGGCGACACTGCGTTCCGTCATGCGGTTCGGCCCCGTCGAGACCGACCGGACCGAGCGGCGGCTGGCCCGGGCGGCCTGTGTGCACGACCTGCGGCGGATCGCCCGGCGGCGGCTGCCCGGCGGGGTCTTCGACTACATCGACGGCGCCGCGGAGGACGAGCGCACCCTCGCCGCGAACGAGCGTGCCTACGCCGCCGTGACCTTCCGCCCGCGGGTGCTGCGCGGCCTGCCCGAGATCTCGATCGGCACGGAGATCCTCGGCGCGCCGGCGGCGTACCCGCTCGTGCTCGCGCCCACGGGATTCACCCGCATCGCCGATCCGCAGGGGGAGCTGGCCGTGGCCCGCGCCGCCGCCCGCGCCGGCCTTCCCTACACGCTGTCCACCCTGAGCACGCGTTCGATCGAGGAGGTCCGCGCGGTCAGCGACGGGCGGCTGTGGTTCCAGGTCTACGCCTGGCGCGACCGCGGCCTGGTCCGGGAGATGATCGAGCGCGCCGCCGCGGCCCGCTACGAGGCGATCGTGCTCACCGTCGACACCGCCGTCTTCGGCCGCCGGGAGCGCGACGTACGCAGAGGCTTCTCCCTGCCGCCGACGATCGGTGCGGGCACGATCCTCGACGGCGCGCTGCATCCCGGCTGGACCTGGCAGTTCGTCCGCAGCGAACCGATCCGGTTCAGCAACGTCGCGGGCCGCGACGTGGGCGACGGCGCGTCACCGGTGACCCTGTCCGACTACATCAACACCCAGTTCGACCCGGGCCTGTCCTGGGCGGACCTGACCTGGCTGCGCTCGGTCTGGGACGGGCGCATCGTCGTCAAGGGCATCCAGACCGTCGAGGACGCGACCCTCGCGGCCGAAGCCGGCGTCGACGCGATCGTGCTGTCGAACCACGGCGGCCGGCAACTGGACGGGGCACCGGCCACGCTGCCCCTCGTCGCTCCCGTCGCCGACGCTGTCGGCGGCCGCAGCGAGATCATCTGCGACGGCGGGGTCCGGCGCGGCAGCGACATCGTCAAGGCGGTCGCGGCCGGCGCGAATGCTGCCATGGCCGGCCGCGCCTACCTTTACGCGCTCGGTGCCGGCGGGGAACGCGGAGTCGACCGGCTCCTCGCCTGGTTCGCCGCCGACATCCACCGCACCCTGGCCCTCCTGGGCGCCGCCAGCGTCGCGGACCTCGGCCGCAACCACCTCCACATTCCCCCAGGACCGGCAGACCCGGCCGCACCGCACCGCACCACCCCACCTACCTGACCACCTGACCGCATTCGACTGGCTGTGCCGGTACTGTTCGTTCTGACCGGTCTCATCGCCGGGATCCTGGTGGCGGCGGTCGTCCTGCAGTGAAGGCGTCGCATGGTGCGCCCGGGCCGAATGTCGCGGTAGGGCCACCGAACCGTGACCCGGGACTCCAGCCCGAGCGGACCGCGTTGGCGTGGCTTCGGACCTCACTCAGCCATGCGGTACTCACCTTGCTCCTCGTCCGCTGGACCGCGGACGGAGGCGGGACCACTGCTCTGGTACTCCTGTCTGCAACGGCCCTTCAGGTATCTGCGAGCCTGGCTTGTGCGTCCTGTCGATCGCGACAGCGTATTCAGGACATCAACGCCACGATGACCATGCCGGTGGCCGTCGCGGCATCGGCTGCTGCTGTCTTCACAGCTGCGGCGCTCGCGTTGGCCACCATCGTGCTTGGATGAAGCAGTCGGCCACCGGAGTCGTGGGCCGCTCCTGGTACGGGGCCCGGCCCGGCGAGGCCGTCCGCCGCGTCGCGGCATCACTTTTCGGTGATCACCTGACGGCCGTCATCGGGCGCTGTCCTCCACGAGGTCGAACTCCAGGTGAAGACTGGTCAGCCCGCGCAGGATGAAGGTGGGCATGTAGTCGTAGCGACGGTTGTCCGCCGGCCCGTGTACCCGCTCACTGATGCGGATGTCGGTGGTGCGTTCGAGGAGCCGTTCGAGGCTGGCGCGGGCCTCGGCGCGGGCCAGCGGCGCGCCCGGGCAGCTGTGGATGCCGCGTCCGAAGGCCAGATGCTGGCGGGCGTTCGTACGGGCGACGTCGAACGTGCCCGGGTCCTCGAACCGGCGCGGGTCGCGGTTCGCGGCCCCGTTGACCACCATCACCGTGGTGCCGGCGGGGAGGTCGACCCCGCCGACGTTGACCGGGACCCGGGAGAGCCGGAAGTCGCCCTTGACCGGGCTCTCCAGCCGCAGGGTCTCCTCGACGAAGTTCGGGATGCGGTGGCGTTCCGCGCGCAGCTGTCGCTGCAGGCCGGGGTCCTCCACCAGGATCTTCAGCGCGGAGCTGAGGAGGCGGACGGTGGTCTCCTGGCCTGCGGCGAAGAGGTTCGCCGCGACCCGGACCACGTCGATGACCGCGGGGGTCGATCCGTCCGGGAACGTCGCGGCCGCCAGCTGGGTCAGCACGTCGGCGCGGGGGCTGCGCCGCCGATCCTCGATGTAGGTGGTGAACCTGCCGTAGAGGAACTCCAGCGGGCTGTGGTGCAGGGTCTCCTCGCCGGTGCCCCCGATGCTGCTCTCGGCCTGCGGCTGGCGCTGCAAGCGGTCGAGGAACTCCTCCTGGTCCTCCTCGGGTACGCCGAGGAGGTCGGCGATGACCAGGAGTGTGAACGGCCCGGCGAAGCCGCTGATGAAATCGCCCTCGCCGGTGGCCAGGAACGGGTCGAGCATGCGGTCGGCCAGTTCCCACATGAGGGCCTCGTTCTCCTTGAGGCGCTTCGGGGTGATGAGTTTCATCAGCAGGGCGCGATGATCCGTGTGGGTCGGCGGATCCATCGTGGGGAGCTGGTCGTTCATCGGGAGCTGGTCACGGTACTGCTCGATCAGCCCCGAGATGTCGTCGCCCTCGAGGGGAACCGGGAACCCGGGAAACGGGCCCGTCACCGAGATGCAGGACGAGAAGGTTTGGTTGTCGTGGAAGATCTCCACCGCCTCCTCGTAACCGGTCACCATCACCACGTCGTGGTGATTCTCCCGCCGCACCGGGCACTGCCCCCGCAGCGCGTCGAGATACGGATACGGGTCCGCGACGAGCGCATCGTCCCGGAAGAAGTCCATCGCCTCGAAGTCGGTCACAGTTCGTCCCTTCGCCAGCGTGCACAGAGGCGCCCGTGATCGGGCACGCATGAGCGCGGTACCGCCAAGCATGACCGAGCAGGGCCCGCCCGTCGTCGTCCGTCGGCAGGCATCCGACTACTGAGAACGCAGTACCAGGCCGGCCGGGATGGCCGAGGGAGGCGTCAGCCCCTGGCCGGAGCAGGGCCATGGTGTCCGAGGCGAAGGGCCCGGGCGGTGTGTACTGCATGTGCAGTAGCCGAAGTTGCTGCGTCTGGACGACGACAGCACCCGCCTGGTCCTGCAACATCCTTGTTGCATACCCGAGAAGATCAGGAGGCCCTCCCTGTGCCCGCGACAGGAAGTGCCGCTTCTTTCGCGAGATGCGACATTCTTCTCTCGTGTGAACCGGCCACGCTGTTGGCCTGGGCGGGCATCCCGTGCGGACAACCGGGGGGGCCGCCGACCCTCTTACGGCGGATTCTCGGGATCATCGCCGGCTCCGCGTACTGATGTGAGTGCCCGGTCATCGGAAAGATAGCCTGGCTGGCACGGTCGGAGAGGTGTCATGGCGGTCGGCGGAAACATCGCACCGGGCTGACTGTGGCAGGTGCGCGGTGGTCCCCATAGGTGCCAGCGTAAATGAGAAATTTTGAACTGGTGCGGCAGGATCGAACTTCTTGAAAAGGATCGTTTCTGATGTCCTCCCTTCTCGTGTGGTCGCCGTGGCCTGTCCGAATCCGAGAGATCGGCGGGCAGGAAAGGCATCCGGAGGGGTCGGGATGGCGATCACCGTCCGCCGCGGCCAGCCGGCGGCCGGCGGGTGCGTCGGCACAGCACAGAGGGGACACCCATGGTTCGGACCACGCTGACCGTGACCAGCCCGGCGGGCCACGCGACGCTGCTGGGGGACGCGAGGTGCGTGGTCGGCCGTGCGTACGACACGGACATTGTCATCAGGGACGTCCGGGTCTCCCGGCGTCATCTCGTGCTCGAACCGGTGGCGGACGGCTGGCATGTGCGGGATGTCAGCACGAACGGGCTGTGGCAGGCCGGGTACCGGCTGGGGGACACCACCACCGTGCGCCGCGCCGAGGTTCGCTTCCGGCTCGGTGCCGCCGACGGCCCGGAGCTGGTCCTCGCCCCCAGCCCGGCCGAGACGGATGTCGTAACGATGCCCGGCGCCGCCGCCGCGCATGCCTGCCAGCGGCTGCACCCGGTGCGGACCGGGACGATGCGCCTGGGCCGTGCGCGCGGCAATGACATCTGGGTGTCGGACCTACTTGCGTCGCGCTACCACGCCGAACTGTCGGTCGGCCCGGCCGGCATCGAGATCGTCGATCTCGACTCGGCGAACGGGACCTTCGTCAACGGGCAGCGCGTGAAGAGGGTGTGGGTTGCTCAGCGTGACGTGATTGCCATCGGTCACCATCTCTACCAGCTCAAGGGCGACTCGCTGGTCGAGTACGTCGATTCCGGCGACGTGGCGTTCGAGGCGCAGGATCTCTCCGTGTTCGCCGGCGCGAAGCAGCTCCTGCGCGACGTGACCTTCCGGCTGCCGGGCCGCTCGCTGCTGGGGGTGGTCGGTCCCAGCGGAGCGGGCAAGTCGACGCTCCTCCAGGCCCTCACGGGCTTCCGTCCGGCGGACATCGGCACCGTGAAGTACGCGGGACAGGATCTGTACGCCGAGTACGACGACCTGCGTCGGCGTATCGGGTACGTCCCGCAGGCCGACCCGCTGCATGCCCAGCTCACCGTACGCGAAGCACTCCGGTACGGGGCGGAGCTGCGGTTTCCGGCGGACACCACCGCACAGGAACGGCGGTCGCGGGTCGAGGAGGTCATCGGCGAGCTCGGCCTGACCGCGCATGCGAACACCCCGGTCGGCAGGCTGTCCGGTGGGCAGCGAAAACGGACGTCGGTCGCGCTGGAGCTGCTCCCCCGACCGTCGTTGCTCTTCCTGGACGAGCCCACGTCGGGTCTCGATCCGGCGAACGACCAGTCGGTGATGGAGACGCTGAGGAACCTGGCGGAGGGCGGCGGCGCCGGCTCGGCGGACGAAGATGGCCGGACGGTCATCGTGGTGACGCACAGTGTGCTGTTCCTGGACCTGTGCGACTACATCCTGGTGCTCGCCCCGGGCGGGCACGTGGCCTACTTCGGCCCGGCGGAAGGGGCGCTGCGCTTCTTCGGCAAGGACGACTTCCGCGACTTCGCCGCGGTGTTCCGGGAGCTGGAAAGCACATCCGGCGCCGAGCTGGCGGCGCGGTTCCGGGCTTCGGAGTACTTCGTGCCCTCGGCCGTCGTCGCTCCGGTCGTGCGGACGGCCGCACCCGCGGGGCTGCCGCGCGTGCGCCAGCAGCCGGTGGCCGCCCAGCTCGCGACGCTTACCCGCAGGTACCTGAAGGTGGTGCTGGCAGACCGCTCCCACCTTCGCCTCATCCTGGCCTTCCCGTTCCTGCTGGGGATCATCCCGCGGGTGATCCCGGCACCGGACGGGCTGGGCTCCCTGCCGGACCGGCCCAATCCGGACGCGATGAAGGTGCTCGTCGTCCTGATGCTGTGCGCCTGTTTCATGGGCATGGCGAACTCGGTCCGCGAGATCGTCAAGGAGCGGGACATCTACCACCGGGAAAGGACGATCGGCCTGTCCCGGGCGGCCTACCTCGGTTCAAAAATCATAGTTCTGACCGGTGTCACCGCTCTGCAGTGTGCTGTCTTCACGCTGATCGGTCTGGCCGGGAGAGCTCCGGAGGCTGGCTCCCTGTTGGGCTCTCCACTGGCGGAATGCCTGGTCGCGGTAATTGTCGCCGCATTGGCCTCGATGATGATCGGCCTGCTTGTCTCGACGCTCGTCGACAACGCCGACAAGACGATGCCTGTTCTGGTTCTCGTGACGATGGCCCAGCTCGTGCTCTCCGGCGGCCTCGTGTCGGTCGCCGGCCGGTGGGGGATGGCCCAGGTCTCCTGGCTCGTGCCGGCGCGGTGGGGCTTCGCGGCGCTGGCGTCCACCGGCGACCTGAACGAGGTCTCCAAACTGGGTGACGAGGCGTTGCGCACCGATCCGGCGGACGGTCTCTGGGAGCACAGCGCCGGAATCTGGCTCCTTGACGTGACCACCGGTCTGGCTCTCGCCGCCGCCGCCCTCGTGCTCACCTCCGTGAGGTTGCGTCGCGGCGACAGTCAGTCGGGCGGGCGGGCGGGTAGCAGGCCGGACTGGTAGGCGATGACGACGAGCTGCGCCCGGTCGCGGGCATTGAGCTTGTTCATGGCGCGGTGGACGTGGGTGCGGGCGGTCAGTGGACTGATCACGAGTTTGCTCGCGATGTCCTGGTTCGAGAGTCCTTCGGCGACCAGCGCCATGACCTCGCGTTCACGGATGGTGAGTGTGTCGAGGGCTGAGGGGGTCGTCGTCGGGGCGGCCGTGGGCTCGGGGGTGGCGAGGAACCGGGTGATGAGCGCGCGGGTGGCTGTCGGCGAGAGAAGTGCCTCGCCGCTCGCGACGGTGCGGATCGCGGTGAGGAGTCCGTCGGCTTCGACGTCCTTGCCGAGGAACCCACTCGCCCCGACGCGGAGTGCCTGGGCGACGTACTCGTCGATCTCGAAGGTGGTGAGGATGAGGACACGGGCCGTGGCGAGTTCCCTGTCACCGCAGATGGCCGCGGTGGCCGCGAGGCCGTCCATGCCGGGCATGCGGATGTCCATGACCACGACGTCCGGTCGGTGCTCGCGGGTCGCGGCGACGGCTTCGTGCCCGTCGGCGGCCTCGGCGACCACTGTCATGTCGTCGCACGAGTCGATCAGGATCCTGAAGGTCGCCCGCAGGAGAGTCTGGTCGTCGGCGAGCAGCACACGGATGGTCATCGGGTCCGATCTGTCGTTGAGTTCCCGGGATGGAGGGGCAGGACCGCGGTGACGTGGAACCCGACGTCGGGATGACTGCCGGCCTCGAGGTGCCCGCCGACGGAGAGCGCCCGTTCGCGCATGCTGATCAGACCGAACCCGCTGTTCGCGGACGAGATGGATGCCGCCGCGGCAGGCTGGTCGGCCCCGTGGGTCGTGCCACCTCCAGCAGCGGCCTGATCGGCGACGTCGGAGCGACGGCCCCGATCGGCGCCGTCGTCACCATTGATGATCATCATGGTGAGGCTGCTGGGCGAATAGGTGATGTCAACCTGTGCGCTGCTGGTGGTGGTGTGCTTCGCGACGTTGGTGAGCGCCTCCTGCGCGATCCGGTAGGCCGTGAGATCCACGCTGGGGGAGATCGGGGGCCGTTCGCCCCGGGTGTTGATGGTGACGGTGAGCCCGGCGGAGGCGAAGGTGCGGGCGAGTTCGGGGAGCCGGGTGAGCGACGGGGTGGGTTCCAGCGGCGCGGCCGGGTCGTCGCCCTGCCGGAGGAGGCCGACGGTGGCCTTGAGGTCGCGCAGGGCGGAGGACGTGGTGGCAGTGAGGCTGGTGAGGATCTGTTGCGCCTGGTCAGGTCGGGTCTGGACGAGGTGCGCGGCGGTGCCGGCCTGGGCGTGGGCCAGAGTGAGGTGATGGGCGACGACGTCGTGCAGTTCACGGGCGATCCGCGTGCGTTCGTCCGCCACCCGGCGGCGGGCCTCGGCCTCGCGGGTGCGCTCGGCGTACTCCGCGCGGGATCTGATGGCGTCGAGGTAGTCCTGTTTGACCCGGCGTGCGCCGCCGAGCGAGGCGGGCATCAGTATCCAGGCGGCCGGGCCGACGGTCTTGAGCGGCCAGGGGTAGCTGGGAGGGTCCACGATGAGTGCCGTTCCCACCACCAGGGCGCAGGCGGACAGGACGAAGGCCAGGGTGGTCCTGCGATCGGTGTGCGCGGCGAGCCAGTAGAGCGCGGCCATCAGGGGGGCCAGTGACAGAACCGTGAGCAGATAGCCCAGCGCCGTCAGCGCCACGGTGCAGACCACGGCCACCGCGGCTGTGGTCCGGGGACGGCGTTCATGCCAGAGCAGGGCGGTGCAGGCGACGGCCGCGAGAAGGACCGCGGGCCACCACCCCCCGCCGTGGGCCCCGATAGGTGGGGTCAGTCTGCTGGCGGGGCCGGAGGACACGAAGGCCGCACCCGCGATCACCACGGTGCGTAGCCGCGGGTGATTCTGGATCTGTCGCCACCAGCTGGACATCGTCATTGCGGGTTCCTGTCGGGTGCCGTGACCGTGCCGCTCACCGTACGGGGTCACCGCCAGCCGAGAGGCGCGCCGCCGTGCGCTCTGTCGATGGACTGTGCTCATCGACGGAATGTCGGCTCCAGGGATTCGGCTGTGGGCCGCGCGGAGGGGGTCTCCGCCCAGGCGGTGCCCCTGACCTCCGCGGCGGGTTCCAGCGAAGCCGGCCGGCCCAGCGCCTCGCCTTCGACGTCGAGGGAGGGCAGCACCCTGTCGAGGGAACGTGGGATCCACCAGGCCCGTTCACCGGCCAACGCGAGGACGGCCGGAACGATCGTCATGCGGACGACGAAGGCGTCGAGCAGGACCGCTGCGGCCAGGCCGAACCCGATCATCTTGATCATCGGTTCGCCGGCGCCGATGAAGCCGGAGAAGACCGCCATCATGATGAGTGCCGCGGCGACCACGACACGGGCGCTGCGCCCGAAGCCGGAGACGATCGCGTTTCGGGCGCTCTCGCCGTGGACGTGCGCCTCCCGCATGCGGGCGACCAGGAAGACCTCGTAGTCCATGGCGAGCCCGAAGACGATGCCCACCATGAAGATCGGCATCATGCTCATGATCGGCCCGGTCTGCTCCAGGCCGATGAGGCCCGCCAGCCAGCCCCACTGGAAGACCGCGACGACCGCGCCGAGGGCGGCCAGCACGGAGAGCAGGAAACCGAGAGCAGCCTTGAGCGGCACGAGGACCGAGCGGAAAAGCACCAGCAGGAGCAGGAAGGCCAGCCCCACCACGACAGCGAGGTAGGGCAGGAGCGCGTCCTGGACCTTCTGGGCCATGTCGATGTTGACCGCGGTGCTGCCGGTGACCTGGAACACCGCGCCGGTGGCCGCCTCGACGGAAGCGCGTTCGGCCCGGATCGCGTGAACGAGATCCCTGGTCGCCGCGTCGCTCGGGCCCGCCGCGGGGACAGCGGTGATCACCGCTGTGTCACCCGCGGGGTTGAACCGGGCCGTGGACACCGAGACGACCCCCGGGGTGCCGGCGAGTGTCCGGATCGTTGTGGTGACCGCCGCCCGCGGGTCGTCGGCGGCCGCCGCGTCGACAACGATGCTGAGGGGGCCGTTGAAGCCGGCGCCGAAGCCCCGGGCGAGGTCGTCGTAGGCGCGGCGTTCGGTCGTGGACGTGGGCTTGGCCTCGTCGCCGCTGCTGCCCAGGCGCAGGTCCAGGACCGGCAGCGCGATCACCACGAGAACGAGAACCGCCAGGACGAGGATGGGCAGCGGGCGGCGCAGGACCAGCCTCGCCCACCGGGTACCCGCGTTGGGGCCGTGGTGCTCGGCCTTCGGTCGACCCCTGCGGGCGGAGCGGGGGAGCACGGCACGCTGGCAGAAACCGAGCAGCGCCGGCACCAGGGTGAGCGCGATGAGGACGGCGATGACGATGGTACCGGCGGCGGCCAGGCCCATCTTCGTCAGCATCGGCACCCGGACGATGGCCAGGCCGCCCAGGGCGATCACGACGGTGAGCCCGGCGAACACCACCGAGGAACCGGCGGCGCCGGTGGCCACGGCCACGGCTTCGACCGGCTCGTGGCCCTGGGCCCGTTCCTCCCGGTAGCGGGAGACGACGAACACGGCGTAGTCGATCCCGACGGCCAGGCCGAGCATCATCGCCAGCGTGCCGGTGGTCGAGGACAGGCCGAAGGTGCTGGCCAGCGCCATGATCGAGGCCATCCCGACGCCGACGCCGACAATCGCGGTCAACAGCGGCAGCCCGGCCGCGGCCAGCGATCCGAAGGTGACCAGCAGCACGATCGCGGCGACCGCGATCCCGAGCGCCTCGGTGGCCCCACCCGCCGCCGGCCGGGTGGCCAGCGCGTCCCCGCCGATCTCGACGGTCAGACCGGCAGCCTCGCCCTGCGCGACCGCCCGCTTCAGGTTCTCCGTGGTGGCGGCGGTGAGGTCGGTGCTTCCCTCCGTGTAGACGACAGTCGCGTAGGCGGTCGCGGCGTCCTCGCTCACCGCGCCGGCCTGGAACGGATCCGTGGCGGTGGCCACCTGTGGACCCGCGGAGGCCTCGGTGACGACTCTCTCGACGACGGCTCGGTTCTGCTCCGTGGTGAGCTGCTGGCCCTCCGGCGCGCGGAAGACGAGACGGGCGACCGCCCCGTCCACCCCGGAACCGGGAAAACGTTCGTCCAGGAGATCGAACGCCCGCTGGGACTCGGTTCCGGGAATGGAAAAGGTGTCCTCGGGGGCGGCAGGAGCCTTGACTGCGGCAAAGCTCAGGGCCGCCAGTGCCGCGATCCACAGCAGGAGAACGTATCGGCGCCGCTGGAAGGAAAGGCGGCCCAGACGATAAAGAAAATTCGCCACGGTGGTGGGTCTCCACATCTTTTCGGGTACCCGAGAAGACTGGCGGATCCGAGGCGTCTCGTCGTCGTCCCCCGGTGGGAACTTCCGGCTACGAAAAGCGCAGTACACGAGGAGCAGCCGGCCCGTGGAGCCGCGCTCGAGGCAGTAGGCGGCGATGGATGTACTGAGTTCGCAGTAGTCGAAAGTGACTGCCTCCGGCCGACGCGGAAGCGGGTCGCTCCAGCGCACAGTGGCTCATGGCCGGTCGGCGGCCATGCGCCGGTGCCTCACCGGGCGCAGCCCGGTGAGGGCGGACCCGTGCCTGCCCGCCCCCGCGCGCCGACGAAGGCCGCTGGGAGAGCCCGGCGAGGCTCGAGACGAAGGGAAGTTCGGTGAGCCCCAGACTCGACGGCGACGGGCACGAGATCGCGGGCGCCGCACCCGGCGGCGTCGCGGAGGCAGGAGCCGGCGCCGCCGTCAACCAGCCGACCGGCGACGACCTGCGGGGCCTGCTCGGGCGGCGACCCTCGCCAGCGCAGGCCCCGCAGGGCCCCACCGGTCCGCCACCGCCCGCTGACGCCTTCCGCCCGGGACATCCGGTCCGCTTCCCGCGGGAGCGCGTGCCGGAGACCACGCCGATCGCCCCGAAACGCCGCCGGTGGTGGCGCCGCCGGCGGACCTTCGTGATCGGCGCGGTCGTTCTGCTCATGGTGAGCGTGGCGGGCGACCGCTTCGCGGTCCTGGCCGCCGAGAGCCAGATGGCCCCGCAGATCGAAGCGAGCCTGACCGAGAGTCTCGCCTGCGACGCCATTCCAGCGACCGTGAGCGATGTCAGTATCGGTGGATTTCCGTTCCTCACTCAGATTGCGTTCGGCACATTCAAGCACATCGGTGTCACCATTCAGGGAATTTCGACACCGGGGCCCCGGATCTCCTCGGTCGAGGCGCATCTCAAAGGGCTGCACCTTCCAGTCCAAAAGATCATCGCCGGCCGTGTCGGTGAGATACCGGTCGATGACGTCGAGGCAACGGTTCGTCTCGACTACGACGACGTGAACACGTTCCTGGCCGACCAGCCCGGCAAGATCCAGATTAACCCGGTGGACGGTGGGAGGGAGGTCGAGGTCTCCGGAAGGGCCGACATACCACTGCTCGGTGCACAGGAGATCGGCGGCGTCACCACCTTCGAGGTACGTGACAACGAGGTAACCCTGATCCCCTCCGAGGTCTCGCTCCGTGGGGCGCTCGACCTCGACGTCCCCGTGCCCGGCGGCGTGGGCCGGTTGCTCCCCTCGATCCCCATCCCCGTCGGCGACCTGCCGTTCGACCTCACCGTCGTCGAGGCCACCACGGACGCCTCCGGGCTCTCCCTGACCGCGACGGCCAAGGACGTCAACCTTCCTGAGGCCGACCCGGCGACCCGGCAGTGTCCCCCGTCCGACAGCACTGAAACCTGACCCGCGCGCGGGTGGGCTCAAGCTGTCTGGTCCTCCATCGACGGACTCGTCGGTGTCCGGAACCTCACGAGTTATGTCGCCTCGAAGCACGCGCGGCCTGCACGGTCGACGGCGGCCATCTGGCCGGTCCCTGGCGGGAGGAGTACGCGTCGCCGGACACCGACTGAGTCGATGTCCGCACCAGTCAGGCGGTCATGGCCTCGTCGGGCGGGTGGCCGTCAATGCGCCGGGTGATCGCCATCGTGGCCTCGGTGAGCCGCCGTCCGTAGGCAGCTATCTGCTGGGGGCGCAGACGAGCGGCGAAGCCGGTGAGACTGATCGCGAGGCGCACTCGGCCGGTGTTGTCGAAGACGGGCGCGCTGATCAGGCTGAACTGCTGTGCCTCGATGCCGTCGAGATCGACGAGGAGGTACTTCTTCTCGTCACTCATGGCCTGGATGACGCGTTCGACCGCGGTACGCACCTCGGTGTCGCCGTAACTGTCGGCGAAGACACCGAGAGCTCGGCTCAGGTCGTGGCGCCAGTCGTCGTTGAGTGCGACCGTGTATCCGCGGCGCCGGATCACCTTGATGGCGTCCCGGTAGATGCCGAGCCGGTGGTCGTCGAGCCGGTGGTCGTCGAGCCGGTGGTCGTCGAGGCGGGGGCTGAGCCGGCGGAGCCACTGCTCGACGTCGCCGGCATCGGACCACGCGACGAAGACCGTGCCGAGCGGGGGCGACAGGGGGATCCGGCTGCCGGGCCTGGACACGAAGTCGTTCGGTGCCGCCGCGTGGCCCTCGACGGCCAGCACGACGATGTCGTCGCCCAGCACCGTGCTCGCCACGACCTGGACGCCGAGCTCGTCGCTGAGGCGGAGCATGTGCGGGCGCGCGAGTTCGAGGGCGTGGCGATCGGCTCCGGCGGCTGCGTCACCGATGGACACCAGGGCCGCACCGAGCTGGTAGGTCTTGTGCGCGGTGTCCCGCAGCAGCCAGCCGGAGTCGGTCAGGGCGGCCAGCATGGCGTGGGCGGTCGCCTTGTTCAGGTCCAGTTGCCGGGCCAGCTCCGAGAGGCTGAAGGGCCGGCCCGGGTGCCTGCTCAGGAAGGTGATGAGCGCGACCGTCCGCTCGACACCCGGGGCGGGCCGTGGCATCAGTTCCGCGTCCGGTGGGGCTGGTGGTCAGGGCATGGAGGTACCCCCGTTGGGCCGCAGGACCTGACCGGTGACGAATCGGGACGCGTCCGAGGCGAGATAGAGCGCCGCGTAGCCGATGTCCGCCGGTGTGCCGATGCGTCGCAGGGGCGCCACGTCCCGGCCTCGTGCCAGGAACGTGGCGCGGTTGTCCTCATTGATCGTTCCGTCCTGGTTGGTGTAGTGCCGGCGGGTGATCGTGGTCTCGACCAGCCCGGGGGCGACGGCGTTGACCCGTACCCCTTCGGGGCCGAGTTCCTTGGCCAGGGTGCGGGTTATCTGGACGGCCCCCGCCTTCGAGACCGAGTAGGCCACCAGGCCCGGGGGAGCTGTGTCGGCGGCGGCCGACGCCATGTTGATGATGCTGCCCGCCTGCTGGCCGCGCATCACCGCGCCGGCCTCCTGGCACCCGAACAGCAGGCCCTTGAGGTTGACGGCCAGCACCCGGTCGAACTGTTCCTCGGACAGCTCGAGCACGGGGGCCTCGACGATGATCCCGGCGTTGTTGCACATCACGTCGAGGCGCCCGTGTTCCGCCACCACGGACCGCACGAGAGCACGGACCTGCTCGCGCCGCGACACGTCCACGGTGGCCGGCTTCGCCGCCGTCGAAAGCCGGGTGCCCCACCCCCTGATCCCACTTCCCCTGCTGCGGCGACGGCCGGTCTGGACCATGCTGCTGACGACGTCCCTGGTCGGAGGCGCGGCACACGCCGTCGGCACGGTGATGTTCCTGCTCGCCCTCATGCCGGCGATCCCCGGCGTCTCCGACGGCCTGGGATTCTCCGCGCCGGAGCCGCCGCGACAGGGGCGGCGCTGGCTCTACTGGTGCGTAGACGCCGGGTGAATCAGGCCACCGACTGCTCAGGGCAGTACGAGCGGTAGGCCGTCGCGGACGAAGCGTCGCGTCCGCTCCGCGAGTTCGGCGGCGTGCGAGGGCGTGCTGGGCTCGGTCATGACGTTGATCCCGTTCCTGGTGCTTATGCGGTGCCGCCGACCGTGAGAAGTCCCCCGGCGGTGACGCCGCCAGAGCGGATCTGAGCTCACGTTGTGGTGGGGGTGACCGAGTCTGGTCAGCGGGCGCGGCGTGCGCTGAACATCGCTGCGCTGTGGGGCGGTCGCGACCCGGACCGCTCCGCGGGTGACGGGCCGGCCTCGTGCTCGGGTGAGCTGGTACGGGCCGCGACCATGGGCGGTCGAGACGCCGTGGACCGCCCGGCGCGGCTGCTGTGGTTGCCGGCGGGGCGGCGTCCGCGTCGTCTGCCCGTTCGAGGTGTCGATGCGGTGCCGCGGTCTTCACCGACCGGCGGGCGCCGGGCTGGAGTGGTTCTGGTCTCCGCCTGTGCCGCGACCACGGGGCTGGTGAGCGACCGGGCGCCGGGAGCGAGCGTGGCGAGTATCGGATGATCGGCGGATGCGACCCGGGTGGTCGTCGGCCTGATACCGGCGGCGCGGGCCAGTTGCGTGACCTCACGGATCTGCTCCGTGGTCGCCAGGGTGATGACGGTGCCGCTGTTGCCGGCGCGCGCGGTGCGCCCGGAACGGTGCAGATATGCCTTGTGGTCGGCCGGTGGGTCGGCGTGGATCACGAGTGCCACATCGTCGACGTGGATGCCGCGGGCGGCGATGTCCGTGGCGACCAGCGCCGAGGCCCGGCCGGTGTGGAAGTCGTCGAGGTTGCGGGTACGGGCGCCCTGGCTCAGGTTGCCGTGCAGCTCGACCGCGCGCACGCCGGCGCGGTTGAGCTGGCGGGCCAGAGCCTTGGCGCCGTGCTTCGTGCGGGTGAACACGACGGCGCGGCCCGGGGCGCTGGACAGGTCGACGAGCACGGGAAGCCGGTGGTCCCGCTCGACGTGCAGCAGATGGTGCGCCATCGTGCCCACCGGGGACTGGGCGGAGTCGGCCTCGTGGACCGCGGGCCTGGTGAGGAACTGGCGCACCAGGGTGTCGACGGCCTTGTCCAGGGTCGCGGAGAACAGCAGGCGCTGCCCCCCGGCCGCGGTCTGGCCGATCAGGCGCCGCACCGCGGGCAGGAACCCCAGGTCGGCCATGTGGTCGGCCTCGTCCACCACGACAATCGTCACCTTGGCCAGCGAGCAGCGCCCCCGCGCGAGGAGATCCTCCAGCCGGCCGGGGCAGGCCACGACGATGTCGACGCCCCGCCGGATCGCGGCCGCCTGCGGTTCGTGGCCGACGCCGCCGAACACGGTGCACGAGGTGAGGCCGGCCGCGGCGGCCAACGGTCGCAGCGCCGTGTCGATCTGCGCGGCGAGCTCGCGGGTGGGCGCCAGAACCAGCGCGCGCGGAGCCCCGGCCCGGGCCCGGGGCCCGCCGGACAGCCGCGCGACCACGGGCAGGAGGAACGCGAGCGTCTTGCCGGATCCCGTGCGGCCGCGGCCGAGGACGTCACGTCCGGCGAGCGCGTCCGGCAGCGTCGCCTGCTGGATGGGGGTGGGGGTCTCGATGGCGAGACGGGTGAGAACATCGGTCAGGCGCGCGGGCACGCCGAGATCGGTGAACGAAGACAAGAAGAATCTCTATCTGTGCGGGTGTCCCGCCGACAACCGGGGATCCGAGGATCTTGGCCGGTTACGCGCGGAGCGGAGGCCCGATCCTGAGAAGCGGGTGCTACGACGCGCGGACAACTCGCGGCAGGAGCTCGACGAGCTGATGAAGCCAGCATAGCCGGTCCGCGCGCAGCGTCGGTACCCACAAGTGCCGTGAGGTCGCCGGCGGGCAACGGGCCGTCGTGGAGGCCGCGCCAGCGGTGGGCCCCACCGAGGGTGCGTCGCACCCGACAAAGTCCTGCTGGGCGGCGGCCGCCGACCCGCTCAGCGCGGCGCGGCGCGGCGCGGATGTCGGGGGTGTCGTCCTCCTGGCAGATCAGGCCCCGGAACCCGGATTGCGGCAGTGGGACGGGGGGCGCCTGACCGCCTATCTCGCTACCTGGCTCAGCTGGTCTCGCGTTGGACCAGAGTGGGTTCCACGACAGTGCGCGAGGTAGGCGCAGGCCGCTGTTCGACACTGCGCAGGACGAAGTCGGCAAACCTTCGCCCCAGAGCGACCGTGTCGATGCGGATGGTGCTTAGCGCGGGTACGAACATCGCCGCGATCGGAGAGTCGTCGTGGCCGATCACCGCGAGATCGTCGGGCATCCGGAGGCCTGCGCGGACCGCGCCGCTGGCGACGGCGGCAGCTACGTCGTCGTTGAACGCGACGACTCCGGTGATGCCGGCGTCGAACATCCGGCGAATGGTCTCGTCGGTGGAGGCGCTGCGGTAGTTGATCTCCTCCAGAGCAAGTGCCGCGAGGCCCAGCGAACGGGCCCGCTCGCTCGCGGCCTGAAACCGGGCAGAGATCATCGAGGACGCGTGTGCCTCCACCGCCGCGACATAGACCAGATTCCGGTGGCCGCGTTCGTGGAGATGGTCGACCTGCAGCCGCGGGCCCGCGCTGAGCGCCAGGGAGGCATCGATGGGCTCGGTACGACCGGGGCTCGGATAGATCTTCCTGACACCGCAGGCGAGCATGGACTCGACGTCGGGCGGGTTGAACGGGATGGTCCCGACCACCAGGTCGGGGCTGAGGGACTCCCACAGCGGCCGGGCCGTCTGGTCGGCGTGGCGAGTGTAGGTGACCAGGGAGTACCCGGCCCGGTCGAGCGCGAGGGAAGCCTCGTCGAGATAGTTGCGCATCCGGAACTCGATCGGCCAGTCGGGCAGCACCAGCAGGATGATCCGGCTGCGGCCGCTGGCCAACGTGCGGGCGGCGCTGTTGGGTCGGTAACCGAGGCGTTCGGAGGCCCGCAGCACCCGTTCACGGGTGTCCTTCGGGATGGTCTGACCTCGCGTGTTGTTCAGGACGAACCCGACGGTCGCCCGCGACACCCCCGCTTCTCGGGCGACGTCGACGGCGGTCACCCGCCGACCGGCTGCCGGCTCCGACACGGTCACCGCCTTGTCCTCCTCCGCTGGCCTGAAGCAAGTCGGACTTGTGCGCGCTAGTGCTCGATGCTAGCTTGCGTGCACATCACTAGCCCCCGCTAGTGGCGTCAGCCACGGATCAGATCGCCCGCGGGCCCGCCGCGGGGCCCTACCTGCCGTCGGCTGCCATCGCTGATAGCGGCCTGCTCGGCACCTGACCAGGAGAGCTCGATTGATCCGCACATCGTTCAACGACGGCTGGTCGTACCGCCGGAAGCCCGACGCCTTCCAGGCTCTGCTCGGCAGGGCGAACGAGGGCTGGGAAGCGGTGCGGTTGCCGCATGACGCGATGGTCCGCCGCGAGCGGAGCGGCGCCGATCCGGAGGCAGGTCACCGGGGCTACTTTCCGGCGGACGGCTATGAGTACAGGAAGACCTTCTTCGTCCCGGAGGATTACCAGGACTGCCGGGTAACGTTCGAGTTCGAGGGCGTCTACCGCCATGGCCGGGTCTACATCAACGGTGACCTCGCCGGGCAGTGCGCCAGCGGCTATTCCACCTTCCTGGTTCGCGCCGATCATCTGCTGCGGTACGGGGCGGACAACGAGGTACGGGTCGAGGCCCGCAGCCAGGACGACAGCCGGTGGTACACCGGCGGTGGCATCTATCGCGGCACGAGCATCATCGTCGCCGGGCTGCTGCATCTGGCTCTCGACGGCGTGCGGATCACCACTCCTGTCATCGAGAGCGATGCGGCGGTCGTGGCGGTGGCGACCGAGATCCAGAACGAATCGGCGGTGACGCTGACCACCGAGGTTCGCAACGACATCGTGGGTGCCGATGGCGAGGTCGTCGCCACGGACGTCGCACCGGTCACGGTGTTCCCCGGTGACAGCGCTCTGCTGCGCCAGCGGCTGGTCGTTCCCGAGCCCCGGCTGTGGGGCGTGGAGCACCCCGATCTCTATACCTGCCGAACCTCCGTCACCGCCGGCGGCGAGCGACTCGACGAACAGACGACGCGCTTCGGCATCCGCACGTTGACCGTCGACGCACGGCGAGGTCTTCGGATCAACGGTGAGGGCGTGAAGTTGCGCGGCGCCTGTATTCACCACGACAACGGTGTGCTTGGAGCGGCGACCATCGATCGGGCCGAGTGGCGGCGGGTGGAGATCCTCAAGAAGGCCGGCTTCAACGCGATCCGCAGCGCCCACAACCCGATCAGCCGAGGGCTTCTCGAGGCCTGCGACGAGCTCGGCATGATCGTGATGGACGAGCTGAGCGATGTCTGGACCCGGGCGAAGTCCGCGCACGACTACTCCGGCGATTTCGCCGGATCGTGGGAGGCGGACATCCGTGCGCTGGTCATGAAGGACCTCAACCATCCCAGCGTCGTCTTCTTCTCGATCGGCAACGAGATCCCGGAGGTGGGCACCGCCGCCGGCGCGGTGCTCGGTCGCCGGCTCGCCGAGAAGGTCCGCGAACTCGACGACACCCGGTTCGTCACCAACGCCGTGAACGGTCTGCTCGCCGCGGGGCCGGATCTCTTCTCGGCCATGAGCGCAGGCCGGGAGAAGTCCGCCGAGGACGGCACCGCGGGCGGCGGTACCGCGGGCGGCGGCACCGCCGGCGACGAGGCCGGCGACGTCAACGACGTCATGACCCGCCTGCGGGAGTTCATGCCGACATTGATGACCTCGGAGCTCGTGACGACGCGCACCGCGGAGTCCATGGCCTACCTGGATGTCGCCGGCTACAACTACCTCGAATCCCGCTACGAGCTCGACCGCACACTGTTTCCCAACCGGGTGATCGTCGGCACCGAGACCTACCCCTCGAACATCGACCGCACCTGGCGGCTCGTACGGGACAACGACCACGTCATCGGAGACTTCACCTGGACCGGCTGGGACTATCTGGGCGAGCCAGGAATCGGCAGGGTCGAGTACCAGAGCGATCCCACGCCGCAGGCCAGTGGCACCCCTGGCCACCAGGGGGCCTACCCCAGGGCTGCGCAGAGATCGCACCAGGTTGTGATCAGTGACGTTCCGTAGCCACGTTGTGGGGCGCCTCAAGGTGCCTTGCGCGGAGCGGAGCGAGTTGGATGCGATCCCGCCACGCTCGCCCGGGATGGGCCGCACAAATCAAGGCCACGCACACCCGGATCAAATTCCGAGGAAACGACGCAGAGCTTCACCGGAGAAACTCCGGCAGCCGAATTACCGAA
Organism: Parafrankia elaeagni; assembly: GCF_000374165.1. Taxonomy (GTDB): domain Bacteria; phylum Actinomycetota; class Actinomycetes; order Frankiales; family Frankiaceae; genus Parafrankia; species Parafrankia elaeagni. Next base: position 54,725 of record NZ_KB893738.1, read on the forward strand.
AACGTGGCCAGCCGTAGTGACGGAAGTGGCCTTCCAGTCGGATGA
>NZ_KB893739.1 GCF_000374165.1 Parafrankia elaeagni
ATCCGACTGGAAGGCCACTTCCGTCACTACGGCTGGCCACGTTTTCGGTAATTCGGCTGCCGGAGTTTCTCCGGTGAAGCTCTGCGTCGTTTCCTCGGAATTTGATCCGGGTGTGCGTGGCCTTGATTTGTGCGGCCCATCCCGGGCGAGCGTGGCGGGATCGCATCCAACTCGCTCCGCTCCGCGCAAGGCACCTTGAGGCGCCCCACAACGTGGCTACGGAACGTCACTGATCACAACCTGGTGCGATCTCTGCGCAGCCCTGGGCCAGGGCCGCCCTTTGTCGTCGTTGTACTCGGCCGCGATCTCCTCCGCCGTACGCTGGGTGAGATAGCTGCGGAACTGGTGCCGCGGGGACCAGCCCACCTCGGTCGAGAATCCCTTCGCAGCGGTACCGAAGGCCTGCAGGTCGTCGCGGAAGAGAAGCGCCCGCGACAGGCACACGATGTGCGGCCGGTAGTTCTCCGCGTTCAGCTCACGCCAGAACGCGGAGAAGTCCGTCACATTGGGCACGCCGGCGATAATGGATACCTCGTTCTCGACGATGTTCTGCACTATCGACGAGTAGGAGCGGGCGTCCACGTTGTAACGGTAATCCGCCGGGTTCCCGACGATCTGGAAGCCTTCCTCCCCCAGTTTGGGCAGACCGTAGTCGACATTGGCGAACGCGTCGCCCTCCTGGTCCCGCGGTAGCAGCAGCGCCACGCTGCGGGGGACCTCCAGCGGGCTCCACAGGCCCCGGTAGGCCGCCCGCAGATCGGCCATGCCCCAGTTGAGGTGGTAGGTCCAGACGAACGGTCGCTGCGGATCACCGCCGCGAGCATAGAACCAGGCCTCCCACGGCACCGCGGACGAGATACAGGGAACTCCCTGCGCCTCGCAGATGTCGGACACCGGGTTCACGTTGTCCGCGGTGCCACCGACCAGGACGACGTCGACGCGGTCGGTGAAAATGAGGTCGGCGGCGGCGGAGGCGGCCCTGTTGCGGTCGGACTGCCCGTCCCGGACAAAGATCTCCACCGGCAGCGTGTTCCTGCCGACCCGGATGCCGTCCTTGAAGTGGTTCCGCATCCGCTCGACAACATGATTGTCGACATCGGCGTAGTTCCGCAGTGCACCGGTTTGCGGGCTGACCATGCCGATACGCACCGCACGACTGCCGCTGCCGCTCGAACCGCCGCCGCAGGCAGCCAGCAGGGCAGCCGAGGGAACCGCAGCCGCGGCCATTCCCGCCGCCTTGAGAAGGCCCCGACGGTCGACCAGCCGCCAGCCCTCCGGACGCATCTCGACGCGGGGGCCGGCCGGGCTCTCCGGCGCCGTGACCAGGTCCGCTCCGCCGGGATCAGGGAGGCCAGAACCTCCGTGGTTCAAGATTTCCTGAGCGGCGTGCCGCCGCCTGGTACCAGCAACACGGTCAGACCAGAACATGACACACGATCCTGCCCCATGACCGGAAAATGCAATTCACCGGGTCCGCGGACTGGCGGGCCGCCAGGAACATCGGATAGCGTGCCGATCCCATTTGTCGGGCTTCTCCGGTAAGCCCTCACGCAGCGCAGCGAGGTCGATCCGCGGCGCTGACGGCGATCGCGTCCGGCACTCACCGCCCGCGCCCGGCTCTCACCACTGCACCCGCATTCCACAAAGGGCGCACTTCATGAGGGAGAACCCCGCCCGCGTGGCGGAGGAGTACGGAGGAGGAGTACGGAGGCGGATCAGTTCACGTAGCAGGCCCGGTCCGGCTGGTTCTGCGCCGCGCGGAGGAAGAGGGTTCCCTCCGCCCTGCCGCCCGCTCCGCGACCGGGGGAAACGAGGCTGTCCCCGGACACTCCCGCGAGCGGGCCGCTGGTGAACTGAACGGCGGCGACCGTGGTGTCCGGATTATCGCCCTGCGAGGGATCCATCCTGTACTCCCCCGGGGTGTTGTTCCACCGGTACGTCAGCCCCGTCGGCTCGACGACGAACACATCCGGCAGCGGCTCACCGGCGGAGTTCACATCGATCATCAGGCGGCAGCGCCAGGTCCCGTTGACCAGGGCCCTGCCCTGCAGGGCCTCCTGCGTGGTCGGCTCCTGGGCGACCTGGCTGGTCTGCGGCGACGTCGGCTCGGGCGATGACTGCTCGTTGCTGTCCCCGCCCATCAGCACCGTGTACAGCCCGACCACGAGCAGCGACACCACCAGGGCAATTCCCAGCGGGCCGATCCAGCCATGCTTGAGCCAGGCGAACCGGTCGGCCTCCGGCGACGCGGAGTTCTCGTCCGGCTCGTCGTGGAGATCCGCGGGTTCGAGCACACCGACCGCACGGGTCCCCCGGCGTTCCGCCGCGGCACCGCCGCGCGGACCGGTCCCGCCGCTGCCGCGGCCGCCGTCACCACGGCCGCTGTCGCCACGGCCGCTGTCGCCACGGCCACCAGCGCCGCGAGCCGCGGACCCACGGCTGCCGGTGCCACGAGTACCCGTCCCGCGGCTGCCGGTACCGCGGCTGTCGAGCCCGTCGAGCCCGTCCGCCGCCTCCGCACGGTCCAGACCTGCCACGTCGGTGGCACCCGTGTCCCGGCCGCGGCGCCCCGCACGGCCCGCGCCGCGCGCCGCCGACCGGCGGTTCTCCGGGCGCAGATCCTCAATGTCCGGCGCGCCGGCGGCGGACCGGTCCCGGCGCGGCGTGCGGATGCGCCCGGCGGTCCCCGTCTCGTCCAGGCCGGCGTCGTCCCGTGCCTCGCCCGGCCGGGGCGACCCGCGCCGTGGCGCCGGTGTCGAGACGGCCTGCAGACTGTCCGTGTCGGTCACCGGGTTCGGGGTGCGCCGACGGTCGGCCGGCACGCCTCGCTGCCCGGTGCGGCGCACCGAGCGGGACGGCTGCCAGCCCGGGTCCTCCTCCCGGTCGACCCCGCTCCGCCCGCGGCCCCGGCGGGTCACCAGCGACGTCATCTCGACCGCGCTCTCGGGACGCCTCCCGCGGCCCGGACCGGTCGTGGTGACAGCGGGACTCGCGGCGCCCTGCGGACCCATCCCGGATCCGGAACCCGGTCCGGCACCCGATGGGGCCGTTCCCGGGCCTCCCAGACCTCCCGGACCCGTGGCACCGACGGCACCGCCGGTGCCCGGCTCACCGGACCGGCCCGGGGGCAGCGCAGGGATGTCCGTGCCCGGCCGGAAGGACGGCCGCGCGGTGAGAATCGTGTCCTCTACCGGCGTGCCGGCCGGCAGCGCACGCCAGGGCCCGGACGGCCCCGACAGGGCGCCGGGACCGGTGCCCGGGGCACCTGGGCCCAGAGCACCTGCGCCCGGGCGGCCCGAGCCTGGCCCGTCCACCCGGGCCGGTACCCCGTTCGGCAGCGGCCCGGACAGTGGATCCATACCGGGCGGCAGTGGCTCAGCACCGCGGCGCCGCGCGGGAAGGTAGTCCTGGGGCCCATCCCGACCCGGGGCGCGCCATGGGCCCGACGCCTCACCGCCACGTGACTCACCAGCCCGATCCGCCATCGGCAGGCCCGGTGACGACGGGGTGGACCAGGAACCGGACGGAAGCGAGGCCCGCGTGCGCACCGGCGCCGGGCCCGTACCGCCGGGGGCTCCTCCGTTGGCGCCCGGTGCGAGTGCGCTGTGCCCGCCGGCGGCGCCGAGTGGCATCGCACTGCCCGATCCGGCGGTGCCGGCCGTGCCAGCAGCGCCGGTCGTGCCAGCAGCGCCGGTCGTGCCAGCCCGCGGCCCGAACCCGCCTCCGATGGGCATCCCGCCCGTGACCGCCGGGCCGCCGGACGGGTACGGACTCGCTGGCGGCGAATTCCCTGGCGGCAGGCTCGCCGGTGACGGCGTGCCGGGCGGCAGGGCGCCGGCGGGACGCAAAGATCCACCGGGGGGCGGGGCGGACGAGCCGTGGGCAGGGCCGGATTCGACGCCGTACCCACCCGGGCCACCGATGCGGTATCCACCGGTGTCCGTCCCACCCAGACCAGTGCCGCCCAGAACATAGGGGCCGCTGGCCGGGCCGGGGCCGGGGCCGGGCGGCGGATCGGAGCGGGTCGGGTATCCGTCCTGCGGCGGTCGCGCGACCCGCGGCAGCCCGCCGGTCGGCGGACCCTGCCGGGGCGGTAGCGAGGCGCCCATCTGCTGCCCGGTGCCCGAACCTGCACCGTTCCAGGGGTCGACGGCCGCCGGCCCGGTTCCTTCGGGCTGACCGGAGTACCCGGCCGCCGGTCGGCGGAACCCGCCGGTCTGGTAGGGCCGGGGGAATCCGCCGGTCTGGTCCGGGCGGAGCGGGCCACCGCTGCGCGGCCGGTCCGTGTCGGGATGCGGCTGCCGCTGCGGCTGCGGCGTCTCCTGCGGAACGGCCGCGCCGTAGCCCGGATAGCCGCTCTGCTCGCCTCCGATACGCACCGATCCGGTTGCCGGACCGACAGGACCGGTCGGGCCGGCGGGAGTGACCGGGTGGGCCGGCAGAAGGGGCGAACGCTCGGTCGGATAGCGCGGCGGGGGTGTGGACTCAACGTAGCCCCGCTGCTCCGTGCCGTAGCCGGAAGGTGAGCCGAACACATCGGTGACCGGTGGCCCGGGTTCAGGCCTCGCAACGGCCGGCAGGCCTGGCGGCAGGGGAACCGCGTTGGACGGAGCGGGGGTCGCGCCACGGCCGTCAGGAACACCACGGGAGGTTTCGACCTCGACCGCCGGACCGGCAGCCAGCGGCGACGGGCCGCTCCACGTCGAACTGACGTCGAACGGGTCGCTGCTCGGCGCGCCAACGACGACACCACCAGCCCCGCCCATGACCGGACCACCACTGACGACCGGGCCGCCACCGCTGACCACAGGGCCGCCACCGACGATCACGGGGCCGCCTGCCGGACCGCCGCCGACATCAGGACCGGATGACGGCCACGGGGTTGTGTCCCACCCGCCGCCGGACGTCGGTGCCGGGCGGTAGGGCGGAGCCGCCTCCTCGGGTTCACCGACCCGCTCGACGGCAAAGAAGTCGTCGTCGCGACGGCCGCCGGAGGGTCGGTCCGTGCTGTCTGTTGTCACGGATCAATCACCCGCCTGCCACCGCGATGGTTGGGCCCGCGTCGCCCGGCACCAGGCCCGCACCGCGCTGTCGCAGCCTCGTCGACTCCGCTCGTCGACCGCTCTCGCCGACGAGGCTCATGACTGCGACCGCGCATGTGGCCACGACCGTCCCGCACGCCCGAAACGGACCACGGAATCGACCGAGACGAACGCGAATCGGTCGCAAACGGGATCATCACACTGTACACGGACGCTCTCATCGGAGATTGCGGCAGGCCGTGTAGATCTCGCGCACGATGCGCTGGGAGCTGTCGGAACTGACGTCCCGATTGAGGGCCAGGTACTGGTCCTGGGTGTACTGGCCCTCCAGTTTCGTCAGGGTGCAGGTGCAGAAGCGCTCGTTGCCGTCGCTGACGTTGAGGCATTCGTTGATGTAGGTCTGGCGGAGCTTCGGGTCGTACCGGCCTTCGCCCGCAGCCACCGGGCCGGTCACCGCGGGCGCGTCGTCGCCGCCCAGGACGATGAAGCCGGCGACTCCGAGTGCCGCCACGAGCGCGACCGCGAGCGCGACCGCGGCCACGACCGGCCGGCGCAACGTCGCGACGAGCCGGCCCGGCAGCCCCCCACGGTCCGCCGCGACCCCGGCATCGCCGCCGCCGGAGTCGCCGTCAGCAGAGCCGGCGCCGTCGGGGTCGTCGGGGTCGTCGTTCCAGTCCGCGGACGGGTCGTCCAACATCCCCGGCTGGCGCTGCCCACGCATCCGGCGCACCGGCGGGCGGCGCGCGGATGCCGGGGCGTTGTACCAGGCGTCCTCGTCATCGTCCTGGTCGGTATCGGCGTCGGCGTCATCCAGATCCGCGCCCGAGCCCAGGGCGGCCCGCGGCCCGGACCCCGCGCGCGACCCGGCGCCGCCGGGCGAGCCCTCGGCCCCGAAGGCGGGACGCCCGGCGGATGGCTGCCGGGGCTGGACTGTCCGCCGAGGAATGCCCTCGGTGTGCTCGGGCGGCTCGGATCCGCTCTGTGGATCCTTCTGGAGCACGGGAGCGGCGGGCCCTCCCGGCACGCGGGGTGCGAGCGGATCCGTGTGCTCCGGGTTCCTGGTCCCCAGGTCGGCGGTCCCGGGATCGGCGTTGCCAGGTGCCCGGTTCTTCGGGACGGAGACCAAAGGATGGGCACCGCTCCCGAGCTGATCGGCACCCGGCGGATCGGCGGTCGGGCCGGCGCGGTCGACGCCGCGGCCAGCCGGTGTGGCGTGGTCGAACGGGCCGGTGCCGGCCAGGTCTGCTGCTCCCGGCCCGGTGCGGGCCGGGCCGGGACGGGACGGGCCCGGCCGGGTCGCCTGCGGGCCGGTCTGGTAGCCGACGAAAGTGCCCGCCGTGGGCGTGGGCCCGGTGTAGGCCTCGCCGGTGAAGATCGGGCCGGTCGGGGCGGGGCCACCGGAGCCACCGTCTGGCGGCGTCCAGCCGCCGGCCTGGCGGGCGGCCTCGCCGGGCGAGGCCGCGTCCGGCGCGCCGACCCGGAAATCCGTCGTGTTCTCGCCAGTCGAGGCCGGGGCACCCACCCAGTAGCCGCCGCGCCGGGGGCTCTCCACCCCACTCCCCTGGCCCGGGCGTGCCGGCCCGGCGGAGACCGCCGCGGCGGAGCCCGTGGCAGCGGAGCCCGTGACAGCGGGACCTGAGGCAGCGGAGCTCGCCATGGGCGGGTCGGAACGCGACGCGACGTTCGCGAGCCGCCAGGTCTGGGCGGGTTCGTCCCAGACATAGGCGCCGTCGTCGCTGACCCAGCGGCCGTTCTCGTCGAGGCGCATCAGCCGTCCTTCACTCCGGAGACGGACGGCTCCCAGAGTGCCACGACGGATCGGCACCCACGGCGCCCGGGTCGGCGCCGTGGCATCCGCATGCCGCGGGCCGGTCAGGCACCGCCCCGTCAGCCGCCGGCGGCGACCATGATCTCGGCCTTCTGGAACTCCTTCAACGTCGCGTAGCCCGTAGTGGCCATGGCCGCGCGCAGCGCTCCGGCGATGTTCGCCACACCGTCCACGGCGTCCCCCCCGGCTCCGGTGAGGATCTCCGCCACGGAGCGGGATGCCGGCAGCTGTGCCCACTGCCCTCGCGGCAGATCGGAGTGGAGCATCTCCATCGACCAGACCGCGCCCTGACCCGGGGCGTCCACTGCCTGCGCCAGCAGCGAATCCACCATCACCGCGTCGGCACCGCACGCCACGGCCTTCGCCACGTCCCCCCCACTGCGCAGGTCGCCATGCGCGATGACGTGCACGTAGCGGCCACCGGACTCGTCGAGGTAGCGCATTCGCGCGCCTGCGGCGTCGGCGATGGCCGTCGCCAGCGGCACACCGATTCCGAGGGTTGCGGCCGTGTCGTCACCCAGGCCGCCGCCGACGCCGACGATCACGCCGGCGGCCCCCGTCCGCATCAGGTGCAGTGCGGTGGAGAAGGAGGCACAGCCGCCGACGATGACCGGAATGTCGAGCTGTCCTATGAACTGCTTGAGATTGAGCGGCTCGGTCCGCCGGGACTGGTGCTCCGCCGACACCGCCGTGCCATGGATGACCAGGAGGTCGACGCCGGCCGCGACGACGTACGGACACAGCGACCGGACCTTCTGCGGTCGCAGCGCGGCGGCGGTGACGATGCCCGCCTCCCGCATCTCGAGCAGCCGGGCGCCGATCAGGTCCGGCTGCACCGGAGCGGTGTACAGCTCGCGCAGCCGCCCGGCCGCCGCGAGCGCGCCGGCCTCGGCGCCGAGCGCCGCCACCTCCGCCAGCAGCGGCTCGGGCTCCTCGTGCCGGGTCCACAGCCCTTCCAGGTGCAGGACACCGAGCCCGCCGAGACGCCCGAGCGCGATCGCCGACGTCGGCGAGGTCACCGCGTCGGCCGCCGCGGCGACGATCGGCAGGTCGAAGCGGTAGGCGTCGATCTCCCAGCCGAGCGACACGTCGGCTGGGTCGCGGGTACGCCGCGAGGGGACGATGCCCACGGCGTCCAGCCCATAGGCCAGCCGCGCACTCTTCCCGATACCGATCTCGACGTCAGCCACCGTGTCCGGCCTCCTGGTCAACCTTGGCTAGTTCCGCCGACCATCCTGCCCGTCCGGCCGGCGGCAGGCCGTGACGAGAGGCAGCCGGGCTCACCGGGTGTAGTTCGGCGCCTCGACGGTCATCTGGACGTCGTGCGCGTGGCTCTCGGTGAGGCCGGCGGAGGTGATCCGCACCAGCTGGCTGTACTCCTGCAGGTCGCGGATCGTCGCCGAGCCGGTGTACCCCATCGCCGCCCGCAGGCCGCCGATGAGCTGGTGGGCCATGCCCGCGAGCGAGCCCCGGTAGGGCACCTGGCCCTCGACGCCCTCCGGGACGAGCTTGTCGTCCGACAGGACGTCGTCCTGGAAGTACCGGTCCTTCGAGTAGGACCGGTTACCCCCGCGGCTGCGCATGGCGCCGAGCGAACCCATCCCGCGGTAGGACTTGTACTGCTTGCCGTTGATGAAGATGAGCTCCCCCGGGCTCTCGTCGACGCCGGCGAGCAGGCTGCCGAGCATCACCGTGTCGGCCCCGACCGCGATCGCCTTGGCGATGTCGCCGGAGTACTGCAGGCCGCCGTCGCCGATGACCGGGACGCCGGCCGCCCGCGCCGCGCGCGCCGCCTCGTAGATCGCGGTCACCTGCGGCACCCCGACACCGGACACGACCCGGGTGGTGCAGATGGAGCCGGGCCCGACCCCCACCTTGACCGCGTCGGCACCGGCGGCGACGAGAGCGGCGGCGCCGGCGGCGGTGGCCACGTTGCCGCCGATGATGTCCAGCGGCCGGCCGTTGGCGCCGGTGGGCATCTCGACCTTGAGCCGGGCGATCATGTCCGGCACGGCACGGTGGTGGCCGTGCGCCGTGTCGACGACGAGGAAGTCGACCCCGGCCGCGACGAGGACCTGGGCACGCTTGAGGGCGTCCTCACCGACGCCGATGGCGGCTCCCACCACGAGGCGCCCGTCGGCGTCCTTCGTGGCGTGCGGGTACTGCTCGCGCTTGGTGAAGTCCTTCACCGTGATCAGCCCGCGCAGGCGGCCGGCGTCGTCGACGATGGGCAGCTTCTCCACCTTGTGGCGTTGCAGCAGACCCAGGGCGTCGTCCGCCGACACACCCACCGGAGCGGTGACCAGCGGCATCGGGGTCATCACGTCGCGGACCCGGCGGGTGTAGTCACGCTCGAAGCGGATGTCGCGGTTGGTCACGATGCCGAGGAGCAGACCGTCCGGCTGGGTCACCGGGACGCCTGAGATGCGGTACCGCGCCATCAGGACGTTCGCGTCCTCGATCGTCGCGTCCGGGCCGCAGGTGATCGGCGCGGTGATCATGCCCGACTCGGACCGCTTCACCATGTCGACCTGCTGTGCCTGCTCGTCAACCGACAGGTTGCGGTGCAGGACGCCGACACCGCCCTGGCGCGCCATCGCGATCGCCATCCGCGCCTCGGTCACCGTGTCCATCGCGGAGGAGACCAGCGGCACGGCCAGGGAGATGTTGCGGGACAGCCGGGTGGATGTGTCCACCGAGGACGGAACCACCTCGGAGGCGGCCGGAAGGAGGAGCACATCGTCGTAGGTGAGGCCGAGCATCGCCAGCTTCGGGGGAAGGGCTGCCCCCTCAGCCCCGGGCGCGGACCGGACGTCGGCCGCCGGGCCGGGTGCCGGGTCGATGCGGGGTTCTCCGGCCGCACGCGTGGTCGAGGTCGTCGGAGTGGCGGCGGAACCGTCCATGGCACCTTTCCGTTCGCGTCGGCCCCGCGCCTGCGGTGGCTACCCCGCGGCGCGTGGGGATCCCGCACCCGGCTACCGGGCGAGCCGGCCCACGCTCGGTGGACATGTCAGGGGCAGACGCAGGTCAGGAGCAGCAGACGCAGGTCGGGAAGGACCTGTCGCGCATGCGGCTTCGTGCGCGGCCCGCCGGTCGGGCGACGGTGATGCCCCCATCGTAGAGGCCCGACATCGGCCCCGAACTGCCCCGCGTGACCGAGAGCACCACACAGGCCACGGACGAGCCTCCCGACCGCGGATCGCACCCTGCTCCGTACTCAACCGGCCCGGCTACTGCCCACCCAAAGCGGAATACTGGCTCACTAGCACAAAGACCGCGAACCTGTCACCGGAATCGGGCGGAAGGGATGCCGACAACAGGCAGACCGGGCACGGACCAGGGGCGCCGGGATCTCCGGGACACACCCTGAGAGCAGCGTAGGCACCACGGGAAGCCATCCAGGCTGGGACAGATTCGGGCATCTGGAACGAATGCCCCGCACGTCAGTGCCGGACTCGGTATCGGGACCACTAAGCTGTGGCTACAAGCGTAGCGTGTTCCTCGTGAGCAACGAGCCCCTCGACCCCTTCGCGGGCGACCCCGAGGACCCGGCGGCCGAGCTCGCGCAGCTCGATTCCGCCGAGGATCTGGACCTGCTCGAACCGCTGTCCCTCCGGGAGCGGGAAGAGATCCTAGCCGAGCTGGGCGACCTCGACGTCTTCCGGACGCTGCTCGAACCACGTGGCTACCGGGGCCTGGTGGTCGACTGCGAGGGGTGCGCCGAGCCGCACTACTTCGACTGGGACCTGCTGGCCGGGAATCTGCGCCATCTCCTCGACGAGGGGCGCACCCGGGTGCACGAGCCCGCCTACGCCCCGGACCCAGCCTGCTACGTGAGCTGGGACTATGCGCGCGGCTTCGCCGACGGCGCGTACGAGGCGTCGGCGGCCTCCGAGGCGGACACCCGCTGACCCCCGGGCGGCCCACCGCCGCCCCCGCCCCCCGGCCGACCGGTCCACCCGGCCGCCGTTCGAAGGTCACTGATTCCGGGCACGCGCGACGCTGCGCGTGCCCATCTTTCTTGGGCCTGTCCCCGCGGTGCACCGCGCCGCCCTGGGCCTGTTCCCGCGCCGCGCACCCCTTGCCGCGCACCCCTTGCCGCGCACCCCTTGCCGCGCACCCCTTGCCGCGCCGCTGCGTAGGCCACCGGATCGCGGCCTCACCCTACGCCCGGTGATCATTTTCGTCTGCGCCGGGAATTCGGATGCTGATTCGTGTTACGACCCTGGCGACGGGTAGGCGTCAACTGCCGGCGGCGCGCGCATCCGCCAGCTGTCGACTGGTTGGCGGCGACCTGCGCGGTGTCGGTACCCGGCGTGGTCGGACGTCCACGGTTGCCCCTGGTCGCGCCGTCCCGCCCGCTCCCGACCCGATCCGCGTCGGGGGCGCGGTCCGCCAGCAGGGAGACGGCGCCGGTCGACCGGGTGAAATTCCAAGATCTCGAGTCGATGGCGGGCGGCTACGGTGACCGGGTAGTCGCGGCGCCAGCCGCTCAGGTCGAAAGGGGGGTCAGGCCTATGACCGACGTCCGACGACTTCCAGGCCCCGGCGCGGAGAAGTGGGAGTGGCAGCTCCACGGTGCCTGCCGAGGCGAGAGCACCGAGCTCTTCTTCCATCCGGAGGGGGAGCGCGGCCCGGCCCGTGCCGCCAGGGAAGCCGCAGCGAAGGCCATCTGCGCGCGTTGTCCGGTTGTCCGGGCCTGCGGGGAACATGCCCTAGCCGCCCGGGAGCCCTACGGAGTATGGGGCGGGATGAGTGAGTCCGAGCGGGAGGCGGTCCTGACCGGACGCACCCGCCGGGGTGCTGCCCGCCATGCACCGGCGAGGCCAGGTCTCGCCCCGGCCTGCTAGACGGCCGGGCCGTCGGATGACGAGATCCCCGGGTCCATCCCCGTCGAACGGGACGGACCCGGGGATCTCGCGTTTCCGGATCGTCGACACCGACGACCCACGGAGATCGCGCGGGGCGCCTGGCAGCCGACCGCTTCGGTGCTCCTTGCGGGGACATGTCGCCCCAACCCCGGCGACCACCCGCGACGGGTGAGCGGCCCGCGATCAGCTGTCAGGTGCACGACCTCGGGTGGCGCCCCGCCCGTCCAGCCGACCGGCAGGCCACCGGCATCGGTACCGACGGACGGCGCACCGACCACCGGGCGGAAAGCGGACGAGGCCCGGTCGGTACCAGTCCGACTGGTACCGACCGGGCCTCGTCCCCCGCGCCTCTGTCACCGTGATGCTCCGTGCGGCCGGCGCGCTGCTGCGCGACCGGCCGCACGGCTACCCGGACGGATCAGAAGCCCGGGCCGTGCGAGTGGGAGTGCCCGTGCCCACCGTGCGAGTGGCCATGGCCGTCGCCGGCCTCGGCCTCGGCCGGCTTCTCCGCCACCAGACCCTCGGTGGTGATCAGCAGCGCGGCGATCGAGGCCGCGTTCGCCACCGCGGAACGGGTGACCTTCACCGGGTCGACCACACCGGCGGCCACCAGGTCGCCGTACTCGCCGGTCGCCGCGTTGAAACCGTGACCGGTCACGCCTTCGCGCACCTTGGACACGATCACCGCGCCCTCCAGCCCGGCGTTGCGCGCGATCCAGGTCAGCGGCGCGTCGAGCGCGGCGCGCACGATCCGCACCCCGGACCGCTCGTCACCGGTACGACCGAGGTCGCCGTCGAGGGCCGTGGCGGCGTGGACAAGGGCGCTGCCGCCGCCCGCCACGATGCCTTCCTCGACCGCGGCCCGGGTCGCCGAGACGGCGTCCTCGAGGCGGTGCTTCTTCTCCTTGAGCTCGACCTCGGTCGCGGCGCCGACGCGGATGACCGCGACACCGCCGGCGAGCTTGGCCAGGCGCTCCTGGAGCTTCTCCCGGTCCCAGTCGGAATCCGAGAGCTCGATCTCCTGCTTGATCTGCCGCACCCGCTCGCTGACGGCGCCGGCCTCGCCACCGCCGTCGACGATGGTGGTGACGTCCTTGTCGACGACGATCCGGCGGGCGCGACCGAGCTCTGCGAGCGTGATCGAGTCGAGCTTGAGACCCACCTCGGCGGCGACGACCTGGCCACCGGTGAGGGCCGCGATGTCCTGCAGCATCGCCTTGCGACGGTCCCCGAAGCCGGGGGCCTTCACCGCGACGACCTGGAAGGTCTTGCGGACCGCGTTGACCACGAGAGTGGACAGCGCCTCGCCCTCGACGTCTTCGGCGACGATCAGCAGTGGCTTGCGCTCCTGCACGACCTGCTCGAGGATCGGCAGGATCTCGGTGAGCGCGCCGATCTTGCCGGGGTACAGCAGCACGTAGGCGTCCTCGAGGACGGCCTCCATGCTCTCGGCGTCGGTCACGAAGTACGGCGAGATGTAGCCCTTGTCGAACTGCATGCCCTCGGTGAGCTCGAGGTCCAGACCCATGGTCTGGCTCTCCTCGACGGTGATCACACCGTCCTTGCCGATCTTGTCCATCGCCTCGGCGATGAGCTCACCGACCTGGTTGTCCTGCGCCGAGATGGCCGCGACCTGGGCGATCGTTTCCTTCTTGTCGACCTCGATCGCCGCTTCCAGCAGCGCCGACGACACGGCCTGGACGGCCGCCTCGATGCCGGCCTTGAGCGAGAGCGGGGAAGCGCCCGCCGTCACCTGCTTGAGGCCCTGGCGGACCATCTCCTGGGCCAGCACCGTCGCCGTCGTCGTGCCGTCTCCGGCCACGTCGTTGGTCTTGGTGGCGACCTCCTTGGCCAGCTGCGCCCCCAGGTTCTGGTAGGGGTCGTCCAGCTCGACCTCACGCGCGATCGTCACACCGTCGTTGGTGATCGTCGGCGCGCCGTACGACTTGCTGATGACGACATTGCGACCGCGGGGGCCGATCGTCACCTTGACCGCGTCAGCGAGGGCGTTGACACCCCGCTCGAGCGAGCGGCGAGCGTCCTCGTTGAACGTCAGAATCTTCGGCATACCTGTTGTGTCCCTCCGACACCGCTACCTGGCGGAACAGGAAGGGCGCGCCCCGCCGTGGTACCCGGTGGAGACCGGGGACCACCGGTGGGACACGCCCCGCCTGCTACTTGCCGGCGTCCGGCTACTTCTCGATGATCGCGAGAACGTCCCGAGCGGAGAGCACCAGGTACTCCTCGCCCGCGTACTTGACCTCGGTGCCGCCGTACTTGCTGTAAAGCACGACGTCGCCGACCTTGACGTCGAGCGGGACGCGCTTGCCGTCCTCGAAACGACCCGGGCCGACAGCGAGAACGGTGCCCTCCTGCGGCTTCTCCTTCGCCGTGTCCGGGATCACGATGCCGGACGCGGTGGTCGTCTCGGCGTCCGAGGGCTGGACCACGATCCGGTCCTCGAGCGGCTTGATTGCAACCTTGGTGGCGGTGGTCGTCACGATCGACCTCCCCCTTCCTTCGCTGGATGAGAGAGCGACCCTGGCGGCCTGCCGTCGCGGGTGAACAGGCGCCTGTCGCTGGCACTCGCGAGTGCCGAGTGCCAACCTAGCACCCGCACCACGGACGTCAACCAAGACGGTCGGATCTGTCAAGACCGGCATCGGCGCGTTCGAACTGCCAGGCGTGCGCCGACCCCGCCGTGAGCTCGTCAGGCGGGGCTGGCAGCGGCTGCCCGGCGGCACCGGAAGACTCCTCGACACCACCACCGATGTGCAGGAGGACCACGACCAGGCCTGCTGACTCGCCTCGCCCGAGGTAGATCTCGGCGACCCGGCCCGCCACCGCGGAGCGGACCCAGCGCTCCAGCTCACCGACCCGCCCCGGGGCCGCCCGGGCCTCCCACATCCAGGTCGTCATCAGCGCGACCGCCGCCGGGATCAGCCGCGCGGCGCGGCGCGGCCACCGCCCCGGGCGCGCCGCGCGCCACCACCACCGGCGCCATCCCCGGCACCGGCGTCGGCACGAGCCACGCCCGGCCGACCGGGACCGACGGCCGGCGGCACCTCCGGGCTCAGCGTCGCCTCGACGGCCACGCACGCCGCGGCACCCTTCGTCGGATCCATCGCGACCAGATGTTCCGAGACGACACGCGCGAGCGCTGTGAAGGTCTCCCGCTCCGCGGGCGGCAGCGGTGCCAGCACATGGTCGTCGACGGCCCGCAGCGCGGACCGCGCCCGCTCGTGCGCCCGCACGCCGCGCTCCGTGGCGATGATCATTCGGGCCCGCCGGTCGGTCGGGACAGGGCGCCGCTCGACGAGACCAGCCTGCTCCATCTCGTCGACGAGCCGGACCATGACCGTACGGTCGATGTTGAACCGGCGGGCGACCTCGATCTGGTTGTGCGCGGCACCCTCGACCGCCGCGCCGAGAACGTAGAAGCCCTTCAGCCCGCCTGGAAGCCCACCCATCGCGGCGAGCGACGCGACCAGGTAACCGTGGTGGATCTGGCCGACGATCCAGCCCAGGTCGGCGCGGACATGGTCGGGCAGGTCGAGATCCGCATCGGCGGCGGCGCCGCACGCGGCGTCGACAGCCGGCTCGCAGCCGGAGTCGGTGGCGGGATCACGAGCGGAGTCGGGATCGCAGGCGGAGTCGGGATCGCAGGCGGCAGGCACAACGAGCCCACAGGAGCCGTCGTCACCAGCCGGGCGCGCGTCGACCGACGCCGCGGCCCGCGACGGCAGCGCCGAGATCTCTCCCAACGACCCCTCCACGCTCACACAGTACCCCGATCACCTCGGAATCCGATCATCAGAACAGGTCTTCCCCACAGATAGGTGTTGACACAGATTATCTTCGAGGTCGACTATCTGCTTGACCACGAAATCGGACCGTGGGCCGGGCCACCAGCCGTCAGCCCACGGATCAAGGAGAGCCGCGATGTCCCACCTGCTGCACGTCGACTCCAGCATCGCGCCCGAAGGATCGGTCTCCCGCGGGATCGCCGCGGCGTACGTCGAGGCCTGGCACGACCGCAACCCGCAGGGAACCGTCACCCACCGGGACCTGGCCGCCGCCCCGCCCCCGCACCTGAGCTGGACGCTGGTCTCGAGCGGCTACGCCGACCCCGAGCAGTTCACCGCCGAGCAGGCTGAGGCGGTGCGGATCCGCGAGGAGTACCTCGCCGAGGTCGAGAAGGCCGACGAGTACGTGATCAGCGTGCCGATGTACAACTACTCGCACCCGTCGACGATCAAGGCATGGCTGGACCAGATCATCGTCATGGGGCGGACGGCGGGCGGCGCGGCCGGCGACGGGGTGCTGGCCGGCCGCAAGGTCACGGTCGTGACGGCCCAGGGCGGCTCGTACGCCCCCGGCACGCCCAAGGAGGGCTGGGACCACCAGGTCCCCTACCTGCGCCACGCCTTCGAGGTCCTCGGAGCGGACGACATCGAGTTCATCACCGTCGTGATGACCTTGTCGACGGTGAACCCCGCGCTCGCCGAGTTCAAGGACGTCTTCCAGGCCTCTCTCGAGGCTGCGGAGCTGTCCGCCCGGGAACGCGCGGCGGCCTGACGGCGCCGCGGCGGAACGCACCGGACAGGAGGGTCTCCCGCGGGCGGCGGATCTCGCGCGGGCGGAGGGTCTCGCGGCGGAGGGTCTACAACGGCAGCGTGGAGGTCGCGGGCAGGTCCCACGGGGACGGAGCCACCCCGGCCTCCACGCGCAGCGAGCCGAGGGCGGCCACCATGGCTCCGTTGTCGGTGCACAGCCCCGGCCGCGGCACCCTCAGCTGGATGCCGGCCGCCTCGCACCGGAGCGCGGCCAGTGCCCGCAGTCTGCTGTTCGCCGCGACACCGCCACCGATCACCAGGGTGTCGACCCCCTGCGCCCGGCACGCCGCGACCGCCTTCGCGGTCAGGACGTCCGCGACCGCCTCCTGGAAGGACGCGGCAACGTCCGCCACCGGCACCGGCTCACCGGAGCGCTGCCGTGCCTCCACCCAGCGGGCCACCGCGGTCTTGAGACCGGAAAAGGAGAAGTCGAAGGTTCCGTCTCCCGCCTTGGCACGGGGGAACGCGATGTCCGCCCGCCCCTCGCGGGCCGCCGCGTCGATCGGCGGACCGCCCGGGAAGGGCATCCCGAGCAGGCGCGCGACCTTGTCGTAGGCCTCGCCCGCGGCGTCGTCCACGGTGGCCCCCAGCGGGACCACCGGCTCGGTCGCCAGATCGGGCACCAGCAGCAGCGAGCTGTGCCCCCCGGAGACCAGCAGCGCCACCGAGGGGCGCGGCAGCGGCCCGTGCTCCAGGGTGTCCACGGCGACGTGGGCGGCCAGGTGATGAACACCGTGCAGCGGAACGCCGAGCGCGAGGGCGTAGGCCTTCGCCGCCGCGACACCCACCAGCAGAGCACCGGCGAGCCCGGGGCCCGCTGTCACCGCCACTGCGTCCACGTCGCGGTGCCGCAGGCCCGCCCGGTCCAGCGCACGCTCGATGGTGGGGACCATCGCTTCCAGATGCGCGCGGGCCGCGATCTCGGGGACGACACCGCCGTAGCGGGCGTGCTCGTCGACGGACGACGCGAGCGCGTCGGCGATCAGCGTGCCACCGCGGACCAGGCCGACGCCGGTCTCGTCACAGGACGTCTCGATCCCGAGCACCAGTGGGCGGTCGGTCACGGTGCCACCTTCACGACGTCGCCCCCACGTTCCGTCCGCACGACGTTGCCTCCGCGTCTCGCTCTCACGGCGCGGCCCTCACGACGACTGCCCTCACGACGCTGCCCTCGCGTCCCGGTCGATCGCCGCTTCGGTCTGGTCGAGCATCGACCCGTACCCGACCGTGTCGATCGGCCGGGCCCGCATCACATAGGCGTCGCCACCCGACGGCTGGTAGTACCCACGGCGGACGCCGAGGTCGACGAAACCGAGCCGGGCGTAGAGGGCCCGGGCCGGACGGTTGTCCGTCCGGACCTCCAGCCCGCAGCTGCGCGCGCCGCGGCGGCGTGCCTCCCGCAGCTGCGCGATCATCAGTCGGCACCCGACGTGACGGCCCCGCATGGCCGGCACCACACCGATCGTCTGGATGTAGGACTCGTCCCCCTGCATCGCCAGCCCGGCGTAGCCGACGATCGAGCCGGCCGACATGGCGATCAGATAGTTCCTGCTGTCGCCCTGGGCCAGCTCGGACCAGAACAGCTCGGCCGACCACGGATCGAGGGTGAAGACCTGCCGCTCCAGCACCGCGACCCCGCCCAGATGCCACCAGCGCATGGGAACCAGCTCGACGCCGCCCACCGCCGGCCCCGAGGCCGGACCACCACCGGCCACGTCAGCCCGCCACGGTGACGGTCTTGGGAGGCCGGGGTTCCGCGGCATCGGGCCGGCGCAGGTAGAGCGGCGCCAGCGGCGCCGGCGCACGGCCGCCGAGGATGTCCGCCGCCACGCAGCGCACGAGGACAGGCGGCGCCGGCGAACCAGGCACGGGCCGCCCAGCCGCCCCGCCCGCGCTGTGGCCGAACTCCGCGAAGACCTCGGGGTAGAGGGCGATTCCGGGGCCGGTCACCCGCGTGACACCGGACGCTCGCAGCTGCGCCGCGACCGCGGCCGGGGCACCGACACCGGGCTCACCGACACGCGTCCCGTCCTGGTAGCGGGCCCAGAAGACCTCTCGGCGGCGGGCGTCCGTGATGACACCGACCGGGCCGTCGGTAACGGCACCGATCCCGTCCAGGGAACAGACGCCGTACACCGGGATGCCGAGCGCGGCGCCGAACGCGGCCCCCGTCACCATGCCGACCCGCAGACTGGTGAAGGGCCCGGGGCCGGCACCGACGACGACAGCGGCCAGGTCCAGCGGCCGGATGCCGGCAGCGGCCAGCGCCTCGGCGACCAGTGGCGCAAGCAGTTCGCCGTGACGCCGGGCGTCCCACACCGCCCGCTCGAACAGTGCCTGCTGCTCGGACCGTGCGTGCTGCTCGGACCGTGCCTGCTGCTCGAACGGTGCCTGCTGCTCGAACGGTGCCCGGCCCGCCGCGGCCTGGTCCTGCGTCGCCTGGCCTGCCTGCCGCCGAGGGTCGGCGGGGAACGCACCCAGTTCGACCAGCGCGACCGCGCACGCCGGGGTCGAGGTGTCAAGCGCCAGGACAAGCACCCGCCCAGCCTACGGATCCGCCGCACGGCGCCCGTGGGCGGCACGCCAGCCCGCCCGCACGCCGGGACGCCACCCGTTCCCGGGGCTATCGCTCCGTAGACGAACCATCAGCGCCGTGCATGGGGTGCCCGTGTCGGTGCCGCCGTCAGGGGCGAACAGCGGAATGCGCCGGCCGGAGCGGTCCCCGGGATTTCCGACGGCCCGTCCGCGAACCAGGCGGAATTCTCGCGGAAGACTCCCGGAGGTAATACCTGCAGTATGACCGGATGGAATAACAACGCGAATGCGAAAAGGGTGCGCCAGAACGATCGCCCGCCACCGGGCGGGATGTGAACACCGCGCAACACGAGGCGGCGCCGGGGCTGCCCGCGGGCAGCCCCGGCGCCGCCGGGAAATCACAACAGATGCACCGTGGCCAGAACGGCTCGCCGGCGCAGGACGCCCCCCGGGAACACAACCCGGGCCGGCACCGGGAGTCGGTGGCCGGGCCGTTCGCGCCGCTGCGACGCAGTGCGCTGGCAGTGAGCTAGTGGGTACGCCGACCCACCGCACCGGAGGGGCGGTGACGCAGCCGCGGGTCGACACTGATCGCCGGCAGACCTGCACGGCCGTGGACCACCGCGCTGGCACTCCCCGTGGTCCGCGTCGGACGGGGGCCCCGAGGTGGCAACGGCAGGCCCGCCGGGGCACCGGCGGGAGCCGCGGGAACGGGCGGGAACGGGGCCGCCACGGAGGTCATCGCACCCCCGGCGAGCGGGGGGAACCCCGCGCGCATCGGAGACCAGCCGGTGAAGCCGAGCATCCGCAGCGCCGAGGCGGTGAGCTTCTGCGCCGCCTGTTCGGCCGACCAGCCCAGGGTGTCCAGCAGGTCGACGATCACGCGCTCGTCGAAGACCGACGCCCACAGCAGCACCGCGTAGTCGGGCTCCTGCGGAGGCAGTAGACCCCCCTCCACCAGGCCCAGGACGACCGGCGACAGCACCTCGTGCAGCCGGGAGACCAGGTCGTCCTGGCCGCGCAGCCGGGCGAGGTAACCCTGTGCGGACCGTACGTGAACCGCCGCGCGGCCCCAGCGGGCCACCGAGCGGACCCACACCTCGCAGACCACCTCGAAGTTGCCCAGGTGGTCGTCACCGGTGGCCAGCGCCCGGATGTCGGTCACCAGCCCGTCGATGAGCTGAAGGTAGTAGACGTCGAGCGCGTCGTGGACGTCGACGAAGTGCCGGTAGGCGGTCGCCGTGGAGACGCCGGCCTCGGCGGCGAGGTCCACCAGGCTGAACCGGCGCCCGTTGCGGGCGAGGAGCCGCCCGACGGCGTCGAGCAGGTCCCGCCGGCTGGCAAGGAAGTCACTACGTGTCCGGCGGGACCGGGTCGAGCGCTCTGCCGGAGCGTCTACAAGGTCGACAGCGGTGCTGCTGCGCACGCGCTCCCCTCTCCCGGCCCCAAAGGCCATCACGGTTCTCCGCGGCCATGACGCGGCTGGGCCGCCGCATGCATGAACTTCGCGCCTACGCCGCCAATATAGCGGAACAACTCATCAACTACGGAACGTTGACTATTTGTCCTCAAGGGCGACTTGGCATGGCACGCCACCCCGCGACGCGGTATGGGCGGGCGCCGGGACAGCGCATTAACAGGGGGACATCTCAGCTTAACATGATCTAGGAGGCCCCCGGCAGCGTGTCGCGGTTCACTTCCCGCACACCAACCCTTTCCAGACCCCGTCACCAATTAACTGCCATCGGTGGCGCAATGTTCCTGGAATCACTTTCTCGATTACCCGAACATGCCCACCCGAAGAGGTGCTAGAACGGCCACGCAGCCCCGGCGGGCACCGGTCCTCGCCAGTCCGCGCCGGCCGGACGTCCGGCCGGCGTTGGGCTCCCCCGCAGGTCGGCCGGCCGCGCTCCATGCCGCCGGGCCCACAGGACGGCCCGGCATGGATCGGATCGAGGGCTCCGGTGACCCGGCACGTCCGGATCACCGGAGCGACGCTGCTGGCGACGGCCCGCCCGGCCTGACCGCGGAGCAGGTCCGGCAGCGCGAGCCGGGCCGGGCAGAACACGTCGACGGATTGACCCGCCGGGCCTGGCACCCGCACACCCCGCGAGGCGGGCAGCCGTGCGCCCAACCGACTACAGAAAGCCTGCTCAGGGGCACCACTCGGCTAGCGCTCCCGCGGGCCCCCGGTATCAGGACGGGGTGGGCGCACCGTGCCGGTCAGCTCGCCGGCAGGTCGGCCGCGGCCAGCCGCTCCGCCCAGTCCGCCCCGACCGGGCGGAGGAGGACGCGCCGCACCTCACCCTCCTCGTCGCCCGCCGGGCGGCGGATCTCCACCCGCAGATGGGCACCCGCCAACTGCTCCACCAGCCCCGCGCCCCACTCCACGACGCAGACGGACCGGTCGACGTCGGCATCGAGATCGAGGTCGTCGACCTCCGCCACCCCGCCGAGACGGTAGGCGTCCACATGGACCAGTGGCAGGCGGCCGTCGGTGTGGACGCGAGCGAGGACGAACGTCGGTGAGGTGACCGCCCCGCCGATCCCCAGGCCGCGTGCCAGCCCCTGGACGAAGACGGTCTTCCCCGCGCCGAGCGGCCCGCCGAGGACGATCAGATCCCCGGCCCGCAGCACCAGCGCGAGCCGCGCGCCGATCGCACGCATCTGCTCCGGATCCTCGACCTCGATCTCCGCGACGGCGGGCATGGTCATCCGTTCGTGTCCGTCCGGTTCATGACGGGGTCGCCTGGGCCGCCTGGGCCGACGAGGCGGGCTGGGCGGGCGAGGCGGGCTGGGCGGGCGAGGGGACGGCGGTACGACGCGGCCCGGCACTGCCGCTTCGGCGCCCGTTCCCGCGCCCGAGGGGCCTGGCACGCGCGACAAGGTCACGGATGGCGGTGTTCGCCGCAGCCGGACGCTCGAGCATGATCGCGTGGCCGGCTCCGGCCTCGACCCGCAGCTCGGCGTCTGGCAGGAGCTCGGCGAGCTCGCGGCTGTGCTCGAGCGGCGTCATGAGGTCACCGTCGCCGACGAGGATCATCGTCGGAACCTCCCGCAGGCCGGCCACGGCGCTCACCTTGTCATGGTCGAGCAGCGTTGACATGAACGCGGCCATCACCGGGATCGGCGTGTCCCCCACCATGGTCTCCAGGAAGGAGACCACGGATGGTGGCACATCGCTTCCTCCGAAAGCGATCCGCCGGGTGATCTCCCAGGAGAAGTCGCTGCCGCGGCGGCGGGCCCGCTCGAACAGCGACGGGGCACGCTGCATCCCGACCGTCAGGGTCGGCAGGACCCGGCGCACCCCACTCGTGATCACCGCTGGCAGGCCCAGAGTCAACCGGGCCAGGTCCCCCGCGCTGGTCGACAGGAGCACCACGCCGGCGACCCTGTCCCGGAACAGCTCCGGATGGGTCCCCGCCAGGGCGATGATCGTCATACCGCCCATCGAGTGGCCGACCAGCACGATCGGCCCTTCGGGGACCCGCTCGGCCAGCACCTGGTGAAGGTCGGCGGCAAGCTGGTCGATCGTGCAGTTCCCCGCCTCGGAGGGGCCGGAGCGCCCGTGCGCCCGCTGGTCGTAGAAGACCATCGGCCCCAGATCCCGCAGGGCGCGGTACTGGAACACCCACGAGTCGCCGTTGACGCAGAAGCCGTGCACGAAGACCAGAGTCGGAACGGCCGCGCCGTCGTCGGCAGCGGTGCCCGGCGCCGGACCGGGCTCCTGCGCGGTCTCCTCCACGTACAGCGGGACCGCGTCCACCGTGGTGACGACCGTCGAGACACGCCCGCCGATCGGGCCGACGCCCTCCTCGGCCGGCAGGTCGGGCAGGTCGCGGTGGCGCCGCACGACGCGGCGTTCGGCGATCAGGCCCGCGGCGACGACCGCCCCGACCAGGCCGACGGTGCCGCCTCGTCGGGCTGCCTGCGAGCCCACCACCGTGCCGGCAGCGCGGGCGACGGCGCGAGCAGCGCCGCCCACAGATGGAGCACCCGCCATCGCCAGCCACCTCTTCCTGCCGGTTCCTGTTCCTGCAGATTCCTGCCGAGCGTTCCTGTCGAGCGGCCGAGCCAGCCCCCACCGACCCCCACCGAGACGACGGCGGACGACGAAAGGACAACAGTCGCCAAAAAGCACGCGACGTACCGATAATGCCCGATGGTGCCACCATGGTGGGCAGGACGCCCTCGGCGGCAGCCGGTGACCGGCCCGTCCTCGCCTCGGTGGGCCACGCCAGAGACCACCGACCACCGCAGGGACGGCCGGAGGGCACCCGTGGGCGCGGGCACAGGCGGATAACCGACAGGGGCTCCCGGAGATCCA
Organism: Parafrankia elaeagni; assembly: GCF_000374165.1. Classification (GTDB taxonomy): domain Bacteria; phylum Actinomycetota; class Actinomycetes; order Frankiales; family Frankiaceae; genus Parafrankia; species Parafrankia elaeagni. The sequence continues at coordinate 23,220 of NZ_KB893739.1, forward strand.
CCGGGTCCCGGTCCGGATCCTCCGCTAGCGTTGAACGGGTCGAGCCGTGCGGTTGCGACAAGGGGAGGCGTCGTGAAACTGCGGTGGCGGAAGAGCAGGCCGGCCGCGTCGCCGGTCCACAGCGGCGCTGTCGACGTCGAGGACGACCTCGACGAGCTGGACCAGCTGGGCGGAGAGCTCGGCGTCGCGGAACCGGCCGGGCGCGCGCCCGCGGCCGGGGGGCCGGTCATGCTGACGCTGACCACCCGCACCGAGCTGGAGAAGGCCGCCGAGCGCGCGGCGAACCCACAGCCGGTGCGCCGTCGGATGGAACGCGGCATGTTCGGCGGTGCCGCCACCGGTCACTCCCACGGCGCCGAGGGCGACGGGGGCGGCGGCGGCTGCGGCAGTGGAGGCTGCGGCTGCTGAACGGGTGGCGGGGCTGACCGGCTGGTCGGTCAGCCCCTCACCCGGGTCCCAGTGGTGGACGGGTCTCAGACGTAGACGCGCGGCACCCTGGCACCGATGCGGGTGACGATCTCGTAGTTGATGGTGTCCAGCGCACGCGCCCAGTCGTCGGCGGTCGGCTCACCGTGGTCGCCCGGGCCGAAGAGGATGACCTCGTCCCCGGCGGCGACCGGGTCGACGCCGACGTCCACGACGAACTGGTCCATGCACACCGTTCCGGCGATTCGGCGGCGGCGCCCGCCGAGCAGCACCTCGGCGGTGTTGGTCGCCGTGCGCGGGATGCCGTCCGCGTAGCCGAGCGGGACGACGGCGAGGTTGGTCTCGGCCCGCGTCGTGTACCGGTGCGCGTAGGAGACGCCGGTGCCTTCCGGAACCCGCTTCACCAGGGCCGTGCCGGCGCGCAGTGTCATCGCCGGGCGCAGGCCGAAGGTCGAGGGCGGCCCGACCTCGGGGCCCGGCGACAGCCCGTACACCGACACCCCGGGCCGGACCATGTCGAAGTGGGCCTCCGGGCTGACCAGGGTCGCGGCCGAGTTCGCGAGGTGTCGCAGGCGTGGGGTCAGGCCGGCCTTGCGGGCGGCGTCCACCGCGTCACCGAACCGCCCGATCTGCGACTGGACGGTCGGGTGGCCTGGGCTGTCGGCGAAGGCGAAGTGGCTCCACACCCCGACGACCTCGAGCAGCCCCTCGGCTTCCAGCGCCGCCGCGGACTCGCACAGATCCGGCCAGACCTCACCGGTGGCGCCGGCCCGACCGAGACCAGTATCGATCTTGAGGTGCACCCGGGCCGGCCGACCGACCTGCCGCGCGGCGGCGGCGAGCTCATCGAGCGCCCAGCCCGCCGAGGCGGAGAGATCGATGTCAGCCGCCACCCCGGCGGCCAGCCGCTCACCGGGCACGGCCAGCCAGGAGAAGACCGGCGCGGTGATCCCGGCGGCGCGCAGGCCCAGGGCCTCCTCCAGGAAGGCGGTGCCCAGCCAGGTGGCGCCGGCCTCCAGCGCGGCCTGGGCGCAGGGCACCATGCCGTGCCCGTAGCCGTCGGCCTTGACCACGGCCATGGTGACGGCGTTGCGTGCCCGGGCCACCAGAGCCGCGACCGAGTCGCGCACAGCGTCCAGTTCGATGGCCGCGTAGGCGCGCGGCGGATGCGGCAGGCTCACCCCCTGACGCTAGCAAGCAGGTCCGCGATCACTTCCGGTAGCAGGGCCGGCAGGTCTCCGGCGGCCAGCGGGCGCGGACCGCGCTCGGCCGCCGAGCCGTGCAGGAAGGCGCCTGCCGCGGCGGCGAGCGCCGGCGGCAGCCCCGCGGCGAGCAGCGACCCGACCAGGCCGGTGAGAACGTCCCCGGTCCCGGCTGTGCCCAGCCAGGGCGTCCCGGTCAGGTTGACGAACGCCGCGCCGCCGGAGCCGGCGACGATGGTCCGATTGCCCTTGAGCAGGATGGTCGCGCCCAGCCCCGCGGCCGCCTGGCGAACCGTGCCCAGGCGGTCCGTCGCGAGACGGGCCGGCAGGTCGGCGGCGTCCCAGCCCAGAGCCGTCGCGACGAGCCGGGCGAACTCGCCTTCGTGCGGGGTGAGGACGACCTCGGAGGCGCTGCCCGGGCCGGCGCGGTCGTGCAGCAGGCGGGGCCGGGCGGCGATGAGCTCGGCCAGCGGCTGCAGCGCACCCGCGTCAGCGAGCAGGCCGGTGCCGGCCTGGTCGAGCAGGGCGGCGACGAGCCGCCCGGTCGCTTCGTCCGGGGGGAGCCCCGGTCCGATCGCCCACGCCTGCACGCGGCCGGCGGCCAGAGCCGCGTCGGCGTCGCCGGGCGCGATCACCGTCACCACCGTTTCGGGATGCGCCCGGCGGATGTGGGCGGCGGCCTGTTCCTCGGCGACGACCCGCAGGTAGCCTGCGCCGCCCCGGAGCGCGCCGCCGACGGCCAGCACGCCCGCGCCGGGGTAGCGGTCGCTCCCACCGACGAGGCCGAGCACGCCCCGGGAGTACTTCGAGTCCGCGGCGGACGGCACCGGCAGGAGGCGGGCGACGTCCTCACTGCCGAGAGCACGCAGGTCGGCCGTGGGCAGAGCCAGCCCGATGTCGACCAGCTCGACCCGCCCCGTGCGGGTGGAGCCGGGTCCGACCAGCAGGCCCCGCTTGTACGTGCCGAAGGTGACGGTGCTGCTGGCCCGCACCGCGCCGTCGGCCACCGCACCGGTGTCTGCGTCGACGCCGCTGGGGACGTCGACGGCCACGGTGCGCGCTGGCGGTGCCAGCCGGGCCAGCAGCGCGTGCGGCTCCCGCAGCGGGCCTCGGCCGCCGATACCGAGCAGCCCGTCCAGGACGAGGTCGGCCGAGTCCAGGAGGTCGGCAGCCGCGTCGCCGCCCGTCCCCTGGGCGGTACCCACGACTGGGTCGATCCGCTGGTCCGGCGCCGGGCCGGGGCCGGTGCGGTGCAGGCGGCCACCGGCGGCGAGCAGGGCGGCCGTCGCCGCCGGATGGGTCCGCCCCGGTGCCAGTGCGTGCACGGTGGCGCCGCGGGCGGCCAGCCGCGCACCGGCCCACAGGGCGTCCCCACCGTTGTCACCCCCGCCGGCGAGGACGACCACGCGGGCTCCGTACACCCGGCCGAGGCGGCCGACGGCATGGGTGACCAGCCCGGACACGGCACGCTGCATGAGCGCGCCCGGAGGCAGGGCCGCGAGCAGCGGCGCCTCGGCGGCCCGGACCTCGGCCACGGTGTGAGCTTCGATCATGTCGCCATGCTCCCGGCTCGGCCGCCCGCGTGCCCGCGGCCACCCCGTGGCACGCCCGGCGGGTTCGGGGCGGTCGGGCCGCCGGTCAGACCGCCCCGTGCTGGCGGCCGTGCCAGGCGACGGTGGCCTCCCACAGAACGTCGGCGACCGCCTCGTTCTCGTCGGCGGCGTCGAGCAGTGTCTCCACCAGCTCCGCCCGCGGGACGCGGCTCAGGAAGACCCTGATCGCCGCGTGCACGGGGTCGTCGGCGAAGAGGTCCTCGGTACTGCCTTGTTCGTCGTCCTCGTCGTCGTCGGCCATGCCGGCCGAGCCGGTGGCGACCAGCGCCACCGCGACGGCGTGCCGGCAGAAGGCGCCGCCGACACTGTCCGTACAGGTACAGGTGGAACCCGGCCCATCGTCGCCCGCCACGAGCCGGACCTGCTGGTGGCCGTCGTCGTCGACGGTTCCCGAAGCGTTGGTGGGACGGATCCGGAGCTGCTCCACCCGGCCGAGCAGCGCCAGGCTGACGCCCTCCATGAAGACGGCTGTGCCCGCCCGCTGTGCGCAGGCACGCTCCTCGAAGGCGGCCTCGAGCGGGGTGACCGCCTCGTCGCCGTGCCCGTCGCCCTCGGACGCCGAAATGATCATTCTCTAATCCTACGGAACCAGCGCGGGAACGCGCTGGCTAGGTGCCGAGTTGGACTAGCCGACCGCTCCATCGCGATATATCGTGAGCGTACGCGAAGCAACGCGAACCTTGATCCAAGGAGATCACCATGAGTTCACATGCCATTCCTGACTGGGATGCCCGCTGGGAGGGTTGGACCCGTTTCTTCCCCTTCGACCCATCCCGAGTTGTCGAGGCTGCCCGCCAGGCGGCGTTCGCCGAGGCCACCAGAGGTGCCGACCGCACCCGTGACCGCCACAGCCGGATGCACGGCGAGCACGGCCACGGCGAGCACGGGCAGCACGGCCACGGCGGGCCCGCGGGGCGCGGCGGAGGCCGGGGCGGTGGGCGCGGCAGCCGCCAGAACGTTCCGTTCGGGCCGGGAGGCTGGCCGTTCGGCCGCGGGTTTCCCTCGGGTCCGGGTTTCGGGCGCGGAGCGCGGGTCGCTCGCGGCGACGTCCGTGAGGCCCTGCTGGCCCTGCTGGCCGAGGAGCCCATGCACGGATACCAGATGATCGGCGAGCTGGCCACCCGCAGCGGCGGCACGTGGCGACCGAGTCCCGGTTCCGTCTACCCGGTGCTGTCGATGCTGGCCGACGAAGGCCTCGTCCGGGCCGAGGAACGCGACGGGCGGCGGGTCTTCCACCTCACCGAGGCGGGCCAGGCCCATGTCACCGCCCGGGCCGGCGCCGCGAAGCCGTGGGAGACCGCGGCTGCGAGCGCGGCCGACGACGGCACCGCCGCACTGCGCACCCTCGCGTTCGGAGTGGGCGCCGCCGTGATCCAGGTCGCCCAGGCGGGTGACACCGACCAGATCGCCGCGGCACGCGAGCTGCTCGTCGAGGCACGCCGGGGCCTGTACCGGATCCTGGCCGGCGACCTGGACCATTCCGGCGCGACGTCGGAAGCCGCGGAAGGCGGCCAGGACGACGAGGCCGGCCGGACAACCGGCACCACGGGTGCCACCGGCGATGACGCGCCCGCCGCCAGCGGCCCGGCGAAGGACCTCGGCTGAACCGCCTCCGGCGCCACCGCCCGGTGACGCCGGGCCCGACAGCCCGGAGCGGGACGCCAGCCGCCGCTCCGGGCCACGCCGGAGCGGCGGGGGCCACGCCGGAGCGGTCGGTTATTCGACCGTGACGGACTTGGCCAGGTTGCGGGGCTGGTCGACGTCCAGGCCGCGCGCCAGCGCCAGCTCACAGGCGAACACCTGCAGCGGCAGCGTCGTAACCAGCGGTGCGAGCAGAGAAGACGTGGCCGGCACCCTGATCAGATGATCGGCGTAGGGCTCGACCGCAGTGTCGCCCTCCTCCGCGATCACGATCGTGCGGGCGCCGCGAGCCCGCACCTCCTGGATGTTGGACACCACCTTGCCGTGCAGGTTCGCCCGCCCGCGTGGGGACGGGACGATCACCACCACGGGCAGGCCGGGCTCGATGAGCGCGATGGGTCCGTGCTTCAGCTCGCCGGCGGGGAAGCCCTCGGCGTGCATGTAGGCCAGTTCCTTCAGCTTCAGCGCACCTTCCAGCGCCACCGGGTAGCCGACATGCCGGCCGAGGAACAGCACCGCCTTCGCGCCCGCGAGGCTGCGGGCCAGCTCGCGCACCGGCTCGACCGTCCCGAGGGTGCGCCGCACCAGCTCCGGCATGCGCTGCAACCTGTCCACATAGGCCGCGACCTCGTCGCCGTACAGGACACCGCGGGTCTGTGCCAGGAACAGGCCGACAAGCAGGCAGGCCGCGACCTGCCCGAGGAACGTCTTGGTCGCGGCGACGCCCACCTCGGGACCACAGCGGGTGTAGAGGACGGCATCCGACTCACGCGGGATCGTCGAGCCGTTGGTGTTGCAGATCGCCAGGACACGCGCCTTCTGCTCCCGGGCGTGCTTGACCGCCATCAGGGTGTCGAGCGTCTCCCCGCTCTGACTGATCGCGACCACCAGCGTCGACCGGTCCAGCACCGGGTCGCGGTAGCGGAACTCCGAGGCCATCTCGACCTCGCAGGGCAGCCGCGTCCAGTGCTCGATGGCGTACTTGGCGATCAGGCCGGCGTGGTACGCCGTCCCGCAGGCCACGATGAAGACCTTGTCGATGTCACGGAAGTCCTGGTCTGAGAGGCGCTCCTCGTCCAGGACGATGGCGCCCTCCGGCGAGAGCCGCCCGCGCAGCGTGTCGGCGAGCGCAGCCGGCTGCTCGCTGATCTCCTTCAGCATGAAGTAGGGGAAGCCGCCCTTCTCGGCGGCGCTCGCGTCCCAGTCCACGTGGTAGCGACGGCCCTCGATCGGGGTACCGGCGAAGTCGTAGACGGTCACGCCGTCGCGGCGGGCCTCGACGACCTGGTCCTGCCCGATCTCCAGGGCCTCCCGCGTGTGCGCGATGAAGGCGGAGACGTCGCTGGCGAGGAACGCCTCGCCGACTCCGAGGCCGACGACCAGCGGGCTGTTGCGCCGCGCGCCGACGACGACCTCGGGATGGTCCTGGTGCAGGACGACGAGTGTGAAGGCGCCCTGGAGCCGGCGGCAGACCGCGCGCAGAGCCTCGGTCAACGGATGCGGCCCGGCGCCGGCAGCACCACCCTCGGCGCCGGAGCCGCCCGCCGTGCCGGCAGCGGCAGCGGCAGCGGCAGCGGCGGCGGTGGCGGCGGTGGCGGCGGTGGCGGCGGTGGCGGTGGCGGTGGCCGTACCGGCGGTGCTGCCGGTCCTGCCAATCCTGCCGGTGCCGGCGGTCTCGCCGGACGCAGCGCGGGACCGGGCGATCTCGATCTCCAGCAGGTGTGCGACGACCTCGGTGTCGGTCTCGCTGGTCAGTTCGTGGCCGCTGTTCTCCAGCTCCGCCCGCAGCTCGGCGAAGTTCTCGATGATCCCGTTATGGATCACCGCGACCGTACCGGTGCAGTCGGTGTGCGGATGGGCGTTGACGTCGGTGGGACCACCGTGCGTCGCCCACCGGGTGTGTCCCATGCCGGTCGTTCCCGGCATGGCGTCACTGCCCTCGTCGAGGACCTTCTCCAGGTTCGCCAGCCGCCCGGCGCGCCGCTCGGTGCGTAGCACCCCGGCGCCGACGACGGCGACACCCGCAGAGTCGTAGCCGCGGTACTCCAACCGGCGCAGCCCGCTCAGCACGACCTCGAGGGCCGGCTGTGCACCGACGTACCCAATGATCCCGCACATGTTGCTCAGCGTACGCAGTCCGGTCCGGGTCCCGAGCACGGACCACTCGGATGCCAAAGATGTCGGCGCGCAGCCGCGCCCGTTTCGTCACAGCGGGTGCTTTTCACCCGCCGCCTGCCAGGTCAGCGCAAGGCGCGCTGGACGACGTCCGCCAGCCTGCCCGCGACCGCACGGGCGAGCTGGTCGGTGGGTGCCTCGACCATCACGCGGACCAGCGGCTCGGTGCCCGACGGCCGCAGCAGCACGCGACCCGAGCCGCCGAGCTCCGCCTCCGCCTCGGCGACCGCCGCCCGCAGTTCTTCGGACGTCCCCGCGCGGGCCCGGTCGACCCCACGCACGTTCACCAGCACCTGCGGCAGGCGGGTCATCACCTTCGCCAGCTCGTCGAGTGGCTGGCCCTTCTCCGCCATCCGGCCGAGAATCTGCAGCGCCGTCAGCAGCCCGTCGCCCGTCCCCGCATACCGCAGGAAGAGCACGTGCCCGCTCTGCTCCCCGCCCAGCGAGTAGGGGCCCGCGCGCATGGCCTCCAGCACGTACCGATCACCGACCGGGGTGGTGACCACGGAGATGCCGGCCTCCCGCATCGCGTGGTGGAAGCCCAGGTTCGACATGACGGTGACGACGACGGTGCGGTGCGCCAGCTCGCCGCGCTCGGCGAGCGCCAGCGCGCAGAGGGCGAGGATCTGGTCACCGTCGACGATCTCGCCGGTCGCGTCGACAGCCAGGCAGCGGTCGGCGTCGCCGTCGTGGGCGATGCCAGCGTCGGCACCGTGCAGGCGGACCGCGTCCCGCAGGCTGTCGAGGTGGGTCGCCCCGGAGCGGTCGTTGATACGCAGCCCGTCGCCGTCGGCATGCAGCGGAACGACCTCTGCTCCGGCGGCGCGCAGCACCCGCGGAGCGAGGTCGAAGGCGGCGCCCTGGGCGCAGTCGACGACGACCTTCAGGCCGTTGAGGCTGCCCCGGCCGGCCGGCAGGCTGGTGAGCAGATGGTCGACGTAGCCGTCGACGAGCGCGCGGTCGTCACGGACCCGGCCGACCGCGGCCCCGACGGGTCGGTGGCCGGCAGCCGCGCCGGACATCCGGCGTTCGATCGCGTCCTCGACCTCGTCGGGCAGTTTGAGACCACCGGCCGCGAACAGCTTGATCCCGTTGTCGGGCATCGGATTGTGGCTGGCCGAGAGCATCACGCCCAGATCGGCACCGGTCGAAGCGACCACGTAGGACACCGCGGGTGTCGGCACGACCCCGATCCGGACGACGTCCGCCCCGGACCGGGCGAGGCCGGCGACGACCGCGGCCTCCAGGAACTCCCCCGACGGCCGCGTGTCCCGCCCGACGATCACCAGCGGGCGGTGGTCGGCCGCCGAAGCCGACCGGGCCACCGGTACCCCGTCCACGGGCTGCCGGGGCGGCGTGCCCTGGCCCGCGACCTCCTCGACAGCGGCCGAGGCCAACGCGAGCGCCTGCTCCGCCGTCAGATCGGCGTTCGCGACACCGCGCACACCGTCGGTACCGAAAAGCCTCGCCATTGAGGCCTCCCCTGCAGTCGCGGCGGCACCGGCGGGCGCCGTTGGCACGCCGCGCGGAGATCGACAGAAAACCATCGCACGCCTGACGGCCCGACAGGCCTGGCCTGTCGGGCCGCACCCACCGAACCGGTGGGCGGCGAATCAGCGCTTGCTGTACTGAGGCGCCTTACGGGCCTTCTTCAGGCCGTACTTCTTCCGCTCCTTGATCCGCGAATCCCGGGTCAGGAAGCCGGCCTTCTTCAGCGTCGGCCGGGATTCCTCCTCGGCGATGATCAGCGCGCGGGCGATCGCCAGGCGCAGCGCGCCCGCCTGCCCCGACACGCCGCCACCGTGCAGGAGGGCGACCATGTCATACGACTCGGCCTTCTCCAGGATCTTCAGCGGCTCGTTCACCAGCTGCTGGTGCACCTTGTTGGGGAAATACTCCTCGAGCGTGCGCCCGTTGAGGGTCCACTTACCCGTACCCGGGAGCAGCCGCACCCGGACAACAGCCTCTTTGCGCCGGCCAGTGGCACGGGGATTGCCCTGGGCGTCGGTCACGACAGCCACGTCGCGTTCCTTCCTTGTCTGAAACAGATTGCTCGAGGCCACCCGAAACGGCTCGATCGGTCATGTCGGGCCGTCAGTCGGACGGACGCCGTGCGCCCGTCCGCGTGCTTCGGGATGCCCATCGAGCCGCGACTACTGCGCGACCTGCTTGATCTCGTACGGGACGGGCTGCTGGGCCTGGTGCGGGTGAATCGGGCCCGCGTACACCTTCAGCTTGCTGCCCTGTGCCCGGCCGAGCCGGTTGTGCGGGAGCATCCCACGGATCGCCCGCTCGACGATCACGTGGGGGCGGGTGTCGAGCAGCTCACCGTAGGAGGTGCTGCGCAGACCGCCCGGGTAGCCCGAGTGCCGGTGGAACTGGGCCTGCTGACGCTTGTTGCCCGTCATCGCCACCTTGCCGGCGTTGATGACGATGACGAAGTCGCCCGTGTCGATGTGCGGGGCGAAGTACGGCTTGTTCTTGCCACGCAGGAGCTGGGCAGCCTGGCTGGCCAGCCGACCGAGCACGATGTCGGTGGCATCGATGACGTGCCACGCGCGCTGTACGTCCGCGGGCTTGGGCTGGTACGTGCGCACAGGTCTGCCTTCTCGTTCGGACGAACTCGCGGGGAGCCTCGTCATGTGTCGCCAGCAAGTGCCCAGCGGGACGTGGAGAACCGCGGGGCGAGATGCACTGCCAGAGGTATGGGGCCGACCTCAGCGCGCAGAGCTGGCCATACCAGGCCGCCACACGGAGCTGAAGGTCCGCAGCAGTCTTTGAGGTTACCAGGCGATCGCCGCGGCAGGACCGACGGCCCTCGCGACCGGCGGGACCGGCGTCACCTCTCCGCCCCACGGACGCACCGTGCGGCCGGCCCGGCACCAGACCCGCCCGGCCCCGAGAACCCGGAGCTGACACGCCGACCACCCGACCCGCCGGTCCCGACCCACCGCTCCCGACCCGCTGTTCCCGGCCGGCGCGCGCCCGACGCGCCCAGCCCGGACCATCGACCCCGACACGCCGACTGACCGGGGCATATGCCGCGTTCGGCTATTCTCTCGCAGACATCCGGACGCGTCGCCTTCGCAGCAGACCGCGAGGCGCTCCGCCAAGCCTGACACGACATACCGCGCCACAGACCGCGCCGGCCGTGGGCTCCCACCTCGCCGCAGGCACACCGCGGCGGGGCGGGCATCTCGGCAGCGGGGCGTGGGATGAGCGAGGAGGAGCCCATGCCATCCGAACCCGCGGACGACCTGCCCTTCGAGGTCCGCTCGGGCTCGGGTGACCGGGGCTCGGGTGACCGGGGTCCGGGTGACCGGGGTCCGGGCGGCTCGGGTCCGGGCGGCTCGGGTGGCACGCCCGAGGAACTGCCGGCCGGCGGATGGACCCCGCCGGTCGAGGATCCACTGTTCGGTCCGCTCCCCACCTACGTCACCGGCGCCTACCCGCTCGCCGGCCACCAGCAGGGCGGCTATCCGATCGCCGGCCACCTGCCGACCGGCCCACTGCCCGGGCCCGGCGCGCACGGCGATGCCGCCGGCGGTGCCCACGGCGCCCAGCCGGCCGACTGGGCGGGTGATCGGGACCAGGCGGTCGGTGCGGGCGGCCAGGCTTCTCCGGCGGAGCTCGGTCCTGAGCAGACCGGAGGCTTCTCCTTCCACCTGCGCACCGCGACCACCCCGCTTCCGGTCCTCGCGCCACGTCCCGAGGCCCCGGCCGTAGGCCAGGCAGCTGCCGGCAGGCCGCCTTCGGCCACGACACCGGCTGGGGCGCAGGGGCCGCAGGAGCCACCCACCGGTCCGATCGCCACGCCCTATCCCGAGGAGGACGCCGCGCAGTCGCGGCCGGGTCTGATCGGTAGCGAGCCGCGGGCCCGTTCGGCGAACCTCGCGAAGCCGGCCAGGACCCGGGTCGCGATGAGTCGTCAGCAGACCGACCTCGACCACGCCGACCGCCGCGAAGCTGCGGAGAGCGGCGGGGACGGTCCCGGCGAGCGGGCCCGTTTCGGTGGAGACGTCAGGCGTTTCGAGGTCCCCGAGGAGGAAGGGGCCCCGGGGCGGCCAGGCACACGGCGGCTGATCGCGGTTGCGGCCGCGGTAGTGCTGACCCTGGTTGCCGCGGGAGCCGTCATCGTCCTCGCCCGGGGTGGCGGCGACGGCACCTCGGGCACCCCGGCGCCCACAGCCGCGGCACCGTCGGTGGACCCGAACTTCATCAACAGCGCGGCCTCCGACTCAAGGCCGGTGGCGGCGAACGAGTTCTTCCCCGACCGCGAGATCACCGTCCAGGGCCACCGGTACACCCGGCTCAGCTCCAGCGTGGTGTCCGGCTGCCCGGACCGCAGCGGTGAGCTCGTCACCGCCCTCAACGACGACTCATGCACCCAACTTGTCCGCGCGCTGTACCTGACAGCGCCGGCCGGGGGCGGCCCGCAGGTGCTCGCCGGTGTCTCGGTGTTCGTCACGGATACGCAGAGCACCGCACAGGCAGCCGCGACGATCGCCGCCCAGGGCCGGGGCGGCGTGACCGCACTGCCGATCCCCGCGGGCTCGATCGAGAACGCACAGGTCCTCGGCCCGGCCGGGGACAACTCCTGGCGAGCTGCCATCGCCCGCGGGCACTACATGATCCTCACGCAGCTCGCCTATGTCGACGGCAGCCAGGGCGGTCCCGACGACCCGGCGCTGCGCGACACGATCACCGATCTGGGGCTGATCGCCGTCGAGCCGATCGCCCAGCGCATGGTCGCTGGTGGGACCGGTACCGCCGGCGGCGGCTCCTCCCCCGCGGCCAGCCCGGCCGACCGCTGAGCCAGCCCGCATCCCGACGCACGGAAAGGCTGGCCGCCAAGGGCTCCCTGGCGTGCCGCCCGGTCAGCCGGAGGAGGTCGTCGGAACCCGTACCGCCCGGGTCACCTGGGCGCGGGCGGCCAGCAGCGCGTCGGGGGGATAGCGGACCTCGACGAGCGTCAGGCCATGCGCGGGGAGCACGGTGACGGCGGGGTCGCGCACACCGCGGCCGAGCACACCGGCGGCCCATTCCGGTCGGTGGCGCCCTTCCCCCACCGCTACGAGCGCGCCGACCAGGGCGCGCACCATCGAATGGCAGAACGCGTCAGCCTCGACGTCGGCCAGGATCACGCCGCCCGCGCTGCGGGAGACATCCAGGCGCAGCAGTGTCCGTACCGTCGTGGCGCCCTCGCGCCGACGGCAGAAGGCGGCGAAGTCATGCTCCCCGAGCAGCAGCAGTGCGGCCTGGGCCATCGCGGCGGTGTCCAGCGGGCGCGGGGAGGCCAGCGTGTCGAAGCGGCGCAGCGGGGCCGCCCCGTAGGGCGCATCCGTGATCCGGTAGACGTACCGGCGGGACAGCGCCGAGAAGCGGGCGTCGAACCCGGCCGGGGCGGGTGCGAGGCCGGTGACGCGGACAGCGCGGTCGAGCACCCCGTTGAGCCGGCGGGCCAGCCCCCCGACCGGGGTACCGGCAGGAAGGTCGACATGCGCCACCTGGCCGATGGCGTGCACGCCCGAGTCGGTGCGGCCGGCCACGGTGAGGCGCACCGCCGACAGCCGGGCCACCCTCATCAGTGCGTCCTCGACGTCGCCCTGGACCGTGCGCTGCCCTGGCTGACGGGCCCACCCGGCAAACGGGGTGCCGTCATAGGACAGATCCAGTCGCAGGCGGAGCAGCCCCTCGATCGGGGCTGTCGGGGTCACCACTGCCATCTGGCCAGCCATCAGGACCTCCCACACCGCAACACGGCAGTCCCGGAGCCCTGACGCCCGGCACGGCCCTCGTCCCCCGCGGGGACCTACCTGGACCCTCGCACTACAGGGGGATCTACCCGGACCATCGTGGCGAACTCCGGGCGCACACGCAGGAGCCCGCCACCCCACCATGGGCGACGGGCTCCTGGTCGATCAGATGCACCGACTCCGCAGCCGGCCACGAACCAGGCCGCCACGACAGTCGGAACCGCTCAGCTCTCCGGCTTGGTCTCGGCGCCGGTCTCGTTCTCGCTGCTCACGGCCTCGCTGCTCACGGCCTCGCTGCTGGTGGCGTCGGCGCTGGTGGCGTCGGCGGCCTTCGCGGCCTCGGCCTCGGCGGCGACCCCGGCAGCCGTCGGCGACTCCTTGCGGAGGTCGTCGGCGGCCTCGGCCGTGGCGCCGGTCGGAGCCTTGCGGGCGGCGAACCGTGTCCCGCGGGCACGCTCCGCCTCCGCGACAGCCGACTGGCCGACGGTCAGCGCCTCGACGAGCTCGATGCGAGCCATCGGAGCGGCGTCGCCGCGGCGCGGGCCGAGCTTCACGATGCGCGTGTAACCACCGCTACGATCCGCGTACCGCGGCCCGATCTCGGTGAAGAGCGTGTGCACGACCGAGTTGTTCCGGACGACCCGCATCACCCTCCGCCGCGCGTGCAGGTCACCACGCTTCGCGTGGGTGACCAGGCGCTCGGCGTAGGGACGCAGCCGACGCGCCTTCGCCTCGGTGGTCGTGATGCCACCGTGCTCGAACAGCGCGGTGGCGAGGTTGGCCAGCAGCAGTCGCTCATGTGCGGGGCTGCCGCCGAGCCGGGCGCCCTTGGTTGGCGTGGGCATGATGGGTGCTCCTCGTTCCTCTCGCTGTACTCCGGGCGCTGCCGGGAAGCACGGCTGGGCCCCCGGTGGACGTGCGCCTCGGGCCCCCGGTCATCCGGGGGCCCGGGCCACACGGTCGGATCAGTACTGTTCGGTCTCGACGAACTCGCGACCGTCGTCGGACGGGTCGGAGAACGACGGGTTGTACGTGTCGGTGCCGTAGGTGTCGACCGCCTGACGCGGGTCGAACCCGGGCGGGGAGTCCTTGAGCTGCAGGCCCATGGCACCCAGCTTGGTCTTGACCTCGTCGATCGACTTCTGCCCGAAGTTGCGGATGTCGAGCAGATCGGCCTCGCTGCGGGACACCAGCTCACCGATGGTGTGGATGCCCTCGCGCTTGAGGCAGTTGTAGGAGCGGACGGTCAGGTCCATCTCCTCGATCGGCAGCGCCAGGGCGGCGTCCGCCGCGGACGGGCCGATGTCGACACCCTCCGCCTCGGCGTTGAGCTCCTGGGCCAGGCCGAACAGGCCGACGAGGGTCTTGCCCGCGCTGGCCATCGCGTCCCGCGGCGAGATCGACTGCTTCGTCTCGACGTCCACGATCAGCCGGTCGAAGTCCGTCCGCTGCTCGACACGGGTCGCCTCGACCTTGTAGGTCACCTTCAGCACCGGCGAGTAGATGGAGTCGATCGGGATACGGCCGATCTCCTGGCCGGGCTGCTTGTTCTGCGCGGCGCTCACGTAACCGCGGCCCCGCTCGACGGTCAGCTCGATCTCGAGCTTGCCCTTGTCGTTAAGGGTCGCCAGGTGCAGGTCGGGGTTGTGCACCTCGACGCCGGCCGGCGGTGCGATGTCCGCCGCGGTGACCTCACCGGGGCCCTGCTTGCGCAGGTACATCACGGTCGGCTCGTCGTTGTCGGAGCTGACGACCAGTTCCTTGAGGTTCAGGATCAGGTCGGTCACGTCCTCCTTGACCCCGGGAACCGTGGAGAACTCGTGGAGGACGCCGTCCACCCGGATACTCGTCACGGCCGCGCCCGGAATCGACGACAGCAGGGTGCGACGCAGCGAGTTTCCGAGGGTGTAGCCGAAACCCGGCTCGAGCGGCTCGATCACGAAACGCGACCGGAACTCGGTGATCGGGTCCTCGGCGAGGGTGGGACGCTGAGCGATCAGCATGAGATCTTCCTTCCGCACACGGCGACCGCCATATGACGCCGTGAATGCCCCGGAACGCGGGGCCGGCACAGGGACATCCGTCCATCCCCGTACCCCCCAACAGTACGCCGAGCCACGATCCGGCCCGACGCGCCACTGGTGAAACCGGCTGCCGGCCGGCGTGGCCGGCAGCCGGGCAACGCCTACTTCGAGTAGAGCTCGACGATCAGCTGCTCCTGCACCTGGGTGTCGATCACCTGGCGAGCGGGCAGCGAGTGGACGAGCAGGCGCATCTGGCTGGGGATGGCCTCGATCCACGGCGGGACGGTGCGGCCGGTCCCCGCGGTCTCGCGGGCCACGATGAACGGGGTGAGCTCGCGCGACTTCGGCGCGATCTCCACGATGTCGTTCTCGGTGACCCGGTAGCTCGGGATGTCGACCTTGCGGCCGTTGACCTGCACGTGACCGTGCCGGACCGCCTGGCGGGCGGCGTCCCGGGACGGCGCGAAGCCACCCCGGTAGACCACGTTGTCCAGGCGCGACTCGAGGATCTTCAGCAGCTCGTCACCGGTCTTGCCGGCGCGGCGGTTCGCCTCGTCGTAGTAGCCCCGGAACTGCTTCTCGAGGATGCCGTAGATGCGCGCGCACTTCTGCTTCTCGCGCTTCTGCAGCAGGTACTCGGAGTCCTTCGTACGGCCCCGGCCGTGCTCGCCCGGCGGGTAGGGCCGGATCTCGATCGGGCACTTCGGGGTCTCGCACTTGCTGCCCTTGAGGAACAGCTTCGTCTTCTCGCGGCGGCAACGCTTGCAGTCCGCGCCGGTGTAACGGGCCATGCTCGTCCTTCTCTCTCGTATCCCTGGCGCGGACTTCAGACCCGGCGACGCTTCGGCGGGCGGCAGCCGTTGTGCGGGGTGGGTGTGACGTCCTGGATGGCACCGACCTCGAGGCCGGCGGCCTGCAGCGAGCGGATCGCCGTCTCCCGGCCGGAGCCGGGACCCTTGACGAAGACATCGACCTTGCGCATCCCGTGCTCCTGCGCCTTGCGGGCCGCGTTCTCCGCGGCCATCTGCGCGGCGTACGGGGTCGACTTGCGGGAGCCCTTGAAGCCGACGTGCCCGGCCGAGGCCCAGGAGATCACGTTACCGCTCGGGTCGGTGATCGAGACGATCGTGTTGTTGAACGTGCTCTTGATGTGAGCGTGCCCGTGGGCGACGTTCTTCTTTTCTTTGCGCCGGACCTTCTTGACGCCGGCAGTGCGTGTCTTGGGAGGCATAAACCCGTGGTCTCCGTCTGTGAGGTCGTCGGTCAGCGGTCGGCACCCGGGTACGCGTGGCCCGGGCGGAGCCGATGACTACTTCTTGCCGGCCTTCTTCTTCCCGGCGATGGCACGGCGCGGGCCCTTGCGGGTGCGCGCGTTGGTGTGCGTGCGCTGGCCGTGGACCGGAAGGTTGCGGCGGTGACGGAGACCCTGGTAGCAGCCGATCTCCATCTTGCGGCGAATGTCCTGCTTGATCTCGCGGTTGAGATCGCCCTCGACGCGGTAGTTGGCGTCGATCCACTCCCGGAGCTTCTGGACCTCTTCGTCGGTGAGGTCACGGACCCGGGTGTCGGGGTTGACGCCGGTGGCGGCGAGGGTGTCCCGAGAGCGGCTGCGGCCGATCCCGAAGATGTAGGTCAGCGCGATCTCGACCCGCTTCTCGCGGGGAAGATCTACGCCGGACAGGCGTGCCATGAAACGGTGGTTCCTTCCTGCATCCGGAGGTCTCGGACGACACCGCCCCCGCCCTGCCCGGTGACGAGGCCGCCCTCACGGCGGACATCGACCCGATAACAGACGAGGCCCCGGCCTCCGACCGGGGGTGGAACCGCTGGACGCGGTCTGGCGTCGCTCCTGACGGCGGGCCGATGGCCCACCGGGTCGGCGGCGGGCCGATGGCCCACCACCCGTCATCAGCCCTGGCGCTGCTTGTGACGCAGGTTGTCGCAGATGACCATGACACGCCCGTGACGGCGGATCACCTTGCACTTGTCGCAGATCTTCTTCACGCTCGGCTTGACCTTCACGGCCGCACGAACCTCCACACGCAGCCGTGGGCCGCGCTCGATGATGGAATGACGACTACTTGTAGCGGTAGACGATGCGACCGCGGGACAGGTCGTAGGGCGAGAGCTCCACCACCACGCGGTCCTCGGGAAGGATCCGGATGTAGTGCTGACGCATCTTGCCACTGATGTGGGCGAGCACTCGATGACCGTTCTGGAGCTCCACCCGGAACATGGCGTTCGGGAGCGGCTCCACCACTCGGCCCTCGATCTCGATGGCCCCGTCCTTCTTCGGCATGTCCTCCGCTGTCCTGACGTCGACGCTGGGATGACGGCCCGGACGCGCATGGCGGGCACCCACACAGCCCTGGCAGGGCGCTCACGCAACACCACCGCACCGAATCACCGCCTCAACGGCGGTGCCCGACGACGCTGGAGACCGTCAACTCATGAGTGTACGTGCCGGCTCCGTCAAGGGCCAACAGGGGCCCTGCACATTCTCACGGCACGCATCCTCACGGGGCGGTCGGCGCGTCTGCGGGCTGCCCGCAGACCACTCCGAGCTCGGCAAACCGCGCGACTCCGCCATCCGGCTCGGTGAGGACCCACGGACCACGCGGAGTCACAGCCACCGAGTGCTCGGTGTGAGCCGCGAGCGAGCCGTCCTTCGTCGCGACCGTCCACTCGTCCGCAAGCACGACCGTCTCCGCCGAACCCAGAGTGATCATCGGCTCGATGGCAAGTGCGACACCCTCGACCAGCTTCAGGCCGCGGCCAGGCCGTCCGTAGTTCAACACGTGCGGAGGCTGGTGCATCTCGGAGCCGATCCCGTGGCCTCCGTAGTGGTCGACGATGCCGTAGCCGTGCGGCGTGATGTGCCGCTCCACCGCGTTGCTGATGTCGGTCAGCCGGCCACCGAGCTGGGCCGCCGCCAGACCACGCCACAGCGCCTCGTCGCAGACCCGCAGCATGTCGAGAACCTCCTGCGGGACCTCGCCCACCGGGACGGTGATCGCGGCGTCGCCGTGCCAGCCCTCGACGATCGCGCCGCAGTCGATGGAGATGATGTCGCCCTCACGCAGCACCCGGCGCCGGCTGGGGATCGCGTGCACCACCTCGTTGTTCACCGAGCTGCAGATCGACGCGGGGTACGGAGGATGGGCGTAGCCCTTGAAGGACGGAATGCCGCCGTCATCGCGGATCGTCTTCTCCGCGAGCGCGTCCAGGTCCGCGGTGGTCACGCCGGGCGCGACCGCCTCCCGCAGCTTGGCCAGGGTCTTCGCGACGAGCAGCCCGGCCACCCGCATCCTGGCGATCTCAGCTGCCGTCTTGATCTGGACGTGCTCTCGACGTGCCACGCTGGTTCGGTCCCGTCCTCAGTAGTTTTCGCCCGCGCAGGTGTCCGGTGTGGTCACCGGACAGGGGCAAGCGTCCGGAACACCGAGACCAGGGCACTTCCGCCCCATCGACGATAGCTGCCTGGCGCAGGGTCGACGAACACGGTGCCCGACCACCCGCCTCCTGGAACGGCTCTCTCGTTCAGGGAGGCCACCGCGGCGCCTCGTGCCGGCAGGGGAACTCAGCAACCCGGCACGAGCGCCCGCCGCCCGCCCTCAGTCGCCGTAGTGGCGCAGCGCGTCCAGCGCCCGGTCGGTCACGTTGTCCACCGGTCCGGTGGCGTCGATGCCGATGAGGATGCCCTTGGCCGCGTAGTAGGCGACGAGCGGAGAGGTCTGCTCCGCGTACACCTCCAGACGGTGGCGGACGGTCTCGGAGCGATCGTCGTCACGCTGGAACAGCTCGCCCGAACAGCGGTCGCAGACGTCCTCGACGCGCGGCGGATCGAAGTCGAGGTGCCAGATGTGGCCACAGCTTCGGCAGGTCCGGCGGCCGGAGAGCCGGCGGACGACCTCGTCGTCGTCCACGACCAGCTCGAGCACGACATCCAGCCGCGTACTCAACGCGTCGAGCATGCCGCCGAGCACTTCCGCCTGCGGGACGTTACGCGGGAAGCCGTCGAGCAGGAAGCCCTTGACCGCGTCGTCCTCGGCGAGCCGGTTGCGCACCATGCCGATGGTTATCTCGTCGGGAACGAGGTCACCGGCATCCATGTAGGTTTTCGCCTTGACGCCCAACTCGGTGCCTTCGCGGACGTTTGCCCGGAAGATGTCACCAGTGGAGATCTTCGGAATGGACCGCGCCTGGGCGATGAAGGCGGCCTGCGTCCCCTTACCTGCTCCGGGCGGTCCGACCAGTACGAGGCGCACTACCGGAGGAAACCTTCGTAGTTGCGCAGCATGAGCTGGCTTTCAATCTGTTTCACGGTCTCCAGCCCCACTCCCACCATGATCAGCACCGATGTACCAGCGAACGGGAAGGGCTGGTCCTTGGTCAGGTTGAGAAGCGCCAACGGCAACACCGTGATGACCCCCAGGAACAACGAGCCAGGGAGGGTGATGCGGGACAGCACGTGGTCCAGGTACTCGGCCGTTGGACGGCCGGGCCGGATCCCCGGGATGAACCCGCCGTACTTCTTCATGTTGTCGGCCACCTCCGTCGGGTTGAAGGTGATCGCGACATAGAAGTACGTGAAAAAGATGATCAGCGCGAAGTAGGCCGCCAGATAGAGCGGGTGGTCACCTCGGGAGAGATAGCGCTGTTCGAAGTCCTGGAATGTCGCGTTGCTCCACACCTGACCCAGTAGCTGCGGGAGTTGGAGCAGTGACGAGGCGAAGATGACCGGGATGATGCCGGCCTGGTTCACCTTGATCGGCAGATAGGTGGACGTCCCGCCGTACATCCGGCGGCCGATGAGCCGCTTGGCGTACTGGACCGGGATACGTCGCTGCGACTGCTCGACGAAGACGACGAACACCAGGATCGCCAGGCCCAGCAGGATCACCAGACCGAAGACGACGCCGCCGGCGACCTGCAGGATGCGGCCGCCCTGCGAGGGGAGCTGGGCCGCGATCGAGGTGAAGATCAGCAGCGACATGCCGTTACCGACACCCCGAGCCGTGATCAGCTCACCCATCCACATGATGACGGCGGTCCCCGCGGTCATCGTGATCACGATGGTGATGATCCGGAAGAGGCTCGTGTCCGGGATAATCGCGGCGGTGCAGCCGGGAAAGAGCCGGCCGCTGCGCGCGAGGGCGACGATGCCGGTGGCCTGCAGGACTCCCAGTGCGATCGTCAGATATCGGGTGTACTGGGTGAGTTTCTGCTCACCCGAACTGCCTTCCTTCTTCAGCTGTTCCAGTCGCGGGATGACCACCACGAGAAGCTGGATGATGATGCTCGCCGTGATGTACGGCATGATGCCGAGCGCGAACACCGACAGCTGCAGGAGCGCGCCACCGCTGAAGAGGTTGATCAGCGAGTAGACGTTGTTGCTGTCCTCACTCGCCGAGTCGAGACACGCGTTCACCGCCGCCGTGGAGACGCCGGGCGACGGCATGACGCTGCCCAGGCGGAACAGGACGACCACGCCCAGGGTGAAGAGCAGTTTCTTCCGCAGGTCGGGCGTGCGGAAGGCCCGCGTGAAGGCGGTGAGCACGACTCCTCCTGCTGATCCATACGGCTGACGGGACAGGCGCGGTGTTTGGTACGGATCCCCGCCGGCCCTCGAAGCCGGACCGTACGCGGTGAGGCGACTCTAACAGCACCTGAGGCTTACTCGTCCGGACATCACGCGCGGTAGGCACTGGTGTACCGGGCAGCTGGAGCGGCGGGGTGGCACCACCGACGTTCGGACGGACCACCCCCAGAGTGTCAGACGTCCAGCACAGGTGCCAGCAACCACGGCCGAACTCGGCGACGACAGGTGTCCACCGGCGCCCGGCCGGATGCCACCGGCACAAAGCAAACGCCTCGGGACGGGCGTGGTCACGCCCGTCCCGAGGCGAACGGTCATGCCTGGGTGACGGTGCCTCCGGCAGCCTCGATCTTCTGCTTCGCCGAACCGGAGAAGGCATGTGCGGTCACCTGGACCGCCACGCCGATCTCGCCGTCGCCGAGCACCTTGACCAGAGACTTCGACCGGACAGCACCGGCGGCCACCAGGTCGTCGACACCGACGGTGCCGCCGTCCGGGAAGAGCTCGCCGAGGGTGGCGACGTTCACCACCTGGTACTCGGTGCGGAACCGGTTGCGGAACCCCTTGAGCTTGGGGACCCGCATGTGCAGCGGCATCTGACCGCCCTCGAAGCGGATCGGCACCTGCTTGCGGGCCTTGGAGCCCTTGGTGCCACGCCCCGCCGTCTTGCCCTTGGAACCCTCACCGCGGCCCACCCGCTGCTTCTTCTTGTGGGCGCCCGGCGCGGGGTGAAGGTGGTGAACCTTCAGCCCACGGCCGCGGGGCTCCTCCGCGGTGGCGGAATCCTTCTTCTCCAGCGTCTTCTCGACCATCAGGAGTCCACCTCCTCGACCCGCACGAGATGGGTCACGGTCGCGATCATCCCACGCACCTCGGGACGATCGTCACGGACGGTGCTGCCGTTGATGCGGCGCAGGCCCAGCGTCCGCAGCGTCTCACGCTGGTTGCGGGTGCCGCCGATCTCGGAGCGGATCTGGGTGATGCGCAGCTTCGACATCAGGCACCGACCCCGGCCGCCCGGGCGCGCAGCATGGCCGGCGGAGCGACGTCCTCCAGCGGCAGGCCGCGACGGGCCGCGATCTCCTCCGGCCGCATCAGCCCGCGCAGCGCCGCCACAGTGGCGTGCACGATGTTGATCGGGTTGGACGACCCGAGGGACTTCGACAGGACGTCGTGCACTCCGGCGCACTCCAGCACCGCACGCACCGGGCCACCGGCGATGACGCCGGTACCGGGCGACGCCGGCTTGAGGAGCACGACGCCGGCGGCATCCTCACCCTGCACCGGGTGCGGGATGGTGGAGCCGATACGCGGCACCTTGAAGAAGTGCTTCTTGGCCTCTTCGACGCCCTTGGCGATGGCCGCCGGGACCTCCTTGGCCTTGCCGTAGCCGACGCCGACGGTGCCGTCCGCGTCACCCACGACGACAAGCGCGGTGAAGCTGAAGCGGCGACCGCCCTTGACGACCTTCGCCACCCGGTTGATGGCGACGACCCGCTCGACGTAAGCGGTCTTCTCCTGCGCCGGGCCACCGCCCGAACGGTCGCGGCGCTCGCGGCGGTCGGAACCGCCGGAGCCGCCTCCGCGGCGCTGCTGGCCTGGCATCTAGAACATCTCCCTAGTAACTGTGGTCATCAGAAGTTCAGCCCGCCCTCGCGGGCCGCGTCCGCCAGAGCGGCGATACGGCCGTGGTAGGTGCGACCGCCACGGTCGAAGACCACGGCGTCGACACCGGCGGCGCGGGCACGCTCCGCGACGATGCGGCCGACCTCGCGGGCCTTGGCGCTCTTGTCCCCGTCGGAGGCACGCAGGTCGACCTCCAGCGTGGACGCCGAGGCCAGGGTGTGGCCGGCGACGTCGTCGATGACCTGGGCATAGATGTGCCGCGAGGACCGGGTGACGACGAGACGCGGCCGGGTCGGCGTTCCCGCCACCTTCTTGCGCACGCGAACGTGGCGGCGGAGCTTGGCCGTCCGCCGGCGCGCGCTGGCGCTGAGGCTCACTGCCATGTCTGTCTACCTACTTCCCGGTCTTCCCGACCTTGCGGCGAACGACCTCGCCCTGGTAGCGCACACCCTTGCCCTTGTACGGGTCGGGCTTGCGCAGTCCGCGGATCTTGGCTGCGACCTCGCCGACCTGCTGCTTGTCGATGCCGTGCACGACAAAGCGGGTCGGGGTCTGCACCTCGAACCGGATGCCCTCGGGGGCCTTCACGGGGACCGGGTGGCTGTAGCCGAGTGCGAACTCCAGGTCCGAGCCCCGGGCCTGGACACGGTAACCGACCCCGACGATCTCCAGGGTCTTCGAGTATCCGTTGGTGACCCCGACGACCATGTTGGAGACCAGGGTGCGGGTGAGGCCGTGCAGCGAGCGGCTGCGCCGCTCGTCGTTCGGCCGGCTGACGACGATCTGACCGTCCTCGCGGGCGACCTCGATCGGCTCCACGACAGTGTGGCTCAGAGTGCCCTTGGGCCCCTTCACCGTCACCGTCAGGCCGTCGAGGCTCACCTCGACGCCGCTGGGAACACTGATGGGCTGGCGCCCGATCCGTGACATCGTTGCGCCTTCCTTACCAGACGTAGGCGAGGACTTCTCCGCCCACGCCCCGCTTGCCGGCCTGCCTGTCGGTCAGCAGCCCCGACGAGGTGGAGATGATCGCGACACCCAGGCCGCCAAGAACCTTCGGCAGACCCGTCGACTTCGCGTAGACGCGCAGACCGGGCTTGCTGATCCGCTTCACGCCCGCGATGGAACGCTCCCGGTTCGGGCCGTACTTCAGGTCGACGATCAGCGAACGGCCGACCGCGCCTTCGGCGGGGTCCTCGACGTGCCAGCCGAGGATGTAGCCCTCCTGCTGGAGGATCTCGGCGATGTGGGTCTTGATCTTGCTGTGCGGCATCACCACCCGGTCGTGATAAGCCCGGTTGGCGTTGCGGACACGGGTGAGCATGTCCGCGATCGGATCGGTCATCGTCATGGCTTGGCGCCTTTCTCACGGCGGTTCCCGCTCCTCGCGCCCCAGGGGCGCGCGGGCCTACCGCGATCGTGTGGGTACTACCAGGAGCTCCGGGACTACCAGGAGCTCTTTGTCACGCCAGGCAGTTCGCCGCGGTGGGCCATCTGCCGCAGGCACACCCGGCACAGTCCGAACACGCGGTACACCGAGCGCGGACGGCCACACCGCTGGCAGCGGGTGTAGCCGCGCACGGCGTACTTCGGCTTACGGGCGGCCTTTTCGACCAGCGCCTTCTTCGCCATCTCTCAGCTCTCCCGGAACGGGAAGCCCAGCGCCCTCAGCAGCGCCCGGCCCTCGTCGTCGTTGGTCGCGGTCGTGACGACCGTGATGTCCATGCCCCGGACCCGGTCGATCCTGTCGATGTCGATCTCATGGAAGATCGACTGCTCGGTCACACCGAACGTGTAGTTCCCCGCGCCGTCGAACTGCTTCGGCGACAGTCCGCGGAAATCGCGGATACGGGGCAGCGCGATCGAGACCAGCCGGTCGAGGAACTCCCACATGCGGTCGCCGCGCAGAGTCACCTTCGCCCCGATGGGCTGACCCTCCCGCAGCTTGAACTGGGCGATCGACTTCTTGGCCCGACGCACCGCGGGCTTCTGGCCAGTGATGGCCGCCAGGTCGCGGGTGGCGCCGTCGATCAGCTTCGCGTCCCGGGCGGCGTCGCCGACACCCATGTTGACGACGACCTTCACCACGCCGGGGATCTGCATGACGTTGCTGTAGGAGAACTCCTCCCGCAACGCCGGGGCGATCTCGGCGCGGTACCGCTGCTTCAGCCGAGGGACCGGCCGGGCTTCCGTGGTCACACTCATTGTCTCGTTTCCTAGCCTTGCGCCGGGGGCCTAGAGCTCGGCACCGGTGCGGCGCGAGATCCGGACCTTGGTGCCGTCCTCGTTGAAGCGGTAGCCGATGCGGGTCGGCCGGCCGTCAGACGGATCGACGATCATCACGTTGCTGACGTGGATCGGCGCCTCCTGGGTGACGATCCCGCCGGACTGCGAGCCGCGCTGGCTCTGCTGGACGCGGGTGTGCCGGGTGACCCGGTTCGCGCCCTCGACCACGACCTTGTTCTGGTCGGGGATGGCCCGGATGACCTTGCCCTTCAGGCCCCGGTCCTTACCTGTGACGATCTGGACCGTGTCGCCCTTCTTGATCTTCATACCGGCCACGGTCTACAGCACCTCCGGCGCCAGCGAAATGATCTTCATGAAACGCTTGTCCCGCAGCTCACGGCCGACCGGGCCGAAGATGCGGGTACCGCGGGGGTCTCCGCCATCGCGGATGAGGACCGCCGCGTTCTCGTCGAACCGGATGTAGGAGCCGTCCGGGCGCCGCCGCTCCTTGGTGGTGCGCACCACGACCGCCTTGACCACGTCGCCGCGCTTCACGCCGGCGCCGGGCAGGGCGTCCTTCACCGTTCCGACGATGATGTCGCCGATCCCCGCGTAACGACGCCCAGAGCCGCCGAGCACGCGGATGCACAGAATTTCCCTGGCTCCGGTGTTGTCGGCGACCCGAAGTCGCGACTCCTGCTGAATCACTTTCTGCTCCTGATCACCCGTTGCCGCCCGACCGCCGCCGGCCGGCTCTCTCCCCTGCCACCGGTGACGACCGCGAGGTCACCGCGCCCGGCCGGCCGGGGGCCCGCGCAGCACGCGAGCCCCCGAGGTCCCGAAGGACCTACTTCGCCTTCTCGAGGACCTGGACGACCCGCCAGCGCTTGGTGGCCGACAACGGCCGGGTCTCCATCAGCAGGACGCGGTCACCGACACCCACGTTGCCGCTCTCGTCGTGCGCCTTGACCCGCTTGGTGCGGCGGATCGTCTTGCCGTAGAGCGGGTGCTGGACCCGGTCCTCCACCGCGACGACGACCGTCTTCTGCATCTTCTCGCTGATGACCAGTCCCTCCCGCACCTTGCGGAAGCCACGCTCGGTGGACGCGTCCGCAGCAGCGGTGGTGGTCGTGCTGTCCGTGCTGGTGTCGCTCACTTCGTCTCCGCTCACTGCACTCACGCGTCCGAACCGGCGGCATCCGCCGCGACGGCCGGGTCATCGCTCAGGCCGAGCTCGCGCTCGCGCATGACCGTGTAGATCCGGGCGATGTCCCGGCGGACGTCACGCAGCCGCCGGTTGTTGCGCAGCTGCCCGGTCGCGCCCTGGAAACGGAGGTTGAACAGCTCCTCCTTGGCCTCCCGCAGCTTGTCCACCAGCTCGGTGCTGGACAGCGCGCGCAGGTCGTCCGCAGTCGTGACAGCCATCAGGCACCACCCTCACGGGTCACGAAACGGCACTTCATCGGCAGCTTGTGGATGGCGCGGCGCATCGCCTCGCGGGCGACGGGCTCGGCCACGCCGGAGAGCTCGAACATGATGCGTCCGGGCTTCACGTTCGCCACCCACCACTCCGGGGAGCCCTTACCGGAACCCATTCGGGTCTCAGCGGGCTTCTTGGTGAGCGGACGGTCCGGGTAGATGTTGATCCAGACCTTTCCACCACGCCGGATGTGCCGGGTCATCGCGATACGCGCCGACTCGATCTGCCGGTTCGTCACGTAGGCCGGCTCCAGGGCCTGGATCGCGTATTCGCCGAAGGCGATCCTGGTGCCGCCCTTGGCAGCGCCCGCCCGCTTGGGGTGGTGCTGCTTGCGGTGCGCGACCTTCCGGGGAATAAGCATGTTTCCTAACCCTCCGCCTTCTCCGGCGTGCCCTGGGTCTCGGTGACCGCCGGGGCCGACGTCGCTTCGGGCGCGGCAGGCGCGGCGGTCTCAGCCGGCGCAGTGCTGGCCGGCGTGGTCTCGGCCGTGGCCTTGTCAGCCGCGGCCTTCTCCGCACCGCCACCGCCGCCACCGCTACCACCGCGACCGCGCCGGTCGCCGGCACGAGCCGCCGCGCGGCCCGCGTCCGTTCCGCCCTGCGTGGTGCCCGAGGAACCCGAGCGCGGCCCGCGTCGCGGCCGCTCCCGGCGCTGCTGGCGCAGGAGCGCCTCCTGGGCCTCCCGCTCCGCGCGGCTCTGGACGATGTCGCCCTTGTAGATCCAGACCTTCACGCCGATACGGCCGAAGTTCGTCCGGGCCTCGTAAAAGCCGTAGTCGATGTCCGCGCGCAGCGTGTGCAGCGGCACCCGGCCCTCGCGGTAGAACTCGGACCGGCTCATCTCGGCGCCGCCGAGGCGACCCGAGCACTGCACCCGGATGCCCTTGGCGCCGCTCTTCATCGCCGACTGCATGGCCTTGCGCATCGCGCGGCGAAAGCTGACCCGGCTGGAGAGCTGCTCGGCGACGCCCTGTGCCACAAGCTGCGCGTCGACCTCGGGGTTCTTCACCTCGAGGATGTTGAGCTGCACCTGCTTGCCGGTGAGCTTCTCGAGGTCACCGCGGATGCGGTCGGCCTCGGCGCCACGCCGGCCGATCACGATGCCCGGGCGGGCGGTGTGGATGTCCACCCGCAGCCGGCCCTGGGTGCGCTCGATGTCGACCCTGCTGATGCCGGCCCGCTCCATGCCCTTGGACATCATCTTGCGGATCTTGACGTCCTCACCGACGTACGCCTTGTACTGCTTGTCGGCGTACCAACGGGAGGTGAACTCCGACGTGATGCCAAGTCGGAACCCGTGCGGGTTTACCTTCTGCCCCACTACCGGGCCCTCCTAGTCGTCCTGGCGCCGGCGCCCGTCGCGACCGGTTCCCGGCTCTCCACCACGATCGTGATGTGGCTGGTGCGCTTGCGGATCCGGTACGCCCGGCCCTGGGCGCGGGGCCGGATGCGCTTGAGCGTGGGTCCCTCGTCGACGAAGGCGGATGCGATCCACAGCGTCGCCGGGTCGAGATCGTGGTTGTTCTCGGCGTTCGCCACCGCGCTCGCCACGACCTTGTAGACATCCGTGCTCGCCGCCTGCGGCGCGAACCGCAGGATGTCGAGCGCCTCGCCGGCAGCCCGGCCACGGACCAGGTCGATGACCCGGCGGGCCTTCGTCGGGGAGGTGTGCACGTACCGGGCGGTCGCCCTGGCGCCGGGCAGGCCGGCGCGGGTCAGGCCATCGACGAGGTCGTCAGCCACGGCGTGACCTCCGGTCCTCCTTGACGTGCCCGCGGAAGGTGCGCGTGGGCGCGAACTCGCCGAGCTTGTGCCCGACCATTCCCTCGGTGATGAACACGGGGACGTGCTTGCGCCCGTCGTGCACCGCGATGGTGTGACCCAGCATGTCGGGGATCACGGTCGAACGACGCGACCAGGTCCGGATGACGTGCTTGGTGCCCTTCTCGTTCTGAACGTCCACCTTCTTGAGCAGGTGGTCGTCGACGAACGGGCCCTTCTTAAGACTGCGTGGCATGGCTGTGTCTCCTCCTTCCTGCTCAGTGGTGGGGGTGGGTCAGGGTGACCGATGACCGGGCGAACAGAGCCATTGCTACCGCCGCCTGTTCTGCTTGCGACGCCGGACGATCAGCGCGTCGCTCGACTTCTTGGTGCGCCGGGTCCGGCCCTCGGGGCGGCCCTTCGGGTTGACCGGGTGGCGGCCACCGGAGGTCTTGCCCTCACCACCACCGTGCGGGTGGTCGACCGGGTTCATCGCGACACCGCGGACGGTGGGACGACGGCCCTTCCAGCGCATCCGGCCGGCCTTGCCCCAGTTGATGTTGCTCTGCTCGGCGTTGCCGACCTCGCCGACGGTGGCGCGGCAGCGCACGTCGACGTTACGGATCTCGCCGGAGGGCATCCGGAGCTGCGCGTACGGGCCGTCCTTGGCGACGAGCTGCACACTGGTGCCGGCGCTGCGAGCGATCTTGGCGCCGCCGCCGGGACGCAGCTCGATGGCATGGACCACGGTGCCGGTCGGGATGTTGCGCAGCGGCAGGGCGTTGCCCGGCTTGATGTCCGCGCCGACGCCCGAGCTGACCATGTCGCCCTGGCGCAGCTTCACCGGGGCGAGGATGTAGCGCTTCTCGCCGTCGAGGTAGTGCAGCAGAGCGATCCGCGCGGTGCGGTTCGGGTCGTACTCGATGTGCGCGACCTTGGCCGGCACACCGTCCTTGTCCCGCCGGAAGTCGATGATCCGGTAGGCGCGCTTGTGACCGCCGCCCTGGTGCCGGGTCGTGATCCGCCCGTGGACGTTGCGGCCGCCCTTGGAGTGCAGCGGGCGGACGAGCGACTTCTCCGGGTGATCACGGGTGATCTCGACGAAGTCCGCGACGCTCGACCCACGACGCCCCGGCGTCGTCGGCTTGTACCTGCGAATACCCATGTTCTACTTCCGATCCGACGCCGGGCCGAGCGGCACCCGGGTACGCCCCACGCGGGTGTCAGGCACCGGGGCCTCCGAAGATCTCAATGCTGTCACCGGGCGCGAGGCTGACGAGCGCCCGCTTGGTGGCCGAGCGGTGTCCCCAGCCGTGCTTGGTCCGCTTGCGCTTGCCCGCCCGGTTGATCGTGTTGACCCGGGTGACCCGCACGTTGAAGATCTTCTGCACGGCGAGCTTGATCTGGGTCTTGTTCGCGTCGGGGCGAACGATGAACGTGTAGACGTTCTCGTCGAGCAGGCCGTAGCTCTTCTCGGAGACGACCGGCCGGAGAATGATGTCTCGCGGGTCGGGGATCACTTGTCCTCCTCCTCGCTGGCCGAGGTGCCAGCCGAGGCCGCCGGACGTGAGCCGCGGCCGAGGAACGCGGTGAGCGCGCCCTCGGTGAAGACCACGTCGTCACTCACCAGCACGTCATAGGTGTTGAGCTGGCCCGGGTCGAGCAGGTGGACCTCGGCCACGTTGCGCAGGCTGAGCCAGGTCAGCTCGTCCGAGCGGGAGGCCACGACCAGGACACGGCGCGCGTCGACCAGGCTGGTCAGCGCGGCCACCGCCGACTTCGTCGACGGGGCGTCCCCGGCGACCAGCGACGAGACCACGTGCACCCGGTTGTTGCGGGCCCGGTCCGACAGGGCCCCGCGCAGCGCGGCGGCCTTCATCTTCTTGGGTGTCCGCTGGTCGTAGTTGCGCGGCGTCGGGCCGTGGACGATGCCACCGCCGGTGAACTGCGGCGCGCGCAGCGAGCCCTGCCGAGCCCGGCCGGTGCCCTTCTGGCGGTAGGGCTTGCGCCCACCGCCGCGGACCTCGCCACGGGTCTTCGTCGAGTGCGTGCCCTGCCGGGCCGCGGCGAGCTGCGCCACGACCACCTGGTGGATCAGCGGCACGTTCACCGGCACGTCGAACACCGCGCCGGGCAGCTCGACGCTGCCTGCGTCGCCGCCCGCGGGGGCGTGCACCGGGACCGTGCGGTCCGTGGGCGCATCCGCCTCGGCGGGGGCTTCCTTCGTCATCGATGCCGTCGGGCTCATGCCGAGGCCTCCTCACCGGTGCCGGCGGCCGCGGTGGCCGCGACCGGAGCGGCCGGCTCCGGAGCGGGGCGCTTGGCCGCGCTGCGAACGAAGACCAGACCGCCGTCGGGGCCGGGAATCGCGCCCTTGATCAGCAGGAAGCCGCGCTCGGTGTCGACGGCGTGGATGGTCAGCCCGGCCACGGTCACGCGGTCGTGCCCCATCCGGCCGGCCATCCGCAGGCCCTTGAAGACCCGTCCCGGAGTGGCGCAGCCGCCGACGGAACCCGGGGAGCGGTGCTTGCGCTCGACGCCGTGACCGGCGCCCAGGCCCTTGAAGCCGTGCCGCTTCATGACGCCGGCGAAGCCCTTGCCCTTGGAGGTACCGGTGACGTCGACCACCTGGCCGGCGTCGAACACCTCACCGGTCAACTGCTGGCCGGGGCGGTAGTTACCGGCGTCGGCGGTACGCAGCTCCACCAGATGCCGCCGGGGAGTGACACCCGAGGTCTCGAAGTGGCCACGCAGCGGCTTGTTGATCCGCCGCGGGTCGATCTCGCCGTAGCCGAGCTGGACGGCCGAATAGCCGTCGGAGTCGGGTGTCTTGACCTGGGTCACGACGTTGGGGCCGGCCTGAATGACGGTGACCGGCACGACGCGGTTGTTCGCGTCCCATACCTGGGTCATCCCGAGCTTGGTGCCCAGGAGCCCTCTGTAGTTGCGGTTGAGCATGACTGGCGCCGGCCCCTCTTACAGCTTGATCTCGATGTCCACGCCGGCGGGCAGGTCGAGGCGCATCAGCGAGTCGACCGTCTTCGGCGTCGGGTCAAGAATGTCGATCAGCCGCTTGTGCGTCCGCATCTCGAAGTGCTCGCGGCTGTCCTTGTACTTGTGCGGCGACCGGATGACGCAGTAGACGTTCTTCTCCGTCGGCAGCGGCACCGGACCCGCGACCTGCGCACCGGTACGCGTCACGGTCTCGACGATCTTCCGCGCCGAGCTGTCGATGACCTCGTGGTCATAGGCCTTGAGCCGGATGCGGATCTTCTGTGCCGCCATGGTGGGCTTCGCCTGTCCTGTCTGTCTCGTCCGGCCGGTATTACTACCGGGTCCCCGTCGACCTCTCCAAGCTCCGCGGCGCGGGTCGCCGCCATGAGGACGGGCGACCCGGCGGGGCCGGGTTCGTGCCGGGTGTACCGCCTTGTCTGACGCCCGTCGGCACGCACATCGCGAGCCCCCGGGCAGCTACCTGCTCCACTCCCGGTCGCACGCCGGCCGGGACGCACCAGGCGCCCCGGCGTGCCGCCGGGCAGCAACAGCGGGCGGCGGGCCCTGTGAGGCACCCGCCGCCCGCGGCTACTACTTGATGACCTTGAGAACCTGGCCCGCACCGACGGTCCGGCCACCCTCACGGATGGCGAACCGCAGGCCCTCCTCCATGGCGATCGGCTGGATCAGCTCGACCGTCATCTCGGTGTTGTCGCCCGGCATGACCATCTCGGTGCCCTCGGGGAGGGTCACGACGCCGGTCACGTCGGTGGTGCGGAAGTAGAACTGCGGCCGGTAGTTCTTGAAGAACGGCGTGTGCCGGCCACCCTCGTCCTTGTTGAGGATGTAGACGCGCGCCTCGAACACCGTGTGCGGGGTGATCGACTTCGGCTTCACGATGACCTGGCCGCGCTCGACGTCCTCGCGCTTGATGCCACGCAGGAGCAGACCGACGTTGTCACCGGCCTGGCCCTCGTCGAGCAGCTTGCGGAACATCTCGACGCCGGTCACGGTCGTCGTCGTGGTCTCCGGCTTGATGCCGACGATCTCGACGGTCTCGTTGACCTTGACGATTCCACGCTCGATACGACCGGTGACGACGGTGCCACGACCAGTGATCGTGAAGACGTCCTCGATCGGCATGAGGAACGGCCGGTCGATGTCACGCTCGGGCTCGGGGATGGACGCGTCGACCGCGGCCATGAGCTCGAGGAGCTTCGCGCCCCACTCCTTGTCGCCCTCCAGCGCCTTCAGCGCGGAGACGCGGATCACGGGGACGTCGTCGCCGGGGAACTCGTAGGTGTTCAGGAGCTCCCGGACCTCGAGCTCGACGAGCTCGAGGATCTCCTCGTCGTCGACCATGTCGGCCTTGTTGAGCGCGACGACGATGTAGGGCACGCCGACCTGGCGGGCGAGGAGCACGTGCTCCTTCGTCTGCGGCATCGGGCCGTCGGTCGCCGAGACCACCAGGATCGCGCCGTCCATCTGCGCGGCACCGGTGATCATGTTCTTGATGTAGTCCGCGTGGCCGGGGCAGTCGACGTGGGCGTAGTGCCGGGCGTCGGTCTGGTACTCGACGTGCGCGATCGAGATCGTGATACCGCGGGCCTTCTCCTCCGGCGCCTTGTCGATCTGGTCGAACGGCGTGAAGGGGTTGAGGTCCGGGTGCGCGTCGTGCAGAACCTTGGTGATGGCTGCCGTCAGCGTCGTCTTGCCATGGTCGATGTGACCGATGGTGCCGATGTTGACGTGCGGCTTGGTCCGCTCGAACTTCTGCTTCGCCACTGGTGTCCCTCCAAGGACGGGTGGTGTCGTGCTTGTGTCGTGGTCACTGGGCCGGCGCTGTCGTCAGTGGTGCCGGCACCCCGGCCCGCTGGGAGACCTGACTACTCGCCTCGCGCCTTCGCGATGATCTCCTTGGCGACGTTCTGCGGAACCTCGGCGTAGGAGTCGAACTGCATCGAGTAACTCGCCCGACCGGAGGTCTTCGACCGCAGGTCACCGACGTACCCGAACATCTCCGACAGCGGCACCAGGGCCCTGATGATGCGGGAACCGCCCCGTTCGTCCATCGCCTGGATCTGCCCGCGACGCGAGTTCAGGTCGCCGATCACGTCACCCATGTGGTCCTCGGGCGTCGTGACCTCGACCGACATCAACGGCTCGAGAATGACCGGGTCGGCCTTCCGCGCGGCCTCCTTGAACGCCATCGAACCGGCGATCTTGAAGGCGAGCTCGGAGGAGTCCACGTCGTGGAACTGGCCGTCCCGCAGGGTGACCTTGACGTCCACCAGCTGGTACCCGGCCAGGACACCGAACTCCATGGCCTCCTGGCAGCCGGCGTCCACCGAGGGGATGAACTCCTTGGGGATGCGCCCGCCCGTGACCTTGTTCTGGAACTCGTAGCCGCCGCCGTCGCCGCCGGAGGGCTCGAGGTCGATGATCACGCGAGCGTACTGGCCGGAGCCACCCGTCTGCTTCTTGTGGGTGTAGTCGACCTTCTCCACCTTGCGGCGGATGGTCTCGCGGTAGGCCACCTGCGGCTTGCCGACGTTCGCCTCGACGCCGTACTCACGGCGCATCCGGTCGACGAAGACCTCGAGGTGCAGCTCACCCATACCGGCGATGACCGTCTGACCGGTCTCCTCGTCGGTGCGGACCTGGAAGGTCGGGTCCTCTTCGGTGAGCCGCTGGATCGCGGTGCCCAGCTTCTGCTGGTCAGCCTTGGTCTTCGGCTCGATGGCGACGTCGATCACCGGAGCGGGGAAGATCATCGACTCGAGGATGACCGGCGAGGCCGGGTCGCAGAGCGTGTCACCGGTCGTGGTGTTCTTCAGACCCACCACGGCGACGATCTGGCCCGCTCCCACGCCTTCCC
Organism: Parafrankia elaeagni; assembly: GCF_000374165.1. GTDB lineage: Bacteria > Actinomycetota > Actinomycetes > Frankiales > Frankiaceae > Parafrankia > Parafrankia elaeagni. The sequence continues at coordinate 56,620 of NZ_KB893739.1, forward strand.
GGTCCTCCCGGTGGTTGGCGTGCATCTGCAGGATGCGGCCGATCCGCTCCTTGCGGTCCTTGGTGGAGTTGAGCACCGCGGTACCGCTTGTGATCTTGCCGGAGTACACCCGGATGTAGGTCAGCTTGCCGACGTACGGGTCCGACATGATCTTGAAGGCCAGTGCGGAGAACGGCGCGTCCTCCTCAGCCTCGCGGATGACCTCGGTCTCCTCGTTGCCGACCGCGTGGCCGGTGACCGCGCCGATGTCGGTCGGCGAGGGGAGGAAGTCGACCACCGCGTCGAGCATGGGCTGGACGCCCTTGTTCTTGAAAGCCGAGCCGCAGAGCACCGGGTTGACCTTGCTGGCCACCGTGGCCCGCCGCAGCGCCGCCATGAGCTGCTCCTCGGTGGGCTCCACGCCCTCCAGGTACAGCTCCATGAGGTCGTCGTCGTTCTCGGCGACGGTCTCGACCAGCTTCTCCCGCCATTCCTGCGCGGCCTCGGCGTGGTCCTCAGGGATGTCGACCGTCTCGTAGGAGGCGCCCTTGTCCTCGGTGTGCCAGAGCAGGCCCTTCATGCGGATCAGATCGATCACGCCACGGAAGTCGGCCTCGACACCCCAGGGGAGCTGGATGACGGCGGGCGTCGCGTCCAGCCGGTCGACCATCATGTCGACGCAGCGGTGGAACTCGGCGCCGACCCGGTCCATCTTGTTGACGAACGCGATCCGCGGGACGTCGTAGCGGTCGGCCTGCTTCCACACCGTCTCGCTCTGCGGCTCGACACCGGCGACGGCGTCGAACACCGCGACCGCGCCGTCGAGGACGCGCAGCGAGCGCTCCACCTCGACGGTGAAGTCGACGTGGCCCGGAGTGTCGATGATGTTGATGGTGTGATCGCGCCAGGAACAGGTGGTGGCGGCGGAGGTGATGGTGATCCCCCGCTCCTGCTCCTGCTCCATCCAGTCCATCGTGGCGCCGCCCTCGTGGACTTCACCGATCTTGTAGTTCACACCGGTGTAGAAGAGGATGCGCTCGGTGGTGGTGGTCTTGCCCGCGTCGATGTGGGCCATGATCCCGATGTTGCGGGTCGAGGCCAGGGCGGAACGTACGTCAGCAGCCATGATGAGTTACCAGCGGTAGTGGGCGAAGGCCTTGTTGGACTCCGCCATCTTGTGGGTGTCCTCCCGGCGCTTCACGCTCGCGCCGAGGCCGTTGCTCGCATCGATCAGCTCGTTCATCAGGCGCTCCGTCATCGTCTTCTCACGACGACCGCGGGAGTACCCGACGATCCAGCGCAGCGCCAGCGTCGTGCTGCGGCCCGCGCGGACCTCGACCGGCACCTGGTAGGTGGCACCACCGACACGGCGGGGACGCACCTCGAGGGTCGGCTTGACGTTGTCCAACGCACGCTTGAGCGTGACGACCGGGTCGTTGCCGGTCTTGTTCTTGGCGCCCTCGAGCGCGCCGTACACGATGCGCTCCGCCACCGACTTCTTGCCGCTCAGCAGCACCTTGTTGACCAGAGCGGTCACCAGCGGCGAGCCGTAGACCGGGTCGACGACGACGGCGTGCTTGGGTGCTGGCCCCTTGCGCGGCATCAGCCCTTCTCCTTCTTCGCGCCGTAGCGGCTGCGAGCCTGCTTCCGGTTACGGACGCCCTGCGTGTCGAGGGCGCCCCGGACGATCTTGTAGCGGACGCCCGGGAGGTCCTTCACTCGGCCGCCACGCACCAGCACGATCGAGTGCTCCTGCAGGTTGTGGCCAACGCCCGGGATGTAGGCGGTGACCTCGATCCCGCTGTTGAGCCGGACGCGGGCGACCTTGCGCAGCGCCGAGTTCGGCTTCTTGGGCGTGGTCGTGTAGACGCGGGTGCACACGCCACGACGCTGCGGGCTCCCCTTGAGTGCCGGGGTCTTGGTCTTCTCGACCTTGTCCTGCCGGCCCTTGCGGACCAACTGCTGGATCGTGGGCAACGCCGCTCCCGTTCCTTCGTGCCTCGTCGTACTCCTCGGCAGCCATCCCGGATGGCCGGCCTGTCTGCCTGCTGTGTCGCGGTGCGGCCCCACCGGTCGGCACGGAACGGGCGCCGGAGCGCTCCCTTCCGACCCACGCGGTCGGGCGTGTCGCGCCCTTCAGGACTGCTCGAAAGATCCGAACCGTCCCGGTAAGGAGCGCGCCCACCCGACCATCAGCCGGCTCGAACCTGACAGTCACCGACGGCAGCCTGGGTGCCTGACCTGAAAGGCCGACTCCCGGCGCCACGGCGCCACATCTAGGCGCAGGACACACGCCAGAGCCACGTGGGCTCCAGCCACAGGTGCCAACATTACTCCACGCCCGCGTCAAGTGTCGAACGGGGTATCACCCGACGACCACGACACCCCGCGCTCGGCAACAGACGGCCTGCCTGCGCCTTCCCACCGAGCTGCGCGACCGGCGCCCACTCGGCGTGCCGCAGGCGTGCTGCCGGCGTGTTTCCGCCGTGCTGCCCATGAGCGACGCCGGCTGGTAGCACCGGACGCCCTTCGCGCCGAACGCCCGCGAACCGCCCCGGCAGCCACGTACGCCCGGGTGCAGCGGGTTTCGAGGGTCCCGTCGAGCCCGGTACCGATGATGGAGAAGAATGTGTCCGTGTCCAGTTCCCTGCGGCCGTCCCCGCCGGCGACTGCCCGGCCGGCGGTCGCGACCCGGGCCGGCTCCGACCTTCGCGATGGACGCGGCCGCCCGACCCGGCCCGGCCGCGCGGAACTGCTGGCCGCCTACGGCACGACCGTCCCCGATCTGGTCGGGTCCGAGACCCGGCTGCTGCTGTGTGGTATCAACCCGTCCCTGGAGTCCGGGGCGACCGGATTCCACTTCGGGACACCGAGCAACCGTCTCTGGCCGGTCCTGCACCTGGCCGGGTTCACCTCCCGCCGGCTGCACCCCTCGGAGACCGACGAGCTGCGGGCCCGCGGCATCGGGATCACCAACCTGGTGCGCCGGGCCACCGCGCGGGCGGACGAGATCGACGACGACGAGGTGCGCGCGGGCGTCCCGGTGCTCACCGCGCTGGTCGAGCGGATCCGGCCCGACTGGGTCGCGTTCCTGGGCCTCGCCGCCTACCGGATCGGCTTCGGTCGCAGGACGGCGAAGGTGGGCCGACAGCCGGAGCGCCTCGGACCGGCCGGCGTCTGGCTGCTACCCAACCCCAGCGGCCTCAACGCCCACTATCAGCTCCCCGACCTGGTGAGGGTCTACGGCGAGCTCCACGAGGCGGCGTACGGACCGGGCACCCGGTCACCGTCCGGCGGAACAGGGTCTGGCGTCTCGGGGCCTCCAGAGGCCATCTGAAGGACCATCGCCACCCCTCCTGCCACCCGCCCCAGGGGCGCGGCGCCCGATCCCGGGCTGCGCGACGCCCGATCGCGGGCTGACCGGCACGGTCAGGACCTGTCTCGGCCACCGGGGCTGGCGAGAGGCTCGACGGCGACGGTCGGATAGGGACCCGCGAGCCGGGCCAGATCGGCCGGGTCGCCGGTGAGGATCACCCCGCCGCCGCCCTCCACCGCCACGGCCACCGCGTGGGCGTCGGCGAGATACCGGGAGCCGAGGCCGGCCTGGGCGAGCACCGCGCCGGCAAGCCGGGCCATCGACCGGTCGGTGTCCCGCAGGCTCAGCGCGTCGGCATCCCGGGCCAGCAGGGCGTCCACGGCGGCGCCGCGGCCCGCGCCGCGGTAGAGCTCGGCCAGCACGATGGTGGGCACCACGACGTCGCGCTGCAGCCGGATGGCGGCCCGCATCGAGTTACGAACCTGGCCACGGCTGTGATGGTCACGGTGGAGCAGTGCGTTGACCGCCTCCGCGTCCAGCACGAGCCTCACGCCGAAGGCCCGCCGAGCAGGCGCATGTACCGCTCGGTCTCCTCCTCGTCCGCGGCCGGGTCGCGCCCGGGAGCCTCGGCGTCGAGACGGTCGACGAGCGCCTCGAGGGCCCGCTGACGCCGGCGACGGTCGAGCTCGCCGCGCAGGGCGAGGTTCACCTGGGCGGAGAGGTTCTCCCCCGCGGCTTCCAGCTCGGCGACCAGGTCGGCGTCCAGCGTGATCGACACCTTGCGCTTCGCCGGCAAACCGGAGCCGCCTGGCGGGAGCCTGCCCACCGTCATCACCGCCAGAGTCATGGATCAATCCTACTGTGATCCTACTGTGATCCCACCGGCCGATCACTCCCCCTTCCCGGCAACGCGAACGGCCCGGTGTGTCCGCATGCGGCGGACACACCGGGCCGTGGCGAGATCAGACCAACCAGGACTGTCGCGCCGGGTGGGTCGGTCGACCCACCCGGCGCGGCCGGGTCAGCGGTAGTCGCCCGAGCTGCGGTAGTCGAACTCGTCCAGCGGAACGGCCTGGCCGGAGCCGGTACCGAACGCGCCGTACTCGACCGAGCCGCCGTCCTCGTAGCCACTGACCGAGTACATCGCCGCCCGTGCCTCGTCGGTCGGCTCCACCCGGATGTTGCGGTACCGGGAGATGCCGGTACCGGCCGGGATGAGCTTGCCGATGATGACGTTCTCCTTGAGACCGACCAGCGAGTCCGAGCGGGCGTTGATAGCCGCGTCGGTGAGCACCCTGGTCGTCTCCTGGAAGGACGCCGCCGACAGCCACGACTCGGTGGCCAGCGAGGCCTTGGTGATGCCCATGAGCACCGGGCGGGCCGAGGCCGGCTGGCCGCCGGTCTCCACCACGCGGCGGTTCTCGGCCTCGAACCGGGCGCGCTCGACGAGCTCGCCGGGCAGCAGCGCGGTCTCCCCCGACTCCAGCACGTTCACCCGCTTGAGCATCTGGCGGATGATGATCTCGATGTGCTTGTCGTGGATCGACACACCCTGCGACCGGTACACCTCCTGCACCTGGTCGACCAGGTGCAGCTGCACCTGGCGCGGGCCGAGGATGCGCAGCACCTCGTGCGGGTCGACCGCGCCGTCGATCAGCTGGGCGCCGACGTCGACCCGCTCGCCCTCGCGGACCCGCAGCCGGGAGCGGCGGGACACCGGGTAGGCGATCTCCTCGCTGCCGTCGTCGGGGACGATGACGACCTTGAAGGTCTTCTCCGTCTCCTCGATCTTGACCCGGCCGACCACCTCGCTGATCGGGGCCTTGCCCTTCGGGCTACGGGCCTCGAAAAGCTCGACGACACGGGGCAGACCCTGGGTGATGTCGTCACCGGCGACACCACCGCTGTGGAAGGTACGCATCGTCAGCTGCGTACCCGGCTCACCGATCGACTGCGCGGCGACGATGCCGACGGCCTCACCGACGTCCACCAGCTTGCCGGTGGCCAGCGAACGGCCGTAGCACTGCGCGCAGACACCCATCCGCGACTCGCAGGTGAGCGCCGAGCGCACCCGCACCGACTCGATCCCGGCCTCGATGATCTGGCCGATGACCACGTCGCCCGCATCGGCGCCGCCCGGGACGACGACCTCGCCCTGGGCGTCGACGGCGTCGGAGGCGAGCGAGCGGGCGTACGCGGAGGTCTCCGCGTAGCGGTCCCGCACCAGCACCCCGTCCGGCCCCTTGCGGGCGATCCGGGTGAGGATGCCGCGCTCGGTTCCGCAGTCCTCCTCGCGGACGATGACGTCCTGGCTGACGTCCACCAGACGACGGGTCAGGTAACCCGAGTCGGCGGTCCGCAGGGCGGTGTCGGCGAGCCCCTTACGGGCACCGTGCGTGGAGATGAAGTACTCGACGACGGTGAGGCCCTCACGGAAGTTCGCCTTGATCGGCCGCGGGATGATCTCGCCCTTGGGGTTGGAGACCAGTCCACGCATGCCGGCGAGCTGCCGGATCTGCATCATGTTTCCGGCGGCCCCGGAGTTGACCAGTGTGTAGACCGGGTTGGTCTCCGGGAAGTTCGCCTCCATGGCCTCGGCGATCTTGTTCGTCGCCTCGGTCCAGATCTGCACCAGTTCGCTGCGGCGCTCCTCGTCGGAGAGGAAACCGCGGCCGAACTGCTTCTCGACCCGCTCGGCCCGCTGCTCGTACTCGTCGAGGATCTGGGCCTTGTTCGGCGGTGCCACGACGTCCTCGATCGCGACCGTCACACCGGACCGGGTGGCCCAGTAGAAACCGGCGCTCTTGAGGGCGTCCAGCGTCGCCGCGACCTGGATCTTCGGGTACCGCTCGGCGAGGTCGTTGACGATCGCCGCCTGGGCCTTCTTGTTCAGCTGGGCGTTGATGAAGGGGTAGCCCTCCGGCAGCGCCTCGTTGAGCAGGCAGCGCCCGAACGTGGTCTCCAGGGTGAACGGGTCCCCCGGCAGCCAGTCGGCGGGCGGCGTCCACTCGGTCGGCGGCGTGCTCTCCCGCAGCCGGACCTTGATCAGGGCCTGCAGCCCGATCTCACGCGCGTCGAAGGCCATCTGCGCCTCGGCCACGCTGGAGAAGTAGCGGCCCTGGCCGAGCTCGTCATCGGTGATCCGGGACAGGTGGAACACCCCGGTCACCATGTCGAGGCTCGGCATGGCCAGCGGACGCCCCGACGCCGGCGAGAGGATGTTGTTGCTCGACAGCATCAGGATCCGGGCCTCGGCCTGCGCCTCCGCGGACAGCGGAAGGTGCACGGCCATCTGGTCACCGTCGAAGTCGGCGTTGAAGGCGGTGCAGACCAGCGGGTGGATCTGGATGGCCTTGCCCTCGACCAGCTGCGGCTCGAACGCCTGGATGCCGAGGCGGTGCAGGGTCGGCGCCCGGTTGAGCAGCACGGGGTGCTCGGTGATGACCTCCTCGAGCACGTCCCACACGACGGGGCGGGCCCGCTCGACCATGCGCTTGGCCGACTTGATGTTCTGCGCGTGGTTGAGGTCGACCAGCCGCTTCATCACGAACGGCTTGAACAGCTCCAGCGCCATCTGCTTCGGCAGCCCGCACTGATGCAGCTTGAGCTGCGGGCCGACGACGATGACCGAACGGCCGGAGTAGTCGACGCGCTTGCCGAGCAGGTTCTGGCGGAACCGGCCCTGCTTGCCCTTGAGCATGTCGGACAGCGACTTGAGCGGGCGGTTGCCGGGCCCGGTGACGGGCCGGCCGCGGCGGCCGTTGTCGAACAGCGCGTCGACGGCCTCCTGCAGCATCCGCTTCTCGTTGTTGACGATGATCTCGGGCGCGCCGAGGTCGAGCAGCCGCTTCAGCCGGTTGTTCCGGTTGATCACCCGGCGGTACAGGTCGTTCAGGTCGGACGTCGCGAAGCGGCCACCGTCGAGCTGCACCATCGGGCGCAGGTCCGGCGGGATGACCGGGACGCAGTCGAGCACCATCCCCATCGGGGAGTTGCGGGTGTTCAGGAACGCCGAGACGACCTTGAGCCGCTTGAGCGCACGGGCCTTCTTCTGCCCCTTGCCGCTGCGGATGGTCTCCCGCAGCGACTCCGCCTCGGCGGCCAGGTCGAAGTCGGCGAGCCGGCGCTGCAGCGCCTCGGCTCCCATGCCGCCCTCGAAGTACTGGCCGAACCGGTCGCGCAGCTCGCGGAAGAGCAGCTCGTCTGGCTCCAGGTCCTGGACCTTCATGCCCTTGAAGCGGTCGAAGACCCGCTCGAGGTCGTCGATCTTGCGCTGGGAGCGGTCGCGGATCTGGCGCATCTCGCGCTCCGCCGACTCACGCACCTTGCGGCGGGCGTCGCCCTTGGCCCCTTCGGCCTCGAGCTGCGCGAGGTCCTCCTCCAGCTTGCGCTGGCGGGTCTCGACATCGGCGTTCTTCTTGTCCTCGAGCTGCTGCTTCTCGACCCCGATCCGGGCCTCGAGCGTCGGCAGATCGCGGTGCCGGGAGTCGATGTCGACCTTGGTGATCATGTACGCGGCGAAGTAGATGACCTTCTCGAGGTCCTTCGGCGCGAGGTCGAGCAGGTAGCCGAGACGGCTCGGAACACCCTTGAAGTACCAGATGTGGGTGACGGGAGCGGCGAGCTCGATGTGGCCCATCCGCTCGCGGCGCACCTTGGCGCGCGTGACCTCGACGCCACAGCGCTCACAGATGATGCCCTTGAACCGGACCCGCTTGTACTTCCCGCAGTAGCACTCCCAGTCCCGGGTGGGACCGAAGATCTTCTCGCAGAAGAGTCCGTCCTTCTCCGGCTTGAGGGTGCGGTAGTTGATCGTCTCCGGCTTCTTGACCTCACCGAACGACCACTGGCGGATGTCGTCCGCGGTGGCCAGGCCGATGCGCAGCTCGTCGAAGAAGTTGACGTCCAGCAAGACTGTCGCCTGCTCTCTCTTTCTCAGTCGGGACGCTGCCGGGGCCCCCGGTCGGCGCCGGTGGGCGCCGGGCCGGATGGCACGAGTGGACGGGGTCGGGGGCCTGGCAGGGCCAGGCCCCCCGTCACGTCAGACCTCTTCGACGCTGCTCGGCTCACGCCGCGACAGATCGATACCGAGCTCCTCCGCCGCGCGGAAGACGTCCTCGTCGGTGTCCCGCATCTCGATCGAGACGCCGTCGCTGGACAACACCTCGACGTTGAGGCACAGCGACTGCATCTCCTTGATGAGGACCTTGAACGACTCCGGGATACCGGGTTCCGGGATGTTCTCGCCCTTGACGATGGCCTCGTAGACCTTCACACGGCCCACGACGTCGTCGGACTTGATCGTCAGCAGTTCCTGCAGGGCGTAGGCGGCGCCGTACGCCTCCAGCGCCCACACCTCCATCTCGCCGAACCGCTGGCCGCCGAACTGCGCCTTACCACCGAGCGGCTGCTGCGTGATCATCGAGTAGGGCCCGGTCGACCGGGCGTGGATCTTGTCGTCGACCAGGTGCAGGAGCTTGAGGATGTAGATGTAGCCGACCGCCACCGGGTACGGGTACGGCTCGCCGGTCCGGCCGTCGTACAGCTCGGCCTTGCCGGAGGAACCGATCATCTGCTGACCGTCCCGGTTGGGGAGGGTGGCGTCGAGCAGGCCGGTGATCTCCTCCTCGCGGGCGCCGTCGAACACCGGCGTCGCCACGTTCGTCCCGGGCGGGGCGGCGTCGGCGCCGATACCGCGCAGGCGCTCCTTCCAGCCCTCGTCGCCCGAGTCGACCTGCCAGCCGGTCTTGGCGACCCACCCGAGGTGGGTCTCCAGGATCTGGCCGATGTTCATCCGGCGCGGCACACCGTGCGGGTTCAGGACGACGTCCACCGCGGTGCCGTCGGGGAGGAAGGGCATGTCCTCGACCGGCAGGATCTTGGCGATGACGCCCTTGTTGCCGTGCCGGCCGGCGAGCTTGTCACCGTCGGTGATCTTCCGCTTCTGGGCCACGTAGACGCGGACCAGCTCGTTCACGCCCGGAGGCAGCTCGTCGCCGTCCTCGCGGGAGAACACCCGGACACCGATGACCTTGCCGGACTCGCCGTGCGGCACCTTCAGCGAGGTGTCGCGGACCTCCCGGGCCTTCTCGCCGAAGATCGCGCGGAGCAGGCGCTCCTCCGGAGTCAGCTCGGTCTCGCCCTTCGGGGTGACCTTGCCGACCAGCACGTCACCGGGCGACACCTCGGCGCCGATCCGGATGATGCCGCGCTCGTCGAGGTCCGCCAGGACCTCCTCGGCGACGTTCGGGATGTCCCGGGTGATCTCCTCCGGGCCCAGCTTGGTGTCCCGGGCGTCGACCTCGTGCTCCTCGATGTGGATCGAGGAGAGGACGTCGTCCTGGACGAGGCGCTGGGAGAGGATGATCGCGTCCTCGTAGTTGTGCCCCTCCCACGGCATGAAGGCGACGAGCAGGTTCTTGCCCAGCGCCATCTCGCCGTTGTCGGTGCACGGGCCGTCCGCGATGACCTGGCCGGCCTCGACCCTGTCGCCCTCGAACACGATCGGCTTCTGGTTGATGCAGGTGCCCTGGTTCGACCGGCGGAACTTCGCCAGCCGGTAGGTGCGCCGGGTGCCGTCGTCGTGCATGACGGTGATGTAGTCGGCCGACAGGTCCTCGACCACGCCGGCCTGTGCGCAGACGACGACGTCGCCGGCGTCCTTGGCCGCGCGGGCCTCCATGCCGGTGCCGACCAGCGGGGCCTCGGAACGCAGCAGCGGAACCGACTGCCGCTGCATGTTCGAGCCCATCAGGGCCCGGTTGGCGTCGTCGTGCTCGAGGAACGGGATCATGGCCGTCGCCACGGACACCATCTGCCGCGGCGAGACGTCCATGTAGTCGACCTCGTCCGGCGGGATGAACTCGACCTCACCGCCCTTGCGTCGGACCAGGACGCGGTCCTCGGCGAACGTGCCGTCCGCGTTCAGCGGGGTGTTCGCCTGCGCCTTGACGTGCCGGTCCTCCTCGTCCGCGGTCAGGTAGTCGATCTGGCCGGTGACCCGGCCGTTCTCCACCTTGCGGTACGGGGTCTCGACGAAGCCGAACGGGTTGACCCGCGCGAACGTCGACAGCGAGCCGATCAGGCCGATGTTCGGGCCTTCCGGCGTCTCGATCGGGCACATCCGGCCGTAGTGGCTGGGGTGCACGTCGCGGACCTCGAAGCCGGCCCGCTCCCGGGACAGACCGCCGGGGCCCAGCGCCGACAGGCGGCGCTTGTGGGTCAGACCCGCCAGCGGGTTGGTCTGGTCCATGAACTGGGAGAGCTGGCTGGTGCCGAAGAACTCCTTGATGGAGGCGACGACCGGCCGGATGTTGATCAGGGTCTGCGGCGTGATCGCCTCGACGTCCTGCGTGGTCATGCGCTCGCGGACGACGCGCTCCATCCGGGCCAGGCCGAGGCGGACCTGGTTCTGGATGAGCTCGCCGACGGTGCGCAGCCGCCGGTTGCCGAAGTGGTCGATGTCGTCGACCTCGTAGTTGTCCTGGTCCTGGCCGGCGTGCAGCTTGACGATGTACTCGATCGTCCGGACCACGTCGTCCTCGGTGAGGACGCCGACGTCGTGCGCGACCTCGAGAGTCAGCTTCTTGTTCACCTTGTAGCGGCCGACCTTCGCCAGGTCGTAGCGCTTCGGGTTGAAGAAGAGGTTCTCCAGCAGGGTCTGCGCCGACTCCCGCGTCGGCGGCTCGCCGGGGCGGAGCTTGCGGTAGATGTCGAGCAGGGCGTCGTCCTGGCTGGAGGTGTGGTCCTTCTCCAGGGTGACCCGCATCGACGGGAAGTCGCCGAACCGCTCCAGGATGCGGGCCTCGTCCCAGCCGAGCGCCTTGAGCAGCACGGTGACCGACTGGCGGCGCTTGCGGTCGATGCGCACGCCGACGGTGTCGCGCTTGTCGATCTCGAACTCGAGCCAGGCGCCTCGCGAGGGGATCACCTTGCAGGAGAACAGATCCTTGTCGGACGCCTTGTCGATGGCCTTCTCGAAGTAGACACCCGGGGACCGGACGAGCTGGCTGACCACCACGCGCTCGGTGCCGTTGATGACGAACGTGCCCTTCGGGGTCATGAGCGGGAAGTCGCCCATGAACACCGTCTGGCTCTTGATCTCACCGGTGGTGTTGTTGGTGAACTCGGCGGTGACGAACAGCGGCGCCGAGAAGGTCATGTCCTTGTCCTTGCACTCCTCGACGGAGTACTTGGGAGGCTCGAACCTGTGATCCCGGAAGGACAGGGACATCGAGCCGGAGAAGTCCTCGATCGGGGAGATCTCCTCGAAGACCTCCTCAAGCCCGGAGGTGATGGGGACGTCGTCCCTACCGGCGTCGATAGCCTCCTGGACCCGCTCCGCCCAGACGTCGTTACCGATCAGCCAATCAAAGGACTGCGTCTGCAGGGCGAGAAGATCCGGGACCTCGAGAGGCTCGATGATCTTTGCGAACGAGATGCGGGGGGCGGAACGCGAGGCGGCCAAGGTGGTCCTTCCGGTGGCCTGATCGTGGGGCTGGCGTCGCGGATGTCAAGGATCCGTTTGGGGGTGGTCAGGTGATCAGTGTCTCGCTACGGTTATGCGGAACATCGGCGGGGGGTACCCCGGCAATGCGAGGATCCCGAGGTGAGGACTCCTTCGCCGGTGCGGTGATCCGCCGGACGGCGCTCGCCCTGGCGGACGCCGACGCGGCCGTGCGGTCGAGCCGTGCGGAACGGGCGGGGCAGGCGTCCACGCGGGGCCCGTTCCGACCGCACGGGGCCGGATCCGGGCGCGACGAAGCCGCCGCGGGTCTGATCGGCAGGCGCGGGGAGCGTCCACGCGCCGCCGGCGCGGCGATCTCAGATCGACGTGTCGGTGCAAGGGCGAGAAGTCTCGTTCGGGTCTCGATGCGGACAGCCGGGCCGCCGTGCTCACTGACGAGGCACGACCACGCCGCTCTCGCGTCACCCCGAACCCGCTGAGGCGGCAGGTGCTCGGCCAGTGGCCAGAGGACCGCGGACCGCCCCGCGGCGCGAACCCGATCACCCGAAGGGGCCGGATCCCGATGTCGAACGTGTTACCGACGAGCCCGATGCAACGAGAAAGACAGCGCAAACTAGCAGTGTAGCCGAAGGCTTCACTGCTGGCAAGGACGAGGCACCGGTACGTCGCGCGCTGCTTCCCTACGAAGGTTCGCGAAATGATGGAACTCCGTTGCCCGGGAGCTCGTCAAGGTCTCAGAGGCAACATCGTCACGAGCGCGATTCCCTGCTCGGCAGGATCCCCCGCCCCCGGCTCCCTCGCCAGCCCGGCCACCCCGCCCCGCGACAGCGCCTCGGCCGATCACGAACATGCGGTGTGAAAAGGCCATTCGTGCATGAGCCCGGTGGTCCGGACAGCTCGGACGGGCGGGCGCAGCGCCCGGCGGCACGTGCCGATGATCCGCACCTTCGGCCGCACGGGCCCGGCGGCCGACCGGCGGACGTCACCTAGGTCTTACCACCCATGGCGCCCCGTGCCGGGCTCTGACGCGGCCTGCCGGCAATGACGAAGCGACGACGAAGCCCCGCCCCGGAGAGCCGGGACGGGGCTTCGATGCGTTCTGGCCGGGCAGCCGGAGCCCGGCCGGGCGGCCCGGCGCGGGAGCCGAGGTGCGCGCGTCTCTGCGCCCGCTCCGAAGGTGCTCCCTGCCGGGCCTGGGTGCCGCGATCGGCACCCAGGGGGAACTACTTGACGGTGACCGAGGCGCCAGCGCCCTCGAGGGCCGCCTTGGCCTTCTCCGCGGCCTCCTTGGCGACCTTCTCCAGGACGGGCTTGGGCGCGCCGTCGACGAGGTCCTTGGCCTCCTTGAGGCCCAGGCTCGTGAGCGCGCGGACCTCCTTGATGACCTGGATCTTCTTGTCGCCGACGGACTCCAGGATCACGTCGAACTCGTCCTGCTCCTCGGCGGCGGCGGCCTCGCCGCCGGCGCCACCGGCAGCCGGGGCGGCCGCGACGGCGACCGGCGCGGCCGCGGTCACGCCGAAGGTGTCCTCGAACTGCTTCACGAACTCGGAGAGCTCCAGGAGGGTCATCTCCTTGAACGCGTCGAGCAGCTCGGTGGTCGAAAGCTTCGCCATGGTGGCGGTTCCTTCCTTGTCATACCGGTCAGATGAACCGGCGCCCGGTCGGCCGGGCATTCGTCAGAGGGGTGGTCCGTGGTGGGCGGCCCGAGGTGGGTCAGGCCACCCGGTGCAGATCAGGTCGCCCGCGCCGGATTCCTGGGATCGATCGGATCCGGCGCGTCGAGCGGAGATCGCTCAGGCGTCGACGGCGACGGCCGGCTCGGCGGCAGCCGGCTCCGCGCCAGCCTCCTCCTGCCGCTGCGCGCGCAGCGCCTCGCTGAGCCGGGCGACCTGGGACAGCGGGGCCGCGAACAGGCCGACAGCCTTCGCCAGGGAGCCGTTCATCGCGCCGGCCAGCTTGGCCAGCAGGACCTCGCGGGACTCCAGGTCTGCGAGCTTGCGGATCTCCTCCGCCGACAGTGCCTTGCCCTCGACGACACCGCCCTTGACGATCAGGGCCGGGTTGGCGCGGGCGAAGTCCCGCAGGCCCTTCGCCGCCTCGACCGGGTCGCCGCCGACGAAGGCGACGGCCGTCGGGCCGACGAGCAGGTCGTCGAGGCCGGACACGCCGGCCTGCGCTGCAGCGATCTTGGTGAGGGTGTTCTTGACCACCGCGTACCGGGTGGTCTCGCCGAGCGCGCGACGCAGCTCGGTGAGCTGGCTCACCGTGAGGCCGCGGTACTCCGTCAGCACCGCGGCGGTCGAACCACGGAACTCCTCGGCGATCTCCGCCACGGCGGCGGTCTTCTCCGAGTTCGCCATCGGGCTCCTTCAGGGGTCGGCCGGCCATGCCGACAGGCCTCGGAAACAACGAACGCCCCGGCGCAGAGGCGCGGGGCGTCAGAGATCCGACGGCGTCCTGAAGGCTGCCGACCACTCTGGTGGGAGACAACGATCCTGACGGTCTTCATGGCGACTTCCCGTTCGCCACCTGCGCGGGCCGCTCGGAATCCCGAGCCTTCGGCCTCCAGCCTTCCGGGCTCGGCAGCTGCCGGGATCCTGGAGAGGTGGAGAACGACCAGCGGTCTTCGGTGTGGAACTGTTGGTCATCCTAGCAGGCTCCGTAGGCGGATCGGCGGCGGCCTACCAGCACGAGCCAGCACCAGCACCAGCACCAGCACCAGCACCAGCACCAGCGAACGCGTAAGGGGCCGTACCGGCGAACGGTACGGCCCCTTACGTTGTCAGTTCATGCCCTGCCCGTCATGGGGCGAGAGCAGGTCCCGCCTCCCGGGCCGGTCAGGCCGGGGTCTCCTCCAGGAGGTTACGGGTCCGGTTCGGGTCCACCGGGATGCCCGGGCCCATCGTGGTGGCGAAAGTGACCTTCTTCAGGTACCGCCCCTTGGCGGCAGACGGCTTCACCCGGACGATCTCGTCCAGCGCCACGGTGTAGTTCTCGATCAGCTGGCTCTCCGAGAAGCTGACCTTGCCGATGACGATGTGCAGGTTGCCCTGCTTGTCGACCCGGAAGTTGATCTTACCGCCCTTGATGTCGCCGACGACCTTGGCGACGTCGAGGGTGACCGTGCCGGTCTTCGGGTTGGGCATGAGACCGCGCGGGCCGAGGATACGGGCGATCCGGCCGACCTTCGCCATCTGGTCGGGCGTCGCGACGGTGGCGTCGAAGTCCAGGAAGCCCTCCTGGATCCGCGCGACGAGGTCGTCGCTGCCGACGACGTCGGCGCCGGCGGCGGTGGCCTCCGCGGCCTTCTCACCGGCCGCGAAGACGGCGACCCGCGGCGACTTGCCGGTGCCGTGCGGCAGGTTCACCGTGCCGCGGACCATCTGGTCGGCCTTGCGCGGGTCCACACCGAGGCGGATCGCGACCTCGACGGTCGCGTCGTACTTCGTCGAGGACGTCTCCCGGGCCAGCCGAGCGGCATCCAGCGGGCTGTACAGAGCAGTCAGATCGATCTTCTCGGCCGCGGCGCGGTATGCCTTGCTGCGCTTCATGAGTTCTCAGTTCTCCCTGTGGTGTTGGCGGGTCCGGTCCGTCGCCGAGCCGGGTCCACCCCGCCTCGGGCCGTCAGCCGGCCCTCCCACATCTGTGCAGGCCTGACCGCGGCGAGACGCCGCGGTGCCGTGCTCCACTCCGCGCTGCCGCGCGGAGGACCTCACTCGCCGACGGTGATACCCATCGACCGGGCGGTGCCCGCGATGATCTTCTCCGCCGCCTCGAGGGTGTTGGCGTTGAGATCCGGGAGCTTCGTCTGCGCGATCTCCCGAACCTGCGCCGGAGTCAGCTTCGCGACCTTCACCCGGTGCGGCGTGCCGCTGCCCTTGTCGACGCCGGCAGCCTTGAGGATCAGCCGCGCGGCGGGCGGGGTCTTGGTGACGAAGGTGAACGAGCGGTCGTCGTACACCGTGATCTCGACCGGCACGACGTTGCCGGCCTGCGACTCGGTGGCCGCGTTGTACTGCTTGCAGAACTCCATGATGTTGACGCCGTGCTGGCCCAGCGCGGGGCCGACCGGCGGCGCCGGGGTTGCCTTGCCGGCGTTGATCTGGAGCTTGATCAGCGCAGTGATCTTCTTCTTCTTGGGAGGCATCTGTTCGTCTTCCTACCGGAGTTCTACGGAGCGGATCAGATCTTCGCGACCTGGTTGAACTGCAGCTCGACCGGCGTCTCCCGACCAAAGATGGAGACGAGCACCTTCAGGCGCTGCGCGTCGAGGTTGATCTCGCTGATGGTGGCAGGCAGGGTGGCGAACGGGCCGTCCATGACCGTGACGGACTCCCCGACCTCGAACTCCTGGGCCTTGACCGTCTCGACCTTCTTCTCCTTCGGCGCAGCCGGCGCGAGGATGGAGACCACCTCTTCGCGGCGCAGCGGCGACGGCCGGTTCGTCAGGCCGACGAACCCGGTCACACCCGGCGTGTTCCGGACCGCCGACCAGGACTGGTCGGTGAGATCCATCCGGACGTAGATGTACCCGGGGTACTTCTTCTGCTGGACAAGCTGACGCTTGCCGTTCTTGACGACCGGGACCTCCTCGGTCGGCACCTCGATCTGGAAGATGTAGTCCTCCATGTTGAGGCTGGAGATCCGGGTCTCGAGGTTGGTCTTGACCTTGTTCTCGTAGCCGGCGTAGGAGTGCACCACGTACCACTCGCCGGGGGCCTCCTCCAACGCGCGGAGCAGGTCGTCCGCATCGTCGTCGGTGTCCGGGCCGGTTGCCGCGAGCGGCTCGGGCCGGGCCGGGGAGGGCGCCGAGCCGGCGTCGTCCGCCGACTCCTCGTCGGTGTCGGGTGCGGCCGCGGCATCCGTGCTCGCGACCTCGTCACGCTCGAACGCCGCAATGGGGTCGAGACGGTCGAGGGCCTCCCCCTGCTCGGAGGAGGCGTGCTCGGGAGACTGGGACACGCGGCCGATCCTTCTCTCGTGGACAGTGCGACTGTGGGTGGTTCTCTCATCGGCGGCCCTTGGCCCGGGGGGACGGTACGGCTGTGAGTCACAACCGCCCACGGCACCCGGCCCACCCCACCGGGACGGACCATCGCCACACCGGCGACCGGACGAACCCGGACCGGACGAATCCGGACCCGAGCCAGGCGCCGAACCTCGCCGACGGTGACGTCGGCCCGGCCCCGGTACCCGTGACGGCTCAGGTGTCAGCCGAAGACCGCGATGACCGCCTTCGTCAGGCCGAAGTCGAGGCTGGCCACGAAGGCCGTCATGACCGTGACGAAGACAAGCACCACGACCACGTAGGTGATCAGCTCGCTCCGACCCGGGTAGACGACCTTGCGAAGCTCCCCGATGACCTCGCGGACGAACTGACGAATCCTGCGGAGAATCGAGAACGGCGACCGACGACGGTCGGCCCGCGCGGACCGGTTGGCCCGCGGTGCCGCGTCACGCGTATCGGTCGCCACTCAGCTCCACCCACTCGTTCGTCGGTCCAACGCAGGGGCGACAGGACTCGAACCTGCAACCGCCGGTTTTGGAGACCGGTGCTCTACCAATTGAGCCACGCCCCTTAGACGTACCCGGAGCCCTGACAGTTCCACTACTGAACACCTCCCGAACGGATCCTCCGAGGATGCCGCGCCATACTCGCGCGCCGATCCTCCCGGGACCATCGTTCCGCCGGGATGAGCCGTAAGCGGGGCCGACAGGCCGAGCGGATCGAGCATACCCCTTCATCGCCGGGAAGCTCGCCGCACGGTACTCCCAGACGTCCGCAGGTCGCCCCAGGACGGGCCGGACGGGCCAGCCCGTGGACGCTCTCCCGTGGCAGCATGGCGACCATGAGCAGGATCTCCCACCGCATCGCGGGCATCGCGCCATCCGCGACCCTAGCCGTCGACGCGACCGCCAAGGCGATGCGCGCCGCGGGCAGGGACGTGATCGGCTTCGGTGCTGGCGAGCCCGATTTCCCCACGCCCGAGCACATCGTCGCGGCCGCCGAGAAGGCGTGCCGCGAGCCGCGCATGCACCGCTACACCCCCGCCGCGGGCCTGCCCGAGCTGCGTGAGGCCGTCGCGGAGAAGACCAGACGGGATTCCGGTCTGGTCGTCGAGCCGAGCCAGGTCCTCATCACCAACGGTGGCAAGCAGGCGGTCTACCAGGCGTTCGCGACGCTGCTCGACCCCGGCGACGAGGTCCTTCTGCCGGCTCCCTACTGGACGACCTACCCCGAGGCGATCCGGCTCGCCGGGGGCGTCCCCGTCGACGTCGTGACGGGCCCGGAGTCCGGCTACCGGGTGACCGTCGAGCAGCTGGAGGCGGCCCGCACCCCCCGCACCAAGGTTCTCCTCTTCTGTTCCCCCTCGAACCCGACCGGCGCAGTCCACACCCCGGAGGAGGTCAGGGCCATCGGCCGGTGGGCCGCCGACGCCGGCATCTGGGTCATCAGCGACGAGATCTACGAGCACCTGGTCTACGGTGGCGCCCGCTTCGCCTCGATGCCCGTCGAGGCCCCCGAGCTGGCGGACCGCTGGATCGTCGTCAACGGCGTCGCCAAGACGTACGCGATGACCGGCTGGCGGGTCGGCTGGCTGATCGCCCCGCTGGACGTCGTCAAGGCGGCCACCAACCTGCAGTCGCACGCCACCTCGAACGTCTCGAACGTGGCCCAGGCCGCGGCGCTCGCCGCCGTCGCGGGCCCGCTCGACGCCGTCTACGAGATGCGCAAGGCGTTCGACCGGCGGCGGCAGACCATGCACGGGCTGCTCGTCCAGATCCCCGGTGTGCAGTGCCCGCTGCCCGACGGGGCGTTCTACGCGTACCCCTCGTTGGAGGGCGTGATCGGCCGGACCCTGCGCGGGCGCACTCCGGCGACATCCGCCGACCTGTGCCAGCTCATCCTGGAGGAGGCCGGGGTCGCGATCGTCCCCGGCGAGGCCTTCGGCACTCCGCGTTTCGCCCGGTTGTCCTATGCGCTTGGGGACGACGACCTGGTCGAGGGTGTCCGGCGGCTCGCGGCCCTGCTGGCCGAAGCCTCCTGACCGACAACCCCTACCCGCACACGGGCCCCGCGGCGACCTGCCGCGGGGCCCGTGTCCGTTCGGTGGCCGTGTCTCCGGTTCTGTGCCGGTCCGGTTCTGTGCCGGTCCGTCGTGCGAGCTCGTGCGCCGCCGGGGGGCGCCGAGGACGACGGAGCGCGCCGCAGCGCGGCGGCAGCGCTCAGCCGAGCTGGACGGTGGCCCGCGCCGCCATGAGTACCTTGGCACCCTGGTGGCGGACTGTGAGGTTCACCACCACCCGTCCGCCATCGAGCTTCTTCTCCACAACGCCCTGGACAGAGATCTCGGCGCCCTCGTCGTCGTCGGGCACGACGACCAGTGAGGAAAACTTCACGCCGTACTCGACGACCGCGCCGGGATCGCCAGCCCAGTCGGTGACCAGGCGGCCGGCCGTGGCCATTGTCAGCATGCCGTGGGCGAGAACACCGGGTAGCCCGGCCTCCCGCGCCGCACGCTCGTTCCAGTGAATCGGATTGAAATCGCCGGAAGCGCCGGCATAGCGCACCAGATCGGCCCGCCGCAGAGAAAAGCTCCGGTCACCGATCACGGTGCCGACATCGACGTCGTCATAGGTGATGGCGGGCGGCATTCCCAGCTCCGATCTGCCCGGTCACCTCGGCGGCGCCGTGCCGCGGGATACCAGGCTGCACGTTCCCTCGGCGACGAGCTCCCCGCTCGTCGAGGTGAACTCGTAGGACGTCACCAGCAGCTCGTTGCGGCCGACGGAACGGATCGACGCCAGCGTGGACCGCACCACCAGCTCGTCGCCGGCCACGACCGGCCGGTGCAGGGTGAAGCGCTGCTCCCCGTGCACCACGAGCGTGTAGTCCAGGCCCAGCGCCGGGTCGTCGGTGGGCAGGCCCAGGTTCCCGGGAATCGCGGTGACCAGGAAGGTGGGCGGCGCGGGCAGGTCGGCGTGACCGGCCGCCTTGGCTGCCTCCACATCGTGGTAAAGCGGATTGTCGTCGCCGATCGCGCGGGCGAACTGGCGGATGTGCTCTCGGCCGATCTGGAACGGGACGTCGGAGGTGTAGCTACGACCGACGAAGTCCTGGTTCAGCGGCACCGCGCGCTCCGATCTCGACCTGGCCGGTTCAGCACCTTACCGGGCAGCACCTTACCGGGAGTGGCACCCGCCCGGCGGGCGAAGTCCGGGCAGCCGCCTGCGGGAACGACGAAACCGGGTGGGTCCGTGTGATTCCGGACCCACCCGGTCTACGTCAGGAGCAGCCAACCGGAAAGCACGACCTGCCCGGCGCTGCAGGGCCTGGGTATGTACTGCCGAGGCCCGGCCGGCGCAGTCACGTGCCCGCGCGGTCAGCGGGTTTCGCGGTGCTCCGTGTGCGAACGGCAGTTCGGGCAGAACTTGCGGAGTTCGAGACGGTCGGGGTCGTTCCGCCGGTTCTTCCGCGTGATGTAGTTGCGGTGCTTGCACACCTGGCACGCCAGTGTGATCTTGGGACGAACGTCGGTGGCAGCCACGGCGAGAGGCCTCTTCCTGTCTCGAATGCTTACAGACCAAAGGGGCCGCGACTCACCGGACCCCGCAGGGGTCACTACGGTGTGCCGCGACCCGATGGTAGCGGTGGCCGGACTTGAACCGGCGACACAGCGATTATGAGCCGCTTGCTCTGCCAGACTGAGCTACACCGCCATGACGGATCACCGGCGAGCGAGGACCCGAGAGACAGTATAAGCGGACGTACCACCCACTGCCGATCACGATCCCACCCGGCACCGGACCGCCCGAGCCCCTTTACGGAATCGAACCGTAGACCTTCTCCTTACCATGGAGACGCTCTGCCGACTGAGCTAAAGGGGCGTGTTCGCGGGACTCACGTTACACGACGCCGACGGCATCGTGACGGGCGCCCCCCACCAAATTTTGCGGCAGCCGGCACGGAGCGACCACGAGCCGCGACCGACCCGGGCGCCTGCCCGCCGACCCCGGCGGGCAGGTCGCATCCCAGGCCGGAACGCCCATGGGGCCCGCCGCCCGAGTCCGGCACGCCGACAGCGACGGATGCGCGGAGGCCTCCGGCCTTGCCGGCACACGGGATCCCGCGCCGGCCGGGGATCCGTGGTTCCCGCGGCCGCCACCGTCACCGACGCCAGATGAAGCCAGCTGGTAACGAAAAGCGACGGCCAACTCAGACTCATGGGCAACACGCAGTGATGGTTGGACTGGGCGAAGGCGTATCAAAGGCGCACCACAGTGGACTTCAGTGACGGCGGGGCCGACACGCACCCTCCGTTGATAGCTGTAAGTAATCACATGAGTGCCTAGCGTGTGGCCTGGCCACAGACGCGCGCCCACCGGGTGCTAACGAAGCAGCCGCGCCGCCCAGCATCGAGGTTTGCTCATGCCGCTCTCGCACCATGCCGCCCGAGACTCCGGAACCCCGGACGCGGCATCCGTCGTCCCGCACACCCAGCAGGCGGGGCTCCCCGCCGCGTCGCGGGCTCTACCTCCGCTGACCGGAGTACCTGTCCCGGCCGGCGCCTCCCTGCCGGCGGGGACCTCCTTTGCGACGCTGCACGCCGCCTTCCAGAGCCGACAGCGGACCCGGACAGCTCCGCCGCGCCTCGTACGTCCTGCCCCCGCCGCCGCCCACGCCCGGTCGCAGTCCCCCGGCGGGGCTACCCGCGCCGCTGTCGACTCCTCGGTGGCGACGTGGCGGCTGCGCAACACGGGCCGGTTCTCCGCGCGCGTCCTGGGCGCAGCGACGGTGGCCGTCACCGCCGTCGCGCTGTCCGCGGGCACGGCGCAGGCCGTCGGCGAGCCGACCGCGACCGGGCAGCCCACCCCGTCCACGCAGCCGGTCACGCCCACCCCGCCTGCTCCCGGCGCGGCAGCTTCGGCACCGGCTCCAGCTGACGGTGGGCCGGACCGGATCCTGCTGGCCGAACCGTCCCCCGCCTGGCCGCGGGGCATCGACATCGCCTCCTGGCAGCACCCCGGATCGGCCCCGATCGACTGGAACGCGGTCAAGGGCTCCGGGGTGAGCTTCGCGATCGTGAAGGCGACGGAGGGCACCAACTACACCAACCCGTATTTCACCGGTGACCGCACCGCGGCCCGGCAGGCCGGCCTCACCGTGGGTGCCTACCACTACGCCCGCCCGGCGGCCCCGATCTCCACCGCCGTCGACCAGGCCCGGCACTTCCTGGCGGTGACCGGTCTCACCCGCATGGCGGGGCACCTGGCGCCGGTCCTCGACATCGAGACGACGGGCGGCCTGGACCCGGTGGCTCTCACCGCCTGGACACGGGCCTTCCTGGAGGAGGTCGAGTCCCAGACCGGCCGCGCACCGATCATCTACACCTACCGGTCCTTCTGGACAGACCACATGGCGGACACCCGCGACTTCGCGCACTACCCGTTCTGGTTCGCCATCTACAACAACGAGACGACGCCGGGGTGGCTGCCCGGCGGCTGGCCCGGGTGGGCCATGTGGCAGTACACCTCGTCCGGGACGGTGCCAGGCATCAGCGGAAACGTCGACATGAACGTCGCATGCTGTTCGCCGGCCGAACTTGCCGGTCTCGCGGACGGCACGCTCTCCGAGATCGACCGCCGCTTCGCCTCGGCCGGCCTCCTTCAGTACTCCCTGGGCGCGCCGACGGGTGTCGAGCTACGGGCCGGCGGCGGCGGGCGCTGGCGGCCGTTCGCGAACGGCCTCATCTTCTGGTCCGTCACGACCGGGCCGCGCGTGCTGCACGGGGAGGTGGCCAGGAAGTACCTGGAGCTGGGCGGCAGCGACGGCTTCCTGCAGCGCCCGCTGAGCGACGTCGAGTGGGCCACCGCACCCGGGGCGCACCAGGCGATGTTCCAGGGCGGCTGGATCTACTGGCACCCGACGACCGGCGCGCACGAGGTCCACGGCCTGATCCTGCGCCGTTACCTGGAGCTCGGCGGCTCGACGTCCGCGCTGGGTCTGCCGGTGACGGACGAGTACTCGGTACCGGGCGGGCGGGAGAGCACCTTCCAGTTCGGGAAGCTGCGGTGGACGGCCGCCACCAACGCGGTGACCCTCCTCCCCGCCACGGCGCCCTGAGGCCCCGGCCGGGAGGGGAGTGACGTCGGCTCACGGGGGTATCTGGCCCGGGTGCGGCGGTGTGTGGCCGCTCGGCTACAAGCAGCGTTGCCGCGCAGCCGGGAGGACCAGATGGTAGATCTGCGGCAGGCACGCAACACCGATGGATGGCTGCTCTTTGCCGCCGTCATCATGTTCATCGTCGGTTTCCACAACCTCATCTACGGCATAGCAGCACTGCGCGACTACGTCGTGGTGGTCGACAACCTCTACTCCACCTCGACCGGCACCGGGGTGATCTACGCCAGCACCTCGTTCTGGGGCTGGCTGTGGATCGCGTTCGGCGTCGTCCAGATGGTCATCGCGGCCGGTATCGCGGCCGGCAACGAGCTCGCCCGCTGGGTCGGCATCGGAATCGCCGCGCTGAACGCGATCGGCCAGCTGGCCTTCCTCGCCGCGTTCCCGGTGTGGTCGGTCATCATCATCGCGATCGACATCCTGGTGATCTACGCACTGGCCACATACCAGACGCGGGGACGTCCGGGCGGCGCGGTCGAGCCCTACCCGGGTGACCGGCCCGGCGTGGCCCGCGGCGCGTCGACGCGGTCACGGACAGGCGCCTACGCGGGCAGCACCACGGGGCCCGGCGGTGGCGGCATGCGCGCCGGCGGCGATGCCTCCGGCGCGGGCCGTTCGGCGGACTCCGGCGACGACTTCTTCGAGCCGACCTCGGACCGGCCGGGCGCCGCGGGCAACCGGCCGGGCGGCCGTGACCGGGCGGTCGGAAACACCGGTGGCACCGGGGACGACCGGGGAGCCGGTATGGCCGGCAACGCCGGCGGGCGCTTCCCGACGGGGACGACCGACCCGAGCGCCGGAACGCGACGCCCCGAGTCCGGCTACCGATCTGCTCCCGGGGGGATGGGCGGCACCGGGCCGGACTCCGGTTCCGGTCGCTGGAGCAACGAGCGCCCACCGCCCACGGACCGCTAGCAGGCCCCTGACCGCCGAGGCCGTCGCGGACCTGTCACCGCGGCGGCCTCGGCACGCCCACCCGCCGGCGCCACTCCAGGCAGTGGTCGATGAACCCGACAAGGTGCTCGGCCTCGAAGACGGCGATGTCCCAGTCCCACATCTCCGCCTCGGCCGGACTCCGCCACAGGTAGGCGACGGCCCGTCCGCCCCCGGCCAGCGGGAGGTCCCGCGGCTCGTAGGGCTCGCCTTCGAACAGGTCGAGCAGCTCCCGCTCCGCTCGGGTGAGACCGCGCAGGCAGGTCCCCGGGCAGTGCACATCCGCGGCGGCCGGGACCAGACCCGGGTAGCTCCGTCCCCGCAGTGCCGCGGCCCGCCATCCCCGGACCGCCCCGGAAGTCATGGCCGGACGCCGCCCGAGCAGCGCCTCGACGACCTCGGCGAAGCGCAGCGTTCCGTAGGCGAACAGCACCGGCTCCGCCGGCTCGCCGCCGTCCGGGGAGAGCGCGGGCACGACTATCCCGCCGCGTCGAGGTCGGCCCGGGTCAGCACCGGGCGCAGGGTCAGACCGACCTCGGCCAGGCGCTCCCGGCCGCCCTCCTGCCGGTCGATCACGCACAGGACGTCCTCGACGACCGCGCCCTCCTCCCGCAGCACGCGGGTGGCGTCCAGGACCGCGCCGCCGCTGGTCACGACGTCCTCGACCAGGACGATGCGGCGCCCTTCGACCTCACCGCCCTCGGCGATCCGGCGGGTGCCGTACTCCTTCGCCTTCTTCCGGACGAACCGCGCCGGCAGGCCGGTCCGGGCGGAGAGCAGCGTCGCGAGCGGGACGCCGCCCAGCTCCAGGCCCGCCAGCAGATCCGTGCCGGGAGGCAGCTGGACGGTCATCGCGGCCACGATGTCGGCGAGCAGGGCGGGCTCGGCCTCGAAGAGGTACTTGTCGAAGTACTCCGTACTGGTGCGACCTGACCGCAACACGAAGGTGCCGGTCAGATGAGATGCCGCCCGGACCCGGACGGCCAGCGTGTCGATGTCGGCCACATCGACCGACTCTACGGGCCGCCCGTCCCTGGTTCCCCGGGCCGGCCGGCCCGACAGGTCCGGCCCGCCGGCACGCATACCGCGCGAACCTGCGGGCATGACGACCGCCGGACATGACGAAGGCCCCCGGACATGACGAAGGCCCCCGGACATGACGAAGGCCCGGAGAGAAATCTTCCGGGCCTTCGTCGACGCGTGTCCCCCGGACGAACCGGGGTGGTGGCAGGTGATGGATTCGAACCATCGTAGGCTCAGCCGACGGTTTTACAGACCGCTCCCTTTGGCCGCTCGGGCAACCTGCCGTGTTCGGCAAGCATACCGGTTGCCCGGAGCAGTACGACGGGAGGGGCCCCCGAACATCCCCGGCCGATGCCCGATCCACGTCTCGGTGCGCCAGACCGCACCGAGCGACCCGACCCAGGAGGTCCGTGCCCGTGGCAGACCCGTCCTTCGACATCGTGAGCAAGGTCGACACCCAGGAGATCGACAACGCCGTCAACCAGACCGCGAAGGAGATCCGGACCCGGTTCGACTTCCGGGACACCGGCGCCTCCGCGGAGCTGAGCGGCGAGGCGATCCAGCTGCAGGCCAGCAGCGAGGAGCGGGTGAAGGCAGTCCTGGACGTCCTGCAGGAGAAGTGCGTGAAGCGCGGCATCTCGCTGAAGTCCCTCGAGTACGGCGAGCCGCGGCAGTCCGGCAAGGAGTACCGGCTGACGGTCACCGTGCAGCAGGGCATCGCGGACGAGAAGGCCAAGGCGATCGCCAAGAAGATCCGCGCCGACGGACCTAAGGGCGTGCAGGCGCAGATCCAGGGCGACCAGTTGCGGGTGACCGGCAAGAAGCGGGACGACCTGCAGCGCGTCATCGCACTACTCAAGGCGGAGGACTTCGAGGTTCCGCTGCAGTTCGTCAACTACCGCTGACGCCCCACCTCGGCTGCCCGGCCGGGGTCCTGCCGGCCCGATGTGGCCCGGCGGCCCCGGTCAGCCCGCAAACGAGGCCGATCCGCAACATCCGCCGCTCTCCGACCGTTGCGTGACCGCCGCCCGAAGCACGGATGTCTGGCGTAGGACATAGGACATCCGCTGCCGGCGAAATGGCATTGCCCCTGGCAACGAAGACGGACCGCCGGCAGCGGCCGGATTCGCATGCAGGCGCACAGGATGCTGCACGGTCGCCGATTCTCGTACGGAAAGCAAGCCGACCCCCGGACCGGGAGACATACCCCGGAAAAGGTGCACCCCGCCCGATGGGGGGTTTCGGGCGGGGTGCGCGCGGCGGAACCTGGGGGGTACGCTCCGCCGCGGTCCGTGAGGATTAAGCGTACTCGTGTTCGGGCGCCACGGTGTGCCTTCCGCGGGTCTTCTTATTTCACCGCAGTGAACTCCCTGCGCCCGACTTGTACCCGCCGAAACCGTACGCCTACGTGGTCCTCGCCATGGCTCCGCCACGGCCCCGGCGGAGCCTACTGGTAGGGGTTCATCCGGGCGCGCTCTTCCAGCCGGGCGACTCGCTCGGCGATCGGCGGGTGGGTCGAGAAGAACCGGGAGACGCCACCGCCGCGGAACGGGTTGGCGATCATCATCGCGGATGCCGGGCCGAGCCGGGAGCTGGCCGGCAGCGGGCGTGCCGCAGTTCCAGCCTCCAGCTTGCGCAGAGCGCTGGCCAGCCCGAGCGGATCGCCCGTCAGCGTCGCCCCGGACTCGTCGGCCTGGTACTCACGGGCGCGGCTGATTGCCAGCTGGATGATGGTGGCGGCAATCGGGCCGACGACGATCAGGGCGAGCATCTCCACCAGGCCGGGGCCGTCCTCGTCCCGGCCACCTCCGAAGAAGGCGAAGACCTGCATCATGTTCGCGAAATAGACGATGATGCCCGCCAGCGCGCCCGCAACCGAGGCGATCAGGATGTCGCGGTTGTACACGTGACTCAGTTCGTGGCCCAGGACGCCGCGCAGCTCGCGGTCGTCCATGATCTCCAGAATTCCCTCGGTGCAGCACACTGCCGCATTACGCGGGTTCCGGCCGGTCGCGAAGGCGTTCGGAGACGAGGTGGGGCTGAGATAGAGCCTCGGCATCGGCATCCGCGCCCGGGTGGCGAGTTCCTGCACGATGGCGTACAGCCGAGGCTGCTGGACCTGACTGACCGGGTATGCGCGCATCGAGCGCAGCGCGAGCCGATCCGAAAAGAAGTAGGAGAAGCCGTTCATCCCGAGGGCGAGCACGGCCGCGATCACGATGCCGCCCCTGCCGAACAGCGAACCGACCGCCACGATGACCGCCGAGAGCACGCCGAGGAGAAGAGCCGTCTTCAGCCCGTTGAGACTGCGATGAGGCATGGCTGTCGCGCATCCGTCCTGTTGGCCTGTTGCGACTTCATCAACGAAGGAGCTGACACTCCTCGTTCCCGGCGGCGGCTGCCCTACGCCGGAGCGCCACCGCCCTGCCCGGCACCTCCGGGTGTATCCGGATCGCGGCCCCGCTCCCCCGCGGCGGCGCGCACGGAGGCGGCGACGTCCGAGGTCAGCAGGCCTGCGCTCTCGAGGCGGTCGGCCGTCAGGACGGCCAGCGCGGCGTAGGCATCGGCGAGATGGGGGTCCAGCCGTGCCAGCTCCGCCGACTGGACTGTGACGGTCCCGACATCGCCACGCCGGACCGGACCGGTCATCGCGTGTTCGCCGGCGGCGAGCGCGTTCTCCAGCGACATCCGCAGCAGTGGGCCGAGCGCTGCCGCCTGGTCCTCGACGCCGGCCGCAGCCACCAGCTGCCCGGCCGCGGTGACGAGGGTGGCAAGGAAGTTGCCGCCGAGCACCAGGGCGGCGTGGTAGATCGCCCGCCGCTCCTCGGGGATGATCGCCGGCCGCCCACCGACACTCTCGACGAGACGACGGGCGCGGGCAGCCGCGGCGTCGTCCCCGGGCGCGGTGGTGATGCCGAACGTCGCGCCGACCAGCCGAGCCGCGTCGTCCGGTGCACCGGTCAGGGTCATGATCGGATGGATCGCGGCGGCCCGGGCACCGACTGCGGTCACCGCGCGCAGCGGCAGGATCCCGTGCCGCCCGCTCAGATGCGCGACGAGGGGAGCTGGCGTGCGGGCCGCGCCGGGAGCGGCCTGCCGGGCCACCTCGGCGATCCGGTCGTCCGGCACACCCAGAATGATCACTTCTGCTCGGGCCGCGGCCGCGGCGGGGGCGGCGCAGACCTCGGCGGCGGAGAACACAGCCGCGGCCCGTTCCCGGCCAGCACCGCTCCGGCTGTACAACGCGCTCACCTCGTATCCGGCAGCCACGAGCGCCCGGCCCATCGCCATGCCGGCCCGGCCCGGCCCGATGATCGCCACGGAGCACCCTGCCGGATCCATCGGATCCGACGGATCGTCCGCCGGTCCGGCGTCGGGGGACTGCGGCCGCATGTGACCCTCCTCGTACACGCCATCCACCATCCGTCCGGCGCGTCCACCATCCGTCCGGCGCGCTCACGCCGGTAAACCCGAACGCCACAGCGCAAAGGAACAGGCCGTGTTCGGGTGGTGCCCGGGATGCCGGGCCAGGCGTCAGCACTGCCGTGGCGGCCTTCTCGGCGAGGCTGTTTCGGGTGATGCCGGCCGGCCGCGAAGCCGCCGGGCACCGGCCTGCCCTCCGCACCGTGACGGCCGACACGTTGCCGCTGCCTACATACGGCGTTCCGTGCACGGTTGGTACCGGCGGCGGCGCAACCGGGTCACGGCCATCGTTATCGAGCGATACGAATTGGCAGCCCAGCGAACCACTGAGATCCACCTATAGACGACGGTTGCGTCGGCCACCGTCGACCCTATCCGGCCCACTCCTGGAATACAGTCATACTGTGACAGGCCGCGCGGCCGCCGAGGCGGGCCAGCGTTACCACCGGGGTGCCGAGCGGTCGTTTAGCCGACTACGCCGCCATAGCCGCCGCGGATCGGAGGCCAGCTGAATACTCGCGCGCCGCACATACCTGCCGCGGTCGGGGCACAGGCCACCGGCGGGCTGCCCACACGTGCCGTCGGCGCCTGCGCACGAGGCTCTGGCGCCTGGCCGACCGGCCAGGTCCGGCTGTCCGCCTGCGGACACCCGTCAGGGTTCCCGCAGGCGGGTGACGTCGTATGTCGCGGTGGCCCCGAGGGGACGGCGGGTCCCGGTGTGGGCACAGCTCCGCGCTCGCGGCGACACGCGGCCGGCGTGTCGCCCGCGGGAGTCCGGGCCGCTCGCGCCATGTCCGCACGGCCCACCGGAGGCGGCCCGGCCCCCTGTTCCCGGACCCCCGCGACCAATACCAGAAAACGCATACTGCAACCAGTCACGCACGGCCAGCAAGGGGTCGGCGGTCGGGATAATCCGGCCGGAAGCCGCGGCACCCCGCTCTTCCCGGCGGCGCCGGGTGGCGGCATCCTCGTGCCCTATTGAGCTGCCCGGTACGCTGGGGTGGTACCTGAGGAGGTTACTAAAGGTGTCTGAGCAGGTCAGGGAGAGGGAGACCCGCCGGCTCGACCGGGTCGTCGTGCGGTTCGCCGGCGACTCCGGCGACGGTATGCAGCTCACCGGGGAACAGTTCACGAGCGAGACGGCGGCATTCGGCAACGATCTGTCCACGCTTCCGGACTTTCCCGCGGAAATTCGGGCGCCAGCCGGCACGCCTGCCGGAGTTTCTGGCTTCCAGCTCCATTTTTCCGATCACGATATTCTGACCCCGGGCGATGCCCCGGACGTCCTGGTCGCCATGAACCCGGCCGCGCTGAAGGCGAATCTCAAGGACCTGCCGCCCGGTGCGGACCTGATCGTCAACACCGATGCGTTCACCGGCGGCAACCTGAAGAAGGCCGGCTACGCCGCCGACCCGCTGACGGACGGGACCCTGGACAACTACACCGTCCACCGCGTGCCGCTGACGTCGATGACGATCAACGCGGTCCACGCCGCCGAGGGCGTCGGCGGGGCGGTGAACAAGAAGGAAGCCGAGCGGGCGAAGAACATGTTCGCGCTCGGCCTGATGAGCTGGCTGTACCACCGGCCGACCGGCGGCACCGAGGGCTTCCTCAAGAAGAAGTTCGCCAAGCGGCCGGAGATCGCGGCGGCCAACATCGCCGCGTTCCGGGCCGGTTTCAACTACGGCGAGACCACCGAGTCCTTCTCGGTCACCTACGAGGTCGCCCCGGCCCGTATGCGGTCCGGCACCTACCGGCGCATCACCGGGAACATCGCCCTCTCCTACGGGCTGATCGCCGCCGGTGAGCTCACGAAGCTGCCGCTGTTCCTCGGCACCTACCCGATCACCCCGGCGTCGGACATCCTGCACGAGCTGAGCAAGCACAAGCAGTTCGGCATCCGGACGTTCCAGGCCGAGGACGAGATCGCCGGTGTCGGTGCGGCGCTCGGCGCCTCGTTCGGCGGCTCGCTGGGTGTGACGACGACGTCCGGGCCGGGAGTCGCGCTGAAGAGCGAGACGATCGGTCTGGCGGTCAGCCTGGAGCTGCCGCTGCTGATCGTGGACATCCAGCGCGGTGGCCCGTCGACCGGCCTGCCGACCAAGACCGAGCAGGCCGACCTCCTGCAGGCGATGTTCGGCCGCAACGGTGAGGCCCCGGTGCCGATCGTGGCGCCGCAGTCACCGGCGGACTGTTTCCACGCCGCCATCGAGGCCGCCCGGATCGCGACGAAGTACCGCACGCCGGTGTTCCTGCTCTCGGACGGCTACCTGGCGAACGGCTCCGAGCCGTGGCTGCTGCCGACCAGCGAGGAGCTGCCGGACCTCACGGTGACCTTCACGACCGAGCCGAACCACACCGGTCCCAAGGGTCCCGAGTTCTGGCCGTACCAGCGCGACCCGGAGACACTCGCCCGGCCGTGGGCTGTCCCCGGCACCCCGGGCCTCGAGCACCGGATCGGTGGTCTGGAGAAGGCCGACGGGTCGGGCAACATCTCCTACGACCCGGCGAACCACGACCGCATGGTGCGGCTGCGGCAGGCGAAGGTCGACGGCATCGCCCGCGACATCGCCCCGCTGGAGGTCGACGACCCGTCCGGCATGGCGGACGTGCTCGTGCTCGGCTGGGGGTCGACCTTCGGGCCGATCGCCGCCGGCTGCCGGCGGGTCCGGGCCAAGGGCCTGCACGTGGCCCAGGCGCACCTGCGCCACCTCAACCCGTTCCCGGCGAACACCGCCGAGGTGCTGCGCTCCTACGACAAGGTGCTGATCCCCGAGATGAACCTCGGCCAGCTCCGCACTCTGATCAGGTCGCAGTTCCTGGTGGACGCGATCGGCTACAACCAGGTCCGTGGGCTGCCGTTCAAGGCTGCGGAACTCGCGGGCGTCTTGGAGGATGTGATCAACCAGTGACCGTCACGACGAACGGCAACGGGATTACCAACCGACTCCTGGACCTGGTGCCCGCCGCCCCGACCCAGCTGACCCGCAAGGACTTCACCTCCGACCAGGAGGTCCGGTGGTGCCCGGGTTGCGGCGACTACGCCATCCTGGCGACCGTGCAGGGCTTCCTGCCGGAGCTCGGCATCGCCCGGGAGAACGTCGCCTTCATCTCGGGCATCGGGTGCTCCTCCCGTTTCCCGTACTACCTGCAGACCTACGGGATGCACTCGATCCACGGGCGTGCGCCGGCGATCGCGACCGGGCTGGCCACCTCCCGCCCGGACCTGTCGGTGTGGGTCGTC
Source organism: Parafrankia elaeagni (assembly GCF_000374165.1). GTDB lineage: Bacteria > Actinomycetota > Actinomycetes > Frankiales > Frankiaceae > Parafrankia > Parafrankia elaeagni. Next base: position 88,190 of record NZ_KB893739.1, read on the forward strand.
ACCGGCGACGGTGACGCCCTGTCCATCGGCGGGAACCACCTGCTCCACGCGATGCGCCGCAACGTCAACCTCAAGATCCTGATGTTCAACAACCGGATCTACGGCCTGACCAAGGGGCAGTACTCGCCGACCTCCGAGGTCGGGAAGATCACGAAGTCGACACCGTTCGGCTCGCTGGACCGCCCGTACAACCCGGCGTCGCTGGCGCTGGGCGCGGAGGCCACCTTCGTCGCCCGGTCGATCGACTCGGACCGCGCCCACCTGACGTCGGTGCTGCGCGCCGCGGCGGAGCACCCGGGCACCGCGTTCGTCGAGATCTTCCAGAACTGCAACATCTTCAACGACGGCGCGTTCGAGCCCCTCAAGGACCGGACGACGCGGGACGACGTCACCCTGAAGCTGGTCGACGGCGAGCCGCTGCTGTTCGGCGCCGAGCGGGACAAGGGCATCCGGCGGTCCGCGTCGGGCGGTCTGGAGGTCTGCGCGGCGACCGACGAGGGCGTCCTCGTGCACGACGCGGCGAACCGGGACCCGAGCCAGGCCTTCGCCCTGTCGCGGCTGACCGGCGACGACCACGGAGTCACCCCGATCGGGGTGTTCCGCAACGTCGACGTACCGACCTACGACGAGGCCCTCAACGGGCAGGTCGAGCAGGCCCGCGCCAAGAACGGCACCGGCGACCTGATCGGCCTCATCTCGGGCAGCGAGACCTGGACGATCGACTGACCGTGCGTCGACTGACCGTGCGTCGAGCGGCCGCGGAGATCGGCTGACGGCTCAGGTCGGCCGGCAGCACGACCGTGAAGGCCGGGGTGGTGGAACAACACCACCCCGGCCTTCGCCTTTCGGCCCTGCGCATCGTTTCCGGACCCCGGCGCGCCGCCATAAGGTGCTATCTACTTACTTTTGTCCCTGTTGGCGGCACATGTTGCACTTGCCGCTTTCTGATCAGTGTGCGGTAAGGTGACTGCCGGTGGGGGTGCCGTGCGGCCCGGGGGGGCTCACAACACCAGAACAGCCGGAGGCGTAGTGCGGGTTCACGCAGCGCGAGGTCACCGAGCCCATCACCGAGGCTCGCCGCCGCCCACCAGTGCCCGGTTCCAGGGCCTGCCGGCCGCGGGAGCGCAGCATGGGTAGCCACTCCGCGGGTCGGCACAGCCGGGGAGCTCCCAGCAGCGGTCGGCGCCCCGAGGCGCGGGCCGAGGCTTTGGGCCAGGCCTCCGTCCACACACCTCCGGACGGCCGTCCGGCGCAGCCCTCCGAGCGCGGCCCCCGTGAGCCGCTGCCGCACCGCTACCCGACACCGCGCCGCGAGCCGTCACAGCATCGCGAGCCGCCGCTCTACGCCCAGCGGCGCGCCGAGCCCCTCCCACGGACGTCCCAGGCGCAGAGCCGGCAGCAGAGCGCGGCCCCGGCCCGTTCCACCTGGGTCACCAGCGAGTGGAGCAGCAGCCCCTCCGCGGGGATGTCCCCGCTGCCGAGGCGTTTCCCGCCGCCCCGGCCAACCAGCCGACCCCCCGGAGAGATCGACACGCTCACCGGGCCGCTGTCGATGAGCTCCGGTGCCGACACCGCACGGCCGGCCCGGCCCGCCCGCAGCACGCGCTCCTCGCTGTTCGAGCCGGTGCGCCCGGTCGGCTCTCTCGGCCTCGGGCACGCCGAGGACATCGATCCGGACACTCCAGCCGCCCGGGGGAAGGGCCTGCGCGCGACCGGCACGCGGCTCGTTCCCCAGGATCGGGCGCCGCGCCCGGGAGGCAGCCGGTCGGGTTCCACCACCGCCGGCCGCGGAGCGCACCGTGCACCAGCCCCCCGCCGCGCACCCGGCCGCACCAGGATGGTGGTGGCGGGCACCGCTTCCCTCGCCGGTCTCTCCGCGATCGTGACCGGCGTCGCGCTCACGGGCGAGCACGCGGTCACCAATGCCGGGCCGACGACCGGCGCCACGCCGCTCATCCAGGTGGACGAGGCCCGCCAGGCGTTCGGTTCGGACGACGCGCAGGCCTCCCGGGGCAGCCGCGAACCACTGCTGCCTCCGCAGGTCTCCGACCCCACCGGCGACACCCTGCCCACCGGTTCCGGCCCGAGCACCAGCACGGGCCCGATCGGCCAGGAGTACGGGTACCAGCACTACACCCGCCAGAACACCCCGGCGCCGCCGGCGAACCCGGGCACCACGGGCGAGGAGGGTCTCTCCGGCTACGAGATCCCGTTCGTACCGCTGACCCCGCAGACCAGCGCGGCACCGACACCGGCCGGGACCACCCCGCCGGCGGGCACGACGTCCGACCCGGCCACCGGCGGAGCCGCACCCGGCACAACCCCTGGTGCAACACCCGGCGGCACGACCACCGGCGGCACGACCACCGCGCCGGGCACCGCCACGCCCGGGGGCACCGCCACGCCGCAGCCGACAACCCCGGCGACGAAGCCGGCCTCCGGCGGCACGACCACGCCCACTACTCCGCGCCCGTCCAGCTCGGCCTCGACGACCCCGCCGCCGAGCACGACGCCGGAGGACGAGGAGGAGGGCTCGCTGCCGTTCAACCCGGAGCCGGTACAGGTCACCCCGATCTGGGACTCGCTCTTCCCGCCGGCGGCCTCCGGCTCCACGGCGACGAGCAGCTCCGCCACCAGGTAAAGGCGCTCGGCCACAGGGCCGGGAAGATCCCCGCGGCCGCGGCCGCCCACCGCCGCTGGCGGGTGGGCGGCCGCTGGCAGTTCGTGGTCAGCCCGCGGGTCAGCCCGTGCGGTCGACGACGAAGTCGGCCAGTGACTCCAGAGCCACCTTCGCGGAGCTGTCGGGGAGCGGAGCCAGGCAGGCGCGGGCCTCGTTCGACCAGCGGATCAGCTCGGCACGTGCCCGGCCCATGGCCGGGTGCTCCCGCAGTACCTCCAACGCCTCCGCGACGGCGGGCTCCGCGACTCCCTCCTGCGCCCAGGGGTTTTCGCCGAGCAGATCACGCAGCCGCCGCGCACCCGCGTCGTCGCCCTCCAGGGCGTACAGGACGGGAAGCGTCGGGATGCCCTCACGCAGATCGGTACCGGGGGTCTTCCCGGACGCCTCGGTCGGTGACGCGACGTCGATGAGGTCGTCGGAGAGCTGGAAGGCCACCCCGAACCGCTCGCCGAACGCGGCGAGGATGTCGGACGTCACCGGGTCGGCGCCGGCGAGCATCGCCCCGAGCCGGCCGGAGGTGGCGATCAGCGACGCGGTCTTGTCGGTGATGACCCGCAGGTAGTGCTCGATCGGATCCTGGCCGGGTGTGGGGCCGACGGTCTCACGGATCTGTCCCTCGCACAGTGCGGCGATGGTGCGGGCCAGGATGCGGGTGGCCTCCGGCCCCAGGTCAGCCGTGATCTCGGAGGCGCGGGCGAACAGGAAGTCGCCGGTGAGAATCGCGACCGTGTTCGTCCAGCGGGCGTTGGCCGACGCCGCGCCACGCCGCAGCGGTGCCTCGTCCATCACGTCGTCGTGGTACAGCGTCGACAGGTGCGTCAGCTCGATCGCGACGGCGGCCGGCACCACGCCGACAGCGTCGGGGTCGGCGAACTGCGCCGCAAGCAGCACGACCATGGGCCGGAACCGCTTGCCGCCCGCGTCGACGAGGTGCCGGGACGCCTCGGTGACGAACGAGAACTCGCTGCGGACGGACACCCGCAGCTGGTCCTCGACCGCGGCGAGCCCGACCCGGACAGCCTTCTCAAGATCAGGGTCGGCCCTGATCCCCATCACGTCCAGCCCGATAGCGCTCATACCGCCATCAGCGTACGAAGCCGGAGGTCGCCGCGGTGGTCGCAAGGTCGAGAAGTGGCTGGGGAATCACGCCCAGAAGCAGAGTCATGAGTGCACCTATACCCACCGTGGCGAAGGTCAGCGTCGGGCGGGTGACCACCACCGGGCCGTCTGCCAACGGCTCGGAGAAGAACATCAGCACAATCACGCGGACGTAGAAGAACGCGGCGATGGCGCTGCAGACGAGAGCGACGATGACGAGCGGGGTGGCGTCACCGGCGATCGCAGCCTGGAAGACCGCGAACTTGCCGGTGAATCCGCTGGTCAGCGGAATACCGGCCAGTGCGAGCAGCAGGAACGCGAACGTGCCCGCGACCACCGGCGAGGTGCGGCCCAGGCCCTGCCACTGGGACAGGTCGCTGGCCTCCCCGTCTCCGGTGCGGACGAGCGAGACGACACCGAACGCGGCGATGGTGGTGAAGCCGTAGGTCACCAGGTAGAACATCGCGCCGCGCAGGCCGTCGGTGTTCGAGCCGGCCATGCCGACCAGCAGGAAGCCGGCGTGGGCGACGGCCGAGTAGGCGAGCATCCGCTTGATGTCGCGCTGGGTCAGCGCCAGCACCGCCCCGACGACCATGGTGAGGATCGCGACGGCCCAGACCACGGGACGCCAGTCCCAGCGCATGCCGCCGAAGGCCACGTAGAAGACCCGGAGCAGCGCGCCGAAGGCGGCCACCTTGGTGCCGGCCGCCATGAACGCGGTGATCGGCGTCGGGGAGCCCTGGTAGACGTCCGGCGTCCAGGAGTGGAACGGAGCGGCACCGATCTTGAAGAACAGACCGACGCCGAGCAGGGCGAGCGACAGGTAGAGATAGGTGTCGTTCTGGCCGACCGTGCCGACCGCGTCGGCGACCCGCCCCAGCTCGACGCTGCCGGCGTAACCGTAGGCGAACGCGACACCGTAGAGGAAGAACGCCGACGAGAACGCCCCGAGCAGGAAGTACTTCATCGCGGCTTCCTGCGACAGCAGGCGCCGCCGGCGGGCGAGCCCGGCCAGCAGGTACAGCGGCAGCGACAGGATCTCCAGCGCGACGAACATGACCAGCAGGTTGTTCGAGGCGACGAAGAGCAGCATGCCGCTGACCGAGAAGACCATCAGCGGGTAGGCCTCGGTCTGCACCTCCGGGGAGGTGCGCTGCGCCGTGGAGCCCTTGGAGCCGGGCACGACGGCCGCGGAGGCGACGAGCGCGCCACCGGACGAGTCCAGCCGGCGCTCGGCGACGAGCAGGACGGCCAGCGCCGCGAACACCAGGATGGTGCCCTGCATGAACAGGGTGGGCCCGTCGATGGCCACCGCGCCGGCGGCGAGGATCTCGCGCCGGGTGTGCAGGAGCACGACGGCGACGAAGGCGGCGATGAAGCCGCCGCCCGCGAGCAGCGGCTGCAGCACCCGCCGGGCCTTCGGCGGCGCGAAGGCGTCGACGAGGACACCGGCCAGGGCGACGCCGAAGAGGATGAGCATCGGGCTGAGCGCCGAGTACTCGATCGACGGCGGTGTGATCTTCTGTGTGACGTCCTGTGCCAGCGGGACGTTCTGTGCCAGCACAGTGGGTACTGCGCTCACGAATGGCCTCCGGATTCCGGCGCGGCCACCGGGGCCGTCGGCGCCGGGTCAGACTTCCCGATGTCCTCGAAGGTGGCGGTGACCGTGGGCGTGATGATGTCGAGCAGCGGCTTGGGGTACACGCCGAGCCCGATGATCAGCGCGACCATCGGCGCGACCACCAGCCGCTCCCGCGTGCTGAGGTCCTTGACGAGGCGCATCTTCTCGTCCTTGATCGGACCGGTCATCGTGCGCTGGTACAGGTAAAGGATGTAGACCGCGGCGAGCACGATGCCGCAGGTCGCCACGATCGCCAGCGCCCGGTACTCGGTGAAGGTGCCGACCAGCACCAGGAACTCGCTGACGAAGCTGTTCGTGCCCGGCAGCGCCAGCGAGGACAGGCCGGCGATCAGGAAGACCCCGGCGAGTATCGGCGTCACCTGGGCCATGCCGCCGTAGGCGCTGACGTCCCGGCTGCCCCGCCGGCTGACCAGGATGCCGACCACCAGGAACAGCAGGCCCGTCGACAGTCCGTGGTTGACCATGTAGAGCACGGCGCCGGTGCCGGCCTGCGAGGTGAAGGCGAACGTCCCCAGGGCGATGAAGCCGAAGTGCGCCAGCGAGGTGTAGGCGACCAGGCGTTTCATGTCCCGCTGGCCGATGGCCAGCAGTGCGCCGTAGAAGATGCCGATCACCGCCAGGGCCAGCACCATCGGCGCGAAGTACTCGGCGGCGTCCGGGAACAGCGGGATGCAGTACCGGATGAGGCCGAAGGTGCCGACCTTGTCCAGGACGCCGACCAGCAGCACGGCGCCGCCGGTGGGCGACTGCGCGCCGGCGTCGGGCAGCCAGGTGTGGAACGGGAACAGCGGCGCCTTGATCGCGAAGGCGACGAAGAAGCCGAGGAACAGCAGCTTCTGCACGCCGGGGGTGATCTCCAGCTGGCGCAGGGTGGCGAAGTCGAAGGTGCCGGTACCGAGCTGGTCGGCGGAGACCACGTAGAGACCGATCACCGCGGCCAGCATCAGCAGCCCGCCGAACAGGCTGTAGAGCAGGAACTTCACCGCCGCGTAGGAACGCTGTGCCTTCTCCTCGGCCGGCCCGTAGCTCCCGATGAGGAAGTACATCGGGATGAGCATGGCCTCGAAGAAGACGTAGAAGAGGAACACGTCGGTGGCCGCGAAGACCCCGATCATGCCCGTCTCCAGCGCCAGCAGCAGCGCGAAGAACGCCGGGACCGACCGCTTGCCCTCCTCGACCTCGTCCCACGAGGCCAGCACGACCACCGGCACGAGCAGCGCGGCGAGCAGCATCAGCACCAGCGAGATGCCGTCGGCGCCCACCGAGTAGGAGACGCCGAACTCCTTGATCCAGTCGTAGGACTGGCCGAACTGGAAACCGGCCTTGTCCGGGTCGTAGGCGGCGGTGGCCAGCACGGCCAGCACCAGCACCGCGAGCGAGATCGCCAGCGTGAGCTGCTTGGCGAGCGCGACGGACCGGCGCGGAAGACCCGCGACCACGAGCGATCCGACCGCGGGGACGATCAGCAGGATCGTCAGCCAGGGAGCCGTACTCACGTCAGCCGGCCCTGGTCAGCAGCAGAGCACCGACCACGAGGACGGCACCTCCCAACATCGACAGTGCGTAGGACCGGACGAAACCGGTCTGGGTGCGTCGCAGCCGGCCGGACAGCCCGCCGACGGCCGCGGCGCTGCCGCGCACGAATCCGTCGATCCCGACGTTGTCCGCCCAGACCAGGAAGCGGGTCAGGTACTGCCCGGGCCGCATGGCGACGGCCTCGTTGACGGTGTTCGCGTAGAGGTCGTGCCGCGCGGCGACGGTGACCACGCTGACCTCGGCGTCCGGCCGGGCGACGGCCTCGACGGGGCGCAGCGCGTAGCGCAGGTAGGCACCGGCGAAACCACCGGCGGAGACGACCAGCACCAGCGCGGTGACGACGGCGGGCGAGATGTCGTGGTGCGCCTCGCCGTGCTCACCGACGACCGGCGCCAGCCAGTTCTGCATCGAGTTGCCGAGGACGAACAGGCCACCGGCGAACACCGAGCCGACCGCGAGCAGCAGCATCGGGCCGGTCATCGTGGTCGGCGACTCGTGCGGGTGCTTTGCCTTCGGGCCCTCGTGCTCCCAGCGTTCCTTGCCGTGGAAGGTCATGAGGAACAGCCGGGTCATGTAGAACGCGGTGATACCGGCGCCGAGCAGTGCCACTCCGCCGAGGACGTAGCCGCTCGTCCCGCCCTTGGCCAGCGCGGTCTCGATGATGCGGTCCTTGGTGAAGAAGCCGGACAGGCCCGGGAAGCCGATGATCGCCAGGTAGCCGAGCCCGAAGGTGATCCAGGTGATCGGCATGTACTTCCGCAGCCCGCCGTAGCGGCGCATGTCCTGCTCGTCGTCCATCGCGTGGATGACGGAGCCGGAGCCGAGGAAGAGGCCGGCCTTGAAGAAGCCGTGCGCCAGCAGGTGCATGATGCCGAGCGCGTAGCCGGCGGGCCCGAGGCCCACCGCCAGGAACATGTAGCCGATCTGGCTGACCGTCGAGTACGCCAGGACCTTCTTGATGTCGTCGTAGGCGCAGCCGATGACGCACCCGATCAGGATGGTGACCGCCCCGATGATCAGGACGACGGTGCGGGCGGCCTGCGTCTCGTTGAAGATCGGCGCCGAGCGGACGATCAGGTAGACGCCGGCGGTGACCATCGTCGCGGCGTGGATCAGCGCGGAGATCGGGGTGGGGCCCTCCATGGCGTCCGGCAGCCAGGCCTGCAGCGGGAACTGGCCGGACTTGCCGCACGCGCCGAGCAGGAGCAGCAGCGCGACCGCGCTGATGGTGCCGTAGCCGATCACGTCCGCGGCGGCCGCGCCGAACACGTCGTCGTAGTTGGTGCTGCCGACGGTGGCGAACATGAACATGATGGCGAGCGCCAGCCCGACGTCACCGACCCGGTTCATGTAGAAGGCCTTGTTCGCGGCGGTGGCCGCGGCGGGCTTGTACTCCCAGAACTTGATGAGCAGGTAGGACGAGAGACCGACCAGCTCCCAGCCGCCGTACAGGACCAGGAAGTTGTTCCCCAGGACCAGCAGCAGCATCGACGCCAGGAACAGGTTCATGTAGGCGAAGAAGCGTCGGCGCCCCGGGTCGTGCGCCATGTAGCCGATCGAGTAGATGTGGATCAGCGTTCCCACACCGGTGATCAGCAGTACGAACAGGATGGAGAGCTGGTCCACCAGCAGGCCGACGTCCACCTGGAAGCTGTTGACCGGCACCCAGCTGAACAGGTGCTGGGAGACCGCGCGGTCGTCGCCCTCCCGGTCGAGCAGCCCGAAGAACAGCACCAGGCCGACGACGAACGAGGCCGCCGCCGTGAGCGTTCCGAGCAGGTGGCCCCACCGGTCGGTGCGCCGGCCGCCGAGCAGGAGAACGGCCGCCCCGGCCAGCGGCAGCGCGATGAGCAGCCAGGTCAGCGAGAACGCCCCGGACGCGGCGGCGTAGTGCACGGCCCCACCGCCGTGCTCCTCGGCCGCGAGGAGGGCCCCTGGCGCGCTCATCGCGGTCCGGTTCCGGGTACGTGCGCCAGCGCCAGGGCCACCGGAGGTGGTCCGGGCTGCGCCGCCCCTGTTGCGCAAAGCGTCACTGCAGTGTCGTCCGTTCTTCCGTGACCGGAGGTCCCGGTCGCGGCCGCGTCGTGAGCGGCCGGGGACAGGCCTGGAGGAGGCCCGGGTACGTCGAGGTTGCTCAGTGCGTCGAGGTGCTCAGGACATCGAGGTTGCTCAGGACATCGAGCGACTCAGCACTTCAGGCGGTTCAGTACTTGAGGAGGTTCACGTCGTCGACTGACGCGGATCTGCGCGTCCGGAAGATCGCCAGGATGATGGCGAGGCCGATGACCACCTCGGCGGCGGCCACCACCATGACGAAGAACGCCATGATCTGGCCCTCCAGCGTGCCGTGGATGCGGGAGAAGGTCACCAGCGTCAGGTTCACCGAGTTGAGCATCAGCTCGATCGACATGAACACGACGATCGCGTTGCGCCGGACCAGTACGCCGGTCGCCCCGATGGTGAACAGGAGTCCCGACAGGATCAGATAGTTCGCCGGGTTCACCGACCACTCCCCCTGCCCGCGCCGACCGGCGCCGACTCGCCCACGGCGCTCCCGCTGTCGGAGCCCTCCGCTGTGCCGTTCACGCCGTGGCCGCCGGTGCCCGGCCCGCCGTCACCACCCGTACCACCCGCGCCGCCGGGACCACCGTTGCCACCACCGGAATCACCCGGACCGCTCGGGCCCGGACCGGATCCACCCGGGCCCGCGCTGCCCGGTCCCGGGCCGCTGGCGCCGGGCCCGTCGCCGGTGGACGTCCCGCCGACGGCCGGAGGCTCGCCGGTGCCGCGGACAGCCTGCTCCAGATCTGGATTGAGCGCGAAGACCTTCGGCCCGGGTCGCGGCGTGACCGGCCCGCCCGCGGTGAAGCGCCGGCGCATCTGCTCCTTCTGCGTGAGCTTCTCGCCGGTGTGCTCACGGTGACCCAGCACCATCGTCCCGATGGCGGCCACGACCAGCAGGGCCGAGATCGCCTCGAAGACGAACACGTACTCGGTGAAGAGCAGGCGCCCGATGGCGTGGACGTTGCCCCCGCTGTTCGCCGCCTCCAGACCCGCCGCCGTGCCACCGTCGATCGCCTGGCCGATCGGGAAGACCAGCAGACCGGCGAAGCCCAGACCGAGGATCACCGCGGCGATCCGCTGGCCGCGCAGGGTCTCGACGAGCGAGTCGGACGAGTCCACGCCGACCAACATCAGCACGAACAGGAACAGGACCATGATCGCGCCGGTGTAGACGATGATCTGGACGAACCCGAGGAAGGGCGCGTCCTGGATCAGGTAGAACACCGCGACGCAGAACAGGTTCACGACCAGCAGCAGCGCCGAGTGCACCGCGCTGCGCACCAGCACCAGCCCGAGGGCGGCGATGACCGCGACGGGCGCGAGGAGCCAGAAGGTCCAGGCCTCGCCGTTCGACGTGCTGGTCATCTCCGCCGCCTGGGCGAGGATCTGCGGATTCATCGCGGCTGCTCCGAACCGGCGCCGTGGGCGGGAACCTCGTCCGCCCGGGAGTGCTCGCCGGCGACCCGGCGGGCGATGACGCTCTCCGCCTCGGCCTGGGTCTCCCCGGCCGGCGCACCCTCACCCGAGGTACTGCCCACCTGCCAGGGCAGGGGGGCGTCCGGATCGCGGGTGTAGTAGTCGGTCTCGCTCTCACCCAGCCGCATCGGGTGCGGCGGGTTCTCCATCCCCTCCCGCAGCGGGGCGAGGAGCTGCTCCTTGGTGAAGATCAGGTCGGCGCGGCTGTCGTCGGCGAGCTCGTAGTCGTTCGACATGGTGAGCGCCCGGGTCGGGCACGCCTCGATGCACAGCCCGCACAGGATGCAGCGCAGGTAGTTGATCTGGTAGACGCTGCCGTAGCGCTCACCCGGGGAGTAGCGCTCCTCGTCGGTGTTGTCCGCGCCCTCGACGTAGATCGCGTCCGCGGGGCACGCCCAGGCGCACAGCTCGCACCCGACGCACTTCTCGAGACCGTCGGGGTGTCGGTTGAGCTGGTGCCGGCCGTGGAACCGCGGCGCCGTCTCCTTCTTGTACTCCGGGTACTGCTCGGTCGTCGGCTTCTTGAACATCGTCGAGAAGGTGACGCCGAATCCCTTGTAGGGGTCGAGGATCCCCATGGTTCAGCTCTCCTGACGCGGGCCGGAGCCCGCGGGGATGACGGTGGTGTTTCCCTTGTCGCGCCCCGCCAGCACACCCGCGGCCGGGCCGCCGGACGGCGGGGGCCAGGGGATCCGGTCGAGGCTCGGGGCGGATTCGGCCCGTTCCCGCTCGGCCTCCTCCTGCTCCCGTTGGGCCCTGCCCGCACCCGGATCGATGATCGCGACGATGAGCAGGATGCCCACCACGACCCCGAAGCCGATGAGCCAGGGCGTGCGGTCGGTGACGTGCTCCTGGTAGGCGCGGAAGGTGGCGACCGCGAGCACCCAGACCAGGCCGACCGGGATGAGGACCTTCCAGCCGAAGGCCATGAACTGGTCGTAACGCAGCCGCGGGAGCGTTCCCCGCAGCCAGATGAAGACGAAGATGAACAGCAGCAGCTTGGCGACGAACCAGATCAGCGGGAACCAGCCGTGGTCCAGCCCGGACAGGCCGGGGATGGGCGGCGGCTGCCATCCGCCGAGGAACAGCGTCGTCGCGATCGCCGAGACGGTGACCATGTTGATGTACTCGGCGAGGAAGAAGAAGGCGAACTTGATCGAGCTGTACTCGGTGTGGAAGCCGCCGACCAGCTCGCCCTCGGCCTCGGGGAGGTCGAAGGGCGTCCGGTTCGTCTCGCCGACCATCGCGATCACGTACAGGACGAAGGAGGGCAGCAGCGCGACGTACCACCAGTCGTGCTGGCTCTGCACGATGCCGGCCGTGCTCAGCGTCCCGGCGTAGATGAACACCGCCACGAAGGCGAGGCCCATCGCGACCTCGTAGGAGATGATCTGCGCGGCCGAGCGCAGCGAGCCGAGCAGCGGGTACGTCGACCCGCTGGACCAGCCGGCGAGGATCAGCCCGTAGACGCCCAGCGACGCCGCCGCCAGCAGGTACAGGACGCTGACCGGCAGGTCGGCGAGCTGCAGCAGGGTCCGCTCACCGAAGATCGACACCTCGGGCCCGAACGGGATGCAGGCGAACGCGAGGAACGCGGGTACCGCGGAGATGACCGGCGCCAGGATGAAGATCGGCTTGTCGGCCAGCGCCGGGACGATGTCCTCCTTGAGCATGAGCTTGACGCCGTCGGCGAGGCTCTGCAGCCAGCCGCGCGGGCCGTGCCGGTTCGGCCCGACCCGCTGCTGCATCTTCGCGACGACCTTGCGCTCGAAGACGATCGCGAACAGCGTCATCACGAGCAGGAAGGCGAAGACCGCGACGGCCTTGATCAGGATGAGCCAGAACGGGTCGTCGGTGAGGACGGACGTGTCCGGGTCGCCCATGTTCGCGGCGATCAGGAGCGTCGAGGTCCCGGTCATGCCCGGCCTCCGGTGGTGTCGTTCCGGCCGAGCGGGGCCACGGTCACGGCGGTGTCACTGGCTTCGGCGAGCTGCGAGCCCAGTGCGGTGCCGCGCCGCTCGTCGACCGGGAAGGTGTCGACGCCCCCGCCGGGCGCGGTCTCGGCCGGCAGCGGGCCGCCGGGGGTGAGGCGTACCCGGACCCCCGCGTGCTCCGCCAGCGAGCGGCGCACGTGCGAGCCGGGCGAGTGCGTCGGGACCCAGACCACCCGGAAGGGCATCTCGCTGATCTCCAGCGGCAGGGTGACCGAGCCGCGGGACGTGCTGACGGTGACCGGCTGGCCCTCGACCGCGCCGATCTCGTCCGCGGTGGCCGCCGAGAGCAGCAGCCGCGGCGGGCGGGCGGTGCCGGCGAGGTAGGGCTCGCCGGCCTGCAGCGCGCCGTCGTCGATGTTGAGGTGCCAGGTGGCGAGCAGTGCCTCACCCGCCCCGGCGGCCACCGGCTCGGACGGGACCTCCGTCGGCGCCGGCCCGCGGCCCGTCTCGTCGCCGGCCCGGCCGAGCTCGCTCAGCTCGCGCGCGGCCGCCCCGGCGTCCGGGACGCGCAGGTCGACGCCCATCTCGGCGGCGAGCAGGTGCAGGACCCGCAGGTCGGGCAGTGCGGGGGTGTCGAGCGCCCGCTGGAAGGGACGCAGCCGGCCCTCCCAGTTCACGAACGTGCCCGCCTTCTCCGCGACCGGGGCCACCGGGAAGACCACGTCGGCGACCTCGGCGATCGACGAGCGGCGGATCTCCAGCGAGACGCAGAACGGCACCCGCGCCAGCGCGGCCAGTGCGGCGGCCGGGTCGGGCAGGTCCTCGGCGTCCACGCCGGCGACGACGACCGCGTCGAGGCGGCCCGCCTCGGCGGCGGCCAGGATGCCGGCGGTGTCGCGGCCGGGGGCGCCGAGCAGGTTGGCGCCCCAGAAGGACTCCACCTCGGCGCGGGCTCCGATGTCAGCCACCGGGCGCCCGCCGGGAAGCAGTGACGGCAGCAGGCCGGCGGACACCGCGCCACGCTCGCCGGCGCGGCGCGGCACCCAGGCCAGCGCGGCGCCGGTCGTCTCGGCCAGTCGCAGGGCCGCTGACAGGGCCCCGGGCGACTCGGCGGCGCGCGAACCGACCAGGATCACCGCGCCGGGTGCGCGCAGTGCCTCGGTCGTGGCGGCGCCGGTCGTCCCGGTGGCCAGCTCGTCGAGCGCGGCGGCCTCGCCACCGGGCACGATCGGGATCAGGGTGCCGGCGAGCTTCCGCAGTCCACGGGTGACCAGCGGAGCGAGCGCATGCACCACGGTCCCGTGCTTGCTGGCCGCCTTGCGCAGCCGCAGGAAGACGATGCCGGACTCCTCCTCGGGCTCGAAGGCCACGAGCAGGACAGCGGGGGCGGCTTCCAGGTCGGCGTAGGTGACGCCGATGCCGGTGCCGGCGACCTCGCTGCCGAGGAACGCCTCCTCCTCGGCGGAGTGCGGACGGGCCCGGAAGTCCACGTCGTTGGTGCGCAGAGCCACCCGGGCGAACTTGGCGTAGGCGTAGGCGTCCTCACGGGTGAGCCGGCCCCCGGCCAGCACACCGACACCGCGGCGGTCCCGGCACTCGGCGAGCCCGCGGGCGGCGTACTCCAGCGCCTCCGACCAGCTCGCCTCGACCAGCTCACCGGTGCTGTCGTCGCGGATCAGCGGGGTGGTGAGACGGTCGGCCTGGCGGGCGTAGGTGAACGCGAAGCGGCCCTTGTCGCAGTTCCACTCCTCGTTGACCGCCGGGTCCTCGGCGGCGAGGCGACGGGTCACCTTGCCGCGCCGGTGGTCGGTGCGCAGCGAGCAGCCGGCGGCGCAGTGCTCGCAGGACGTCGGCGTCGACACCAGGTCGAACGGCCGGGCCCGGAACCGGTAGGCGGCGCTGGTGAGCGCGCCGACCGGGCAGATCTGCACCGTGTTGCCGGAGAAGTAGGACGAGAACGGCTGCCCGTCGCTGACCGCGACCTGCTCGGCGGCACCGCGCTCGAACAGCTCGATGAACGGGTCGCCGGCGATCTGCGCGGAGAACCGGGTGCACCGCGCGCAGAGCACGCAGCGCTCGCGGTCCAGCAGGATCTGGGTGGAGATGGCCAGCGGCTTGGGGTAGGCCCGCTTGGTCTCCTTGAACCGGGACGTGGCGGCGCCGTTCGCCATCGACTGGTTCTGCAGCGGGCACTCGCCGCCCTTGTCGCAGATCGGGCAGTCGAGGGGGTGGTTGAGCAGCAGGAACTCCAGGTTCCCGGCCTGTGCCTTCTTCGCGACCGGCGAGGAGATCTGGGTCCTGACCACCATGTCCGCGGCGACCGTGGTGGTACAGGAGGCGACCGGCTTGCGCTGGCCCTCCACCTCCACGATGCACTGCCGGCAGGCCCCGACCGGGTCCAGCAGCGGGTGGTCGCAGAAGCGCGGGATCTCGATGCCCAGCTGCTCCGCGGCCCGGATGATCAGGGTGCCCTTCGGCACGCTCACCGCCACGCCGTCGATGGTGAGCGTGACGTGGTCGGGGGCGGCCGGCGCGGCCGGCTTCTCTGGGGCGACGGTCATGTCAGTGCGCTCCCGCGTAGGCGCCCGGCGTGCCCGCGGCCGCGCCACCCGCGGTCGCGCCGTTCGCCGAGCCGGCTACCGACGTGGTGGAGCCCGACGGGTTCGCCGGGGTGATCGGGAGGAACTCGTTCCGGAAGAACTTGATCCCGGAGACGATCGGCGAGGTGGCGCCGTCCGCGAGCGCGCAGAAGGCGCGTCCGAAGATGTTGTCGCAGGCGTCGACGAGGGTGTCGACGTCGTCCGGGTCGCCCTGGCCGCGCTCCATCCGGGAGAGGATCTGCACCATCCAGGTGGTGCCCTCCCGGCAGGGGGTGCACTTGCCGCACGACTCGTGTGCGTAGAACTGGGTGAGCCGGCGGACGACCGGCAGCATGTCCACGGTCTCGTCCATGATCATGAGCGCGGCCGTGCCGAGCAGCGAGCCGGCCTCCTGCACGCCCTCGAAGTCCAGCGGGGCGTCCAGGTGGTCGGCGGTCAGCAGCGGGGTGGAGGAGCCGCCCGGCGTCCACGCCTTCAGCTTGCGGCCGCCGAGCACGCCGCCGGCCAGGTCCAGCAGCTCGCGCAGGGTGGTGCCCATCGGGGCCTCGTACTGCCCGGGGCGGGTCACGTGCCCGGAGAGGCTGTAGATCTTCGGGCCCGGCGAGCGCTCCCGGCCCATCGAGCGGAACCAGTCGACGCCGTAGTTGACGATGAAGGGAACCGTGGCGATCGTCTCGACGTTGTTCACGACCGTGGGGGATGCGTACAGGCCGTGCGTCGCCGGGAACGGCGGGCGCAGCCGCGGCTGGCCGCGGCGGCCCTCCAGCGAGTCGAGCAGGGCCGTCTCCTCGCCGCAGATATAGGCACCGGCCCCCGAGTGGATCACCAGGTCGAGGTCGAAGCCGCTCCCGAGGATGTCCCGCCCCAGGTAGCCGGCCTGGTAGGCCTCGGCGACGGCGGCGCGCAGCCGTCGCGCGGCGTGGATCAGCTCGCCGCGCAGGTAGACGAAGGCCCGGCTGGCCCGCACCGCGTAGGCGGCGATGACGATGCCCTCGATGAGCGAGTGCGGGTCCGCCTTCATCAGCGGGGCGTCCTTGCACGTGCCCGGCTCGCCCTCGTCGGCGTTGATGACGAGGTAGTGCGGCTTGCCGTCGCCCTGCGGGATGAAGCCCCACTTCATGCCGGTGGGGAAGCCGGCTCCGCCACGGCCGCGCAGGCCGGAGTCCTTGATCAGTTTGATGAGGTCATCGGGGCCCTGGGCGAGCGCCCGGCGCAGGCCCTGGTAACCGTCGAGGCGCTCGTAGGTCGCCAGTGTCCACGACTCGGGCGCGCTCCAGCGCCGGGTGAGGACCGGGGTGACAGGCATGGTCAGTTCACCTTCGTCTGCGTGGCGCCGGTCGCCGAGGCGGGCGGCGGTGCCTGGTCCGCCGCGCCGGTCGCGCCCGCGGGGGCGGACGGCGGCGCGGTCGACGGGAGCGGCGTCAGCGGCGGGGCGCCGGCGACACCGTCCTCCGGCTTCCAGCCGCCGGCCTCCGCGATCAGCACGCCGGCGAGCGACGGGTCGCCCACCCCCGGGCCCGCGACGCCCTCCGGCCGCGGGTCGGCGAACCCGGCAAGCTGGAAGGAGGTCTCACCGAACGTGCACAGCGGACCACCGCGGGTGGGGGCCGGGCGCTCGCCGCGCCGGAGGGCGTCGACGATCTCCTCGGCGGAGTCCGGGGTCACCTGGTCGTAGAACTCGTAGTTCACGGTCATGACCGGGGCGTAGTCGCAGGCCGCGAGGCACTCGGCGTGCTCCAGCGTGATCGTGCCGTCCTCGGTGGTCTGATCATGCCCGACCCCGAGCGTGCCCGACAGCCGCTGGTAGACGTCCTCACCGCCACGGAGCAGGCAGGAGAGGTTCGTGCACACCGAGACCAGCCAGTCCCCGACCGGGCGGCGCTTGTACATCGTGTAGAAGGTCGCGACCGCGCCGACCTCGGCGTGGGTGATGCCGAGCTGTTCGGCGCAGAACTCGACACCCTCCGCGGTGACGGCGCCCTCGGCCGACTGCACCAGGTGCAGCATCGGCAGCAGCGCCGAGCGGGAATGTCCCGCCGGGTAACGCGCGATGATCTCGCGGGCGGCATCCCGTGTCTGTTCGGTCAGTGCCATCAGCGGTCAACTCCCCCGAGCACCGGGTCCACGGAGGCTACTCCGACGATCACGTCCGCCACCTGCCCGCCCTCCGTCATCGCGGGCACGGCCTGCAGGTTGACGAAGCTTGGGTCGCGCACGTGGACGCGGAACGGCCTGGTGCCGCCGTCGCTGACGACGTGGTAGCCGAGCTCGCCGCGGGGCGACTCGATCTGCGTGTACACCTGGCCGGCCGGCACCCGGAAGCCCTCGGTGACGAGCTTGAAGTGGTGGATCAGGGCCTCCATCGAGGTGCCCATGATCTTGCGGATGTGCTCGAGCGAGTTGCCCATGCCGTCCGACCCGATCGACAGCTGCGACGGCCAGGCGATCTTCTTGTCGGCGACCATGACCGGGCCGGGGCGCAGCCGGTCCAGGCACTGCTCGATGATCTTGAGGGACTCGCCCATCTCCTCCAGCCGCACCAGGTACCGGGCGTAGGAGTCGGCCTCCAGTGCCGTCGGGACGTCGAACTCGTAGGTCTCGTAGCCGCAGTACGGCATGGTCTTGCGCAGGTCCCAGGGCAGGCCGGCGGCGCGGAGCACCGGGCCGGTCGTGCCCAGCGCGATGCAGGCGGCCGCGTCGAGGAAGTTGACGTCGACCATCCGCGCCTTCCAGATCGGCTGGCCGGTCAGCAGCGCGTGGTACTCGCGGATCCGCTTCGGCATGTCGACGAGGAACTCGCGGATCCTCGGCACCGCCTCGTCCGGGAGATCCTGGGCGAGGCCGCCGGGGCGGATGTAGGCGTGGTTCATCCGCAGGCCGGTGATCAGCTCGAGCAGGTCGAGGATCTTCTCCCGCTCACGGAAGCCGAAGATCATGCCGGTCGTCGCGCCGAGCTCCATGCCGCCGGTCGCCAGCCACACCAGGTGCGAGGCGATCCGCTGCAGCTCCATGACCAGCACCCGGATGACGGTCGCCCGCTCGGGCACCTCGTCGGTGATGCCCAGCAGCTTCTCCACCGACAGGCAGTAGGCCGCCTCGTTGTACAGCGGGGAGAGGTAATCCGCCCGGGTGAGGAAGGTGACCGCCTGCGTCCAGGTGCGGTACTCGCAGCTCTTCTCGATGCCGGTGTGCAGGTAGCCGATGACGAGACGGGTCTCGGTGACCGTCTCGCCCTCGATCTCCAGCACCAGCCGGAGCACCCCGTGGGTGGACGGGTGCTGCGGGCCCATGTTGACGACGATGCGCTCGCCGTCGTCCTCACCGGAACCGAGGACCTGCTCCCAGTCCCCCCCGGTGACGGTGTAGACCCGGCCGGCGGACGACTCGGTGAAGCCGGCCTCATAGGGCTGGGCACCGGTGACGGTCTCGGCCGGATCGCCGGCCGCCGTGCCACCCGCGGCGTCGACAGGGGTCTCGGTGTGCGTGCTCATAGCGAACCTCGGAGGTCTGCTCGGATGTACGCGGCGGCACTGTTGTACGCGGCGGTACCGACAGTCCCGGCGGTCTGGCGCGCCCCGACAGCGCGACGACGGGCCGTCACGAGTAGCTCCGGCGCGTGTCGGGGGGCGGGATCTGCGCGCCCTTGTACTCGACGGCGATGCCGCCCAGCGGATAGTCCTTGCGCTGCGGATGCCCGACCCAGTCGTCCGGCATCATGATCCGCGCGAGGCCCGGGTGGCCGTCGTAGACGATGCCGAACAGGTCGTAGGTCTCCCGCTCGTGCCAGTCGGCGGTCGGCCAGACCGGCGTCAGGCTCGGCAGGTGCGGGTCGGCGTCCGGCACCGAGACCTCGACACGCAGGCGGCGGCGGTGGGTCATCGACGTCAGGTGGATGACCGTGTGCAGGCGCCGGCCCGTCAGATCGTCGGGGTAGTCGACCCCGGACGAGGAGGACAGCAGCTCGAACCGCAGGCCCGGGTCGTCGCGCAGCTTCCAGGCGACCTCGAGCAGCCGCTCGCGGCGGACGTGGATCGTCAGCTCGCCGTAGGCGAACACGACCCGCTCGACGGCGTCACCCAGCTCCGGGAAGACCCGCTCCAGGGTGTCGTACACCGAGTCCGCCGCCTCGTCTCCGAACGGCCGGGAGCTCGACTCCAGTGTCGGGACCGGCGGCACCAGCCCGCCGAAGCCGGAGGTGTCGCCGCTGCCGCGGGCGCCGAACGCGTCGCGGCGGCGGCCACCCGGGCCGCCCGGGACCCCGGCGTTACCCGGTACCAGGTCAGTCATCGGTCAGCGTCTCCGTGCTCGGTCCGGGGCCGCCGGCCCGGGACTCGTCGGTCGGCTTGGCGTCGACCGGCACCCGCTTGCCGCGCCCGAACACCGACGGCGGGGCGATCGCGGCCGGGCGGCGGGTGTCCAGCGACGGCTCGACGGCACCGCGACCAGCCGGAGCCGGCGCCCCCTCCGGGAGGCTGAAGCGCTTGCGGTCGTTGACCGACAGGGTGCGGGTGTCGACCGCCCCGGCCGGCAGGCCGGACCACGCCGTGGCCACCTCGATGGGCTTCGCGTACGGCGCGGCGCCGACCTCGGTGTGCTCGGTCTTGCCCGACACCGGACCGGCGAGGATCTTCTCGTGCAGCTTGATGATCGCGTCCATCAGCATCTCCGGACGCGGCGGACAGCCGGGCAGGTACATGTCGACCGGGACGATGTGGTCGACGCCCTGCACGATGGCGTAGTTGTTGAACATGCCGCCGCTGCTCGCGCAGACGCCCATCGACAGCACCCACTTGGGCTCGGGCATCTGGTCGTAGATCTGGCGCAGCACCGGGGCCATCTTCTGGCTCACCCGGCCAGCGACGATCATGAGGTCGGCCTGGCGCGGGCTGGCGCGGAAGACCTCCATCCCGAAGCGGGAGAGGTCGTAGCGGCCGGCACCGGTGGACATCATCTCGATGGCGCAGCAGGCCAGGCCGAACGTGGCCGGCCACAGCGAGGAGCGCCGCGACCAGTTCGCCAGCTTCTCGACGGTGGTCAGCAGGACCCCGCCGGGCAGCTTTTCCTCTAGTCCCATTCCAGACCCCCCCGGCGCCACTCGTAGGCGTAGGCGACGAAGATCGTCGCCATGAACAACGCCATCGCGCCGAGACCGAAAACCGCGAGACTGTCGAACGCGACCGCCCACGGGAACAGGAAGATGATCTCGATGTCGAAGACGATGAAGAGCATCGCGGTGTTGTAGTACTTCACCGGGAAGCGATGCGGCCCGGCCGGCACCGGCTCGGGTTCGATACCGCACTCGTAGATGTCGACCTTGGCACGGTTGAACCGTTTCGGGCCGACCAGCGCGCTCACCGCCACGGAACCGACCGCGAACAGCATCGCGATCGCGAGCAGAACGAGGATCGGCACATAACTGTCAAGCATGCCGAACTCCTCTCCTTCGAATGTTTGGTGCGGACGTCTTGGTGGCGGTTCGCCGGGGGCGACCGTTACCGCCCGCCCGGGCCAACCGGTGTACTTCCCGCCCCGGCCCCCGGACGGGGCGGAGCGCGCATGCAGCCTACGCGACCGCTGTTTTCCCGGTCGCACCGGGATTGTTCGCTCCGGCCCGTCACCAGGCGGCTGCCTGTTGGCCGGCCGAAGGACGCCGAAACGTTCTTTCGCTGCCGGTACGGGTGACCGGACGAATATCCGCGCCGCACGGGCAGGTGCGCCGATGTCCCGATCGTTCGCCGCCGGACGGTGCGTCGTCCACCCCCGGAACCGGGTCTCGGCCATGCCGGGCCCGCGGGGCCTGCCGGTCAGGTGGTGGGCGCCAGCCGGGTCAACGCGTTGATCAGCCGGTCCGAGGCATCACCTCCCCGCGGGTCGGTCAGGTTCGCCATGATCTTCAGGACGAAACGCATCAGCATGGGCCGGGGCAGCCCGTACCGCGTGCCCAGACCCATCACGGTCGGATTCCCGATCAGCTGTACGAACAGGCGACCCAGGGTGTAATACCCGCCGTATGTCTCTCGGATGATCTCCGGATAACGCTCCAGCGCACGCTCCCGCGCCGGCCCGGAGCCGCGGGCGAGCGCGAGCACGATCGCCTCCGCGGCAATCCGGCCCGATTCCATCGCATACGCGATGCCCTCACCATTGAACGGGTTCACCATCCCGCCGGCATCGCCGACGAGGAGAACCCCGTCCTGGTAGTGCGGGGTGCGGTTGAACGCCATCGGCAGCGCGCTCCCCCGGACCGGGCCGAGCGCGTTCTCCTCGGCGTATCCCCACTCCGGCGGCAGCGCCGCCAGCCACCGGTGCAGAAGATCCCGGTAGTCGGTGTTCTGGAAGGCGCTGGTGGTGTTCAGCATCCCGAGGCCGACATTGCTCGTGCCGTCGCCCATACCGAAGATCCAGCCGTACCCGGGCAGCAGCCGGCTCTGCCGGGGCGGACCCTCCCACAGCTCCAGATGCGACTCCAGGAAGTCGTCGCCCGAGCGGGGGCTGCGGTAGTAGCGCCGCACCGCGACGCCGAGCGGGCGGTCCTCCCGCCGGCGGATCCCCAGCGCCAGCGCGATCCGCGCGCTGTTCCCGTCTGCCGCGACGACCACCGGGGCGCGGAAGTCGACCGGCGCCCGGTCGACCCCGGCCCGCGCGGTCACGCCCACGACCCGCCCGGTGCGGTCGTCACGCAGCGGCCCGGTAACCGTGGTGCCCTCGCGCAGCCGTGCTCCGGCCTTGACCGCGTGCCGGGCGAGCATCTCGTCGAAGTCGGCGCGCGGGCGGACCAGCCCGTAGTCCGGCCAGCTCGCCAGCTCCGGCCAGGGCAGCTCGAGCCGCAGGCCGCCGCCGATGATGCGCAGCCCCCTGTTGCGCAGCCAGCCGGCCTCCGCCGAGGTGTCGATACCCATCTCGACCAGGCTTCGCACCGCCCGGGGGGTCAGCCCGTCGCCGCAGACCTTCTCGCGCGGGAAGGTGCTCTTCTCCAGCAGCAGGACGTCCAGGCCCGTTCGCGCCAGGTGGTAGGCGGTCGCCGAGCCGCCGGGCCCGGCGCCCACCACGATGACGTCGGCATCGGGACGGTCGTCCGTGCGGGCGCCGTCTCGTTCCGTCATCCCTGTGGTCACGCGCTGCTCCGGATTCCCCACGCTGTCGGCCGATCGCCGGCCCCATTCCAGACCCCTGCTTGCGCGCTCGTGAAATTCTTCACGAGCGCCACGCCGAAGTGTAGGCCTTGGCCGCGCCGGAGGCACCAACCAGGACCTCCAGAACCGAAGACGAGTCAACCCAGCCCCTGGAGGAGCAACTCAGCGCTATCCCTCGGCAACCCATGGCACCACCGTGGTGGCCCGTCCGGGCGGCCGGTGCCGGTCCGGGTGCCCGATGAGGTGACATGGCCGCCCGAGCCGGGTACATCCCGACCGGGTACGAGGCGGGCCGACCGGTAGGTGGCGGGCGCGCCGCAGCTGACGCCCCCCAGCTGACCTGGAGCCGGCCGATCGTCTCCGACCCGGATCGACCTCCGGCCCCCCCGACCTCGGAGATCGACGGCCATGAGCTCAGACACTGTCACGACATCAGAGACCGTGGTCCTCACCACGGCGGACGGCCCGACACCCGCCGTCATCGCCGAACCGCGCCGGACCGCCCGCGGCGGTGTGCTGGTGGTCCACGAGGCGTTCGGCCTCACCGACCACATCACCGACGTCTGCCGCCGCTTCGCGGATCTCGGCTGGCGGGCCGTCGCGCCCGACCTCTACCACCGGGTCGGCTCGCCCGTCTTCGACTACGGGGACGCCCCGGCCGCCCTCGCCGTACACGGCTGGCTCGCCGGCGACGACCTCCTCGATGACCTGGACTCCGGGCTGATGGTGCTGGCCGAGTCGGGAACGGCGGTCGACCGCTGCGCGGTCGTCGGTTTCTGCATGGGCGGCAGCATCGCCTTCCACGCCGCCGTCCGGCGGCCGCTGGGTGCCGCGGTCACGTTCTACGGCGGCGGCATCGAGGACGGCCGGTTCGGTGAGCCCTCCCAGCTGGAGGTCGCCGCCCGCCTGCAGAGTCCGTGGCTCGGCCTGTACGGCGACCTCGACCCGGCGGCGCCGGTCGAGCAGGTGGAGCACCTGCGGGCCGCCGCCGCCCGCGCCGACGTCGACACCGAGATCGTGCGCTACCCCGGGGCCGGCCATGCGTTCCACAACGACGCGCGCCCCGACTCGTACGACCCGCAGGCGGCCCGCGACGCATGGGCCCGCACCGTCGCCTGGCTCGAGTCGCACGTCCCCGCCACGTAGGAACGCGCCTGTCCCCCCACGCGGCGTTCCTGCCGCGAGGCCGCCCCTACCGCGCGGTTCCCACCGCACCGGGTTCCTGCTCCAAGGGGCGCACAGCCCGGTGCACCGCCACGATGCCGCCGCTGAGGTTGCGCCAGTTCACCCGCGTCCAGCCGGCCCCGCGGACGAGATCGGCCAGCTCCGCCTGCCCCGGCCAGGCGCGGATGGATTCCGCCAGGTACACGTACGAGTCGGGGCTGCTGCTGACCCCGCGGGCCACGGCCGGCAGCGCACGCATCAGGTACTCCAGGTAGACCGTGCGGACCGGCCCCCACACCGGCCGGCTGAACTCACAGATCGCGAGTACGCCGCCCGGCCGGGTCACCCGCAGCAGCTCGCCGAGGCAGACATCCACGGCGGCGACGTTGCGGAGCCCGAACGAGATCGTCACCCGGTCGAAGGAGGCGTCGACGAAGGGCAGCCGCAGGGCGTCCCCGGCGGTGAGCAGCACCCGTCCCGGCACGCCCCCGGTACCGCCGCGGGGCGCGCCGACGCCGGTGGTGCCGGCGAGCCGGTGGCGGCCGACCTCCAGCATGCCGAGCGAGAAGTCGCAGGCCACGACGTCAGCGCCACTGGCGGCGAACGCGCGCGAGGACGTCGCCGTGCCGGCGGCGACGTCGAGGACACGCAGGCCCGGCGCCAGGTCGAGCGCCCGCGCGGTGGCGGTCCGCCAGGTGCGGTCCAGGCCGGCGGACAGGATCGCGTTCGTCACGTCGTAGCGGCGCGCGACCTGATCGAACATCGCTGCGACCTGCTCGGGCTTCTTGTCGAGACCCGCTCGGCTCACCAGATCATCCTTCTGCGTTCGTGCCGGCGGCGGTCGCGGTGGCAGTTGCGGTCGCGGTTGCCGTTGCGGTTGCGGTTGCGGTTGCCGTTGCGGTCGCGGCCTCGGCGAAGGCGTTGGCCTGGGCGGCGTCCCAGTCGGCGCCGGCGCCGATCGCCGCCAGCCGGGCCCTCGTGCCGTCGTCGCACAACGCGCCGTCGACACCGGCGGCGAACAGGTCCCGCAGCGGTGCGCCCAGGCCTGCCGCGATCGCGTACTCCCGCGCCAGGTCGGTGCCGAACATCGCCGGGTCGTCCGTCCCGAGTGAGCAGCGCAGGCCGGCCGCGAGCATTGCCGCCAACGGGTGCGCGGCCAGCTCCCGGATCACTCCGGTCCGCAGGTTGGACACCGGGCAAACGTCCAGCACGATGTTCCGCTCGACCAGCTCGGCGACCAGTTCAGGGTCCTCCAGCGCGCGGATGCCGTGCCGGATCCGCCGGGCGCCGAGCGCGTCCAGCGCTCCACGCACCGACGCCGGCCCGGATGTCTCCCCCGCATGCGGCACAGCGGCCAGGCCGGCGTCCGCCGCGGCCGCGAAGACCTGCGCGTACGGCTCCGGCGGGTGACCCACCTCGGGGCCGCCCAGCCCGATCCCGACGACCCCACGGTCGGCGAAGTGCGACGACCAGCCCACGACGTCCATCGCGACCTCCGGGGGGAGCACCCGGTCGATGTCCGGGGTGAGCCGGATCTCGACACCGAAACGCTCCCGGGCCTCCACGGCGCCCTCGGTGTAACCGGTGAAGATCTCCTGCCACGGGACGCCGCGGTGCACGCGGTACCAGGGCGAGAAGATCCCCTCCAGGTAGACGGCTCCGTCCGCGGCGGCGCGGCTCGCGTAGTCGACGACAACCTCGCGGAAGTCCTCCGCGGTGCGCATCACGTGGGTG
Organism: Parafrankia elaeagni; assembly: GCF_000374165.1. GTDB lineage: Bacteria > Actinomycetota > Actinomycetes > Frankiales > Frankiaceae > Parafrankia > Parafrankia elaeagni. The sequence continues at coordinate 113,251 of NZ_KB893739.1, forward strand.
GTGAGCACCCAGACCTTGATGAAGTGGTCGAAGTCCCGGAACCGGTACAGGTCGCGGAGGCCCTCCACGGTGCGGGCAGGCAGCGCCTCGTCGTTGCGGCGGGCCATGTCGAGCAGGATCTCGGGCCGTACCGTCCCTTCGAGGTGCACATGCAGCTCGATCTTCGGACCGGTCGGCGAAGCGGGTACCGGCGTGGGCTCGCGGCTCAGATCGTCACCGCTCAGGTCGTCACCAGCGGCAGCGCTGTCGAGGAGAAGTGGGAGGCCACCCGCTCGTCGACCGGGTCCTGCGCCGGATCACGGTGCACCACCAGGTGCCGGTACAGGGTGTCGCGCTGGGCGGGGATCCGGCCGGCCGCGCGGATCAGGTGGATCAGCTCGGTGCGGTTCGTTCGGTGCCGGGCCCCGGCGGAGGAGACGACGTTCTCCTCGAGCATGACCGAGCCGAGGTCGTCGGCGCCCATGTGCAGGGTGAGCTGGCCGACCTCCTTGCCGGTCGTCAGCCACGAGCCCTGCAGGTGCGCGACGTTGTCGAAGAACAGCCGCGCGACGGCGACCAGCCGCAGGTACTCCAGGGTGGTCGCCTGCGTCCGGCCGCCGAGGTGGTTGTTCTCCGGCTGGTACGTCCACGGGATGAACGACCGGAAGCCCCCGGTGCGGTCCTGGACGTCGCGGATCATGCGCATGTGCTCGATGCGCTCGGCGTTCGTCTCCCCGGTGCCCATCATGAACGTCGCCGTCGACTCCAGGCCGAGGCCGTGGGCGGTCTCCATCACCGACAGCCAGACGTGGCCGGGCTCCTTGAGCGGGGCGATGGCGTGGCGCGGCCGCTCGGTGAGGATCTCGGCGCCGGCGCCGGCGAAGCTGTCCAGCCCGGCGTCGCGCAGGCGGGTGATGACCTCGGCATGGCCCAGGCCCGACGTCCGCCCGATGTGCACGACCTCACTGGCACCGAGCGAGTGCAGCGCGAGCTGGGGGTACGCCGCCTTGATGGCCGCGAAGGTGCCCTCGTACCACTCGATCCCGAACTCGGGATGGTGGCCGCCCTGGAGCATGATCTGCGTCGCGCCCAGTTCCACGGCCTCGCCGCACCTGGCCACGATGTCGTCGACGTCACGCACCCAGCCCTCGGGGTGCTTGGGCGACCGGTAGAAGGCACAGAAACGGCACGCCGTCACGCAGACGTTCGTGTAGTTGATGTTCCGATCGATGATGTAGGTGGCGATGCCGTCCGGGTATCTGCGGCGGCGCACCAGGTCCGCCGCCCGGCCGAGGGCGTGCAGGGGCGCGGAGGTGTAGAGCAGGAGGGCCTCTTCCGGCGAGATCCGCCCGCCCTCGGCCGCACGGTCCAGCAGCGTGCGCATCTCGGCATCGGCCACCCGGGCCGAACCGGCCGGGGGCTCGCCGTCCGCATCAAGAAGGCTCACCCGTCAGATCGTACGACCTGCGCCCCCGACCCCCGGCCCGTACGCGTCACGGCGACCGGGACGAGGGCACCGCGGGACCGCGGGACCGCGGGACAGCGGGACAGCGGGACAGCGGGACAGCGGGACAGCGGGACAGCGGCGAGGGGAGCCTCAGAAGGGGCCGTAGTCCGACCGCTCGCGCTCGGCATCACTGCGGCTGTCCCCGCCGAAGGAGCCGGATGTCGGGGAGCCGGGTGCTCCGCCGACCCCGGACGTGCTCGAGGTGCTGGACGTCGTGGAGGCGTGCGGGGTGTGGCCACCGCCGGGCCCACGGCCGCGGCTGGTGAACTTGCTGGACAGATGCCGGAACTTCTCCCGGTTCTCCGGCTTGTTCGCGGCCATTTTCGCCTTGTCGACCATCTCGCGGGCCTTGGGGCTGTGCAGCAGCTCCTGAACCTTGCTGGTGAAGTTCGCCATAACCCTGGTGTACCTGGGTCGGGGCTCGTTCATGCCGACGATCATGGCCCGGTCCGCGGGGGCGCGCGGCGGGCAGGCGGGCGCGGCCCCTCCGGTCAGCTGTTCGGGCTGCCCAGCAGGTCGTTGAGATCATCCGGCAGGTTTTCGATCCGCCCGGGCAGGCTCGAATCCCCGCTGGCGGGATCCTGGGCGCCGTTCTGGTCCGCACCCTGGCCCCCCAGGTCCGGGACCTGCTCGCGCAGGTCGTCAGCGCCGCCGCGCAGCCGGTCGACCTGGTTGTCGATCGAATCCTGCACCGAGGTGACGATCCGGTTCCAGATCTGCTGGCGCTGCTCGTCGACCATCGTCGCGATCTGGTCGGCGGCGGAGAGCAGGAACAGCACGAGCAGGACGAAGATGATCGTCCGCTTGAACGGGATCCGCAACCGCCAGCGGCGCCGGGGGCGGGGCCGGCGCTCAGGCCGATAGGGCGCCGGTGCCGGCGGCACGGGCGGTGCCGGCGGTGCCGGCGGAGGTGCGGCGGGGCGGCGCGCGCCGCCCTGCGGGCGCTGGCGCGGGTCGCCGTAGTACGGCGCGGGCGGCGCGGCTGGCATGGGCGGTGGGGCCTGCCGGGCAGCGGGGCGCCGCGGGGCCGGAGCGGGTGCGGCGGGCACCGGCCCCGGCGGAGGACCGCCGTATCCCCGGGGATCAGGGCCGGCGCGCACCGGCTCCGGCTCGTCGCCGTACTGGACGAATCCGCCCTTGCGGCGCCGTCGCGCGGGTTGCGGGCCACCCGGGCCCTGCGGCCCCACGGGCCCTGGTGGCCGCGACGGAGAGGGAGCCTGCCGGGCGCCCGGCGGGGCCTCCCACCAGTGGTTGCCGGCATCGGCCGGGCCCGCGACCCGGGTCGGCGCGGGCCGCCCGGCCGGGCCTGCGCCACCTGCGCCAGCACCAGCAGCGCCGCCGGGCGGCCTGTCGAGCCGGGTGCGGGGCAGGCCCGCCTCGGCTCCGGCGCGCGCACCGGCACCGGCGGAACCGCCCGCCGCGGCACCCGCCGCCCCGGCACCCGCCGCCGCCCCCAGGCCGAACCCGGCCGCCGCGGCGGCGGCGGCGGACCGGCCGCGCGGCCACGTGGTGTCCAGGACCTCACTGGCAACGGCGCGGGTGCTGCCGGCGCCCTCCCGGCCGCGGTCGCCGAGCAGGCGCAGCAGCAGCTGCTCGGCCGACGGCCGGCGCCGCGGATCCCGTTGCAGCGCGGCGACGACGATGTCGAGCAGCGGTGCCGGGACCTGCCGCAGATCGGGCTCGTGCAGGAGCATCCGCTCCGACATCTCGAGGTAGGTGCCGTCGCCGTACGGGTGCTCCCCCGCCGCGGCGAAGGCCACGAGCAGGCCCCAGGCGTAGATGTCGGTCGCCGGGCCCACCGGCGCGGTGCCCTCCATCTGTTCCGGCGCCATCCAGCCGACGGAGCCCAGCACCAGGCCGGACTGGGTGCGCCCGCCCACCGCGTCCAGCGCCCGGGCGATCCCGAAGTCGATCACCCGCGGGCCGGAGTACGACAGCAGGACGTTGCTCGGCTTGAGGTCACGGTGCACGATCCCGGCGCCGTGGATCGCGGTCAGCGCCGAGGCGACCCCGACCGCCACCCCCTGCAGGGTGGACAGCGGCAGCGGGCCCGACTCCGCGACGACCTCGTCGAGCCGGGCGCCGTCGATGAACTCGGTGACCAGGTAGGGACGCCGTGCGTGCGGGTCCGCGTCCAGGACCTGGGCGGTGCAGAACGGCGCCACCCGGCGCGCGGCGGCGACCTCGTCGGCGAACCGGTCGCGGAACTCGGGGTCGATCGCGAGATCCGACCGGATCACCTTGATCGCGACCTGCCGGCCCTGGGAGTCGAGGGCGAGGTACACCCGGCCCATACCGCCCGCGCCGAGGCGGCCGATGACCTCGTAGCGCCCGATCGACGTCGGATCGTCCGGGTGCAGAGGTTCCCCGTGCGTCCGGCGTGCCGATCGGTCCGCCACGTCTCGCCCGCTCTCCCGCCTGTCCCGGCGGCCGCCGGGACACACCACCTGCGTGCCCGCGAGCCCGCGGGCACCTCCATCATCACGCTTCGGCGGCGGCCGCGACAGACCAGACGTCCAGATCGACAACAGCGGCGCCGAATGTGACGCTAACGCGCCCGGGGTCCGGGGGCCGCGTCGTGTCCGCCTTCCGACGGCCTGCGGGAGGGTCCGCCGTCGGGGCGGGGCGGGCTGCCGACGATCAGCCGAGGGCACTGCCGGCGGTCAGCCAGGGTGGAGGAGGGGAACTCACCTGCGACCGCCGACGGGTCAGGGCCGGCGGTTGCAGGTACGCGACACAGCACACCATCGCCACGGACCTGATGTCGAACGCCTGTTCACACCATCGGGGGGTCATGCCGGCCGCGGACGGCCCCGGGGCGGCAGGACCACCCGAGCGTGCCGCACGGGCGTGCCAGCCACCCCGGCGGTCGTGTATGGGGTGCCTGTGCTGCCGGGGCCATGGGGGTGCTGCCGGCGGGAAGGTGCGGGCGGCGGCAGACTGGACACATGCGCGGTCTGCTGGTGATCGGACACGGCTCCCGTCGGGATGAGGCGAACGCCATGGTGGTCGAGCTCTCCCGCGCGCTCGCGCCCTGCGTGGACCTGCCGGAATGGGACGCCGTGGAGCCGGCCTTCCTCGACCTCGCCCACCCGGACATCGCCCAGGGCTATGCCGCGCTGGTCGACGCCGGCTGCTCGGAGATCATCGCGCACCCCTTCTTCCTGTTCGAGGGAAACCACACCGCCCGTGACATCCCCGACGCGCTGGCGGCGGCGCAGTCCGCGCACCCCGGTACGCGGTGGACGATCACCCTGCCGCTCGGCCTGCACCCGGGAGTCGTCCACGCGGTCCGGGCCCGCATCGAGGACGCGCTGGAGCACCCCGGGCCAGAGCACCCCGGGCCGGACACCGCGGCCGACGGTGGGAGCGCGGGCGGAAGCAGGGGCGAGGCTCAGGCGGTCGGTGCGCGGCGGGCGGCCACCAGCTCGGCGACCACCGCGGCGAGCGGGTAGATCCCCGGCTCGGGCGGGACGGCGTCCACCCGCAGGCCCGCGGCCTCACAGGCCTGGACGGTGCGCCGCCCCATCGCTGCCACGAGGACGGACTCGGGCAGCGGCCCGTACAGCTCGGCCAGGCAGCGGGCCGCGGTTGACGAGGCGAGCGCGACGGCGTCGATGTCACCGTGGCGCAGCTCCTGCGCGATCCGCGGGTCGGCCTCGGTCGCCGCGTCGGTCAGCAGCCGGACCCGGCGCATCGTCCGGATGCCGGCCGGCGGCGGCGCGTCCCCGCAGACCACCACCCGCAGCCCTGACACCGGTACCTCGGTGACCATCCGGTTCGCGACCTGGACCTCGGCCGACGAGCGGACCGCCGTCAGCCCGAGCCCGGCCAGCGCCGCCGCCGCGGAGTCGGACGCCGCGACCAGCGTCAGACCGGCCAGCGCGCGGACGTCCGTGCCCTGGGCACGCAGGAGCGTGACGGTGGCGGCGACCTCGTCCGCATCGGCCAGCACCAGCCCGTCCGCACCGGGCAGCGCCGCACGCAGGGCCGAGCCGTCGGCGACCGGGACGAGCTGGCTGACCACCGTCTCGACGACCTCCGCGCCGAGCTCACGCAGCCGGCGAGCCAGCAGGCCCTGGCGCGCCCTGGTCCGCGGCACGAGGACCCGGAGCCCGGCAAGCGGCGCGGCCGCGCTCCCGACCTGCCCCACGGCCCCGGCCTGCCCCACGGCCCCGGCCGGGTCCTGCCCGGCAGACGCCGGGTCGGGTGTGAGGTCGGGTGCCAGGTCGGGGAGGACGGCGGCGTCGCGGCGGGCGGCGACCGCGCCGACCACCAGCACCGCGGGCGAACGCAGCTGGAACGCGACGGCGTCGACGGCGAGAGCGTCGAGGGTGGTGCGGAGCACCCGCTGCGCGGGGGTGGTGCCGCGCTCGATGACCGCGGCCGGCGTCGTCGGCGGGCGGCCGCCGCGCATCAGCGCCTCGACGATGTCGATCAGCCGGGCGACGCCCATGAGCACGACGATCGTGGCCCGGCTGGCCGCGAGGGCCGCCCAGTCCACCGTCGACTGCGGGTGGCCGGGTGGCAGGTGGCCGGAGACGATCGCGATGTCCTGCGCCACCCCGCGGTGGGTGACGGGGATGCCCGCGTAGGCGGGGGCGGCGATCGCAGAGCTCACACCGGGGACCACGGTGCAGGGAATCCCGGCGGCGGCGCAGGCCTCGGCCTCCTCGCCGCCGCGGCCGAACAGGAACGGGTCCCCGCCCTTGAGACGCACCACCATCGCCCCGGCGCGGGCCTCCTCGACCAGGATCTGGTTCACTTCCTCCTGGCTGCGCGACAGCGTCGGGCTCTTGCCGACGTGGATCACCCGCGCCTCCGGCCGCGCCGCGTCAAGCAGCACCGCCGCGGCCAGGCGGTCGGTGACGACCACGTCGGCCCGGGCAAGCAGCTCCCGCCCGCGCACCGTCAGCAGCCCGGGATCACCGGGACCAGCCCCCACCAGCCATACCTCGCCGGTTCCGCTGCGGCCGAGGGCCACCGGAGCCGGGTCAGGCTCGGGCCGCCGGCTGCCGGGCCCGGTCGTCGCGACTACCACGGCGTGCACGGTACAGCCTGGTGAGCGCAGCCTGCCCTGGTTCGTGGCGGCGTCGGCATCGCCCCCGGCCGGGAGCCCGTTGCTGGTGACAGCCCTGGCCAGGCCGGCGCGGGCCGGGAGCCACGCCGGCGGTGGCCGACTGCCGGGCCGGTGCCGGGCCGAGGACAGGCCGTAGTCAGGCCCGAGTCAGTGAATGCCGCACTCGGACTTGCTCGTGCCGGCCCAGCGGCCCTCCCGGCCGGCGCCGCGGCGAGTGCACGGCCAGCAGCCGACCGAGTCGTAGCCGTCCGAGAGCAACGGGTTGACGATCACGTTGTGCTCCTGGACGTAACGCTCGACGTCCTCGTCCGTCCAGGTGGCCAGCGGGTGCACCTTCACCTTGCCGCGGCGCTGGTCCCAGCCGACCACGGGCAGGTTGCGCCGCCCGGCCGACTCGGCGCGCCGGGAGCCGGCGGCCCAGGCCCGGTAGGGCGCCAGCGCCCGGTCCAGCGGAACGATCTTGCGCATCCGGCAGCACAGGTCCGGGTCGGTCTCGTACAGCCGCGGACCGTGCACGGCGTCCTGTCCGGCCACGGTGAGCTGCGGGCTCGCACTGATGATGGGCAGTGAGTAGGTGTGCGCGACCGCGTCCCGCGTGCCGATGGTCTCGGCGAAGTGGTAACCGGTGTCGATGAAGACGACCGGGATGTCCGTGCGGATCCGCGACAGCATGTCGACGAGCACCGCCTCGGCCATGGACGCCGCGACAGCAAGCCCGGTACCGAACTCCTCGGCCGCCCAGCGGAGGATCTCCTCCGCCGGTGCGCCCTCGAGCTCGTCACCGGCCCGCAGTGCCCGGGCCTTCAGCGCGGCATCCATCAGTCGCTCTCCTCCACGTCCAACGGCGCGACGGCGGTGCCGTTCGCCGAACCCGATACCCCTGGCGTCGTCCCGGCGCGGACCCCCCCGGAGGACTCCACCCCACTGGCCACCGATGCCGCGGCGCCTGGTCCTGCGGCGCCTGGTCCTGCGGCGTCTGGTTCTGTCGCTGCGACGAGCGCTGTGAGGCTGAGCCGGAAGGCCCGCTGGCACGCCCGGCAGGCCCAGTGCCCGTGGCCCTCCCCCGACCCGCCCGGAGCGGGCTCGGGTACCAGGTCCTCGTCGCCGCAGTACGGGCAGTAGAAGGGGACGGCGCGGGCGCTCACGTCGCCCCGCCCCCATCCGCGTCCGCCGCCGGCGCGGCGCCGATGAGCAGCGACTCGTCGGCGCGTTCCGCCCAGTCGGCGAAGGTGTCGCCGTCGGCCCGGTTCGCCTGGTACGTCTCCAGGAGCCCGACGACATAGTCGACGAGGCCGTCGGCGGTGACCTTGAGCCCGCGTGACTTGCGCCCGAGCCGGGAACGCGTCCCCAGGTGCCCGCCGAGGTGGACCTGGAACCCCTCGACCATCGCGCCGCTGTCGTCCGGGACGAGCGAGCCCTTCAGGCCGATGTCCGCCACCTGGAAACGGGCGCAGGCGTTCGGGCACCCGTTGATGTTGATGCCGATCGGCTCCGTGAAGTCCGGCAGCCGGCTCTCCAGCTCGGTGATGAGATCGCGGGCGTTGCCCTTGGTCTCGACGATCGCGAGCTTGCAGAACTCGATCCCGGTGCAGGCCATCGTGCCGCGGCGGAACACGCTGGGCTTCACGACGAGGTCGAGCTTCGCCAGCTCCGCCTCCAGCGCGTCGAGCTCGCTGCCCGGGACGTCGAGGATCACGAGCTTCTGCATCGTGGTCGCCCGGATCCGGCCCTGGCCGTGGCGGTCCGCGAGGTTCGCGACGGCGGCCAGTGTCGTCCCGGTCAGCCGGCCGGCGCGCGGCGCGAACCCGACCGCGAAGCTGCCGTCCCGCTGCTGGTGCACTCCGATGTGGTCCCGCCCCTCGTTGCGGGGCGGGAGCGGCGCCGGGCCGTCCGGCAGGGCCGCCGAGAGGTACTCCTTCTCCAGCGTCGAGCGGACCCACTCGACGCCCATGTCCGCCACGAGGAACTTCAGCCGGGCACGGGTGCGCATCCGCCGGTAGCCGTAGTCACGGAACAGCTGGATGACGCCGTGCCACACCTCGGCGACCCGCTCGGGCGGCACGAAGGCACCGAGGCGCACACCGAGCTTCGGGTTCGTCGACAGGCCGCCCCCGACCCACAGGTCGTAGCCCGGGCCGAGATCGGGGTGCACCACACCGACGAAGGCGATGTCGTTGATCTCGTGCAGGGTGCACTGGTCCGCGCAGCCGGACATCGCGCTCTTGAACTTGCGGGGCAGGTTCGCCAGCTCCGGGTCCCCGACGAACCGCTCGACGACCTCGTCGATCACACCGGTGGCGTCGAGGACCTCGTCGGCGTCCACCCCCGCCAGCGGGCAGCCGAGGATGACCCGCGGCGTGTCCCCGCACGCCTCGGCGGTGGTCATGCCCGCCGCCTCGAGCGCCCCCCAGATGGCGGGGACGTCCTCGATGCGGATCCAGTGCAGCTGGATGTTCTGCCGGTCGGTCACGTCGGCGACGTCCCGCCCGTACCGGGTGGAGATGTCGGCGATCACCCGCAGCTGGTCCGATGTCATCCGGCCGCCGTCGAGGCGAATCCGCTGCATGAAGTAGCTGTCGTCGAGCTCCTCGGGCTCCAGCACGGCCGTGCGGCCACCGCTGATCCCCGGCCGGCGCTGTGTGTAGAGGCCCCACCAGCGGAACCGACCGCGCAGGTCCTGCGGGTCGATGCTGTCGAAACCCGTGTGCGGGTACTGGTTCAGGATGCGGTCTCGCACGGCGAGACCGTTCTGATCCTTCTTCATCCGCTCGTTGGCGTTGAGCGGTTCGGAGTGGCCCAGCGCCCATTGGCCCTGTCCCTTGGGTCGGGACGGGCTCTGCGGGCGCGCGGCACGCGGGTTTCGAGCAGGAGAAGTCATCGGATCTCTCGGTGAGCAGGGTCCACCGCGGCGTCGTACGGCCGGAAGGTGGGCGGAGTCAGCGGGAGCGGCGACAGCCGGCGCTGGAGACGCGCAACAGGTCGACGTGCAGACGCGCGACCAGGCAGGGGTCGACGGGGCTCACGTCAGTTGGCCGTGCGACGGGCGTACCCGGCGAGGCCACCGGGGCCCCGGAACGTGACGACTTGGCCGATGGGAACACCTCAGCGCGCCGACGGCGGGCGACGATCAGACGCCCGCCCGACGGCTCCAACAGGTGGGCCCGGGCAGTCACGCTGGCCATGTTCCCACAGATCTGCCGCCGACGTCGTGGATGCGTCGTCACACCCCATCCCGGTCACGGCACGATCACAACACGCGACAAACCACGGAACGGGCCATGTCAGGCCGAACCAGAACGAACCAGCCGGAGCAGGCCGCGCCGGGCGGGTTCAGAGCGGGCGCGGACGCCGACACATCTGGCGCAGCCGGTCGAGCAGCACTCCGGTGGAAAGGTCCTTCTCCATCAGCTCGTCGGCGCCGAGCGCCAGGACCTGCTCCCGCAGACTCCCACCCGAGAACCCGGTGAAGATCACGACATGGGCCTCGGGAGCGGCTCTGCGCACCCGGGGCAGCGCGCCGATCCCGTCGAGGACGGGCATCGCCACGTCGAGCAGGACGAGGTCGGGCCCCGTCCGGCTCACGACCTCGACGGCCTCCGCCCCGTTGGTGGCACGGCCTACCACGGTGAAGTCGGGCTCGGTGTCGAAGAGCAGGCAGAGCAGCTCACGCAGCCCGTCGGCATCGTCCGCGACGACCACCCGATACGGGCCGGGCCGGCCTCGGCCGCGGGCGGGCGAGGCGCGCTCGGCGACGCCGACCCCCGCCACACCGACCCCCGCCGCGCCGATGCCGGGAGCACTGACGCCAGGAGCACCGGTGACACCCGTACCCGTGACGCCGACGACGCCCGCACCGGAGATGCCGGTGTCGGCGCCAACGACGCCGACATCCTCATCCGTCGACGGCCAGCGGTCCATCACCCGTCATTTGTACGCGCCGCGCGGGATCCCCGCCCATCGTCATTCGGGATGGTTTCGCGGTATGACCCAAACGCGCTGGACACCCCCCGTTCGCCCCCGCTCGGAGGGCCACCGGGACTATCCCCGCCGGATAGTCGCCGGTGCGGTGAATTATGGCGACCCGACGACACTCACCGCATTTCCCGCGCCATTTCCGATCCACCAAACAAATCGCCGGACACACAACCGCGACCCACGGACTGAGCGCTTTTCACCCACCGCGCCGAAGCTTGGCCGCACAGGCGACCCGCTCCGCCGCGGAGAGCGGCAACCGGGTGGGCGAGGCAAGGCCCCCCGCCACAGAACAACCCTTTGAACACGAAGAGTAATCGACTTCAACACCACACCGCTACCACACGCTTACGCGGCGCCGACAACTCTCCGTGTCCGGGACCTTTGACCCCAGGCGTACCTTGTGCCAGGAGGAGTATGGTCATCACTCCAGGTGATGCTCGACGCTCGCAACGCGGGCAGACCGCACCCTTGGAAACCCAGCACGCACACGGTGGCAGGCACCGAGGCGACGAGGGTGGGCGCGTGACCAGCCCAGGCGCACTCCACACCCTCGGCACAACGGTGCAACCACGCCCCCACGACAGTGAACAGGCAGCCGATGGTGCACGCGACCGAAGATCCAACCCCCGCCCACCCTCCCACGGAGCGGGGTCGATCGGTCACCCTCGGGAGCCTCCGGGCAGCGGAAGGATCGGCGCGCATGCGGCAACGGAGCCGGGGCCGGCAGGGTCTGAGCACTGCTGAGGACATGCTTCCAGCAGAGATCCGGCGGCGCCGCTGTGAGAGCGGGCTCAGCCGTGCGGACCTCGCCGTACGTACCGGCTACAGCCGTCAGTACATCAGCCAGTTGGAGCAGCCGAGCCGCGGCATTCCCGCGCGACCGGTCCTGGCCGCCGTAGACGCGGCTCTCGAGGCCGGTGGGGCGCTCGTCGACCTGCGGGAGACAGCCATCGCGGAACGTGCCGAGCGGCGCGGCCGGCAGCCCGACGCGGAGGCCGAGTCCCGGCGGCGGATCGGTGAGCTGCTCGACCATCGCCGGTCCGACCGGGAGCTGGACTACCTCGACCGGCTCGCCGCCGACCTCATCGCCGCCGCGGACACGCTGGAGCCCGCCGACGTCACGGCCCGGGTCCTCGACCAGCAGACCTTCGTCGACCAGCTCCTGCGCACGCCGATGCTGCCGCACCAGCAGTTCCGGCTCTTCATGATCGCCGGTCATCTCGCCGGCCTGCTCGCCATCTCCATGCTCGACATGGACGAACTGGCGAAGGCGAGCACCTGCTGCCTCGAAGCAGCCGTGTTCACCGAGCTGACCGGCCACGAGGGCCTGCGGGCCTGGACTCTCGCCGTCAACAGCCTCATCGACGCCGCTGCCCGCCAGGCAGATGCCAGGCGCCCCGTGGGCACGGCCGCCAGTGGCCCGGCGCGGTCCGGGAAGCGCCTGGCACCGGTACGTTCCATCCCGAACCCCGAGATCCCGGCCGGAGAGCGCCCGGGCCGCCCCGCGCCGGGCTCCGGTGATGACGCCTTCGAGCTCGCCCTTGACGCGGCGCTCCATCACGCTGGGTATACGGAAGACCAGGTTCGCGGCCCTGAAACCACACCTACGAGTGGAGGAATCGATCCCCGTCCGGGTCTGCAGCACCGGTCGACGGACGGCTTCTCGTCACTGTCCGCATCCAGCTCGGGCGGCGGCCAGGCCGAAGCCGCCCCCGGCCTGGACGAGATTCTGATCGCCCCGGGCGGCCGGGCCACCCCGCCCCGGCTGGTGGCTCTCGTCAAACGACGGATTGCGCGCTTCGCGACGGCCTCCGCGCAGCGGGCGACGCCTCCGGTAGGTATCTCCCAGGCATTCCGCCCGCCGGTCTGAAGTCCCTGCCGCGCAACGCTCGGCACCTCGCGGCCGGGTTACACAGCGGCGAAGACGATCTCGCTCAGCGGCGGCGCGTCCCCACGGGCCGCCGCCCGCCGGGCGAACTCGAGTATCCCCGCCTGCTGTCGCGGGCCCAGCCGGAAGTCCAATGTCCTGAAGTAGCGCGCGAGCGTCGCGGGATCGAACACCTCGAACCTCGCCGCCCGCCGGGCAACCTCGTCCACCTCACGCAGTGCCGCGTCGAGGCTGGACCTGAAGGCCCCGTGCACCTCCTTGACCACACCGGGGTGTGCGGCAGCGAAGGAACGCCGCGCGGCCCAGACGGCGAACACCATCGGCAGACCCGTCCAGTCACGCCACTCGGAGCCCAGATCGGCGATCCGCAGCGGATGGCCGTCACCGGCCCGCTCGGCGTCGTAGGTCGCTCGCAGCGCCACGTCGCCGATGGTCACCGCCGCGTCGGCCTCCCGCAGCATCAGCGGAATCTCGGGCGGCATCGTGACGTAGTCCGGCCGCAGGCCCCAGCGCTGCTCGAACAGCATCCGGGCCAGCAGCACGCTCGTCCGGGACGTCGACCCGAGCGCGACAGTGCGGATCTGCTCGAACGGCACGGCGCTCGTGACGACGACGGACAGCACCGGGCCGTCCGACCCGACCGCGAGGTCCGGCAGGACCGCCAGCTCGTCGGCATGGCGCAGGTACTCGACCAGGCTGATCGGGCCGATGTCGAGATCGCCGGCGATCAGCGCCTCGTTGAGCCGGTCCGGGGAGTCCTTGGTCAGTTCCAGGTCGAGCAGCGCCCCGGAGTGGACCAGGCCCCAGTACAGCGGCAGGCAGTTCAGAAACTGGATGTGCCCGACCCTGGGCCGCCCCTGCCGGGTGGGCTGCTCGGGCACGCCCGGCACGCAGGCAGCGGGAGTGCCGACAACGCCGGGCCACCCGGGACCGCCAAGCTCTCCGGGACGACCGGATCGGGCGGCGGGAACGCCGGCTGTGCCGGTCCCGGCCGGGGGCGACGGGGCCGGCGCGGATGCCGGCCCGGGTGACGACGGGCGCTCCTGCCCGGCCTCGCCGCCCGCCGCCGTCACCGGTGCTCGCCGGCGCGGCGCACGGCGATGGTGTTCAGCACCGCGCGGCGCTGCCGCAACGCCAACGGGTAGCTGAGCAGCCCACTGATGACGAGCGCGAGCGCGAAGCCGAACAGCCCGTCGAGGCCGAGCAGCAGCAGCACTGCGAGGACCCCGCCGAAGAGGACAGCCCGGATCGCGAAGTACCGCAGGTTCAGCCCCATCAGGCCTGGGTCACCGGTCTCGCCCGCGGCGCTCACCCGCAGCCGGCCGCGGCGTGCCGGTCGGAAGCCTCCACCGGCCGGCGGGACATCGCCAGCGGACATCATGCACTCCGGTTTCTGGCGGGACGGCGCCCGCGGCGGCGTACCCAACCGAGACGTTGCAGCAGTGACGGATAGATACCCAGCCCGACCATGATGATCAGCAGGCCCAGCAGCCCTGCCGGGCCGATCGCGAGGCCGGCCCACCGCAGCAGACTGTAGGCGACGAGCCCCGGGACCAGGATCACCAGAAACGCGAGCACGAAGATCGAGCCCATCCCGGGTGCGCCCGGTGGGCGGACCGGCCGGCCGGCACCCACCGGGGCCGCACCCACCGGGGCCGCGCCCGCCGGGACCGCGCCCGCCGGGACCGCGCCCGCCGGGACCGCGCCCGAGGCGGAGGCGGTTGGCGTACCCGGAGCAGCATCGCCGCCCGGCGTGCCCGAGGCAGAGGGCTGCCCGGCACCGAGGGCGGGGCTGCCCGCGACTCCCGTCTCGGGGCCGGGCCGCGGAACACCGCCGACAGCCCCGGACGTCACCCGAGGAGTGGTCTCGTCAGTTGCCATGACAGCGCCCGGCCTAGGCGTCGATCGCGGCGGGGATGTCCCGCCGGGTGGTGTCCGGGCCGTCGTAGGTACGGATCGTCCGGTAGCGGGTGTCCCGCTCGACAGGGCGGAACCCGGCGTCCCGGATCACGGCCAGGAGATCATCTCGGGTCATCGTGCCGGGAGTGCCGAACCCGTCCGCATCGTGCGTGATCTTGTACTCGACGACCGAGCCGTCGAGGTCGTCCACGCCGAAGTTCAGCGAGAGCTGGGCGGTGGTCAGGCCGTGCATCACCCAGAAGCACTTGATGTGGTCGACGTTGTCGAACAGCAGGCGCGAGACCGCGAAGGTCTTCAGCGCCTCGGCGCCGGTCGCCATCGGCTGGTTCATCAGGCGGTTACGCGGATCCCCGACCGAGTCGTGCTGGAACCGCAGCGGGATGAACACCGAGAAACCGCCGGTCTCGTCCTGCAGCTCGCGCAGGCGCAGCACATGGTCGACGCGGTGCCGGGGCTCCTCGACGTGCCCGTAGAGCATGGTGCACGGCGTCCGCAGGCCCTTGCTGTGCGCCAACCGGTGGATCCGCGACCAGTCCTCCCAGTGGGTTTCGTGGCCGACGATCTGCTGGCGGACCTCCCAGTCGAAGATCTCCGCGCCGCCGCCGGTCAGCGACTCCAGCCCGGCGTCGATCAGCTCGTCCAGGATCTCGTCGGCGGGCAGCCCGCTGATCTTCTCGAACCAGTGGATCTCGGTGGCGGTGAACGCCTTGAGCGCCACTCCCGGCAGGGCCTTGCCCAGCTCCCGCAACGACCGCGGGTAGTAGCGCCACGGCAGTGTCGGGTGCAGGCCGTTGACGATGTGCAGCTCGGTGATCCCCGCCGGCTCCATCTCCTTCGCCAGCCGGACGGCCTCCTCGATGCGCATCGTGTAGGCGTCCTGCTCGCCGGGCTTGCGCTGGAACGAACAGTAGGCGCACGACGCCGAGCAGACGTTCGTGAGGTTCAGGTGCCGGTTCACGTTGAAGAAGGTCCGGTCGCCGTTCTTGCGGGTGCGCACCTCGTGGGCGAGCTCGCCGAGCCAGACGAGGTCATCGCTGGCGTAGAGCGCCTCGCCGTCGGCCCGGCTCAGCCGGACGCCGTCGTGGACCTTGGCTTCGATCTCGCGCTTGAGGCCGGCATCCATGCGTCCAGATTAGACCCGCGGACGGCCGAGCCAGGCCGGTCACATCCGTCACACCGCACCCGGACTCCACTCAGGGGCCGGGTGCTTTCGGCGGGGCGTCCGCCGCCGCGGAGCCCGCCGCCCGGGAGCGCGCCGCGGCCCGGCGCTGCATACGGCCGATCGGCCAGGTGGCCAGGCCCGCGGCCGCGAAGCCGATGAGCAGGGCGAGCAGCAGCGGAACGTCAACCACCACCAGGACCACCGTGAGGATCACCAGGACGGCGAGCCGTGCGAGGAAGTACGGCAGCTGCACCCGCAGATCAGGGGCTGTCTCCGGCGGTCGGCCCGGCCGCCGGGCCCGACCCGGCGCCCCTGGTTCTCCTGGTTCTCCTGGCCGCCCGGTCCGGCGTGGCGGCCCAGGCTGCCCGCCGTGGCCGGTCGCCGCCGTCGGGGCGTCCTGGCCTGTCGACGGCGTGCTCGACGAGCTCCGGTTCCGCTTCCGCGCCATGCCGTCCGCCCGCCCCTCACCACGGCGGGCACCGGCCCGCCGCCGGACCGCGCCGCCCGCCTTTCGAGCAGGTCCCGCCTGCTCGTCCACCAGGTCTGCCTGCTCGTCCACCAGGTCTGTTGTACGCGCCGCACCCGCGAGCCGCCTCGTCACAGCTCCCATTCGGCATCCCGTTCGGCATCCCGACCGCCGCCCGGCCCGCCCACAGCGTCGGCAGCACGGGCCCCACGGGCGTCGCCGAGGGTTCCCGTCCACCGCCGGAAGAGAGCGTTGGGGACGCCCGCGGCGTCCAGGACCCGGCCGGCGACGAAGTCGGCGAGATCCTCGACGTCGTGCGCGCCGGCGTAGAACCCGGGGCTGGCCGCGGCGACCACGGCGCCGGCGGCGTCCAGGTCGAGCATGTGGCGCAGGGTCGCCCGGGTGTAGGGCATCTCGCGAGGGACCACGACGAGGCGCCGCCCCTCCTTGAGGGTGACGTCCGCGGCGCGCTGGAGCAGGTCCTTGGACAGCCCGAGAGTGATGCCCGCGACCGACGCGGTGCTGGCCGGCACGACGATCATGCCCCGGGTCGGATAGGAGCCGCTGCTGGGGCGCGCGCCCAGGTCCGCGGGGGGATACACGGTGACGAGGCGGCCGATCCGGTCGGCCAGGTCGTCCGCGTCGGCGCGGCGACGCCCGTCGGCCCGGGTCGTCAGCCAGGACGTCAGCGGTTCGCGCCACGCCCCGTCGCGCCAGCCGACACCGGTCTCGTCCAGCAGGGTGAGGCGGGCGGCGCGGGAGACCACCAGATCGACCGGCAGGTCCGCGGCGAGCAGCCCGCGCAGCACCGACGCGGCGTACGGAGTGCCGCTGGCACCGCTGACCCCGACGACCCAGGGCACCCGCGGCTCGGCCGACTCCGGCCGGGGCTGGGGCTGGGGCGCGGGATCGTCGGGCACGGCGTGGACTCGGACTCGGGCGCTCGGGCGCTCAGGCGCCGAGGCCGCGGTTGATCAGGTCGATCAGGGCGAACGCGAACAGCGCGATGCCGACGAACCCGTTCGCGGTGAGGAACGCGCGGTTCACCCGGGAGAGGTCGGTCGGCGAGACGATGGCGTGCTCGTAGCAGAAGGCGGCGGCGGTGAGGGCGAGGCCGGCCCACCACCAGGCGCCGAAGTCCTCGAGCAGACCGAAGAGGACGAACAACGCGAACGTCACGACGTGGGTGACGATCGAGGCCGCGAGTGCCGCCCGGACCCCGAAGCGGGCGGGGACGGAGCGCACCCCGATCCGGCGGTCGACCTCGGCGTCCTGGCAGGAGTAGATCAGGTCGAAGCCGCCGATCCAGGTGCCCACCGCCAGGCCGAGCACGACCGCCGCCCAGGACCACTCCCCGGTGATCGCGATCCACGCGCCGACCGGTGCGACCGCCTGCGCGAACGCGAGCACCGCGTGCGGGAAGTCGGTGAACCGCTTGGCGTAGGAGTAGACGATCAGGGGCGCGACCGCGACCGGGGCCAGTACCAGACACAGCCAGCCCAGCACCGCGGCCGAGCCGAGGAACACCGCGAGCGCGACGATCGAGCCGACGACCGCGGTGCGGACCGACACCACCCCGGTGACGAGCTCCCGGCCGGCCGTCCGCGGGTTCCGGGCGTCGATCGCCCGGTCGATGATGCGGTTGGTCGCCATCGCGAACGTGCGGGCCGCCACCATCGCCACCGTGATCAGCGCGAGGTCGCGCCAGTGCGTCGTCCGCGAGACGTCGAAGCAGGCGGCGAGCGCCGCGACGTAGGCGAAGGGCAGCGCGAACACCGAGTGCTCGATGACGACGAGCCGCAGGAAGGCGCGCACCCGGCCGTGCGCGGGCTCGCCGGATGCCCGGCCGGGCATCCCGGGGGCGACGGCGGCGCCGCTCAAAGGCCGTACTCCTTCCAACGCCGGGTCACCCTGTCCCGGATGTCGGGGTCCATCACGATCTCCTCGGGCCAGCCGCCCTCGCGGCGGTACCCCTCGGTCGGCAGCTTGCGGGTCGCGTCGACCCCGACCTTGCCGCCGTAGAACTGCTCGTAGGAGGCGTGGTCGAGGTGGTCCACCGGGCCGATCATGGTGACCAGGTCGTGTGCGTAGTCCACATTGCCGAACGCCCGCCAGGCGACCTCGTGGTAGTCGTGGACGTCACAGTCGGCGTCCACGACGATGATCAGTTTCGACAGCGAGAGCAGGCCCGCGCCCCAGACGGCGTTCATGACCTTCTGCGCGTGTTTGGGGAAGCGCTTCTCGATCGAGACGATCGCGCAGTTGTGGAAGACGCCGGCCTCGGGAAGGTCGTAGTCGACGATCTCCGGGATCATCATCCGGATCAGCGGCAGGAAGATGCGCTCGGTCGCCTTGCCCATCGGCCCGTCCTCCTGCGGGGGACGCCCGACGACGATGCCCTGGAAGACCGGGTCGCGCTGCATGGTCATCACGTCGATGTGCAGGGCGGGGAACGGCTCGACCGGGGTGTAGAAGCCGGTGTGGTCGCCGAACGGGCCCTCCGGGATCCGCTCCCCCGGCTCCAGCCAGCCCTCCAGCACGACCTGGGCGTTCGCCGGGACCTGCAGCGGCACGGTGAGGCAGTCGACCATCTCGACCCGTTCCCGGCGCAGGAAACCGGCGAACAGGTACTCGTCGATCTCGGCGGGCAGCGGCGCCGACGACGCGTAGGTCACGGCGGGGTCGCAGCCGAAGGCGATGGCGACCGGCAGCCGCTCACCGCGCCGCTCGGCGACCGCGTGGTGGGCGTTGGAGTCCTTGTGGATCTGCCAGTGCATGCCCACGGTGCGCGCGTCGTGCTGCTGCAGCCGGTACATCCCCAGGTTGCGGGCGCCGGTCTCCGGGTGCTTCGTGTGGGTGAGCCCCAGGTTCAGGAACTTCCCGCCGTCGTGGGGCCAGGCGTGCACGCCGGGGAGCAGGTTCAGGTCGACGTCCGAACCCTTCAGGACGACGTCCTGGCAGGGCGCGGTGCGGACGCGCCGCGGCGGCAGCGAGGTGAGCTGCGCCGCCTTGCCGAGCGCGGAGCGGACGCCACCGAAGCCGACGGGCAGCTCGGGGCGCAGCATCTCGCCGATCCGGGTGCCGATGTCGTCGAGGCGCTCGACGCCGAGCGCGGCCGCCATCCGCGCCTCGGTGCCGAAGACGTTGATGGCCAGCGGCATGTCGGCCCCTTCGGGCCGCTCGAACAGCAGCGCGGGCCCGCCGGCGCGGACCACCCGGGTGACGATTTCCGTCACCTCCAGGCGGGGGTCGACAGGGACCCGCACCCGGTGCAGGTCACCAGCGCGGTCGAGGTGCGTCAGAAACGCGCGGAGATCGGCCCAGGCCATGACGTCCATCTTTGCAGCGTCCGGTGGCGGCCGCCGGACGTACCCTGGTTGGAGGCACGTGAACCACCCGCCGCCTCATCTTCGCGACCAGTGAACATCCCCTTCACGGACCGCCGGGACACGCCGTCCGTGGGAGAGGCAGACTAGGGGCACATCAGACGTCCGACCCAGACTGCGCGGATCTGCCCCGGAACACGGGCGGATCGGAAACGACGGGGGCGGCCGGTGCCGGCACCGGCGGTCGCGCGGCAGGCTGGTGGTCTTCGACCAAGGGCACGCCAACCCGGGGTGCTCATGGCGGCCGCGCCGCGGTACGCCGCTCACGGCGAGCAGAGAGGAGCGGTCGGCCTTGCTGGGTCTCGCGCTGACATTCCTGATCATCGGTGTCTGGGTGTTCTCGGTCATCGATGTGATCGGCACACCTGCGGACGCGGTGAAGGTCGCGCCGAAGCCGATCTGGCTCATCGTCCTGATCGTCTTCTTCTTCCTCGGATCCATCTGCTGGTTCGTCTTCGGGCGCCCGCGGACGGTCTACGGCACCGCTGGCTACGAGCGCCACCACGCGTCGGACCATCCCGCCTTCGGCGGTCGCGGCCAGTGGGGCACCGAGCGACGCACCGCCGGTTACAGCCGCTCGAGTGCGCCCCGGGCAGGGATGCGCCGCCAGGCCGTGCGCCCCGTCGGGCCGGACGACGACCCCGAGTTCCTGCGCCAGCTGACCGACCGCATCCGCGGCGGGGAGACCGAGCCCCCCGCCGCGCGCGACTGACCTTCCGCGGCACCGGTTTCCGCCGCACCGCCTTCCGCGGCACCGTCCACGCGAGCGGCCCGCCGAGCCGACTCAGATCCCCGCGTACGAGTGCAGGCCGTTGATCACCAGATTCACCAGGTAGTAGTCGATGAACAGGGCGCTGAACGCCAGCAGCGAGACCGCTGCCGCCCGCCGCCCCCGCCAGCCGGCCGTCGCCCGCGCGTGCAGGTAGGCCGCGTAGATGACCCAGGTGATGAACGACCAGGTCTCCTTCGGGTCCCACCCCCAGTAGCGGCCCCAGGCCGCCTCGGCCCAGATCGCTCCGGCGATGATGGCGAAGGTCCAGATCGGGAACGCGAACGCGATGATCCGGTAGGTGATCGTGTCAAGCGTCGCGGAGGAGGGCAGCCGCATCACGATGCCGCCGCGGCTGCGCATCGCCCGGGAAGCCTCCGCCCGGCCCGACGCCACCTCGGCCAGCCTGCTCTCCCACCTGTCCTTGAGCAGGAACAGCACCGTCGTGACGGCGGAGACCAGGAAGACACCGCTCGAGATGATCGCACCGGCCACGTGGATCTTGAGCCAGTACGAGTCCAGCGCCGGGACCAGCGGCCCCGCGGCGACGTAGAGCACCGTCCCGGCGAACCCCATCGAGAGCACGACGGGGACCATCACGAAGACCCCGAGCCACCGGAGTGGCTGCCTCGTGATCAGGACGAGGAACGTCGTGACCGCGATGAGGCAGATCATGGACGAGAACTCGTACATGTTGCCCCAGGGGACGCGGTCGGCCGCGATCGCCCGCGTCACGACCGATCCCACATGGGTCGCCCAGCCGACGATGGTCAGCACGACCGCGAGGCGGCCGATCCAGACCGAGGTGCGCGGCGTCATTCCGTCCGCGCCGGCGGAACCGGCCCCCTTCCGCGGGGAGCCGTCACCGGCCGGGCCGGTGCCGGCGTCGGTCCGCCCCGGCACGCCGCCGGAGGGGCCGGTGATCCCGGCCTCCCCGCCGATGGCCGGAGCCGCGCCGACCAGCACGGCCTGCTTCGCGGCGGTCTCGCCCGCGGCGTCCACGGCCTCTGCCTCGGCTGCTGCCTCGTCGACCGCCGAGGCGCTGCCCGCGACCCGGCCGAGCCGGCTGAACGCGAACTCGGCGCCGAAGCCGAGCATGCTCACGGCGTAGACGCCGATCGAGGTCCTGAACAGCAGATCGGACAGTTCTGCCATGCCTTCGTTGACCGGCATCAAGGCTCCCGTTCGCTGGTGGCGCTGGTGGTGCTGGAGGTGCTGCTGGACGTGGTGGTCGGGGTGGTCGGGATGGCGGCACCCGGGGTCTCGGCACCCGGGGGGACGTCCTCCGGTGCCGTGTCGTCCCTGATCCGGCGGGTGAGGGCGGTCAGCTCGGCGGCGAAGCCCTGGGCGTCGGAGCGGGAGAGGCCGCCGATCTCGACGGTGCTCCCGCCGCCGTCGAGCGGCGTCGCCCGGACCCACACCCGCCGGCGCCGCACCCGCAGGCTCGCGATCAGTCCCGCGATGATCACCACCGAGGCGACGAGCACCAACCCCTTGAAGGGATCGGACTTCGTCTGGAAGGTCGCGAACTCGCGGACCCCGTCGACCTCGAGCGACAGGCCGCCCGGCAGGCCGGTCAGCGTCCGCTGCCGCGGGTTGTTCGGCGCGACGACCTGGGCGATCCGGTCCGCGCCAGCCGGCCCGGTCATCGTGAACTGGGTCATGTCGCGGGTGTCGACGGTGTAGACGTTCTGCGGGATGCCCTCGTTGAGGTGCAGGTTGCCGACGAACCCGGTGAGGGTGAGGCCCGGCGCGCGAGCCGCCGGGAAGACCGAGACGTAGCCGTGCCCCGGGTCGAGCACCGTCGTCGGGGTGAACACCCCGCTGAACGCGAGCTGCTGCGGCGCCCGGAGTTCGCCGAGCGGCGGCAGGCCGGTGTCCGGGATCTTCACGGTGCAGGTCGAGGTGAACATGCCGTCGCGGGGGGTGCAGGGGACGTACGACTCCCAGACGATCTCCCCGGCCGGGTCGCGCAGCACGAAGTGCGGGGCGTAGCCGTGCCCGATCAGATAGATCTTGGCGTTGCCGATCGCCAGCGGATGGTTGACCCGCACCGTCTCGGTCCTGGTCGGCGCGTCACGATCCTCGGCGTACCGGACGTCGGCCCGGAAGTCGGCGGGCTGGCCGTTGTCCTGGTAGGTCGCCTCGAACCGGTCCAGCATCACCGAGAACGGCGGCAGGTCCACCGGGTCGACGAGCTCGCCGCCGTTGTACTGGTCATAGGAGATCAGGGTGTTCGCGAAACCGTTGCCGGTGATCACCAGCACCGTGCCCTGGTAGCCGAACCAGGAGCCGAACCCCATGCCGGCGAGCAGCGCGACCAGCGCGAGATGGAACACCAGGTTGCCGGTCTCGCGCAGGTAGCCCTTCTCGGCGGCGGCGGAGTGGTCGGGGGTGCCGTCCGGCCGGCGGGCGTCGGCGGGCGCGACCGCGACCCGGAACCGCCGTCCGCGCAGCACGCCGCGGGCCCGGAGCACCGCCTCGTCGGCCTCGAACGGGCTGGTCCAGGTGCTGCCGCCGGGCAGTCGGCCCGGCCGCGACGGTGCCTTCGGCGGCGCGGTGAACAGGGCGCGCGCGTGCCAGCGGACCCGCGACCACAGGCAGCCGATCAGCGAGATGAACAGCAGCAGGTAGATCGCGGCGAACCAGGGGGCGCCGAAGACGTCGAAGAAGGAGAACCGATCCAGCCAGGAGGCGAGCGAACCATGGTCGGCGAGGTACTCCTCGACCTTCATGGGGTTGACGTTGCGCTGCGGGAGGAGGGACCCCGGCACAGCCGCCACGGCCAGCATGAAGAGCAGCACGAGGGCCGTCCGCATGCTGGTGAGCTGCCGCCACGACCGGGCGATCAGCGCCAGCGCGCCGGCGCGGCCCCCGGCACCGGCGGGCCGGGTCGGGCCGGAGGACGGGGCGTGGGGGCTGCCACCGCCGGCCGAACTCCCGTCAGCCGCCGAACTCCCGTCAGCCGCCGAACTCCCGTCAGCCGCCGAACTCCCGTCAGCCGCAGCTTCACCCGCTTCTGCGCGGCCGTCTCCCGCGCCGGCGGCGCCCGCTCCGGAGGTCTCCGCGGCGGCGGTGCTGGCGGTTCCGCCGGGGCTCCCGATTCCGCCGGGGCTGGCGCTGCCGCCGGCAGCCCCGGTCGTGGACGTCCGGCCCTTCTCGCTCTGCCGCTCCGGGCGCTCGGTCTGGTCGGTCCGGTCCGTCGCGCGCCGCGGAGCCGGCGGGTCGAACGCCTCCGGATCCTCCAGGATCGTCGGATCGTCCGGCATCAGCCCGTCGACATGGCCGGACGGGGCGGTGGGGCGTGTGGTCACAGCGGGGTCTCCGAGAATCCGGGCGCGTACGGGCGGAGCTCGGCGATGAGATCCGTCCAGGCACCGGTGAGCTGCAGGACGCCGACGACCACCAGCAGGGCGCCGCCCGTGAGCGCCAGGAGCCTCGCGTGACGGCGCACCGCGAGCAGCGCGCCCGCGACGCGGCGGAACGCCAGCCCGACGACGAGGAACGGCAGTCCCAGGCCCAGGCAGTACACGGCGGACAGGAACGCGCCACGGCCGACGGTGGCGCTCTGGGTCGCGAGCCCGAGCACGGCGGTCAGGGTCGGGCCGATACAGGGCGTCCAGCCGATGCCGAAGAGCACCCCGAGGGCGGGGGCGCCGAGCAGGCCCGGGGACGGCAGCCGGTGGAACCGCCATTCGCGGTTGGCCCAGGACGTCCGGGAGAACACACCGGCGAAGCTGAGCCCCATCAGGATGGTCACCGCGCCCAGTACCTGACTCAGCCCCACCTGGTGAACCCGCAGCCACTGGCCCAGCCCGCCGAACGCCGCCCCGTAGGAGACGAACACGACGGTGAACCCGAGGATGAACAGGCCGGTGCCGGCGGTCACCCGCCCCGCCCGGCGGATGTCACCCAGCCGCTCGCCCCACCAGGCCCGCCCGGCACGCTCACCGGCTCCGGCTCCGGCTCCGGGCTCGCCGACGGCCGGCTGTGGACCGGTTGCGGGGGCGGCAGCCACGGCGTCCGCGGTTGGCGCCAGCGCGTCGGGAACGCCCGCCACGTCCGGAACGGCCAGGGACGTGACCGGCCCGCCGACCGCGGCAGGAACCGGTACCGGCGCCTGCTCGGGCGCGGCGGCGACCGGCTCGGGCTGCTCGGCACGCCGCTGGAGGTCCTCGCCGGACAGGCCGGTGATGAAGGACAGGTAGCCGGGAACCAGCGGCAGGACGCAGGGCGACAGAAAGGACAACAGCCCGGCCGCGGCGGCCACGGGTGCGGCGAGCAGCAACGGGCCGTCCGTGACGACGTCCACGACACCCATCGGGAGCTCAGGCCTCCGTCCGGAGCCTGCCGAGAACGGCGGTGAGCTCCTCGGGCACGACACCGCCGGTGAAGCGGGCGGCGAGCCGCCCCTGGTCGTCCAGGACGACGGTCGACGGGAGCCCGATGGAGATCGGCCAGCCGGCGGCCAGGACGCCGGTCTCGTCAATGATGCTGGGGTAGGTGACCGCATAGGTGCGGACGAACGCCCGGGCGCTGGACGGCTCGTCCTTCTCGTTCACGCCGACGAAGGCGACGTCCGGGTTGTCCTTCGCCAGGGTGACCAGGCCGTCGGTCTCGGCGCGGCACGGGGCGCACCAGGAGGCCCAGAAGTTCAGCACGACCGGGCGGCCCCGCAGGGAGGCCACGTCCAGCTGCTCACCGTCCAGGGTCTCCCCCGCCATCCTGGGCGGTTCCCGACGGTTCGCGGGCTCCACGAAGTCCTGCCCGGGCGCCTGTTGGACGAAGCCATAGCCCCCGCCACCGGTGGCGTCCACGCTGTTCGCGTCGGCGGAGCAGGCCGCGAGCCCGCCCCCGGCCAGCAGCATGGCGGCGGCGACTCCGGCCACCGCGCCGCGAGTCCGCCCTCTGTCCCGCATCGCGCCCAGGATGAGCCCGCTCCCTTCGATGCTGCCGTGCCCCTGCCGCAGTGGCCGTCTACGACCAACTGTAGAACTACGACCTCCAGAGTAGGTGCCCCGAGAGTCGTGTGCGCCGGGGCTGGGCCGTTCGGCCCTGGGACGTCCGGCCCTGAGGCTTCGCCGCACTCCCGCGGCGCGGCGGGCACCGCCCCCGTGCCGGCCCGTCGCGGGCAGGAGCGCGACCTCGGCCGTGGCGTGCGTCCGCCGCGCGGTCGCAGCAGGTCCGGCGGGTCCGGCGGTGGCGCAGGTCAGTCCACCGCCAGCTCCGCCGCCCCCTGGGCACGGTCGATGACGAAGGACGCTGTGACCTCCATCGCGGTACCCCCGGCCGGCAGCACCGCCTCCAGCCGCCGCCGGAGCTCGGCCGCGCCGGTGTGGTGGCCGGTGGGGCCCATCAGGGCCAGTTCGACCAGCTCGTCCACCCCCAGCCGGAGGGTGCGGGTCAGGGTCTCCGACGACAGCCGGGTGAACCGGCCGGCCAGCTCCTCGGCGAGCCGTGCCCGCTTGCCCGGGTGAATACCGACCAGACCGAGCGGCCCCCGCAGCTCCGCCAGGTGGTCATCGCCCGGGGTCACCAGCAGCAGCACCCCGCCCGGCCGGAGCAGGCGGCGCATCTCCGGCAGGTTGCGCGGGGCGAAAACGTCGAGCAGGACGTCCACCGACCTGTCGGGCAGCGGCCAGGGCCGGGCGACGTCGAAGGCCACCGCGCCGACCCGGGCATGCGACCGGGCCGCCCGGCGCAGCGCCGGCTTCGACACGTCGACCGCGAGGCCGAGTGCCCGCGGCCGGGCGTCGACCACGGCGGACAGGTAATGGGCCGTACCGGCCCCGATCTCCAGCACCAGCTCAGGCTCCGCCGCTTCGGCCACTGCCGGGCCGGCACCCCCCGGGCGGGCCAGGGCGAGGCCGGCCAGCCGGGCGAGGCGGGCGGTGAGCGGTGCGTAGTGGCCGCGCCCGAGGAAGTCGACCCGGGCCTGGACCATCTCCGCGGTGTCACCGGTCACCCGCCGGGCCTGCCCCGTCCGCAGGTTCAGGTAGCCGGAACGCTCGACGTCGAACGCGTGCCCACCGCCACAGCGCAGGCCGGCGGACCCTGGCCCGGGTGGCCCGGCGGGCCCGGCGGGCCTGTCCAGCGGCGCCGCGCACACCGGGCACCGCAGCAGCCGCAGCGCCGGGTGGATCACAGCCACGGCCAGCTCGGGCGTGCGCCGGGTCAGGCGCCGACGGAGCCGGCCGCGTTCGCGGTCGGCCCGTTGGGCTCGGCGTAGTCCACCCGGACCAGCCGGTCGCCCCGGTAGACCGCGGAGGTGACGCTGGCGAGGGAGCACTGCCGCCGGTCCGGGCGGTGCCACAGATGCTGCCCCTCCAGCGCCCGCCGGGCGGTCCAGACCGGGAGCTGGTGGCTGACCAGGACGACATGCCGCCCGGGGAAGGTGTCCCGCCACTCCGCGACGCTGGTGAGCATCCGGTTCGCGATCTCGACGTACGGCTCTCCCCAGGACGGGGTCAGCGGGTTGCGCAGCAGCTTCCACATCCGCGGGTAGCGCAGGACGGCCGGCCCGGCCTCGAACGGCCGCCCCTCGAAGGCGTTGCGGCTCTCGATCAGCCGCGGGTCGACCTGGAGCTCCACGCCGTGGGCCTCGGCGATCGGGGTGGCCGTCTGCCGGGCGCGGTCCAGCGGGCTGGAGACGACCGCGGCGACGTCCAGCCCGGCGAGGTACTCGGCGGTGACCTTCGCCTGCCGCTCGCCGGTCTCGGAGAGCCGGTAGCCGGGCAGCCGGCCGTACAGCACCTTCTCGGGATTGAAGACCTCCCCGTGCCGGACGAGGTGCACCGTGGTCAGGTCCGCCCCGGTCACGCCGCGCCCCCACCGACCAGCTCGGAGCCGGCCTCGACCGCCGCGGCCGCCCGAGCCGCCGCCGGCGCGACGGCGGCGATCCGCTCGACCGCCTCGTCGTCGTGCGCCGCCGAGACGAACCAGGCCTCGAACGCCGACGGCGGCAGGTAGACGCCGCCGTCGAGCATGGTGTGGAAGAACGCCGCGTACCGCTCGCTGGTCTGCTGCTTCGCTCCGGCGTAGTCGACGACCGCCGCGGCCTCGGTGAAGAACACGCTGAACAGCGACCCGGCGCTGTTCAGCAGGTGCGGCACGCCCTGCTCGGTGAGCGCGGTGGAGACGATGCCGGCGACGTCCGCCGCCCGCGCGTCGACGGTCGCGTAGACCTCGTCGGTGCAGGCGCGCAGGGTGGCCAGTCCGGCGGCGACCGCGAGCGGGTTCCCGGAGAGGGTGCCGGCCTGGTAAACCGGGCCCGCGGGGGCCAGCCGGGCCATCACGTCGGCGCGGCCGCCGAACGCCGCGGCGGGCAGGCCGCCGCCCATCACCTTGCCGAAGGTGAACAGGTCCGGCGCCCAGCCCTCCTCCGCGCCCTCCAGGCCCCACCAGCCGGTCGAGGAGACGCGGAAGCCGGTCATCACCTCGTCGAACACCAGCAGCGCGCCGTAGGAGTCGCACAGGCGCCGCAGGCCGGCGTTGAAGCCGGGCAGCGGCGGGACGACGCCCATGTTCGCCGCGACGGCCTCGGTGATGACCGCCGCGATGCTGTCGCCGCGCTCGGCGAAGGTCGCCTCCACCAGATCAAGATCGTTGTAGGGCAGGACGATGGTGTCGGCGGTGGCCGCACCGGTCACACCGGGGGTGTCGGGCAGCCCGAGGGTCGCCACGCCGGAACCGGCCGAGGCGAGCAGCGCGTCGACATGCCCGTGGTAGCAGCCGGCGAACTTCACCACCGTGGAGCGGCCGGTGAACCCACGGGCCAGCCGGATCGCGCTCATCGTCGCCTCGGTGCCGGAGTTGACCAGGCGCACCTGCTCCACCGGGCGGATCCGATCGACGATGAGCTCGGCCAGCTCCACCTCGCCGGGAGTCGGGGTACCGAAGCTCGTCCCCCGGGCCGCGGCGGCCGTGATCGCCGCGACGACGTCCGGATGCGCGTGCCCGAGGATCATCGGGCCCCAGGAGCAGACGAGATCGACGTAGGAACGGCCGTCGGCGTCGACGAGCCGCGGCCCCTCACCGCCGACCATGAAACGGGGAGTGCCGCCGACGGCGCGGAACGCGCGCACCGGAGAGTTCACTCCGCCCGGAACAACCCGCTGGGCGCGCTGGAAAAGATCCTCGGACGCCGGTGCGGCAGACGGAACCACCATGCCCCGATCCTTGCAGGTCTCGCCCGGGGCCGGCGCCCGGCGCGGCCACCCGGATCCGGTACCGCCGCTCGGGGCCGCCCGGCCGGCCCGCCGGGCCCGTGACGTACCTGACACGACGAAGGCCGCCGGCGGACGGGGGTCTGCCCCGGCCGCCCACCGGCGGCGGCTCACGGCCACCAGGCGCTCGCCGCCCGCGGATGGCCGACGCCGGCCCGCGGGGCCCTGTCACGCTCCCGCGTCTCGCCGCCACCCGGGGTCTTGCCTGGCTGCCATGTCGATGATATGCCGCCGCCGCAAGCCGGCCGCCCACCGGCACAGTCCCGCCCGTGGTCCCTTACCCGACGGACATGCTGGCAGAGCGCATCTCCTTCTGGGAGACCACCCGAAAGACCATGATCAATAGGCGCAGTTGTCCTGCGCACAACTCCCCCTCCGGTCCGCCCGGTCCCGCCGCGATCGCCTCGCGGCCAGAATCGCGATCATCCGGGACGGCCGGCTCGCCCTCGAGGGCAGTCCGGAGGCCGGCGTTTCGCGCGCTCCAGCGCTCCGGACTCCGCGGTCCCGCGGGCCCGGAAGCTCACGGAACCGCGGGTCCGGCCGGGCCGGACCCAGCGCAGGCCGACAGCCGACCAGCCGACCAGCCGACCAGCCAGTCAACCGGTCAGCCGGTCGTCAGAGGCGGCCGGCGAGGGTGTAACCGGCCTCTTTGACGGCCTCGTCGACGGCGGCGTCGTCGATCTCGCTGGCGCTCGTCACGGTGACCCGCCCGGTCGCGGCGTCGACGTCGACCGCGCTCACGGCGGGCAGCCGCGAGATCTCCTCGCTGACGGCCGCGGCGCAGTGGCCGCAGGTCATCCCGGTGACGCTGAAGGTGGTCACGATGCTGGTGACGGACATGACGACGCCTCCCGTGATGTGATCATGGGCCCCGGGGCGAACTGCGCGCGGAGCCCGAAGATTCCGACGGTCAGCACCCTACGCCCATACCCTCCCCCCGTAGGGTTCCGTCCCGGGGTCGACCCGGCCACATGGGCCACAACGAGACACGGCGCTGGCAGGGCCCCGAGGACGCGAGCGGGTCGGAGGCAGCCCGCGGCTGCCTCGACAGCCACGGTCGGCGCAGGTCAGCCGCGGGAGCGCAGGAGTTCGGCGACCTCGGCCGCCCAGTACGTGAGGATGATGTCCGCGCCGGCCCGCCGGACGGCCGTCAGTGTCTCCAGGATGATCCTGTCCCGGTCGAGCCACCCGTTGGCCGCCGCCGCCTCGACCATCGCGTACTCGCCGGAGACCTGGTAGGCCGCGACCGGGACGTCCACGCTGTCGGCGACCGCGCGCAGGATGTCCAGGTAGGCCAGCGCCGGCTTCACCATCACCGCGTCGGCGCCCTCGGCGAGGTCGAGCGCCACCTCGCGCAGCGCCTCCCCCACCGACCGGGCCGGGTCCTGCTGGTAGCCGGCCCGGTCACCGAACTGCGGCGCGCACAGCGCCGCCTCCCGGAACGGCCCGTAGAAGGCCGAGGCGTACTTGGCGGAGTAGGCGAGGACAGGCAGCTCGGTGTGGCCGGCGCTGTCGAGCGCGGCCCGGATGGCCGCGACCTGCCCGTCCATCATGCCACTGGGGGCGATCACCTCGACGCCGGCGGCGGCCTGGGCCAACGCGATCTGCGCGTAGCGCCCGAGCGTGGCGTCGTTGTCAACGTCGCCCGCGGGGGTCAGCAGGCCACAGTGACCGTGGTCGGTGTACTCGTCAAGGCAGAGATCGGCCATGATCACCACGTCGCCGCCGACCTCGGACGCCAGGTCCGCGAGGGCGAGCTGGACGATGCCGGCCGGGTCGTCGGCAGCCGAGCCGCGGCTGTCCTTGTGCTCGGGCACGCCGAACAGGATGATCCCGCCGACACCGGCCGCCGCGGCCTCGGCCGCGGCCTTGCGCAGCGTCGACCGTGTGTGCTGGACGACTCCCGGCATCGACGAGATCGGCACCGGGTCGGTCACACCCTCCCGGACGAACATCGGCAGGACGAGGTCAGCCGGGTGCAGCCGCACGTCGGCCACCAGCCGGCGCAGCGGCGCACCGCGACGCAGCCGCCGCGGGCGCGCCAGCGGGAACCCCGGCTGGGCCGCCGGCCGCGCCGCCGCCGGCGAGCCGGCCGTGGTGCTGCCGGCGGGGCGGCCGGGCGTCCCGGTCACCGCCGGGAGCCCCGTCGCGGCTTGGGTAGCCGGGCGGCCAGCGGGCCGACCTTGCCGAGCTCCTCGCGGTGCTCGGCGGCGAACTCGGCCAGCGCCGTCACCAGCGACGGGATCGACGCCTCGGTGGCCTGGACGTCCACCCGCAGCCCGAGTTCGACCGCGGTGGCCGCGGTCGCCGGGCCGATCACCGCGATGACGGTCGTCTCGTGTGGCTTGCCGGCGATGCCGACCAGGTTGCGCACGGTGGAGGAGGACGTGAAGACGACCGCGTCGACCCGCCCGCCCTTGAGTGCCTCGCGGATCGGCGCGGGCGGCGGGGCCGCCCGCACCGTGCGGTAGGCGGTGACGTCGTCGACCTGCCAGCCGCGGTCCTTCACCCCGGCGACGAGCGTGTCGGTGGCGATGTCGGCCCGCGGCAGCAGGACGCGGTCGAGCAGGTCGAGCGAGTCGTCGAACTCGGGCCACTCCTCCAGCAGGCCCTCGCTGGACTGCTGGCCGGCGGGCACCAGGTCGGGCCGGATACCGAAGGCGCGCAGCGCGTCCGCGGTGGCCTCGCCGATCGCGGCGACCTTGACCCCGGCGAAGGCGCGGGCGTCAAGGCTGCGCTCCTCGACCTTCTCCTGCACCGCCTTCACCGCGTTCACCGAGGTGAACGCGACCCACTGGTACCGCCCGGAGACCAGGCCGGTGATGGCCCGCTCCATCGGGGCGGCGGTGCGGGGCGGCTCCACAGCGATCGTGGGCACCTCCAGCGGGCTCGCCCCGTGCGCGCGCAGGGAGTCGGAGAGGATCGCGGCCTGCTCCTTCGTCCGCGGCACCAGCACCGTCCAGCCGAACAGGGCGCGGGTCTCCCACCAGGACAGCTTGGAGCGGGTCCCGACGACCTGGCCGACCGAGATGACGACCTCGTGCGGCGGGGTGGCGGTCGCGCCGAGCATGGGGGCGGCGTCGGCCTCGATCCGGTCCAGCGTCGAGGTGACGGTGCGCTGGTCGGTGGTGGTGCCGTCGACCGTGACCGCGATCGGGGTGTCACCGGGGCGGCCGTGCTCGACCAGCGCGGTGGCCACCTTGCCGATCTCGGTGGGACCAGCGGTGATGATCAGGGTGCCGGGCGCCTGGGCCAGGGCGCCCCAGTCGACGTCCCCGTGCGTGGTGGGCAGGCCGAGCCCGCCGAAGCCGGTCGGGTTGCCCAGGCCCAGCGGCGCGCCGAAGCCGCCGCCGACCCCCAGCGGGCCGGTGCCCAGGCCGGACATCGACCGGCTGCCGAGCCGCGGCGCGCCGAACGGCGGCGCGGTGAGCGGGCCGACCGGGTCGCCGGCGCCGAACGGCGACCCGCTGTTGACCGAACCCGAGGACGAGAAGACACCCGACGTGCTCGCGAAGGTGACCGGGGAGCCGGGGGCCACGCCGGCGTAGGTGGCCACGGCGGCCGACGTGGAGACACCGGGCACCACCCGGTAGGGGATCCGGGCCTTCGCCAGCGACTGGGCGTCCGCGGCTCCGATCCGGGTCAGCCACGGGTCCGACGCGTAGAGGCGGACGACCTTCTCCCCGGCCCGAGCCCGGCTGACGACCGCGGCGGTCGCGGCCTCGGCGTCGCGGACCGGCTTCGGGGCGTCGAGGTCACCGATCCGCAGCACCTCCGCCGACAGCGACTCGACCACGGCGGGCGGGACGTCCGGATCGGCGACGACGACGTCCGCGGCGGCGAGGGTCTCCACGGCGAGGACGGTCAGCAGCCCCGGATCACGGGGTCCGGCGCCCACCAGCGCAACCGGGGACACGGGCTTCTTGGTACGTCGGGTGGCCATGCTCAGCTTGTTCCCATCAGCGTGTGTGCTCCGGCGGACAACAGCTCGTCCGCGAGGCGCTGCCCGAGCGCCTCCGGGTCGACGGCAGAACCGGTGAGTTCGCGCCGCAGGACCCTGCCTCCATCCGGCGCCGAGACCACCGCCCGCAGGCGGATGCCACCCACGGCGGGCGCACCGTCGCCGCGCGTGTCCGGATGCGAGCCGGCTCCTGGAAGGACCTGGGCCAAGGCACCCACCGGAGCGGTGCAACCGGCTTCGATTCCTGCCAGGAAAGCACGCTCGGCTCTGACCGCGACAGAGGACGATGCGTCGTCGAGCACAAACCGTAGCAGCTCGGCGAGTCCTCCATCGACGCCCCGGCCCCGATCTGGTCCGGCCTGATCGGATGCCGGTCCGGCGGCCGGCGTCCGGGCACACTCGATCGCCAGCGCGCCCTGACCGGGAGCGGGCAGGATCACCTCGGGCGGGATCACCTCGGTCACGGCGTCGAGCCGGTCGAGGCGCGCCAAGCCCGCGTGTGCGAGGACGACGGCGTCCACCTCGCCGTCGATCGCCTTCTTGATCCGGGTGTCCACGTTGCCCCGGATCGGCACGACCTCGAAGCCGTGGCCGAGCGCGCGCAGCTGCGCCGCCCGCCGCGGCGACCCGGTGCCCACCCGCGCGTCGGGGCCGAGCTCCGCCAGCGTGCGCCCGCCGGGCGACACCAGGACATCCCGGGTGTCGGCCCGGGGCGGGACGGCGGCGATCACCAGCCCGTCCGGCGTGGCGGTGGGGAGGTCCTTGAGCGAGTGGACGGCGAGGTCGATCTCACCGGCCAGCAGCGCGTCGCGCAGGGCGCTCACGAAGACACCCGTACCGCCGATCTGACTGATCGCCACCTGGGACCGGTCGCCCTCGGTGACGATCTCGACGAGCTCCACCGGCCGGCCGAGCCGGGCCCGCAGCGTCTCGGCGATCTGCCCCGACTGCGCCAGTGCCAGCGCCGAGCGACGTGTGCCCAGCCGCAGTGGCCGGCGCGCCAGCCAGGCGTGCTCCGGCGCGTCGGGCGCTGGGGTCTGCCCTCGGGTCTCAGTCACGTTCTCTCCACCAGATCCAGGTCAGGGGCGGAGACGATGGCTGGCACGTCCCGGGGCAGGTCGAACAGTTCGCGAAGGGCCTCCGCATAGGAATCACCGCCCGGCGCCTCCGCGAGCTGCTGCACCCGCACCGTCGGTGCGTGCAGCAGCTTGTCGACCACCCTGCGGACCGTGCCGGAGACCATGTCCCACTCACGGTTGTCAAGATCGGGCATGCGGCTGCGCAGCCGGTCGAGCTCGTCGCGCACCACCGCCGCCGCGTGCGCCCGCAGAGCCACCACGGTCGGGGCGACCCGCTCCGCGCGCCGCCGGTCGAGGAAGCCGGCCACCTCAGCGGCGACCAGCGACCGGACGGCCTCCACGTCGTGGGACACCTGTGCCCCGTCCAGGGCGACCCGGAGGGCCTCGATGTCGATCAGAGTGACCCCGGGCAACTCCCGCACGGCGGGATCGATGTCACGCGGGAGCGCGAGGTCGAGAAAGACCAGTGGGCGGCCGCCACGGCCCGCCATGGCCGACCGGACCACATCGTGACCCACCACGAGACCGGACGCACCGGTCGAGGAGAGGACCAGATCAGCCCGGCCGATCTCGTGGGCGACGTCGGCCAGGCCGACCGCCCGAGCGTCGTGGGTCTGCGCGACGCGGGCCGCGTGGGCCGGCGTCCGGTTCGCGACGACGACCTCGCCGGCACCGGCCCGGCGCACGGTCTGGGCCGCCAGCGAGCCCACCGCGCCCGCACCGATGATCAGCACACGGGCGCCGGCGAGGGGGGCTGCGTCATCACCCGGGGCGGCCGGTGCGGTGAGACCGGGGCGCAGCATCTCCTCGACCGCGTCCGCCGGGTCGGTTCCCGGACCCGCGACGGGCACGGCCAGCGCGTCCGGGCTGCGGGCCTGCAGGTCGAAGGCCGCCATCCGCACGCCGACCGCGACGATCGAGGCTCCCGCCGCGTCGATGGACGTCTCGGTGTGCGCACGCTTACCGACCCGCAGGGCGGTCTGGAACAGCCCGCCGAGGATCCCGCTGGTCACCTCGGCCGCCTGGGCCGCCCGGAACGCCACCCGCACCTGGCCGAGGATCTGCGACTCGCCGACCAGCATCGAGTCCAGACCGCACACCACCGAGAACAGGTGGCTGACCGCCCGCGCCTCGTGGTGCACGTAGAGGTGGTTCGCGAGGTCGTTCAGCGGCACCCCGCACACCCGGCTGAGCTGGTCGGAGATATCGGCCAGCCCGCCGTGGAAGGTCTCCACCTCGGCGTAGATCTCGGTGCGGTTGCAGGTCGAGAGGACCACCGCCTCGCTGATCTGGTCGGCCGCCACCAGATCGTGGAGGACCTTCGTCGTCTCGTCCGCGGAGACCGCGGCGAGCTCCAGCAGCGAGGTCGGTGCGGTCCGGTGGTTGAGCCCCACCGCCAGCAGGCTCACTCGGAGTCACCCCCACGCGCCACCGCGGGTAGCGGCACATCCGGCGCCACCCGTGACGGCGGTGGCACCACCCGACGGGTCATCCGCACGACCTCACCAGCCTCGTCATCCACGGTTGCGCCCGGCCCCGGCCCGCGACCGCCCGCCACGGCTCCGGCGGGCGGGCCGGGCGACGGACGTTTGCGAGCCTCGTGAAAGGAGAGAATCTGCAGTTCCAGGGCAAGGTCGACCTTACGCACATCTACTCCCTCCGGCACCGAAAGCACCGTGGGGGCGAAGTTCAGGATGCTGGTCACGCCCGCTGCGACGAGACGGTCGCAGACATGCTGGGCCGCCGCCGCCGGCGTGCAGATCACGCCGATGGTCACCTGACAGTCCTCGATGACCGCTTCCAGCTCGTCGACCGGGCGGACGACCACCTCGCCGACCCGCTCACCCACACGGGACGGATCCGCGTCGACCAGCGCCGCGATGCGGAACCCACGGGCGTGGAAACCGCCGTACCCGGCAAGTGCATGCCCGAGGTTACCCACCCCCACAAGCACCACCGAACGGTCTTCGGTCAGGCCGAGCTCGGCCGAAATGCACTCCAGCAGGATGCCCACCTCGTACCCGACCCCACGCGTCCCGAACGAGCCGAGCTGCGAGAGGTCCTTGCGGACCTTCGCCGAGGTCACCCCGGCGGCGGCGGCCAGAGTGTCCGAGGACACGGTGTGCACCCCACTCTCGCCGAGCGCGGTCAGCACACGTAGGTAGAGGGGCAGCCTGGCGACCGTGGCCTCGGGCATCGACGATCTGCCCGACAGCCGCCCGGCCCCCCGCCGTGGTTGACGCATCCGCGGCTCCCGACATCGTTCGACAGTGCGGGCCGGCTACTCGGCCCCGTGGACCGGTGGCCGTGCCATGCGAGACGGCCCCGCCGGCCTGCACGGGTCTGCTCCGCGCGGTCACGCCCGGCCCGGTGGTCACGCCCGAGCAGCGGGCGCGGCCGGCCCGGCGCTCCGTGCGGCCGACGACCGCGTCTGCGTCTGCGGACCCACAGATCTGCGGACCCACAGAGTCTACGACTTCGTGAAGGGATTCACGAAGTACTGAGGCCCGTGCGACCCCCACCCCGGCCGGCAGCCCAGGTCGCCCCCTACCGGGCGGAACGCCCCGACCGCCAGGACCACCGGTCGCCGGCCAGCGCCCGGCGCAGCCGCTCCTCCTCGACCCGCCAGTAGCCGTGCTCCCGACCGTCCACGAGAATGACCGGCACCCGGTCCCCGTAGGCATCGACGGCGGCCGGGTCGGCATCGACATCGGTCTCCCGCCAGCTGACACCCAGCTCCGCACCGACCCGCGCGATCACCTGCCGCGCGTCGTCGCACAGGTGACAGCCGGCCCTGGTCACCAGCTCGATCCGGGTCGCGGCCGCCTCGTCGCCGGAACCGGTGCCGGAACCGGCGCCGCGGTGGCTCGGCCCGGCGCCCGGGGCGGGATCACCGGACCCGGGAGGGTGCTGCCGTTCGGAGTTCGCTGCGCGGGCGTCGATCACCCCAGCGACGATAATGCTTCCGCGGCGAGCGGATACCTACCATCGGGTGACAACCCACTGTCCGTCGGCGACTGGCGGCGGGTTACGGTACCTGGTCTCCCTGGACGGGCCTCCTGGCTACACTCAGCTACCCGACGGCTATGGTGGTGGCGCCCATCACCGCCCGCGACGTCCTTGCCGGGAGCCCGTATGCGCACCACGACGCGCCCCACTCGTCGACGGTCGCGGCACGGCGCAACCGGCATCGTTCCTGCCAGGGCTGCTTCCCCGGAAACCGATCCCACCGGAACCCCTCCCACCGGAACCGATCCCACCGGAACCGATCCCGCCGGAACCGATCCCGCCGGAGCTGTCCCTGCCGGAACCGTCACCGCGGCGCCCACGGGCGGGTGGGCCGCCCGACGGACGGCGGCGCGACCGGCCGGGCACGTGGGCATCCGGCCGGCGGGGACACCGTGCGCCTGCTGATCACACCGGCGAGCGCGCGCGGCGGGATCGCCGGTGGCGTCGGCGGCCACGTCCCACGCGCCACACCCGTCCTGGGACGCCTCCTCGCCCTGCTACCGCTGCTCGGTACCGCCGCTGTCATGTCCCGCGCAACCGCCGGGAATGCCACCCGCATCGACGCGTCGGAGCCGCAGCACCCGCCGGAGCCGACTGACCGGTCGAACCGGTCTGATCGGCCGGGCCTGCGGGGACTGCCGGACCTGATGGACCGGCCGCAGCCGGCGGCCGTGGCGCGCCCGCCGGATCCACGGGTGGACGCCGACCTCGTCCAGCGGGCCCGCCGCGGGGAGCGGGAGGCGTTCGGTCAGATCTACGACCGCTACGCCGACTTCGTCTACCGCTTTGCCTTCTACCGTGTCGGCGGCAACCGCGCGGTCGCCGAGGACGTGGTCTCCGAGACGTTCCTGCGCGCGCTGACCAGGATCTCGACCTTCGAATGGCAGGGCCGGGACATCGGCGCGTGGCTGGTCACCATCGCCCGCAACCACATCGTCGACCTCGCCCGCTCGGGCCGGGCCCGGCTGGAGTTCCCGGCCGCCGACCTGTTCACCACCGCCGAGAGTGGTGTGGGCCTGCGCACGTCCGTCCCGGGTCCGGAGGACACCGTCCTGTCCGCGCTCAGCCTGCGCGACCTGCTCCAGGCCGTCAGCTCACTGGGCTCGGAGCAGCGGGAATGCGTCACGCTGCGGTTCCTCGAGGGGTTGTCGGTGCGCGAGACCGCACAGGCGATGAACAAGAAGGAGGGGGCGGTGCGGGCACTGCAGCTACGGGCCGTGCGTGCCCTTGCCCGCAGCCTGCCCACGTCACGTGGAGACTGACGGCGGGCCGGTGCCGGCTTCCCGGGGCCGCCGGGGTCGTAGGCTGACGGCGCCGCCCACGGGCCCGGGCAGCCGGATCTCCTCCGGCGCCCGCGGGCGGGCATGCCACGATTCCACCGAAAGGATCGAACATGCGTTCCAGCGTCGAACGCCGTCTCCTTCCCGGCCTGAACGCCGGGGCCTCCATGCCGCGAGCCCGATGACATGAGGGTGCGACGGCGCAAGGACCATCTGCACGGCCGCGAGGCGGCGGAGGCGGCTGCCACCGCCGCGCTGAAAGTTGCCGCCGAAGAGGTGGCGAAGCCCCCGCCGGACGAGTCCGCCGCGGCCTTCTTCGACGTCGACAACACCATGATGGCCGGCGCCTCGATCTTCTACTTCGCCCGCGGCCTGGCCGCCCGCGACTTCTTCGACTCCCGGGACCTGCTCAAGTTCGGCTGGCAGCACATCAGCTACCGGGTACGTGGCCTCGAGGACCCGAACGGCATGCGGGACGCCCGTGAGGCCGCGCTCGCCTTCGTCGCCGGGCGCAACGTCACCGACATCGTCCGCTACGGCGAGGAGATCTACGACGAGCGGATGGCACAGCAGATCTACTCGGGCACGCACGCCCTGGCCCAGCAGCACCTCGATGCCGGGCAGCGGGTCTGGCTCGTCACCGCGACCCCCGTCGAGCTGGCGTCCATCGTCGCCCGGCGGCTGAACCTCACCGGCGCGCTGGGCACCGTCAGCGAGGTCGCGGACGGCTGTTACACCGGGCGCCTCGTCGGCGAGCCGCTGCACGGGCCGGCCAAGGGCGCGGCCGTGCAGGCACTGGCCGAACGCGAGGGACTCGACCTGGCCCGGTGCTGGGCCTACTCGGACTCGATCAACGATCTGCCGATGCTCTCGCTTGTCGGGCATCCGGTGGCCATCAACCCGGATCCCGACCTGCGCGCGGTCGCCAGGGAGCGGGGCTGGCTGATCAAGGACTTCCGCACCGCCCGCAAGGCGGCCAGGATCGGCATCCCGACGGCCGCCGGGCTCGGCGCCCTCGGCGGCGGCGTGGCCGCCGGTATGGCACTACGCCGCCGCTACGGCGGAACCTGACGGGGCTGCCCGCCGGGCGGCTCGGGCGAAGCCGGGGCTCGGGCCGGGCCGGGGCTGGCGCTCGAGCTGGCCACTTACGATGGGTGTCCGGCCGATGGGTAACACCAATGTGGGTGACACCAGTGTCGGAAACCAGCCCCAGCCATCGACCGGGACGTCCCGACGACCGTCACGCCAGCCGGACCAGAACTGCTCCCGGACACGGCGAACGCATCTGGCGCGCACCGGCAGCCGTCAACGGAACGTCCGCACCCACCTGCCGGACGGACGGCGGCCCGCCGAACCGGTCCCACCGCGTCGGCGGCGGCCCTCAGGGATGCCGCCAGACGACTGACCAGCCGTTCTCCACACTCCGGAGCAGGGTCGCGCCGAGCATCGGCGGTGGCGGGCAGTTGTATTGACGATGGAAACTAAAGGGCTCGCCGTGGCCTCTACTTTCCGAGGGCTTGCAGAATTCCCACCTCAGCCGCCGTCAAGGTATCCCCCAGAAAGACCACAGGAAGGTCATTTCGCCAGGCAAACGGTCCGCCCGACCCCTCCGCTATTGTGTCCAGCGATGTCAGATCCCAGCCGTCACCGGATCGGCGCCGCCGCATCACCAGGCCAGACCATCGGGTTCCACCTTCGGCTGGGCGACCCGAAACCGGGGATCGGCACGCGAGAATCTGGCACCACTGACACCTTTCGCCTCGAGTTCAGGCCCTCCCCTCAAATGATCGACTTCCTTCGCGTGGCCTTTCCCGAGAATGTCTTGACGTCGACCAAGGTCGATGTTTTGCAAGGCCTCAAGAGTGAAAGGCCACGGAAAGGTCTTTAGTTTCCATCGTCGACACATCTGCCCGCCGCCGCCCACGCCGTGGGAATCTCGGTCGCGCATCGGAGAATGGCTGTTCAGCGGCTTGACGGCGCTACCGGAGCCCACGGTCACGAGTGGACGGCACGTCTCGACGGGTCGCCGACGCGCCGTCCACCACCGTCGCGGTCCGAACGACATCCACCGGCTTCGGCGGCGGGGCGACCAGCGCCCGGACCGCTCCCCAGCCCAGCGATCATGACTTTCGGCGGCACGTCCGGCAGGCAGCGTGGAGCCGTTTTCCAACACGGTTGCCACCTTTGCCGACACCGCCTGGGGTCCGCCGGCACGGCCTCCGCCCGGCCCCGCCGGGCGAGTGGTTCAGAAGAACACCGAGCGGCGCTGCATCAGCAGGCCGTACAACGTGTGCTGGATCGTCTCCCGGATGCGGTCGGTCAGCTCGAAGACGAGCATCGGGTCGTCGGCCGCGGCCGGCGTGTAGCCAGCCGTGTCCACCGGCTCACCGAACTCGATGATCCACTTGCTCGGCAGCGGGACAAGGCCGAGCAGGCCCAGCCACGGGAACGTCGGCGTGATCGGCAGGTACGGCAGCCCCAGCACCCGCGCCAGTGTCCGGGAGTTGCCGATCATCGGGTAGATCTCCTCCGCGCCCACCACGGTGCACGGCACGATCGGCGCCCCGGCCCGCAGCGCAGCCGAGACGAAACCGCCGCGGCCGAACCGCTGCAGTTTGTACCGTTCACTGAACGGCTTGCCGATGCCCTTGAAGCCCTCCGGCCACACCCCGACGAGATGGCCGGCACCGAGCAGCCGCTCGGCGTCCGCCTGACAGGCCAGGGTGTTGCCGGTCTTGCGGGCCAGCGGCGCGAGGAACGGCACCGCGAAGACCAGATCGGCGGCGAGCATCCGCAGGTGTCGGTGGGCCGGATGGTGGTCGAGGATGGCCACGGCGGTCATCAGCGCGTCCATCGGGATCGCGCCGGAGTGGTTCGAGACCACGAGTGCCCCGCCCTGGTCCGGAATGTTCTCCAGCCCCCGGGTCTCGACCCGGAAGTAGCTGCGGTAGATCGGCCGCAGCAGCGGCGCCACGACATGCTCGGTCAGATCGACGTCGAAGCCGTGCTCGTCCACGGTGTACTCGCCGGTGATGCGGCGGCGGAGGAAGGCCAGCATTTCGGCCAGCGCCCGCTCCAGATCCCCGGGACCGGCGGCCCGTTCCTCGGCGTCAGCATCGGCCTCGGCCTCGAATCCGCCAGCCGCGGCGATATCGGCGCCGGTGCCGGTGTCGGTGCCGGTGCCGGTGTCGAATCCGTCCTCGGCACCGACACCGCTCTCCGTCCCGAACTCGAACTCCGACCCGAGCTCGGGTGCAGGGCGGGGCGGTGGCTCCGCCGTCACCGCGGCAGCGGGCCGGGCCGTGGTCCTGCCCTTCCCACCGCGTGCGATGCGGGAGCCGTTGGCCCGACGCGAGCCGTTCGACCCGGCCGACCCGGCCGACCCGGCCGACCCGTTCGATCTCGGCGATCTGGGCTGGTCCGACTGGCCCGCGCCACCGGCGGGCGGGCCGGGGCTCCCCGGCGTCGCCGGGCCGGTACGTCCCTGCGGCGGCATCGGCACATCGGCCTCTCTCCCCGGCCCTCCGGGCTGGCCGCCCATCAGGACGCCCCGGCGGACCGGCGACCGGCGAGCGCGCCGCGCAGGCCGTGCTCCACCCGTGTGACCAGGTCGTGGTCAATGGTGAACCGCAACTGCCGGTGCCGCACGAAACTGTCGAACGTCGCGACGGTCGAATACCGCGGAACGTACCCGAAAACCTCCTTGAGCCTGGTGGTGTCCACCGCGCGCCCGTGCGCGAGGAAG
The DNA here is from genome assembly GCF_000374165.1 of Parafrankia elaeagni. Taxonomy (GTDB): domain Bacteria; phylum Actinomycetota; class Actinomycetes; order Frankiales; family Frankiaceae; genus Parafrankia; species Parafrankia elaeagni. Next base: position 154,682 of record NZ_KB893739.1, read on the forward strand.
CCCAGCTGTTCGGAGGAGAAGTCGACAAGCCGCAGCCGGCGCGCGATGTTGCCCAGCGAGCCGACGGCCGGGAAGGGGACCGGCAGCGGCGGTCGACCGGCCCGCCGGATCGCCTGGGACAACAGCAGGACACCGTCGCCCGCCACGTTGAATGTCCCGGCATGGTCCTCGCCGGCGGCCTTCAGCAGGACGGCCATCGCATCGTCGGCGTGCAGAAGCTGGATGCGCGGGTCGAATCCGAGAACGGTGGGCACCACCGGCAGGTCGAGATACCGGGCAAGCGGTGTGTCGACGCCGGGGCCCAGCACGTTCGCCAGCCGCAGCACTGTCACCGCGATGTCGGGACGCCGCCGCCCGAAGCCACGGACGTACCCCTCGACCTCGACGGCGTCCTTCGCGTACCCACCGCCGGGGAGTCCGCGCGGCTCCATCTCCTCGGTGAACAGCGCCGGGTCCCGCGGCGACGAGCCGTAGATGGACGTCGTCGACTTGACCACCAGCTTGCGGACCCCGGGGGCCTTCTGGCAGGCGGCGAGGAGCTGCATCGTCCCGATGACGTTGATCTCCTTCATCGCCGTCCGCCCGCCGGCGCCGAGCGGTGTCGCCAGCACGCTCAGGTGCAGCACGGTGTCGATCTCCGCGGTCGAGACCACCTTCGCGATCAGCGGGTTGCGGATGTCCACCCGGACGAACTGGGTGCGCCCGAGATCCTCCGTCGGGGCGATCGTGTCGACCCCGACGATGTCGACGATCTCCGGGTCAGCGGCGAGCGCCGCCGCGACCTGAGCTCCCAGGGGACGCGACACCCCCGTCACAAGCACGCGACGTGGCCTCATGGACACCTCCCGCGCAGAACTCTCCGAGGTCGGCCAGCGGCTGGCCCTGCGGGTCATCGTACGCCGCGCGCGACCCTCTTAGCTGCACAGCGTCACATCCAACCACCCGAAGCGCTACTTAGCGTAGCCGAAGGCCGATCGAGGTGCCCGAACCACCCCCCTGCACCCACGGATGTCAGAACCGCTGGACCGCCTGGGACCTCACCGCAGGCCTCGCGCCGCCGGCGACGGCGGTGGCCGTCCGCGGGCCGGTGCGGGGCACCTGCGCGACCACGACGGCGTCTCCGCGCCGCAGCCGGAGCACCTCCGCCGCCCGCCCGCAGTTCACCGCGATCATGACCTGGCGCAGGGCGTCCTCGCAGAGCGCCAGCTCGCCGGCGCCGACCTCGCCGTAGGTGTGGGCGAAGGGCATCGTGTTGAGCCGCGCGTCGGCCCGCACCTCGACGCGGTCGCCGAGCAGGATGCCGGCCGCCTCGAGCTCGGCGCGGGTCATGTTCAGGGAAAGATTCCCGAAGTGGTCCACCGACACCACCTCGCCGTGGACGTGGTCGTCGTCCACCCGGCAGGTGCGCGGCTCGACCGAGACGAGCTCGGCGACGTCGAGCCGCGGGCCGACGTCCGCCGGGGAGAGCCCGGTGGCGAGCCGTGCGGCGACCGGCGCGTACACGTCGCGGCCGCGGAACACCGCGGTCGGCAGCGGCAGCCACAGGTCCGGGTTGGAGATCTCGTAGGCCTCCTCGGTCCCGCCGAGAAGCTCCCAGCCGAGCGAGGCGACGCCGTTGTCCGGCACGACGAACAGCGATCCGTCCGCGGAGCGGACGACGATGCCGCGGGTGTAGCCGCTGGCGTCGAGCTGCTCGACCACGACCAGATGAATGCCGGACGGGAGGTAGCCGATGGCACCGACGAGGGTCACCGCGGCCTGGCCGACGTCCTGCGGCTCGATCGAGTGGCACAGGTCGAGGACCCTGGCCTCCGGCGCGTGCCTGGCGATGATGCCGTGGCAGACGCCGACGCAGGCGCCGTCCACCCCGTAGTCCGACATGAATGTGATCCACGCGCTGGCCATCGAACCCCCTGTGCCTGGCCGGCGCCGTTGCCGGCCACCCGACCAGCGTGCCATACAGTCACGGAGCAAGCACGAAGGAGCACACAGAGTGAAACGGAGATGTTACATGGAGGGTGCGCGGGCACCCGCAGGACGAGGTCGAGCCCGACGATCAGAACATTCCGCGCAGCAGCGGCCGGCGGCGTCGGCGGTGACCGGCACCCGGCATCACCCGGCACCCGGTACTCGCCCGCCCCCGCCGCCCGCGGCCCGCTACTTCTTGTTGCGGCGCTGAACCCGTGTGCGCTTGAGCAGCTTGCGGTGCTTCTTCTTGGCCATACGCTTGCGACGCTTCTTGATTACTGAACCCACGAACCCGACCGATCTGTTGACGAAGTTTTTCCGAGCGAGCCTACCCGCCGGAACCCTGCTGCCCGGCAACCGGTGCACCTTCGCAGCGGACGTCGATGCCGAGCTGGCACATGTCAGGAGGCGCCGAGCTCGCGGGAGCGGGCGCACGCCGCCTCCACCGCGTCCAGGACCGCCGCCCGGACACCGCCCCGGTCCAGCTGGCGCAGCGCCGCGATCGTGGTGCCGCCCGGCGAGGTGACCGCCTCGCGCAGCAGGGACGGATGCTCGCCCCCACCAGCACCACCGGCACCGCCCGCACCGCCCGCACCACCGGGACCACCGGGACCACCGGGACCACCCGCACCGCTGGGACCGGGCGCGTCGCGCAGCATCCGCGCGGAGCCGGCGGCGGTCTGCACCACCAGCTCGGCCGCGAGTGCCCGCGGGAGTCCCAGCAGCACCCCGCCCTCGATCATCGCCTCGATCAGGTAGAAGAAGTAGGCCGGGCCGCTGCCGGAGAGTGCCGTGACCGCGTCGAGCTGGGCCTCGCTCACCCGCACGACCCGCCCGACCGGGCGCAGCATCTCCTCGACGGTGGCGAGGTGCTCGTCGCCGGCCCCCGGGCCGGCGCACAGGGCCGACATCGCCTCGTCCACGAGCAGCGGGGTGTTCGTCATGACCCGCACGACGGCGGTCCCCGGCGGCATCCGCTCGGCGACGAAGGCGGACGTCACGCCGGCGGCCACCGAGACGACCAGCGCCCCGGGCCGCACATGGTCGCGGATCTCCGCCAGCACGGAACCCATGTCCTGCGGCTTGACGGCCAGGACGACGACCTCGGCCTCGGCCACCGCGGCCGGCGGGTCGACCACCTTCACCCCGAACGACGCGGCGATCTGGGCGGCCCGCCGCTCGTCCCGCTCCGCCGCAAGCACGTCGGACGGCGTCCGCCCGGCCCGCAGCAGGCCGGACAGCAGCGCGCCGCCGAGCCGACCCACCCCGACGATCGCGAGAACGCTCCTGCCCTGCACAGATCACTCCCTCAGCTCCACCGCCCGCCACCTGCCAGCCGGGCAGCGGCGCCGCCGGTGCAGGTTACGACCTCCCCGACCCGCGCGTTCCTCCAGCGTCCCTACCAGCTCTCGCCCGCGCCGGGCATCGGCCCGAACAGCGGGTCGGACTCGGCTGCCGGGCGGCCGGGCTCGTGCCCGGGAGGCGGGCTCGGGCGGCGCCCTGCCTCGGCGCCGGGGTCGGCGATCGCGGGCAGGCGCAGGTTCATGGTCTCGCCGACCATGGTGGCTCCGGCCGCCCGCGGGTCGGCCGGAGCCGGGGTCGCGCCGACGCCGACGCGGGTGTCCGGCCCGCGGTGCAGCGCCGGGTAGGCGGCCCAGTCCGGCACGGGTGTCGGCTCACTCCAGCTGCCCGGGCGACCGGAGCCCACGGCGGGCCCGTGCTCGTACACCGGTGGACCGTCCGGGCGGTCGTAGGTGACCGAGCCGGGACGCGGCCCGCCGAAGCCGGTGGCACCGGGCGCGCCCACCCGGTCGCGGCGGTCGGCCTGCGGCGGCACCTGGCGGGGATCCCGATCGCGCAGGGGGTAGCCCTCATCCACCCAGTCGACGTCCGCCTCGGCCCAGGACTGCGTGCCCACCGGCTCCGGTTGGCGCGGCTCCCTCTGATCCGGCAGGTCTGACAGGTCCGGCAGGTCCGGCAGGTCCGGCAGGTCGTCCCGGCCCGGCCGGTCGCCGTCACCGAGGCTGACGGGCGGGCGGGCAGCCTCGTCGGCGGCGGGACGCACCGGGCCGCGCGGGGTGTCCGACCACTTCGGCCGGCGGGCCTGGATGGGCTTCTCGACGAAGCGGTTCACCACGTAGGCGGTGATGGTGGTGGCCACGGCGGCGACGAAAACCGCTGGCCACAGCCCGATCCGGGGCACGAGCTGGCCGGCCGCGGCCGAGATGAAGGGGTAGTGCCACAGGTAGATGGTGTAGGTCATCTTCCCGAGCCAGGCCATCTTCGGATGGCCGAGCAGGCGCACCCAGGTGGCGTCCCGGTTCACGTCGGCGCCGATGATCAGGATGGCGCCGAGTACGGCGGTCGGCACGTAGGCGGTGTAGTCGATCCAGTTCGGGTCGTGCGCATCCTTGGTCGGCCCAAGGAAACAGAGGAGCAGCATCACGATCGCGGCCGGCAGGCCGAGGGCGCCGAGCCGGCGGCCCGTCGTCCAGCGCCCGACCGCGGCGCGGGTGGCCGCGGAGGAGGCACCGCGGCTCCGGTCGCCACCGGAGCGGTCGGCCGCCGCGCTCTGCCCGTCCGTACCGGGCTTCCCTGCGGCGGGGTCGTCCCGGCTGGCCGGGCCGGCAAGGGCCCGCAGGCGGTTGTCCCGCCAGACCGCGAGCAGGGCACCGATGAGCAGCGGCGCGATGTGGGTGTCGGCCGCCAGGTAGATCCGGGTGCGCGGGGCGCCGTTCACGGCGAGGACGTACGTCCAGCCCAGGACGAGGCCGATCGACGCGATCAGGAACACGAGCAGGTAGGGCCGCAGTCGTGCCGACCGTGCGAACAGCACGAACGCGAACGGCCAGACCAGGTAGAACTGCTCCTCCATCGACAGCGACCAGACGTGGGCCAGCCAGCGGCCGCCGCCCTCCGGGTGGGCGACCTTGTACCAGTTGTTGACGTTGAAGAAGGCGCTCAGCGCGCTTTTGACGTACTCGTCGCGGTAGGCGATGTCGTCCCACTTGAAGACGACCGTCACGGCGAGGCCGACGAGCAGGTAGAACCACATCCCCGGCATCAGCCGGAACGCCCGCCGCACCAGGAAGCGCCCGATCGAGACGGTGCCCGTCCGGGCCCGCTCGGCCACCAGCAGGGTGGTGATCAGGAAGCCGCTCAGCACGCAGAACATGTCCACGGCGACGTTGCTGGCGCGGATCGCGCCCATGTGGCCGGCGAGGATGATGAAGATGCAGACGACGCGCAGGCCGTCGAGCGCCGGGTTGTAGGCGAACTTCGCCGCGGCGGTCGCCTCCGCGGCGCTCGCGCGCCTCGCCGCCGGCACCCCGGGAACCCGCGACACTCCGGATACTCCAGACATTTCGGGCACAGCGCGGCGCCGGCCACCAGGACGCCCAGAGCCCGGCGGGCCGTCGGTCACAGACCGGGAACCGGCTCTCACGATCGCGTGTCTCCTCGTCCAGCCAGGGAGACCGCGGCGAACCGGGCATGGGCACCCGGCCATCCCTGGACCGTCGTCCGTCCACGGCCGGGGAGGAGTCGACCGCCCCGCCATCCGCGGACAAGGTCACGACCGACAAGTCGGCCAGAAACCCACGAACCCACAAAACGATAGCGGATGCCCTTTATCAGACATTCACCTACGTGCCTGCCAGACCGCCACACCGGAACGCCAGGACCTCGACATCTGGCGGCCACCAGCGGTCGGGCGCGGGCGGGCACAGGCACGGGCAGACACGGGCGGACACGGGCGGGCGAGTGCAGGCAGCGCGGCCGTCAGGGGAGCCGGGCGACCACCAGCACCGTGCGGAAGGGCTCGATGATCAGGCCGTCCGGGAAGGAGCGCAGCAGCGAACGGCGCTCGGCGGCGAGGAAGTCCTCGACCCGGTCACCGATCGCGGCGACGAACGACTTCGAGCGCAGCCACGTCTCGTACCGGTCGAGGTCGATCTCCCGGTACCACCGGCAGGTCACGGTGACAACCTCGGCGAACAGCCCGGTCCAGCGCAGCTCCTCGGCGAAGGGACGGCTGCGGTAGTCCCGGGTGTAGCCGGGGCTCATCGCCTCCAGCCTGTCCTGCTGGCGCTGGTACCAGTGGAAGTCCTCGGCGTCGACGTCGTTCCACCACACGGCGAGCGAGCCGCCCGGACGCAGCACCCGGGCCGCCTCCGCCGCGGCGGCGGGCACCCCCACCCAGTGCCAGGCCTGGGCGTAGGTGACCAGGTCGGCGCAGGCGGCACGCAGCGGCAGCGCCTCCCCGTCCCCCCGGACCACGGGCAGATCGGGGCTGTGCCGCCGCAGCCGGTCGAGCATCACCGGGCCCAGGTCGACGGGCAGGACCTGGGCGCCGCGGGCGAGCATCGCACGGGTGGCTATCCCCGTCCCGGCGCCGACGTCGACGACGCCGGCCCCGGCGACGGGACGCCCGGCCAGCATCTCCAGGTCGACGAAGAGCTGGTCGGGATAGCTCGGCCGAGCCTGGTCATAGGCGTCGGCCAGCGGGTCGAAGAGTGATCCGGGACTCACGCACCGATAGTGGACCTATCCGGCGGCCCGCGTCACGTCGCCGACGGGACGCCGGCCGGGGCGGCCAGGTTGAGCCGGGTGAAGGCCAGTGCCTCCGCGAGGTCGGCCTCCCGCTGGTCACGCGACTCCGCCCGGCGGGTGTTGATCTCGACGACGACGGTGCCGTCGAAACCGTTCACGGCGAGCCGCTCCAGCAGCGCGGCGCACGGCTGCGTGCCGCGGCCGGGGACCAGGTGCTCGTCCTTGGCCAGCCCGGTGCCGTCGGCCATGTGGATGTGGGCGAGCCGGTCGCCGAGGTGGTCCGCCATCGCGATCGCATCCGACCGGGAGACGCTGGTGTGGGAGAGGTCGAGCGTGACGTGGCGGTAGTCGTCGTCGACGGGGGACCAGTCGGGCGCGTAGGCCGAGACCTCGCGGCCCCGCGCGCGCAGCGGGAACATGTTCTCCACCGCGAAGCGGACGTCGGTCTCCCCCGCCATCCGCTCGATGCCCGCGATGAACTCGCGGGCGTAGTCCCGCTGCCAGCGGAACGGCGGGTGCACGACGACCGTGGGCGCCTCGAGGGCCTCCGCCACGGTGCGCGCACGCTGCAGCTTGGCCCACGGGTCGGTACCCCACACCCGCTGCGTCAACAGCAGACACGGGGCGTGTATCGCCAGGATCGGGATGCCATGGTAATCACGGAGCCGCCGCAGCGCCTGCGGGTCCTGGCTGACCGGGTCCGTCCAGACCATGATCTCGACGCCGTCGTAGCCGAGCCGGGCCGCCATCTCGAACGAGGTGGCCGTCGACTCCGGGTACGTGGACGCCGTGGACAGCGCGATCAGCCCACCGGGCCCCGGCCGGGCGGCCGACCCGCCGGGCACCGGACCCGATCTCACACCTGGTGGCCCACCTGGCGTCCACATGCCTGACGTCGGAACACCTGGCGTCGGAACACCTGGCGTCGGACCTGATGTCACACCTGGCGTGGTCTCCTGCCGTGGCGTGACGAGGCCGGCTGGTGGCGCCGGCGGCGGGGTTGTCTCCGCCGTCGGTGCCACCGGCGCCGACCGCCTCCTGGCACCGCGTGGCTGCACGTCGACTCCCTGTCAGAACCTGGGCGCAGGCTGCCGGACGGCTCGCCGCACGGGGCCCGCCCCGGACCGGTGAGGAACCGGTCCCTCCATCCAGGCTAGGCCATACCCCGCGGACCGCCGTCGGTGAGAGTCATCCCCCCGCGACCGGCGGGAGCGCTCGCGGGCCGTCCAGGCCGGACGTCAGCAGGTCGAGCCGACGCAGGATCACCCCCTCGCGCAGGGCCCAGGGGCAGATCTCCACCTCGTCCAGGTTGAGCAGGTCAAGGGCCTCGGAGGCGACGACGGCACCGGCGATCAGCTGGCCGGCCCGCGACACCGACACCCCGGGCAGGGCCGCGCGTTCCGCCACCGACATCCGGCACACCCGGGCGGTGACGTCCACCAGGTCGGCCCGGCGCAGCACCCGCCGCACGTACGGGCCCCGCCCGTACGGCTCCGCGCCGGCGATCCGGGCCAGCGAGCGGAACGTCTTCGACGTCGCCACGGCCCGGGTCGGCTCCCCGACGCTGTAGAGCGAGCCGACGACCGGGGCGATCTGCGCGCGGACGTAGCGCCGCAGCTCGCTCAGCTCGGCCCGTTTGGGTGGGTCGTTCTCCCCCAGCCAGTTCCTGGCCAGCCGGCTCGCGCCGAGCGGTAGGGAGGCGACGACGTCCGGGTCCTCGTGCATGCCGGCGCCGATCTCCAGCGAGCCGCCGCCGATGTCGAGGGCGAGCAGGCGTCCCGCGCTCCAGCCCAACCACCGGCGGACCGCCAGGAAGGTGAGGCGCGCCTCGGCCTCGCCCGGCAGCACCGTGACCGACAGCCCGGTGTCGGCCCGCAGGCGGGCGAGGACGGCGTCCCCGTCCGGCGCCTCGCGGACCGCCGACGTGGCGAACGCCACAAGGTCGACCACATTCAGGTCCTGGGCGTGCGTCCGCAGCTCGTGGATGCAGTCGGTCAGCGCGCGTTCACCGTTGTCCGACAGACGGCCTTCGCTGTCGAGCAGCTCGACGAGCCGCAACGGCACCCGCACGCTCGCGGCCGGCTGCGGCTGGCCACCACGGTGCGCGTCGACCACCAGCAGGTGGACGGTGTTCGAGCCGATGTCGATGACGCCGAGTCGCATCGGGCCATGGGTGTGCGCGGACGCCCCCCGCGTGCTGGTCCTGTCCAACTCCCCCACCTGCCCCGCCTCGACCGCCTCGACCGCGTCGGGCTGCTTGGGGGCCGTGGCCGGAAAGTCGACCGGAACCGCGACCGGAACCACAGCCGGAACCGCGGCCGCGGCCGGGATCTCGGCGTCCGCCGCGGGCGCGCCCCAGCGCGGTTCCGGGGGCTCGGGCAGGTCGATGTCACCGGCGCCGGAACCCCGGCGGATCAGGGTGGGCCTCAACCGCACTGCCGACCACCTGCCCGGACAGCCATGGCCGCGGCGCCGCTGCAACCTGCGGCGCCGCTGCGATCCGCTGCCCCTCGACCCGCTGCCCCTCGACCCGTCACCCCACGACCTGCTGCCCCACGACCCTGTGCCACCGAGCTGGTCACCCCCTGTGTATGCCCTTGCCGGCGTCCCGTGACCAGTACGCCGCGCAGCGGGTCAGCCCCGGAATCCCGACCGCTCCGGGGCATCCGTCGACGGTAGTGCCGCTGCCGCGACCGCCCGGGAGAGGGAGGGGATCAGGGCTCGAACTTGTAACCAAGCCCACGTACGGTCACCAGATGGCGCGGCACCCCCGGCTCCGCCTCGATCTTGGTCCGTAGCCGCTTCACGTGGACGTCCAGCGTCTTGGTGTCTCCCACGTAGTCCGACCCCCAGACCCGGTCGATCAGCTGTCCGCGGGTGAGGACCCGGCCGGCGTTGCGCAGGAACATCTCCAGCAGCTCGAACTCCTTGAGCGGCAGCGCCACCTGGTCGCCGTCGACCGTCACGACGTGGCGCTCGACGTCCATCCGCACCCGGCCGACCTCCAGCGTGGTGTCGGAGACCTCCTCGGTCTCGACCCGGCGTCGCAGCACCGCGCGGATCCGCGCGACGAGCTCGCGCGCCGAGAACGGCTTGGTGACGTAGTCGTCCGCGCCCAGCTCGAGGCCGACCACCTTGTCGATCTCGCTGTCCCGCGCGGTGAGCATGATCACCGGGACGGTCGAGCGGGCCCGCAGGGTCCGGCAGACCTCGGTACCGGAAAGGCCCGGCAGCATCAGGTCGAGCAGGATGAGGTCGGCACCACGGCGGTCGAACTCGGCCAGCGCGCTCGGCCCGTCGCCGACGACCGCGACCTCGAAGCCCTCCCGCTCCAACATGAACGACAACGCATCGGAGAAGGACTCCTCGTCCTCGACCACGAGCAGCCTGGTCACCGTCACGCTCCCTGTCTTTGCTTTCCCTCGCCCACCGGGATCTCCGGGGACGACATCGACGTGCCACGCGGTGTCACGCCGCGCGGCGTCAGCCGTCGGAACGGCTCGGCGCCGGGAACAGGGGCCACCGCGAGAAGGCCGGCCGGAACCGGCAGTCAGGTCAGCCCGCGTTGCTGCCGCCGCCGCGACCGGCCGAGGAGACGTCCGGCGCCGCCGGCCGACCTGTCTGTGACGTCCGGTTGCTCCCGGACGGTCCGCGCACAGTGTCCAGCACCGCGGCGCCGCTGTACCCCGAATCAGCACGATCACTGTTACCGACGCGATCAGCGTTACCGAAGCGGTCAGCGCGCACCGCACGGTCGGAGCCGCCGCCGCGGGTCACGGGCTCGTCCACGCCGGACGGCAGCCGGAGCGTGAAGGTCGAGCCGCGGCCCTCCGCGCTCCACACACTCACCGAACCACCGTGATTGGTCGCGATGTGCTTGACGATCGCCAGACCGAGACCGGTTCCGCCGGTCGCCCGGGAACGGGCCGGGTCGGCCCGATAGAAACGCTCGAAAACCCTTTCGAGATCCTTCTCGGCAATGCCGATGCCTTCGTCGGCGACGGAGATCTCGATTGTTTCCGCCACCCGCCGGACACCGAGCACGACGCGGGTACCGCGGGGTGAGTAGCTGATCGCGTTGTCGAGCAGGTTGGCGACCGCGGTCACCAGCTGGCCCTCGTCGCCGCGCACCCGCAGCCCACCTGCGCCGATGACGGCTACGGAGATCTCCTGGGCCTGGGCGTTGAAGCGGTTCCGGTCGACAGCCTCGGCGAGGACGACGGACACCGGCACCGGCGCGAGCTCCGGCATGGGGTCGGCGCCCTGCAGCCGGGACAGGTCGATGATCTCCTGGACCAGGCGGGCCAGCCGGGCCGACTCGTGCGTCATCCGCGAGGCGAAGCGGCGGACCGCGACAGGGTCCTCGCTGGCCGCGCCCACCGCCTCCGCGAGGATGTGGAGTGCTCCGACGGGCGTCTTGAGCTCGTGGCTCACATTGGCGACGAAATCACGCCGCACGGCCTCGACCCGCCGGGAGTCGGTGATGTCGTCGAGGAGCACCGAGACGTACCCACTGTCGCCGAGCGGCCGCGCGTAGGCCCACACCGCGAGCGTGGTCTGGTCCGGTCGCGCCCTGGTGAGTGGCGGTTCCGGCACCGGCGGCAGATCGAGCTGGCGGTTGCGCTCCGCACCGGCCAGACGGCAGGCGATGACGAGGTCCGCCACCTCCATGACGCCGAGCCGGTCCCCGTCCACGACGCCCATCCGTCGCGCGGCCGAGTTGACCAGCACGACGACGTCCTCGGTGTCCACCACGACCAGCCCGGAGGGCAGCCCCGCGATGACCTGCCGGACAAGCGCGGGTGGCAGCGAGTGCGGGCCGGTCATCCCCGCCGCCATACGGCGCCCCGATGCCGGAGCCGAGCCGCTCCCCTCCGCCTGGTCGTCATGCAGGTCCTGGTCAGGCCGCTGCGCGGTCACCGTGTCCGCTCCCCGCCGGCCAGATCCGTGCCGGTCCGATCCGTGCCGGTCCGTTTCGCCGTGCCGGCCTGCCTCGCCGCTGCGCCACCCCACGCCACGACCGTTTCACAGTGACGGGCAGCACTATGGGGGGTGCCCGACCGGTCACCGGCAGCACAACCACCGGGAAACGAAAGATGACCAGGAGTCAGCACAACACCCGACCTGTCCGCCACGTGCCGAATGCTAGGCCCCACCAGGTCGTCCGCGCTTTGCCACGCAATGTTTCACCGCCGATGGTCGCCAGCTGTTCATCCGGCCTATCGTCGATGTTCACCGGGCGGCGACGGCTGCGCTTCATCGTCGGACGTCAACCCCCGAGGACCACCGAACGACTGTGATCGAATGGTGCTCCGAACCTCCCCGAGATGTAAGGAGCTGTCTGTGCGGGACGTCTTTCAGGAAGAACTGGAGAGCATCAACCGGTCACTCATAGAGATGACCAACATGGTTGCCTCCGCCATGGCCCGCGCCACGACCTCACTCCTCGACGCCGATCTGCAGCTGGCCGAGAACGTGATCAGCGCGGACGAGACCGTCGACCTGCTCCGCAACGAGATCGAGGAGCGCGCGTTCGATGTGATGGCGCGCCAGGCGCCGGTCGCGACCGACCTGCGGATGATGGTCACCACTCTGCGCATCGTGGCTGATCTGGAGCGGATGGGCGACCTCGCCCTCCACGTGGCCAAGGTCGCGCGCCGCCGCTACCCCGGGCGTGCGGTCCCGCCGGAGCTGCACTCCACGATCCTGCAGATGGGCCAGGTCGCCCAGCGCATCGTCGCCAAGGCCGGATCGGTGATCGCCAGCAGCGACGCCGAGCTCGCCAAGGAGCTCGAGGCCGACGACGACGCGATGGACAGCCTGCACCGCGCCCTGTTCCACGTGCTGATCGAGAAGCCCTGGACACACGGCATGGAGGCGGCGATCGACATCACCCTCTGCGGGCGCTACTACGAGCGGTACGCCGACCACGCCGTGTCGGTGGCCCGCCGGGTCATCTACCTGGTCACCGGAGAGAAGCCGGCCTGACCGAAACCGGCCTACCCGAAACCGGCCGTCAGCGAGGCTGAGCTGACCAGCCAGGGGCGGGCCAGCTCCGTAACCCTCCGATGCCTTCTGTCTTCTGCTGTTCGCTACTTCTTCTTTCCCTGCGCCGCGACCGCGGCGGCGGCGGCCTCGGCCGCGTCAGGGTCCAGATAGCCCGAGTCCACCACCTTCAGATCGTCGCCGAGCTCGTAGCGCAGCGGGATGCCGGTCGGGATGTTCAGGCCGGCGATGTCCGTGTCGGAGATCCCGTCCAGGTGCTTGACCAGCGCACGCAGCGAGTTGCCGTGCGCGGCGACCAGCACCGTCCGGCCGGCCCGCAGGTCCGGGACGATGGCGTCATACCAGTAGGGCAACATCCGGATCACAACGTCCCGCAGGCACTCGGTCAGCGGGATGACGTCGGGAGCCAGGTCGGCGTAGCGCTCGTCCACGCCGCTGGCCTGGCCCGGCTCGATGGGCGGGGGCGGGGTGTCGTAGGAGCGGCGCCAGAGCGTGAACTGCTCCTCGCCGAACTTCTCCAGCGTCTCGGCCTTGTTCAGCCCCTGCAGGCCGCCGTAGTGCCGTTCGTTCAACCGCCAGTGGCGCCGCACCGGCACCCAGCCGCGCCCGGCGGCGTCGAGGGCGAGCCAGGCGGTGCGGATCGCCCGGGTGAGCAGTGAGGTGTGCACGACATCCGGCAGCACCCCAACCTCCCGGAGCAGCTCACCGCCCCGCGTCGCCTCCTTGAGGCCCTTCTCGGAAAGATCGACGTCCACCCAGCCGGTGAACAGGTTCTCACGGTTCCACGTGCTCTCGCCGTGGCGGAGCAGGACGAGCGTCGGCATAGGTGAATCCTGCCCGCTCGGGCCGGTCCTCGGCCAGTGTCACGGCGTCGTCCCGCAACGCAAAACCCCCGGGTTTCCACTCTGCCTGGTAGGCGGAGTGGGCCGTCGGGACTGATCGACGGCACCCGGGGGCCCGGTAACTGCCTGGTTCTCGCCGGCGCCGGTGCCCGAGGGCCACCCGGCAAGGGTGAGGACCACGAGACCGGCTAGCGGACAGTCACCTCACGAGTCCTATGTGCATACAAAGCGCGGACCACCTCCCTTCTCGTGTACTGGGAACGCTACGCGCGCCATGGGGGGCGCCGCAATCTGTTTTTCGGCGGGCCACCCGCGTCACTCGTCACGGCCTGTTCGCGGTCGCCCGTTGTGGCCCGGTCGAACGGCAGCCGCATGGCACGGCAACCGCGCGGCACGGCCTAGACTCACTTCATGGCGGCCGACGTCGACAACTGGCACACCCGGCTGCGCGCGAGCGGGCACCGGCTCACGCCGCAACGGCAGCTCGTGCTGGAGGCCGTCGCGAAACTCGGGCACGCCACTCCGGAGGCGATCGTCCACGAGGTCCGGCAGACGGCGAGCGCGGTGAACATCTCCACCGTGTACCGCACCCTCGACCTGCTCGAGGAGCTCGAGCTTGTCTCCCACGCACATCTCGGGCACGGCGCGCCGACCTACCATGTCACCGGAGTTGATCCCCATGTGCACCTGGTCTGCGGCGCGTGCGGCGCAATCCAGGAGATCTCGCCGGAGCGGCTCGCCGGCATCGTCGGCGAGCTGCGCGCCGAGCTCGGCTTCGTGGTCGACATGGACCACCTGACACTGGCGGGCCGGTGTGCGGAGTGCCTGGCCCTCGGCCGGCGTTGAACCGGTCATGAGCACCGACACCGAGGCCCTCCGCACCGCTCCGGCCCCCTCCCCGCTGCTCGGGTGGCCGGGCGCCGTCGCCGCCGCCGAGCCGGATGCCCCGGTCGCGGCCCATTACGGCGACCCGCTGCGCGAGCAGCGCCTGGCCACGACCGGGGCCGCGCTGGTCGACCGTTCCAACCGCGAGGTGGTGCGGATCACCGGCCCGGACCGGCTGAGCTGGCTGCACAGCATCACCTCCCAGCACCTGTCCCAGCTCGCCCCGATGCGCGGTACCGAGGCGCTGGTGCTCTCCCCGCACGGCCACGTCGAACACCACCTCGTGCTCGCGGACGACGGCGCGGCCGTCTGGATCGACGTCGAGCCCACCACCTCCGGGCGGCTGCTGTCGTTCCTGAGGTCGATGCAGTTCATGCTCCGCGTCGAGCCGATCGAGGTGACCGACGGCGTCGCCGTGCTCTCGCTGGTCGGGCCGCGGGCGGACGAGGTCGCCGCCGCCGTGTTCGGCGCCGGTGCCGTCCCCGCTGCCGGGGGCGGAGCCGGCACGGCCACGGGTGCCGGTGCGGTGACCACCGGCCCCTACCCGGTCGGCCAGGCCGGGGCCGCGGGCGAGGGCCAGCGCCCGCTGCTGCGGCGGATGCCGTACGGCCTGGACCTGCTCGTGCCCCGTGCCGACCTCGCCGCCACCGCCGACCGGCTGCGGGCCGCCGGCACCACCCCCGCCGGCCTGGGCGCCTTCGATGCGCTGCGGATAGCCGACCGGCGGCCCCGGCTGAACCGGGAGACCGACCACCGCACGATCCCGCACGAGGTCGGCTGGCTGACGAACGCCGTTCACCTCGACAAGGGCTGCTACCGCGGCCAGGAGACCGTGGCACGGGTGCACAACCTCGGCCGCCCGCCCCGCCGCCTGGTGCTCCTGCACCTGGACGGCATGGTCGCGGCCCCGGGCTGCGCGGTCACCGCGGGCGGGCGGGCCGTCGGCTTCGTCGGCTCGTCCGAGATGCACCACGAGCTGGGCCCGATCGCGCTGGCCATGGTGAAGCGGTCGACCGACGCGGGCGTCCCACTGGTCGTGACGGATCCGGACGGGGCGCAGGTCGCGGCGACGATCGACCCCGAGGCGGAACTGGCCGCGCCGGCCCGGCCCGCCGGTCGACTGCACCGCCCGGGCACCGAGGGCTGACCTCGGGCCAGCCGGGCCCGCGGACAGGCCAGCCGGGCCCGCGGACAGGCCAGCCGGGCCCGCGGACAGGCCAGCCGGGCCCGCGGACAGGCCAGCCGGGCCCGCGGACAGGCCGGCCGGGCCAGTGGGAAGGGCGGCCAGGGCCAGCGGACGACCCGTCCACGGTCGGGTCGTCCGGGCCTGGACCGCTCAGGCGATCCGGGCGAGGGCCTGGTCCAGCTCCCGGGCGAACGAGGCCGACGAGTGTCGGCGCAGCCGGCGCCGGAGCTCGTCGGCCCGCCGGCTGTTGCGCTTCGACCGGGTCGACTCCAGCATCGGCAGGGCCTCCCGGGCGATCGAGCAGCCGGCGTCGAGGTTGCCGAGGTCCATCTGGACAGCCGCCCGCCGCAGCATGTAGGTGGCCCGGTCACGGGTCCGCTCGTTGGTGCGGATCGCCAGCGACCGCTCCAGCCACCGGTCGGCCTGCACGAGATGGCCGAGGTCGATGTAGCAGCTGCCGACCTGCGCCTGGTACTCCGCGTCGTCGAAGTAGGCCGACCAGGCCGGGTCCTCGGAGCGGGCCTCGACGAACGCCGCCTCGGCACAGGCCAGGGCCTGCGCGCACAGGCTGGACTCGCCGAGCGCCGCGTGGGCGCGGGCGCGGCGCATCTGCAGCATCGCCGCGACCCGCCCGCCCGCGCGCCGGGCGCTGGCGACGGCGGCCTCCGCCAGGTCGACGGCCTCCCGCGGGCGGGCGAAGTCGACGCACTGCAGGGACATGTTCTTCAGGACGTTGGCGCCGAGCATCCGGTCACCGGCCGCGTGCGCGGCGTGCAGGGCGGTCACCCAGTACCGCTGCGCCGCCGTCTGGTAGCCGGAGTCGAAGGAGACCCAGCCGGCGAAGCGGGCAAGCTCGGCGGCCACCAGGTGCAGGTGGCGGCCGATCGCCTCGGTGTAGGAGCCGCGCGCGAGCAGCTCGGCGACGACGCCCAGCTCGGCGTCGACGAGGCGGCGGACACTCTCGCCGCCGAGGCGCTCGTCCATCACCCGCAGGCCCGGGATGTTGTGCTCGATCCGGTTGACGATCTGCTCGTCCACCCGCCCGCCGGCGAGGGCCGCGTGCAGTCGTGCCGGCTCCAGGCTGAGCCACTCCGACGACAGCGCGGCGACGCCCGGCCCGGTGATGGTCAGGAAGCCGCGCCGGTCGGTCAGCGCGTCCTCGACGACGTCCATCAGCGCGGTGACGCTGCCGGTGGACGACCACGGGTACTCGGTGCGGACGGCGTCGCCCGTCGGGAGCCACGCCGGCCAGGGATGCGACTCGAGCCGGTCGGCCGGGACGCCGAGCTCGGCGGCGAGGGCCAGCTGGGAGACCCGGTCCGGCACCACCCCGCGGTGTTCCCAGCGCCAGACCTTCTGCCGTTCCGCGGCCATGTTCGCGACGCCGAGGTCTCGGGCACGCCGCGCGACGACGCGTGCCAGCCGTTGGTAGGACCACCCCCGCTGGGCGCGGACGAAGGCGAGTGGGTGGGTGCAGGCGTGGGCATTGTCCGTCAGCATCGGCGTATCTCCTCTGAGTCGCTGACACAGTCGATTGCGTGACCAGCTCGCAACGCTATGTCGCGACATCTTCGTGTCCCAGGCAAGAGGAGAGTGCGATGTGTGCGGAGAGGTAACGCACGGACCACTTCACAGCGCTGATTGCACGGTTCGCGCACCTACGCGCGTGCGACCATCCCCGGCATTGCCCCGCAGAAGCCAGATGCGGCACAGGAAGGGGCAAGCCCGGCAGTGTCACGCGGTCGGCCGACGCAGACCGCCAGCGGGAACCCCGTCCGGGTTACGCCGCGAATGCCCTGGAATGAGCATTCACCATCGGAGGCACGCCCGACCAGGGACCAAGGTCCATCGCTGCGCCCATGAGCAGACGCCGAAGCCAACAGCACACCTCCGGACCGAGACCGGACGCCGGGCCTGCGGTCAGGAGGGCTGGCGGGCCCGCGGGACAGTGAGCGCCCGGCCGTCCGGGCCGAAGCAGAGCAGCGCCGTCGCGGGCGCCGTCACCGTCACCGGTTCGTCGGGCACCACCGGGACGGCCGCGTCCACCCGGACGCCGATCATTCCCGCGGCCGTTCGCACGTACATGGTCCGCTCGGCCCCGAGGCGCTCGGCGACGACCACGTGCCCCTGCAGGCTGAACTCGCCGCCCGCGGAGGAGCCGCCCGTGCCACGGACGAGGCGCAGGTGCTCCGGCCGGACACCGACGGCGGTGGCGGTGGCCGGCGCCGGGGCGGCGAAGCCGGGGCCGCGCAGCCGGCCGTCCGACCAGACGCCCTCGAAGACGTTCATCGGCGGGCTGCCGACGAAGGTCGCCACGAAGCGGGTCGCCGGCAGGTCGTAGATCGCGTCCGGGGTCCCGATCTGTTCGATGGCCCCGTGGTTCATGACGGCGACCCGGTCGCCGACCGCCATCGCCTCGGCCTGGTCGTGCGTCACGAACACCGCGGTGGTGCCGAGCCGGCGGAGCAGGTCGACGATCTCCACCCGCAGCTCGACCCGCAGCTTCGCGTCCAGCCCGGACATCGGCTCGTCGAGGAGCACGACCCGGGCGCGGGTCGCGATCGCCCGGCCGATGGCCACCCGCTGGCGCTGCCCGCCGGACATCTGGGCCGGCCGCCGCCGGGCCAGGTCGGCGATGCCGAGCATCCGCAGGGTCTCGGCGGCGCGGTCGCGCGCGTCCGCCCGGGACATCCCGCGCCCGTACCGCAGGGCCAGCACCAGGTTGTCCGTCGCGGACAGGTGCGGGTAGAGGGCGAAGTGCTGGAAGACCATGGAGACGTCCCGCCGGTGCGGTGGGACGCCCACCTGGCTGCGATCGTCGAACCGCAGGTCGCCGGCGGTCGGCTGGTCGAGGCCGGCGACGATGCGCAGCAGCGTCGACTTTCCCGAACCGGACGGCCCCAGCAGCGCGACGATCTCGCCCGCGGCGATGGTGAGATCGACCCCGGCGAGGGCGTGCACCGGGCCGAAGGTCCGCCCGATGCCCACGGCCTCGATCCGCGCCCCCGCGACCGCGGTGACCTCGCCCGCCGTCACCGGGCCACGCCCGTCATCGGGCCACGCCCGTCATCGGAGCTCATCGGGTCAGTGCCTCCGCCTCGGCCTGGGCCGCGGCCAGGGTCTGGTCGATGTCAGCGCCACCCATGATCCGCACCACCTGGTCGGACATGGCCTGCGGCAGCTCGCCGCCACGCGCGCCGCCCCAGGAGGGGGGCGCCACCAGCGACGGTGCGAGGTCGTTGAACGCCCGGAGCTGAGGGTACTGCCGGTACAGCGGCTCCAGTCGGGCCAACGCCTCGGTGTCGACGGGCAGGTAGCTCAGCGATTCGGTGCTCGCCACGATGACGTCCGGTGCCAGCAGGGAGACGACCAGCTCGGTCGCCATCTCCCGCTGGCACTGGTCCTCGGCGAGCACGGTCAGCGCGTTCCCGCCGGCGACCGGCGCCTGGGTGCCGCCCGCCAGGGTGGGGAACGGCACCGCACCGGCACGGAACCCGCTCTCGCCCTGGTCCTGGATGAACCGCAGGCCGCCGGCGAGCGTCGCCACCGTCACCATCGTCATCGCGGTCTCCTTGCGGATCCCGAACCGGGGCAGCCCCTGGCTGGTCGGGTTGTCCGACTGTGGCCCGAAGCTCGCGACCCGAGCCAGGAACTGCGCGGCAGCCCGGGCCTGCGGGGTGTTCAGCCGCGGCCGGCCGGCGTCGTCCTGGAGGGGCGCGCCCCCCGACGAGGCGAGGTTGTTCAGCGCCCACTGCGCGAACCCCTGGCCGGTCGGAATGTCGATCGGCTGGATGTCCTGCCCGGAGGCGCGGATCTTCTCCGCCGCGGCGATCACACCGTCGGTCGTGGTCAGCGTCGCCGGGTCGACCCCGGCCGCCTCCAGGACGTCGAGGTTGTAGGCGAGCGCGAGCGTCGAGACCTGCTGGGGGATGCCGATCTGACGCCCGCCGACCTGGCCGAGCGGTGTCATCCGCTGGTCGTAGGACGCCCGCAGCAGGCGCGGGGACAGCTCCTGGGCGCCGAGCTGGGTGGCGAAGGTCGGCAGCACGTCGAAGCCGGCGACGGCGACGTCGGCCTGCTGGCCGGCGGACCGGTCCGCACTCAGCTGCTGGACCAGCGCCGTGTAGGTGGGCGCGGTGGCGACGATCTCCACGCTGAGGCCGGGATGCGCCTTCTCCAGGTAGGCCTTGCCGGACCGGGCCACGTCGTTCAGATTCGCCACCGCGTACATCCGCAGTGTCTTCACCTGGGCGGCGCACCGGGGCGAGGCCATCGCCCCGGCGACGTCGTCGACACCGGCGGTGGCCGGCCGGGCGGTCGGGCGCAGGCTCTCGGACGGGTCGGGCGTCGAACCGCCCCCACTGCACCCTGCCAGGGTGACCAGGGCTGCCGCGAGGGCCGCGGGCACTGCCCGCCGGACGGACACTGCCCGCCGGGCGGACACTGCCTGCCGGACGGACACTGCCCACCGGATACGGATCACGGTTTTTCCTCCCGACAGACCGGACCTGCGCACTCACTCATCGTCCCGTCAGTCCCCCTGACCGGTGCCCGAGATGCCGGCTGCCAGCCGGCGCTGGGCCACGATGAACACGAGCAGGGTCGGCAGGCTGATGATGAGTGATCCCGCGGCGAGCTGGGCGAAGTCGGGCAGGGCGGAGCTCCTGCTGGTCAGCCCGGCCAGGGCGAGCGGCGGGGTGGCGATGTCCGGCGACCGCGCCACGAGCAGCGGCCACAGGTACTCGTTGAACGAGAGCAGGAAGCTGAACACGCTCACGGTCGCGATCGCCGGGGCGCACAGCGGGACGACGACCCGGCGCAGGGTGCGCGGCGTCCCGAGACCGTCCATCCGCGCCGCCTCCAGCACCGACGCCGGGATCGTGGTCATGTACTGACGCAGCAGAAAGATCATCGCCGCGTGGGTCATGAACGGCAGCACCAGGCCGACGCGGGTGTCGGCAAGCCCGAGCGCCGAGATCGTCACGTAGTTCGGCACCGCCGTGACCTGCGGCGGGACGAGCAGCGTGGCAAGCACCACCCCGAAGAGCACCGACCGCCCGCGGAACGGCACCCAGGCGAACGCGTAGGCCGCCGGGATCGCCGTGAGCAGCTGGAGCGCCAGGATCGCGAGACTGACAGCCACACCGGTCAGCAGCGCCGGCCCGAGATCGGCCGCCCGCCAGGCGCTTTCGAAGGCCTGGAAGCTCACCGAGGAGGGGAGCGGGCTGGCCGACATCCCGAGCGCGTTCTGCGGCGGCCCGAGGGCCGTGCGCAGCATCCAGACGAACGGCAGAAGTGCCGTGGTGACACCCACTGCGAGAAACGCGAAACGCACCGTCCCGGACAGGGCCCGGGCCGGCCGCAGGCCTGCCCGGGCTCCACCGGAGGCCACCGGCGGCACGCTCTCCGCCGCCCCCGTCACCGCCGGGCTCCTTCCAGCGCGGGTGCTCCCCCGGCAGGCACCTCGTTGGCAGGCGTTGCCCCGGCAGGCGCGTCCGCGTCCTCGCGGGCCACCCGCAGGCGCCGGCCGAGCAGCGCACCGGCGGCACCGATGAGCACCACGGTGACCAGCAGCAGCAAAGCGATCATGGATGCGTAGCCGATCCGGAAGGAACCGGTGAAGCCGACCTGGTAGATGTAGTAGATGATCGTCGTGCTGGAGTCGAGCGGGCCGCCGTCGGTCAGCACCGCGACCGTCTCGAAGGTCTGCAGCGTCAGAACCGTGACGAAGACGGCGAGGAAGACGGTCGTCGGGCCCAGCAGCGGCAGCGTGATGTGGCGCAGCCGCGCCAGCCCGCGGACGCCGTCGACCTCCGCCGCCTCGTAGACGGAGGGCGGGATGGCGGTGAGCCCGGCGAGGTAGACCACGAACACGAAGCTCGTCAGCCGCCAACCCCCGACCAGCGCGACGACCGGCAGCGCCGTGTCACTGTCGCCCAGCCAGTTCTGCGGGTCGACACCCACGACTCCGACCAGGGTGTTCGCCAGGCCGTCCGGGCTGGCGTCGAAGATGTACCGGAAGACGACCGCCATGGCCACGATGTTCGCGCTTGCCGGCAGGAACAACGCGAAGCGGACCGCAGGCCGGCCGCGGGTGACGCTGTTCGCGGCCAGCGCGAGCAGCAGGCCGAGCACAACGGACGGAATGACCGTCAACAGGCAGTAGACGAGCGTGTTGCGGACGGCCCGGCCGAGATCCGGGTCGGACAGCGCCTCCCGCAGGTTCGCGGTGCCCACCCAGTGAAAGTCGACACCGGTGAGCTTCTTGTCCGTTCCCGCGACAAAGGCCGACACCGCAGCCGGCCCGATGACGAACACGCACAACCCGACCAGAGCCGGGGTCACCAGAGCGGCTGCGCGCCAGCCGTCACGCCCGGCCCTCGTACGCTCCGCCACGGTTACGCATCTTGGCCCCGCAGGGACGCGTACGCACGCACCGGGTGCGGGAAAAGGTGACCAGGCGGGTCATTTCCGAACCAATTGCTGGTGACCGTCCGGCGAGGTGCCGACGACGTGACGCTTCTCGCGACTGTGCCCCCCTCCGGCCCGCACCGCCGGGCCGGTACAGCCAGGCCGTCGGACAGTGGGCTGCGCTGCCGGGCGCCGCGCCGACGGACGGGCCACATCGGCGCACCGGGCACCCACCGGGGGGCCGCGGACTTCCCACCAGATCCGATACCCGCGGACGGTCCCCTTCCGGGCCGATGCCTGCAACAATGGCAGGCATCTTGATGTCGATCTTCGGGAACGCGATGAGTGACCGCAGCGACGGCGGACGCGACGACAGCGCACGCCTGGGCACCGGACCTGGCGGGTCTGCCCCCCGCCCCGACGGGAGCGGGCCTCCCAGCGCGCGCAGCGCCGGCCGGGAGAGCGACGACCAGCCCCCCTGGGGCCGGGTCTCCTCCGACGGCACGGTGTATCTGCGTACCGCTGACGGCGAGCGGGCCGTCGGCTCCTGGCGCGCGGGCGGCCCGGAGGAGGGCCTCGCCCACTTCCGGCGCCGGTACGACGATCTGGCCGCCGAGGTCGAGCTGCTGGAACGGCGGCTTACCGTCAGCGGTGTGGACCCGTCCGGCATCGCCGGCAGCGCACGCCGACTGCGTGAGGGCCTCTCCCAGGCCGCGGTCGTCGGTGATGTGGAGGCACTCGCCACCCGTCTCGACGCCGTCATGGCCGCGACGGACACCCGCCGCACCGAGCTGGCGGCCGAGCGCGCCCGCCGGGTGGCCGTCGCGGTCGCTGCCAAGGAGGAGCTGGTCACCGAGGCGGAGCAGCTCACCCGCAGCTCCGAGTGGAAGGCGACCAGCGAGCGCTTCCGCACGATCGGCGACGAGTTCCGCGCGATCACCGGGGTCGACAAGCGGACCGACTCGGCGCTGTGGCGGCGGATCGCCGCGGCGCGGGACGAGTTCACCCGCCGGCGTACCGCCCACTTCGCCGCCCTCGACACCCAGCGCTCCCGTTCCCGGGAGCGCAAGGAAGCGATCATCGCCGAGGCCGTCACTCTGTCGGACTCGTCCGACTGGGGCCCGACGACCGCGCGTTACCGGGCGCTCATGACCGAGTGGAAGTCGGCCGGCCGGGCCGCGAAGGACGTCGACGACGAGCTGTGGGCCCGTTTCCGTGCCGCGCAGGACGCCTTCTTCAGCCGGCGCAACGCCGTGAACGCCGAGCGCGACGCGGAGCTGCGGGAGAACCAGGCCCGCAAGGAGGAACTGCTCGCCGAAGCCACCGCGCTCGACCCGGCGGACGTCGAGCGGTCGCTGCGCCGCTACCGCGAGATCCAGGGCCGGTGGGACGCCATCGGGCACGTGCCCCGTGAGGTCGTGAACAGCCTGGAGCGTCAGCTCAGCTCGATCGGCGACAAGCTGCGCGAGGCCTCGGACGCCCGCTGGGACCAGCGCGAGATCAACGAGTCGCCGTTCCTGCGCCGACTGCGGGAATCGATCGCGAAGCTGGAGACGAAGCTGGAGCGGGCCCGGTCGAACGGGCGGGCCCGCGAGATCGCGGAGACCGAGACGGCGCTGGCGACCCAGCGGGCGTGGCTGGCCCAGGCCGAGAAACAGGGCTGACCGGGCACGCCCGGAACGCCCGGTGTGCTAACTGCCCGCTTGCCGAAGCTAGCATTGCGTCGTACGTTCGTCTGGTGATGCGGCGTACCTGCGGAGGTCGGTAACGGGTGGCAGCTATTCATGTGCGGGATGTCGGCGACTTCATCCGGGAGCAGCGTCGCGGCGCCCAGATCTCGCTGCGTCAGCTCGCCCGGCAGGCCGGGGTGAGCAACCCGTACCTGAGCCAGATCGAGCGCGGGCTGCGCCGGCCGTCGGCCGAGATCCTCCAGCAGATCGCGAAGGCGCTGCGGATCTCCGCGGAGGTCCTCTACGTGCAGGCCGGCATTCTGGAGGAACGTGAGGGCGGCGAGGACCTCCTCGCCGCCGTCCACGCCGACGACACCCTGACCGAGCGTCAGAAGCAGGTCATCGTCGACATCTACGACGCCTTCCGCCGGGAGAACGCGCTCGCCGGAGCGGGCTTGTCGGCACGCCCGGCCGCGATGCGGCCCGCGGGCACCGACGCCGGGCACGCCGACGAGCATCCCGTCATCGACGCGGAACCTCCCGCTGCCACGGAACCTCCCGCTGCTGCGGAGCCCGCCACTGCCGCGGAGCCCGCCGCCGAGGCGGATGCGGTTCCCGATGTCACCACCGCCCCGACTGCCCCAGCCGCCGCCGCGGGTTCCCCGGGCGGGGCGGGTGCGCGGCCGCGGGCCACCGGCACCCGGCGTGCCACCAGGTCCACGCGTTCACCGTCGAGGACCACGTCCACCAGCACCGGCGGAACGCCCAACGGCACAGCCGGGGCGACCGCGGGCGGAGGCGGCACGACCGCCGCGCCCAGGCGCACCGCCCGCAAGTCGGGGGACGGGCGCCGGGCGCCGCGTAGCAGCGGTACGAAGGCCGCCACGGAGCCCGGCGACGGCACGGCAGGGCCGGCCGCGCCGGCGCAGCCACCGTCCGCCGACGACGGCACCACCTGACCCAACACCGCCACAACCACCGGAGATCACTAGGAGATCACATGGCCACCGCCCGAACCAGCGCGAAGGCGAAGAGCGAAGCCGCGTCCACGTCCGACGTCCGCAAGCCGCTGTACGCCTCCGTGGGCGCCGCCGACCTCGCGGTCGAGAAGCTCCTGACGATCCCCGCGGCCTACGGGACGGAGGTCCGCCGCATCTCGGACCGGGTCAGCCAGATCCCGGCGCAGGCCGCACGGGTCCCCGTCCAGGTCAGCTCGGCAGTTCTCGCGCTGCCGGTCACGGTGGGCTCGCAGATCTCGGATCTGCAGGGCCGCGCGACCGACCTGTACAACTCCTTCGCGAGCCGCGGGGAGAAGCGGGTGGCGGGCATCCGGCGCAGCCCGGCGACGGAGGAGGCCGTGAAGCAGACGCGCACCGCGACCAGCAAGACGCGGGCCGCGCGCACCTCGACCCGCAAGGCGGCCAGTGCCACCGCCCGCGCCGTCAGCGACGCGACAACACCCCGCTGACGACGGAGCGACAACGAAACAACGCGCCGACTCCGCGCGTCGCGGGCCGGGCCCCTGGCAGGAACCGGCCCGCGACGCGCGTGTTGTTATCAGGGCATGCGTTATCGCCCCCTGGGATCTTCGGGTCTGATGGTCTCCGTCGTCGGGCTCGGCTGCAACAACTTCGGCTCGCGGGTGGACCTGGCCGGTACCCGCTCCGTCGTCGACGCCGCCCTGGACGCCGGCATCAACTTCTTCGACACCGCCGACACCTACGGGAACAAGGGCGGCTCGGAGACCCTGCTGGGGCATGTGCTGCGCGGCCGCCGCGACGAGGTCGTCCTCGCCACCAAGGTGGGTAACGACATGGGCGGCATGTACGGCCAGGACTTCAACGCGCGCGCCTCGCGCCGCTACATCCGCAAGGCCGTCGAGGGGTCGCTCAGCCGCCTGCAGACCGACTACCTCGATCTCTACCAGCTACACAACCTCGACGCGTTCACCCCGATCGAGGAGACGCTGGAGGCGCTCGGCGAGCTCGTCCAGGAGGGCAAGGTCCGCTACGTCGGCTCGTGCAACCTCGACGCCTGGCAGGTGTCGGACGCCGAGTGGACCGCCCGCGCGTCCGGGACGACCCGCTTCATCTCGGCCCAGAACCACTACAACCTGCTCACCCGGGACGTCGAGGCCGAGCTCGTCCCCGCCACGCTCAAGTACGGCATCGGGGTGATCCCGTACTTCCCGCTGGCCAACGGTGTCCTGAGCGGCAAGTACCAGCGCGACGAGGTCCCCCCGCCCGGCACGCGGCTCGCCGGACGGCAGGACGAGCTCACCGACGAGCTGTTCGACCGGATCGAGACGCTCGAGACCTTCGCCCGGGAGCGGGACCGCTCACTGCTCGACGTCGCGATCGGCGGGCTCGCCGCCCAGCCCGCGGTGGCCTCGGTGATCGCCGGCGCGACGAGCGCGGCGCAGGTGCGGGCGAACGCGGCCGCCGGTCAGTGGCAGCCGCGCCCGGACGACCTCAGCGTCCTCGACAAGATCGCCCCCACCCGCCGCCCGCTCGCCTGACTCCCGCGGCGGTCTGGCTCCCGGGGTCCCGGGGTCCCGGGGTCCCGGCTCGACGCTCGGCCTCGGTCCGGCGCTCGGCTTCGGGTCCGCGCTCGGTCCGGAGTTCCTGGCCGCGCAGCGCGCGGATCAGCGCCTCCTCACGGTCCCGGGGCATCGAGGTTCTGATCACCATCGGCTGGTAGTGCCGCAGGGCTTCGACGACACCCGGCTGTGACCCGCTGACCAGGACGAAGACGGCGGCACGACCGGGCTGCAGACATCCAGCGACGCGCCGCACCATGGCGGTGTCCATCGTCTCGCCCGCGACCAGGCGGCCGGTGACGGCGCCGCCCGCCGCGCCGACCAGCAGGCCCGCCACCGGCGCCAGGAAGGCGGCGCCGACCGCGGCGCCACAGACCGCTCCGCTGACGGCCGCGGGTCTCAACCGGCTGGCCGGATGCCGCACCCGGACCCGGCCCGCCTCGTCGCGCCAGGCGACGGCCTCGTCCGCGAGCTCGATCATGCCCGCCCGCGACAGCCTGCGGCCCAGCTGCCGGACCCGCTCCGCCTGGTTCCTGCTGCCGAACCCGAGCACGACAAGTTCTGCCACGTCCCCCATCGCATCGCAGACAGCTGACCGCTGGCAAACCGACAGGCCACACCGACCGACAGGCCACACCGACAGGCCAGGCCGGCAGGCCAGGCCGAACGGCCACGCGCCCCGCGGGCCCCTCGGTACAGTGGCCGCATGATCACCGTCCGGCTCGTCCAGGGTGACATCACCGACCAGGAGGTGGACGCCGTCGTCAACGCCGCGAACTCGTCGCTGCTCAGCGGGGGCGGGGTCGACGGCGCGATCCACGCCGCCGGTGGTCCGGAGATCCTCGCGGCCTGCCGCGAACTGCGCGCCACCACGCTCCCCGGTGGCCTGCCGACCGGCGAGGCGGTCGCCACCACGGCCGGGCGCCTGCGGGCCCGCCACGTGATCCACGTCGTCGGTCCGGTGTACACCACCGGGGAGGGCCGGTCCGGGCTGCTCCGCTCGTGCTACACGCGGGCCCTCGCGGTGGCGGACGAGCTGGGTGCCCGAAGCCTCGCCCTGCCCGCGGTCAGCGCCGGCGTCTACGGCTGGCCGGCCCGCGACGCCGCCGACCTCGCGCTCGACGCCGTCCTGACCACCACCACCGCCGTCACGGAGGCCAGGTTCGTCCTGTTCGACCGGCGCATGCTGGACGTCTTCACCGAGGCCCTGGTGGCCAGGCGACGGTGAGCTCCCCCAGCCGCCACCGGCGCGGGCCGTCGAGGACGGGCCAACCCTCCCGCCGCAGCAGCGCGGCGGCGGCGATCCAGCGCTGGCGCGGTCCGAACGTCCCCCGCGGTGCCGCTCGCTCCCAGGCCAGGTCGAACGCGGCGAGCAGCGCGTGGACGTCCTCACCGGGCACGTTGCGGGCGATCAGCGCCTTGGGCAGCCGCGGCGCCAGGTCGGAGGGGCGGAGCAGGCTCGGCAGGTGCGCCGAGAACGTCAGGGTCGCCGGGACCCCGCCCGCCCCGAGGGCGAACCAGCAGGCCCGGCGGCCGATCTCGTCGCAGGTGCCCTCGACCAGCATCCCGCCGGTCGACAGCCGTCCCGCCATGGCCGCCCAGGCCGATCCCACAGCCCGCTCGTCGTACTGACGCAGCACGTTCATCGCCCGGATCACGACCGGGCGGTGCCCGGCCAGCTCGAACCCGCCGAGGGCGAACAGCAGCCCGGGCGGGCGGGCGGCAGCCTGCGCGACGACGACCCGTTCGGGGGCGAGCTCGAGGCCGACGACCCGCACGTCGGGCCGCACCGGGCGCAGCCGTTCGTACATCTCGACCGTGGTGACCGGTGATGCCCCGAAGCCGACGTCCACGACCAGCGGGTCGGCGGCGCGGCGCAGCGGCGACCAGGCTGCGGCGGCCAGCCACCGGTCGACCCGCCGCAGCCGGTTGGGTGCCGTGGTGCCCCTGGTGGGCACCCCCAGCGCCCGCGCCCGGCCGGCGGCAAGGCGGGGTCGACGCCGCGCCACTGTCACTCCGCTCACACCCTCCGCAAAACACCGGCCGCGAATCCCCTGGTCACGCAGGGTCGGTCGGAATGGCACCCACTCGGCGCGGGCACAAACAGCTGGTGTCGAGTGTGCCGGGCGGGCATAGGACGGACACCGCCCGACGTTGTCGACGTTGGCGACGACTGTCACGTCCGGTTCATATTGGTCTGTCGCGTCGGTCCCGTTCTGGAGGTGGTTGGTGCACCTGGTCGATGGCATGCCGCCGGCCCGTGGTGAGGGCGTCCGGCCGAGGAGGCCGTCGCGGGTGGCGATGCTCTCGATGCACACGTCACCGCTGGAACAGCCGGGAACCGGTGATGCGGGCGGAATGAACGTCTACATCATCGAACTCGCGCGCCAGCTCGCCGCTCTCGGTACCGAGGTCGAGGTGTTCACCCGTGCCGTGAGCAGCCGTCTCCCACCCACCGCGGAGATCGTTCCTGGTGTGACGGTACGCCACGTCCCGGCCGGCCCGTACGAGGACATCGGCCGCGCCGAGCTCCCCGCCTGGCTGTGCGCGTTCACGGCGGACGTCCTGCGCACCGAGGCCGGGTACGAGGCCGGCTGGTTCGACGTCGTCCACTCGCACTACTGGCTTTCCGGGCAGGTCGGCCGTTCGGTGGCCCGGCGGTGGGGCGTCCCGCTGGTGCACACCTCGCACACCCTGGCGAAGGTCAAGAACGCC
Organism: Parafrankia elaeagni; assembly: GCF_000374165.1. Taxonomy (GTDB): domain Bacteria; phylum Actinomycetota; class Actinomycetes; order Frankiales; family Frankiaceae; genus Parafrankia; species Parafrankia elaeagni. The sequence continues at coordinate 183,455 of NZ_KB893739.1, forward strand.
TCGCTCGCGGACGGCGACCGCCCGGAACCCGACCTGCGGCTTCGCGGCGAGCAGGCGGTGATCGACAGCGCCAGCCGCCTCATCGCCTCGACGCAGACCGAGCGCCGGCACCTGACCGATCTCTACGGCGCCGCGCCGAGCCAGGTGGACGTCGTCGCCCCCGGCGTCGACCTGGACGTCTTCCGCCCCGACGGGCCCCGGCCGCCCGGCGGAGACGACAGGGGCTCGTCGGACGGCGGGCCCGACCGCGAGCCGGACGGTGGAGCGCGGGCCGCCCGCGCGCGGCTGGGTTTCGACCCCGACACCCAGATCCTGCTGTTCGTCGGGCGGATCCAGCCGCTGAAGGCACCGGACGTCCTGCTCGCCGCCGCGGCCGACCTCGTCCGCCGCGACCCGCGCCGCCGCGGGCGGCTCGCGGTCGTCGTCGTGGGCGGGCCCAGCGGCTCCGGCCTCGAACGCCCCGACTCCCTGGTCAAGCTCGCCGCGGAACTCGGCATCGCCGACATCGTCCACTTCCAGCCCCCGGTCCCGCAGGAGCAGCTCGCCGACTGGTACCGGGCGGCCACCGCGGTCGTCGTGCCCAGCCACAGCGAGAGCTTCGGCCTGGTCGCGGTGGAGGCTCAGGCTTGCGGCACCCCGGTTGTCGCCGCCGCTGTCGGCGGGCTGTGCACCGCCGTCGAGCACGGGACGTCCGGTGTCCTCGTCCACGGCTGGAACCCGGCGGACTACGCCGACGCGCTGGAACGCATCCTCACCGAGGAGCGGTGGCGGCGGCACCTGTCAGCCGGTGCCCGGGCACGGGCCGCCGGTTTCGGTTGGAGCGCCACCGCCCGGGGCGTCCTCGCGAGCTACCAGGCGGCGGCCACGGCTGTGCCGAGGGCGCTGGCCGGCTAACGTCAGCGATGGGGCCGCCGGCCCCACCGCCCGCTGCCCGCCACCCGCCGGCTTGACCCGCACCGCATCCGGGGAGATCCCTGCCCATGACGGCACCCATAGACGTTTCCGAACGTACCCGGCTCGACGACGTGATCAGGGCCGCGCTGGACGATCTCGGCGTGTCCTACGAGCACGCCGACACCGGTGCCTTCCTGGTGGCCCTGGAGGGCGAGCACAAGCTGCGCACCATGACCTGGCTGGTGGTGCAGGACCACACCCTGCTCGTGGAGGCGTTCTTCATGCGGGCCCCGGCGGAGAACGCCGCCGGCACCTACGGCTTCCTGCTGGGCCGCAACGCGCGCACCTACGGAGTGCACTTCTCCATCGACCGGGTGGGCGACATCTTCCTGACCGGGCAGGTCCCGCTCACGGCGGTCAGCGCCGAGGAGATCGACCGGCTGCTGGGCTGCGTCGGCTCGTACGCCGACGACAACTTCGACCCGGCCATCGCGCTCGGCTTCGCCGGCGCCATCGAGCGTGAGCGGGCGTGGCGGGCCAAGCTCGCCGCCGACGCGGGCAGCGCCGCCCGCCCCACCTGAGTCCGGGCCGCGCTCAGCCCTTGACCCGCTGCAGGCGGGCCGACAGGTGCGACTGCAGCGGCCTGCCGCCGGCCTCCATGTCGATCGCGTAGGCCAGGTCACCACCCTCGACCAGGCCGTACAGCCGTACCGACCGGGTGACCTCCCGAGCGGTGGCCGTCCTGATCAGGACGTTCGAGTCAAGGTCGATCCGGGTGCCGGCGACCGTTCCGACATAGAGCTCGGCGATGCCGAACGGGTGCGCCAGCGTCACCTCGACGACCGGGCGGCGATCGGCGCCGCCGTCCGGTCCGGGATCGCCGGACGGCGGCTGCACCCGCCAGAACCCGGTCTCGGTGGCGAGCGGGCTGCCCGGCTCGCGCCCGTCCCGCGGCTCGTCGGCCCACCAGGTGTGCGACACGTAGCCCAGCGCCGGACGCCCGTCGGCGGCGAAGGTGATCTCCTGCCCGTAGCGGAACGACTCCAGGCCCTCGTAGCCTCCGACGCCCTCGCCACGCCAGGTGCCGACCAGGAAAGCCAGCGGCAGCAGGCTCGCGTGCAGGTCGGGCGGGGGCGCCGCCGCAACCGTGCCCGTGTCGCCGCTCCGGTCCGTTCCCATCGGTGCTCCGCTCCTCGCCCGCCGGCTCAGCGCCGGCCCCCGTACAACTTGTAGACCGCGTAGCCGGAGAACCAGGCGATGAGCATCGCCATTGCCACCAGCAGGCCGCTCATGAAGTAGTGCAGCACGGAGCACAGCCTAGGACGACCACGGCCGCGTTCTGCCGCCACCGTCCCGGAAGTGCCCGGCCGGGCAGGTCCGTCGCGGGTGGGCCCGGCCGCACGACGCGCGTGGGACGGGCACACTGGGCGCGTGACACGATCGCTTGTCGTCAAGGTGACCGCCGGCTCCGACGCCCCGGAGCGCTGCTCCCAGGCCTTCACCGTGGCCTCCATCGCCGTGGCCTCGGGGGTGGACGTCTCCCTGTGGCTCACCGGCGAATCCGCCTGGTTCGCTCTCCCCGGCCGGGCCGCCGAGTTCACGCTGCCGGAGTCGGCCCCGCTCACCGACCTGCTCGACGCCGTCCTGGCCGGCGGCCGGGTCACGCTCTGCACGCAGTGCGCCGCGCGGCGCTCGATCGGCCCGGACGACGTGATCGAGGGCGTGCGCATCGCCGGTGCGGCGGTGTTCGTCAGCGAGGCACTAGCCGACGGCGCCCAGGCACTCGTGTACTGACATCAGCCGGACACCACACTTCACCCGGACATCACTCCGGTCACCCGGACATCACTCCGGGTTGCACACACCCGACGCACATGCGCGAAGCGCGGGACGTCCTGCTGCACGTACACAGCGGACCACTGACAGCACACGACCTGGCACGTTCTCCCGGCCATCGGGATGCGCTTTCATGATCGCATGATGCCGGAGTCCGAGATGCTCTTCGCCGTGGTGCAGTTCGAGGGAGCGGGCCGGCGCACGGTCCGCCGGGTGGTCGCACCGTTTCCGGACCGCAGCGCCGCGGCGACCTACGCCACCGACAACGACCTGCGGCACTTCACCGTGGGCCCGATGGCCTTCGCTGTCCCCACCAGCATTCCGTTCGACGTGGCGGCCGGCGCCGCCCCCGCCGGCGACCTGCCCGCCCCCCGGGAGGCACCGCGGTAGATCCGGGCCCTGGGGCCCCTACCGGCTCGTGCGCAGGTAACGGCCGAGGGCGAGAACCGGCCAGAGCAGCCGGTAGCCGTTGTAGTTGAGGTAGAAGTCCCCCGGGAAGCCGGTGCCGGTGAACTCGTCCTCGTCCCAGCTGCCGTCCGGCCGCTGCCGGTCGGAGAGCCAGCCGGCCGCCCGGCCGAGTGCCGCGGAGATCTCGGCACCCGGTTCCGCCGCGAGGAGCCCGAGCATCGCCCACGCCGTCTGCGAGGCGGTGGACGTCCCCCGGCCGACCCACTCCGGATCACCATAGGACAGCAGGTCCTCGCCCCAGCCGCCGTCGGGGTTCTGGTGGGACAGCAGCCATCGCGCCCCCCGGCGCACGGCCGGGTGGGCCGGGGCCACACCGGCGGCGACCAGCGCGGGCAGCACCGCACCGGTGCCGTAAAGGTGGTTCACCCCCCAGCGGCCGAACCACGACCCACCCGCTTCCTGGTGATCCAGCAGCCAGGCCACCCCACGCTGGGTCCGGGGGTCGTCGGCGAGGCCCAGGTCGGCGAGGGCCTCGACGATGTGCGCGGTCACATCCGCCGACGGCGGATCGGTCAGCGCGCCGAAGTCACCGAACGGGATCTGGTAGACGAGCGTGCCGGTGTTGTCCGAGTCGTAGGCCCCCCAGCCCCCGTCGCCGGACTGCAGACCGAACAGCCAGGCCACGGTGCGGTCGGCGGCGGCCTCGACCCGCTCCGGCTCGGGATGGCTCACCCGGCGCAGGGCGAGGAGCACCTCGGCCGTGTCGTCGGTGTCCGGGTAGGTGTCGTTCTCGAACTCGAACGCCCAGCCGCCCGCGGGCAGATCCGGGTGGTTGACCCGCCAGTCGCCGCGCCGCTCCCGGATCTCCTGGCCGAGCAGCCAGTCGACCGAGCGGAGCAGGGCCGGGTCGTCCGCCCCGATCCCCGCCACGGCGCCCGCCTCCGCGAGCGCGTTCACGGCCAGCGCCGTGTCCCAGACCGGGGACTGCGAGGCCTCGACCATCCGCGCGCCGTCGGGCAGGGTGACCGTGTAGGCCTCCAGCGCGTCGAGCGCGGCCGCCAGCACCGGGTGTGTCAGGTCATAGCCGAGCAGCCGCAGCGCGATGATCGAGTACACGGCCGGCGGCTGGATTCCCCCGAAGCAGCCGTCCGCCTCCTGGCGCTCGATGATCCAGCGTTCGGCTGTCCGCAACGCGTGCCGGCGCAGCGGGCCGATCGGCCGGTGGTGGTAGCGGTGCAGCCCGGCGTCGACCCAGCGGAAGACGTCCTTCCAGCCGATTCTCCCGATCCGCGCCCGGGTCGGCGTGGTGGATGACGGGGTGGAGGACGCGGTGGAGGACGCGGTGGAGGACGCGGTGGACGGCGTCGGAACGGTCCCCGGCCGGTCGGGCGCGGCCTCCTCGAGGTAGAGCTCCGCCAGGTCGAACGGTGCCGGACGCACGGGGCGCAGCGCGAACACGACCGTGAGCGGAACGATCGTCTGCCGGGCCCAGGACCCGAACGCGTAGATGCTGAGCGGCGCACGGGCCGGCAGGAGCAGCATCTCGGGCGGCAGCACCGGCAGATCCTCCCAGCGCCACCAGCCGAAAAGCGCCAGCCAGACCCGGGTGAAGACCCGCGTCGCGGGAATTCCGCCGTGCTGGCGAATCCAGTCCGCGCAACGTTCCATATGCGGGGCGGACGGTTCGTCACCGGCCAGGCGCAGCGCTATGTAGGACTCAACCGTGATGGAAAGCTCACCGGGGCCGCCGAAATACTGCGGCCACGTGCCGTCCGGCAGCTGACGGGAACGGATGAAACGGGCTGAGGCGTCGGTGACCGACTCCGTGCGGATACCGAGGAACTCGCGCAACAGCAGGTCCTCGGCGTCCATCGTGGTGTTGCTTTCCAGGTCGAACTTCCACCAGCCCGCCTCGTCCTGGCGGGAAAGCAGGTGGTCAACGGCCCGATGCAGGGTTCCGACCAACGGATCCCCGCTGCCGTGGGCCTCGGTGCCCGCGGCGGCGCGCCTGGGGGCGGTGCCGCCGACAGCCTGCGCGGGAATGGAGTGCCGGGACCTCGTGGCGGACTCGGACGCTGGCACGGAAATGGACATGGGAAGTTCGCGCACCCTTTCCTGTGAATGCGGCTGCGGAACCAGCCTGCATCTTGAGTTGAACGCCGGCGCCGCCCGGCGGGCCCACCGACCCGGACGACGGCACGTCCGCCTCGGTTCGTGGCCGCCTCGAAACGGATCGATAAGGAGGGGTCGGCTACGGGAGACTCAGGGGCTCGAACAGATCCGGTCGAGACATGTCTCGACGACGACGAGAAGCACCGACAGATCCGTACTGCCCGAGCCGCACCAGAAACGGATGGCGACCTGGATGGCACTGAGAAAGCGGACGACGGTCAGCTGAGCGTCCAGCTCGGCGATGGGCGCCGGAAACCGCGCCGCCGGCCCCGTCGCGGACGCGGCGAGCGCTTCGGGCGTGTCAGGTATGTCAGGTATGTCAGGTATGTCAGGCGGCGGCTCGACACAGGCACGGGGCTCGTCGACCGCCTCGTCGTTGTCGACGAGCTCCATCGCCAGTCGGTCACCGATGACGATGAGCCTGCTCAGCACCGCACCGGCGAGCGGTGAGGCCTGCTCGCTCGGCAGAAGCTGGTCGGCGTAGTGCCGCAGCGCCTGGCCGTCGGGGGACATCAGCGCCCAGGCGCTCATGGCCGCGGCGCGCAGGGCGGCCAGAGGTGGTTCGTCCGCCGGCCGGCGGCGCAGTGCCGCGACCGTCAGATCGCCCATCTCGTCCAGCGGTGCGAGCGCGATCGCTTCCTTCCCGGTGAAGTAGCGGAACAGCGTGCGCACCGACACGTCCGCGCCGGCGGCGATCTCCTCCAGGGTCGTGGCCTCGAAGCCCTTCGCGTGGAACAACTCGTGCGCCACCTCGATGATCGTCTGGCGGGTGCGCCGTTTCTTCCGTTCGCGCAGACCCTCAGCCCGATCCGCCACCACGCCGCCTTCCCCTCAGGCCGGTCCGGACAGCCCCCCTCCCGACACCTGTCTGATATCGGGAGGATTACGACCATCCGGACATCTCCGTCCAGGACGAATATACGCCTGCGATGGACAAATGTCACCTTGTGACAGTTTCCCGACTGTGACCCGGCTGCCGGGCGACCCAGCGATCCGGCAGCCCGGAGGCGACGAGTCCTGGGCGTTGGAGACGGTCCCGCGACGGAGGTGGGGCGGAGCGGAGACCAGGTGGGGCGGGAGAGCGAAACGGCCGGGTTCCAGGGAGAGCGCTCTCCCCGGAACCCGGCCGTCGTCGGGCGCTCAGGCCCGCGTGCTGATCAGGCGGCCACGTCGACCTGGGTGTCGACCGGCTCACCCTGGCGGGCGACGACCCTGCGCTCCCCGGTCGCGCCGGGAACGAGCGCGCGCACCGTCCACTCGCCGGGACGCGCGAAGAACCGGAACTGGCCGGTGGCCGACAGCGGCACCTCGGCGGTGAAGTCACCGCCGGAGTCGAGCAGGCGGGCGTAACCGGTCGACACCGGCTCACCGTCCCGGACGACGACCCCCTGGATCACGGTCTCCCTGGCCATGTCGATTCCCTCCACCGATGGTCCACCACGGGTAGCACCACACATGATCAGGCGCCCTTCTCGATCGGCACGCCGACGAGCGAGCCGTACTCCGTCCACGAACCGTCGTAGTTCTTGACGTTCGCCAGGCCCAGCAGCTCGTGCAGCGCGAACCAGGTGTGGGCGGAACGCTCCCCGATCCGGCAGTAGGCGATGGTGTCCTTCTCGAGGTCCACGCCGGCCCCGGAGTAGAGGGCTGTCAGCTCGTCGTTCGAGCGGAAGGTGCCGTCCTCGTTCGCCGTCCTCGCCCACGGGATGTTCTTCGCCGTCGGTACGTGCCCGGGCCGCTGCGACTGCTCCTGCGGCAGGTGCGCCGGGGCGAGCAGACGGCCGGAGAACTCGTCGGGCGAGCGGACGTCCACCAGGTTCTTCTCGCCGATGGCGGAGATGACCTCGTCGCGGAACGCTCGGATGTCGGTGCGCGCCTCCGCGGCGGCGTAGCTGGTCGCCGGGCGCGGGGTGACCTCGGCGGTCAGCTCGCGGCCGTCCAGCTCCCACTTCTTGCGGCCACCGTCCAGCAGCCGCACCTGCTCGTGGCCGTACAGGACGAAGTACCAGTAGGCGTAGGCGGCGAACCAGTTGTTGTTGCCGCCGTACAGCACGACGGTGTCGTCGTTCGCGATGCCCTTGCCGGACAGGAGCTTCTCGAACTGCTCCTTGTTCACGAAGTCACGGATCACCGGATCCTGCAGCTCGGACTTCCAGTCCAGCCGCACGGCGCCGGGGATATGGCCCCGGTCGTAGGCCGACACGTCCTCGTCGACCTCGACGAGGACGACCTTGGGGTCGCCTGCGTGCTCTTCCACCCAGGTCGCGTTGACCAGCGCGGTCTCGCGGCTCATGCGCGTACTCCCTTCGCGGTGATGGAACGTGGGACGAGATCGGGCCTGCGGCGGTTTCGGGCAGCCGGACGGGACCGGGCACGCCCCGGAACGGCTGTGGACACGGTGGACGAGGGCGGGGACCTACGTCAGCACACGGTCAGGAAACGCAACACAGGCAGCTGCGGACGCGGCAGAGATCGACCGCGCGGCGTCTGACCAGCTGGGTGTCGCACATGATGCGTGTCACGGTAGCAGCGAACGTCACAGCCGTGTTAACCCTTACGCGACAGATCCACCGAATCACCATCCGGACCCGACTGTGGATCTCCGGGAAAGATCTCGCCCAACGAGGCCAGGGTGGCGATCACCGCCGCCCGCGTCGGCGGCGCGCCGCTTGCCCGGCGCACCTCGGTGCCCGAGCTGTCGAGGACGAGCACCGTCGGCGTGCTGCGGACCGCGAGGCGCCGCACCAGTTCCAGGTGCGACTCCGCGTCCACCTCCACATGCCGTACCCCGGGTACGACCGCGGCGACCTCCGCCAGCATGCGCCGGGTGCTCCGGCACGGTGCGCAGAAAGCCGTGGAGAACTGCAGCAGCGTCGCGACCTCGCCGGGCACCTCGCCGAGCGCGGCCAGTTCGCCGGTGAGGTCCCGCCCGTCCGCACTCATGGGATCATCCTCCGCCGCACCGCGCCGCCAGGGAAGAAGACGTGACAGCGGATCGCCCGCCGGGACGTCAGGGTGCGACGGACCCGCCGGTTGTCACGCCCGTCGCCAGGTCGGGGTCGAGCAGGACGTCACGGCCGCCCGCCGTGAAGGTGAGCCGGTCGGGCCCGACCACGGCGGACCGCAGCGCCATGTTGAACGGCAACCCGGTGATCGGCACGCGAATGGTCAGCAGGGCGCGGACGGGCTCCAGCAGCTGCGGCGGGATCACCACCCCGAGGCTCGCGGTGAGGTCCCGCGGGGTGAAGGTGACCGAGTCCGCCGCGACGCCGATGTCGGCGGTGCCGGACACCGGGTACCTCGTGCCCAGCACCTCCGCCGTCCCGGCGACCTGGATCCCCTGGTCGGCCGCGCTGACCTGGACCTGGGGCTCCTGGGTCGCCAGGTAGGCGTTCAGGTCGGCGAAGGTCAGGTCGACCTGGGCGTCGACCCGGTCGACCGGCACCTGATCCACCTGGTCACGCAGGACGTCCGACAGCGGGAGCCGCACGCCGGCGAGCTGGGCGCCGACACGGTCGATGCGGACGCCGTCCTGCTCGTAGCCGCGGACCTCGATGTCGACGTCGCGGTACCGGCCGGCGGCGACCTGGGTCAGGAACGGGAAGCCCCCCAGGGACACATCCGGGCGCTCGGCCAGGTTCTGCGAGGTCTGCGCCCGGGTCGCGATCTGGTCGGCGACCACCCGGGCCGCCACCCGGTCGAGGACCCCGAACACGATCAGCGCCAGAAGGATGGTCACGAGGAAGATCACGAGGCCGCGCCGTGCACCCCGGCTCATCCGGGGAGCTGCCGGCCGACGAGGTACACCATCGGCGCGGCCAACGCGAGCGGGATCAGGACGCCGAGCAGCAGCCCCGCCCCGGCACCCGACCAACGCCCGGCGGGGACACCGACCGCCCCGGAACCCGCCGGGAAACCGGCCGGCAGACCGGCTGCCGAGGCCGACGCACCCGACGCGGACACGGACAACGAAACGGCCGCCGGCACGACGGGCGGGGACCCGGCCGGCAACACCGGCCCGACCGGGATCGCACAGGCGGCCGCGACCGCTCCGGCCGCGGCGAGCGCGGCGGCGGCGGGGGCGCCGAGATCTGTCAGGCCGCCGAAGACGGCGCCCGCACCGGTGCCTGCCACCGCCCCGAGCATCGCGCCCGCCAGAGCGCGGAACCGGAACCGGCCCACGGACGTGGCAGGTCCGGACGTGGCAGGTCCGGAGGCAACGGGCTCGGAGGCAACGGGCTCGGAGGCGACGGGGCCGAGGAGGGCGATCACCGCGCGGCCGACCAGGACAGCGGTGCCGGCACCGAGCAGACCCGCGATCACCATGCTGTCGGGCGGATGCTCGGCACCCGCCTCGGCCCGCAGCACGAGGAAGCCGGTGAGGAACGCGGCGATGGTGACTCCGCCCAGGGCGGCCGCCATGTCGCCGCTCACCCGGTCAGCCGCCCGCAGGGGCCGGATGGCCGCCTGCGCGGCCGGATGCGGAGGCACGAGGGTCGGATGCGCCGGAACCGTGCCACGGTGCGCCGGCACCGCGGCGGCGCTCCCGCCGGGCGGACCAGCCCCGCCCGGGCGCTGGCGCCGGGCCAGCTGGTAGAGCACGGTGACCGCGAGGGACACCCCGACCACCCCGGCCACCGTGCCGATGCCGTTGTCGTCGTAGCCGTGGCCGCCGCGCCCGTCGTCATCGCCACCGGGCCAGAGCACCGCGAGATCGCCCGCGAGCGCGCTCGCCGCCACGAGGACCACGGTGCCCGCCGAGGCCCCGAGCGCCCGCGCCCAGGCCCAGGCGAGCGAGGACTGGGCCGCGAGCAGCACACCCGCAAGCGCCCACGGGCCCGCGACCGCGGCGAACGAAGCGCCGGTGACGAGCGCGGCGATCGCCGCACCCACCGCCGCCGCACCCACCGCCGCCGAGCCCGGCAACGCGGGACCGGGCCCACCAGGGACCGGGGGCGTGGCCGCGCCGGCCGGCCGGGCCGTGTCCGGCGGGCCGGACACTCCGGGCGAACCGGGCTCGGGTCTAGGCACGGCACCATGCTGCCACGGGCGATCGTCCGCGGAACCAGGGCCCGGTGTACCCGCACGTGTCCCGTCGTCGACCGCTTCGCGCCGGCGTCCGCCGGCACCTCATGGTCATCCCCCCGCGAAGGGGGGCAGGACCTCGACCACCGCGCCCTCCCGCAGCGGCACGGTGGCCGGGTCACGGCGGCCCACCGGCTCGTCGTCCAGCAGGAACGCGCACCTGCGCAGCACCGTGGCGAGCCTCTCGCCACGCCGGTGGGTGACCTCGTCCAGTGCGCCGGCGAGGGTGGCGGCGTCCACCGGCTCCTGTTCGACACCGGCCGCCTCACGGGCCCCGGCCCAGTACCTGACCACCACGCGTGCCACGGCCCGACCTCACTCCTCGCGTTCGTCGTGCTCCTCGTGCCCCGCCTGGAGCACCCGGCCCGGCGCCGGCCTGCCCCGCCCGGCCGGCGGGAGCCCTGTCTCCCCCGCCCACCGGGTCTCCCCCGCCCACCGCCGCGCGCAGTCGGCCCATTCCGGACGTCCGGCGAGCAGATCGGGCAGGTGCGCCCCGATCCGGTCGACCAGGCCCGGGACGACCCCGGCCTCGGCGTGCCCGAAGCCGGGAACCAGCCACAGCTGCGCGGACGGGCCCGCCGCCGCGGCGAGCGCACGCGGGTGTTCCTCAGTGAAGTACGTATCCCGGTCACCGTGCACGATGAGGAGAGGAGTCGGTGCGATCCGCCCGATCACCTCGACGGGCGAGGGCGGGACGGCCGGCCACGCCCGCGCCGCGATGCGGACCCCGAGGGCGAGGCGGGCGGCGACCCGTCCGGACGCCGTCTCGGCGAACCAGTGCACCCGCCGCATCGGCGCCGTGTCGCGGACGAACCACCGGCTGGCCGCGCTGACGGAGACAACCGCGTCAGGACGATGCCGGAGCCGATGCCCGTGCACCGCCGCCCCGGCGCAGGCCAATCCGGCATGCCGGACCACCGCGGCACCACCCATGGACCACCCGAGAGTGACCACCTTCCGGTAGCCGAGGCGACGTGCCTCACCCACCGCAGCATCCACGTCGAGGACCTCACGGTCCCCGAAAGTGCACGTGCCGGTCGATCGACCGTGACCACGCAGGTCCATCGACAGCACACTCACGTGCCGACGCAATTCCTCTGTTACAGCACGCGGCGCCGGCCGCCCGATCGATCCGGAGAAGCCGTGGGCGACGACGGCGCAGACGGCGTCCGGGTCTGTCACCACAGGAACACGATTCCGCAGCTCCGTGGCCAGGATCTCAGCGTCTGCGGTGGGAAGAAGTCGATAGACAGTAGGAGCGGAGTAGGGCACTCCGCTATCCTCCCCACAGACCGGTACTCGTTTCATGCCCATGACGGTCGTGGAACGTGGGACACCGGAGACAAGGATCGCCTGGGTCGACGCTGCCCCAACACACACCGCACCTGGAGGAGCCGTCTTGAGCGTCGTCCTTTTGCTCACCAACGCCCCCGGTCCGTCGGCCGAGTCCTTCCCGTCCCTTGGCCTCCTCACACACACGGTCCGTGTCGCGCCGCTGGAGGCAAGTGCACTGCTCGACGCACCCCCGGTCGATGTGATCGTCGTCGACGGCCGCCGCGAGCTCGTCATCGCGCGGGGCCTGTGCCGCCTGCTGCGCACCACCGGGCTCACCACGCCGCTGCTCGCCCTCGTCACCGAGGGCGGCCTCGCCGCGGTCTCCGCGGACTGGGGCGTCGACGACGTGGTGCTCGACAGTGCCGGGCCGGCCGAGGTCGAGGCCCGGCTGCGGCTGGCCATCGGCCGGGTCGCGGCGGCGGGCGGCACCGCCGAGGCCGGAGTGATCCGGTCGGGTGACCTCTCCGTCGACGAGACCACCTACTCCGCCAAGCTGCGGGGGCGTCCCCTCGAGCTCACCTTCAAGGAGTTCGAGCTGCTCAAGTACCTCGCGCAGCACCCGGGGCGGGTCTTCACCCGGGCGCAGCTCCTGCAGGAGGTCTGGGGCTACGACTACTACGGAGGCACGCGGACGGTGGACGTGCACGTCCGCCGGCTGCGCGCGAAGCTGGGCCCCGAGCACGAGGCGATGATCGGAACCGTCCGCCACGTCGGCTACAAGTTCGTGGCTCCGCCGATCTCGCCGCTGCCCGAGTCCGCCAGCCGCATGGACCGCGACGACATCCGCTCCCCCGAGCGCGTCTGACCGGTCCGCACCTCGCGTCGCGGTTCCCACCACACGCGGCGCGCACCCCGCACGGACAGTACGGCGGCGTATCCGAGGTTTCCCCCCGGATGCGCGTACCTGGAGGGTCCGGTGGCCGTCGAGAACGGTTGCCGGGCCCTCCCGGCATGTCCGGGCCTGGACGGGCCGGCCGCCCGGGACCCACGTGTCCGTCACGCACAGCGACACGCGCCGGGGCGCCGGCCGCCGCGAAACCTGCCGGTCACCTGGCGAGATCGATCCGGCCCTGGGCACGCAGGTCCCACGGCATCTCCGGGGCAACCCCTCGCCCGCGCTCGTCACCTTGACGTCCGTCCGCAGGGCTGTGCGGGGGGCGGGGGCTGATGGCTGGCGCGGCCCCGGAGCCGCGCCCGGATGCCCGCCGCGTCAGATGAGCGCACGCGGACGTCCCCGAACCGCGCCGAACGACCCCACCGGACGCACTAACGTCGACGGATGACCTCGCTGAGCTGGCTCCGCGCACTCGACGCGAACGATGTGGCCGCCATCAACGACCTGCTGGCCGCCGCCGAGCGCGCGGACGGGAACGGCGTCTCCGAGGATGTCCGGCTCACCCTCCGCCCGGGGGCGGCGAACAGTGGCGCGGGGCATCTGGTCGCGTGGGAGGGATCGTCCGTGGTGGGGTTCGCCGCCGTGGTCGGTGAGGCGGCGGAGCGCCAGGCCGAAGTGGTCGTCCACCCGGACCACCGGCGTGCCGGAGTCGGGACGGCGCTCGTCCGCGAGCTTTCCCGGGCGACGGATGGCCCGTCCCACCTGAACATCTGGGCCCACGGGGACTCGCCGGCCGCCGCCGCGCTGGCCGGGCGTACCGGTTTCGAGCGGGCGCGGGTACTCCTCCAGCTGCGCCGGCCCCTGCTCCCGACCGCCGCCCCGGGAGCGGGGCACGAGGCCCTGGCCAGGGAAGATGATCTCCCCGAACCGGTCCTGCCGGCTGGGGTGACGCTTCGCACATTCGAGGTGGGCCGGGACGAGGCGGCCTGGCTGGCGGTCAACGCCGCGGCGTTCGCCACCCACCCCGAGCAGGGCCGCTGGACGCCCGATGACCTGCGTGCGCGCGAGGCGGAGCCGTGGTTCGACCCAGCCGGCTTCTTCCTCGCGGAGCGGGACGGAGAGCTGGTCGGGTTCCACTGGACGAAGGTGCACCCCGACGACCCGACGCCGGTGCCCGGTGACCAGCCGCCCGGGGCCGGGCAGGGATCCACCGGCCCGATCGGCGAGGTCTACGTGGTCGGAGTGGCCCCGGGCGCGACGGGAACCGGCCTGGGCCGGCTTCTCACCGTCGCCGGCCTGCGACACCTGCGCGGGCGCGGCCTCGGCACGGTGATGCTCTTCGTGGACGAGGACAACGCGCCCGCCGTCCGGCTGTACACCGGCCTGGGCTTCCACCGGCACATCACCGACGTCTCCTACCGGCGGGCGACCCCGGGCCGCGGACCTGCCTGACCCGTGAGATCTCCGCGGGCCTGGACGGGCGCGACCGAACCGTGGTCGATATCGATCACGGTGGTCAGGTTCGTCACGTCGAGCAGGCGGTAGGCGTTCTCGTTGAGGTTGCGCAGCACCAGCCGCCCGCCGGCGGACCGCTGCCGCTGATGCGCGTAAAGGATCACGGCCAGCCCCTGTGAGTCGAGGAAGCTGACCTGCCGGAGATCGACGATGATCTCGCGGACTCCGGCGATCCGCGCATCAAGCAACGCCTCCCGCAGCGGCTCCAGGGACGAGTAGTCGATCTCGCCTTCCGGGTGCACGACGACGGCGTCTCGACCTGTCACTTCCACACGCACGCTGGGGACCATGGCTCCGGTCGGCCGCGACGACGGTGCGAGGCGGGAAGCCCGGCCGGCCTGCCTCCCGCGGCGCCACGCGCTCCGGACAAGCGCGGTAATGCAGCCTCTACCCAGGGGGTATCGAACTCACACCGAACCCAGGTCACGGTTTTTCCGGCATCGGGCTTTCCGCCCGCCCGCCGACCCTTCCCCGATCATGCGCCGTCTCAGACCGCGCACGACAGGCGGCGCTCGGCGGCGGGTCGCTCCTGCGCAATCGGGCTCCGCGGCCGACGCAATGGCGCGGACCCGCCACCTGCAGCAGCCTGGTTTACGTGGGGCGACGGGATAGCCGAACCAGGTGGTCGAAACCGTGCCCGGGTCGAATTCTGCCCAGCTTCTTCTCCACCGTCGGGCCGGATCACCACGACATACCCGGAGGAATGAAGGAGCTCTTCGACGAGAAACTCCCCGCCGCGCGGGGTGTTACCTCCGGAATCACCGTGAGACCGTCATCCCGCAAACAGCGATCGAGCAATCTCCCCGCCGCGGAGGAGGACCACGCGATGTCCCGACCGACCCCGGACACCACACCGAGTGACGATCTTGCCGACCTGGCCCCGCGTCACCCGGCGCCCCTGCCCCGCGAGGTAACGATCTTCGTCGGGCGCGTGGACGGCGCTGCCGTCACCGTTGCCGCCGCTCCCCGCCCCCCCGGCCACGAGCGGCACTGGGCCATGCACACCCCCTCGACCGGGCAGCCCCACGCTCGCGAGGCACCGACCGGGGGACAGCCCGACGCGGAGTGGTACCGCGCCGGACGATCCGACACGTACGGCGGCGCCACCCGCAACGCGCATGACATCCACACCACGGACGACCTGCTGCGCAGCGAGCCGGAGAACAGTCCTCACCGCGCTTTCGCCACCTACGGTCCGAACGAGCCAGACCGGCTGGACGAGCCAGCCGGGCCGGGTGAGCGGGAGGAGCGGGCGGAGCGGGCGGAGCGGGCGGAGCGGGCGGAGCGGGCGGACGGATTGGAGGAAGGGCCGGTGGTACGGCTCCGGATCACCCCGGCCGGGCCCGGGATCTCCGCCGCCACCGATCTCGGCGCGGACGAGGTCCACCGGATCATCGAACACCTGTTCACACTCGACGCCGCCCGGCGATCAGCGCTCCTCGACGCCGAAGCAGGCTTCGCCGGCCAGGCTGACCCTGCTGGCCCCGGCGACGAGAGCGGCCCGTTCAGGCCGCCAGCCCGGCCCGGGGGCGCGGACGGAACGCGGATCACGGTCATCACCGCCGAGGGGACCACGGCGGGCGGCCTCCGGCATGCCCTCGCCTCCGTGCCGGCCGACGCCCGCCTGCGGGACTTCACCAGCGACACGGAGGTCGTCCTCGTGTTCGACGAGCCTTCGTAGCGCAGCGGCCGCTCCGGAGGCGGGCCCGACCGGTCAGCCCTTCGCCACACCGGCCCGCCGAGCATCCAGATCGGCCCGGTCGGCGACCCAGTAGGGCCCCTCGTCCTCCACCATGTCCGTCATGATCACGTGGTGATGTCCCTGGTGCCCGGCGGGCAGGAGGCAGGTCATCCCCTCCGCCCGGCATCCGGGGGCCGTGACCGTCCTCGGGGCGGACCAGGACAGCCACACCTCCTCGTTCCCCCAGCCCTGCAGGACGGCCATGTGGCTGTCAGGGTGACCCTCCTGCAGCCCGCAGGTCACCTCACTGGGCACCTCGTACGCGGCTCCCGGCACATCGTCGAGCCGCATGACAATGTCCTCGGGCACGCGCTGCCAGGCCCCGCAGCCACCCTCCTCCATGATCATTCCGTTGCCGTTCCCTCCACTGTCGCCACCGACGGACCCGTCACCACTCACCCAAAAAGGGGCAAGATAGACACTGTTCGTGTCCGCATCGTCACATGCGCGATCGACGCACCGATATAAGCACGGACCGTCGGGAGGCCTCCCAGCAGGGAGGAATCATCCCTTTTCTACGGAGACGCTCCGTTGCTCCGTTCTACTTTCCTGGTACACCGCCCGTTTCCGTGCTGCCACCCCGGCGGCGGCACGGCGGCACGGCGGCGGGCATCCTGCGCCCCCGCGCAGGTATGGCCGGTAACAGTCAGACCACGGAAATTGCCAGGGCGGCCGCCATCGGCCCGACGAGAGTCATCACGCTGTCCGCATCGACCTCCGCGCCGGCGAGCCCGGCCACCCCCACGGCACCGTCGAAGCGACAGCCGTGGAAGGCGGCCGCCGTGATCGTGACCCCCGTGAACACCGCCCCGTTGAGGTTGCAGCCCTCGAACCGGACGTGATCCAGCCGTGTCCCGGTCAGGTCGAGACCGGACAGATCGCAGCCGGTGAAGCGGGCCCGGTGCAGCCGGCACGACCGGAGGGTGACTCCGTCCGCGCGGACCTGGTCCAGGACGAGGTCGTGGAACTCGCCCCGGATCCACACCGTGCCGGACACCCGGCCGCCCGTGATCTGAATGCGGGTGCCACCGCCGCCGTCGATCACGACACCGGCCAGAACCCCCTGATCGATCAGGATGTCCCGCAGGCGCAGGCCCGCGGCTTCACCTCCCAGGACGCGCGTGCCGGCGAGAACGGTGGAATCGATCGTCGCACCGGCCAGGCCGCCCCCGTCCGGATCGCCGGCGGCGAGGGCCGCGCTCAGGTCCTCGACGGTTCCGCGCACGACCCGTGGCTGCCGACCCGCCGGCCGCCGGCCGCCGGCCGCCGGTGCCCCGGCCGGACTGATCGATCGCCAGCACCGACATGTCGAAATCCGGTGTCGCCGGCTGCCACGGGCCGATTCGTCTGCGCGGGGTCATGGCCCGATTCTGCCGACAGGCCCGCAGCCGGCTCAGAGCGACGCCGGGTCAGAGCGACGCCGGGTCAGCCCTGCCTACCCCTGCCAGCTCTGCCCAGCCCTGCCCCAGCCCTGTCAGCCTCGGATGGCGTCGACCAGCGAGATCAACGCCAGCACCGTGAAGGCAACCGCCGCGATCCGCGTGATCAGGCGCACTGACAGGACACGAAGGAGCCCACGCCCGCCGGCGATGGCCATGGCCGCGACGGTCCACAGCGCGAGGACGGCGCCAAGCCACACCGCCACCGGCGCGGAGTAGCGGGCAGCGAGGTTCGCGGTCGAGAACTGGGTGAGGTCACCGAGTTCCGCGATGAACACCACCGCGAACGATGTCGCGGCCACGCGCAGGAACCCCGAGCGGTCAGCGCCGCCGCCCACGGATCCGGCGACGCCCTTCGCCTTCGAACCCACGGCAGCCTCGCCGACCTCGGCCCTCGCGCCCGCACCGACACCGGCACCGGGCTCTCGGGACGCCTCCGGCTGGTCCGGCTCAGCACCAGGGCCGTCTCCCCCGCTCTCCCGGCCCTCCCGCAGGACGAGCACGGCGCCGAGGGCGAAGAGCAGCGCCGCGACCCCGTCGACGGCCCGGGACGGCAGCAGCGACAGCGCGCTTCCCGCCGCCACGGCCAGCGTCACCTGCACGGCGAAGGCCGCGGCGACACCGACCCAGACATACAGCGGACGGAAGCGGCTGCCCAGGACGAGACTCGCCACCATCGTCTTGTCCGGGAGCTCTGCAAGGAAGATCACTGCGAAGGTGACGAGGACGGCGGTGAGACTCACGGGCTCGGATCCCTCTCCTCAGAGGCCGGGCCGGTGACGGGAACCACCTTCGACCCGGCATGACAGCCAGATCGAAGGTCTCGCCCACCCGACAGAGGTCGGGCCCGACGGCCGGGCCCGAAAAACGGGCCAGTATGTCGACACGCCGGACCGTGCACGACCCGGGATCATCACCGGCCCAGGCCCACCCGCCCATCACTGGGCGGCGGTACACCTCGACCGGGGAACACCCGGGTGCCACGGCGGGGCTACTCCCCTTCTCTTCGGACAGTACCCCGCACCCGTCCGTGACGTCGGATTCGCAACCGTCCAGAGGACAACAACCAGGCCACACCTGACCCACCCCCCACGGAGCGCCATCATTCATTTACAGACAGATACGACTAGCATCACTCAAGGTGATCGCCGATCCTGGCCGACCGTCCGTCGAACCCACACGGTTCCTCACCCTTCCCGCCACACCGAGCAGGGTGATCACGGCGCGCGCGGTCCCAGGTGACCCGACCGCTGGCCGCCTCGCCCCGAGAGAACCAGCCCCGAACCGCCCGAGACCCACCGAGCAGACCGGACCCGCCGGGCGGTCCGGCGGGCTTCCCGGCAGGTCCGGCGGGCTTCCCGGCACCACAGCGGCACGCGCGAGCGGTTCCGTCCCCGGCGCCGCCCTCACCACAGCGGGCCGGGTCCCGGCCCGCCTGCGCCCAGTGATCAACGCGACGGGGATCCTGCTGCATGACGGTCTGGGTCGGGCACCGCTCTCGCCCGCGGCACGGGCAGCGGTCGACGCGGCCGCGGCGACCTGCGACCTCGAGCTCGACCTGGCGACCGGCCGGCGCGGTCGCCGCGGAAGCGCCGCGCTGACGGTGCTCGCCGCGACAGTGCCGGCTGCCCGTTCCGTCCATGTCGTCAACAACAACGCCGGTGCCCTCATGCTCGCGGCCCTGGCCCTGGCCGGCGGCCGGGAGATCGTCGTCAGCCGTGGCGAGATCGTCGAGACCGCCGACGGGTTCCGGCTGCCCGAGCTGCTGACGTCCACCGGCGCCCGGCTGCGGGAGGTGGGGACCACCAACCGGACGACCCTGGGCGACTACGCGGACGCCATCGGACCACGTACCGGCTTCGTGCTCCGGATGCACCCGCCCAGTTTCCAGATGGTCGGGCTCACCGCCGCACCGACGCTGACCGATCTCGCCGAGCTGTGCGCCCGCCGGGGCGTGCCCCTGATCGGGGATCCCGGCTCGGGGCTGCTGACCCCGGACCAGGCGCTCCCCGGCGAACCGGACGCCTCGACCTGGCTGCGCGACGGCGTCAGCCTCGTGACCACCTGCGGCGACAAGCTGCTCGGCGGTCCGCAGTGCGGTCTCGTTCTCGGCCGGGCCGACCTCGTCGACCGGATGCGCCGCCATCCGATGGCCCGGGCCCTGCGGGTCGACAAGCTGACACTGGCCGCGCTGGAAGCAACCCTGCGCTTCGGCGACAGTCCCGTGCGCCACTTCCTGCACGCGGACGCCGCTGCACTGCGGAGCCGCGCCGAGCGCCTGGCGTCCTGGCTGCGCGGGTCCGGGGTCCCCGCGTCGGCGGTGAGCAGCCGGGCGGTGGTCAGCTCGGACGGCGTCGACGACACCAACCGATCCCCCGGTGCCGCCCGCCGGGCCACGGCCACGGCCACGGCCGGGACGGGGACGGGCCTCGGCGGTCACGGCGCTGGCCTGCCCAGCGCGGCCGTCGCGCTCGACGCCAGCCTCGCCGCGCTGCTGCGCCAGGGCCGCCCGTCCGTACTGGGACGGGTCGAGCAGGGTTGCTGCCTGCTCGACCTGCGATCGGTGCCGCCGGATCTGGATCCGGTTCTCGCCGCGACGGTCCTCGCGGCCGCCACCGGAGCAGGACCCGGCGCCGGCGACATCCCGGCCGCACCGCCCGAACCCACCGACACGCCCGAACCCACCGACACGCCCGAGTACCCCGGTGGGCCCAGAGGGCCCGGAGCCAGTGGTGCTGAACCGACGGGCTGGGCGCATGCGCCGGGCTGGGCGCGGCCCACCGACCGCTCCCCGTCCGCGGGCTGGACACCGGCGGACGTCGACGAGGTAACGCTGCAGTGAGATCGGCGGCGACCTCAGCAGTGAGGTCGGCGGCGACCTCGGCGGCGAGACCGACGGTGCGGCCGGCCGTGCAGCCACCGCGGTGACCCGCGGCCTGCGTTGGGCCGGTGGGTTCGTCCTCGGCACCCACGGCCTGGTGCACCTGCTGATCTGGCCGGGTGCGCCCCTCGGGACGTCCGGCGGCGCCACCCGGCTGCGCTGGAACGGCACGTCCTGGTCCTGGGTACCGGGCTGGATGCCGCCCGCGGCGGTCAGTGCCGTGGGCGGGACGCTGCTCGCCGCTACCGTTCTCAGTTGCCTCTTCGGTGGTCTCGCCCTGCTCGGACTGCCGGTGGCACGCCGGTTCCCCCTGTCGGCCGCCGGCACCGGCGCCGTCTGCTCACTGCTGCTGTTCGCACTGAGCTGGCCGGGCCTCGAACCGGACCCCGCCGAGTTCACCGCCGGGGCGGTCCTGAGCGCGGCACTGCTCGCCGGGGTCTGTCTCACCCTGCTGGCGCGCAGATGGAGGCGCCGTTCCAGCTCCCCGGCAGACCCGGGCTGCCCCGCCGGACCGGGGGGCGCAGATCCACCAGGCCAGGACGACCAGGACCACCATCAGGCCGGGGACACCGTGCGGTCGGGGAGTCCGTCCGGCTCAGGAACGCCGTCCAGGCCAGGGACAACGCCGTCCAGGCCAGGGACACTGCTCAGGCCAGAGACAGGGCCGACAGCTCACGGTTGAGGTTGGCCCGGGCGGCCGGCTCCCAGAGCCTGCGAGCCCAGGCCGTCGCGTAGATCGGCCCGTCCAGAAGGTTCCGGAGGACGGCACCCCGCCCGGCGGCCCAGGTGCCGCCGCCGACCCAGGCGTACTCGAGGCGCACCCGGCGGACGTACCTGTCGTAGGACGGCGCCGGGCGGGCCAGCACCCGCAGGTCGGCATCGTTCACGAAGGTCTCGTCTGCTGCCTGGGAGTGGTGGCCGGCTGTGGCCTCCACCAGCCGGCGCACGTCGGCGATCACAGCCGCCGGGCAGCCGAGACCGCCGAGGACATCACCGGCCAGGTCCGCGGATCTACTCTCGTTGTCGCGCGCACGTGAGTCGTACACCGCGTCGTGGAAGTGCACCGCGAGCAGGCAGACCGGCACGTTCACACCGGCGGCCGGCGCCCGGTCGGCGGCGATCAGCAGATGGAAGGCGGCGGTCGTCTCCGCCACGTGACGGAGCGTGTGGTAGTGGCGGCCGGGTTCCCGGTAGCGCCGGACGAGATCCACGAAGGCCGCCACCCGGTCCCCGGCGTCGGCTGTGGCGCCGGCAGCGACCAGCGCGCCGTCGAACGCCCGGGCGAGTGGCGAGCGCACGGACGCCATCCCACCCGCGATGGCGCCGGCCGCGACGGAGTCGGTCACACCCTCGATCGTGAACGCTGTGTGCCTCTTGCGCAGCCGATTGCACGGATCTATCGATCACACCTTGCGAGGTCGGGCAGCTACCTCCCGCGGGCGGGCAGCGGCCCCTCGCCAGCTGGCGAGCCGTCCGTTTCGTCCAGGTCGGTACCACCACCTCGGGCACCACCAGCGTCACGGAAGGCGTCGATTCCACTGCGGACGACATCGCCGGCACCGGGCGATGTCGGCACCGGCGGCGATCCCCACCCCCCACCACCGGGGGTACGGAGAGTGACCACCGCACCGGCGGGCAGGTCACGGCTCGCCTTCGGCGGGAGCGGGGCCCCGTCGACGTCGTTGTGGCCGACCGCGCCTGCATCCCCTCCCTCGACCCCGCCGGGCGCATGCCGACGCCGGTCCGTCAGGACGGACAGTGTCGCCGCTTCCAGAACCCGCACCGAACGCACGAGCCCCGCACCGCCCGGGTGCCTACCACGCCCACCCGTGCCGTCGGCGAGCTCGTACCGCTCGACCCGCATCGGGTACTCCAGTTCCAGCGCCTCGATCGGCGTGTTCAGCGTGTTCGTCATCCCCACGTGCACCCCGGAGGAGCCGGGCCCGCGGGCTGACGCACCCTGGCCGCCCCCCAGCGTCTCGTAGTAGGTCCAGGTGGCCCCGCCGATGATCAGGTTGTTCATGGTTCCCTGCCCGGGCGCCGGCAGGATCATCTCCGCCATTGCGCCCGGCCGCTCCCCGACGAGGGGCGGGCCCTCCTGTCCCTCCTGTCCGGCCTGCCCGGCCTGTCCGGCGCCGACGGCCAGACGCAGGGCGGCGAGGACGGTGTCGGCGATCCGCTGGGACGTCTCGACGTTGCCCGCCACCACGGCGGAGGGGCGGCGGGCGTCCACCAGCGACCCGGGCTCGGTCAGCACGGACAGCGGCGCATAGGTGCCGTCCCCACTCGGGACGTCGTCGGGCAGCAGCACCCGCAGCGCGAAGCAGCAGGCCGAGCGGGTCACGGCACGCGGGCAGTTGACGTTGCCACGCACCGCCGGGGAGGTGCCCGTGAAGTCCACGGTCATGCTGTCGCCGACGATGACGACCGCGACCCGCAGGGGGATGTCCCGGTCATCGACGCCGTCCCCCTCCAGCTCGCTGTCCACCCGGTACACGCCGTCGGGCAGGCTCGCGATCACCGCACGGCTGCGCCGTTCGCCGTAGCGGAGCACCTCGGCGAACGATTCCAGCACCACCGACGCCCCGTGCCGGCGGGCGAGTTCAGTCAGCCGGGTGGCGGCCAGGCCGCCCGCGGCCGCCTGCGCACGCAGATCCCCACGGCGCAGATCCGGCGTCCGCGAGTTGGCGCAGATGAGATCGAGGATGTCCGCCTGCCACTCCCCTGCGCGGACCAGACGGATCGGGGGAATGATCAGACCTTCGGCGAAGATCTCGGTCGAGTCCGCCGGCATCGAGCCCGGGCGCATCCCACCCATGTCGGAGTGGTGTGCGCGGGTCGCCGCGTAGCCGATCACCTCACCGTCGAGAGCGAGCGGGGAGATCAGGGTGACGTCCGGCAGGTGGTTCCCGCCGGAGAAGGGGTCGTTGAGCACCCAGACGTCGCCGGGTACCGGGCCGCGAGCGGCGACGACCCGTACCGACTCGTACATCGCGCCGAGGTGCACGGGCACATGGGCCGCCTGGGCGATCATCAGGCCGTCGAGGTCGAACAGCGCCGCCGAGCAGTCCCGACGTTCCTTGATGTTGGACGAGTAGGCACTGCGGACCAGCAGGGTCCCCATCTCCTCGGCCACGCCCCCGATCGCGCTCGACAGCACCGCAAGGGTCACCGGATCCATCCCTCCACTTTCCCACTCACCCCCTGCCGGGCGGAGTTGTCCGGGAGAGGCCGTCCGGGCCCCGCACAGCGAGGCAGGCAGCGAGCGCACAACGCCGCAGCCAGCCGGGGCGCCAGGCCCGTGGCCGGTCGACGGCCGGTCGGCGGCGGGTCAGCGGCCGGTCAGCCGCGAACCAGCGGCGGGTGAGGACAGCCGGCGCCAGGCGGACAGATCCAGGGCAGGGAAAGGACAGAGAAAGGACAGAGAAAGGACAACATCCTGACAGAGTTCAATAATTTACCCTTCAAGTGCAAATCGCCATATTTTTACACAAAAGCCGCAAGGCATCCGACAACCTGGTGTTGATATCCCATTTATCTAGACCAACGGACGGATGAGTGGTTCAGTACGCAATCATGAAGGGATCGGGCCCTCGTTCCACCCGCAGACGGAACGAGATGCCTGATCATCTCCGAATGGCTGCGTCCAGGGAGTAGCGCAATGAGCGAGTACGACTTTTCGGTCGCCATTCTTGGCAGCGGTATCGCCGGCTCGACGCTGGCGAACATCCTCGCCCGCCATGGCCACAGCGTGGTACTCGTCGACAGCGGCACCCACCCGAGATTCGCCCTGGGGGAATCGACGATCGGGGAGACGACCTATCTCCTCAAACTACTGTCCAAACGCTTCGACGTACCGGAGCTCGGTCATGTGAGCAGCTTCGACGGAGTGCGTGAGCACGTCTCCTCGGCCTGTGGTGTGAAACGCAACTTCGGCTTCGTCTACCACCGCGAGGGCGAGATCCAGAACCCTGACGAGGTGACGCAGTGTAGCGTCTCGGAGTTCCCGAACGGACCCGAGATGCACATGCACCGCCAGGACATCGACTCGTACCTCTTCTACTCCGCCGTCCGCCACGGCGCGCACCCGCGGCAGCGGACCTTCGTGGACCACGTCGAGTTCACCGACACCGCGGCCACCCTGGTGACGAAGAGCAACGAACGGATACGCGTCCGCTACGTCGTCGACGCGTCCGGGCGGAACTCCGTGCTGGCGAACCAGTACGGCCTGCGCGACGACCCCTGCCGGTTCCGGACGCACTCGCGGACGCTGTTCACCCACATGGTCGGCGTCACCCCGTTCGACGAGGTCACCCGACCCAGCGGGCAGCCGTCGCCCTGGTATCAGGGCACCCTGCACCACCTGTTCGACGGTGGCTGGCTGTGGGTGATTCCCTTCGACAACCACCAGCGCGCCACCAACCCGCTGTGCAGTGTCGGGCTCAACCTCGACACCCGCCGGTTCCCGAAGCAGCCGGGGGCCCGCGCGGACGAGGAGTGGCAGGCGTTCCTCGACCGGTTCCCCAGCGTGGCCCGTCAGTTCGAGGGCGCGCGGCCGACCTGGGAGTGGGTCTCCACCGGGCGCACCCAGTACTCCAGCACCCGGACGGTGGGCGACCGCTGGGCGATGATGAGCCATGCCGCCGGCGCTGTCGACGCGCTGTTCTCCCGCGGCATGGCCAACACGATGCAGGTCATCTACGCCTTCGCACCGCTGCTCATGGAGGCGCTCGCCGACGGCGACCTCTCCGCCGAGCGCTTCGCGCCCATCGAGCAGCTCAACCAGACCATTCTGGATGTCAACGACCAGCTGGTGGCCGGCTCCTACGTCTCGTTCCGGGACTTCGACCTGTGGCGGGCCTGGTCGAAGGTGTGGTTCATGGCCTGGAACCTGGGGATCTCGCGCATCGTCGGCACCTACTTCACCTTCGAGGAGAGCGGCGACCCGGCGCTGTTCGAGCAGCTGTCCGACGCGCCCTTCCCGGGGACCTTCTGCCCGGACCTGCCCGAGTTCCAGGACCTGTTCCGTCAGCTCGGCACCATCATGGAGCAGGTCGACGGCGGCCGGACGGCGCCCGGCCAGGCTGTGGACCAGCTGGCGCGGCTCCTCGGCTCGGCGGCCTTCCTGCCCGCGCCGCTGCGGCTCGGCGACGTCCTGCGCCGGTGGCACGACGGCTCGTTCGAGGCACAGCGCCGGATGTACGAGTGGGGCCGCTCGACCTCACCGGCGCCGCTGCGCCGCTGGTACGACTACGATCTCGACGCTCTCCTGAGCCGCACCGGCGGCGTGCCGGAGCCGGCCGCGCGCTGAGCCAGGCGGGAACGACCACCACCTTCTGTGACGGAAAGTAGCGCCAGTGGTGCCCGGTTCGGTGTGCCACTGGCGCCTCCAGCGGCTTCGGCCGCTGCGGCGGATATCACCCGCATCGCCGCGAATCCAGAAACGCGACAGATCTCTCCGGCCCCGGAGGCCGCACTCGACCGGGGCCGGAGCACCGAAACCCGACGCCTCTGCCGACGCGCACGGGCACGGGCACGCCGTGACGCGGAACACTCGCACACCATCGCAACCGGCTGAGATCCCACCGCCGGGAAAGCACTGAACCAGAACGGCGGCGGCCGAAGGCCGCGGTCACCCAGGTCGGCCCGGAAACATGACCTGAATACGATGGGCCGGTTGCCGCTCTCCGGTGCCGGTGTCTCCGCCTTCCTGCAGGCGCCGAATCCCGCCGGCTTCGGGGCCTGCAGGCGCGCCGGATGAAGGCCGACCAGCGATTCTTTCAGAAACATGAGTCGGACCGCATCTCCGTGGTCAGACCGGGGACATTCGCCGCGACCACCGGGCCTTTGGTCCCCCAACTGGAGGACAATGTCGGCCCCGCGGCGGGTATCCCGACCCGCCCCCGGCAGAATGTCCACGGCCGCAGCACGGCGGATCCGGGCGCAGCGCAACCTGTAAGGAGCAAGATGTCATGTCTGTGGGCGGTCTCCGCCGGACCTCCCGGATCCCCGGCCGATCGGATCCGCCCGGCCACTGACCGGCCTGACCCTGGCCGACGGAACGGCAGCCCGCTCCGGCTTCGTACTCTCCCCGGCACGGGGCCACCCGGCGGCCCGGGCCTTCCACCCCGGTGACGACACTCCGGTGTACGCAGGAAGCAGCCGTGCTCCTGTGCCGCCGACATCGAGATGTTTCGCGGCCTCGGTGCACCGGTGCGGGGAATCCGCCCGCAGGATCTGGACGACCATGAGGGCCTCACCCGCTGGAAACAGGTCGGACTCATCGGCGTCGCCTATTCCGGTGTCGACACGATCGCCGCGCAGCTCGCCGCGTTCTGGAACGATGTGGGCCGCACGTGGTCCTCATCGACCGCCCACGGCCCATACGCCCGACAGCCCGTGGCGGGATGTCACCGAACCTGCCCCGCCGGGCGTCATACGGAAGGACCCGCCGGCCCGGAGCAGGCCTGGACCAGCGGTTCAACAGAAGGCCCAGCGACATCCGGGTACTGCTCTGACCTGCGCTTATGAATCTCGGACAGCAATCCCACAGAGCTCTCAATATGCACACTCGTGTTACCTGGTCAACCCAGCCAACGACTACTGTGCGAAGTGCTCCATAACTGCACAGGTCGGATCCGCCCGAATCCTGGTGAGATGGCACTGACAGGTACCAGCGCGTTGGCATTGCCGGGAGAGAGGGCCGTCACGTCATGGCGCTCGAGGACCCGGAGAGTGCTCCCATTTTCAAGTGGGGCGAAATGCGAAGAAGGCTCGGGACCTGGTGGTTCGCACGAGAGGACCGACCTGCCGAAGACAACGGGGACAGCGGAAAGACCGCCAAGGACGAAGCCAGCGACCAAGCAGGAGGCGACATGAACAGCGTTGACATCGCGCTGAAGGAATCACTGGAGATCGAGGGGGCGACCGGGGTCGCGCTCGTCGACTTCACCAGCGGGATGACCCTCGGCAAGCTCAGCAACATCCACAACTTCGACCTGGAGATCGCGGCCGCGGGCAACACCGAGGTCATCCGGTCGAAGATCCGCACCATGGAGAACCTGGGCCTGCAGGACACCATCGAGGACATCCTCATCACGCTCGGCCGGCAGTATCACCTGATCAGGCTGCTCAGCAGCCACACCGGCCGCGGCCTGTTCATCTACCTGGTGCTCGACAAGGGCCGCGCGAACCTCGCGATGGCTCGCCACCGCCTGCGCTCCATCGAGTCCCGCCTCGACATGTGACGCCACCGCATCCCTGTGACGGCCGGCTGCCGTCGGGACGGCCCACACGAGGGCCCGCCCCGACGGCAGCCGTCGCATTTGCGGGGCCGAACTGCATACACCCCGCAGCCCTCTCGCCGTCGCCTGAGCCTGCTCTGTCGGGCCCCCCTGGAAAGGTATCGACGACGGCCGCGCTGGCTGGTTGGACAGCACCGGTCCACAGCCGGACGCCTCTGCCCCGACGGTGACCCACGCGCCTTGTGACCGGGCACTTCAGACCAGCGGCACCGGACGATCGCCCGCCCGCGACCCGCCGCCGGATGGCACGGTGCCCCCTCGGCCCGATGACCCGGCACCATCGAGCGCCACCGCTTCTCCATCGCCTTGTTACGGTCGTTGCAGGCGACATGCTTCGGGCGGCCCGGTCGGCCGGGAAACGGTCTTCCACCGGTCCGCACGCAGGCAGGTCGGACGTCCGTCGATTCGACGGGCTCGACGCTCCTGACCGACTTCCGGCGGGCCGCGACCCGAGACGAAATACAGCCGTGACGCCTGCCGGGTGGATGTACGTGATGCCTCGAACCGATGACCGGGCGGCTTGCGGGATAACAGGACGGAAAGAAGATCCTTCGCCGGCCGGTTAAGTAAGTCTCATCGAAGGATTTTTCCTGGATCAGATAAGTCGGCTACTTACACTGACAGGGAGCGGCACGGCATCGCGACTCCACCCACAAGGCGAACATAGATCAACACCGGAAGGGTGAACATGAGCATTCCGCGGCGTCAGGCGATCAAGGTCGGCATGTATCTGCTGAAGCAGAAAATCGCACGTCGGGACAAGTTCCCGATTTCCCTGGAGCTGGAGCCGCTCTTCGCGTGCAACCTCTCCTGCGAGGGTTGCGGCAAGATCCAGCACCCTGCGGATGTCCTCCGGCAGCGGATGCCGGTCGAGCAGGCACTCGCCGCCGCCGACGAGTGCGGAGCCCCCGTCGTCTGCCTGGCTGGCGGCGAGCCGCTCATGCACCCAGAGATCGAAAAAATCGTGGAAGGCCTGGTCAAGCGCAAGAAGTTCATCTACCTCTGCACCAACGCGCTGCTGCTGCCACGCAAGATCGACAAGCTGACCCCGTCGCCGTACCTGTCGCTCGCCGTCCACATCGACGGCCTCGAGGAGCGGCACGACGAGTCCGTGGCGAAGAAGGGCGTGTTCGCCCAGGCGGTGGACGCCATCAAGGATGCGCAGCGCCGCGGCTTCCGGGTGACCACCAACACCACCTTCTTCAACACCGACACCCCGCAGACCGTCATCGAGGTGCTGGACTTCCTGAACAACGACCTCAACGTCGACGGGATGATGCTCTCGCCCGCCTACGCCTACGAGAAGGCGCCCGAGCAGGACAGGTTCCTCGGGGTCAAGGAGACCCAGGAGCTTTTCCGCAAGGCGTTCGCCGACGGACGGCGCGAGCGCTGGAACATCAGTCACTCGCCGCTTTTCCTGGACTTCCTCGAGGGCAAGGTCGACTTTGCCTGCACCGCCTGGGGGATTCCCTCGTACTCCCTGTACGGCTGGCAGAAGCCGTGCTATCTGATGGGTGACGGCTACGCCAGCTCCTACAAGGAGCTGCTGGAAACGACCGACTGGGAGTCGTACGGCCGGGGTCGTGACCCACGCTGCGACAACTGCATGGCGCACTGTGGCTACGAGCCCACGGCGATTGCGGCGACACTGAGCTCGCTGCGGGAGTCGATCCGCGCGTCACGCTGAGCCGCCCGGCGGACGGCTGTGGCCGGACGACCTCGGTGACGGCGGCCCGGCTCCTCCCCCGGAGACCGGCAGCCGTCGCACCGAGGCCCGTCCGCACCCGGTGCGACCGCGCCGGGACAGTCACGAGTGCTGCTTCCGCAGGCGTTCGAGCAGGGAGATCGAGACCTCCTCCGAGCGCGCCATCGTTCCCCAGCCCTCGATGAACAACCCGTCGTAGCTGAGCCCCACCCAGCGCCCGGTCAGTCGGTCGCCGTGCGGGTGCAGCGACAGGAACAGCGTGCCCTTCGACCGCACCGGCCCGTCCGCGGCGGCGTACCAGCCCATGAGGATCTCGTTGTCGAAGAGCCTCAGCTCCCCCGACCACAGATACCCGCCGGACTCCAGGGCCAGCCCGCGGGAGACCGCCTCGATGGTGAGATGGTCGCCGGTGTGGCTCACCGCGACCTCCTGCGAGGAGTGGATCTCCTCGCCGTCCCGGAAGGTCTGCCAGGACGTCCACCACCGCCCGGCCAGCTCGTTGCGCACCCGCGCCTGGGCTCCGGGAGCCACCGGGGCCGCGGGCTGGGGGGCAGGCACGGCCGACGCGCTCGACATCGTCGCGGACGCGACGGCGACGGGCACCACCGCCGCGGCGCTGCCTCCGACGATGAGTTGTCGGCGATCCGTGATGTCCACCTCCTTGGAGACCTCCATCCAGGTCACGCCCGCCTGACCTCCCTTGTCCTCCAGCCAGGCGTGCCGCCGCAGCTCGACGAGCGCGCCGCCTGCCTTCAGCTCCGCGTCAATCGCGCTCACGAGCGACTGAGACGGCACGCCCAGCAGGCCGCGCTCGGCCTTCGAGAGGTAACTCGGTTGGTAACGCACCCGGTTGGCGAGCTGGGCCTGGCTGAGCCCAGCAGCCTTCCTGTACTGGACGATGGCGTCCAGCAGGCTGGCGAGACGAGGTTGCATGTCCCTCACATCGTCCACCCGGGATCCCCGGTTCTGGTTCGCCGCCGACTGTGTCCAACCGGTCTGACTGCTGTCACACCCCTGCATCCGCAACACCGAGCCCCCGCTCCGCCGCCGTTCGTCCGCTGATCTCCTGCTTTGATGGTGCCATGCGACCCGGTTCCGTCGCCTGAGCCGCATTCGGCCTTCCTGTGGCTCTGTGTCGCATCTTCCCTCCGCAGTATGACGCCTCTCACACCCTCCCTTTTCGGTCGGTCTTCAGGGACCGTCAACGCAGGGAGGGAGGACGTCGTCCAGCAGTCACCGCGCCGAACCGGAGCACAGGACATGACAGGGAACAGGCAGGTCGCCGGCCCCGCCGGCAACGTCGACAAGAAACGGCTTGATTTCTCCAAAGAAGCTGAATCATTTCTCGCCCTGGCGAGGCGGAAGTGACCACGCCGAGCCCACTTCATCCGCCGTCCGAGGAAAGCTGGAGCGAGGCCCGACACGACCCACGGGTGAGATGGTCGACGCCGGTCGCCTACGCGGTCGTTCTGCTCGACGAGGCGGGCGCTCCCACATCCGTGGTGGGAACCTTCCCCGGGCCGATGTCGGCGGAGATGTACGGGCGGATCGTCGGAAACGATTTCCGGGTCGTCCGCGTGACACCGGCGGGCGCGCCGCTGTGAGCCGCCGCGACCTGTGCCACTCCTACCAGGCAGGACGGCTACGTGGCCTGTCCGACCCGCGCGTGACCCGGGGTGAGGTCGGGCGGAGCCCGGCCCGGCGGAACCGGGCGAGAGGCCGGGTGGCCCACCCCGGCGAGGTGCGCTGCGCCCGGACGGGGCCTGACGCCATGCCCGACCTCTCGGGCCACGACAGAGGCCACAACCACGGCTGCCGCTCGGACATCGACGCGGCCACTCACCTGAGTGCCGACGCCGACGCCGAGCGAGACGGCACCGGGACGCGCGACAGCGACCAGCCCGACGCCAGGAAGCACGGCGCCGAGTGACGCGACACCGAGCCGGGCCGGGTGCCGCGCCCCGGCCCCGGCGCCGGCCCGGCCCGTCATGACCGCGACCGGCGCCAGCCGCGGGTAAGCCCCCACGGCGATGGCATGCGGCACGACGGAACCGATGTCGTCCGACCGGCCGCCGGGTTTCGGGGCACGAAACCCGGCGCGGCGACGCCGGGAGAACTTCTAGGAGAACTTCGGCAGAACCTCACGCTCGAAAAGGCGCAGGCTCGACCAGGCGGCTTCCGGCGGTATACCGCCGCAGAGCGGATGGAACTGCACGAAGGGGAACGGCGCCTCCTTCTGTTCGGCTACCAGCTGGTCAGGAGTGAGCACCCGGTACTGCCCGCTGGCACGCAGCTGCTCCAGCCCGGACTTCGAGTGGAAGGGCGAGGCGACGTTGTTCTCGGCCTGCCAGGCGCCGTACGCGTTCGTCTCATGGAAGAAGTACGGCGCCATCTGCTGCCAGCCGTCCTCCGGATCCTCGGCCAGCGCCACCACCTTGTTCATCCCGACCGGAGACGTACCAGGATCCGGACGGCCGAGTTTCTGGACCTCGTCGCGGTAGAACTCCCAGATCTCCGGAAGCGCCGGGATGAAACCGTCGGCGATACGCGCGGCGCGGCGGGCCGCCGCCTCACTGCTGCCACCGAGCAGGAGGGACGGGCCGCCGGGGCGGTGCGGCGAGGGCGTGACGTGGACGGTCCGGCCGCGGTGCTCGAACGGCTCCCCGCTGAAGGCAGCCTTCAGCGTTTTGATCGTCTCTGTCACACGCTTCGCGCGCTCGTTCATCGGAACGTCGTACATCGCGAACTCCTCGCGGACGTACCCCGCTCCGACAATGAGGTCCACCCGGCCCTTGCTGATGTTGTCGAGAACAATCAGGTCCTCGGCGAGCCGCAGCGGGTCGTAGAAGGGCGCGATCAGTGCCGCGACGAGGAAGCGGACGTTCTTCGTGCGGGCGGCCATCGCGGCGAGCATCGGGATCGGGCTCGGGAGATAGCCGTCCGGCGAGGAGTGGTGCTCCGAGACCGCGATGGTCACGCAGCCGAGCTGGTCTGCCCACTCGGCCATGTCAAGGGCCGCCGCGTAACGGTCGGCCATGGATGTACCGGCTAGATCCGGATTACGGAAGTCAAAGCGTAAGGCGAACAGCACGGCCGGAGACTAACAGGAATCAGGTCCACACGATTGAAGATCACCGGACCGCAGCAGCAGCTCAACCGTGCCGTGGCGGATCGGCCCGCCAGCCACCCGCAGCCGCCCGCAGCCGGCGCCGCCTGGCGTCACAGCGCTACCCTGCCGGCATGACCGGCCACCTTCCCGGCGTCGCCGGATCCGGGCCGCCCCGTCCCGGCCCAGGTGCCGGGCCACGCAGCGGCCCACGCACCGGCGCCCGGGTCGTCGCGGCCGTGCTCGCGGCGGGCAGCGGCAGCCGGATGGGCACGCCCAAGGCGGAGCTGCGGATCGGCGGCGCGCGGTTGGTGGACCGGGCCGTCGAGGCAGCCCGGGACGCAGGTTGCGCACGGATCATCGCGGTCGTCCGCGCCGGGACGGCGGTGCCGGGCGCCGAGTGCGTCGTGAACCCGGCCCCCGAGCGCGGGCTGCGCAGCTCCCTCGCCCTGGCGCTGGAACTCGCCGCCGCCACCGACCCCCACCCGCCCCCGTTCGACGCGATCGCCCTCCTCCTGGTCGACATGCCCGGCGTCAGCGGCGACGCGATCCGTGCCGTCGCCGCCGCCTGGCGGCCCGGCCGCATCGCCATCGGCCGGTATGGCGACCGCCGCGGCCACCCGATCGTCATGGCATCGGACCAGTGGCACGCGGCCATCGCCCTCGCCAGCCCTGACGAGGGTGCCCGCCGCTTCCTCGACGCCCACACCGACCTGGTCGACGCCGTACCCGTCCGCGGTGACCCAGCCGACCTGGACACCCCCGACGATCTCGCCCGTTGGACGTCCGTATGAGGCGCGAAAGTGATGGCTGCCTGTCACCACGTCCTTCCGCCACCGTGCCACCGCCGTCCCGGGCCTCGGAGAACGGGTTGTGACAGGGGTTTCCCTTGTCGGGGAGGCGGGGTCGCCCGCTGGCCTGCCAGCGTCTGCTGGGGCGGCCTGGGCCCGAGGGCCGGCCGACTCGGACCGGCCTCTTCCAGGGATCCGCGACGAGCCCCGTCACGCTTTCTCCAAGCTGTCGAGACTGAACTGGTACCCAGGGCCGGAATGCACCACCACATGAGGTCGGCCGCCGTCTCCGGGTAAGCCGACGTTGGTTTCAGGTAGGCCGGCGTTGGTTTCGGGTAGGCCGACGTTGGTTTCGGAGCCTCGGATCTGAGACGGCACGGCGTCTCAGGTGGCCGGCGCGGTCATGGCTCCGTTGACCGCCATGGGGGAGCCGGTCTTGTCAGCGAATCCGATGAAGCAGGTCGTGCGGCGACTTCCCGCACGCCAGCTCTCCGGCGCGATCGGGTTCCACTGCGGCTCCACAAGTGCGTCGCCGAAACGGCCGATCTTCAGGTAGGGCTCGACGAGGTCGGCGCACTGCGTTCCGAGCACCTCGTCGAGCCATGCGTCGGACGGCACCGAGCCGTCCGGGGTCTCCGGCGCGCTCACGGCTCCCATGCTCTGCGTGTGATGAGGCGTGTCGCAGGGAACCTCGACGAGCCTGCCTTCGTCGGTCTGACGAAAACAGGTTCCGGCCGTGTGTATGACGGCCTGGTCAGCGCCACGGGCACTGCCTTCGAACGGCCGGAACGCAGGCGGATCGAACTCGATCATACCGGCGGTGATGCCGCAGGTGATCGCACGCTGACCGATATCCCAGCCGGGTTCCTGAGGCCGGATCAGTCCGGCGGAGAAGCGCCCGGCGGGGTCGAGCGGGTGACCCAGAAATTTTTCGATCATGGGCAGGCAGTACTGCTGCGTGAGGGCATCCCACTGCTCGGGAGTGGGATAGGCGCCGGCCCTCACGTCATCCGGCCGGATATCGGTGTCGCCGACCGCCTCGAAGTAGTGGACACCCGCGCAGGGAACGACCTGGGTCGAGGTCGAGTCGACGTGCTGCCGCCAGGAGTAGCACCGGCCAGGCTGGTAGTCCTCCTGCGGGAACTCGACGACTGCGCCGGTGCTCGGAGAGGCCGTCCTCGACGGCCCGGCAGGGTCGGCAGGGTCGGCGGCTCCCGAAACGGGCTGCTCCGAGTCGCCGGACCCGTCGTCCGCGGCGCGCTCGCCGAGCAGCGCGACCAGCCCGTAGATCACGGCGGCGAGAAGGACGGCGTTGATCGCGACGGTCGTGAGGTGATCACGCCACTCGGCCGCCCGCATCCGTGCGAGCCGCCGGCCGAGCCGGGGCACCCGCCTGCCTGCGCGAGTGAACCTGTTGCGGTTGTTGCTTCCGGGCACGCCGGTTACTCCTTCGGACACACAGAATCGGAATACGTCCCAACTGGTCACGGACGCCCACAACAATCCGGACACTCGACTCGATTTTCACACAACGCGACGAGTCGGCTACCAAGAAATGCGCAGCTGGCTACCTTATGGCGAACTGCAAAGAAATTCCCAATTCGGCAGGCAGTCACGGTCGTCCGCACCGGAACGGCGAGGTGGCCAACCGGTTCGTGATGGCGCCCCTGACCCGCCAGTTCTCACCGGGCTGGCCTCGACGCGCCGCTCACTTCGCTCACCGCCGCCGGGATCACCGCGCTCCACGTCTCGAGCCGCTGTTACTGGCTGCCCGCGTTCGACGGCTCACCGCGCACTCCTGCCGGCTGGGCCAGGCATCTCCCGGTCTTCCCACGATCACGATCGGCTCGGTCGGGGTGCCGACGGCCTTCCGCGGTGACGACGAGGCCGCGGCGCCGTCGCCACCTGAGCGGGACCACCGGTTGGATCAGGCCGCTCGCTTTGAGGGGGGACTGCGGGTTCGCGAGTCGCGGACGTCCCCGTGCCCTACAGCCGCGGGAGCGCGGTGCTGACGGGGTGCAGCCGTCGAGGGCGGCTTTCTGCTGCTGACGCCCAGCCGGTCGGCATGATCGCGTACATGCTCAACAGCGCCCGCCGGCGGGCCGCCGCGGCCATCTCCCGGCATTGTGGATGGTCGCCGACGTGACGTGAGGGCCACCAGCTCGCATCTCAGCGGGCGTAAGAGGAGTGTCTGGTCGGCGGCCCGTCCGACGTGGACGGGCCCGACCGCGAAGGGCGGAGGCTCGGGGATTTGAACCCCGGATGGGCTGTAGACCCAAACCGCATTAGCAGTGCGGCGCCATAGACCGGACTAGGCGAAGCCTCCTGAAGGTGCGTCCCAATCATAGCGCCCCGGCCAGCGGACCTGACCCCAGCCCTCCCGTGCCGAGCGCGACACACCTGGCCGAGGGCGGCCAGGGGCGGCCGTCGACCCACTCGCCTCGGGGCACGCCGGCCATCCTCGCTGGCCAACGGCAGTCTGCACGGTCGTCGGTCAGTGCCCGTTCCGGCCTCCACGGCGTGCCCCGACCGTGCTACGAGGCCACGCTGGGCTACGAGGCCACGCTGGCCTCGTTCGCCGTGAGGGCGACCAGGATCGCGGACGACACCTCGGCCCGCCGCTCGATGCTCAGCCTCGACGCCGACTGGCCCGTTCGGGTGGCGGGGCCTGTTCCGGTGACGAGATCCGGCCCTGCCGGTTGGCCCGCCGCGGTAGCCGGGTCCTCAATGTAGAAGGCGTCGACGACGTCCAGCCCGAGGGTGGCGACGATGGCGGTGCGGACGTCCAGGCCGACCTCTGCGAGCGCACGGGCGATCCGGTGCAGCACGCCCGCGCGGTCAGGGGCCCGCACCTCGACGACGGTCACCGAGCCCGAGTCGTCGAAGATGACCTGCGGTGGGCCGGGTGTGTTCCTCCGGCGAGCCGCGGCATAGTCCTGTTCCCGTCCCGCGAGGCGCGCCGTGACGTCGAGGCCGCCGGTGAGGGCGCTGCGCAGGTCCTCCTGGAGGCGCCGCTGGTCCGGACGCTCCCCGTGCGGCGCGGCGACGGCCGCCTGGAGCAGGGAACGCCCGCCGGAGCTTCGGGCCGAGGCGCGGCGGACGTCCAGCCGGCTGAGCGCGAGCACGCCGGCGGTGGTGGCCAGGAGGCCGACCCGGTCGTCGGCGGTGACGACCACGATCTCGAACATGGCGTCGTCCGGGAGTGGGTTGACCTGCACCGTGAGGTCCCCCGGGAGGGCGAGCAGGGCGGCCTGGCGCTCGCTGAGCGCCGGCGGGCAGGGTGGTTCCCGGCCATCGAGCACAGCGGTGGCGCGGTGCACGAGATCGGAGACGAGGCGCGCCTTCCAGGCGTTC
The DNA here is from genome assembly GCF_000374165.1 of Parafrankia elaeagni. Lineage (GTDB taxonomy): Bacteria > Actinomycetota > Actinomycetes > Frankiales > Frankiaceae > Parafrankia > Parafrankia elaeagni. The sequence goes on from NZ_KB893739.1 coordinate 219,856, forward strand.
CAGGCGGTCGGGCCGGTGGCCTGCGCGTCGGCTTCGGTGAGCCGGTGCAGCAGCGTGAGGACGCGGACGCTGCCCGCCGCGGTGGCGACTGATTCGATCGTGACGGGGTCGTCGATGTCCCGCCGGGTGGCGGCCTCGGTGAGCAGCAGGTGGTGGCGGATCATCGCGAGGAGGACCTCGGTGTCCTCCGGGGGGAGGCCCAGCCGGGGTGCCAGCTCCCGCACGACCACGATGCCGGCGTCGGTGTGGTCTCCCGGGTATCCCTTGCCGATATCGTGCAGGAGGGCGCCGAGCAGCAGGAGGTCCGGGCGGTCGACGTCCCGGGTGTGGGTGGCGGCCCGCGCGGCGGCCTCGATCAGGTGCCGGTCGACGGTGTAGCGGTGGTAGGGATTGCGCTGCGGCCGGCTGCGCACCGCCGCCCACTCGGGGATCAGCCGGACGAGCAGCCCGACCTGGTCGAGGGACTCCAGCACCCCGATCGCCGCGTCACCGGTCGCCAGCAGGCTGACCAGGTCGTCCCGCGCCGCCTCCGGCCACGGCACCGGCATCTGGGGTGCTTCCTGACCGAGCCGGTCGATCGCGTAGCGGCCGAACGGGATGCCGGTGCGCGCCGCGGCGGCCGCCGCGCGCAGTACGAGGCCGGGGTCACTGGCGGGGTCGGCGTCCCGGGCCAGCTGGATCTCCCCGTCCTGCTCGACGACGCCCTCGTCCAGCGGGCGGCGGACCGGTCTGCGCAGCCGCGCCCCGATCTTCGACCGCTGCGCCGACGCCACCCGGTACCACGTCGTGTCCCAGGTCCAGGAGATCGCGCGGCCCGCCTCGGCGACGGCCCGGGAGAGCGCGACGGAGTCCGGGTAGCCCAGTGCGGCGGCGATCGTCTCGCCGTCCTGGAGGAGAAGCCGATCCTGCCCGCGGCCCTGGCCGAGCCGGCGCACCTCCCCCCGGACGTCGAGCAGCACCCGGTAGGCCTCCCGCACCCGCTCCGGCGGTTCCTCGGCGACCCAGGCGGCGGCGAGCGCGTGCAGCGCGTGGACGTCACGCATGCCGCCCCGGGAGTCCTTCAGGTCCGGCTCGAGAAGGAAGGCGACCTCCCCGTTGCGGCGGGCGCGCTCCGCGACCGATGCGGCGAGCTCGGGCAGCCGGCGCGGCGCCCGGGACCGCCAGCGGGACCGAACCCGTTCGACAAGCTTCTCGGCGAGGGCCGCGTCACCGCGGACCAGGCGGGCGTCGAGCAGGCCCATCGCCGCCTTCAGATCGGAGTCGGCGACGGACACCGCCTCGTCGACGGTGCGAACGCTGTGGTCCAGGCCGACTCCGGCGTCCCACAGGGGGTACCAGATGGCGTCGGCGAGCGCCGAGATGTCCCGCCGGCGGCCATCGTGGAGGAGCACGAGGTCGAGGTCGCTGCCGAACGCGGGCTCGCACCTCCCGTAGCCGCCGACGGCGATCAGAGCGGTTCCGGGACCTGGTTCACCGACGAGCTCGGCGAGCGCGGCGTCGGCGAGGTCGGTCAGGCCGGCCCGCAGCGCCGGCCCGGTCACTCCGGGAAGGGCATCCGCGCGGCCCCGCAGGGCCTGGAGTCTCGCGTCCACCGGCCACCCCTGTCCGTTCTGGTCCTCTGGTCGCCCCCCGGCCCCCAGCCTGGCACTCCCGCACGCTTTCCGGCGCGCTGTCCGCAGATATGCAGCCGAGAACTCCCGGCTGAGACCAGCCGAAGCCGATCCTGACGACAGGACCGTCGCCACGACCAGCGAACGGTCGGGCGCGGCCTCTGGTGACTGCGCCGAAACAAAAGGGGGCGCGCCGTGACAGGCGCGCCCCCAGATTGTTTTCGACGGTTTACAGAGCGTCCGAGCCCCGTTCACCGGTCCGTACGCGGACAACTGCCTCGACGGGTACCACCCAGACTTTCCCGTCACCGATCTTGCCGGTCTGCGCGGACGTCGTGATCGCGCGGACGAGGTCGTCCACGGCCTCGTCGTCCACGACAACCTCGATCTTGATTTTCGGGACGAAATCGACCTTGTACTCCGCACCGCGGTAGACCTCGGTGTGGCCCTTCTGCCGCCCGTATCCCTGCACCTCGGAGATGGTCAGGCCATGGACGCCGAGACCCTCCAGCGCGGTCTTCACGTCGTCGACCTTGAACGGCTTGATCACTGCGGTGACGAGTTTCATGCCTGGACCTCCTCAGGGACCCGGGCCGCGGCGACGGTCTTGTGGCCGCTGCTGCTGCCGCCGATGGAGGTGAGCCGGTAGGCCGTCTCGCCGTGTAGCGCCTCGTCGAGGCCCTGCTCCTCCTCTTCCTCGGAGATCCGCAGGCCGATCGTGTACTTGATGGCCAGGGCGATCAGCGCGGTCACGACCGCGGAGTAGCCGAGAGTCGCGCCGATGGCCAGCGCCTGCTCGCCGACGACGCTCCAGGGGCCGCCGTAGAAGACGCCGTCCTTGCCCGCCTCGTTGGTGTCGAGGGTGGCGAAGAAGCCCGTGAGCAGCGCACCGAGCACACCGCCGACGAGGTGGACGGCGCCGACGTCGAGCGAGTCGTCGATGCCGACCCTGCCCTTGATCGAGGTGGCCAGAGCACAGACCGCGCCGGCGATCAGACCGATGGCGATCGAGCCCATCGGGGAGACGAAACCGCAGGCAGGGGTGATGGCCACGAGGCCGGCGACCGCGCCCGAGGCAGCGCCGAGGGTGGTGGCCTTGCCGTCCCGCAGCACCTCGATCGCGATCCAGCCGAGGATGGCCACGCCCGCCGCGATCTGGGTGTTGATCAGCGCGTAGGCCGCGACCTTGTTCGCGCCGAGCGCCGAGCCGGCGTTGAACCCGAACCAGCCGACCCACAGGATGCCGGTGCCCAGCAGCACGAACGGCACGTTGTGCGGACGGAAGTCACCGCCCGGCCAGCCGCGCCGCTTGCCGAGGAACACCGCGAGCACGATCGCGGCGATACCGGCGTTCGCGTGGACGACGGTGCCGCCGGCGAAGTCGAGTGCGCCCCGCTCGAACAGCCAGCCGGAGCCGGCCCACACCCAGTGCGCGATCGGCGAGTAGACGAAGATCGACCACAGCGTCACGAAGGCGGCGAAGGCGCTGAACTTCATCCGGTCCGCGCTCGACCCGGTGATCAGCGCCGGGGTGATGATCGCGAACATCATCTGGAAGGCGACGAACGCGACGTAGGGGATCGCGCCGTCACCGGCCGACAGGTCCTGGAGCGCGAAGAAGTCGAAACCGCCCCAGAAGCCGTTACCCTCGCCGAAGGCGAGACTGAAGCCGATGACCGACCACACCAGGCTGATCATGCCCATGCAGAAGAAGTTCTGCATCAGCATGCCGAGCACATTCTTCGCACGGACCATGCCGCCGTAGAAGAACGCCAGGCCGGGCGTCATGAAGAGCACGATCGCGGCACTGATCAGCACCCACGCGGTATCGCCCGAGCTCAATTCGTCCATGTCTCTCCTGTCATTCCCCCCGCGCCCACCGCGCGGACCTGCGCTACCCGGTCCCCGGCCACGCTGCGCTCGTCCCGGACCCTCCGGCCGAAGGGTCGATAAGATCTGTTCCGTCCTAGTGTCTATCCTGTTTCCGACATGTGAAATCGATTAATTGGGCGGTTCATGCGCGCCAGGCATGGGCTCCCAGTGGGCGTTCCGAGACCCTCCGTGTCGTTCGGCGTGCTTCCGTGACTGTACAACTGCACAGAGTTACGGTGCGGCGTCGTGACGGGTGTTCCGGCGGAGGGCTGGCATAGCGCCGGCAGCCCGCCCCACGAGACCAGCACTATCCCCCAATCGGGTATATCTACACCTGATTCATCCATGTCAGGTGGCATATCGGGTATTGAGGACGGGAGTGCGCACAATCCTACGACCGGCAGGAATCCTCGCGGCGCGCCCGTAACACCGGCCGGGGGTTCACGGAGCGTGCGCCCGGCGCTCGTCGCTCTGGTCGGCATCCTGGCCGTCGGGCCCTCCCTGACCGGGATCGGCCCCGGGCCCGCCCCCGGGCTCGGGGCAGGAATCGCCCGGGCCGAGCCCGGCCCGCAGCCCCGCGGCGACAGTGGCGACAGCGGCGACAGCGGCAACGGCGGGGGCGGGGGCAGCGGTGGCCAGGACGACGACCTCGGAGCCGTCACCGCGCAGATCGCGGCGACCCGGGAACGCATCGACGAACTCGGCCACCAGATGTCCGTGGCCGCCGAGCGCTACAACGCCGAACGCATCCGCCTCGCCGAGGCTGACCGCGCCGCCGCCGCGGCCCGCGAACGCCTCGAAGCCGCCGACACGGCCGTCCGCACCGCGGCCGCCCGGCACCGCGGGCTCGCAACCTCCGCCTACCGCTCACGCGGCCTCGAGCAGCTCTCCATCCTGCTCACCGGTGATCCCCGCACCGCCCTCGACCGCGCCGGCGCCGTCGACGCGCTGTCCCGGCGGCAGCGGGCCGCCCAGGCCGATCTGCGCCTCGCCCGCCACGACCAGACCGAAGCGAAGGACACCGCCGACGAGACCCGCGCCAGCCGCCAGCGCCTCGTCGACTCACTGGCCGGGCAGCGCCGGGCCCTCGAGGCCTCCGCGGCCGAGCAGCACGGCCTGTTGGACACGCTGATCGACCGGCATGCCGAACTGGAACGCGAGGCCCGCGAACGGGAGGCGGCCGCGCTGCGGGCCCGCCAGGCCGCCGAAGCCGCCGCCGCCGCCCAGGCCGCCCGCGAGGCGGCCGCCGAACGGGAACGTCTCACCCGCGAGGCCGGCCTCGTCGCGACAGCAGGTTCCGCCTTCGCCGCGGCCCCCGTCCTGCCCGCCGCACCACCCCCCACCGGGGGCAGCGGCGGTGCCGCCCGCGCGGTCCAGGAAGCGCACGCCCAGCTCGGGAAGCCCTACGTCTGGGGCGGCGAAGGCCCGAACAGCTTCGACTGCTCCGGCCTCACCCAGTGGGTCTGGGGCAAGGCCGGCGTCGGGATCCCGCACTACACCGGCGACCAGTGGACGGCCGGCCGCCGCGTCTCCCGCGCCGAGCTGATCCCCGGCGACCTGGTCTTCTTCGGCGCGGACCTGTACCACGTGGGCCTCTACATCGGCGGCGGCCAGATGATCCACGCGCCGCGGACCGGTGAGGTCATCCGCATCGAGGACGTCTGGTGGTCGTCCTTCCAGGGCGGCGTACGCCCCGGAGCCTGATCCCCTCCGCAGCGGCCCCTGGCACACCCGGTCCGGGTGTGCCAGGGGCCGCTGCCGGGCTGCCGGGCTGCCGGGCCCAGGAAACCCTCGCGGTCAGGGCCCGGCGCGCCGGGCGCCCGGCTGGTCTGGGAGCTCCGTAGGCAGATCCTGCATCTCACGGTCCTCTGCGGAAAAACCATCGGGCCGAACCCGAAGGCCCGGCCCGATGGTGGAGCTGACTGCGAAGGCTGAGAGGACGACTGACGATCGACGATGCTGTGGCCACCTCGGCGACGCAGAACCAGTGATCACATCACTTGCCACCTGGCGCGGCCGCTGTGAGGAGACGCGCGCCAGGGCCCTGCCGTCAGGTCAGCGGTCGACGTAGACGAGGGCCGCGGTGTTCCGCGTGATCTCCGCCTCCGCCTCACCGCCCGGCCTGGCGATGTACAGCCGGTCACCTCGGGCGTCCAGCGAGAGCTCGGCGCCGGGAACAACCGACGCGTCGCGAAGCGTGCGCATCGCGTTCTCGTCAGTCTGAAGGCGCTCGGAGATCCAGCTCACCTTGACGGCCTTGCGACCGCCCCCGTTCCGCTCGGCGGAGGTGAGCATGCTCACCGGGGCCGCGCCTGGCGGCTCCGCCGTCTCCAGCGAGGTGGGGATCTCGTTGCCGAACGGGCACCGCTTCGGATCACCCAGAAGGACGGTCAGTCGGGCCTCGACCTCGTCCGAGATCACATGCTCCCAGCGACACGCCTCGTTGTGAACCAGTGCCCAGTCAAGGCCAATGATCTTCGTCAGCAGCAGCTCCGCGAGGCGGTGCTTACGCATGACGGCGGTCGCCCTGACCAGGCCCTTCTCCGTGAACTGCACGGTCCGGTCATCCGCGAGGGCCACGAGCCCCTCGTTCGCCAGCCGCGCGGTCGATTCACTGGCCGCCGGCGCACTCACATGAAGGCGCTCGACCAGGCGCGCGCGCAGCGGGGTGATGCCCTCCTCCCGTAGCTCGTACAGGGTCCGGAGGTACATCTCGGTACTGTCGATCAGTCCAGTCACCGGTCTCCTTCGTCCGCAACCAGAGTACGCTGTAACGCCCTACAGGAGGAGCCACATTCCTCTGCGTCCTGGTGTCGGTGTGTGGTATGGCTGATCCCCGCCGTCACCAACGGGCCCAACCACTCCTCATCGACCCAGGGTACCCGCTCGGGCACCTACTGTTGACCAAGGCTCTGACCTGGCCCTTCGGGTTGTAGCCGGGCAACACCTACCAGTGATGTAGCCGACATCCGTCCCAAAGCAGCACACGACCAGCCCCCTGCGGGGTACAGCGAGCATCATCAGGCATCGCCAACATCATCGCCGCATCGCCACCCGGTGCCGCCACCGCGGCGCCAGTCGATACGGGGCGCCGCGCGCTCCCGCGGCGCCCGGCCTCCACCACGCGGGTGCGTCGGCGAGACCGGAGCGATTACCTACACTCAAGAGTATGAGCACCACTCAGATCGCGCCGGAGACGTCGGACACCCGCACTGACGAGGGGGACGACCACTCCCATTACGCGCGCCGCGAGGAGATCGTCCGCGCCTCCATCGAAGGGGGTCGCGTGACTGCCCTGTGCGGGTACAAGTTCGAGCCGGTGCGGGACCCGCAGCGCTACCCGATCTGCCCCCGCTGCAAGGAGCTCGTGGAGATGGCCGAGCAGATCGGCTGAACACCCCCGGCCGCACCACCCCGAGCCGCAGCGCCCGGGCGGGTCAGCTGGTACGCCTCACCTCGTCCGGGCCACCGACCAGCAGCCCCGCCGGCCTTGGGGGCCGATGGCACTTCCGCCGGGGCGTCCCGATGCGTAGGCTTGCGTGGTTCCGTGATCCGCTTCTGGGCGGCCCCGGGGCCCACGGAGCGATCTCGTGCGCCCGTCGAGGCTCGCCCACCTGGCGTCAGACCCCACCCCGCGCCCTTGTAACATCGCCGGGCGACGCCCCCGTAGCTCAGTGGATAGAGCGACCGCCTCCTAAGCGGTAGGTCGTAGGTTCGATTCCTACCGGGGGCACGCGATCGGGATCTTCCTGTTCGTAGATCCTTTTGGATCTACTCCCCAGCTCCCGCGCCATATTGCCCCGGGGCCGAGCCCCGGACCCCACGCCGAACCTCGCGGGCCGCCGGATGTCCGACGGCCCACGTGGTCTCAGTCCTGGTCTCGTTGTACCTCCCTACCGCGCCGGAACGGGCACTCCGCCGGGCCCGTCGTCTCCCTCGCCCTGGCCCCCCTCGTCCCGGTCCAAGTCGGACGGGAGCCAGAGCAGTCCGCCGACCAGATCGGCGATGCCGGTCAGGACCTCGGCGGGCACGTGTTGGTAGCGGGTGGCCATGCTCGCCTGCGACCAGCCCATGACGTCCATGACGGCGCGGGTGGGCACCTTCAAGACGAGCAACATGGTCGCCGCGGTGTGTCGCGCGTCGTGCAACCGCGCCGCGCGGACCTCCGCGACGGTGAGCAGGTCGCGCCATTCCTGGTAGTCGGCGCGCGGATCGATGGGGCGGCCGGTCGGCTGAGCGAAGATCCAACCCCCGCCGGCCCACAGATCGGCGGCCGTCTCCTGCTCCACCTGCTGTTTCTGCCGGTGCAGCTTGAGCCAGGCCACCAGCGGCGCCGGAAGGCCGATGGTGCGGCGACCGGAACGCGACTTCGTCTCCACCACGACCAGACCGCCACCACGCCGCATCGGGCAGTCGGCCCCCCGCTTCCTGCCGCAGGCCGTTTCGCAGCCGTGCCGCCAGGTGTGACGCTGGATCGCCCGGCGGATGGTGATCGTGCCCGCCGCGGCGTCGAGGTCGCGCCACTGGAGACCGAGTGCCTCGCCCTGACGGATACCGAGTGCGAGAGCCAGCGCGAAGCGCACGCCGTTCCGGCGGTCCGCCGCGACGGCGAGGATGCGCTTCGCCTCGTCCACCGTGAACGGCTCGATCTCCTCTTCGACCAGCCGTGGCGCTTTGGCGAGCGTGGCCGGATTCTTGACGATCTGTCCCCGCCTGAGCGCTTCGTCCAGCGCGGTACGGAGAGTCCGGTGGGCCTGGTGGACGGTCGCGGGCTTGAGCCTGCCCAGCAGCTTGGCCCACAGCTTCTCGATGTGCTCCGGCTCCAGCCGGTCAAGGCGGTGTGCCCCCAACCCGGGAATGAGGTACTGGCGGACGGCGGTCCGGTACCCGGCGTAGGTCTTCGGCCGGACGGACGGCGCGGCGATGTTCTCCAGCCAGTGCGACAGCCACGACTCCACCGTCGGCTTCCGGCCGGGGCGGTTGGTGCGGCCGGTGTCGCGGTCGTTCTCCAGGTCGCGGACCTTGCGGCGAACCTCGGCTTCGGTCTTGGCGTTCACGTGCCGGCGGTCGGGGCGCCCGTCGTCGCGGACACCCATCGTGACCCTGCCGTGCCAGCGGCCGTCCGTTCCGAGGTAGATGGATGCGGCGCCGTTCGGCGCGCGGGTGCCTTCCTTGCGCTTGCGGGGCATGGCGGGTGGCTCCTTGGGGTGAGGCCCCGGGGCGCGGCGGGTGGCGTTGGCGAGACGGTCACCGCGCCCCGGGGTCGGGTCAGGCGCTGAGTCGGGCGGTGTAGGCGGCGAGGTCGGCGGGGCGCAGGCGGCGGAGCTTGCCGATCCGGACGGACGTGATCGCGCCGGTGCGGATGAGGGCGTAGAGGGTGGTGCGGCCGATCGTGAGCTGTGCGGCGGCCTGTTCGACGGTGAGGAGGACCGTGGTCGGGGCGGCGGGCATGGTCTGGGCTCCCGGGGCAGAGCGGCGACGGAGGGCGGCGGGTCTGGCCTGCCGTCAGGCGGAGCGCGCGCCGGGATCGGGTGGCCGGTCATACCGGCGCCGTGGTGGGTGCCGGCGGGGTATCCGTCCCACTCGTCCCAAGCGTCCCGACGCTGGTCAGGCCGGGACGGATGGCGGTGGTGGGACGGATCGATCCGTCCCAGGGCGGGTATCCGTCCCGGCCTGACCAGCGCGGGGACGCTTGGGACGGATGGGACGTGACGTCCGCCGGGAGGTCTTCGGGTGGGCAGTAGCGGGCCCATGCGTCGATGAACGCGGCGCGTTCGTAGCCCTTGGCCTGACTGCCGTCCGGGAAGCGGATGTTCGCGGAGCGGATGCCGTAGTCGCGGAGCAGGACAGCCAACCGGCGGCCGGTCAGACCGGCCGGGCCCTGTTCCGCCCAGGGCGCTTCCGGGTCGCCGTTGAGCCGCTGGAGTAGTCGGGCGGTGGGCAGTTCGGTGTCCGGGCCGAACGCGCGGCGGCAGTCGAGCAGGAGCCGGACCCGTAGGGAGGTCTCCTCCCCCTCGTCCGCTTCGGCGGTCAGGACGTCGACCGCGCGGCGTGCCCGGTCGGGCCAGGGGCCACCGGCGTGCTCGGCGACGGCGAACAGTGGTTCCCAGGTGTCGGCGGCCCGGTCCTCAACGGGCATGGCGGGTTCGGCTTGTTCCAGTGCGGCGAGGTCGGGGCGGAGCCAGGCGGAGAGGCTTTCGGCGATGGTGCGCAGGGTCGGCCGGTCGCGGCGGTGCCGGTAGGGGGAGACGGTCTCTCCAGGCATGCGGCGGCGCATGCGGATGACGACGGCGCGGTCTTCGATGGTGTCGGGCATGGCGCCGATTCCGGCGAGTGCGGCCATGGCGAACGTCGGGCAGCGTTCCAGTTGGCGGCCGACGTTGTCCCACCGCAGAGCGGGCCGGTTGCGCTGGTGACCGGCATTGAGCAGTCCACGCAGATCCTCGTTGGTGTCCGCGGACTTCCCGCCGAAAACCGTGTCGGCTTCGTCCACGAGCAGCGTCGGTGGGTCGTCGTCGATCGACCGGTAGATGGCGGCAGTGGAGGCGTTCACGGTGATGAGCGGGTTGTGGCAGGTGGCTTCGACGACGTCGAGCAGCCGGGATTTCCCGCACCGCTTCTCCGGTGCCCGGATGACCAGGCGGGGCGCGTGCGCCCACGCGGGTTGGGCATGGGTGGCGGCAATCCACAGCACCACGGCATCGGTGGCCTGCAGCGAGGGCAGGACGACGTACCGCACGAGCGCGGCCCGGAGCGCGTCGAGGATGGCGGCACCGTCGGCCGGCGGGCGGGGGGTCATGCGGGTATCCGCCGGGGTCGGGCCGCACCGGCGCGCAGACCGGAACGGATCGTCGCGTCGGCGCTGGCCCAGGTGAATCCGTCGGTGCCGATGTGGATTTCGGCAGCCTGTTTCAGCATGTCGGTGACCTCGGTGTCGGTGAGCGCGCCACCGGCGGCGAGTTGGCCCAGGGCCACGGCGGAGCGGTAGAGGGCGGTGTTCCGGGTGCCGGTGCTGGCGTCGGTGATGTAGGCGAGTTGGCGGCCGACCGCGGCCCGGAGATAGGCAGTACGGCGCCCGGCGGGCAGGGCCACCCGTACCGGCCGAGGCGCGGGTCGGGGCGGGGTGACCAAGGGCTGAAACAGGGCGGGGGGCAGCGGGGCGATGGGAAGGTCCCGGACGGTCGTGTAGGTGCGTCCGGCCACGGCCGTGCCGGCGGCGACGACCTGTCCGCCCCATCCGCGGGTGTCGATCCACGGGCCGAGAGTCCGGCTGGTGTTGCCGATCCGGGCGCCGGCCGGGGCGGCGTAGTACAGGTGCCAGCCCCCGCGGCCGGTGCGCACCATGTACGTCCGGGGGATCTCCACCCCGGCGCGCCGGGCCAGGAACGTCAGGACATCGGCGCCGGTGCGGACCTTTTCGGTCTGCCAGGCGGCGGGCAACGGCGGGTCGCCGGGCTTAGGGGTGTCGAGGTCGACCACGACCAGCCCGGACGGGCCGGTCGCGATCCCCACCCCGTGGTGCGGGTGGGCCGACCAGTGCGCTTCGACCTGCTCCAGGTCGCGGGTCGCGCGCTGCTCCCACGTGCGGTGCCCGTCGGAGCAGGGGCCGGTACGGGGACAGTGGTCGGCATCGTGGGCGAGAGGGATCTTCCGGCCGGGGCGCAGTGGGAGGACGTGCCAGCCACGGAACGCGGCGTTGAGCGCGACGGCGAGCATGCCGGACGCGATCGTGGTCATGGAACGGGACTCCTTTCAGGGGATGGGGCCGGTGCGGGGGCAGGCCGTCCGGGGTCCGGCCAGGCCTGCCCCCTGCTCTGCCGCCGTGGGCGGGGCGGGTCTAGAACGGCGGTTCCTCGCTGTAGCCCTGCTCCGTCCGGTCACCGGCGCCCCCGCCAATGCGGGCCGGGGTGGCGGTGGACCAGGCGTCATCGGCCTGTCGGGCGGCGCCACGGGCGGTGCGGGTGACGGTGGCGGTCGTGAACAGCAGCGACGGGCCGACCTCGTCGACGTCCAGGCCGAACATCGACCGGTGCTCTCCGGCGTCGGTGGTCCAGTGGTGCTGACGCAGGCGGCCGGTGACGATGACCCGGATGCCCTTGGCCAGCGAGTCGGCGGCGTGCTCGGCGGCGGCCCGCCAGGCGGTGCAGGTCAGGAACATCGGGTCGCCGTCGGCCCACTGGTTGGTGGTCTTGTCGAAGCGGCGCGGAGTGGACGCGACGGTGAACCGGCACATCGCCACCCCGGCCGGGGTGAACTTCAGCTCCGGGTCCGCGGTGAGGTTCCCGACGACGGTCAGCGGGGTCTCGTTAGCCACGGGTAGGGCTCCTTCCGGTCAGGCGGACGCGCGCAGGCGCAGCACGATTGCGGTCAGGACGACAGCCGCGGCCAGGGCGGCGACGGCGGCGAGGGTGTAGAGGCTGGTCGTCGCGGCGTGGCCGACCGCTCCGGGGACGCGAGCGGCGAGGGCGAGCAGGGCCAGCGCGGCGGCGGGCCGACGGATGGCCCGGACCACGCGGCCCATCGCGTCGAGGGCGATCCGTGCGGGCCGGACGAGCAGGAGCAGCGCGAGGGCGGCGAGGGTGAGCAGGACGGTCATGGCGGGTCCCCTGGGGTGGTGTCAGGGCAGGAGCCGGCGGAGCGTGTTGTAGGCGCGGCGGCCGGCGCGTAGGCGCAAACCGGTGTGGTCGCAGTGCCGGCACGGGCGAGTGCGGCGGGTGAAGCGGCTCTCGGTGCGGGCGGTGCCGTGGCAGTGCGGGCAGGCACCGAACGGCCGGACCCAGCACAGCAGGATGTAACAGAAAGTGACGACAATGAGGAGTAGGGAGAGGGCGGCTAGCAGCGCGGCAATGGGGGTCACAAACCGCTCCTTTGGGAGTTTTCGGGCGCGGTTGGCCGTGGGCTGCTATCTGCTAAAGCCCTGGCCAGGGTGAGTGTGGGGTGCTAGGGGATCTGCTAGCGCTAGCAGGGGTGTCCGCTAGCGCTAGCAGTCCTCCGGCGGCTAGTCGGCCCGCCGCTTTCGGTCACGCTCGGCGACTACGGCGAGGATCGCCGCGTGGGAGATCCCGCGTCGGGTGACGGCCTTACCGGCGATGCGGCGGCCGACGTCGACGGGGGTGATGGCGTGTGGCTTGAGTGCGGCGGTGAGCTGTGCGGACTCCCATCCGCCGTAGACGTCGGGGCGTAGGTCTGCCAGGCGGGCGCACAGGGTCTCGTTCCACGTCTTGTCCTCACCGGCTGGCCAGACCGCGGCGACGTCGGCGACCACATCGGCGGCCGGGGCGGTGGTGCGGGTCTGCTCCGCCGGGGTCGGCAGGGTGCCCGCTCCGGCGCGCAGCTCGACAGCGCGGGCGATGATCCGGTCTGCCTGGTCGCCGTCGACGTAGTAGGAGCGGTTCGCCTGCGGCTTCCCGAAGCCGGCGAGGATGCCCCACCCGGCCTGAACCACAGGTTCGAAGACGGTCGCCCGGTAGCCGTTCTTGTAGGCCGAGGTTCCGAGGATCATGTCGTTCGCGGTCTGGTCGGCCACCGACAGGCAGTAGCGGCTGTTGACGTTGCGGGTGATCCCGGTCGGCAGGCTGTCCTTGTCCGGGATCTGCGTGCCGAGCATGAGGATCACACCCAGGGCGCGGCCGAGCTTGATGCACTTCTCCGCGTACTCGGCGGCGTCCTTGCCCCACTGCGACCGGAACAGCTCCTGTGCTTCGTCGATCCACACCACCAGCGGATGCAGCCCGGACCCTTTCAGCGACGCCAGTTCCGGTGTCACCTTGTTCTCCGGAGCCTTGCCCGCGGCGGCGTAGAACGCGATCCGTTCCGACCGGCGGCGGCACTCGTCGTACAGCCACTTCAGCATCGCCGCGCAGGCTTCCAACGTGTCGTCATCGAACCCGTTGCCGTACTCCGTCATCACCGGCGCCGCCGGCGCGAAGTCACCCACTCCCTTCAGCTCGTAGCCCCGGATCTCCACCCGCGGGTCCAGCGCGGCGGCGAGCACGAGCAGCCGCAACGCGAACGTCTTGCCGGACCCGGGCTGTCCGCCGAACAGCCAGTTCCGCGACATCAGCGATACGACGACCGTGGTCATCCGCGGGGTGGTCGCGAACGCGAACGGCTGGAACACGTCCACCTGCCCGGCACGGGCCAACGGCCAGGCGGGTTGACGCATCGCGGACGCGGGCTGGTAGCCCACCCACAGCGCCAACCGTCCCGTGTGACCGGGCGCGGGGTCGGGCCACACCTGGTCCAACGGCAGCCGCAGACCGGACGCCAACCGGCCGCGCCGGGCGATGACCTCCCCTGCTTCGACCCCGTAGGGCAGGTCGACGATGGCCAGGTGGCCGGGACCGTCGCGGTGGATCTCCACCGGGAACGAGATGGCGCCGGGGTTCTTCGCCACCGCGGAGTTGATCCCCGCGATCCCCAGCGACGTCAGCGCGCGGCGCACGAGTTCGGCGGTCAGCTTGCGGTAGGTCTCACCGGTGGCGACGCGGTCGGTGATCGGCCGGTCCGCCGGACGTCCCAGCCGGGCGCAGGCCACGACCACGGCCAGGAACACCAGCCAGCGCACCGGCGCCGGGGTCGGCCCGAACCACACCATCGCGGCGACGACCAGCGCGGCGAGGGCCCCGCCGATCAGGACCGGCCACCGTGTCGAGGTCTGCCGCTGACGCTGACGGTCCAGCTTCAGCCACGTCTCCGGGTCGTTGCGGCGGGCGGCGTCCTGGCGCAGACCCCAGTTGCCCTCTTCGGCGGTGGCCCAGCGCAGCAGCCGGGCGATGGTGCGCAGGAACCCGATGGGCGCCCACACGGCGACCTTCGCCGCGTACTTCGGCGTCCGCACCGCATGGAACCGGGCGACGTAGCCGGCGTTGCCCGCGGCGTGCCGGGCGGTCGCGGTGATGTCGGCGCGGGAGTGCGCCCACGCGGGCAGGATCGGCGCCCGACGCTGCCCACCGACCGGCCGGGGGTTGTCGTGGTCGGGTGGGTCGACCGGCGGCCCGACCTGCTCCGGGCGGGCGGTCAGCGACTCGGCATCCTCGTCCGCTTCACTGTCGCCGTCGGTGACCTCGTCGGTGTCGGGCTGGTCGGTGTCGGTGCGGCGGGTCCGGGCCTTGTCGAGGTCGACGACCTCCGCTGCACCGGGCGTGAGGTCGAAGCCGGTGAGGTCGGGGGTCCAGCCATCCGGGTCCGGCGGCGGGAACGGGTCGGTGGTGGTCAGATGGTCCTGCCTCCTTGCGGGGAGGGCCGGGGCGCGGCGGGTGACTTTGGCGAGACGGTCGCCGCGCCCCGGGCAGAGCTGGTCGGGTCAGACGGCGGTGAGTACCGGCGTCGGGGCGGTCAGGGTTTCGGTGGTGCGGGGCCGGAGCAGTCCTTGCGTGGTGAGCAGCCGGCGGGCGCGGTCCGGGCCACAGCCGAGCGCGGCGGCGGCACGGCGCACCGGAACGGTGCCGTCCGGATCACGCGGCACATCGGTGAGGGCGGCGATCAAATCGGCGTCGGTGCGCCGGGCGGTACGGGGCTTGCTCGCCGTGCCAGTACGGCGCCGGGCAGAAGTACCGGTACGGCGTACCGAAACCTCCTTGGTCCGCGGACCGGGAATGGCGGCCGGGGCGGTGGCCGGAGTTGAAAGAGCAGGGCCGGTCGCAGGGGTGAAGGCGGGTGCCGGCACGTCGATCGGCGGCACGGTGGTGGTGAGGGTGGCGAACTGGTGGCGGTAGCGGGGCGCGGCTTCGGCGAGCAGGATCAGCACGACCGGCGGCACCGAATGCGCGACGATCGCCCCGGCGTCGAGGCTTGCGGCGGCGTCCCAGACGTTGAGGGTCCAGGTCGCCAGGCCGCAGAACCAGCGCAGGCCGGTGCCCCACCGGGTGGGGTGCAGGCCATGGCGGGCAAGAACGCTGTCGGCGGTGATCCCCGCGAACAGCGCAAGGTCGACGATCGGCGCCAACAGCCACGCCTGCGGATCGTCGGTGTGATGCCCGATGGCAACGCTGTGCACGTTGGCCAGCGAGTACGCCCCGACCAGCAGAGCGACCAGCCACAGCGCACCGTCGAGGGCACGGCCGACACGGCGGAGCTGGTCGGGGTTGATGGTGGCCATGGGATGTCACCTCCTGCTCAGGCGGTGCGCCGAACGCGGGGTCGGCGAGGGCGGGCGGACAGTGGGCGGGCGGTGCGGGCTTGCGCGTGGGCGTGGGCCAGGCGCCGCCAGGCGAGGTCGGAGACCTGCCCAGCGGCATCGGTATCGAGGATGGTGATCTCGGCGTCGAGGACGGCGAGGTCGGCAGCGATCAGCGGCCACTCCCGCTCGATTGCCGCCAGCTCCCGGGCCGATGGCTCCCGCTCGACAGGGTCGGCCATCACCAGCCCCCGGTGCCGTCGGAGAACGTCTGCCGGGCGGCGGTGATGACCTCCGGGTCATGCAGGATGATCCGGAACGAGATCTTGACCCCGTCGCGGACCACGAACCCGCCGACCCACACCCCGCCGTTGAGGCTCGGCGACGGGTCGGAGACGGTCACCGGGACGTCGAAGGAGAAGGTGGCGCCGGACAGCGACGCCAGCGCCTGTCGATCGTTCCCGTGGAACAGGAAACCGACCTCGGGCCGGTCCGCCGCGTGGCTCTCCGACGCACTGACTGACACCCGGACGTCCGGGTCGGTCGTGCACATCTGGTCGACCAAGTCAGCGGTCAGGCGCAGCGCGGACGGAAACGGGCCCGCCGGCGCCGGGGTGGTCAGCTTCGGCGCGGCGATGACCGCGAGGGCGGTCACTTCCCACCCCGCCCGATCAGCTCACGGGCGATCCGCTCCATCTCGCGGATCGTCGCGTCCGTCAGGGTGTCCGCCGACGGCGGCGACATCAGGGCATGCTTCATAGCGGTCTGACCTCCTAGACAGGTCGGGCCAGGACCCCGGCCGGTGGTGGAGTCACCGCGTCGGGGTCCGCTCGTTCCGGGGCGGTGGAGTCGTCCCAGAAACGGCGAAGGCGGCGCCGGTGGCGCCGCCAACCCGCACTCAAAGTATGAGTCGTACTCTGAGTGTTGTCTAGTACTTTCTGTGCGGGTCGCCTAGGCGACTACCCCGCACCGGTCCGCCAAGCCGCGGAGGTCCTGGTCAGAGCGCCATCCGGGATCCTGGAGCAGGTCTCGGACCAGGACGCGGACTTTTGGGTGGTCTCGGATCTGCTCGGGCGCGATGCGCTCAGCCTCCAGAAGCGCGGCGATCGCATCCCCGCGGTCACGGCGCTGGGCGTGCGCACGGGCCACGTCCACCAGGAAGCGCGAACGCCGTTCAGCCGACAGCCCGGCCGTGTCCACACGACCGGCACGGTCAAGCGCGTCGCCAGCGTCGCCCAGCTCCACCGCGACCGCGACCGCATGCAGCGCGACGTTCGCCGGACCGAACTCAAGGTTGAAGTCGTTCCGACCCGTACCCACGACACCGGCGAGCGTTTCAGCCTCCCCGATCGCCTGCCAGGCCCCGCCCCGGTCACCGGAGCGGGCACAGATGATCGACCGGACCAGACACAGCGCACCCAACGCGGACTGCCCCTCGACTCCCAGCCCCGGCGGGCCGGAGCGAAGCGCGTCAGCGGCCACCGTGGCCGCGTGCCGAGCTTGCTGGTAACGACCAGCGCTCAGGAACGTGTGCGCAAGGCGGTGGTGGCCGGCGGCCACCAGGCCCCGGTTCCCGGCGCGTTCCGCCGCGAACAGCGCCCGGTCCGCGGCCAGCCACGCGACCTCGATGTCACCGACCTTGACGAACAGCTCCGTGACCGCCTGGTACACACCGGCCAGAACCCGAGCGACCGCCGGACGCTGATCCGGCGGAGCGGAGCGAACCGCGGACTCCAGCTCACCGATGAGCGGCACGAGCGCCGGACCCGCATCGGTGTAACGGGACGCATGGACCAACGACCAGGCGTCGTCCGCCCGCTCCTGGGCATCCCGCGCGGACGGCACATCTGTCGTCGCCTCCGAGAACAGCAACGGCAACGCCGGATGACCCGTCAGCGCGAGACGAAGCAAGGTTCGCCACGACTCGGCATCAGCCTCGACAGGCTCCGTCGGCGCGTCGGGCGCGAGATCCGACACCGGAATGTCGAGTACCTCGGCAACCTGAGCGAGCACCGACAGGCGGTCAACCTTGCGAGTGTTCCGCTCAACCTGCGAAACCCAACTCTCCGACCGACCGATCAGCCGACCAAGTTCGACTTGGGACAATCCGCGCCGCTTGCGGTAGAAAGCGACCCTTTCACCGAGCGTGGGAAGCGGATCCGTCATGGCGCACCGGCCGGCATGCCCTTGCCATCGGCCACCGTCACGAACTCAACCCGCGGCGGCCCGGAAAGGAACTCCTCACGGGCCGCGAGGAAGGCCCGAACGTGGTCCTGGCGCTCGTGCTCGTCGAACGCCGCCCGGTCCCGATACACCTCGTAGAAGATCCTGGCGCCAGGATCGCCGTCCACGGTGTGCGTCAGATACAGCAAGGTCCCTGGCTCGGATGACACGATGAGCGGCAACGTCCGGGCCACCAGCCGATCGAAACCCTCGGCGCCACCAGGCCGCAGACTGAACCGGACCACCAAGCCGAACATAGATCCTCTTCCTGTGGGTGGACGTCACGAGTCCAACGATCCTCCCACAGGTCGCATTCCCGCAACCACCCCGTACTTTTAGTGCGACTCGACTACGTAGGGTCGGCCGATTCGCGCGGCACGACCGCACCCGGCAGATGGGCCACCAGGACTCGGTAGCGCGTGATGCCGCGAAGTTCCATCCACGCGGCGAGCGCCGATGGTCCCGCAAACGGCGCCACAACCTCGATGGGCTCGCCGTCGCCGTTGAGGACCAGGCCACCGACAAGGGGCGGATACCGGTCGGGTTGCTCTGATGCGGCGGGCATCCCGGCGGAGGATGGCTCGCGACCGCGGCCCCACCGCAGCGGCAACAGTGCGCGGCGAGGAACGGGAGGAATTTCAGAATTGCTCATGATTCGCACACGTTCGGGCTGGTCGTCGAATCTCCGCCCTTCTGGTGCAATTCGGGCGGAAGGCGGAACCGAAAGAGATTCGCTCCGTCAGCGCGATCCGGCGCCTCGACTTCGACCAGCCGAGCGCTACCCCGAACGTACAGAGCCAGCGCGTTCGTGAGCTGCTCAGCAGTCACTCCGGTGTCCGCGTAGACCTCTACTGCCCCATCGATCTGCCCGGCCCAGACACGGAAGCCCTCCCGAGGTCGGTAACGCGGCTCCCGCAGCCCGGCAGCAACATCATCCATCGGTCGATCCCCTCTCAAGTCGCTCAGGGGTTCGCCGTGCTCTGCCCGCACTCATGCACCGGCCAGCCTTGTTGTACCGCGACCCCACCGTCACAGTAGCTCCAGTCGCACATATTTGACCATCTAGCACTAATTGTGCGGCTCACCTCGGGATGCCCGCACCGGGTCTCGCGTTCAAGTTCGACGCACACGGGCTGAGTAGCCAGCGTGGAGATCAATCTCCACGCTGCCGAGCTCCCTCCTCCCGAGGGCAGGTCGAGGCCCCATGACCGCGGGCCGGGCGGCTCGTCGGCCGCGTCGCCGCCTGATCGTGACTGCTGGGGTGGACATCACCGCCGCAGCGTAGGACGCTCGTAATACGCTTGGACGATGCGCGCGACAGACGATCACTTCGACGGCATCCCCTATGCCGATCTTGTTTTCGTCGAAGTCGACTGGGAGCATCGCGCCGAGTACATAAGAACTCGATCTGCGCGAAAGGGTCCAAATGAGTTTAATGTAGAGCCCGAATGGGCGACGGAAGCACTCAGTGATCCACGAAGGATGGTGGGGCCAAACGAAAGTAGCAAGAAAGGTGAAAGTGTGCTCGTAATTGGTAGATCGCCATCTGCGCCGCCCCGCCCAGGGGACAGCGTAGGTCGAATTCTGACAGTCATACTAGTCCCCAAAGAAGAGCCAGTAGCAGGACACTGGTGGGGGGCGAACGCCTGGTCTGCTAACAGGAGCCATCGAGCCGCATACGAGGAGGACTAGTGACTAGGGACATTAAAGCTTTTCTGGCGGAAGAGGCCGAGTCTTCCGAGCAAGAGAGAGAAAAGGCCCCTAAGAACCTACAGCGGGCAAATAGGCAGCCCGAAAGCCCCTCTCAGGTATACAGCGTGCGAGTTCCTGTGGATCGTATCGAAATGCTCAGAGTCGTCGCGGCGCGCCTCGGAAAAGCGCCGAGTGCTCTAATTCGAGAATGGATAATCGAGAATCTCGACAGAGAGGAATTTGAGTCTAAAGCCACCGAGTCTACGGTGAGATTCATTCCTTCGGTTGACTATTCTCTAGATATTAGAAGGCAGATCAAAGCCGCCGTTCGCGATTCTACTAGTGTTCGACGGGCGATGCTATGAGTACAGATTCAACCGAGCGGATCATTAAAGCAATTCTAAGCGTTCTACCTGAAACCGATCATCAACTCGAGTTCATAACCGATATCTTTGCCGATGGAACCTCTTTCAACTTTCCACTCCCCCTTGGCATGCTAGTTCACGGATCTAGAATACGAGGAAATCTCATCCCGACCATCGAGTGGGCAAAAGGTCTCGATGGCACTATAATGGATGTGGTGGGTGCTGCCACTTTTGTAGTGAACGGTGAAGAATTGGGTGGATCGGCCGACCTAAGAAGAGTTTTCCAGGAAGCGTTCGCGGGACTTTTCGAGAGAATTGTTACCGAGTCCAAAGAAACAAGAAAGTCCGTGGGAGAGGCGCTGGAAAGTCTAGATGAGAGCGTCAAAAATCGGCGAGGAGGTGTGGATCTCGACAAGATTCCATCCGATCTCGTTGACGACTACTTGGACTACCATTCGTCACGAGAAACTCTTGCCCTTGCAAATGCGGAGCTATGGAACAACGAATCCGGTTGGACGCTAATCGGATTTATGCGAGTGCAGACTAGAAGTATATCTGCATGGTGGATAGAAGGTCGGCCAAGATGAGAGCCGTGGTACTAAGCGCCGAACTCGCTACCCCTGGCGCACCATACGTATCATTCCGGTCAACGTCTGGCATCTGACTTCGCTGGTCGGGAACAGATCTGCCTGCGGACATGAGGTGTCCGCAGGCCCGAGCCGGCGCGAATCTGAAGCTGGCAGCCAGCGCAACAGCCAAACCCGCGAACAGCATCGGACGTCCACGGATACCGGCGGACAAGCTACCGATGATCTCCAAGTCCGAGGGGTGGAAGACAGGCCGCGTGGGCTGCATGGTCTCAGTTCTGGTCTCGTTCAGGGCGGTTCAGCCGCGTTCGGGACCACGCGGTGGCATTATCCTGGCTGCGTCGCGAACCGTCATGAAGGCCGCCGTACGTGCCACCGTGGCACTCCTAAGCGGTAGGTCGTAGGTTCGATTCCTACCGGGGGCACCGATCCGCGTATTGCGCGGACAGATCTTCCCCGCCATGCCAGCAGCTTTGGACGCGCCTTCGAGGGCGAAGACGGCGACAGCCGAGGAAGCTTCAAACGCTGACGCGGCCGTGACCACCGATCGGGCCTCGGCGGGCCCGAGGGTTGCTTGTCAGCTGGTGTACGGGTTCCTCAAGGTCATGGGCGTGCGTGCGACGTCGAGCACCAGCAGTGGGAAGCGGGGCCGGCCGTGTAGTAGCGGGCGCGGGTTCGGCCGACCGGTTCCAGGACCTGTGCCGTGGTGAGATCACGAAGGTCGCGCTGCGCCTGCTGCAGGCTCAGGCCCTCGGCGTGCTCGTAGCGTGAGCGGCGGACGCGCCCAGCCACGGCCCAATACCAGGAACTTTAGGTTCGGGTCAGTACTGTGACGACCGAGGGCGGTGGTCCTGTGAGGTGTCTGTCGATCGGCTTCTTGGTGGGGAACGGGGTGCGGTTGGCCCGGCGGACGACGCGGGGGTTGGAGCGGTGACGTTCCGGTAGGACGTGTTCGGCGATCTCAGCGGTCACCGCGGCCAGGACACGGGCCATCCGTCGGAGGGGGGAAAAGCGCCCGGCGTACTACCTGGCGCCGGACG